>QCWI01000001.1:0-1439 GCA_003149635.1 Fluviicola sp. XM-24bin1
TGTAAAGCTTCAGCATAATGTTTACCACTTAAGGGATAAAGTTAAGTGATAGTTTATTACCTTGAAAGCAGTCTTTCAGGGGATTATTAACAACCCTAAAAAGTAAACAAAATGGCAAGACCAGGAAGACCTAAACAGAAGACGACAGAGGCTATCGTCAAAGAGATCAAAAGAGAAACAAGAAGAAAGTTCTCTGCAGAAGAGAAGATCCGCATTGTTCTAGAGGGACTCAAAGGAGAAGAGTCTATCGCAGAGATATGCAGAAGAGAAGGCATAGCACCTGCTTTATACTATCGTTGGAGTAAAGACTTCATTGAAGCTGGAAAGAAGCGTTTAAATGGAGATACAGAGCGTGAAGCAAATACCTTTGAAGTAAAAGAACTTCGTAAAGAAGCAGATGGCTTAAAGATGGTAGTAGCAGAGCAAGCACTTGAGATCAGAGTCTTAAAAAAAGACTTGCGTGGTCTAGAATAAACTTCCACAAATACATGCGATTTACTCAACAAGAAAAGTACGAGATCATTCGTATTGTGGAGGACTCTGAACTTGGTGTAAACAGAACACTAAGAGAACTTCGGATATCCAAGCGCACGTTCTATAACTGGTATGGAAAGTACAGGGAACAAGGTTATGATGGTCTTGCTCCAAGAAACAAAAGTCCCAGAACACAATGGAACCGCATACCTGATGAGATCCGTGAGGATGTAGTAGAATATGCCTTGGAACGTCCTGAACTCTCTCCAAGAGAACTTGCTCACAGCATCGTGGATCATAAGGAGTATTTTATCTCTGAAAGTAGTGTGTATCGCATACTGAAAAGCAGAGGACTGATCACTTCTCCTGCGTACATTGTTATGAAGGCCAGTAGCGAGTTTAAGGATAAAACAACACGCCCAAATCAGATGTGGCAGACCGATTTTACTTACTTCAAGATCATCGGATGGGGATGGTTCTATCTGTCAACAGTATTGGATGACTACAGCCGTTATATCATCCACTGGGAGCTCTGTTCTCACATGAAAGTAGATGATGTCAAGCGAAGCATGGATAATGCGCTCAGAAAAGCTGGGTTAAGCAAGAAAACCGCTCCAAGACTACTCAGTGACAATGGATCATGCTATATCAGCTCAGAGCTAGCAGAATACATCGATGCTAAAGGAATGAGTCACGTACGAGGAAAACCAAATCATCCGCAGACTCAAGGAAAGATAGAACGTTATCACAGATCCATGAAAAACGTGGTTAAACTAGAAAACTACTATCTACCGGGCGATCTGAAGCAACGATTAGAAGAATTTGTGAACTATTACAACAATCACAGATACCATGAATCGTTGCAAAATCTAACTCCAGCTGATGTCTATTTTGGACGAGATCAGAAGAAACTTGAAAAGCGAAAATCAGTCAAAATGAAAACCATGAAAATGAGAAGAAAACAG
>QCWI01000001.1:2036-141008 GCA_003149635.1 Fluviicola sp. XM-24bin1
CATTGTAATGTACCTCCTTGGTTCTTGTTATCTTTTTTAGGAAGAATACACTTGCAAAAGACTTTTCAAAACAACCTTAATTGAAGTAGTTTTTTCATATCGATAGGAAGCCCTCATACATTTTTTGATGGGGGCTTTTTTGTTTAGCAATTGAATAGCCTTTTCAGAAACTCAAAGCCAGAGTTACGAGTTATTCTATTTTCCTTTGACTTGAAATACTAAAACAAGATTTAATGAAAACAATTTTACTAATAGCATTATGCTTAGCAAGTCTAGTAACTGCATATGGGCAGGGGTATTTGCAAGAGGATAACACCTTCGGTTCGAATGGATCAATTCTTGCTAGCACGAATTACAATATGATTATTGGTTACGATGCAAAAATTAAGAATTTAATTGCCATTGACGATCAGACATTGGCATATTCTCACCGTGTTGCTACTTCCACTTCGATTCCCTTTGATGTTATTCAAGTAGCAGAAGAAACTGGTAATGAGTATGAAATTCTAACTACTCCGACTTCGTGGGACTTCAGTACCACCGTAGGTGCTATCTCCAGTAATGGATCGGGTGGTTTTTTCACAGCGGTAAATTACGATTCTGTGACTGCAAACAGTACCGATTATGCTGTACTTCAAAACTATTCCCTTACCTCTGTTTCAACAGCTACATTGAATACTAATTGGGGAGTAAATGGCGAGTTAATCTTGGAGGAGCCAGGCACATCTCTCAAAGCACAAAAGATACTTGTCGATAACAGCGGTGGTGGATACGTTATTGGTATATTGGATGACCATCAGACGCCGCTAGATTTTTTCATTTTTAAGTTCACAAGTAACGGTCAAGCCGATACTAATTACGGCAATAATGGCTTGGCAGTATTCACTTTCGGAGACGCCGCTACGGAGGTTGTCTGCGCTACTTTAGCACCAACTGGGGAGGTGTTTTTCGGTGGGACGTTATATTACAATGGTGATTGGGAATCTTTTATCGCTAAAATAACATCTGACGGTCAAAAGGATGCTTCCTTTGGTTCTGATGATGTAGGGCTTTCCTACCTTTATTTTCAGTCATCAAATAATTCTGGAACAGTAAGGGATATCGCTCTTGATGATCAAGGTGAACTTATTGTACTGGGCTCTGGTATTATCATCGGTGCTTATCGAACTAGCATAGCGAGAGTATTGGTTGATGGCTCCGTGGACACCAATTTTGGATATGTTACTGATGCAGACATGAATGCTGGATATGATGAAGTGAGGTATAACGATTTACAAATTTTATCGGATGGTAATATATTGGTCTCAGGCGAGGCAACTCCAACGGGACAGTCCACAAGTAATCATGCCCTTTTTCTCTTCAACGCAGATGGTACTATAAATACGAGTGAGTTGAGTAATGGATACTATTTGTTGCCTACTTACGGTGACATTCTGGATGCAACAATGACTCCGAATGGAAAGTTATTTTGGGTTGGTTCTGTCGAACCTGGTGATAATCCCTTCTCATCTTATTCAGGGCGCATTGAATTTTCAGGCGCAGCAGCTCTTTTCGAGTCTGATGTACAAAGCAATCTCTTGATCTATCCAAATCCAGCGAAGGATTATCTGAAAATAGAGGTGGACAACCAATTGACTGAAGTTCGAATACTCAACAATCTCGGGCAAGAGGTATACACTGGTAAAGAGACACTTATTGATATTTCACGACTTCAGGCTGGAGTGTACACGGTAGAAGTTACCTCTTTGGGAGTGCATTCCGTGGAAAAATTCATTAAGGAGTAAATACACATGAATTACACTTGAGTTGAATACATTAACTAATGAATAAGTCAATAATTGTAATGTACCTCCTTGGTTCTTGTTATCTGTTTTAGGAAGAATACACTTGCAAAAGACTTTTCAAAGCAACCTTCATTGGAGTAGTTTTTTCATATCGAGAGGAAGCCCTCATGCATTTTTTGATGAGGGCTTTTTTGTTGAATCAAAAAGATTTAAAAAAATCATTGAGTTATGTTAACTTAATGCAAAAGAAGCGATCGTTGAAGACCATTTTTATATTCCTTTTTTGTTTTCCCTTCCTGGCAACTGGCCAGTATTCTGATGCTAATTATGCAAAATTAGACCTAGTAAGCACGGATGTAAAAACCATCTTCGATTTGGACTTTGATCATGATGGTGATCTTTGGATTGCGACAGAGTACGGTTTGTTCGAATTTGACGGTGCAAAAAGTAAACTGATAGTGAAGCCAGGTCAGGGAGGATTGTCAATGTCTAGAGTTGAAGTTGACTCATACAATCGTGTTTGGTCTGCAGATTTTAATGGTAATGTCTTCCTGTGTGAAGCATCTCGTCTTATCAAAATACCTTTTGACTCGGAACGAAATGGTATGATAGAGCTTTTCATTTTAGAAAACGATGTCTATGCATACGGAGGTAAGGCTATTTGGAAGTACGATAAGCAAAAAAACAGCTTCATTGAAGTAGCAAGATATAACGAAACGGTATATAGTCTCTTTGTTAAAAATCAGCAACTAGTGGCCGTATTTTATCGTGAAGCTGAGCGCTGCGCTCATGATGGTGAAACTAGAATTAGATGTTTGACTATTACTTCTGATGATGATCTGTATGATGGAAATATATACGTATCGCATCAAGAAGATGATGTTTGCTTGTATTTTGGCCACACGCGTAACTCTGCAAAATTCGAGAATCTTCTTGAGAGGAATGATCAATACACGAAATATGATTATTCAGCAAAAGTTACCAATATCAAAAAATTAAACAAGAGTTTTTTTGTTTGTGGATATGATGGTGTAAAAATATTTGATTTTTCAGGGAATCTGAAAAGACATATTTTAAGGGGAATACAGGTTTCGAAGGTAGACCAAGATTTGAATGGGATAATCTATATATCCACACTTAATCACGGAATCTATTATATCGAGAACCTTCAAGAAAATCGAATTGATCTTTCAAAATTTCTGGATGATTCATACGTCAACAAGGTGTTCTTGACAAACAAAACACAAACTGCTTACATCGGTTCTACAAAAGGAGAATTCATTAGATACTCATTAAAAGACCAAAAAATAAGTAAACTCAGTTTTTCTTCCCTCTCTGAGGTACAGTCAATCTATGTTGATGAGGACAAATCATTTGCATTGGCATTTTGCGATAGTTTGTATCGAATTGACTTAAATACATTTTCTATTGATAGGAGCTATAACAGTGCCAGTATCAAATCAATGAATGCTATTGGCAATAGGGTTTATCTCGCCTCAAGTAATGGACTATACTGTTACACAGGGGATTTTGGAGTTGAACGAATCACAGATTCTGATTGGTTGTCTGATGTTTATCCTTTGAATGATTCAACATTATTAATAGCCTCAAAAAATGGTCTTTTCTCATACGACTCCAAGAAAAATAGTAGTACACGTATCGGAAATGGTAAAATTAAAAACGCTCAGGTAATACTAAGGAACGAGCAAAAAGACATTTTTGTATTAACCGATTATGAAAATGTCTGGAAACTGAACAAAAACT
The DNA here is from genome assembly GCA_003149635.1 of Fluviicola sp. XM-24bin1. Classification (GTDB taxonomy): domain Bacteria; phylum Bacteroidota; class Bacteroidia; order Flavobacteriales_D; family Crocinitomicaceae; genus UBA4466. The sequence goes on from QCWI01000001.1 coordinate 5,585, forward strand.
TAGAACTAAGACTACTTTTTAAGTCGGAAAGGAGAGATCTAAAGAATGCTATTCCTTCTGATGAAGGGATTTTTCTGGATGGCATCACCAAGGACTATTACATTGACGACCAAAGTGGACATAGGTTATTTAACCCGATAGAATACTGTGACAGCAGATCATTGCGACTGTTCCTACGTAATAAAAATAAATTTCTCCTGATTGATGAGAGCTCCGTGAGTACTTGTTTAATAGCCAACGACCGAAAAAAGTCTCAACCAAGTCTACTTCTGAAAATAAAAAATGGAACCTTTCATGGAACCTCGAAATACTTAACATCAGATTTTGACGAGAATGATTTTCGATTTCAGCTTAAAATGAGGCATCATTTGATCGGGAAAGCTGAATTTTTCTATCGGCTTAACAGTGGAGAGTGGACCCAAGTGAGTCAGGGAGAGCTAGTGTCTATACAGAGATTGCCTGTTGGAGAAAATATTGTGGAGATATATGGTAAAGATGCCAATGGAAGAAAAACAAGTGTCGAGAAAATCGTTCTCAAGGTTAAAGCGCCGTATTATCAAACTTGGTATTTTTATTTTGCCTTGATATGTATTTTGCTGGTAATCTTTTTTCTGATCTATAAATTTAGCCTGCATCAGATTCGGAAAAGTCAACGTAAAATATTGGAGAAAGAAAGGCTCTCGAATAGGGTGCTGAGCGCAGAATTAACAGCTATTCGTACACAAATGAACCCGCATTTTATTTTCAATGTTTTAAGCGCTATTCAGACAAACGTTATTCTTGGAAAGAAACATGATGTTTACAGAAATATCGGAGATTTTTCGGCGCTTATACGAAGTATTTTAGATAATTCTGGTAGAGAATACATGTCTCTCGCGGAAGAGTTGGATTTAATGGAAAACTATGTTCGTTTGGAAAACTCAAGACTCAACGAACCAATTCAATTTACGATTCAGTTAGATGAAAATATTGATCCAGATTTAGTTCAAATACCTACATTAATTACGCAGCCATTCATTGAAAATGCAATTAAACACGCATTTCGATTGGATCAGAAACTTAAGACAATTCAATTCTCCGTGGAGAAAGAAAACGAGCAAATTACACTACTAATTTGCGATAATGGGATGGGTATGCATGCTTCTAGTAAGAAAAAAAAGAAGGGGCATAATTCATTTGCGTTGGGAGCCATGAGAGAAAGAATTGAAAAAACGAATGCGCAAGGAAGGTTTGAAATTACACTTGATTTGAAAACGAATGTTACCGGCACTTGTATTTCAATAAAATTGAAGGAAAAGAGTAGAAAATGAAAGCATTTATAATCGATGATGAGGAGCATCCGAGGGTCCTACTTAGGTATCTTCTCAAAGAGAATAACCCTGAAGTCGAGGTGGTAGGTGAGGCATCTAACTTGGTGTCGGGAATTCGTCGTATTCATGAATTGGGCAACATAGATGTTTTGTTTCTAGACATTGAAATGCCGGAGAACGATGGCCTAGAAATAAAGAAATTATATCCAGGGGATATTAATTTTGAAATAGTCTTCATCACGGCTTACAATCAATATGCTATCCAAGCAATAAAACTTTCGGCGCTTGACTATTTACTGAAGCCATTGAATGAGGATAGGCTGAGTGAAGCTATCCTAAGATTAAAAGAAAGAGTTGATGAGAAAAGACAAATAAAAGACAAATTGGAGATATTAAGCTCTAACCTCACCAGCAAGAATCAAAAACTATTTATTAAAACAACCAAGGGAGAGCGACACATCATACTGTCTGATATTTTGTATCTAAAAGCCGATGGAATGTATACACATATTCATGGTAAAGGAGGCGATTTGATGGCCTCGAAACCTCTAAAGGAAATAGCTTTCAAACTACCTGATTACTTTTTCCGATGCCATCGAAGCTATGTTGTAAATACGAAAAATGTTTCGCACCCAATTTTAGTCAATGTACATGGTATTTTACTTGAGAATGGCCAGCATATACCCGTTTCATCTCAACAAAAATCAGCGCTTTTAGATTTACTATAGAGAATATCACTGCGTAGTAGAGCGTAAAGTCATATTTGTCTGTAGTGCCTTTCAATTGATCTTGGCAAATAGGCTTCAGGTATGTGAGCAGCGAACTTACGCCCAACCACTTTTGAAGTACTACCTTACTAGATGCTGTCAATATTTGAAAAGATCCCGCACAGGTTAAAGTAGAAAAAAAAGAGGGAAAAGAGACATCCAAAAAATTCAAGAGGAGGAATCTATGAATACTTAATTGAGCACATAGCTAATTATGAAGCAAACCGTCAAGTATGATCTAAGAACGCGTCGGTTGTTGCCGGTTCAGCAACACGAACTACTCTAGATAGAGTAATTTTGTAACGTTCAGGTTCCCTGCTGCCACAGGCCGTGAATGTCGTGAAGAAAAAAAGCTTCCATTTCTGGAAGCTTTTTATGACCTCGTCAGAATTAGCTTCCCTTCGTCAGTGCTTTCGTAAAATCTTGATTTACTTCAGGTCAAACAGATTTGAATGACGAGAAACAAAAAAAGCCCCCTTTCGGGAGCTTTTTGTGACCCCGGCAGGATTCTAACCTGCAACCGCTGGAGCCGAAATCCAGTGCTCTATACAGTTGAGCTACGGAGCCTAAAAAAGTCTGGTACGCTGAGGCTCTCGAAGTGTACCAAACAAGTAAGCACAAATTTAACCCACATTCCGAAATAGACAAGCAGCGATCCGTTTTTGGTAAAACTGTCCCCAAACCGATTTAGGATTTCTGGAATCTTCGGCATTATTTTTGTCTTACAAGTCATTCTTACGTATCTTAGTTATATGCGAGTTCTCTCCAAAGCAATAGTATTCTTCTGGGCAAGCACCATTTTGGTGGCTTCCACATGCTTTGGTGCAGATATACATTACTGCAAGGGAGAAGTGCAATCGTTTAGCATTTATGACGTGGCAAAGCCATGTGATATGCACAAAAAACAAGCCGCTCAAAAGCCGAAAAAAGAACTCCCACCTTGCTGCAAAGCCAGAAAAATAGCCAAAGAAAAGGCATTGGAAGGAAAACCAGTGATCAAATACGGTAAATGCTGTTACAACGATCAGGTGGTGTTTAGAACAGATGGAGATACGCAACAAGCTATCGTCAATGTTAAAGCATTACAACTCGAAAAGTCAGATCATTTCTTAGGCGAATATTTAGCCTCAAGCTGGAACGATTTCGCTATCACGAACCCTCCGTTCCGAGGGCCGCCCGAAGCCATTTACAAGAACAATCTTCACATTTTCTTTCAGGTTTTTCTAATTTGATGCTTACTCCCACAACGTTGGGATTACAAGCAATTGAAGTTAAATTATACAAAACCAAAAGAATATGTTAATCAAATCATTAGTGGTCTTTGTGGCCATCTTATCATTCAGCTTTGCACCGCAGGGCGACAAAAAAGAAAAAGCAACCTTCACTGTGTATGGAGTTTGTGGAATGTGTGAAACACGCATCGAAAAAGCAATCAATGAAATGGACGGAGTGCTCTGGTCAGATTGGGAATTGGAAACCCTTGAATTGACTGTAAAGTACGATCCATCCGTTGTTACATTGGAACAGATCAAAGAGAAAGCAGCAGAAGTGGGCCACGATACGGATGACGTACGTGCTACCGAGGAAGCGTATGAAAACCTTCACCCATGCTGTAAGTACGATCGACCTAAAGCGAAAAAATAAAATAACATACTAGAATTATGAAAACTCTTCTACTTTTTTTATCCGTTGTTGTTCTTAGTGGTGCCGTATCAGCTCAATCAACTTTCCAGTGGGATACAAACGATACAATTGAGACGAATCTTACTCCTAATGTAACGGAGCAATATCCAATGTACCAATCGGTTGTAGGAAACGACACTGTTACTCTTGCGATAGAAGTTATCTATAACGACCTTCCGCAATCATGGGACGGAATGGTGTGCATTTTTGGGATATGTATGGGTCAAATTCCTCCTGTAGGTACCCAAGCAACAATGAGTCCAATTTATGGATCCAACCAAGGAATGATACGATTAACGGTTAATCCTTACAACGGAACTGAAACGGCCAAATTGCAAGTCATGGTTTGGGATGTTGATTTTCCTAATGAAACAGACACGGCCACATTTTTATTAAACACCACTCTTAGTACACCAGAGTTATTAGCAAGTAATGTTGAAATACGCCCAAACCCTGTTCAGGATGTACTTTCCATTGATTCGGACTACGATTTGAACAATGCGCAAATTATAAATACTACTGGTCAGGTAATCAGAAAATTCGAGCTCTCTAGTGTTCAGCAAGTACTTAACGTGGGAGATCTTCCAAAAGGAGTCTACACAGTTCGTTTGATAGGAGATGTAGGAACAGTTGACAAACGATTTGTGAAACTATGATGCGATGGATTTTTATGTTGTTTCTGCTATTAACTACCAAGGCGGAGGCAGCTACTGTTAATACTTCGTTGTACATACTCAGGGATAGTATTCATTTTGATAATGGCACCTCCTTGCCCTACGCGACGTTCAACGCGACCAATTCGTACAACGCGACGAATGCTAGAATTGTGGTAGACCTTGGAGATCAATTGGATCTTTGGGTTTACAACTTCGATACGGACGTACACGAATTCCGTATTCAAGGGCAAACGAGCACGGTTTCTATTCCATCTGGAGATTCAGCACAGGTACTGTACAATTGCAATACCGAAGGTGTGTATATCTTCCACGACCCCATGAATTTTCCGGATAATGCTTCCGTTGGACTCTCTGGAATGCTGGTGGTGAAGAATACAACACATGCTGGTTTCTTCTGGAACATTAAAGAGCATCAAGTTGGTTACAACAGTACGGTCTTTACCGGCTCATCACCTGATTGGATGACTTATTATCCCGAACACTTTACGATAAATGGCATGAGTAACCCAAATATCAATAATGATCCAAGTGCACGAGTAGTGGGTAATGTCAACGACACGATTTACATCTACATGGCGAACACTGGTCAAAGTATTCACTCCATGCATTTGCACGGATATCATGCCACAATCGTCTATTCATCCAAAGATCCGTCGCACGCAGGTTGGTCGAAAGATTCCATGCCTATTTTCCCATCTGAAACTATGGTGTTGGAATTGGTTCCTAACCAACCAGGTGAATATCCAGTACACGATCATAATTTGATAGGTACTACAGGAGGAAATCTATATCCCCAAGGAATGTTTACTACTTTATTGATAGCACCATGAGCAAATTTAGAATGAGAATTACTCTTGCGCTTGCGCTCATTTTGGCAACCTCAATAGGAGGATTTGGTCAGATGGATACAACTGTCATGATCATTTCTAAGGTTGACTTTCAGGAACAGTATGAATTACACGATGGAAATTTAATCCACTTGATGGGGTACACACAAACGTTGAGTGCTCCTATCAATATTCCAGCACCTACTTTAATATTCGAAGAAGGAGACTCCGTCAATTTAAATATGTGGAATTTATCTCAAGGAGCCCCGCATACCATTCATTTGCATGGGTTGGACGTCAATCAGGAAAATGATGGTGTACCACATTTATCATTTGAAGTCGTTCATGATGATACCGGAAGTTATTATTTTGAAGCTCCACACCCGGGGACTTATTTGTATCATTGTCATGTAACTTCTGTACTACACGTTCAAGGTGGTATGTATGGTTTACTGATAGTAAAACCCAAAAGTGATCCAAATCTTACTTGGGAAAACGGTTATGCCTTCGATAGCGAGCATGCTTGGTTAATGTCGGAAGTAGATACTATTTGGCATCATGACTCAATAGTGAATCACCCCCATGATCCACAAGCGATGACTCATACCATTTTGGACTATCAACCACAGCATTTTGTTGTGAATGGAAAGTCCGAATCTCAGTTAAGTTCACAAGCCATTGTCGCAAGTGTAGGAGAGAAGGTATATATGCGTTTGGCAAATATTGGATACTATGGCAATCGGATAATATTCCCAGCTGGAATGAATGCAGAGGTGATTGCTTCTGATGGACGACCAATACCAAATCCGTTTAATTCTGACACCGTTGAGGTGTATCCTGGAGAGCGGTTCGGAGTGATGTTGGAAACCAATGCGGAATTTACAGATGTGATCCAAGTGGATTATATAAATCTCAACACGCAAACTATAGAGAATACGCAAGAAGTTGATGTGACCATTTCCGGATTTATCGGACTAGATGAACTCGAAAATCAAGATTTACTTGTGTATCCGAATCCAGCAAATAACGAAGTTCAATTACCGCTTTCTGGTGAATGGGTGACCTTAGACCTCTCTGGTAGAGAGATTGCGCAGTTGAACTCAGGGAGCAACAATTACGATGTTAGCGGACTTGCAATCGGAACCTACATTTTAAGAAGTGTAGAGCGTCCTGATATGTCCGTCAAAATAATGATTCAGCGATGAAATATAATTGGAAATATGGAATCTTAGTACTGTTATTGACAGGTTTCTCTTCAGCATATGCTCAGACAGATATCAATTTGAAATTGTACCATCACGTTGACGGTGCTTCGTTTCAATACGGACAAGTGTACGAAATTGATGGACAGGCTGTTCGTTTCAGTCGTATGCAATACTACCTCAGTGGGTTTGAAATCACACACGATGGCGGGCAAACGACATCAATGCCTGATGCATACGTATTAGCAAGCGCTAACATTTCTGATTATACATTGGGACAGGAAAACATCACCAATTTAGAGGGAATTTCCTTTGATTTAGGTGTGGATTCCGTTCGAAATGGAATGAATACGAGTGCTTGGCCTGCTGGGCATCCACTAGCTGCTCAAAATCCCTCCATGGATTGGAGTTGGCCCGATGGTTACTTTTTCTGGACAATCGACGGGAAGGTAGATAGCGATAATGATGGCGAACCCGATTTGAACTTTTCGTTGCACGGAATGGGCAACGATTTGCTCCGACCCGTCAATGGATTTAGTGGGTTGAACCTCTCTGGAAATGATGTTAAGGTCGAACTATATGTCAATATTGCCGATTGGCTCCATGAAATTGAATTGCGATACGTGGGTGTGGCACACGACGGCCTGCATGACAACACCAATGTGGCGAATAACACGAACCCAGAAACGGTGTTCACTTTGGATCTTCCGTTGTCAATTGAGGAATGGGAGAATCAAGAATCGAACATTTATGCGGATTACACCTTGCCGTATGCCCCTTCAATCTATTACAATTTGGCATCTAAGGAGAACGTATCCATCACGGTAACAGACGCGGCAGGAAGAGTGGTTCTTGAGGCCGATGACCAACCCAGTGCAGGGAACTTTTTCGTTCGTAAAGAACTTCCCGACGGAACATATGTAATAACTTTTAACTCAAACCATAACTCTGATAAATTTCGATTTATCGTAAAAAATTAACTACTTTGAAACTATGAAAACGAAAAAATTACTTTTAAGTTTAATCCTTACTGGAGCAGGATTTTCGGTGCATGCGCAGACCGATATCAACCTAGCATTGAACCACCAATTCAACGGTGCTTCGTTCTCTTACGGAACCACATATGATCTGAACGGAACGGCGGTTTCATTGTCACGTGTTCAATACTACATGTGTGGATTTGAAATGACGCACGACGGTGGACAAACGACTTCCATGCCGGACGCTTACGTATTGGCAAGTGGAAACGTATCCAACTACACGTTAGGATCAGAAAACATCACGAGCTTGGAAGGATTCTCTTTTGATTTGGGAGTGGACGCGGCACGCAACGGAATGGGAACACAGTCTTGGCCTGCAGGTCACCCGTTAGCGGCACAATCTCCTTCAATGGATTGGAGCTGGCCAGGTGGATACTTCTTCTGGGTATTGGACGGTGATGTAGATACAGATGCCGACGGTACACCAGATCAAGCTTTTTCACTACGCGGATTGGGAGATGTACTTCTAACTGATGTATCTGCTTTCTCTGGAATTAACCTCTCAGGAAACGCGATTACGATCGCAATGGATGTGAATGTTGCAGACTGGTTGCAAAACATCGATTTGGCAACGGTATTCTCTCAGCACGATGCCGGGGCAAACAACCAATTGATTGGAACGAACACCAACAACGAAACGGTATTTACTTTGAGCGCTTCATTGAGTACAGAAGAGTTGACATTGGAAGAAAGTCATATCTATGCAGATTACCAAATGGCTTATGCACCTACAATCTACTACGATTTGGCAACAGCTAACGAAGTAGATATTACGGTTGTTGATATGACAGGAGCGGTAGTTTTGGAGGCGAAGCAACAGAATCCGGAAGGAAACTACTTCATCCGTAAAGAATTACCAGACGGAACATACTTGATCAACTTCACGAATGGAGAGATCAACGAGCAGTTCCGCTTTGTAGTGAAAAACTAAGAGATACTAAATATCAAGTGCGAACCCGTGTCTCTTTGGATGCGGGTTTGTAGTTATACGCAATCGATTTCGTGAAAACCTTTCTTTACATAGGACTTTTTGTAACAACAGCCTTTGTTCTAATTCGATGCGCTAGCGCTGGGATGTCAGAACCGACTGGGGCTCTGAGTCGCGAGCATGCATTTGAATTGGATTCAACCGATTATTATCGTGTGGAACTTGGAAAACACCTGTTCTACGACCCAATTCTTTCACGTGATTCGACAATCTCCTGTGCGACCTGTCACAAGCAAGAATTGGCATTTACGGATGGATTGCAGAAAAGTGTCGGAATTCGGAACCGAATGGTAACGCGGAATTCACCTACCTTATCCAACGTTGGTAATCGTACGATGTTCCTATTGGACGGCGTAAATCCATCGTTGGAATCACAGGTTGGCGTGCCGATTCAGGAACACAACGAGTTCGATTTTCACGTATTGTTGGTAATCGATCGGATTCAGAACAGCCCGAAATACGTCGCGATGGCCGAAAAAGCCTACAATACGTCAGAAATTACAGAGTTCATTCTGAAGAATTCCATTGCCACCTTCGAAAGAACGTTGATCAGCGATAATTCTCCCTACGACAAGTTCCTTGACGGAAACTATGCCGCTTTGGACAATCGTCAGAAGAAAGGAATGGAGCTTTTTTTCGAGACGCTTTACTGCTCAAAATGCCATTCCGGCCCCGATTTTACTGAAGATCGTCTCACCAACAATGGTCTGTACACAGCTTACGCCGATTCAGGTCGCATGCGATTGACAGAAGCGGAAGCCGATCGTGCTATTTTCAAAGTACCAACACTCCGAAATGTCGCGAAAACGGCGCCCTATATGCATGATGGAAGCATCGCAACGTTGGAAGAGGTCATTAAACACTATGAATCGGGTGGTCATCCGCATCCCGGAAAAGGAGAAGAAATCGTTCCTTTCGAACTTACCGCAGAAGAACGCCAAAACCTTATTCGCTTTCTGGAAGCACTTACGGATGAAGATTTTTTGACGAATCCAGCATTTCGAGTGGACTGATGCGATTTTTCGGATCACCCTCCGCCTGCGGCACCTCCCTCAAGGGAGGAGAGGAAAGCCCCTCTCCCCTTGAGGGGAGAATTAAAGAGGGGTGACTATCGGAAATGGGTAGACTGAGGCTCTCGAAGGCAAATTAACGCTGCGTTTCATCTTTCTGCTTTCAACTTTCAGCCTTTAACCAATGCAACAATCTTCTCTTTTATCTTTTCACTTCTAGTCTTTTCTCTTGAATTCAAATATTTTTGTTTCCCATGCGTTTATACAGCTACATTTTGGTAAACATGCGACTACTTATAGCTTTTACGTTTCTATCGTTTGCAGCATCTGCTCAAATTGGAACCGGACAATGGCGACTTCATATTCCTGAACGAGCTATCGACGTAACGTATCTTTCTGGGAGTGCCTATGTGGCATACGAGAAGGGTGTGGGCGTTTACGACGAAGCTTCCAGTGAGTTAAGTATTTGGGATAATGTTTCCGGGCTTTCCGATATCACGGTTTCATGTATTCAGGTATGTCAATCGGATAATTCCGTATTTATTGGATACGAAAACGGAAACTTAGACAAGCTCAAAGGCAATCGCGTTACCAACATTCCTGCGATCAAATTGGCACAAATTCAAGGGTCGAAGAAAGTATTCAATATGGTGGAGTACGACGAACACATGTACATCGCTACGGGGTTTGCTATCGTAAAAATTGATCCAAAGAAAGATGAGGTGCGAGATACTTATTATCCCACGAACGGATCGAAGCCGATTGTTGATATTGTCTTTGCCAACGATAGTATTTATGCCCTGACCGAAGATGAAATGTACCGTGGATCGGTTAACAACATTGCTTTGGCCGATCCAGCACAATGGACATTAGACTCCCGAGTAACCCCAGCATGGTATCCATTTTCAGATATCGAATTTGCTGGAAATGAATTATTCGTTTTATCTAAAAGCGACGATTTTGGCGGTGATACGGTGTATCAAGTAGATAACACTGGATTACAAGTTGCCATTTTGGAATCCTTCACGATGGAAGTCAATTCCATTGCTACCATTGAAGATCGACTTTTGATCGACTTTTCTGGGGGCGGGCGGATATACGAAAGCAATTGGTCAGTACATGAAAATTTAGGACTGTTCAATGGTGCTATTGCAAGTCCTATGGCAACCGTTTACGACGGAACGAATTACTGGATTGCAGACAAGAATAACGGCTTGGTTAAGTATCCAGGGCCGTATCAAAATACGTACGTTAACCTCACAGGGCCGCCGAAATCAGAAATGTATGCACTGGATTATCAGCAAGGAACCATTGCTGTTTGTAGTGGATCGCGTTCTGGTGGAGCACCTACGTTTAATCGTGGAGGGATTTATACTTTCAAAGACGAAGAATGGCGATTGATTGATCAGCAGAACGTTACCGCATGGGCAGATACCATTCACGATTACATGGGCGTTTCTATTAATCCGAATGACGAAAATGAAATCGGAATTGGAACCTATTCCAGTGTTCCCGTAACGGTTATTGATGCATCGGGACAAGCGTCGGGTTATTTCACACCGCAAAACAGTGAGGTAGAGCCTACGACCATCAATAACGGATGGAGTTTCGTGTCAGATGTGCAATACGATAACGAAGGAAATCTTTGGGTACTCAACGGATATGCAACCGAACCTTTGAAGGTTTATACGAGCGACGGTCAATGGTTGTCGTTCAATTTGGGGCCAAGTGCCATCAGCAAGATCACTGAGCGTCTCGAAATCGATTTTAATGGTAACAAATGGATGTCTATTCGTGGAGCAGGATTGTACGGATATAACGATGGTGGAACTGTCGACAACCCAACGGACGATCAATGGGTGAATCTGAATCAAGGTGATTTATCCGGTGCCTTGCCTTCTTCCGAAGTGACTGCAATTGCCGTGGATTTCGATAATGAAATTTGGATTGGAACCGATGCCGGATTTGCGGTGTTGTACAATTCAGAGAATGCTTTTGGAGCACCGGCCGGAGACTACAATGCACAACGAATCAAGTTGGAATTCGAAGGAAATGTGGAGTTCGTTCTTGGAGCAACGCACATTACGGATATTGAAGTAGATGGAGGGAACCGAAAGTGGTTCGGAACAGCAAACAGTGGAATTATCCTGCTGTCAGAAGATGGACTGACGATCCTAGAACAATGGACGATGGAGAACTCACCGCTTATTTCCAATACGATTATCGATATGGAGATCAATCAAGAAACAGGGGAGATGTTTATCATTACCGATCAAGGATTGATATCTTACCGAACGGATGCCACGTATGAAGATCCAAATTACTCAGATGTTCAAGTCTTCCCGAACCCTGCACGACCGGATTTCGATGGTGTGATTACAATTCAGGGAATCAAGTACGATTCGGATGTGAAAATCACGGACGTCGCAGGAAATTTGGTATACCAAACAACGTCAAATGGCGGAACCGCAACATGGGATCGTAAAACATTGACAGGCGAATTGGTTCGCTCTGGAGTGTACCTCATTTGGACGGCATCGAATCAAAACGACGGCCGATTTGTAGGCAAGGTCTTGGTGATGAACGAACGATGAAACAGAACGATCAAGGCATTTTCTTAAATCGAACCGCATTCTCGGATTCTAGTCTCATTGTAACGTATTACACCGCCAGTAAAGGCCTCCGAAAGTTTGTATTCAAAGGAGGAAAGAAGAAAGCCCATCAATTGTTCCCGCTCGCACCTACAGAGTTGACCTTTTACGGTCGTCAGGAAAGTGATTTACTGCAATTAACGAGTACGGAAGCGTTGTTCCCAACAGACTTTCAGTTCGATCCTGTAAAATCAACGATTGCTTTTTTCATTGCCGAAACGGTGCGCAAATGTGTCCATGAGTTTGACTCAGACGCTCACGTGTTTACCTTCATTCGAGAGAAGGTACTTGAATTGCAACAAGCCGAGGAGGAGTTGGCCCATTTCCCTTTATTCTTTTTAATTGATTTCACCGAAATTTTAGGGGTTCAGCCACTCGTGGAGCAAGGCGGTTCAATCTTCGATTTGGATGAAGGTAATATTGGAAAGTTCGCGCCGCAAGGACATAGAACTGCACAGGGAGAACAAGTAACATGTATTCTAAAGCGCATCAACGGAATCGAAGTATCGGTGAACAAAGAAGTGCGCGACGCGACGTTACAACTTATGATGGAATACTATAAAATCCACGTTCCGGGGCTTCGTGAATTCGAAACCTATTCTATTGTTCAGGAGATTTTGAGTTAATGCTTTACCGCAAAGGCGCAAGGAGCGCAAGAGATATTTGCGGTGGATTAAGTAAATCAATAAGTTGATTTTATTCGGAATGGCAAACTTTGAGCGCAGCGAAAAGTCCAATATTTTTAAACTACTTTGCGAACTTCGCGCTCTTGGCGGTTAAAAGCTCACCTATGGGCTTCCAGAATTCAATTTACAAATGATATTAACCACAGATGCACCAGGGCACTATTTGGGTCGATACCCGAACTGTCTATGCACACGGAGGATTATGACGCTGTCATAATATAGCGTACTAAACTCATATGTTCAAAAGAAATCTTCGCGCCCCTTGCGGTAAAATGTCACCCTTGGGCTTCTAGAATTCGAACCCGAAATGCAAGCTGAGGCTCTCGAAGCTTACTTCTTCGTGCGAATCTCTTTGATGTAAACGCTTGTAAGATCCAAAGTCTCCATCTGCGTAGCACTGAAATCGCGAACACGAGCGTTGATGATAATGATGTGGTCATCCGTCATAACTGGAATTACCGGAGCCGTTTGAATCACCATTTGATCACACTGTACGAATAAATCCATTCTTTTTTCGCTATCTGTTTCTACTAGGGCTCTTTCATACACAGCATCGAATGCTTCGTTGCTGTAATTGAAATCGTTCACCATCGTAGACTGCTTCTTCATATTGTTGCCGTAGAACTGAGCGAGGAAGTTTGACGGATCTGGGTAATCAGCAATCCATCCAGCACGCCAGATTTTCGCTTTTCCAGATGCAACAGCTGCACGACGCTCATCCAAACTACACAAGATCACGTTCAGGTTCACGTTCAAGTTTTCTTTCAACTGATTGGCAATTGCAACACACGATTTATGCGCTGCAGAACCTTCAATTCCGTTTACATAGAAATCTAGTGTTGGGAAACCGTTTCCGTTGGCATATCCCGCTTGTTTCATTAGGCTTTTGGCCAACTCAGGATTGCAAGAATGTCCACGAACTTTATCTGAAGGATATCCCTCCATGTCCGCAACGAATCCGTTGATTGCAGGCCAACCTTCTCCTTCCAAATCTTTATCTACGATAGTTACGCGATCGATGGCTAGGTTGAAGGCATGACGCACGCGCTCATCCGAAAACTCTTCGCTTTGGTTTTGCATGGCAACGTACATCATATTCAAACTCTTCTTGGCATCTACCTTGTGCTTCACGTTCAATCCACGCTGTGCTTCTTCCAAAGTACCCAAGATGTTTTCTGTTTCTTCTACTGGCAATTCCAATACCAAATCCACCTTCGATTCGCGGAAAGCTTTCAATTCGCTACGCTTATTTTTTACATAGGTCATCGTCACTTTCGACAAGAAAGGCAAACGGTTTCCGAATTCATCTTTACGCCAATATTTTGGGTTGCGCTTTAATGAAATCTTGCTGCTAGACATAGACTCCAAAGAGAACGGCCCAGTTCCGACAGGGTGTTTCCCGATGTTCTTTCCGTATTTCTTGTATGCTTCTTTCGGTGTAACGCCCAATCCGTGGTGCGTCATGATTTTTTCAAATCCAACGTATGGCTCTGTCAATGTGATTTGCAAGGTATGCTTGTTGATCACCTTAATTCCTTTCACACCACCATTACGAATTTTACCGGTTGATTTATCGAAATGCTCTTTTGCTCCTTCAATGAGATCCACGATTAAGTACGATACCTCGTTGTTTTTCACATCCGTACATGCCAAATCCAATGAGAATTTAACGTCCTCTGCAGTAACTTCTCTCGTTTTGTTTTTGAAACATGCATCTTCATGGAACTTCACCCCTTTGCGAATGTTGAACGTGTAAACACGTGCATCGCTGCTTAGTTTCCAATCTTTTGCAATTCCTGGGTTCACTGTTCCTGATTCAGGATCGATAGATAACAGCGGCTCGAAGATTTGAGAAATAATTCGGCTGGAGTACACGTCACCTGTGTAAATTGGGAACAAGTTGTCGATTTTCTCAGTGGACATGAATTTCAATTCACCACCGTACATCTTGTTTCCTTTGGCAACTAGTTGTTCTTCCGGTTTTTCATCGCCGCCGCAGCTAGCAACCACAAAGCCAACGATTAGAAATAGCAGAGTAAAGGGTTTTTTAAGCATCGTCTCGATTTTCAATTGCAAATGTAATGAATTTTAGGTCTCAAATCATGTTAAAACACTCAGTTTGTACCCATTCGTATGGAGTTTTGAATCCTAGGTTACAAAAAGTTTGGAGGGTGTAATTACCTCGGAAAGCGAATTGAAAGAATTTACCACGAAGACACAAAGCAAAGTCAAGCCTTGCGGTGAATTGTTGCTCTGTGAGGTCACAAGATTATGACAGCGTTATAATCCATAGCGTACACCACCCGAAATTTCAATTATAAAGAGTCAAATTGTGCCATTGCGCCTTTGCGGTGAGAAAAAGAATTCGCGTGTTTGAAATGAATTGATCGGGAACGGAATCGTACTTATGAACTAACTATACTATCGAACGAACTATTGAAAATGCTAAGGTTGACTAGAAACCCTTGGCGGATCCCGCTCCCTTATATCAATTCTCTCAAGACAAACTTCGGTATTTTCCACCCCGGGGATGTTCCGTTAGCTTTAAAGTTATGTGAAGAAAAAGAGTCGATTTTGGGCCGTTTCGACAAGAACGAGATCAAAATTCCTCACTAAACGGTTTTTGGACGACGCCAATGTTAGCTGATTATTAACAGATGAGTGGTGAGAAGGGAGTGTGAGAGTGAATTGTGAGAAGCAAGAAGTGGCACACTCACACTCAACCTCACACTAATTTTTAGTATCCGACTTTCGCTCGCACTCTTTTCAGCACATCCGAAGCCACTTTTCGTGCTCTTTCAGCACCAATGGCCAAGGCTGCTTCCACCTCCTGCGGGTTTTCAATCAAGTGATTGTAACGCTCACGCTCCGTTTTGAAACGCTCACAGATCAATTCGAACAACTCCTGTTTCGCATGACCGTAACCGTATCCACCAGCTTGATATTTCCGTCGCATTTCAGCAATCTGATCTTCATTCGCCAACAAAGCGTATAGCGCAAAAGCATTACACGTATCGGGATCTTTTGGCTCCTCCAATCCTTTGGAATCCGTTTCAATGGACATTACTTTCTTGCGCAATTTCTTGTCTGGAAGGAAGATATCGATGTAATTGTCGCGCGATTTACTCATCTTCTCTCCATCCGTTCCGGGTACCAACATCGTCGCTTCATTGTGACTTACAGCCGGCATCACGAAGGTTTCACCCATTTGATCGTTGAATCGACGGGCAACATCTTGCGTGAATTCCAAATGCTGTTTTTGATCTTTTCCTACGGGAACAATTTCGGCATCGTACAAGAGGATATCCGCTGCCATCAGCATTGGGTAGGTAAACAATCCTGAGTTTACATCTTCCAAACGATCGGCCTTGTCTTTGAAACTGTGCGCCAACGAAAGACGAGAATACGGGAAGTAGCACATCAAATACCACGTGAGTTCTGTCACTTCGGGGATATCACTCTGCCGGTAAAAGACCACATTCTCAGGGTTCAATCCAAAGGCAAGCCAGGTAGCAGCGGTAGACAGCGTATTGTTTCGCAGGGTATCGCCCTCTTTGATCTGTGTCAATGAGTGCAAATCTGCAATAAACAAGTACGAATCGTTCTCTGCTTTTTCCGACATTTCTATCGCCGGAAGGATTGCACCAAGAATATTCCCTAGATGAGGGGTTCCTGTGCTTTGAATTCCTGTTAAAATGCGTGCCATACTTCTGTTTTGAGAACACGAAAATACTGTTTTTTTTAACCGCAAGGGGCGCTAAGGGCGCAAGGATTTATGTGTCATGAAGTCGAATCTGGATAGTGGTTTCCGGCGGCGTTTTGCTAATTTTGTTATATGAAAGTGTTCGTAGGGGTTCCCGGCTTCATCTGGAAATTATACATTGCTGTGATATTCATAGCAACGGCACTTATTTTGTACCCAATAATTCGACTGCAATTGGGCACCGATAAAGGGAGAAAACGCGCATTCAAAGTGTTCGTTTTTTGGAGCTGGTGGTTCCGAGTTCTTTGCTTGTATTGGGTGAAAAAAGTTAAAAACAGTCCGTTGCCCGAAGCACCCTACATCATTTTGGCCAATCACGCATCGTATTTGGATATCTTCCTCATGTACTCGGTATTGCCGCAGAACCCTTTCTTGTTTTTAGGGAAAAGCGAACTCTTGAAATATCCTCTTATCAAATCGTATTTCAAACGGATGAACATTCCCGTTTTTAGAGGAGACCGTGTGAAGGCCGCGAGATCATTGATCCGAGCATCGCAAGAAGCTAAAAATGGCTGGTCGATTATGATCTTCCCCGAAGGAGGAATTCCAGATGGACAGGCGCCCAAAATGATTCGTTTTAAAGACGGCGCCTTTCGATTGGCGAAGAGTTTGGAGCTTCCGATAGTGCCGATTACTTTCCTCAACAATTACAAGTTATTCTCTGATCCATCGGAGTTTTTAGGTTCGGCGCGACCAGGAATTAGTCGTGTGTACATTCACGAGACCATAACCCCAGAAGAAATTGAAAAAATGGAGGTGAAAGAGCTTCGTCAGCATTGTTTTGACATAATCAACGGACCGATTCTCGAAGAACATCCGCATTTGAAGCAATAGTATTACATTTGTCACATGAAAATCACAGAGGATATTGTGGATCACATCGCGCACCTGTCGCGGTTGGAGTTTGAAGGTGAAAGCAAACAAGCGATCAAGGAAGATATGGAGCGCATTGTAAACTTCATGGAAAAACTTCAGGAAATGGACACTGAAAACGTGGGACCATTGATTTTCATGACCAAGGAAATCAATCATTTGCGTGAAGACGTTCCAGCTGAAACGGTGACTCAAAAGGAGGCACTTCACAATGCTCCGAAAGCAGATTCTGATTATTTCCGAATTCCAAAAGTACTTAGCAAGTAATTCTTACATCAAGAAGCGGCCTTCGGAGGTTCATCTTTGATGGCACGGTAAATCTTCCGCATCAAATTGTCGGGTTCGAAAGGTTTTGAGATGTAATCGTCCATCCCCACTTCGATACACTTACGGTTATCACCAATCATCGCAGAGGCCGTCATGGCTATGATGGGAACATGCTGACTTGTCTTTTTTTCTAATTCCCGAATGGTTTTGGTGGCTTCGTATCCATCCATTTTCGGCATGCGAATATCCATTAGAATCAGGTCGAAGTCCTTGCTTTTCCACGTTTCTACTCCTTCCAGGCCATTATTCGCCACTTCAACGTGGAGTTCCCATTTTTTCAAAAGCGTACTAGCGACCAATTGGTTGATTTCATTGTCTTCAATCAACAACACGCGTTTTCCCTGAATGGCATTCAAACGCCCGGAGCTACGTCTTTTCGTTTCATCATTTTTAGCAATGATCTCTTGAATTTGCGCAATCTCGAAAGGAATTTCGAAGGCAAAAGTACTTCCTTTACCGTACGTGCTTTCCACCCAAATGCGTCCGCCCATGTGCTCTACCAATTGCTTACTGATCGTCAATCCCAACCCTGTTCCTCCGTATTCGCGGGTTGTGCTGATGGAGGATTGCGTGAAACTGCTAAAGATCTCACTACGTTTGTTTTCAGGAATTCCAATGCCAGTATCAGTAACTTCAAACGTAAGTAAAGTGTTTTTTTCATCCGTTAAATTTGATTTGATCCGAATGCTCACACCTCCACGATTGGTGAATTTCAGTCCGTTTCCGATGAGATTGTTGAGTACTTGAATCAGGCGAACGGGATCTCCCGTGAGTTCCTCGGGCAATTCAAGACCGTAATCTACTTTCAAATACAAATTTCGCTCTTGAGCGCGGACGGTCATCACTTCAATGGCTGTATCAACCTGATAGCGTAAGTTGAAAGGAATGTTTTCAAAGGTCATTTTGCCCGCTTCGATCTTCGAGAAATCCAAGATATCATTGAGGATGACCAACAAATTCTTCGAAGAATTCTGAATGGCGTTGAGGTATTTCTGTTGCGTATCATCTAAGCGTGTTTCCTCCAATAACTTGGACAGTCCGATAACTCCGTTCATGGTTGTTCGAATCTCATGGCTCATATTCGAGAGGAAGACACTCTGCATTTCTTTCGATTTTTCCGCTTCTTTTTTGGATTGAATCAACTGTTCTCGCGCATGAACTTGATCCGTGATGTCCCGCACAATGGCCGTATAGTGTAATTCACCATCGATCATTAATTTGGAGAAAGACGTCTGAATGGGAAATGTTGATCCATCAGAATGAAGGGCGTTGATCTGTTGATCTCCTTTGAGCTCGTCCTTTTCATTGGCATCTTCAAAGAGCTGCACCCCGGAATCTTCATCTTCCTGAAGTTTTTTTGGAATGAGCACCTTAAGGGGTTTACCAATGGTGTCCTCTTCCGTTCTTCCGAACATGCGCTGAGCAGCCGGGTTGAAGAGAACGATATTCGATAAAGGATCAATCATAATTACTCCATCATTGGCGCTATTGATCAATTGCGAATTGCGTTTTTCCGCTTCCTGTAATGCATGCGTTTTGCGCGTGTCGCGCTTCAATTGCTGAAATCGAAGTTCAATTGAAATAATCATCAAAACGAAAAGGGTAGAGGTGAGCATTCCACCAGCATTGATGTAATCTAGGAAGGTTCCCTCCCAAAAAAGAAATGCGGCAAGGTAGGTTGTGAAACCATTGAGCACTCCAAACAGAACCGACCATTGCCACTTCCAATAAAAGAACATGCCGCACCCCGTGAAAACGATTACCTGATTGTAAATAAATTGCGAAAACTCTGCCTGATGCAAAACGAACTGCATGATCGCGGAGCCAAGCACGAGGTACATGACATAGATGAATCCGATCAGTTGGGCGAATTTTTGCGGGGTTCGATGAATCACGAATAGCGCCACGGCGGTCATTAGAATGATGAAAATATCAAACCCAATGGTAGTTGCGTGATCTGTTCGGAATGCGATATCAATCGATGTCCAAACAACTGCCACGAGGAACGCCACTTTGAAACCAAATTTATGCTGGCGATGCACTCTTTTGTCTAGAATTTGTTCCATTGACTTTGAGATTTGAGGATGAAACAATGTCTTGAAACGTGAGTTGAAGTTACGGCATATTTATGCAATGCTGTCCTCCGAATTTCCCAAAGTTGCCATTCGCCTTCCGAATGAATCATTATATTCGTCTGGACCAAAAATTGTCGCTATGGCTGAAGAAAAAAAAGTACGGATCCTATCTCTTGATGGAGGAGGAATTCGCGGAGTAATCCCTGCAACAGTAGTTGCTTATATCGAATCAGAAATTCAGAAAGTAAAGGGTGAAAACGCCCGAATCGCCGATTATTTCGACATGATTGTTGGAACTAGCACCGGTGGGTTATTGACTGGATTTTATCTAAAGCCGAATCAAGATCCAACCCCGGGAGGACCATCTACAGATTACAAGGCTGAGGATGCGTTGAAACTCTACAAGGATCGCGGGTACGACATTTTCAATAAATCCAAGAAGAAGGCCTATGCCATCCGACAATTGGTAAATGCCACGAAATACGATCCCACCGTACTGGAGGAAATCCTAAGAAGTCACTTTCGAGTGAAAGATGAGAATGGTGGAGAGCGTGATATGATGATGCACGAATTGTTGTTGCCTTGTACGGTGACCACGTATAATATGAACGACAGGAAAAGCCTTTTCCTTAGAAGCGTAGATAAGGATAGAGAAGACGGGCCGCGTGAATTCAAAGTCTGGGAAGCCTTGCGATCGACTTCAGCAGCGCCAACGTATTTCCCGCCAGCAGCGATTCATAATTATGCTGCAAAGGCTACGGAAAAGACTACGTTATATAACTTGGATGGAGGTGTTTTTGCCAACAATCCAACAATGTGTGCCTATGCTGAAGCACGAAATATGACCTTCCCGCATCGAGGTATAAACACGCCACCTTCAGCGAATCAAATGTTGATTTTATCCATCGGAACTGGAGGTGGAAACTTTGCTCTTGACGGGTATCAAAAAGCATCCAAATGGGGCGTAATCAGCTGGGCGAAATCCATTCCAAATATCATGATGGACGGTAGCATTGACACCACGAATTATCAAATGCGTCAAATCTATACCACGTTGAATGAGATTCATCACGATTCTTATTTACGTGTGGATGTGCAACCCGACGATCGGGGTTACGCAGCCGATATGGCCGATGCGAGTCCGGAGAACATTAAACAATTGGAATTAGCTGGTCAAAAGACGGTTGAGTACTATAAAGAACACTTAGACCACTTTATCAAGCGCCTGCTAGACGAAGAAGACTAGTCTGGTGAAAGATGAGAAGTGAATATCACCTTTCCCTATTGTTTTCAACTTACGTTTGAAATGTCGTTCCCAGATTATTTGGGGTAGCGTTATTCGCTGGTGGTGCCATTTGCGGAGTTTGACTTGGCTGCTGTTGTTGCATCTGCTGTTGACGGTTCTGCATCTCTTGCATACGCTGATCCATTCGTTGCTGCATTTCTTTCATGCGTTGATCCATTTCCTGCATTCGGAGATCCATATCGCTTTGCGCTTTCTGCATCATTTGTTCGGATCGTTGCTGCATCTCTTGCATGCGCTGTTCCATTTCGGCTTGTTTGGCGGCCATTTTAGCTTCCATCTCAGCGAATTCTGGCATATCGAAATCTTCCCCAGCGATCGCACGACCGTTTTCTTCCAGGTAGTATTTATCCTCCTTTAATTCGCCATTTTCATAGCGCTCATATTTCTTCTCTACACGTGATTCTGATTGTCCAAAGGCAAAAGAACCTCCAATTAGGGCGAGTATTAAAATTGCATGTTTCATGACTACAGTTTTTGGGGTTTTCACTGCTGTAATGCTAATTCCATGCCAAGGAGTTGATTGCCTTAGTAAAATTAATTCCCCCTTTGGAGGGGGCTAGGGGAAGGACTACAACGTATTTAACTCATTTACCCTCCAATTGCGAATTCCGCAACTCCTCGTTTTGCCCTTGTTTCATTCCGTATCAACATCAGTAGAAAGCGCCGTAAAATTGTATCAACAAAACGAACAAAATGAAAACGATTTTACTACTTCTTGGATTAATGATAACAAGTGTTTCTGTTGCTCAAGACCTCAACGATACGCTGTACTATAAATCAGGTGCTGAACGTCCGGTTCAGATGGTGAAGGAAACGGAGAGCTCGCTTTCTTACAAATACGAAAAAGAAAATGGTTGGATTGTATCAGGGCGAACAAGAAAGTCCATGCTTCGTGGCTACGCCATTTATGATGAGAATAACAACTTGGTAGCTTCCGAATTGAAACCGTTGAAGAAAAAGACGAGAGATGAAGTGGTGCAAGAAGAAAAATCAAGCTCTTTCCTAGGTGGCTTTTTGACGGGTACTATCGCTGGTGTAATAACAACGGCAGTAGTAATATTCTCTGTGTTTTAACCATCCGATTAATGGATTTCAATCAGCTCAAATGAAAACACTATTAGCCTTAATCGTCCTTAGTTTAATAAGCTACTCCTAGGGACAAATGCACAATGATACTCTAGTTTATACATTTGGAGAAAAGCAAGCCGTTCACATTTCAAAAGAAACGGGGTATGCCTTGAAATATGATTATTTGAACGACGAAGGAAAATCGTTAACGAGACGTGTGAGTATATCGAATCTGGAAAGTTTTGCCATCTATGACGAGAACAACAAACTGGTGACAACGTCAGTAACGGGGAAATCAAAACGAAAGCTTTCCCGTGAAACCAAACGCGCCGGAGTGATTGTCGGAAGCTTGGCTGTTGGAGCTGGATTATTGGTAGGTGCAGGAATATTGGTTCTGAATGGCCTCAGCGGATGGTTTTATTAAAGAAGAAGAGAATGAAAACAATAGTACTTCTAATCGGAATTCTCATTTCCGGATTATCCTCTGCTCAAACTATGAACGACACACTTGTATATACTTCAGGCGAAAAGGAAGCTGTGCATATTATAAGAGAAGGCAAGCATCTAATTTCCTATCGACACATGGATGAAAATGGAGAAGTTCAACGCACGCGAGTTCGTCGTGGTAAACTTCAAAGCTTTGCCATCTATGATGAAAACAACAAACTGGTCACAAAATCATCCCCAAATCGAAGCAAAGGGAAGTTCTCAGATGGGGCCAAATCGGCGATAATTACAACGGTGGCTGTTATCGGTGGAGCAGGACTGGTAACCTGGGGTGTTGCTCGGTTCTGGACGCAGCTATAATTAATTCAACCCATTATATTTTTAAAAATATCATGAAACCATTTCTACTTCTATTAGGCTTTTTCTTGACTGGATTTTGCTTCGGTCAGACAATGAATGACGCCACATATTTCCCAAATGGACGAAAACGTATTGCTCACATAAAAAAGGAATCAGAAACAAGTGTTAGCTACAAATATCAAAAACAAGGCGGGGGAACGGCATTCTCCAAGACACGAAAAAGCATGATTGCTGGGTATGTCAAATACGATGAAAATCAAGAGCTGATCTCTGAATTTACCAACGAAAGGAAAACTATCCTCTTGAACGATACGCTGGTTTATCGAAATGGAGAAAAAGGAGTGGTAGGCGTTAAAAACAATAAAAAGCGTGCCGTTGTTTACCACTACAGGGGCCAGGACGGTAAGTTTCAGGAAGAATCTGTACGCAAGAAAAACCTCAAAGGTCTCATCATTTACGATAGCAAGAACGAACTTCTCGTCAAAGATGAGGTCGAAGAAGGAGGATTACACAAGTTCAAACCTGTTAAATGCGCAATTGTCTCTACCGGCACTGTCGTGGGTGTAGGGCTATTCACCTATTTAATTATCGCTGCCGCTAGCCCTTATTAATTCTAGTCGCTATTGAAAGCTCCAATCGTGCTGATCAAGATCCGAAATACATGCAGTTAACAAATCGATGCTTCCTTTGATGTCCTCTTTGTGAGCCATTTCAATCACTTGATGCAAATGACGCGTCGGAATGGAAACAGCACCGGCGATAGACCCACCTTCTGTCATGCGTTGGATTCCTGCTGTATCGGTTCCTCCAGCAGTAAGGATTTCAGGTTGCCACTTGATCTCGTGTTTGTCGGCGGTATTTTTCATGAACTGTACCATGCGATAGTCACAAATGGTAGATGCATCCATAATTTTGATCGCAGTTCCTTTTCCAAGTTCAGTGATTTTTTCATGCGCTGCAGCTCCTGGTAAATCGAATGCGATGGTGGTATCTAATCCAAATCCAAAGTCAGGGTTGATACGCAAGGAAGAAACATTTGCTCCACGAATTCCCACTTCTTCCTGAACGGTAAATACCCCGTACAAATCATAAGGAATCTCCTTACCCTTCAAGTTTCGAAGCGTTTCAATCAAAATAAATACCGCCAATCGGTTGTCCAGTGATTTCCCGTTCACGCAATCTCCCATTTCAATGAATTCGCGCTCACGAGTAATTGAATCGCCAATGTTGATTCGTTTTTTCACCTCTTCTGCCGACATTCCCGTATCGATGAAATAATCCTTTGTCTTCGCCACTTTATTGCGTTCTTCAGGTGACATCACGTGAATCGGTTTGGACGCCATAACACCAATTAGGTCTTCGGTTCCATGCACAATTACACGTTGCGCGGTAAGCGTTTTGGGGTCAAATCCACCCAGGGTATGGAAGCGAATAAAACCGTTGTCATCGATGTGCGTTACGATGAACCCGATTTCGTCCATATGCGCTCCCACCATTACGCGTTTGCTTTCTTTCCCTCGCTTGATCGCATAGACGTTACCCATGTTATCAATTTCCACTTCATCCACCAAGTCCTTAATCTCCTCAAGAACCAATGCGCGTACTTTTTGCTCGAATCCTGGTGCACCCGGAGTCGTGCATATTTTGTTAAGTAATTGTGTGTCGATCATCTGTCTTTATTGTGTTCTTAAAATTAGTAATCATTTTGCAGAAGCTGTAACTTTGTTGCATGTACAAATTGATCCTCGTTTTGGTAATTACAGTGGCCGGAATTAGTGCCGCTTATTTCATTACGACCGACAAGAAAGAGCAGCTTCCGGTGTTGAATCCAAATGAGCTGAACCCAGAGGTGGTGGACGAATCCGTTCGAAACATTGGGTACGGACATACCATTGGAAATTTTTCGATGACCAATCAATACGGAAAGGAAATTACGGAGAGCGAAATCAAAGGAAAGGTTCACGTGGCGGAGTACTTTTTCACGCATTGTGGTTCGATTTGTCCAAAGATGAACAAGCAAATGCAGCGGGTACATCGAAAGTTCAAGTCGAATGACGACGTTAAGATCCTAAGTTTTACGGTTGATCCTGAGAATGATACGGTGCAGCGAATGAAATGGTACGCGGATAAACACGGAGCTTCAGGCAACAACTGGCATTTTTTAACGGGAGAGAAAGAGGATCTGTATCAATTGGCGCGCAAATCGTATTTCACATTGAAACCGGCTGAGGCGAGAAACCTAGGCGATGCCGGGAGCGATTTCATTCATACTAACAATTTTGTTTTGGTGGATCGGGAGTTACGAATTCGTGGGTACTATGATGGCACGAATCAAGCTCAGGTGACCAAGATGATGCGGGATATGGAGTTGCTGTTGGAGGAGGATTGACTATATTATAGAGAATCAACGTACTAAATCACCTCTCCAAAAATCCTACAACCCTATCCAACACAAAATCCGTCCTTAAAATCCGAAAATGCCCTGTTCTTTCAACCGTTTCAAAGCTTGATTCCTTCCAATGTTTGTGTACGTTCAATGACTGACTTATCGGTATGATTTTATCGTTCTTATCATGAATGATTAAGGCTTTTTCCACGTTCGCCTTTTGAACGAAATCGTGTACGTTCAAATCCCCAGCGGAATACCCCGTTTCCTTTTCCAATTTCTGAATCAGTCGGTGCTTTACTTTATCGGTAATTCCTGTCTGGAGTGCGACGTCATCAATACGTTCCACAAATCGATCCGGTGTTGTCAGCAACACGTATTTATCTATTTCCAAATCTTGATTGGCATACAACGAATAGGTGGTTGCGACCCCTCCAAAAGAATGACTTACCAGCTTTTTGACGTCGTGTTTTCGAATGAGAAGTCCTACAAGTTCTGTGAACTCAAACAAGCTTGTTTTTCCTTTGGAACTAAGTCCATGAGAAGGCCCGTCGAACGCGTAAATATTATAGTTATTGGACTGTAGCCGAAGAATTAAATCGGCAAAATTACCCGCCTGACCTTACCATCCATGGATAAGTAGAATGGCATCTCCTTTCCCTTGCCAGTGGTAACATTGAATGTCAAATCCTTTGTAAGGGAGCGTACTTTTTTCGGCGGCATCCAAGACTTCCATTTCATGGTCACGCAATTTGTGAACTTGAGGTCGCGTGAGTTTGTCATAGGCGAAAGCCATCACTTTATTGGGAACGAGGATGGAGACCAAGCGCACTGCAGTTTTCTTCATGCTTCCAATTGCTTAGTGGTTTCTTGATCAAACTCAGTGTCGCACTCTTTGCATCGGAGTACTCGTTTCCGATAGATGGGGAATACAAACGTCCAAAAGGCGATCAAAAAAGCAATTATGCTGCGCGCGTCCCGCATGGAATTGAAGTGCGTATAATAAGAAGTGGATCCACAATTTGGGCAGGCAATGACCTCGTCATTATCGTCGGTATAAGGCGTGTCTTCCAATGCTTGAATCAATCGAATTGCCTCCTCGGCATCTTTCTCACGAACTTTAATTTTTACACCGCCGAGCGCATTACTTACTAGTGGATTCAAATCGATCATGTGCGCATCGAAAACGAAGCAGACCATGTCGTGACCCTCCAAATGAGCTTTCACGATATGCGCTCGAATGGAACTGTCGTATCTGGCAACGGTAACTAAATCGTAACTCAATAATTTGATTTTAATAGACTAGTTTGATGCTAATCTTACGTGCTTTTTGCAAAGAAAAGGAACAATCGCTGAACTTCGGTGTAGAAAGGGATGGGCGGAAGTTTCTAGAAAAAGCGTAGGCTTCCGTCGGAACCCCAATCATGTTTTTGTTACACTTTTTATCGCCGTTTTCATCATGATAAATCCCGATGGCGTATTTACCCGGCTTGAGTCCAGTGAATTTATGCTGAATGGTTTTTCCAGTGGGTTTAATCCGCACCATTTTGTGGTGTTTCCCCACTTTTGGGAAGTTCTTATAGTTATTGTACAATCCAATCTGAACGCGCCCTTTCTTGTTTTTGACGTTGGTGATTTCCACCGTCAAAGTAGCCGTGTTCTCGTCTTCAGGAGAGAACGACGAACTCATAAAGAAGATCGCTGCGACAGCCAACAAGAAGTACCATTTCTTACTTTCCATTTTCGCTATATTCAGTTTTCATGACTTTATCCCAGATGGAAAAGAACGAGGCGTAATTACCGTTCAGTTTGGCATGGTGAACATCATGATTTTTCGTACTACTCATGAATGGAATCCAGTTCAACCAAGGGATGTCCAGATCTGAGTGAATGTGTATTTCATGTAGGTTACGAATTATTCCCATAACCCATATAACGTAAATATTCACGGGCATTACAATGAAAATCAAGCCAATACCAATCGCGATACCGATCATTCCTAACATCCACTCAAGCGGATGGACGTACAAATATTCCATTGGGAAAGGAGTCGTAGCACGATGATGAATGCTATGAATGTTCTTTAAGGCCCACTTGTTCTCATGCATCCAGCGATGGGCGAAGTAGAACCAAACGTCATCAATCAGGAAGATGAATAGAAGCTGTCCCAGTAGCAACCAAATGCTGGGAATTGTTGTGTCAAGCGTATCGCCCAAGATGAACAAGCTCCCGGCCGCCAATCCGATTACCAGAAAGACATTGAGAATATATAATGGAAATCGTTTCCCGAAAATTCCCTTGGTGTAGGCTTTCTCTTGGATTCTGTATCGTTTGAAAACAGTGGAATAAAGAGCGAAATACGAATAAATCAGCCCAAAAACATTGGAGGCCGCGAACACGATAACGGTTCCCATGACTATTTCGAATTTCGTCATGCCCGGGTCGCGTAAAGATTATACATTTTCGTGTCCTCCAGTCCTTGCTCTCGCTCTACATGAATGGAACCAAATCCATTCTCTGCTAATAGACCGCGAATGGTTTCCACACGACCATCGATATCGTGTACTTCGATTACCGCTGACTTCACCTTTGGCCAATCTTCTTTCGAAATGCCTTCAAGCACTTTTAATTCAGCACCTTCGCAATCCACTTTAAGTAAGTCAATGCGATCCAACTTCTCTTCATCTATGATGGAAGAAACCGTCTTCAAGTCACAATGCACCTGCTTCTTACCCTTGAGCAAATGTTTGGCAATCATAGGAGCGGCAAAAGACGGAATCAACTTCATCCAACGCATTTCTCTCGGTGGATTTTTCATGGTTCCGCGCACCGCATTTTCGAAGGCTTTGGGGTTGTGTTCCCAGTCGTCAGGAAGTGAAGTAGATAATGCAGGAGTATTGGGGAAATACGTGAATTCCGCTTCTCCCAAATCATCAGATAGACCGCAGCGTTTCACCACCATTCCGCCATTGCTTAATTCCGTTGCGTTTTGTTGCAGAACATCAGCAATATCAGGGATCGGTTCAAAACAATAGATTTTTACGTCCTTATGTTTTTGAGTGGCGCGCACACCGAAAATTCCAATGTTGGCTCCAACATCGAAAACGATATCATTGTCTTTAATAGAAATTCCATGTTGAAAATATCCCTCAACATGATGATCGAGCATTTTAGCTTCAGGCGCTTTGAGACAATACACTTTCGTACCGTCGCTCAGGTTTGTAGTTCTCATTCAGTCCCTAAGGTACAAAAACAAAGCAATAATGAGTTGATTT
The DNA here is from genome assembly GCA_003149635.1 of Fluviicola sp. XM-24bin1. Classification (GTDB taxonomy): domain Bacteria; phylum Bacteroidota; class Bacteroidia; order Flavobacteriales_D; family Crocinitomicaceae; genus UBA4466. Next base: position 34,306 of record QCWI01000001.1, read on the forward strand.
ACAACCACAGGAATACGATTATTTTTTGATGAAACGAGCGGAAGTATTTCTTTGAGAAATGGAGAGATAAATGAAGTAGTTTCCCGGTTTCAAATGGCGGACATCAACGTATAAATTGTTACTTCCTTTCTTCAATGGGTGATCGGTAGATTGAATGATTCTTCCCGAATTATCCAAAACGAATAACTGCCCAATTTCAGTGCTTTCTGATTCGAACTTAACGGTAATGGATTCATTCGCTGGATTTGGGAAAACTTCGAGGTTTTATGCAATACTGGAATAAGACAAAGCAATGGTGCCTACCACAGTGTTTTTCCCGTTCAAATCAACTTGCGTAAGGCGATAATAATTGATACCCTCAATCACATGTGGATCAACGAAATCGTACGTCGTGAGTTCATCTGTGGTACCTTGGCCTTGCACCCAACCAACTTGCTCAAAACTGAAATCTTCGGATGAGCGTTCCAAAATGAAATGACTGTTGTTTAACTCACTAGCCGTAATCCAATGTAAGTGCGCCTCGCGATCGATAAGAATACCTTAGAATGAAACGGTCGTCACCGGCAATCCTAAAGAGCAACCTCCAAATGACGTCGTGCTTTCTGGTATGGATTGACTCGTAAGGTTGACTCCTACTTGTCCACTATTACCACCATTCGTAGCGCCAACGGTACAATTTCCTTGTCCCGTATTGGTGATTGGTGATGTTTCCGAAATTACTGTCATTGGTTTCGGTGATTGTGGCACCTTGCATTTGAATCAGCAATACATTGTCGCCGATAGTTAGTCCTGCAACTGAGTTAAGAGTTACTGTGTTATTGGGTAGATCGACTGCGGTTATTTCAAAATACTGATTGACAACACCCGAGATATTGGTTTGAGCCATGACATTTAAAGCCAATACATTGAAGAGCAGTAATATGTATTTAACGGATTGCAGAAAGGTTGATTTAAGTATTTGTGAGCAGGGAATAATTCAGGCCTGTTACCCTATTTACGCATAAATTTTGCAAACGGTTGCCTACATCGCGAAGTTGTTAGATTCAGCTATTCCTCCAGATTTTCCAATATTTTAGAGATATCCGAATCCGTTGCCGAAAGCTTTTTCTTGCAGATTTTAATGAGTTCTGAGGCGCGTTTTACTTTCACACTCAACTCGTCGACGCTGATTTCACCATCCTCAATATCTGCTACTATTTGCTGTAGTTCTTCAAATGCTTCGGTATATTTTGGTTCTTCAGCCATCGTTTTCTTTTTTTAGAACTTTCGAGGTAAGCGTAAAATTAGCAGTTCTTGTCGTAATAGTATCGCCTTCATTCACGCTGTTCGATTTCGATATGGTTTTACCATCTTTTGTCGTGATGGAATAGCCGCGCTGCAAGACATGAATTGGATCCATCAATTTAACCAACTGCTCCATTCTTTCTGTGGCGTTTCGGGCATCTTTCAAGAATTGCGCACTTCCATTTGAAAGTCGATTTTTCTGTTGATTCAAGGTGTTTTGATGTCCTTGCAAGAGCAACTGACTGCCGCTAGAAATTTGAGTCCTCAAACGTTGAATGTGTTCAGAATTTCTTTGGGTGAATCGATTGGTGACGTGCACCAGTTCTTTCTCCTCTAGTTTCAAATGTTGTCTTTCGCGATCAATTGCCTGACGAACGACATGCCCGAAGTTTTTGGAGTGTGTGTTCAATTGTAAATGTGCTACTTCCAATTGTTGAGAAACGTGCAGTCGTATGCTTTTCACTGCTTCCTTTAACGGCACAGAGAAATTGTGAAAGGCCTGGATGAGAAAATCGCCTAGTTCGGTGGGAGTGATTGCGTTACGATACGAAATCATTTCAGCAACGGTAAGATTGGTAGAGTGTCCAATTCCGGTCAGAATGGGTAGAGGAAAAGAAGCGATCGCCCTACACAAATTGTAAGTATTGTAGCAACTCATTCCAACTTCACCACCACCGCCGCGAACAATCACCACGATATCAAAATGCTCCTGAACTTTCGCAATGCGATTCAATTGATTGATAATCGAATGTTCTGCCTGATCTCCTTGTAAATACGCCGGAAACAAATGCGTTATAAAGCGATAGCCCCATTCGTTTTCGTCAATCACTTTCATGAAATCCGAGAGTCCCTTACTGGATTCGGCAGAAATAATTGCGATGCGTTTCGGAAGCAATGGAAATTCCAGTTGTTGATTGGCATCAAGCAATCCTTCCTTTTGCAGTTTTCGCAGCGTTTCTGCACGTTCACGTTGCAATTCTCCTAAGGAATAGTTCGGATCGATGTCCGTAATCTGCAAGCTCAAGCCATAAATTTCATGAAACTGAACCTTGACTTTCATCAACAACGTGGTGTCTTCTTTCAATGGTTCTTTCACCACACTCATAAACCGCTTGTTGATGGCCTCGAAATGATGGCGCCAAATCGTACCTCGAATTTCCGCAACGATTTTACCATCTTCCTTCTGCACCAATTCCGGATAACAATGTCCGCTAGGAGTTTTCCCCAGTTTGTGCATCTCCGCTTTTACCCAATACTCACTTTGGTAGCGCTCTTCAATCGTTTTTCGGATCGAAGAAACTACTTGTTGCAGCGTAAAAACTTTGGGTTGAGACATGAGATTAAAGGTAGGGATAATTTGGATGGTTTTTTGGCTAAAAGTAGAAGGCAGAAGGATGTTCATCAAAACTACTGATAGTTGAAATGATAATGGATACTGTCCTTCTTCCTTTAGCCTTCAATCTTCTACCCACAGATTTCATAATTCCTGATTATCTGCCTATTTTTGCACCACAAAATCGTATCAAAATGCAAGACATTCACTCATACAATTTCGAAGGTAAAAGAGCTTTAATCCGTGTTGATTTTAATGTTCCATTAGACAAAGAAACTATGGAAATCACCGATGACACGCGAATTCGAGCGGCTGTTCCTACCATCAAACATATTTTGGAGAATGGCGGAAGCGTAGTGATAATGTCGCATTTGGGCCGACCTAAAACAGGGAATGAACCAGAATTTTCTCTGAAGCATATTGTAGCGCAAACATCCGGCTTGTTGGGGACGGAAGTGCAATTTGCAGGAGATTGTATTGGTGATGCAGCCTACGAATTGACGGCGAACCTTGCAGCTGGTAAGGTGGTTTTGTTGGACAATGTGCGCTACCATACTGAAGAGACTGCCGGAGATAAAGGTTTTGCGGAGAAGCTTTCAAAACACGGCGATGTTTACGTGAATGATGCTTTTGGAACGGCGCACAGAGCGCATGCTTCGACGACAGTTGTTGCTGAGTTCTTCCCGAATGACAAAATGTTCGGATTCTTAATTGAGAGTGAAATCAAAAGCGTAGCGAAGGTGTTGGAAAGCGATGACAAACCGGTGACGGCAATCGTTGGTGGAGCTAAGGTATCTTCCAAAATCACAATTATCGAACGTTTGTTGGATAAAGTGGACAATTTGATCGTTGGCGGTGGAATGGCCTACACTTTCGTAAAAGCGAATGGCGGAAAAGTAGGAAGTTCTTTGGTAGAAGATGACTACTTAGATGTGGCGAGTAAAATTATGTCCGAAGCGAAAGCGAAAGGAGTGAACTTGTATATTCCAGAAGACACGGTTATCGCTGATAAATTTGATAACGATGCCAATCGTGATGAGGTGGCCATCGAAGCTATTTCAGACGGATGGATGGGCTTGGATGTAGCGGGCAAAACCGTTGCCGCCTGCGAGGAAATCTTAGCGAACTCGAAAGTAATTTTGTGGAACGGGCCGATGGGTGTTTTTGAAATGGAAAACTTCCAGCACGGAACTGCGGCCGTAGCCAAAGCGATTGCCAAATCTACTTCAGAAGGAGCCTTTTCTCTCATAGGAGGAGGTGATTCCGTAGCGGCAATCAACAAATTCAACCTAGCAGATCAAGTAAGCCATGTATCCACAGGAGGTGGTGCCATGCTAGAGTACCTAGAAGGAAAAGTGCTCCCAGGAATCGCAGCCATTCAGAATTAATTAGCTTTTTATTAGCTCTCTGGAGCAGTTGCTGAGGAAGTGTCGTTTGACGCACCTCCGTTTTGAATGAAGTCATTCAACCCCTTGAGGAATTCAATGGTTTCCTTCGGTTTTGGAGCTACCAGCGCCGTACTAAACAACGATTTCTTCTTTCCGTTGACAATCAAAAATGCGATCACCATCGTTTTGGACATCATCGATTGTTCGTGGTAATCAATGTTGGAAATATCGCCGAAAGGAACCACTTTACCGCGCACCGAAATTTCTTGTGTATGCTTGTTCAAGACAATTTTCGGGTCTTGATTCATGGCCAATTTGATGATAAATGAAACCACTCCCACTACAATAACCAAAATGGATCCCCAAACAAGCCAAGGCCCAACGGCTCTTCCGATGGTTCCACCAAAAATTCCAATTAAAAGTCCTGCAAGGAGCATCAGTGCACCCATTCCGAGGATGGTAAGCACCATTTTAACGGTTCCTTTTTTCTTTTCTTCGATTAAAATACCCTCATCGGTATGGTAAGCAGTCAATGAATCGTTTTCAAAGTATTTTTCCATGGTTGTAGTGTTATGGTTTAAATGTAATGATGACAAACAACTTAAAATACAACTCCACCGAAATCTCGTATTCTAAAGAAATTTGCAGTTGCTCACAATAATATGCACGCATAACTAGTTATAATTATGTAAAACCCACTAAAACCAGAAACATGAAATTGAGATCTCTCCTGGCAGCCGCCTTGGTTGCTATTCTCTCCTTTGGTGCATCTGCCGAAGGCATTTCCTTTGAACACATCTCCCTAGAAGCCGCATTAAAAAAGGCGAAAGCAGAGAACAAGCCTATTTTTATCGACGTGTATGCCACGTGGTGTGGCCCTTGTAAATACCTCACGAATGAAGTCTTTGTCGATGGAGATCTGGGCGCCTACATGAACAAGCATTTCATCAACTTAAAATTGGATGGTGAAAAAGGCGACGGCGATTACCTAATGGCCGAATTTGGATTGGATGCGTATCCAACGATGTTGTTCCTTTCGCCGGACAGAGAAGAGTTGAATCGAATTGTTGGTGCAGCAGGTGCCGATGAAATTCTCGAAGTAAGCAAAGGTGTTATCGATCCCTCAACCACGCTGATTTACCAACAGGAACAGCGATATGCTAAAGGCGATCGTGATAAGGAATTCCTTCAAGATTACATCAGCGAAATGATTGACAAGGACAAAGATTTTGAACCTATCGTGGCCGAGTACATTGAACTATATCCGAAACTAGATCTTGAGAGTGAAAATGAATTCCTCATTTTTTGCGTCGGTATGAATGACTTGGACGCCCCCTTAAATCAGTCGTTTTTGAAAGAAATTGTAGCGCACAGCGAGAATTTCCCAGAGCTGACGCAAGCGAAATTGTCCATTCTTATCTATTCTATTTGCGAAGAAGCAGCCGAGTCAGGGAATAACGAATTGATTGAAAAAGGCGTCAAACAATTGACCGGCCCACTGAATAAAATTCTAGAAGATACCATCACCGAAGACGATCTCCGCGAGCTCATGTTGGAAACTGTCTCTGAAGTGTAGGGCCAACCGCAAAGGATTTTGACAAAGTCTAAATTTTGCGCTCTTTGCGCCCTTGCGGTGAAACAATACTATGGGCATCTAATAGTCAGCAGTAAATATGGAATCACTAACCATAGTGCATCTATCTAAAAAATGGCACTATGAAATATTTACTGACACTTCTAATTGGTTTTTCGCTTTCCTGCTATGCGCAAGATGGTGCATTGAACTTGACGATTCTAAACAACCCAACATTGGGGCCGCTGGAGATGAGCGTTTTCCTAAAAGGGGATTCAACAAATACCTGGGTCGGAGTTACCGATGAATACGGCCAGGTGATCACAAAGAACCTTCCTCAGGGAATGCAAACCCTACAGTTCGTTTATCTTGGAAAAGAATATGGAACACGTGATTTCTTTGTCCAAGAACGGCAATTGTTGAGTACAACCGTTTTGATTGACACCGTCCTCGCCGGAATTCAGGTGAATCAATACGGAAAATACGAGATTGGTGCAGGCGGTGAAGTTGGTACGTCAGGAGGTATTTGGGTGGATGGAAATTTATCAGTTGCCACTATTACCCGCTACGATATTGCAAGAATGCCTGTCAGTTTTGCAGCAGAGGTACAAAGCATTCAGGAAGTATCGATTGTATCGTACAAAACACCTTTGATTAGTAAAGATGGAGGTGCTTCAGGAACTGCTATCAGCCGAGATGAGATTCGACAAATGCCGACGCGGAGTGTTTCCCAAATTGCAGGAACGGTTGGCGGTGTTCAAATGAACGAAGACTCAGAAATGGGGCCGAATATTCGCGGAGCAAGATCCGATGGTTCCATCTATTTTATTGACGGAGTGCGCGTGCGTTCTATGCCCGTAGTTCCGCAAACTTCCATGAACCAAATTACCGTTTGGACAGGAGGTGTTCCAGCGAAGTACGGAGATTTTACTGGAGGTGTTATTTCTGTAGAATCGATCAGCTATTTTGATTTGTACCGCGCTTGGAAATCGGATCAAATCCGAAGTGGACCTTACTTCACGTATTCGGAGCCTGAACCCGAACCCGAACCAATTGAGGAGAGTGTTCCGGATGTTGCTGAGGTGGAGATTGTTGAACCTGTGGAGCTCGAATTGACTCCAGAAGAAATTGCAGCGAAAGAACGAACAGAATTTATCGCTTCCCTGGAACCTCGAATTACAGCAGATCGTTTCCATCCTATATATGAAAACATGTTCTTATCGCCTTCGGAGCATCCGAATTCAACCTTTGGACTGGATGTGGATCGCGCTTCTTGGACGTATGTTCAGAATTGTATCGACAGGAACGTGGCGGTACAGAGAGATGCTGTTAAGATGGAAGAAATGATCAATGCATTCAATTATCGAAATGTTGAAGTGCCAAAAGACGAGTTGTTGCATGTGAATGTGGTGCGCTCCGAATGCATGTGGAATGAAAACAGCGAGCTATTATCCGTGCACCTGAAAGCTATGGATTTACCAAAAGATCTCCCGCGCAAAACACACAATTTCGTATTCCTTGTTGATGTTTCAGGATCGATGTCCTCGGCGAACAAATTGCCACTGTTAAAGGCTGGTTTGACGGAGTTTGTAAAAACGCTCAAAGATGATGATGTCGTTTCTATTGTTACGTATGCGGGACATGTAGGGGTAGCGCTTGAGCCCACTTCTGACAAACAAAAAATCTTGAACGCCTTAAATAACTTAAGTTCTGGTGGATCTACCAACGGAATGGGAGGGGTTCAGAAAGCCTACGAATTGGCGGAGGCGAATTTGGATACCACGAAAAACAACCGAATCATCTTGTGTACAGACGGTGATTTTAATGTGGGGATCAGCAGTACAAGTGAATTGGAAGCATACATTTCTGAAAAACGTGGCTGCGGAATTTATCTGACAGCGCTAGGATTCGGAATGGGGAATTACCGCAACGATATTTTGGAATCCTTGGCAGATCGCGGCGATGGAAATCACTTCTACATTAACTCGTTGGACGAAAGTCGCAAGGTGCTGGTAGAGCAAGTTGGGAATCTCTTGAATATCGCTCGAGATGTGAAATTGGACGTAGAATTCGATTCCACCATGGTGACTTCCTACCGTTTGATTGGCTATGAAAACCGCATGTTGCAGCCCGAGGATTTCGTCGACGATACGAAAGATGGAGGAGAGATTGGGTACAGTCACGAAGTAGTTGCGGTATATGAAATCCAACGGATTCACGATTCATTATTGGTGGAAAACGAAGATCGAATTGCCAATGTACGATTGCGATACAAGCCCTACGAAGCCAAAAGTAGTATTGAGCGCACCTATCCGGTGTATTGTAAAGATGCAATCGAACGCGGACGAAAATTAAACACGGTAGTCGGATTCGGATTGGTCATGCGTGGTTCAGCGTACAGCAACCGATTGACGATCGAAGAATTGTACAATTTTTCCCTTCTCGTAAAACCACAAAATGACAACGATAAACGACTTCTTCAACTTATCGAAGCATACAAGAACGGACAAGTAGGAATTTAACAGGTAGTACACTGAGCAAGGAGAAGCACTGCTTCTGATGGTACCGAAGTGTACCGCATTATAATCAAGTTTGTACGCACTTCGACTTCGCTCAGTGCTCTGATTCTCCATCACTTAACCACTAGAAGAGCGACTGAATCCTTATGGATGACAGTCGCTTCTTTTTGCGATAGGGTTGGGTTAATCGTCCACAGAATCGAAGTAGGCAAATGCCTTCGCGTCCTGATAATTCCATGATTTCCACGAGAAGTGTTTTTTATCCTTCTTAAATGCTCGAATCCGGCGATCCAGATACATCACGTTGCTTGAGGAAGAATAGGCATTGTATCCGTTCAGGTTGAGTTTGTCTTGGTTTTCGTGCAGAATTGGAAGCGTTTTGTCGGAAAGAGATAACAAGAATTCAACATCCATGTTTCGTTCGCTTGTGTATTTAATGTTGTGTTTCACAATAACCACATCCCAGTTCACCGAACTCAGAATTAACAGCAATCCATAAACGGCCCAGCTATTCACACGGAGCAAATAGAATGTCGTTTTCGCCTTATTGATTTTGATGTAGAGGGTAATCAAACCAACAATTACAGCAGTTAGGAAGAACATCACCCCAATACGTTTGTACGCCAAACCAAAATGATGCATGTAATGGTAGTTTCGAACAACCACAGAAATAACCAGAATGGTATTCTGAAGAATCCAGATGTTTGCGAATCGTCGGAGCCAAATATTGTTGTGTAGGAAGTTGATGTTCTTTCGGAAAAAGTAGAGCAAAATTCCCATCGAAAGTAGAATGCTTAAGATCAGGAGATACGTTCCTTCGTGCACCAACTGAGACAAATTCATAATGCCGTCGTATTCAAAATTGAACCAGATCCAATTGATATCAATCACATTGGCAATAAGCAGCAATGCGTTGATGGACGCAGTTAGAAATAATGCCGATTTGAACTCGTTCTTGAGAGAAATCATATTGGGCGTTCGGAATGTGTATATGTGCTCACGTTTTGTTCTCTTGCGTTGGATGTCATCGCTCAATCGATTTTCATAAACGACTACGCTATTGCGCTTGGATCGGAAGACGATCAAGCCTGTAATGACCATTCCGAAGAGCAAGGATACCAACCACGGGAACGAAATGTCTTCAAAAATGGAGGTCAGCACTTCTCCGATTGAATTCCAAATGGCATCCGAGTATTTTTTAAATACAGGATTGGATGCGTAGAAAATCAAGTAGAAGATCCAGAAGATTCCAATGGGAATGACAATCAATTTGATCAGTCGCAATCGCTTTCGGAGCTTATCGTAATTCTTATGGCCATGGAACAATTCGTAGGCAATGGATTTTGGTAAATCGAACGCATTTAATAGGTTAGCTGCTAAAGCATGATATACGGCTCTGATATCGGGCTCACACAACAAACCGAGGAACACGAAGATGCTCAATAAATGGACAAAACCGGAAACGAACGAATGATGGAAAAGCACCATGATTCCTGTAAGAGCGATCCCTCCGAGGCATACCAAAACTCCACGCGATTTGATAATTTCCGGTCGTGTAAGAATGCCTAGTCCAACGATTAATCCAGAAAATAAAAGCAGATTGACTCCAATCATTTCGTCCCAAAAAAGGAAGTTGAAGAGGAATCCTCCGCCGATAAAAATGACCAACTTGGTGATGTGATGTAATTCCATAATTGTGATTTTAAAAAGTACTTTGAAAAACAAAGTGAATAGATAAAAAAATATTATTTGCCTATGAGATCTTCCAATGCCTGTAAGTGTTTCTTAAATGCCAATCTTCCTTCTTTTGATAACGAATAAGACGTGTTAGGCTTCTTCCCGATGAATTGTTTTGTCACGATGATATATTCTTTTTTCTCTAGCGCTGCTAGGTGACTTGCAAGGTTTCCGTCTGAAACATCCAGCGTTTCTTTGATCGTCTTGAAGTCCACGGAATCATTGACCATTAACATGGACATAATCCCCAGTCGGACTCGACTTTCAAAGGCTTTATCAAGATGTGCGATGATATTTTTCACGCTCTGTCGTACTTAAAATGCATGATGGTTCCGTAGACGATGTGCAAGACTCCGAAACCGATCGCCCAAAATAGCAAACCGTACCCAATAAACCACGCCGAAAGTAATCCAAGTACAATCTCGCAATATCCGAGATATCGGATGTCCTCTAAAGTATATTTACTGGCATTGATAAGGGCCAATCCATAAAAAACCAGCATAATGGAGGGAAGTAAGAAATAGCCTCCGTGATACATCACGATCAATCCGAACGCACCTCCAGTTGCTAAAGGAATACCTAGATTGACGAGCATACGAATACCCATTTTATTGAACATTCGCTGACCATTTTTCTTGGCTTTTCGAATGGTGAAAAGACTTCCGAAGCCAATAGCTACAATAAGAACAAGAAATGCATCCAGAGCTAAGAATTGAATGACTTCAGCTTGAGTCCCATTATAGAGGTAGTTTACAAATACTCGGGAGCTAAGATATTCGTGTGCCGCCCAGGCTCCACCAAGTGCTGCAATTCCCGCAACCACGCCTGACAAACCACTCAAGGATAAGAATCGCGTGGACTTGTTCATGATGTCCCGAATCTCTGCCAGTTGCTCTAAATGTTGTGTGTCTTTTTCCATAGGGCTAAAAGTACTTTGTAATTCAAAGTTGATGAATTATTTGAAACAGACAAAGAATTTTGGGTTTTTTAAGAAATGATTTGGACTAACGAAGAACCACTTTCTCACGGATCACCTGGCCGCAATCTAGAACAACAATTATGTAATACATACCTCGGGAAAGCTGACCCACAGGGAGCTGAACAATGGTATCGTCTTGTTCGAAATCGATAGGAACATATTGTCCGATTTCGTTGACCAAGTGCAAATCAATTACATCCGAGTAAACTTTTTCTATGTAGAGCGATTGCTGGTCTTGGTACATGAAATGATTCCCCTGAAAACAATCGGTTGATGGCAATACGGGTGGGTAGGCGTTCAAGTATATCTCATGAATCCGGATAAACCCTGGATTGTAGCCTTGACCCGTACCGTGGATAATTACAATACTATCAACGGCCTCGTAGTAGACGTTCATTGAGCCATCGGTATCGAAAGTTCCTGGACCCGGATGTACAGTGTCATTTGAAAAGGAAAGTCCGAGACCATCGAAGAAAACGGGATCCCCTGAGAACACCAACTGGTCGTTGTAGCCGGTGCCATAGTTCACGTTACCAACTTTAAACTGGACACTAATCGTCTCGGAAAATCGAAAGACATACCTGTGTTTAATACCATTTGATCCAGTGTTATTGATGCCGGTTGTAATCGTATTTAAACTACATTCTTCGTAAGCCAATCCGGAAATCTCAACATCAATACCGCTGTTATTTACGTTATAACTGATTGCACCGCCAATTTGATAACCATCCCAGCACCATTGATACGGCGGAAACAATTGACTTTGAGCATCGATCGAGATTAGAGATACAAGTAGAACTAGGAAAATATATCTAGCGTTTCGCATAGGTAGTCAAAATACAGGGTAAACACCAGTTACGACAGAGCAACAACGCAATATTGCTTTTATTTATACACGTCTAAGATACGGGATGAGATCTTGGAATTACATGTTCTCCAAAAACTGAACGCGCTTCATGATCGGTGGATGCGTTGCAAACAATCCCGTAAGTCCGGAAAGCCCTGCTTCACCTTCTTTCGGGCCGTTATCGATAAACATTTGTTTCACATCATCGCTCCGTACATCTACATCTGAGTTCCCACTGATTTTACGCAATGCACTCGCCAACGCCATTGGGTTTCGCGTCATGTCGGCTGCGCCTGCATCTGCCATATATTCTCGTTTTCGGGAAAGGGCAAATCGGAACAAAATCGAAAGGAAATACACAACGAGCGCGATCACCAATGCGATAATGAGTAATTGACCACCGCCATCTTTGTTGTTTCGTCTTCTTGCTCCACCGTACAATAGGCTTCGGAACAAAACGCTTACAACAAAAGAGAAGATCCCAACGAAGATGATCGAAACGATCAGCAATCGAACATCACGGTTTCGGATGTGCATCAATTCGTGCGCGATGACACCTTCCAATTCGCGATCATCTAATTTTTCGATGATTCCACGAGTCAACGTAACCGTGTACGTTTTCTCATTGATCCCTGAGGCAAAGGCATTCAATTGATCTGATTCAATAATCCGCAACTTCGGCATCGTCATCCCCACAGAGATACATAAGTTCTCGGTAAGATTGTACACGCGCATGTTCTCCTTTCTGTCCAAAGTTTCAGAACCCGTGGAAAGATTGATCATGGCGGAATGCCCCGAAAATGCGATCAAAAACCAAATGGCTACACCGCCTAAGACAAAAGGAATGGTGACAATAAATTCATAGGCTGCCGCATCCAAATCTCCTTGCTCCACCCACAAAAAGAATCCGAAGACTCCCGCGAGAATGAGCAGCGGAAACATCATAAGCAACACGATCGAACGCGAATTGTTGCGTCGAATCTGCGTGTCAAGTCCAACGTATTTCATCGAACTTCTTAGAATTTAATTTCAGGAGCCTTGTCCATTTCAGCACGCTGCGCAGATCCCAAATCGAACATGGGCTCTGGCTTCATGTTTTTGAATCCTGCAACAATATTTGAAGGAATGGACTCAATCGCATCATTCAATTCGCGTGTTGCGGAATTAAAGAAACGACGTACAGCTGCCAATTTATTTTCAATATCAGAAATCTCTGCTTGCAATTGCATAAAGTTGCTGTTCGCTTTCAAATCCGGGTAAGCTTCCACTTGAATATTGAAGGCACTCATCGCAGCACCCAGTTCCGCTTCAGCGGCAATCTTTTCATTAATTGATCCAGCATTCATCGCACCAGAACGGGCAGCAGTTACACGTGTCAACACTTTTTCTTCGTGTTCCATGTATCCTTTTACCGATCCCAAAAGCTGAGGAATGAGGTCGTGACGTTGTTTCAACTGAACGTCAATATCTGCAAAGGCGTTTTCTCTGCGGTTTTTTAAACGAACCAATTTGTTGTTCGCTGAAATGTACCAAATCACCAGTATCAGTACAATTCCGCCGCCTATAAGTAATCCAATCATTGTGTCTTTTTTCGTAAATTTATATGAAGATAAATATTTTTTCAGGTTTGGTGTAACTTTTTCGAAACTCGAAAGTCTTACCCATGAGACGCAAAACAAAATGACTGTAAAAGAATACAATATCTCGGTCGATCAATTTTCGGATAACATATTCCGATTTGCGATGAAACACCTGAAAAACGAGATGTCAGCAAACGATATCGTTCAGGAAACTTTCACAAAAGTGTGGGAGAAGCATGAGGACATCAGCTTCGAAAAAGTGAAGTCCTATTTGTTCACAACAGCGTACCATGCCATCATTGATTGGTCCAAGAAGGAAAAGCGATCGGGTGATATGGAACATGCGCAGGAGCAAGCGGGTGCTACAGAAGACAACTTCGATTTGAAAGAAGTGTTGGAAGAAGCACTCAACACACTCCCTGAAAAGCAAAAGGCGGTAATTCTTTTGCGCGATTACGAGGGATACAGTTACGATGAGATTGCGGAGATTACCGAGCTGAGTGCGTCTCAAGTAAAAGTGTACATCTTCAGAGCTAGAAAAGCTTTGCAGGCGTACATCAAACGATTAGACTTAGTGATATAATGGAACGAATTAGCATATTTAACTACGAGGCATTTTACCTCGACTATCTTGAGGGAACGCTTTCTGAGGAAGACACAAAGATGCTACTTCAGTTTTTGGAAGAGCATCCTGAATGCCGCATGGAAGAGGAAGATTTGGTGACATTGGATGATGTTGTACCGATGACCTTTAGCGGAAAACAGAATTTGAAGCAGGTGGATGAAGAAGGGCCAATTGTCGCTGACAATGTAGAGCACTTTATGATCGCCGATGCAGAAGGAATTCTTAGCGAAGAAAAAACAGCAGAATTAGATGCAGTTGTCGCAAACAATGAAGATTTAGAAGCGACACGCCGTCGATATAATGCTGTGTACTATACACCAGAAGAGTCTGTGGTATATGGTGCCAAAGGAGATTTGAAACAACGACGTACGATTGCATTGTGGCCATACATGACTGGAGCGGTTGCAGCTGCGGCAGTGGTAGCAATTATGATGATCCCGAGTACGTTTGAGGGCACAATTGGAGATGTCAATTCGGCATCTGTAATTCCTACGGGAGAAGTGAACAATGATCCTGATCCAGAAGTTGTCGATCCAAAGAAAGACGATATCAAGCCAATCAGCGCTGATATTAAGAAGAACAATCCGATTGTTTTTACAGCTTCTACAAATACAAACGCGACGGGAGACAAACCGGTAACCCGCTTGACTCGCATGGATCGCCGTGCGAACATGCAAATTTCACCTGCTAATGTCGCAGGAGATGTGGCGACGCGTCCAGTGAACATGAGCGATGCGCCTCCAATTTACACGGGAGACCCGAACTCAAAACCATCATTTGGGCCGAAAATGGAAAACCCTATTGAGCCTATCACGGCATTCATTTCGGATAAGTCGAAGAAAGACGTAGAGTTCAAACGTCGTAAGGCATCTGAAGACAAAAAAGGTGGATTCTTATTGAAAATCGGAAAGTTCGAGTTTTCTAAGAATAAGCATTAAGAATTCTGAGGGTCACCCCTCATTGATTCTCCCCTCAAGGGGGGAGGGGTTAATACTTCCAACTCTAGATTTTTCATGAGGGGCACTATGCCCGTCCCCTTGAGGGGACTTTAGGGGTGACAATAATTCACTTTGTATCACTTCCTATCTTCTTTAACCATCATATACACCGCGTTCTTTCGAAGTGCTTCCTCTAAAGAAATGCCTTCTTGTTTCGCTTGCTTTTTGATGGAAGCCAACCAGCCCGGAGTATTGTGGATATCCTGAATGATTTTCGCAATTCGCTTTTCGCGTATCTCACGACCATTTAGGCAATATTCTTCGTACAATCGTTCGATAAAATCGTAGGCGAAATCTTTCAAATTGGCATCGGTGAACATGATGAGAACTACATCATTCTTTTCCACCTCGTACGCAAGATCCACCAAATTGGAAACGAAGGTTTGTTTGGTAAACGATTCCGGATAAATCTCTCGGTTGTAGTACCAGAAAGGACTGTTATTGAAGTAATCTTCAGCCCCCCAATGGTACATTCCCCAGAAGTAGCTGTCGGCGATGGTCAAAACTTGCGTCGTTCGCTCCGCTGAATGTTTCACAGGCCTGAAATCCGGGTAGCCCAAAGTCCCATCATCCATATTGAAAAGCAAGTTCATGGATTCTTCAATGTCCTCATCTCTGTTATAGGCGTACGGCGATGGATTCACAGCATCGATCTGAATGGAATTGAGCTGAGATTCGGTGGTAAGTCCATTGATGAAATGGATCAAACTATCTCCTGCCAAAACCTCGCCATAACTGCTCCAATGAATGCCGCCTTTCGGAAACAACGGGTATTTTGAAGTCGCTTTCATGGAAGCGAACCAAGCGCGGAAATCGATAAATGGAACATCGCTTTTTTCAAATGCTTCTTTGTACGCTGCGTAGTTTGTGCGTTGCTTCTTCGATTTCAGTTCGTCTGGGAAAAACTCAGGATAAAAGCTACCTTTTCCAGGTGCGAATGCCACAAGCAATTGCACACCTCGTTTGTTCAACGAATCCGTGACTTGCGCCAATTTTTTCATTTTCGAACGAATCACATCCTCCCCAATGAAATCAGTTCCGTAATACGCATCAATGTAGCTTTGTTCGTAGAGATAATTATCCTTTCCGATGACCACCGAATTGGCATTGGCCTTCTCAAACATCCAAAAATCCAACTGATTGTTGATGCGCACCAAATAAGGTCGACCTCCCGTATTATCGTTGAGGTATTCCTCCATCGACTTCTGGTATTTGCAATAATACAAGCTGTCGAAATTCAGTTCCGGTTGCTTCTTTTCCTCGAACGACCCATCCAACGGTTCGAACTCAACGATTGGGAAGAAGGTCAATAGCATCGGTACCGAAATCGCAAAAAGGATTCCCGCAAACATCAGTTGTTTTATGAGTTTCGATTTGTCCATCAGAATCGGTAATAAATGAATGGGTTAAAACCAGAACTAATGACGACGCTGACGCAGAGGTAGAAAACAAATCCAAGGGAAATCGTAAGGATTCCGTGCTCAACCAAGGAGTAGCGATCTTTCACGAAGAAGTAATTGCCCAACTTTTTCCCGAATCCGAAAAGGGTGATGAATGAGAAAATTGCGGCAATGATAAATGGCAACCAGAATTGCGACAACACTTCGAAAGTGCCTAAAGGAGAAGCGAATAATTTGCCGAAGTATGCAAACAAATGATCTACATTTTCGATGCGGAAGAATACCCATCCCATCATTACAATGAAGAAGGTGATAAGAATGGCAAACGGCCCAATTCGATCTAAGAATTTCTTCAAGAACAATCGATCCAGAACGAGGAAAATACCATGGAATGCCCCCCATAACACATAATTCCATGACGCGCCGTGCCAAAATCCAGAGATTAGAAAGACGACCGTTAGGTTTACATAGACGCGGTTCTTCCACTTGTTTTTGTTACCACCCAAGGGAATGTAGAGGTAATCGCGCATGAAATTACCAAGCGTAATATGCCATCGGCGCCAGAACTCGGTTATGCTTTTCGAAGTGTAAGGGCTGTCGAAGTTTTCTGGGAACTTGAATCCAATCATGCGTCCCATTCCAATGGCCATATCGGAGTATCCAGCAAAGTCAAAATAGATCTGGAAGGTGTAGGCCAGAATTCCGATCCATGCTTCAGAACCGTTAATTCCAGAAACCTTGGCATCCATGATTAAATCGGCTTGTTCTCCCAAGTAGTTCGCGATTAAGACTTTCTTGGCCAAACCGATGGAGAAGCGGTAAAAACCGAACAGTTTATCATCGATGACTTCCTTACGACTAGTGATGTCTCTGGCTACCGTTCCGTAGCGAACAATTGGGCCGGCAATCATCTGTGGAAACGAAAGAATGTACAGCAGATAATCGGTTAGCTTGTTTAAGGGTGGATTCTCCTTTCGATAGACATCTACTGCGTAGGTGATGGTCTGGAACGTGTAAAATGAAATCCCGATAGGCAGAGCAACTTTTGTCCAACCAACTTCATCAATTCCCATGGAATGCAACGCGGCATTAAAGTTTCCAACGAAGAAATTCGCGTATTTGAAATAAAGCAACAAACCGAGATTCAAAACTATGGAGGCCGTCAAATACCGTTTTCGATGTTCGCTTGCCTTGTCCATGATTCGGACTATAAAGAAGTTGGCGGTACTAGCGATCAGCAAGATTCCTACAAAATCCATTGCTCCCCATGCGTAGAAAAACAAACTGAAAATCAGGATTATATAGTTCTTCGCCAAGCGCGGCACAAGGTGGTAGCAAACCAAAAAGGCAGGCAAAAACCAAAGAAGAAATATAGTACTGCTAAAATTCAATTTTTCGCTTGGATTCCGGTCTCACGAAATTACACATTTCGTTTGCAGGAAGTCAGACGCTTATCCTAATTGTGACAGATTTACCAGGAATTAATGTTGTATCGTTATTTGTAAAGATTGCTCACCAATTACAAGAACGTAATTTCCGCTCGGGAAGTTCGTAACATCAATTTCGTTATTAGATGCGCTCAATTCTTTTTGTAACAGTACTTTTCCTGAAGTATCAAGAAGTTGGACGTCCGTTTTTTGCGTGATTCCTTTCACTGTTACTGTGTGGTCGGATGGGTTGGGAATTACACTAAAGCTTGATGATGTATTTTCATCTACGTAAAGCGTTTGACAGTTTCCAATAACTCCATTAATATCAAAACGTGAAACGAAATTCCAAACCTCAGCGGATGCGTCGATGTCATAATTGGTTCCCGTCAAATTGACGATACTTCCTGGCCAAGTGTGTCCACCGTTGGTGATTTTGTAATGCACCACCAAATCACAACCATTTTGATCCAAATACGAATAGCGCTCTACCGTTGAGCCGTCATTGGTTGAAATATTCGGAACTTGCTCAATAACTGGAGTCGTGTTGCAATTATTAAAGGTCGTCCAGTGATTTAAAATATCAGAAATAGACGATGTCCAAGTGTCTCCATTGTAGGGAACAGTGGCGTCATTTGTACCGTGAATTTGTAGAATCGGAGTTGAATGTGTAGCTCCGCAATTGTTCAATGTAGCAGGCACCATCGCTCCGGTCACTGAAGTCACTGCCGCAATGCGATCGCTGAGATTACACGCCAAATGGAAACTCATGTATCCTCCGTTCGACATCCCTGTGGAATACACGCGGTTTTCGTCAATAGCGTATAAAGAAATCAAGGTGTCAATTAGGGCAGAAGTGAATCCAACATCGTCCGTGGAGCTTCCTCCAAACCCAACGTTAAAATGCGTAGTTCCTGTGTTGTCCAATGTTCCTTGAGGATGCACAATTAGAAAACCAGCTGTATCGGCGATTGGTCGGAAATCTCCATACACCAACTGTTGACTCGCGTTGCTGGTATATCCGTGAAAGTTAAACAACACAGGTACGTCCGTTGTCCCATCATAAGAGGCCGGAACGTAGAGAATGTAATCGCGTTGGATATTATCGTGCGTAATTGAAGCATTGATTGTTTGTTGCGCCAAAGTGCTCGAAATGATTGCAAAAACGCAACTCAGGGTGAGGATTGCTTTCATGAAACGAAAATACAATTTTCAAATTTCATTTTTTTGAGATTTCAATTTCTGAATAATTCCAAATCATGGCTATATTTAGAGTTTGCGCAAACGCAGAGTACAGTATTCGATTTGAAAGAGACGCAGTTTATAGAACAAAACAAGGAAAAATGGAACCGCTTTGAGGAGCTGTACCAGTCCAAATCGCGTGACCCTGAAGAATTGAGCGACCTGTACATGGACATCACAGATGACCTCAGTTATGCGCAAACATTTTACAAACGACGTACGGTTCGCGTTTATCTGAATCAATTGGGACAACGCGTTTACACCGGAGTCCACAAGCAGAAAGGAGAATCTCTCAAGAAGTTTATTACTGTTTGGCGCACCTCATTGCCACTTGAGATCTACCGTTCCCGAAAGAACTTGCTTTTCGCCTTCGTTCTGTTCATGATTTACTTCATTATTGGAGCGGTGACTGTTGCCAACGATCCTTCTTTTGCTGAGCAGGTGTTAGGGTCGGATTACGTGGCGTTTACCAATGACAACATTGCAAAAGGGAAACCGCTAGATGTCTACACCGAAGCCTCTGCCAAGGGGCATATGGACATGTTCGTGCGAATCACGACAAATAACATTCGCGTCGCCTTTATCGCATTTTTCGGAGGATTTTTCCTGACGATTGGAGCGCATGTTGTCCTATTTGGAAACGGAGTTATGGTAGGTGTGTTCCAGTATTTTTTCAGCACAAAAGGACTTCTGGTGACGAGTTTCCTTGGAATTTGGATTCACGGTGCATTCGAGATATCAGCAATCGTGCTATCCGCCGGCGCAGGATTTACCGCCGGGAATGGACTACTCTTTCCGGGCAGTAGGACGCGCTCGCAATCCTTACAAATCTCAACCAAGCGCGGACTCAAAATCATGATGAGTCTTGTGCCGTTCTTGATTGCGGCCGGATTCCTGGAAAGTTATGTAACGATGAACTATCAGGATTTGCCTGATTGGTCAAAATGGGCGCTTATCGGTTTGTCTTTCGGATTGATCCTATTCTATTACGTTTTCTACCCGATGTACGTGGCGCGAAAGCACCCAGAATTATTGGACAAAGAAGAATCCACGACGTTCAAACCAAGAACCGGATTCCGATTCAATGTAATTCGTCCGATTAACGAAATCGTGGCAGATTCCTTCCGCTTCTTCCGAGTAAAATTGGGAGTGCTCACTCGAATTAATTTGACGGTTACCGTTCCATTGATGATCGGTTTGATTGTCATCCAAGACATCCGCCATTACGATTTATTACTGAAAGAATATTGGTACGATTGGGCGGCGCAACTCTCCTACATGATGGGCTTCTGCTTCATCGATGAATACGATTATTTAGTGTCATTTATCTGGTCGGTGTTGATCGCCTTCCTTTTCTTATCGGTCTTCTTCACCGTGAAGAATTATGGAAAGGAATTCGAATGGCGTTCCTTCTGGGATTTCGCCGGGAAACGCATTTTCGCGGTCTGGCTGGGGAATATCTTCTTGGCATTTATCGTTTTCGCATTGTCATGGGAATGGTTGTTACTCGCATTCTTCGGATTGCCATTCTTCTATTTGAATGCGGCCACAATGGGCTTAGACGACACACCATTCGCTAAGCGATTCAGTAAAGGATTCAGCTATAGCTCGAAGAATTACGGAAACGGATTACTGGCACTTTTAATCATGTTGTGTATCGTCTTTATTGCGGCGCAACCGATAGCCTTCTTGTTCAGTATTCACTTCAACGCTGGAGGGCCGGGAATGTCGGATGTCTTGGATTTGATCTGTGAGTTTATCAAACGAATTGCTCAGATTTTTACGGATGATTACCTCATATACGCGAACATCTTCCGTCAGTTTGTATATCTCATCTACGTGCTCGTTGTGTTAGGTGTGCTTGCTGTGATGATGTCGTTTGCGTATTTCAATGAGGTTGAGCGAAACGAAGCGGCTGGATTGAAAGAATCCTTCAAGAAATTCGGGAAACGAAATAGAAACAAGGAAACTTCTGTCGATTTTGATTAAGTGGACTTACATAGCGATTTTGTGCTGTCTCATGGCAGGGAATGCTTGGTCTCAAGACAAATCCACGAAGAAAAAAGTGGAACCGAAAGAAGCTACTTGGAAGAAGGAGAAAGAGCTCTTGGATTACAAAAAGAAGGAAGGCTATAACGGACCGGATGATTGGAATTCAAGCGCACCGACTGACATTAGAGATGAACGCTATATTTCCGATGAGGAATTGCAAAAACGCATGTATGGAAATACATCAACCGGGCCGGGAAATTCCAATAGTTATCCAGGATATGGTGGATCGGGAGGTCGCGGAACCATGCGATACAAACCGCAGCAAATTCAGCGTCAACGCCAGAAAAAACTCAAGGGATTTGATGATGGAACTGGGGATGGTGATGGAAACCTGAAGGAAGATCCAGCCATTGAACGTCCGGGAAGCAAAAACAACAAGAAGCCAAGAGTAAAACCAAGAAGTCGTAATGTAAAACCCCGATCTTCTTCTTCATCAAGCTCTTCAGGATCCTATAAAGGAAGCGGATCTTCCAGTGTTTGGAGAACCTTGCTTATTATTCTTGCTGTAGTTGCAGGGGTGCTATTGCTCTTCCTATTCCTGAGAAACAAGAAACCTCAAGAAACAAAAATCGTTGTCGATGTACAGGACGAATGGAATCCGGAAGTGGTCACGAAAACGGAACTGGAACTAAAACTCGAAGCGGCCATCGAAAGGGAAGATTTCCGCGAATGTGTTCGAATCTATTTTACGTTCATTCTGAAAGAATTGATCAAAAAAGGCTGGATTCGCTGGAAGAAAGAGAAAACCAATCACCATTACGTGATGGAAATGGGCGGCCGCGACGGATCGATTTGGTTTATGGAATGTGTGCGCATCTATGATTTGGTTTGGTACGGAGAGTACGAAATCGATCGCGACATCTTTGAAATGCTGCAGCCAACATTGTTGAACTACTACAAATCATTGGATCCATCAGATGACTAACAGTAGGAAAATAATTTTGATTGGAGGGTTTTTACTCTTTGGGTTGCTACTGGTTTGGTTGATGACTCCGGGTGGAGGCTCGGCATCCGGTGACGCGAAGCAGAAAGCGCAGGTATTCACCTCTTCCGATTGGGGAGAACGATATCAACCTTTTGATAAGAAACCACGAGGAACGTACTTATTCCACACACTCTTGAAAACACATATCAAAAAGCAAGATATGTACATGACCAAAAAGTACGCGCAATTGGATTCTGTGCTTCGAAAGGACAACAAGAATCGGACGTATTTATTCGTTGGGAACAAGTTCGCGTTGAAGAATTCCGAGATCGATTCCATCATGAAAAAGGTGGAAAATGGATCAGACATCTTCTTCAGCTTCGAAGAAATTACAGAGAACGTTTTGGATCGCTTTTTTGATACCGTGTACTTCCGCTCTGATTATGCCGAACAAGAAATGGTTTACACGCCGAGAGCGAAGTACGGCATGCTCGAAATCTATCAGCAAGATACCATCGCGCGACTTTGGAACGCATTCGGTCAAATCAAACCGAAAGGAAAGGCGAAGGCGCTTTCGACTTTCATGGAGATGGAGAACTTCCTCGTAATCAATATGGGGAAAGGAAAAGTGTTCGTACACACCAATCCTAACATGTTCTACAATTACCAATTGAAACGCAACGACGGATTCCGACATGCGCGCTACGTGATTGATCAATTATCTAGTAAGAAAGACGTTGTATTGCTTGAATTGGGGCGCTTGCCAGATGATTTCGATCCGGATAAAGAAGATGAAGCCGAAAAGACAGGAAAAGGCGATGGCAAAGCCGACACGAGTTTATTGAGATGGCTACTGGAGCGTGAGAACCTTCGAAATGCATTGCTCTTGTTCATCGGTGGATTGCTCTTGTATGTGATATTCCGTACGCAACGTAAGCGACCAGCCGTGCCTGATTTCCGTAAGAAGAAAGACATGACACTGGCCTTTACTGAAACCATCACGTCGATTTACTATTCGAAGCAGAATCACTATGGAATGCTGCAAGTGCAACGCAAGAACTTCTATGCAACGATCTTGAAGCATTATTTCGTGGACTTGAACCGTCGAGATGGAGATCGGGAAATCCGAATTCTGGCCGAGAAAAGCAACAAGCCGTTCGATGAAATTAAATCCTTGGTAGACAAATTGGAAACGAAACAAGCGGCCAGTGTAAACGATCAAACGATTATCGAAATCGCCAAATTGCAGCACAATTTCTACAAGGACATGGGCATCATCAACGAGAAAATCGATAAGCGTTTCAAGAAGCGCGAATTAGTTTTTCGACGTGGTTTGTTGCTCCCAACAGGACTCATTCTCTTCGGAATTATCGCCATTTTATGTGGATTCTATTTCTTAGTGAATTCCATCGGCCCGGGAATCGCTCTTTGGCCTGTAGGAGCCATCCTGATCACCTTTGGGGTACTCCGATTGTTGAATCCTTATCTCCGCGTTACTGAAACACATTTGATTACCTATTCGGAATTTGGACGCAAACGAGAATACATGCGTGAAGACGTTATTAGTGCGAAATCAAACAACTCAGGAGTGGAAATTCGACTCCGAAACAACAAAAAGATAGTTATTAATTATTGGGACATGAGCCGTTTCGACAGAGAACAATTCGAGCGCTTTATTTCCAAAGTTCATACTTTAGACCTATGAGAAACGACGATGAAATGAACAACACGAATCCTGAAGACGCTGGACAGCAGGATCACAGTGCATACATGCCGAAAAGTTCTGAAGAATCTGCAGATCCAACTCCGGAATCAACGCCGGAACCGGCACCAGAGGTGAGTGAATCACCCGAGACACCTGCTCCGGCGGAAACACCTGCTCCGGCAGAGATTCCTTCGGAGAGCGCTTCCGAGCCTACTAGTCCGGTGACACCTCCAATGGGGTCTGGAACAGGATTTGGATTTGAGCGTCAAAACTCGGATTTACTTTGGGTAGCGCAGAAGGTAAGTGATGTTCGAAACGAATTGGCGAAATACGTAATCGGCCAGTCCGAAATGGTGGATTTGCTCCTTACGGGAATCTTCTCCAACGGTCACGTATTGTTAGAAGGTGCGCCGGGAGTGGCGAAAACGCTTTCAGCGAAGGTTCTTTCCAAATCATTGAAAGTAGATTTCTCTCGTATTCAGTTTACGCCGGATATGATGCCATCCGATGTAATCGGTACTTCTGTGTTCAACATGAACGACGCGAAATTTACCTTTAAGAAAGGGCCAATTTTCTCGAATATCGTGCTCATTGATGAGATCAACCGTGCCCCGGCTAAAACGCAAGCCGCCTTGTTTGAAGTAATGGAAGAACGTCAGATTACCTACGACGGCGAGCGCTATCCTATGTCGTTCCCGTTCCTAGTAATTGCGACCCAAAACCCGATCGAGCAAGAAGGAACGTACAGTCTTCCGGAAGCACAATTGGATCGATTCCTTTTCAAAATCAAATTAGGATACCCTGAATTGCACGAGGAAGAGCAGATTTTGTCGCGCTACAAGAATAACATCAAGCCACCTAGTTTGGGGGATGTCGAAGCAGTGTTCAATGCAGATGAAGTTCAGAAGATTCAAGATACTGTGGAGAAGGTAATCGTTGAGGATAATCTGGTAAAATACATTGCTGCATTGATTCACAAAACGCGTAATCACGGTAAGATTTACCTTGGAGGATCTCCGCGAGCTTCCCTTGCTATTTTGCGCGCATCCAAAGCGATGGCAGCAATTCGAGGTAGAGATTTCGTGACTCCTGAAGATATTCAGTTCGTGGCCGTTCACGTTTTAAATCACCGTTTGATTATGACTCCAGAAGCAGAAATGGAAGGTGTGACAACGGAAGATATCGTGAAGGAAATTGTACAAACTTTAGAAGTACCCAGATAATTGAATAAACTGCTCAACATACACCTCACCCGATGGTTTTTCGTGGTATTCGGAAGTGCAGTTGCTATGTACATCTTAGCTTACACGTACCCATTCATGGCCTTTATTGCCAATGTAACGTTGGTGGTATTGTTGGCGGTGACTTTATTGGATATTCTTCTCGTATTCTCTAGTAAGGAGCCATTAACGGTGAAACGCGAAGTAGCCGATCGTTTGAGTTTGGGCGATGACAATCCAGTGCGTTTGGAAGTAACTAATAATACGGTACAACCTATCGCTTACAAGTTGATTGAAGGGTATCCGGTTGAGATGCAAGAGCGAACGGCTTCGTATAGCTATGTTTTGGGCCCTGGAGCAACCAAAGAGTACCATTATAACTTCAAGCCTGGCTCGCGTGGGGAATTTGAATTCGGAGATTTATTCGTAATCATTCGTTCCGTCTTCTTTATGGCTTCGCGAAGTATCAAAATTCCTTTGAAGCAGACAATTCAGGTGTATCCGTCGGTGGTGCAGATGAAGCGGTATGAGTTGCTCGTGTTCCAGCAGCAAAAAACCAGCGCAGGGATTAAGAAAATACGTCGTTTGGGGAATAACAGTGAGTTCGAGCAGATCAAGAATTATGTACAGGGAGATGAGCTCAAGCGTATCAATTGGAAAGCCACCAGCCGAAGAAACGAGTTGATGGTGAATCAATATCAGGAGGAGAAGTCACAAAACATCTTCTGTATCATTGATAAGAGTCGAAACATGCAAATGGAATTCGACGGCTTATCGTTGTTGGACTACGCGATCAATTCCACCTTGGTATTCACCAATATCGCCCTCCGAAAAGGAGATAAAGCTGGTTTGTACACCTATTCGGATAAAATCGGAACGCAACTTCCAGCGGATCGTTCGGCAGGTCAAATGCGACGAATCCAAGAGGCATTGTACAACCAACGGACACACTTCAAAGAAGCCAATTTTGAATTGTTGTATCAATCCATCCGGCGATCTATAAACACCCGCTCATTGCTAGTATTGTTTACCAATTTCGAAACGGAATTCTCCATGAGACGCGCCCTACCGATGTTACGTCAATTGAACAAGAAACACGTGTTGGTTGTAGTATTCTTCGAAAATAGTCAACTGCAAGAACTGGCCTATCAGCCAGCAAGAAGCTTGCAGGAAGTGTACCAAGGAGCCGTGGCAGAAAAGATGATGACCCTCAAAGCTAGAATCGCACAAGAGCTTCGTCGAAACGGAATTCAAACCGTACTTACTTTACCCGACGAACTCTCGGTAAACACCATCAACAAATACTTGGAGCTAAAAGCGAAAGGGGCGATCTAAAGGAGATGGGACACTAG
This sequence comes from Fluviicola sp. XM-24bin1, assembly GCA_003149635.1. Lineage (GTDB taxonomy): Bacteria > Bacteroidota > Bacteroidia > Flavobacteriales_D > Crocinitomicaceae > UBA4466. The sequence continues at coordinate 60,492 of QCWI01000001.1, forward strand.
ACTTTTAGACACTAGAAGCTAGACATCTTATCGAACCATCAAATAGTCAAACAGTCTAATAAGTCAGGTAGTCAAGCAATCGAACAGTCCAGAAGTCCACTTCGACTGCGCTCAGTGCACTACTTAGTCAAACAATCTAGTGTCTAGCATCTAGCAGTCTAGCGTCTTAATTCCCATTGAACCTGTTACTTTTCTCGTTGTACGCATTATACGTAAAACCTCTTGAGATGAAACTTGTTATTTACCTCCCACTTATTTTGCTGGCTACCATAGGCTTTACGAATATTTCTTGTTTGCCGAAATCGGACGTTGAGAATGCTATCGTAGCTGAGGAAACGACCTCTGAGAACGCGTCAGAAGCAGAGGAAGAATTGGTCATCGCGCATGTGGCAGTGCCCGATCCAACGGAGAAGTTGGTCGATATCATTGCAGAAAATGGCATTCGCAAAAGCGATTTGAAAATTTACATCGACAAATCAGATTACTATTTGGCCGTGAAGCACGCAGATTCTGTATTGATCAAATATCCGTGTGTATTTGGTTTCAATGCAGTAGATGACAAAGCCATGGAAGGGGATGGTTGTACACCTGAAGGCGATTTTGGCGTTCGAAGCATGTACGCACATCGCAGTTGGAAATACTTCATTTGGATCGATTATCCAAATGCCGAATCATGGAATCGTTTTAAGAAGCGAAAAGCGGATGGCGAGATTCCAGAGGACGCTACCATTGGTGGTGAAGTTGGAATTCACGGAGTTCCTGAAGGAATGGACAGCATGATTGATGATGGAACCAATTGGACGTTGGGCTGCATTTCACTTAAGAATGCGCATATCACAGATTTATACAAGTCCATCAATAAGTACACGAAAATTGAAATCGTTCCCTAACAATTGGGCACAAAAAAACCGACCTCAAAAAAGGCCGGTTTCGAAATAGTTTCTGGTCTGATTATAGTCCTGACCAAGTTGTAATTTCATCGTGACCTCCGTGGTCATCTTTCAACTTTAGATCTTTGTTCTTCAACTGAACGATATCGTACTCATCAGTATGACCATCGTGTGACATTTTCACTTTTGTTTTGTCACTGTTGAACTCCCAAGTTCCAGTTTCTGAATCACTTAAAGATCCAACAGTAATAGTCATAGTGAATGTTCCGTCTTTTTTGATTTCCATTGTTGTAACTCCAACTAGAGGCTCTGCAACACCATCATCTGTTACGCTAACAAGCGTCCAAGTGTTTGCCAAACGTCCTTTAGCCGTGCGCAATGAGAAGTTAGATCCCTCTTCGTACTTGTTACATGCTGCGAACACGAACAACAAAGAAAGAAGTCCAAAAGTCTTTAAAATAGTAGATTTCTTCATTTCAAAATTTTTATTGTGGTCTGCAAATGTATGTAAATTCTGTTCTTATTGCAATAGTGTTGCATTAAACAGTTTTAGACGTTCGATATAAATTGTTTATCCACTACTATGATTAATGCCATTAAAAAACCCTGACCTCTTATGAGCGCCAGGGTTCAGTATAATAAAGGTTCTTAATTAAGATCCCGTGTAATCAGTACGTGTAACGTTTCCGTTAGCATCTGTCTCTGTCAAGGCCAATTCCTTGTTCTTCAACTTGATAATTGCGAACGTACGAACGTCTCCGTTTTCGTTATCCGTCATGATCACTTGCGTCTTATCGCTATTCAACACCCATGTTCCAGCGTCATTATCTGTAACTGGCTGACCGAAGATCGTGTACGTAGTGGATGAACTCCAAGTTCCATCCTTGTTCACTGTAACTGTTCCAGTAGTTCCTGTAATAGTCGTAGTCGTCGATCCAGTTGTGTAAGTGATTGTCTGGATAGTCCATGTGTTTGCCAGACGTCCTTTCGCTGTGATAAGAGAGAAGTTAGATCCCTCTTCGTATTTGTTACATGAAGAAACAACGAAAATCAAAGCTAGTAGTCCGAATACTTTCAAAAAGGTTGATTTTTTCATTTGGTAATGTTTTTTGGTTAACTCGTCCGCAAAAATACGCAATTTATCGAATGTTACATTTTCCCATAGACTGAGTAGAGTAAACAGGCCTTTTCGGACTATCACTTGTTGATGTAATTCGTTACACCACTTTCGTAAAAATAAGGAACAAGAATTATAAGGCAAGGGCAGTCTTACTCTCATTTTATCAATGATTTACATAACTGATTTAATACATAGAGCATTGGCAATTAGTATTCGAAAGGTAGGGTAGATATGAACTGATCTGTTCAAAGAATAGAACTAATCAATTGCGTATGAAATGGATCATCTCCCTTTGGCTTATCGTACTTTCGACATCATTTAGCACAGCTCAAGATGCATTGGAACCCGACGAACAATTTGAACCCGAAATAGAAACTTCACAAGATGGTGCTTGGCTAGGAATTCCAGTAATGAATGCCGATGGCATCGCGCTCATGGATCAGGATGGCTTCTTCATTCTTATGGGCGCTGCAGGACTTTCCTATCTACTTTCTGAGTTCGTTTTCAAGGATACCAACCTGAATTATTACCAAACCCGATTCGGAACCTACGGAGTATCGGATAGAACTACTATCACGTTTCAGACTTTCGGTATTGAGAAACGCGTTTCGCCATGGTTCGGTATTGGAATTGAGGGTAATTTCCAGCAGTGGAAATCCAGAAGTCCGTCGAATTATACAGGTGCCGGACTCGGAATAAACACGTATTACCGTTGGCATATTTTGGGCAAGCGCAAATTCAGTCCTTACCTTGAATACGGCGCGGGAATTTTCCATGGATTCAAACCATTACCGTACAACGGATCGAATTTTACGTTTCACCTCACGACTTCCATCGGTGCGGAATACACGTTCAATAATCGAAACAAATTGCGCTTAAGCTACGGACATTTGCATCAATCCAATAATGGATTATTAGAAGTCAACCCCGGACTGGATGGTGCTGGCTTTCAAGTATCTTTCCTCTGGTTCTGGGATGAATCGAAATGGTGATTTTCCCAATCCTCAAGAAGCTGACAATTCGCGCAATTCTTCTCTCCTAAATTGATTACATTTGTTTGCTCAATCGCACGCATATGGACAAGAATCAAGACCTTCTGAATCGCAGAGAAGCCTCTAAAATTGGAGGAGGAGAAGCACGAATTGAAAAGCAACACTCGCAGGGCAAACTTACTGCCAGAGAGCGTATTGAATTACTTCTTGACGAAGGTTCTTTTCAGGAAATCGGTCAGTTTGTAGAACACCGCGCTACCTCTTTCGGACTGGAGAAAAACAAAATCCCGGGAGACGGAGTTGTTACAGGTTTTGGTCGCATTCACGGTCGTTTGATTTACGTGTACTCTCAAGATTTCACAGTTTTGGGTGGATCTTTGTCTGAAACGCATGCGGAGAAAATCTGCCGTGTGATGGACTTGGCGATGAAAAATGGAGCGCCCGTTATCGGATTGAACGATTCTGGAGGTGCCCGAATTCAAGAAGGAGTAGTTTCCTTGGCAGGATATGCTGATATCTTCTATCGCAATACGCGTGCATCAGGTGTGGTTCCACAAATCAGTGTGATTATGGGGCCATGTGCCGGTGGAGCGGTTTATTCACCTGCGTTGACAGACTTCATCGTGATGGTGGAAGATACATCGTACATGTTCGTAACGGGGCCAAACGTTGTAAAAACGGTAACGCACGAAGAAGTAAGTTCTGAAGATTTGGGAGGAGCGAAAGCGCATGCAGAGAAATCAGGAGTGAATCATTTCACGGCTGATAATGATGTAGAAGCGTTGAAGAAAGTTCGTGATCTCATCACGTTCATGCCGCAAAACGCGAACGAATTACCGCCGCAACCCACCATTTTCGATTACACAGAATCGAAGAAGTCAACGATTGATACCATTCTTCCGGAGAACAATCAAATGCCATACGACATTCGTAAGGTGGTAGATTGTGTAATCGATGATAACAGTTTCCGTGAAGTTCATGAGGATTATGCAAAGAACATCGTCGTTGGATTTGCACGCATTGAAGGAAGAACTATTGGAGTTGTAGCCAACCAACCGATGGCATTGGCCGGAGTATTGGACATCGATTCTTCTCGAAAAGGGGCACGTTTCGTTCGATTCTGTGACGCCTTCAATATTCCATTATTGGTATTCGAAGACGTACCTGGATTCTTACCGGGAACAGATCAAGAGTGGAACGGGATTATTTCCAATGGAGCCAAATTGTTGTACGCATTTGCTGAAGCGACGGTTCCGAGAATTACGGTAATTACCCGTAAGGCATACGGTGGAGCATTCGACGTAATGAACTCCAAAAGTATCGGTGCCGATTTGAACTACGCTTGGCCAACAGCCGAAATTGCGGTAATGGGAGCCAAAGGAGCAGCAGAAATCATTTTCAAACGCGAAATTGCAGCAGCCGAAGATCCAGAAGCGAAATGGTTGGAGAAAGAAGCTGAATACGCAGAAATGTTCGCCAATCCATACAGAGCAGCAGAACGTGGAATCGTGGATGATGTCATTCTTCCAAGCGAAACACGCGACAAAGTAATCGCTGGATTCAAGATGCTTGAAAACAAAGCAGAAGTCTTACCACAGAAGAAGCACGGGAATATTCCGTTGTAAGTCCTGTATAAGGTAGAAAGTTGAAAGCAGAAGGAGGACTTAGACCTTTTACTTTCAGCCTTCAGCTTTCCACTAATCTTTCTCAAAAATATACATCGTGTCCACCACATTCCCGCGGGTTTCTGGTCGGATGAAATCCATGGTGAGAATCGTAACGCGGTAACTTGGGATTTTATGAGCGATATGGAAATCTAAATCGCGCGTTTCCACAAATTCTTTCCCCACTTGATCCGTGTACACCCAATCCCCTTGATCTAGGTTTTTGAAGTTGTGCGGCACTTTCGGCACGAGATTGTTGTAATAGAAATCCAACGAGTGACTGTGCGATGAAAAATAGTAGAACTGCCCTTCGCCTTTCCCATTTTCTTTCGCCAATCTTCCTGCAATTCCAGGCGCTTGATAACCATCAATCAGGTTCGGGTAAAAATGCGTCGACATCATCAAGTTGAAGCCTATCGCTGTGATGGCGGCACTAAAGAAGATTCTGGATGAAATCGAATTTCCCTTGATGAAAACCCACCAAGAACCTGCGCAAAGCAAAACGAGCAAGATGGCGAGGAAATAATTCCCGCTTGGGAAAACATAGATCATTCCAATTGCACAAACGATCCAGAATAAAACGTTGAAGAAGGCCTGAACATAGAGCATCGTTCTCTTTTTCAGACTCAATAAATAGTTTGCCGCAATAATCGCTGCAAACGGGAAGGTCACGAAAATGTAGTGAGGCAATTTGTATTTCGACATGGATAACGCCAAAAATGTGAGTACAAATCCTCCTAAGGTCATGAACTCTTTTTGCGCGGATAATCCACCTTTAATGTAGATGCGTACCACAGCAATTAGACCTAAGATGAAATACAGCACCCACGGTTGTAAATCCCACAAAATGGAATGGAAGAAGAAGAAGAATCCAGCTCCGTTATCCCAGTCGCTTTCGCCCGTAATTCGGCCGAAACTTTGCGTCCAGTAGAAGAATCGTACCCCAGAAGGACTTTCAATCCCGTAAGCTGTTTTCTCAGGATGTAAATCGAATTGCGTGTACAACCCCCAAGTCATCGGAGCCAATAAAATCGCCACCCAAACGAGGCCAATCAGCCAGCGCCAATTGAAAATCAACTTCCATTCCTTCTTCAAAAGGAAATCGGTTCCCAAAGCGAAGGCAATGGTCACAATTCCGATAGGCCCTTTGGCCATCATAGCCAAAGCCACGCCGGTAAATCCGAGGAAGAAATTGAGCCAATTTTTATTCCGGACGAAGAGGGCTAATTGCCAAACTGAGAAGATGACAAAGACCAGCAGATTCGTGTCCGTTCGAAGATCATTCGTGATTAAAAACAAGGCTTGCGAAGATGCCAGCATCAAAGCCGCGTAGGTTGCAACCTTCTTCGAGTAATACAACTGTGCGAATTTGTAGGTGCTGAAGATCCCTAACAAAGCAAGCAAGATGGAAGGCAGTTTGTACGCTACGTTTCCAATTCCGAAAAGCGACATGCTACTCGCACTGAGCCAAAAAAGTAAAGGCGGTTTGTCCAGGTAATCATGCTCCAAATGATACACGTGCAAAAAGCTTTTGTTCTGCGACATCTCCATTGAAATGGAAGCATATTGCGAAGCATCTACATCCATGACATCGACAAATAAATTGCAGATATACACGATCAAAATTCCCGCAAGAACCAGCGCATATTTGTATCGATCTAAGAATGTATCCATGAATTGCCTGAAATCGCCGTGAAATTAGGAAAAAGGATTGATTTTGCCTTGACACCCTCTGCCGTTGTCACCTCCTTCAAGCAAGGAGGAAATCTATCTGTCCCCTTGCGGGGACGATAGGGGTGACATTACTATCTGCAAACACTTTCCAAAACGTTGCCAATTCACTACTTTTGCCACGATTAAACGGAAAACATGTACAGATCACACACTTGCGGCGAATTGCGCACAGAACATATTGGTTCAACGGTTACTCTTTCTGGATGGGTTCAGACTGTCCGAGATAAAGGAAATTTGATTTGGGTCGATCTTCGCGATCGATACGGAATCACGCAGGTGGTTGGGGAATCTGATAATGTATCCGAAGAGGTAATGAACGCCTTGAAAGTGTTGGGGCGTGAGTTCGTGGTACAAATTACCGGAACCGTTTCGCAAAGAGCGGCGGCCAATCCAAACATTCCGACAGGAGAAATTGAGGTGAAAGCTGAGAAAGTTGAAGTATTGAATGCTTCGAAAACACCTCCTTTCACGATTGAAGATGACACGGATGGTGGAGAAGAGTTACGTGCTCAATACCGTTATTTGGATCTTCGAAGAAATCCAGTTCAGGAAAAATTGCGTTTGAGAAACAAAGTTGCACTCGAAACGCGTAAGTATTTGGATTCTCAAGATTTCTTGGATGTTGAGACGCCGGTTTTGATTAAGTCGACACCGGAAGGAGCTCGTGATTTCGTAGTTCCAAGTCGTATGAACGAAGGACAATTCTACGCTTTGCCGCAGTCGCCTCAAACCTTCAAGCAGTTGTTAATGGTTTCTGGATTCGATCGTTACTACCAAATCGTGAAATGTTTCCGCGATGAGGATTTACGTGCCGACCGTCAACCGGAGTTTACGCAAATAGACTGCGAAATGGCGTTCGTTGAGCAAGAAGACGTATTGACAACATTCGAAGGGATGATCAAACACTTGTTCCGCGAAGTCCGAAATGTAGAATTGGACGAGACGTTCCCAAGATTGACATATGCAGAGGCAATGGAGCGCTTCGGTTCTGATAAGCCGGATATGCGTTTTGGAATGGAGTTCGTGAACTTGAATGCGGTAGCGCAAGGCAAAGGATTCAACGTATTTGATGCGGCTGAGGTAGTCTTGGCGATCAATGCTGAACAATGTGCTGTGTACACGCGCAAGCAATTGGACAAATTGACGGATTGGGTGAAACGACCGCAGATCGGAGCCAAAGGATTGGTGTATGTTAAATACAACGAAGATGGAACCTTCAAATCGTCTGTAGATAAATTCTATTCTCAAGAGGACTTGAAAGAATGGGCGGAAGCGGCAAATGCTAAGCCGGGCGATTTATTGTTGATATTGAGCGGTGAATTGGATAAAACGCGCAAGCAAATGAATGAGCTGCGTTTGCACATGGGAGATGAGTTGGGATTGAGAAATCCGAACGTATTCAAACCATTGTGGGTTGTTGATTTTCCATTGTTGGAGTGGGACGAAGAAACAGAACGCTACCACGCAATGCACCACCCGTTCACCTCACCAAAACCAGAAGATTACGATCTTATCGATACGGAACCAGGAAAAGTACGCGCAAATGCCTACGATTTAGCCATGAACGGCGTTGAATTGGGTGGAGGATCTATCCGTATTCACGATCGTTATTTGCAATCGCGCATGTTCGACTTACTTGGATTTACAAAGGAAGAGGCGGAAGCGCAATTCGGGTTTCTGATGTCAGCATTTGAATACGGAGCTCCACCACACGGAGGATTGGCTTTCGGATTGGATCGCTTGGTAGCGACCATGGGAGGATCTGAATCGATTCGCGATTACATCGCTTTTCCGAAAAACAACAGCGGAAGAGACGTAATGATCGACGCACCTTCACCTTTGAATACAGAACAATTGAACGAATTGGGAATTAATTTACAGCCCAAAGCCGTTACGGAATAACAAATTAACATCATGCCTACCTACATCGACTACATTGGCTATGCGGCCTCATTATTTGTGCTGCTCTCTTTTTTCATGAAGAAAATCGCAACGCTCCGCACCGTAAATATTGTGGGCTGTAGCTTTTTTATTGCATACGGATTTCTGATCTCATCCATTCCAATTATTATCACCAACGTGGCAATTGTATTGGTGAATAGTTATTATTTGATGCAGTATTACATCAAAAGAGAACCAGAAAGCTAATCAAGTTTACAACTTCTCAATCTTTACCACTTCGTAATTACTATCAAAGCGAAATTGAAGGAAGTACATTCCTGAAGCAATGGAAGAAAGGTTTATTATTCCCTCATCCGTTGACTGCAACGCCATTGATATGGGAATAACCGAACCGGTAATATCGACTAATGTCAATTCAGCATTTTTTAACCTTGGATGCGTCACCGAGATCACATCATTAGAAGGGTTGGGGTAAACATTTGCCAAAGAGCTCATGTTCTCAACTACACTTGCGTTCGGATCGGTAACGATAAATTGTCCCATCATACCTTCGTCTTCATGTGTTAACATATGACAATGATACATATATGGAATTGTGTCGTTCGCATGGTCTAGGAAGTCAGCTATGAATCGAACATTTCCCATTCCAGCAGGAACCATAACTACATCATTCAGTCCGCTTAGTTCAGGAGGTGGAGGACTTCCGTTTATATCAAGGATGTAAAACTGAACATCGTGGATATGAAATGGGTGCGCAATAGGTGTTTGATTGGTTAGGGACCAAATTTCTCTGTTACCCAAAGGCACAGTGTAATTAATCACGTTCATATCAAACAAACTTCCGTTAATCGTAAATGGGCCGACGATGTTTTGTTGCGTATTGAATAAAAGTGAACGTGTTATATCTTCTGTACCTTCCTGAGGAATGTTGTGGGTCGTTAAATTAGTTGGAATGGTTGTCACAGGATTAGAGGTAGGAGCACCTACTTGAATGTCAAGAACTGTGTAGTCATTACCATTTAATGGGTTTTGATCGTATCCAGGTAGCATTAGTTGCGGCATCATACCCGGTTGACTGGCTCCATAAATGGCATTTGCGATTTCCGAACCAAAGTTCATTAATTGAATATTTTGCCCCTGTATGCCAGAAAGGTCGATCAGAATATCAGCCCGTTGACCCGGCCCCATTTGATATCGTGTTAAAGGTACTGGAGCTTCCAACAATCCGCCATCGGTACCTATTAATTGAAAGCTGGCATTATTAGAAAATCCAAACTTGTAGAATCGCTGGGATGAACCATTGAGTAAGCGTAAACGAACCACTTGTGCTGGCGCATCAAGATACGGATCGATTGTACCATTGACCATCAGGGAAGTGTCCAATTCTGACATCCATTCAATCTGTCCGGAAGCAGTAAAACCTTTCGTTTGGACAATGATTGGAAAGTCATCTATACCGTAATCTCTAGGTAAGGTCAATGCTGCTTCTTCCTGATCTTTAACTAAAATCAAACCGGCAATTCCTTTTGAAACGTGTTCGTTCGTCGTTGAATGCAAATGAGGGTGATACCAGTTAATCCCTGCTTGATCGAGCACTGTAAACTGTGGACTCCAAATAGTACCATCTGGTATGATGGAATGCGGCCCTCCGTCGTTTTCAGGAGCAACGTGTAAACCATGCCAGTGGATAGTCGTTTCTTCACCCAATTGGTTATTTACGTTAATAGTAACTTGGTCATCCTTATTCAAAATTAGTGTAGGCCCAAGCAAACTGCCGTTTGCTCCCATAGTATTTGTCGTTACACCATTGTAGAATTGGGTGGTTCCATTTTGCAGAGTTAAGTCAATTGTAGACGTTTCAATGGTTGGAGGAATATACAAAGGTGTTTGTGCTAGGATTCCATATGAACCCAAAAGAATTGCACAACTGAGCAGTAGTTTCATGTTTGTTCGTTTTCTACTTACCAAGATATGTAGTTCAAAATGAAAAGTTTGTAACATTTGTTACGTTCATTCCAATTACTCAGTTAATTACAGTACGCCAAAATAAACCGTATTTTCGAACCAATGCAATGGATCAAATCCAACATACTCTGGCTTTTCCTATCCGCCTACATAATCTTTGCGTTGTGTGTCATTGCCATTTTTGACGGAACCGGAGACTCTGGAGATAGCATCCTGCATTTTCTTTTTGCGGAATCTGCACCGCAACATCCTGAATTGTATTTCAACCATTGGGCAAAGCCTGTTTTCACTTTATTGGCAAGTCCTTTCGCACAATTCGGATTCGTTGGGATGAAGGTCTTCAATGCATTGGTCGTGCTCCCAACATTGTTTTTTACCTGTCAAGCAACGCTCAATTGGAATGTCAAACGGCCGGTTTTCGTCTTGTTATTTATTGCCTGCGCTCCCTTGCTGATTCGTCATACCTTCTCAGGGTTGACGGAACCATTATTTGCCCTATTCATCGCTTGGGGGATGTACCTCGTGTCGAAGAACAAATGGTTGTTCGCATGCATCGTTATTTCCTTTTTGCCCTTCGTGAGATCAGAAGGATTGATTGTAATGACCTCGTTCGGGCTTCTCTTACTCGTGCGAAAGCAATGGAAGTTCATTCCGTGGTTATTGGTAGGTCATGTGGTATATTCTTTAGCAGGATGGTTTCATTACAAAGACATCTTGTGGGTATTCACAAAGATTCCCTACGCATCCACCACGAGTATATATGGCAAAGGAGATTTGCTTCATTTCGTGGATCAATTGCCCTTCGTGATTGGAGTTCCTGCGGTACTATTCCTAGCAGTTGGTACCATATCACTTCTGATCAAGCTCATCCAAAGGCAGTTCCATCCCGAATTGCATGCCTTAGTTTTGTACGGATTCCTCTCTTATTTTATAGCGCATTCGCTGTTTTGGTACTTGGGAATCTTTAACTCCATGGGACTAAACCGCGTTTTGTTAGGGGTAATGCCATTTATTGCTGTTATCTGCGCGATTGGAGTGAATTCCCTCTTGGATTTGGTTCGATACCCCAAAATCCAAATCGGATTGGCGGCAGTTTTCGGAATTGTAGTTCTCACCTTCCCAGTTTGGGACAATCCATCTTCGGTTCATTGGAAACGGGATATGAATCTTTCAGGAGAGCAACAAGCGGCAAGGAAAGCGGCACTCTTTGCAAAGAACATCGATCAGCCGGGTAGATATTTGTATTTACCACCTTACGTGAGTATGGTTTTGGACGTGGATCATTTTGACAATAACAAACGTTCCGACATCAATCCCTTAATCATCCAAAAAGCGGAAAGCGGTGACGTGATCATCTGGGATAATTGGTTCAGTGTGGTTGACGCACATGTCACTCAGGAAATGATCGAAGAATCGGGTGCATTTCAAAAATTGAGAACAGTGAAAGGAATGCAAGAAGACCGTGAAGTGATCTATATCGTATATCAAGCGAAATAATCCAAAGCTATTTCCAAGAAATTCAAATACTTAACAACCCAATTTGGGTGTTATTCGTCTATTTTTTGCGATCATTTTTTTTGAAATCATTGAGTAGAACTACTCATAGTAAATCATTTTACTTAATTTCAAGGACTCGCGAACGACGCTCCAAATCATGTATTCTGAGCAGTATCTGAGACTTGGATTACAGTAACGTGAAAACTAAGGGAAATTAATTACACACAACCTTTACCATATTTGTGAACAATGCAACACAAAGGTGAAATTATTGAGAAAGCAGTTCGAGAAAGCGGACACTCCATTACCAAATTAGCCCAGAAAATGGGTAAGAGTCGGCGATGGGTTTATCAAATTTTCGACAGCGCAGTAGTACCTATTGATTACATAATCGAAATAGGTAAAATTATTCATTACGACTTCAGTGAGGACATCAAAGGCATTAAGATGTATGACTCTGATAGACCGCTATCCGGCGTTGAAGATGGGCGTTTTACAGGTAAAGCGTCTTCCGAAGAAGCAGAGCATTGGAAAGAGAAATACATGAACCTTTTGGAGAAGTACAACGACCTACTTTCTAAACAGAAAGACATCGACTAAGCGAAAGTTGCGCATTTCCGTCCTTTTTTGGACAACAATTTCTCGGTAAAGGCATAAAATCGTATCCCATAGCGTTAATTTTGCGCAAAATCAACACACAACGGTGAAATAAGTTGCTCACAAAGTGGCACATCTTTGTACCGAAGATGGTACACCGAGGAGAAATAATTAAAAACGCTGTTCAAGAAAGCGGTTATTCTGTTACTACGCTGGCCCGAAAAATGAAGAAGAGCCGACGTTGGATGTACTATATTTTCGATAAGCCAAATGTTTCCATTGATGTTGTCATCGAAATAGGCAAAATCATCCACTACGATTTCAGCAAAGACATCAAGCTCTATACGCCAATATCCACCTCTACCCAATACGCACAAGAATCTCGTGTTTTCGATACCAATACCGAAGAAGCGCTATATTGGAAAGAGATGTACTACAGCCTTTTGGAAAAATACAATACCCTCCTAGAACAAAAAGGGCAGTAGCAGTGTGAGTGTGAGGTAGGAGAATTGAATTCTCTATTACTCTGCCTTCGTGAACCTCAGACGTCGTTATTCTCTATTTCTTATTCAATATTCCTTATTCCTAATTATCTTTGGGAATTCACAAAATTCATCAAATGAGAGCAGAGGCAACACAGCTGAAAATTTATGACAGTCTCGCAGGAGATAAGCGCAATTTCGTCCCTTTGAAAGAAGGATTCGTTGGTTTCTACGTTTGTGGCCCAACGGTATACAGCAATGTGCACCTCGGGAACTGTCGTACGTTTATTTCATTTGATATGGTGTGCCGCTATTTGCGTCACCTCGGCTACAAAGTGCGATACGTTCGAAACATTACCGATGTTGGACACCTAGTAGACGATGCCGATCAGGGTGAAGATAAAATCGCGAAGAAAGCGCGTTTGGAGCAATTGGAACCCATGGAAATCGTGCAACAATATTCATTGGACTTTCACCATGTCATGGCACAGTTCAACGCTTTGCCACCGAACATCGAACCAACAGCAACTGGACACATCATCGAACAAATCGAAATGATTCAGGCGATTATCGATAATGGTTTTGCCTATGAATCCAATGGATCAGTGTACTTCGATGTTGAGAAATACAACGAATCGCATCCGTACGGAGCCTTGTCGGGACGCAAGATTGAAGATTTGATGTCCAACACGCGTACGTTGGACGGTCAGGATGAAAAACGTGCTCCGCTTGATTTCGCTTTGTGGAAAAATGCGGCTCCAGAACATATCATGAAGTGGCCTTCTCCTTGGGGAGTTGGATTTCCAGGGTGGCACTTGGAGTGTTCTGCGATGAGCACTAAATATTTGGGGGAAGAGTTTGATATTCACGGAGGTGGAATGGACTTGAAATTCCCACATCACGAATGTGAAATTGCACAAGGAACGGCTTCCAATGGGAAATCGCCGGTTAAATATTGGATGCACGGAAACATGTTGACTTTGAATGGACAGAAGATGAGTAAATCGACTGGAAATTCGATTCTTCCGGGCGAATTATTCTCTGGAAATAACAAGTTCATGGAGAAACCATTCTCACCGATGGTAGTTCGTTTCTTCATGATGCAAGCGCATTACCGCAGTACTTTGGATTTCACTTCAGAAGCTTTGATGGCCGCTGAAAAAGGGCATGATAAGTTGATGGAAGCAATGAAAACCTTGCAAGATTTGAAACCTGCAGGTGAATCTACTATCGACGTCCCAGGACTCATTGGACAATTCTACAAGGCAATGAACGATGATTTCAATGCTCCAGTATTGGTTGCTCAATTGTTCGAAGCAGTGAAGTTCATCAATGGTGTTCGCGATGGCAAACAGACGATTTCGAAAGATGATATGGAAGCATTGCAAATTGCGATGCAGAACTTCGTCGTGGAGATTTTAGGTCTTGAGACAACGGTTGAAGGCGGAGAAGATAAATTGGCTCCAGTAATGGATTTGGTTTTGGAATTACGTCAGCAAGCTCGTGAAAACAAAGATTGGGATACTTCCGATAAAATTCGCGACGGTTTGGCTGCGGCCGGAATCGTTGTAAAAGATTCAAAGGACGGCTCTACCTGGAGTTAGTGCAGTATTGCGTGTGAGTAGGGAGAGTGAATCTTCCTAACAAGAAATAAAAAAGCCGCTCCCTGAGGTTCTCGAAGGGAAGCGGCTTTGTCTTTTTTCTTTAATCTTTCTGTCTTTATTTTAATCTTAATAGATTCTCAACCCCAATCCAATTTCAACACGGTTGTCGAAAGATCGAAATCCAAATTCTGGTTGGTTCATTGAGGTAAATCCACGGAAGTAATTCGCGTAAACAATCATGCGCCCAAGGAATTCGTAATCAACTCCAACACTCCATCCGAAGGAAAAAGGAGAGAAGTAATCGGAAGCATTTGTTGTCGACAAGTCGCGTACTTCCACACTCTGCTGACCGTACAAAGCTGTAACTTCTTTCGAAGAGGTTGATCGGCTGGAAGACATATTGAAAACCAAGCGTGGGCCAGTAATGATCCCCAATGTTGAGTTCGATTTCCAAGCACCTTGACGTCGTGCAATGAATTCCCAGCGCATTTTAAAGTTCAACGGTATTTCCGCTGTAATCTGAGAAATATTAGAAACAGAAGTTTCCGTAATGGTAATCGCAGAATCCGGTTCAGAAACAGTGACGCTGGTCACGCTTCCCGATCGATTCGCGAACATCAATTCCGGCTGAAATGAAAAACGTTCATTGAAATCGTAACGGAAATAGAATCCACCACCCATTCCAGTATTCGTATTATTACTGATCTGTGAGGCAGGGTTGGTAGCAACATAGCTCGGCATGTAATAATTGAAGCTCGCTTTCAATCCCCAGCTTTTATTGTCTGGAAGGCGTCCTCCAAACTGACCAAATACAGTCATAGAGGTTAAAAGTACACCTAGTGCAATTGCATATTTCATAAATGAAAAGTCTATGGATTAATGCTTCGTAAATGCATTCACGAACACAGGGTTCCCGTTTGCATCACGCTTAGTAATCAAGATCGCCACAGACACTTGATCTTCTGTCCAAGCAGCGTTGAAATCAGCCTCAGCTTCTAAATTCACACGGTATCCTGAACGGATTTCACCAGAAGCGATTTTGTAACCGAACGGCTGATCGTCCAATCCTAATGGAGTCGCGATATCAACCAAAGACTTCTTGTGAACTGTATTTGCTCCATCTGGATGTCCTGTTTGATTCGCAACGATTCCATCAACGATAATGTATGGCGCGATGTAGTAATCTTCACCAGACAAATCTTGGAAGAACTTAGTAGTCGTCTTCACTTTGATTTTTCCATCTGCGATAATCAACTCGTAGTTAGAATTCGCAACAACGGGCGCTGATTGATGATCTGTCACCAATTGTGAATTTGTTGTTTGACCCAAATTTCCGTGGAATGTTGGCGTTGCTGAAATACTCAATGCAGTCGCAAACGCATCAAAGAAGTACTCGTTATTCGCACCTCCAAGACTTCCAGATACAACAGCGACCAGAACTTCAGTGTCGCCATAGGTGTCAATCTGTGATTGGAAATTTGTGAATCCCCAGCCACCGCATGGCCCACACCAAGTTCCAGTGTGTTTCGCAAGGAAACTGCTGTTTGATTCTGATACTTCAAGGAAATTTGAACTTGTTCCATCAACGACAACTTCTTTCTTACACGATGTTAATCCCAGAGTTCCGATGAAGAACAGTGCTGCCACGGGAGTAAAGCGCGTCATTTTTTTCAATTTCATAGCAATCTAAATTTTTGATTTTGTGGTTACCCAATCAGTTAGTTAGACTCGTTATGTTCAAAAATAGCTGCATCTGTTAGAAAAAAAAAGTGTTAAAGCGCTAAAACATTGTATTCCTAAGGATTACTGAGTGAAGGGTATCAATCATTCATTAGGCGAAAAGTTATACCCTGGAATTACAAAATAGACTCAACTATAATGGTAAATCATAATACCCGTGAATAATCGCCTTCACCATCATCTGGGCAATGTTGTTGACTCCAAACTTTTCAAAAATTCGGTCTTTATGATTTTCTACTGCTTGTCTAGGAGTACCAATTATTTCGGAAATCTGAACAACCGAGTAACCGATACAAAGCATTTTTAATACTTCAATTTCTATATCTGAAAGGGCAATTCCTGCTTGAGGAGGGTAACTTAAGCCCTGGCTTTCATGAATTTCTGTTCGCAGTGAATCCGGAATATGCGATTCGAAGAAGAGCTGCCCACGATGAACGCTCTCAATGGCTTCAACTAAAACTGGGATTGCGCTGGTTTTGCCTAGAAATGCACTGGCACCTAGCAACATGTATTTGCGAACGAAATGCAGACTGTAGTTGAAACCAATTAAGATTACTTTGATGGCCGTACCGTAAATGTGCAAGATGCGCTCCATCGTTTTTTTCCCGTTCAGAGTGGGCATGTTGAGGTCTAGAATGACAACATCTACCTCAGTTTTTGACAACTTTTCAAGAAGATCTGATCCGTTAGAAGCTTCAGCAACAATTTTAACAAAGGGAACTTTGGAAAGATACAAGCGTAATCCATCGCGCACAAGTTGATGATCATCAGCCAAAGCAATGTGAATCATAATTTGAAATAGTGGTTTTATGTTAAAACGATGAAAACTACCGATTGGTTACTCACTCCTAACATTTTTTGTAAGTTGTACTGTTTATTGGTGTTTCAACGGTATGGCAGTGATTCGTAATGTTCTTACGATCTACTCGCGTTCAATTTTTACCCAAAGAATATGTCGAAGTTTCAAGCCAAAAGGACAGATAAGACCATAACCATTTTGAATGGTAAGATTATTACGCAGTCATAATCCATCGTGTACTAATGCACTCTGGTCATCAAACAACCGTGCCTTAGTGCCTTTGTGGTGAACTAATCGCACTCAGCACTTTGATGTACTCTTCCTTCATCCCATCAACTGTGAAAAGACAAACACCACTAGCTCCTTTTTCCTTTGCCAATCGGATGGCTTCTTGAAAGTCTTCTACCGACTCAAACCCCGGCATATACAATCCAGTGTAAAGCGGATAACTGACATCGCGAAGCCCCTGTTCTGTTGCAAAGCCAATCCATGGAATGCTTTCCCGATAGAAGTTGTGGTAAATCATGGGGAATACGTAATCCAAGTTCCAATCGTCCCAAGCCTGACGCACCATTTGTCGCGACATCTCCGGGAACGGGAATACAGCCGCCGAAAGTTTTTGATTCTCAGCATGTACTTCTTCCGCAATTTCGTTCACTAATGTCGTGATCGCATTCAAACGAAACTGTCGCCATTCGGTGCTCAGCTCCGGGTGTTCCAAATCCATTGGGTCGATGCCGAAAAGTGCTTTGAACTGTTCGCGGGCAATCGGATGATAGCCATAATCATACTCGGGCATTTCGTGATCTTGGACAAGATCGTATTTGGGTTGTAAATCCGCCCCGAGAATGACATCTACGTATCGCACATAATCCAAATGGATGGACGCCAAACCTTCCACTTTCTTCAACTTTCGGACATTGCTTTTGATGTATTCGCGAGCTTCGGGATGGAAAGGACTTAACCACTGATAATAGTTCACGTATGCCCGATATTCCAAGGAGTTTTTTCCTGCACGATTGACGGCGTACCACTCCGTATGTTCCATCGCCGTTGAGTCATTCGGGCGATTCAGCGTCCACATCCAAGCGTGCACACGAATCTCGAATGGTTCCGCCATATTGACCAACTCCTGCAGAAATTCCGGGCTTCCACCTACGAGGATTTCAGAAATTCCGAGGGAGTCGTAGTGCTGGAGTTTCTTTTCCCAAACTTCCCGATCCATTTCCTTTCCGCCGTGCGCCCAAGTGGCAATCGTAAAAGTTTCTTCAGGAAGCTCTTGTTTCTTGAGTTTGCCGTGTTGATCGATAATGTAGCGCCCATGATCGCCATCGGCAATCAATTCATAACCAATATTTGTTCTAAATATTTTGACTTCGTATCGGTTCTCAGATCCCATTCGGACTGATAACGTTTTTTCCTTTCCAGGAGTCATTCCATCGATTGCGGATAACTCACGATAGCGAATTTTACGGTACAATGCATACAACGACTGCTTCAAGAAGAAATCCGAATCGATCGCTACATCTACCGTTGAAGGATCGTTTGATTCCGTGAATTGAACGAATCCCCAGTACTCAGGCATGTGCATGTTGATGGCACCTTGCTGCGACCAAACCCAATTGTATTCCGGTTGGATTTTTCCATACACCTTCTTGCGTTCGTATTTTCCGTCCACGAGATCATGATCCCATTGCACCCTTGAAAAATTCATGCGCCATTGGTCGCCTTCCTGAATGGGCTTTCGGCGGTCGTTTTTTAATTCAATGAAAGGCTTCAATGGAATGGCCATTTCAACTGTCCATCCTTGATCTGTATCCTTTGATTTGTTCACCGTCCCATCGACCTGGACAGCCGTTTTCATTTCATCTAAATTCCAATGAAAATTGGCATATCCTCCAGCACGATAAGGTTTGTTGAGCAATAAATCCCAAACAGTATTCAACGCATTCATTTCAATTTCGCCATAGGCTTCGGAGCTTTCTGACGGTTTGATGAATACCTCAAAATCATTGTTGAGGTAGATGATCGCATCACGTTCCGTAATATCTCCCCAGACATGCGGTTCCTCCAGCTCGGCATAAACGTACAGATACGTATCATCCCAAAGCATTTTGAATTGCGTCTTGTATTTTACCGGTTTCTCTCCTTCGATGTCAACAAATGGAGTTGAAAATGGCGCTTTGTCCCAAGCTTCTTCTGACTTTCCGTCTATTTTTAGCGGTTCTTCGGCTTTCGCAATCACATAGGTATTCGGGATGATTAAATCCTCAGAGAGATCAATCACATTCGTTTGTCCATAAAGCATGATCGAAGTGAAAAGAAACAAGAAGAAAATTCCCAAACGCATGGCATTGAATTTAGTTATGGGACCACGCTAAAAATCCGAGAATCTGCAATGGAGACCCGCGTAAAAATAGTATTATTAGGGTGTAAAATAAATGAATCAAACGATCTGAATTTAGTTTTTTGACATGCCATTATTCCTCGAGCGTTTCAGGAATACAAGGCATTGGACAAATTGGACACATTAGACTGTCCAATCCGTGTAATTCGTCGAAAAATCTAAATGTCCAATAAAGAGCTTTAAAATGGTCAGCAAGGAACACGACAAAAAACTTTTTCTAATTGATGCGTACGCGATTATTTTCCGATCGTATTTCGCTTTTGTGAAGAATCCGAGAATCAATTCGAAAGGCTTGAATACTTCGGCTGCATTCGGTTTCACCAATTCATTGATTGACATTCTGAATAAAGAAAAGCCGACACATATTGCCGTTGTTTTCGATCCACCGGGTGGATCGACTGTTCGTAAAGAAGAATTCTCTGAATACAAGGCCAATCGTGACGAAACGCCAGAAGGAATTTTGACAAATATTGAGCCCATTAAGAACATCATTAGTGCTTTCAATATTCCAATTATTGAGGTGGCCGGATACGAGGCAGATGACACCATTGGAACCTTGGCAAAACAGGCAGAACCTCTCGGGTTTACGACCTACATGATGACTCCGGATAAGGATTTCGGTCAGTTGGTGACTGAAAAATCTTTGATGTTCCGACCGGGTCGTGGAGGAAATCCTGCTGAAATTTGGGGGCCAAAAGAGGTCTGCGAAAAGTTCGATATCGAACGTGTTGAGCAAGTAATTGACATCCTCGGATTGCAGGGTGATGCAGCCGACAACATTCCGGGAATCCCTGGAATTGGCCCAAAAACGGCATCCAAACTTTTGAAGCAATTCGGGTCTGTTGAGGGTATCATTGAGAACTCGGATCAACTAAAAGGAAAGCAAAAAGAGAACGTAGAAAACTTCGCACAGCAGGGATTGATGTCGAAATCCTTGGCGACAATTATCACAGATGTTCCGGTGGAATTGGACGAGCAAGCGTTAATTACAGAAGAGCCGGATAAGGAGAAAATCAAAGAAGTTTTCACGGAGCTAGAATTCAGAAATCTTTCACGCCGTGTTTTAGGCGAAGAGATTGTAGTCACTGCTAGTGCGCCTGCATCAGACGGTGGTCAAATGGATTTATTCGGAGCGCAAAGTCTCGTGGAAGAACAAGCACCTGCTGAAACTTCCGAGTTCAAGACCATTGCCACGGAGAAACCGAGCTATCATCTAATCACGAAGCCGGAAGAGCGCAAGGAATTATTGGAGCTAATTCTGGCTCAAAAATCGGTGTGTTTTGATACCGAAACCGATAGTTTGGAACCCTTGCATGCGAACATCGTGGGAATGTCTTTTTCGTGGAAAGCACGTGAAGCATTTTACGTAGCGACCCCACACGATTTCGAAGGAGCAAAGTCCATCGTGGAGGAGTTTCGTCCGTTTTTCGAATCACAGGAAATTGAGAAAGTGGCGCACAACATCAAGTACGATATCAAAGTGATTAACCGTTACGATGTAGAAGTCACTGGGCCGATGTTTGATACCATGATTGCGCATTATCTGATCAATCCAGATTCCAAACAAAGCATGGATTTCTTATCGGAATTCTACCTCAAATACAAGCCGGTTTCCATTGAAACTTTGATAGGGAAGAAGGGAAAAAATCAGAAAAGCATGGCCGATTTGGAGCCTCAGGACATTTCAGATTATGCTTGTGAGGATGCCGATATTACCTGGCAATTGAAGGAAATTTTCGAGCCTGAAATTCAAAAAGACCATCTGAAAGATTTGTTCTACAACATGGAAATGCCTTTAGTTTCTGTATTGAAATCTATGGAGCAGGAGGGAATTACCATCGATGCTGAAGGGTTGGAACGTTACTCCGCGGAGTTGGAAACCGATTTGGTTCGATTGGATGAAAGCATTAAAAAGGAAGCGGGAATGGATTTCAATATCGACTCGCCGCGCCAATTGGGGGAAGTACTGTTTGATCACATGCAAATCGATACGAAAGCGAAGAAAACCAAAACGGGTCAATACAAAACCGGGGAAGACGTGCTGCAAAAATTAAAGCACAAGCATCCGATTGTTCAGATGATTTTGGATTACCGCCAATTGCGCAAATTGAAGAATACGTACGTGGATCCACTTCCAACGTTGCGTGATCCGAAAGATGAGCGCATTCATACGAATTACATGCAAACGGTGGCTGCTACTGGTCGATTGAGTTCCAACAATCCGAACTTGCAGAATATCCCAATTCGTTCCGAAAAAGGGCGTGAAATCCGAAAATCGTTCATCTCACGTGGCGTAGATTACCAGCTAATGGCAGCGGATTACTCGCAAATTGAATTGCGCATCATTGCGGCATTGAGCGAAGACCCGAACATGATCGATGCGTTCCGAAGTGGTCAAGATATTCATGCAGCCACAGCAGCGAAAGTCTTCCATGTGGATATCAACGAAGTATCCAGAGATCAACGAAGTTCAGCAAAAGCGGTAAACTTTGGAATTATCTACGGTCAATCTGCCTTCGGACTTTCTCAGAATCTAGGAATTTCCAGAACCGAGGCAAAAAGTATCATCGATGCTTATTTCGCGCAATATTCTACCATCAAAGATTATATGGATAATGCCGTGAAAGGCGCTAGAGAAAAAGGCTACGTGGAAACCATTATGAAGCGCCGTCGCTATCTGAAAGACATCAATTCAGCCAATGCGGTAGTACGTGGATTTGCAGAACGAAACGCGATTAATGCTCCTATTCAAGGATCTGCTGCGGATATCATCAAATTGGCGATGATTCAGGTGGATAAAGCAATGCGAGAGACAAACATGAAATCCAAAATGCTCTTACAGGTGCATGATGAATTGGTATTTGATGTGCACAAAGATGAGGTGGAACAACTTCAGGAATTGGTAAAACGCGAAATGGAATCTGCAGTTTCAATTGCCGTACCGATGGTTGTAGAAATGGAGGTTGCCGATAACTGGTTGGACGCGCATTAATTAGCAATGCCCCGTGCGGTGGCATTAGAATTCAATCAAACAAATGCGCTCCATGCACGGCGCCAATGAGGAAGGAGATGAGTCCTAACGCTACGCCTACCCATGCCACTTTGAATTTCTTAACTACGGGGTAAATGGAAATGAGCACGGCCGCGGCTCCCATCAGCATGACGATCATGCCGTAGGTTGTTTTGAAATCTACCAATTCGTACAGACGTCGGTAATCTTGAGATTGCAGAAACTCCATGCCCTTTTCAGAAATATTAGTATCGATTTCTTTATTGAGCAAGTCAACAGCTTTGGCATATACAAAATGCAGGTGAAGTGCTACTGACGTGGCAATAACGCTAGCGATGACTCCCAGTACTCCAAGAACTTTCATAGTGCTAAGGTTTTCCCCAGCAAGATACAGGTTTTAGCGTTCAATTAACGTTCAGGCGGGTAGATTTCCCCGGATTCGGAAGTCCAACTTTCGCTTTTGAGCAAATTATCGAACATTTCGGCCAAACCATTGATTCGCTTCGGAAACTGATAACGGCAGAAAACTGTTTTTAGCTCTCCTTTATCATCAATTACAGTGAGCGTAGTGGACGGTAAGTCCGTAACCATTTCATCATCGTATCGATCTTCCAGCTCATAGAATTTAATTTCTTCGGCCTTTTTGAGGAAAGCGTTCATCTGGGATTTGTCCAGAGTTGTGGTGTACTTTCCAGTAATCACCATATTTTGAATTCCCTCGTATTCTACGGAACCATCAGCATAGATTTTCATCTTGTAAACCGGGCATCGTCCAAAACAAAAAGTTCGTTCGATGCTCGCAAACAATGCACGAT
This sequence comes from Fluviicola sp. XM-24bin1, assembly GCA_003149635.1. Taxonomy (GTDB): domain Bacteria; phylum Bacteroidota; class Bacteroidia; order Flavobacteriales_D; family Crocinitomicaceae; genus UBA4466. The sequence continues at coordinate 83,710 of QCWI01000001.1, forward strand.
CTGTAGTACTATCTGAAAGCACAGGACTTTCATCTACCACTTCTTCCATGGCGATATCTGCCCCATCGGCCGGAGCTTCGCTAACTGTTTCTTTCAAATCCACTGCTTCTTCAGTTGTTTTGCACGCTTGAAACGCAAATGCGATCAGTAAAATTGGTAAGATGTAATACAATTTTTTCATAACAGTTCATTTTCTATTCAATGATAATCAAATAGTTTGCCATAACTGGGAAATGCTATATTTAAAATATGAAAAAAGGGGTATGGCTTCTATTGGTTCTTGGGTTGATAGCGTGTGAGAATCAGCAAGATGAACGGCAGGATGAAACGAAAAACAATCGGGCTGATTTTAAGGTAACGGCGCCGTTAGAATTGACCAAGGAACAGGCGGAGGAATTGGCGCAACTCCCCCTAACGTGCATCGATCAGGAATACCCCAACAAACTCAATCAAGTCATTGCAGGGAATCAAGATTTGCGTTCTCCCGAATCCTTGCATCCCGCGTTTTATGGTTGCTTCGATTGGCATTCTTCCGTACACGGGCATTGGTCACTGGTTCGACTGCTTCGCACTTATCCAGATTTAAATCAGAGAGAGAAAATCATTGCAGGACTAAAGAATCACATCACACCTGAGAAAATCCAAGGTGAATTGGCCTATTTCGATCATCCGCAAAGTGGAGGTTTCGAGCGAATGTATGGTTGGGCTTGGCTGTTGAAGCTCTCGGAAGAACTTCATCGCTGGGAGGATCCCGTTGCTAGAGATTTAGAATCGAACCTACAACCGTTAACGGATTTGATAGTATCGAAAGTAGAAGCTTTCCTGCCGAAATTGCATTATCCTATCCGAGTTGGAACGCATACCAATACGGCGTTCGCACTGTGCATGGTCTACGATTATGCTGAAGCGGTAGGAAATGCGTCCCTGCTGGAATTGGTCAGAAAAAGATCAATCGAATACTATAAAAATGATGAGAATTGTCCTTTAAAATGGGAACCAAGCGGTTATGATTTCCTTTCGCCTTGTTTGGAAGAAGCCGATTTAATGCGTCGTGTCCTGAAAGAGCAGGAATTCAAAACCTGGTTAGCACGTTTTCTCCCACAGTTGATCAAGACAGATTTTCAGTTAGAACCGGGCATCGTTTCTGATCGTGAAGATGGACACTTAGTGCATTTGGATGGATTGAATTACAGCCGCGCATGGTGTTTGAAGGGATTGGCAAAGGAGTATCCTGAATTCGGTTATTTGAACGCCATTGCCAATCAGCACATTGAACATTCATTACCAGATTTAACGGATGGGAATTACGAAGGCGGACACTGGTTGGTTAGTTTCGCGCTGATGTCACTGACCGATTAAGCATATTGGATCTTCCATCCTCTGGCCTCCATAACCGATTGGAAGGTCACGAATTCGCGAGCTTGTTCAAAGTGCTTGTGTGGTTTCCGCAATGTGATGACGTTCTTGTCCACGGAAAAATCCGCATCGAATGGTAACTGAATGCCTGTCTCATTAGCTCCAGTAAATTGCGCCTTCGCAAACCACAAACGAAGAAGATCGATGGATTCATTGTCGCTTAGTTTGAAGTCATCGTAAGTTACGGATGAGAAGAAATCCAGGCGTTTGCGGGCGCGTGTTAACAATACATTCAGTCGTCGTCGACCATTTTCTGTATTCATCGGGCCGAAGCGCATGGCAAAGTTACCTTCGGTATCTTTTCCATAACCAAAGCTGATAATGAGATGATCGCATTCGTCTCCCTGTACCTTTTCTAAGGCTTTGAAAAATGCTGTTCCGTCCTCTAGGCGATCGTTTAGAAGCAATACGTCTTTTTCGGAAAGTTGCTTGTGGATGCAGGACAGTTGTTCCTCAGAGAATGCGACTATACCTATCGATTCCTTCGAACCAAGTGCCTGAGAAATGACTTTGGCAATCGCCTTCGCCTCGGGAATATTCTTTCGGTCTTCAAATACGCCATCTGATACAAAATGATGATGCAACGGAGCTTCAATTCCAAACGCTGGATACGCTTTCAATTCGCCTTTATAAAAATGCTGATTCGAGAACGCAATGAGCTCAGGATGCAAACTTCGGTAGTGATGTTTCAACGTATTGCTGCTCCAATGGAACGATGCCTGATGCAATAAATCAACCACTTCAGACGAACCGCTTTTGAAATACGATGTAGGCCCCATTTGTTCACTATCACCAGCAATAATTCCCCGATTTGCGCGCTGCAAGGCACCCAATCCATTTTGGAGAGGAATCTGACTCGCCTCGTCGAAGATCGCGACATCGAATAAATCTTGCTCCAACGGGAAGACTTTTGAAACCTGTGTGGGATTGCTGAACCAAATCGGCATCAACAATTGAATCCACTCGCGCGCTTCCGAAGCAAAAAGTTCTCGAACCGTCGGATGTCTTCTGGTTTTAGCGAACTCCTTCACCAAAATGGATTTCCCTTTTCGCAATCGCTTTTTTCGCTCTTTGTCTTCCTCAGAAAGTTTTCTGGCGGGCGTATTCAATAACTCTTGATACGATTGGAAGCGTTGCTGTACCTCTCGTAAAATGGCTGTTGCAAATTGCTGCGATTCTGAATTCTCAGATCGAACAATATCATCTGACTTCGTATGCAAATCGCTCATTTGGAATTCGGAGAACGAAGGAAAACGCTGGCGGAATTGCGACCAATGACTGTTGGCTGTAATTGCTTTATACGAGTTCAACTCCGATGCAATTCCCAAGAGTTGAATCGCTTCTGAATCCATTTTTTTGATCTTCGGAAGCAAAGCCACTAACTCGCTGAATTGTCCAATAATTGCGTCAAGAGTATCCAGAATTGGCGTGCTCTCTTCAAGGAAAAGCATCTTGTCCAACTCACGAAGCGCATCCCCTAAAAATTGGTGAGACTTGGTTAAATAATCCAATTGGTCATTGGTCAATTCATCCAAAATTTCCCATTCCGTTCCCTCATGAACAGTCACAGAGTGATGCAGCAAGTCGACTTCCTTTCTAGGGTTTTCAATACCTAATTCGCAAAAATCAACTATTAATTGCGAAACAACATCTTCTTTGGTATAAAGGTCGGTGAGATATTTAATCTGTTCGTATGCAATAGTCGGCTCATCTGAATACTGTTTCCAGAGTCGGTAGAAGCGTCGTTGCGAAAGAAACCCATCCTTATTTCGTTGCGCCTGAAGCGTTGCAATATCAACTCGGGTCGGTTGTTTTTTCCAGCGGATATGGCGTCCCTTGGATTGCACTTGTTCCAGTTCAGCGTTCGCGACAATCCACTGCGAATGGAGTTTCAAAAAACGCTTTTGCTTTCGAGAATTTCTTCTGAAGAGATCGGTGTATTTTTTTCGTTCGTAGTTCTCCTTTGATTGCGCCAAATACGCTTTTCGAATAAGGTCTATGAATTCTCCCCAAGTCGCGTATTCGAATTTGTTCTTCAAGGCTTTCAATTTTGTTCCAAATTCCGCAAACGTTTCATGCAGCACCTCAAAATCATATCGATTGAGCGTGTTTGGTTTGATGAAGGCAATAGACGTTTGAAGTCCCTTCGCGTAAATTTCCTGAAGAAGTGATTCGTGTTCGTGGATCGAAGTGATTGAAGGGGGAGTCCCAACGTACTCATTTGTTTGTCGCGAAAGCGATTCCATCCACGCTTTAAAATCATAGAGCGAAACCCCGCCAATGGCATCCGGTTGATTCAACAAATCCAACGAAAACTGAAGTTGTGAAGTGTATTGTTCCGACAAACGAAGGTTCGGAGTAGTATCAAATTTCTCTTGTTCGAAATAATGCCAGTTCTCCTCTAATTGCTTGAGTAATTCTTTGGAGGCATTATCCGATGTCACAATAAATCCAAGTCGATCCAGGCCGAACTCAGACAACTTTTGCATCAATACTTCCAGCGCTACCCGTTTTTCGGAGAGCGCAATCGAGGATTTATTGGCGCCCAAAAGCTTCCCGATTAGATTCGTCAATACTTGCGATTTTCCAGTTCCGGGTGGGCCTTGAATTACAGCAGAAGTTTCGTTCGCTTTATCGAATACCAAAGCATGATCAATATCCGCAGGAAGTAAAATATCGGGAGGTAAATTCAATTGCGAAGCTTGCTCTTTTCCTTCTCCCAACAGAGATGCTAGCGGAGTACTGAATTCATCCTGTTCGATCAATTGTTCCAGCTCACGTAAAATGGCATATCGATGGTGATGGAAATTTCCTATGCAAGGGGCCGCTTCCATGTCCAGCTTGAACCCGGCATTTTGAAGCAATGTTGCCACGTTTTGGATCTCCGTTTCCTTTTCGATGTCGTTGCTGTCCAGTAAATAATCAACGTACGGATTAACGAAAATCGCCTCCTCAATCTTCTCCAATTTCAATTGGCCACGCAGCTTATCAATGCTATACGTCAAGGGTGTAAGCATCAACGGAGTTCGGATTTCTTTTTCGTCGTTGATCAGGTAAACCTCCGCAAGACATAAGGTATTCACTCCGCTTTCTTTCAGATTCTTCTCCGTTTCCTTGATCATCTTCCAAATGGGCTGACCCGGAGCGAAGGGTTCAATCAACAACGATTCGAACTCCAATGTTTTGGAAGGATCGGCGTGTACCAGAATATCGTTCTTGTTGAAAGAACGGATTTCTTGAAGCAATTGGGTGATGGTATTTCGAATCGTTTTAGACAAGACGCTAAAAATAATGAAGTTGCGCAAGATTCAATCATTCATTCCGCCTTGATTTCAGGTGCGATTTACGTAGGAATACTTAGCCATGCGTACATGTGCTAGAAATGCAACTTACTGAAATTCGAGTACTTACGCTTTGTATATTTAGCGATAAACTATAAACGTTCACCATGAAAAAGACGCTGATTGCAGCAACCGGAATTGCAGCCGTGGCATTGGGTACAGCCATTGTGCTCTCACAAGGCGGAGGGGATATCGATTTAAATGGATTGACTCCAAATGACACCTCATTCAAAGATCCTATTGAAGTTTCACAAAGCGAAGCACTCACTATCGTATCTCTGAATATCCGAGATATGGCCGGAAGAGATCGTACCCTGGAAGATTTTCAGGAGCTCGCGCGATTGATGGAAGGTGCCGACATCCTCGTTTTGCAAGAAATGGGAGCGAAGGCTTTTAAAACAACCAGTTCCAACGACGATATGATGGCGCGATTGGTAGCTTCAACGGAAGTGATCAAAAGTTATCTCGGAGTAGAGTGGGAGTTCATTTTTGCCGATGGGCCTACGCCGGAAGCATTGGGTGGAGCTGCGGAAATCCCGTGTATGGGGTATCGAAAATCCCACGGTGAAGTAACCATCAGCGCCGATTGGTCAGGATATTTTGATTTGGGAACTCGTCGTGATATGGGAACGTTTACAGTAACATGCAGCAAAGGTGCCAGCAAAGAAGTCTTCACAATCGGTTCGGTACACACCAAGCCAGACTGCGCCGAAAGAACTGAAGAATTGCTAAAAATCGCCGATTACATTGAGGAGCACGAAGATGATAACTACATCCTTCTTGGCGACTTTAACTGGGGATACAAATCAACGTGTTCGGTGAAATTTCAAGGCGAAGACCGCTTGACCGAGTTGCACGATGACGGCTCTGTTTTCCAAGTGTTCCATACGATTTCTTACACACGCGAAGGAACGGAAGACGATTTCAAAACCAACTTAGATTTGCGCAAAACAACCAAAATGTACGATCAGTTCTTCGTTTGTAAAAACTATGCGGATCAATTGGCGAATGGAGGATCGCTTGGCGAGGATTGCGGTTTTGTTTCCTTCAGCATGAATAAATATTTCCAGAGTAGAATGGATGATATCGTTCGAGAGCAGATCAATGGGGTGAAAGCCTACATGCGTACTCAAGGCTATAAATCTTCAGACCCTGAGACCAAAGCAGCAGTGGCGGCAACGGAAGCGGAGATTCTTACATCCAATATAACGGTGACGAAAGCAAGTCATAAAATGAGCGATCACAAGCCGATTTGGATGAGGATTAATTTGTTCTAGTCAGGTTTGTTCTTCCGCACCTTGTTCGCTATTTCGCGAACAAGCTAATTCGCGAATTGGCTACCCTGCCGCTGGAGGTGGTGTAGGGTTTGATTTGAGAATTCACGAATTTCTAATCGAATCCCCTGTTGTAACGGCCTAAATCCGTATTTTTGGTAGATTGTACGTTTACATAAAAAGCCAAATGAAATTCGGAACCAAAGCGATCCATGCCGGCATTGAAGCAGACGAGTCGACAGGCGCCATAATGACACCCATTTATCAGACTTCAACCTATGTTCAGGAAGGGATTGGTGTGCACAAAGGTTTCGAATACTCACGAACAAAAAATCCTACCCGAAGCGCATTAGAAAATAACATTGCCGCATTGGAAAACGGGGCTTTCGGTGCGTGTTTCGGCTCCGGTTTGGCGGCCATTGATTGTATCTTGAAAATGTTGAACCCGGGGGATGAGGTAATTTCTACCAATGATCTCTACGGCGGAACATTCCGATTGTTCACGACCATTTTTGAGAAGTACAACATCAAATTCCATTTCGTTGGTATGTCCGGAGCAGATGCCGTTCGAGCAAAAGCAAATGACAATACAAAATTGATTTGGGTAGAGACTCCCACCAATCCCATGATGAACATTGTGGATATCAAAGCAATGGCGGATGTTACGAAAGAATGCGGTGCTATGATGTGCGTCGATAATACCTTTGCAACGCCCTATTTGCAGAATCCACTGGATTTGGGAGCAGATTTGGTAATGCATTCGGTTACCAAATACCTCGGCGGACATTCAGATGTAGTAATGGGAGCCTTGATTACATCGGATGAAGCCATTGCAAAGGAGATGTATCGCATTCAGAATTCATCGGGAGCCATTCCGGCGCCGATGGATTGTTTCTTGGTGCTTCGTGGCATCAAAACACTGCATTTGAGAATGCAAAGACATTGTGAAAACGGTGAGAAATTAGCATCGTTCTTACGAGAACATCCGAAAGTGGAGAATGTATACTGGCCGGGATTTGAGGATCATCCGGGAAACGATATTGCTAAGGAGCAAATGCGCGGATTCGGTGGAATGCTGTCCTTCTCACTCGTTGGAAACAGAAAGGAAGATGCATTCGAAGTAGTAAAGAAAGTGAAGGTTTTCGCCTTGGCGGAATCCTTGGGAGGTGTGGAATCTTTGATTGGACATCCAGTAACGATGACGCATGCATCCATCCCAAAAGAAGAAAGAGAACGCAACGGCATAGTAGATTCCCTCATTCGATTGAGCGTTGGAGTTGAAGACGCCGAAGATCTTATAAATGACTTAAAGCAAGCGCTGGCTTAAACGAAGAACTATGAACTATAGCAAATTTGCAGTAGTAGGTGTGGGAAGATACGGACACACCATCGCAAAACGATTAGCGGAGAAAGGAACTCAGGTTTTCGCCTTTGATCCCGACGAGGAAAAAATTGAAATGATCAAGGACGAAGTAGCATATGCGGTTACATTGGACGCTACAGATCTACGCGCCTTGAGAATGCAAAACTTGGACGAACTGGACGCAGTGGTCGTGGCAATTGGTGAGAACTTCGAAGCTACGGTACTTACCTGTGTTCACCTTATCGATTTGGGCGTAAAGCGTGTAATTGCGCGTGCCAGTGGAGATCACCAACGATTGATTTTAGAGAAAATCGGAGTTACGGAGATTCTAACACCAGAGGATGAGGTCGCGAATGTCGTAGCAGAGAAATTGCTGAATCCGAACATTGTATCCTTCTTGCAATTGCCAGACGAACACGAAATTGCCGAGATTATCGCACCGAAAGGAGTGATCGGCCGAACGATAGAAGAAATTGGTTTCCGAAATAAGTACGAAATGACCCTGATTACTATAAAACGTGCTTACGAAGTAACCAAAAACGGAGAGGATACGACAGAAGAACACATTATCGGTGTTCCAAAAAGCGAAACTCCCATTAAAGAGAGTGATACCCTTGTGGTATTTGGCGCTGCGAAAAGTGTACAGCGCTTTATTGAAATTAACGAGTCGTTGTAAGAGATTTTTAACCACGATTCAAACTGAGAGACTATGAAATTATTCACCCGATTGTTACCGGTTTTACTGGTGGCCTCATTTCCTTTTTATTCGAACGCGCAGCAGGTAGATTCTGTTATGTTGGATGGGGAGCAAGTATATGTGTACCCGTTCAAAGTGGATGTTGAGTTTTCGCAACGCTACTGGACTGCTTTGGATGGCGGATTGCTCCTCTCTGGAGAGTATGTGACGTACGAATCTTTCGCGATTCAGCAGCGTCGCGCAGGACTGGCCGATTCCCTTCGATTGACGCGTGAGGAGTTCTTTAATTTCGTGAAGGCCATCAACGCGAAGAGTTACAAGAAATTCAAGAAGTATTATCCTACCCGTATGGGTGTGGAAGTCACCAAAAATGATTTCCAAATGTTCAAGCTGTGGGATATAGGAGGAATGGGCTATATGGACGAATACCAGGAACCGAAAATTTTTCGCTCCAAGAAATTCAAAGAAGCCATTCGATCCAATCCATATCCATTTTTACAGCAGAACCAGAGCCTAGATCAGGATATCACCCCAATGCTTGATCCCATTCCAGACGGAAAATATATTCAATATTACGAGCCTTTCTGCTTGATTCAAGAAGATGGAACCTGTAAAGAAGTGAGCGATCAGATTGCCGGATATTTCACCATGAAAAATAACGCTTTGCACGGCGAGGCGACTTGGGTTAATATGGAAGGAGATTCGATCAAACAAGGTACCTACGACATGGGACTCAAGATTGGTGAATGGCAAATGGTATATCAATACCTTGGGTATTTTGATGAATACGCCGCAGAAGAGTTCATGGAAACTGGAGCAATCGACGTGGAATACAGCAAGCAGCTGATCACCTTCAATAATGGTGTCATGGAAGGGCCATTTTTGAAGCTTGTAACCGATGAAAAAGTGATCGAAAAAGGGATGTATCATGATGGACGTATGTCGGATGAATGGACAACCTATCATGAAATGACCGACGAGGAGTACCTTGCTGAAAACAACGGTGAATTGGCCATGCGACGACGCTACACATTGAATACCGATGATTCATTGGTTGTCTTCCCATTTGTTATTCGCGATGGATTACTTCCGTGTTGGGATGCCGATCCGGATACCTTTGATTTCTACCCAATGTATCGCATTCCGTCCTTGCCAGTCATGTATCGTCCGGCTTTCCCAAAGAAGCAAAATTTGGAATTGGAGGAAGAAATTTACGACGATAGCTATTCAGAGTTAGATTACTACGGAGACGAATACTACATGGAGGAAGCGTATTATGAAGAAGATTACTACGGCGATGAATATTATGGAGAATACGGCGGCCGAGGAAGTTGGGAAACTGCCTTTTTCGATGAATACATATACGATCCTAACGCGGAAGAGCGCGTAGAACGCGGGAAGATTTTTGATAGTCTTGGAGCATATCCGAGCTACACCGGAGTGTACGAACAGTATTATTCAAACGGTCAATTGGCCTACCGATACGATTTTGAAAACGGGAAGTTGAAAGAAGAACCCGTAATCTATTGGGACAACGGAAATGTGCACGACGAAATCGTATTCCTAGCAGATTCCAACCAGTATGTACGTACAATTTATGACTACAACGGAAAGGAATATGCTTCCCAGAAATACGATTCTTCAGGTCGATATATTTATTCTGAAGATATACCATGGACACTCGAAATGATGGAAATTGACGGGCTTAAGTTTTACGCGAGCACCTATTCCACCACCTACAATTATTACATCGGAGATTCGATTTTGGAAGTTGCGACTGATCCTCAAACGGTATTGCTGCGCAAATGGAACATGATCGATACGACGACCATCCAGGAGCGTTTTTACAATCCAGAAACCAGAACGGGATCCTATTACGAGTACAACCTGTTCGGAGATACAATTACGAAATCGGACATGATTTATTCCGAAGGATTTGAAAGTTGGACAGGCTCCCGCTACAGAGATTTGGGGCCATTCACGTTGAAAGGAATTCGTTCCGCGTCGTTGTATGAATTCGCTGAAGTCGATTCCATTCCTGTGCTCATGGTTAGGGATTTTGAATCGTATGATGTGGATTCAGATTACTCCCTGTATTATGAAGGTAAATTGCTAACTGGGCCAATGAAATTTACTTTCGGTGGGAAGAAGTTTAAAATGAGCAAGGAAGAAGTAGTGGTTCCAACAGAATTCAAAAACTGGGACAAACTCAGAGATGCCGTAGTCATGTATCGTTTGAGCGATCCAGAGAAACGAAAATTAAAGAAGAAGTACCGCGAGTACGCCAAACTACTAGACAATGATTTCTCAAGGTATGATGAGTTTTCGTCGATCTATAACGACTACTTCGAATACGTTTTCTCTAATTCATTTGGAGTGGAGAACTACTATTACGGCGATTTTTATTACGAAGAACCGTCTTTCAGTAATAATGACGATTACCCGTACACGGCGAGCATTGAAGGATATATGTTGGATGGAAAACCTGAGGGAATTTGGAAAGCATACGATCAGTTCGGTAAGGTGCGTGTAGAAGTAAATTACTCCAATGGAATGTTAGACGGCAAGATGCTGGAATATGCCTACGAATATCCAGTGGATGAAAACGAAATGTTCTACTATGAGATGGAAGGAGATTCCATGCCGACCGAAGAAACGTACTATTTAGCTTCAGAGGCGAACTACAAGAACGATTTGAGAGATGGCCCTTCGTACGAATACACTTGGTACGGCGATGTCGTTATGGAGGCCAATTACAAGGAAGGATACCGTCACGGTTTAACAACGGAGCGCAATCAGATGGCGGTAAGCTTCTCTGAGTTCCAAAATGGCGCACGTGACGGATACAGCAGAACGTATTTGACGCTTCTAGGTAAAGATTCCATCCTGCTATACGATTTGAACTTCCAGAATGGAGCATTACAAGGCGAGTCCATTTCGTACCATACGAACGGTAAAGTTTCCAAACGTGGATTTTTCCTTGCCGGAGAGCCAATCGAAGATTACGAAGGATACGATTCCCTTGGTTTCAAATACCACTACGTGAAATTTGAATACGGATTCCCAGTAGAGGAAAAACTTTGGGAGGAAAACGAATTAAGTGTTCGATACACATTCAACTGGGAAGACTCCATCTATTTCATTCCGATGAATTTCACCGATTCAGAGTCTTTGGATGCGCTATTGGTAGAAGCCGGATTGTCCTATGGATGGGAGTACCGACCGTATTACGGACGTCAAACCATAGTTGACAAGGAGGGCGTGGATTATCATCTCACGAAGTACTTCCCGAACGATACGGTTTCTCGTGATGGAGCGATGGTGGAAGGAAAGAAATCCGGATTCTGGGAATTCTTCAATTATGACGGGGTGAAACTCTACGAAGTTGATTATTTCGATACCGTTTTGGTCATCAATGATTCCATTAAGTTCAAGGCAAAGGGGATTTACACGGATGTCGATAGCTTAGGAAATGAGTTGTTCAAAGCGTACATCATCGAAAAATCGGAACGCTTCGATTGTTCCCACAAGGATCATTACGAAGTACGCCAATTCTATACCATATGGGAGGCAAATGATTCCATCGGTCGAATGAACGGCGAGGTGTTCAATTACTATGATAACGGAACGCTTCAGAGCTACGGTAAAATGAAAGACGGCTTGCCTGATGGCGAATGGCGTTACTACGATCCTACCGGAAAATTGAACAAGTACGGATCTTATGTACAAGGGAAACGAAACGGACGTTGGCTCATGGGAGACCTCTCGAAGACAAAATATTTAGGAGACATCTGTCTGAATCCGAACATGCCCGACATTGAAGAAGAATTGCGTTTCCGTGAAAATTTCCTTGACATCCAAATCATCAATTACCGATTGGGTCAGGAACGAAACAGAGAATACTACGACATCAATATGAACCAATTCATTGAGTTGGAAGAAGATTAATGAAGTTAAGAAAGTACGCTGAGGCTCTCGAAGCGCACTTTCTTAATCCGTTATTTAGATGACAATCAATTAACAAATAGAGCACTGAGCGTAGCCGAAGTGCGATAAATAGCATCATCATGTCTAAAACATACATCATCACCGGCATTTCTCGCGGTTTAGGCGCCGGAACAGTCGAAGCACTTCTTTCTGAAAACGAAAAAGTATTTGGCATTGGACGTTCGAACCCTTTTGGTGAAAAAATTGGATTCATGCAGTGCGATTTTGCCAATCCTTCCGCTATTGATGCGCTTGATTTTGAATCCTTGGAAGGAGACGTCGTTCTCATCAATAATGCTGGTATCATTGGCGATATCGGACGAATTTCAGAGCAGGAATCCTCCGATTTGGAACGCGTCATGCAAGTGAACGTCTTCGCCCCAATGGCATTGACCCGCAAAGTATATGCCCAACTGGGAGAAGATCAATCGTTCACCTTGGTGAATATCAGTTCCGGGGCGGCCAATCGCTCCATTCCTTCTTGGGCATCGTATTGCGCGTCAAAAGCAGCTTTGAATCGTTTGACGGAAAACTTCTACATCGAAGAACAGGAACGTAATCGAAAGGTAATTGCTTACGCCGTTGCGCCGGGTGTAATTGACACAGGTATGCAGGCGGAGATTCGCGCGGCTTCCATTGAAGATTTTTCCGAAAGAGACAACTTTGTCCGAATGAAAGAAGAAGGCATGTTGTACAGCAAGGAAGAGGCAGCCAATCGATTGCTTCAATTGCTAAAAATGCCTTTCTCAGGGGAAGTTTTTCAGGATTTACGAAACCTCTAATTCAGCTTAAATCTTCACAATTTTCTTCGTAGTCGTAGACGTTGCGCCATTCGAACTCTGCAAATAATAGATCCCATTTGGCAGATTACTAATATCAATCAAAGTTTGCTCTGTCGCTTCAATTGAATGAACGGAAATCTTGTTTCCAAGTGCATCGATCAACTCAAATTTCATGGATTGATGAGAACTATTCCCAACGGTAAAAACATCGTTAGTCGGATTGGGATAAATGCTGATAGGATCCACGGCAAATTCGCTCAAAGTACTCGTTGGCCATTGCTTATTCACTACAACGTAACCGTTATCTCCAACGCCAAATGTGGTGTTGGTTCCGTAGGAATCAATTCCATTAATGGGTTCGTCTACCGACCAATAATCCCACAAAGCCTGTGGTACAGTTGAGTTAAAAATGATCCCTCCCATGCTTGAATCTGATTTTCCTCCGGTGTAAACTACATTAGTATTCGATTTCCCTAAACATAGAAATGCCGGATAGTAAAAGGTCGCCGTTGTCATGTCGTCGTTCCATGTGAGTCCGCCGTCTACTGAGATTTTTAATGCGAAACCGGAGCCATTATCGTTATAACCAACATACGCAACGCTTGGACTCTGAAAAATCACCTCTGTTAAACGCGCAGTGCTATTGACTCCCACTGAAATGGTATCCCAAGTAAGTCCGTTATCCGTAGATCGAAGCAAATAGGGATTGTTCATAGTGGCAAGTCCAACGGAGCCCTCAAACGCAAAATCAGTAACGTATTGGTTGGGGTCAAAACTTTCATAATTTACGGTGGAACCTAGCCAATTCGGATCGACGAATCGATCAATTTTCGCACTTTGGAAGCATCCTGCCCCTCCAACGAAATAGTCGTTTTCAGAATTCGCGTGAACGGCACCCATATAACACATATTTGAGATTGAATTGGTTGCCGAAGACCAGTTTAGCCCACCATCGGTTGTCTTATAAATCCCGGGACTGTCGTTTAACACCGCAACGAAGCCTACATTTTCAGAAACGAAGTGCACGTCTACAATCGAATGGGAAAAAGGAGAAGGATTGATTCCTGTGTGATTCAATACTGTCCAATTCACACCACCATCGGTAGTTTTTAATATCGTGCTGGAGTCGCCTACGATATATCCAACGGAAGAATTCACAAAATCAATTGCATTTAGTTTGTGCGTAGTAGGTACAGAAACTTGATTCCACGGGTTTTGAGCCCAGCAGTAATAAACCGTCATCATGAGAAAGATGCTCAACAATAGTGCTTTCATAGTTCTTCGCTTTTGTTCTAGTCAAAGCTATTTCAATTGTAAGTTTTGGCGCTTGTACAATTGTGATAAAAGCATGTACAATTGGGATTGTGAAGGACGTAAACCGTAAAATCAGCGTCTACTACCGTTCATCAAGAATCCGTATCAGTTCACTCAATAAACTTGCGTATTGGTCGATAAGTGCGTATCTTACACGTCCAATCTGGACAAAACTGTTGTACTTATGAAAAGAACTATGCTCTCCATCATGGCCGTTTTCGGTCTGATTACGACTGCGTCTGCGCAGCAAGCAACCCAAAATCAAATAGACCCACAAAACTGCCGTCAAGGAGAGTCCGTGGAGTACTGTCGTCAGCACACATATCACGCTGAAATGTTGAACAATCCTGCCTATGTACAGTCATTGGCAGATGATGATGCCATCCGTGCTCAGGAACAAGCAAATGGAACTCCTGACAATGGAAACATCATGTACATTCCAATTGTATTCCACTTGTTGCACAACAATGGGCCGGAGTTCATCTCTGATGAACAAATTTTGGATGCCTTCGAAATTTTGAACCGTGATTTCATGTTGCAGAATGCGGATGCGAATACTGTAGTGAATGCCTTCAACGCGAGTAATCCGCAAGCGTGGGCAATTCCAGATTCTGTTGAAATCCAATTCCGTTTGGCAACGAAAGCACCGGATGGAACATGTTTTACAGGGATCACGCATACGGTAAGTTCTGCAACTAATAGCAGCAACGATAATACGCGTATCAACGCAATTGTAAACGGAAACGACGTTTATAATGGTCAGTGGCCAGGAAACCGCTACTTGAACATCTTCATCGCTGGAGATATCGGTGGTGCTGCAGGATACACATACCTTCCTTCTAACTGGATTGGAACAGGAATGGACAACGGAATTCGTATTCTTCACCAATATGTAGGATCCATCGGAACAGGAAACGCTGGAACTAGCCGTGCATTAACACACGAAGTTGGACACTGGTTGAACTTGCCACACCCTTGGGGAGGAACTAACAACCCAGGAGTCCCGTCAAATTGTAATGATGATGACGGAATTGATGATACACCAGATTGTCAAGGTGTAACTTCTTGTCAGTTGGCAGCGAATACGTGTAGCGGTGATAACGGTTACTGGGGGTTTGATCAAATTGATAACGTTGAGAACTACATGGATTACTCATACTGTTCAAAAATGTTCACGCCAGACCAGGCACAAGAAATGCGTGATGCATTGAATTCATCTGTAGGTGGACGAAGCAATATTAAATCTGCTAGCAACCTTGCATTGACAGGTGCCGATGGAAACTTGACGCTTTGTGATGCTGCATTCTCTGTAGATAGAACGTCAATTTGTGTTGGAGAATCCATTCAATTCTCAGATGATTCCTACAACGCGGTTACAAGCCGAACTTGGACATTCCAGGGAGGAACGCCGGCAACATCAACGCAAGAGAATCCAACGGTGACGTACAACACACCAGGAATCTACGAAGTAGAATTGTCAGCAACAGACGGAGTTACAACAGACGTTGAAACGAAAACAGGATATATCCGAGTATTAGCAAATGGTGGAGCTGTCCCAGTATTGGAAGGTTTCGAAAACTATTCATCTTTGGATAACATCACAGAGTGGGAAGTAGTAGATCATGGTAACAACGCCGAGTGGGAGTTGTCATCTACAACAGGATTGAACAGTCCTAAATCAGTGGTATTGCCAAACTTTGGTCAGTCTGCTGGAAATTTCGATGAATTGGTGTCAGAGCCGATGGATCTTTCAGGAATCACCTCTCAAACGAGCATGACGCTTTCGTTCCGTTACGCTTACCGTAAGCGCAACACTGGAAACGATGAAACAATGAAGGTGTACGTTTCAAATACGTGTGGTGAAACATGGGTAGCGCGTAAAACATTGACTGGGCCAATCTTAGGTGCAGATGTTTCTTCATCTTCTTGGGCTCCATCTTCGGAATCTGATTGGGTAACTGTTCACATGACGAACATTACTTCAGCTTACTGGGTGGATAACTTCCGTTTCAAGTTTGAGTTCGAAAGCGACGGTGGAAACAACGTTTATCTTGACAACATCAACATTTACCCTGGATCGCCATCAGATAACTTGGTAGCAAGTATCGATGATCAGGAAGCGGTAGATCACATCACATTGTACCCGAACCCAACAGAAGGTGACATCACAGTTCGTTTCGATGTAACAAGTGCTCAAGCAGTAAGCATGCAAGTAGTTGACGTTACAGGAAAAGTGGTAAACACAAGCACTGTGAATGCAACAACTGGAGCAAACATGGTAGTTCTAGGAACAGATGCTATGGCGCCAGGAATGTACTTCTTGAAAATTGACGGAAGCAACACTTCATTACAATTCGTAGTGAAATAATCAGAAATTTTATCAGGGTGGGATGCATTACGGTGCATCCCTTTCCCTTATTAGGACATTGTGCATGCACCAAACATGTACAATCATTGTAGTCTGACTAAGATTACACTGTACTTATGGTAAAGGCATCCTTTCGAGGGTGCCTTTTTTACATTTTGGAAAGGTGTTCTTGTAGATGTTGGAGAGAGGGCTCGTCCAACGTAATTGGTACGATATCGAATGAATCCAGTTTCTTTTGTGTGCTTTCACCCCATGCGATAACGGCACTAGACTCAGGTATTGCATTTTCTCCGAAGTAGCCTTCTACATTCGATGGACTAGTGAAGACATACACGTCGAACTCAGTATCTAATTTCAACGGTACGATTTCCGTTTTATAGCACTCTACATGAATGGCTTGGTCGTATGGAAGACCTTTGGAGATCGTTCCTAAAGATTTCGTTGAAACGGGAAATAATGCTTTTCGATCCTGCAACCAGATTTGGAAGCTTTTCGCGACCTCTGAGATGCTTCCGTGATTTTCTCCGTTGAATGCAACATTATAGCCCATTGAACGCAACAAGGTGGTTGTTTTCCCTCCCACTGAGGCGATTTGAACGTTTTGAGGGATGGAATACCTGCTTTGATAAAATATCAGTGCTCTCGGACTACCGAAGAAGATGACGTCGAAAGACGAGGGCAAGGTGAAATCAACAGGCGAGAATTTTAAGAAACTTTTCGCTTCAAGCTGGATCTCATTCGCATCAGCGAATTGTTGTAATTCCAGCACCTCGCTGGAATGCTTCGATATAAAAAGTGATTTAATCATTACTGACCAGCTCGTGCAGATCGCCTACCACTTCCTGAGCCATGGTAGCATAATCATCTACCTTGTAATGTAAGAATGATGAAGCTTCATCTGCGCTCTGTGCATAAGCGACGTGCAACATGTCATCTTCCGTGCAATAAACTCCCAAAGGCAATTGACATCCTCCTTCCAATAAGTTCAAGACTTTACGTTCCAGTTCAATGCGCTTCTGTACCTCTGGATGATTCATTTTTTGCAACACCTCATGCAATTCTTCATCTCCTTCTCGGATTTGCAATCCAAGTACGCCTTGAGCGGGTGCAGGGATGAATTCCGTCGGATCGAAAACCGTGACGTGGAATTCAGAGAGGTCAATTTCTAAACGATCGATTCCAGCTTTTGCCAAAACGATCGCGTCGTAGTTCCCCTGACGGAGTTTATCGATGCGCGTAGGCACGTTTCCACGCAAATCCTTCGTTGAAATATCAGGACGAAGTGTTTTCAATTGCGATTTTCTGCGAGCAGATGACGTTCCAACGACGGCATCTTTCTTCAAATCCCATTTCTGATCAGCATCAGAAGATTCTTTACGAATCAATAGCAAATCAGAAGGATGTGCGCGTTCAGAAACACAAGAAATCATCAATCCTGCTGGTGGATTCGTCTCCAAATCTTTATGCGAGTGAACGGCCAAGTCGATGGTGCCATCCAACAGTTGCTCTTCAATTTCCTTTGTGAAAAATCCTTTTCCTTCCAGTTTATCGAAGCTCAGATCTTGAATGCGATCTCCCTGTGTTTTAATGATTTTGATTTCCACTGAGCAGCTCAAACGCTGCAATTCAGATTCTACAAAATGGGCTTGCCATAGTGCAAGGTCACTACCTCGCGATCCAATGATCACGTGTTTCATTTCTAGCGTTTTTTAAGAAGTATTTCTTTGGCCATCAGCATCGGCATGCTCATGTATTTCTTCTCCATGTAGCCCATGATTTTTTCTACAACTTCACGGGACTCACTGTCCATGGATGCCAATTCGTTGTGGAAGACATTTTCCACCGCATTGCTGCGAATTTCTTTCACTTTTTCCGGTACAGAACGCATGGCTAATTCAACCATTCGTGACTTGTGATTGTGATCAAACTCGTACAACGCTTCTTTGATGATCTGCTCTACGTGCTGAATCTCCTTCGAACGCTCTTTGAGGTTCGCATTGGAAATTTCCTGAAGCACCTCAACAGAAATATGCGTTACATTATTTTCAGCAATAATTTCTGGAGATAAATCCTGCGGGATAGCGATATCAATAACAATTTTACGATCGGTTTCTCCTTGTAAAAGTTGCTGATAGATTTCCTTTGTAATGATGTGTTTCTCCGCACCTGTACACGTGATAATCACATCAAATCCTTGATCAAAAGTATTGAGATCGCTTAACTTATGGGCAGTCCCATTCAGATCGTTTGCCAGTTTTTCAGCCTTTTCGAAGGTACGATTGAATACATGAAATTGTTCGAATCCGTGCTTGCGCAAGAAACGGCTCATGTTGGTGTTCGTTACTCCGGCTCCAATGATCAAAATGCGTGAATCCAACGGTACGTTGAGATCGCGTAGTTTGTGATATGCCAATGAAACTACAGATACTGGTCGGCGAGCGATATTGGTTTCTGTGTACACCTTTTTCGCCGTCTCAATCGTATGGCGCATCACCAAACGAATGGTATCACCCGTCAATTGCATTTTTCGACAATCTTCAAAAGCGTTGCGAACTTGTGTGATGATTTCACGCTCTCCAACCACCATGGATTCTACAGAAGAGGCAACGCTGAACAAGTGCTCAACGGCGTGAATTCCTGTATAATCCTCGGCAGAATCTGCAAACAACTTGCGTTGCGTTTCGGAAAGCTTGGGATACAAAGCATTGAAGAATTCGTGCAAGAATCGATGATCTACGATATCTTCAGTAACGAAAAGGAACTCCACGCGGTTACACGTCGATAGGAACATAAGTTCCTCTAGATTCATTGCACTTTGGAACGCGGTCAATCGCTCTTTCTGATCATTCGGATCGATGTGTAGGTTCCCGATTTCCGAAACAGGAAGATTTCTATGCGTAAATGCAATGGTGTGCAGCGTATTTAAAGAGTTCTCCATCTTCACAGTACAAAGAACGGTAGGAAACGCATTTGTAGTGTCACAGTTTTGTCATGAAAATAATTTAGAGAAAGTCTAAATAAAACCGGGGGTTTTAAGACGCTAGAAAGCAAGACACTAGAAGCTAGACATACGCGTTACTTTTTGATAATAAATGAGGCAAAAGATTGTTCGTGTAAGAGTTGTTGATTCATGGAACTATTCTAAGAAGCATCGAGGGGCAAAAAGTCTAGCGTCTAGCTTCTCCAAGTCTAGTGTCTTTTAGTATATTTAAACCTCAAGAAGCTGAGAATGAAATCGGTCGAATTTGTATCCGCACAGAACGTAAAAGTTGAGTATGAGTATGCTACGGTAATTCAGCGTACCACGGCGGCTATTATTGATGCCACGGTAGTAGCGGTGTATTTGATCATTATGTTCACGATTATCCGAAATATGAACTCGGATTATGAGCTTCTTTTGGAATTAATCATCATGAAAATTCCATGGATTTTCTACCACCCGATTCTGGAATACCTCACACATGGACAAACACTTGGTAAATACGCCATTGGAATTCGCGTTGTAACCTATGACGGTGAACGTCCGGGATTACGAGAGATTTTTACTAGATGGATTTTCAAGGCGCATTTCTTCTGGATTGCCTTTAGTTTCTTCCTAGCGCCTGCCGAATTATTCTTCCTTGGATTGATTCACGTTGGAGTGGGAGTGATCGGCTTCATGTACGCAAGCGTTTCAGATAAGAAACAACGTATGGGAGATGTCATGGCAGGAACTATCGTCATCAAAGACAAATCAGCCGTTCGATACACACTGCGCGACGTACTATCAATCAAAAGTCAGGAGAATTACACTCCTGAGTACCCGAATGTAGTCCGCTTCACGGATGAAGATATGTTGCTGATCAAAAACACTATTCAGCGCGTTCGTAAGTATCCCAATCCGGAAACCAAGAAATTCGCAATTGAATTGGCAGATGAATCAGCACGCTTGATTGGTCTGGAGAAAACACCAGATAAGCGACTCAAATTCTTGCAAACGCTACTACAGGATTATGTAGTACTAACGCGATCGTAACATATGTCCAAACTGTATTTGGTTCCCACGCCCATTGGCAATCTCGAAGACATTACCCTTCGCGCCATTCGAATTTTGAAGGAATGTGATATCATTTTCGCAGAAGATACACGTGTGACCAAACGTTTGCTCCAGCATTTGGAAATTCAGAAGCCCTTGCAACCCTTCCATGCGCACAACGAACACAAATCGTTGAAACCTGCCGTGGATCGCATTGCATCCGTGGAAAATGCAGTATTGGTTTCAGATGCGGGAACTCCTGGAATTTCCGATCCCGGTTTTTTATTGATCCGAGAGTGCATTCGAGAGGGAATTCCCGTAGAATGTTTGCCGGGCCCATCGGCATTTGTTCCAGCAGTGGTAGCCAGCGGATTTCCATGCGACAAATTCATGTACGAAGGATTTCTCCCGCACAAGAAAGGGCGTCAAACGCTTCTAAAAAACATCGCACAGAGAGACATTACGACGGTGGTTTATGAATCACCGCATCGATTGCAGAAATGTTTGGCACAAATTGAAGAGTTTATGGGGCCGGACAGGGAAGTATGCGTTGCGCGAGAACTAACCAAAATGTACGAGGAATTTCAGCGCGGACCAGTGTCCGAAGTTAAAGCGCATTACGAAGCGAATCCTCCCAAAGGAGAAATCGTAGTAGTGATTTCAGGAGTAAAGTAATCGTATCCTATCCCTTAATTGTCTTGAAGAATCTGTAATTTCAATCATCTATTAAACTGATAATCGAGCCGTCATGAAAAAATCAATCTATGTATTTGCATTATTAAGCGCATTGTTCCTCGTTGCTTGTGAGAATAACAAGTCGGATGATTCCACCGGTGAGAAAACCGAAATGGAGGCCGATGCATCGTCAATTGTGGGCGAATGGAAATTGAGTGATTTGGACACGGGAATGGAGGTTCCTGATGAGGCGCGAGCGTCCGCAGAAGCAGTTGTGGAAGAGATGAAAGAGAAGTCTTCCATGACGTTCAACGAGGATGGCACCTACGTTTCAAGGCAAGCAGCTCAAGGAAGAGTAACGACAGAAACAGGGATGTATGAAATTGAAGATGGCAAAATTGTAACGACTTCAGAACAAGGTAACAGACAGGTATTGGACATCGACTTAGGGGAAGATTCCTTTACTCTCCGTGCGAAAAATGGCGACAGCGAAATGAAGCTGACGTACACGCGTAAGTAGATGTAGGAATTAGTTTGATTGCGACAAAGTCGCAATACCTAGCGTACTCAACTACTCGTAGGTACAAAAAAGCTTAGCGTTCCTTGCGCCTTTGCGGTTGGCGACTGAGCGTTACCTTATTTATAAGCGTTTAAAGTCAATCTCTACTTGGTGTTTTAATCATCTATTTGTAGCTTAGGTTACAAGGTTGATCGCTTGCTTTTGTAATATTTGCATATGGATCGTTTCTTACGAAAATACTGGCTGACCCTCATGGGAGTTGCTCTTGGTGTAGCCGGCGGATATATCTATTATTATTTCTGGGGTTGTGTCAATGGCTGTCCAATTAAATCCAACGCTTGGAAAATGATGATTTATGGGGCACTTATGGGCGGATTGCTGTTCAATATGCTCCAAGATTTCATCCAGAGAAAAAAGAGCAAGGATTGATTCCATTCTGAGCATTTGATCCCTGGAACTTCGCTACATTTATAGAAAAACCGCGAGATGAAGACAGAGGGATATTTTCTGGTCAAAAAAGGGGATGCAAAAACCGCTTTTGAATTACGATCGTTCGAACTTCCAACCTTAAAAGGCAACGAAGTTATAGTTGAAATTGAAGCATTTGGCCTCAATTATGCCGATGTCATGGCCCGACATGGTTTATACCGCGGAGCGCCTCCAATGCCATGCATATTGGGATATGAAGCGGTTGGGAAAGTCGTTGAAGTCGGTTCTGAAGTGGATAACGATCTTGTAGGAAAGCGGGTAATTGCCTTTTGCCGTTTTGGTGCGTATGCAAAACACGTTGTTACAATGGAATATGCTGTCGTCCCGGTCGGAGATGAAGACGCCATTGAGTTATTGGCATTGTGTACGCAAGGGGTGACGGCCTATTACATGGCTGAATATTTGACTCCGGTATACGAAAATGACATTGTTTTAATTCATGCGGCAGCTGGTGGAGTAGGGACGATGCTCATTCAAATGGCGAAGCGTCGCGGAGCAAAAGTGATCGCTAAAGTTGGACGAACTGAGAAAGAAGCATTGGTGAAGGAACTAGGTGCTGATCATGTAGTGAATTACCGTTCGGGAGATTATGTGGAGTTGACTAAAGCTGCGCTGAACGGGAATAAGTTAGATGTTAGTTTTAACCCTGCGGGAGGATCTACTTTTAAGAAAGATATGTCGCTGTTAGGAGCTGGTGGAAGAATGATAGTTTTTGGTGGTTCTGAATTGTCGGGAGCAAAGTTTGGCATTCTTTCTGCCTTATCATTTGTCTTTAAGATGGGACGTATTATGCCTGTTATGTTGATGGGGAAATCACGTAGCGTTTTGGGAGTGAATATGCTTGAAATCGCGGATAGCAAGCCCGAAGTAATGAAGCATTGCTTACACGAAGTCGTGAAATTGTACCAATCTGGAGCGCTTAAACCTCAATCCGGAGGAATGTTCTCTGAAGATCAATTGGCGGAAGCACATGCTACCTTGGAGAGTGGCAATTCCACCGGGAAAATCGGAGTGAAGATCAATTAAATAATAAGAGATATTAAATCATGAATTGTCGTCTATTTCATATTCATGATTTATTATTCAATATTGGATAAGGTGTTAAAATTCAAAATAAAATGGTCGCTCGCTTTTGGCTCCGTTGCAGAGTTAGAAGAGCATTTTGCTTTGAAAAATACTGCCATCATTCCAACCACGTATGGGAAATTGCTTTGGGTGAAATTTGAGGAAGGATATCATGCTTTTAAGAACAAATGTCCACATCAAAACAAACCCATGGATCATTGCTGGGTTGACAATGACGATTTGGTTTGTCCCTTTCATCGATTTCATTTCTCCATAGAAAATGGTCAAAGAATGGCCACAAGCATGTACAAGTACGAGCTTAAAATCGAGAATGACATGGTCTGGATCGGCAAAGAGGTGCTTACGCTTTCCTTTAACTTAAAATCACTTCGAAGAAAACGCAAGCGATAGCCTCTTCTCCTACTAGAATTTTAGGGTATAAATCAAGTTCGGAATCATTGATAGTTGCGTATCGTATTGAATGGATTGCGTTCTATCGCTGTACCATTCACGAATTCGCGCCCGATTATTCGTCACGTTGCGCACGTCAATCTTGAAAGCATGAGTCATACGTTTCTTATCGATACGATACGTCACCCCAATATTGGTAAAGAAAATCGGATCGCCTTTCGCCGAAAAGCCCTGATCGGTTTGATATACAGTATGTCCAGCCGCTTGAGAGGCTTCTAAGTCAACGGGCGTATATCGATTGCCCCCAATGAGTGTCACTTTGGTATTTAAGGCAAATGCTTTGTTCTTCTCCGAACCGAATGTCCATTCTTTTCCGAATAAGAAATTAGATGCGTAACCAGCATCGAAACGCGTGCTTCGGGTGATGCCATCAAGTGCTTCGAATTCCGATTTGTAGAGTGATCCAGTCAGCAAGAAATAATATCCTTTATTGAAGAAGCGCTCAACGGTTAGTTCTACCCCATAATTTCGTCCGGTTCCTTCATTCACCAAATCGATATATGGGATTCCATAAGATGAATTCACAAGTGATTGGTAGCTATTGGAATCATTGTGAACAGGCATGTTGTAAAGATGCTGATAGTACAGTTCCGTTTTTACATACAAGTTCTCGTTCACGGAAAAGTTGTAGCCAAGAACCCCGTGAATGCTCTTTGATAAATCCAAATCCCGATTCAGATATTGGTAGGTTCCGTCAGGCTGTAGTTCATTGTACAAATACGTCGAAACACTTTCAATTCTGCTGTGCATTCCAGCTCCCAGAGAAAAAGTACTGCGCTTGTTAGCTGTCCATTTGACTCCAAGTCGGGGTTCAATGGCATTCGAGTTATTCAAAAGAAAATGCGTGTAGTGTACCCCAGAAATTATAGTTAAATCGTTCGATAAGCGGTTTTTCCACGAAACAAAAGACTGCATCATATCTGCGGACCCTTTTGAATCTTGCCAGCGTGTCATTACGCCATCTTCATCATCGTAATCGTCTTCATCGAATTAATTGTATAAGAATCGCGTATAAGTGACTCCTCCTTGAATTAAGTTCTTCTGATTGATTTTGTAATTAGCAATTAATTGAGCCTTCCATTGATGATCTCGATAATTGTCGCGCTCCGAAATAAAGAGCCCCGTACTATCCGATTTTTGCCATTGTCCCTCCCCTGCGTTACCAGCTGTAGAGGCAGAAATGTAACTCTTGATGTATAATTTTGGCGAGACAATGTACGAATGCTTCAAGCCGACCATCCCCATACTAGCGCCAAACGTGTATTTGGAGTAGATGTATCCAGATTCATCATCTTGATCTGTTTGATCGATGCTGCTAATACCTCCCATTCCTAAAAATTGAAAGGCCCTTCAACGGTTCCGTCAATGCCAATAATTCCCGCAGAGAAACTGTACTCACGTCTCTCGTTATTTCCTTTTCTCAGGTTGACATCGAACACACCAGATAATGCATTTCCATATTCAGGTGCGAAAGCTCCGCTGAAAAAATCCGAATTGGCTAGCATTGCTCCGTTCAGTGCTGATATTGGTCCTCCTGTGGCTCCAGTTGATGCAAAGTGATTAGGGTTGGGGATATCAATTCCATCCAATCGCCAAAGTATACCTCGCGGTGAATTTCCCCGAACAACGATGTCGTTATCTCCCTCAGGATTTCCTGTTACTCCGGCAAATCCTGATACCATTCTAGCAGGATCATTGAGCGATCCAGCGTAGCGGTTGGTTTCTTCAACTGTGAACGTCTTAGCACTCACAGCCGCCATTTTATTCAAGGATTCAGATTTGTCTTTTCGAGCAGACACTTTAACCTCCTCGACTTTTTGAATATCGCTAGTCATCTCAAGATTTAAAACGGTTTCCTTTCCTGATTCAACTAAGATATTCGGGAGGAAAATATCTTGATATCCCATGGCCGTTACCTGCAATTGAACCCGTCCAATGCCAACGTTTTCCAGTTTGAAGTCACCATTTTCATCAGATATGGAACCTTTAATCGGACTTGAATTAACCAGAATTACTTTGGCTCCGTAAATGGGCACTTTGGTATCAAAATCGATGATCGTCCCGCGCACGGTTTGATTGAGTTCTTGGGAAAATCCTGTTGCGAGGAAAAGCAAAAATGAAAGGGCAAGAATATGTTTCATGTCGAATGTTTGTTTCATTCCTAAAACAACATTCTGAAGAAGCACCCCTATTCAGTGCTTAAAAAATTAAGATTATTCCTCTTCCGAAGTAGGAGGGTTTTGGTCTTCTTTCTTTTGAGACGGAGAATAATCTGTATTATCTCCTCGATGACTGAATCCATCAAAATCCTGGCGCTGTGTATTCTGTTCCATACGCTTTTTAAACTCTTCCTTTTGATCTGGGTCATTCGTTTTTCCAAGAATAGGAACCGTGTGGAATAAGACATCCGTAACTTTTTCACCACGATAGGAGATTAACGCCACCATCATAATAATGCTCGTGATCAGAATCGGATAAAGAAGCAATCCTGCATCGAATTGTTCAATTTGGGAGCTACTTTCTGCCAACGTAAAGAATAAGAGTACGGTGATCAATCCTCGTGGAGCAATCCAAAGTTGAGGCATAATATTCTTTCGAACTACTACTTTGAGAGTGATCCATCTCACAATTAATAAAATTACGACAATGGCAAAACTATTCACTGCAACCTCCCAATCATAAAGGGAAGAAAGCGTAATGGTAAATCCGAAAACCACAAAGAAGAACGTTCGAATCAAAAAGGCCGATTCCAATGTCAAGTTGTGGAAGTCATGAACAATCGGCGCCACTTTCTCTCGATCAAAATACTTCTTCAGGAACCCTTGGAAGAAGAGATCGGTATTGTTCAGTACCAATCCGAACGCCAGAATAATCAATAATGACGACAGGTGCAGCAGTTTCCCAAGAGCAAACATCATGAGCAAAATCCCGATGATGAGGAAGAGTTTTACCTGCATTTGCAAGTGCTGGAACATATAAACGAGTAGGTACGCCACAACAACGGAAAGCACAGCTGTTGCTAATATGTTCAGAACAATTTCCCAGAATATGGATCCTCCACCAGCACCGCCATCGGCACCAATCATAAAGTAAAATACCATAATTCCGAGGATATCCGAGAAGGTACTCTCGTAGACCATAAATTCCTTCTTGGCACCTGTTAAACCACCTACACTCGGAATGATAATCGCGCTACTCATGATACTCAAAGGAGTTGCGTACAAAACGCAAGTATAGGCCGGGGTTTCAGGGAAAATGTAATAGAAAAAGGCTCCAATAGCAATCATCGAACCTCCCAGAGCAATTAAGGCCGTTAGAAACGACCGGACTATCAGCGGTGTTTTTTCTTTCTCAAGTTGCAAGTCGAGTGCGGCTTCCAGAACAATCATGACGAGTCCGACATTTCCTAAAATCTCCAGTATTGGGCCCAAATCTAGGTCTCCAATCACTTTGTAATGACTCAGAACACCTTTCAATCCCATCCCCAAAATGATCAACAATAAAACCGATGGAATGTTGGTGCGTTTGGCGAGAATGTTGAAGAAAAAGCTAAGAATTATGATCCCGGCAATTCCAACAATTAAGACATAGGTATTCATATCGAACGATTGCTTGGCGCCAAAATAGGAGTTTTTTTCGGGATAGGTTTGCCCGAATGCCTTGGTAATACGCTTAGTTATTCACAAAAAAAGTGAACCTCTTGGCGCCTTGTGACTTATTACTGAATTGATGTCTCTTGGACAATAACCCCGCCGAATTCATATTAATTTCACGGAAACATAATTAGGATTAATCTAGGGAAGTTTAAATATTGTGGAAAAATGCCTCGTCATGAATCTTTCTTTAAGAATTAGAGAATGACTAATTTCGTGGCGGAAAAATTATCTAGTAATCTATATTAATCGTAATATTACGATCAATAACGAAACAACAAGTGGGAACGACAAAAACGGAACAGTACTCAGAAACGCAGATTGAATTGGCGAGCTTACTGAAAGTCTTAGGACATCCAGCGCGCATTGCTATCGTTCAAGCAGTGATGAAAACAGATTCATGTGTTTGTGGTGACTTGGTTACTGAGATTGAACTGGCACAATCAACCGTTTCGCAACATTTAAAAGAATTGAAAAGTGTTGGGTTGATCAAAGGAACGATTGAAGGAACCAGTGTTTGTTACTGTATCGATAAGGAACGTTGGCAACACCTCGCTAACGTGATTACACCCTTATTGGCCGACGGTCTCGCTTGTAACGACAACAGTTGTTGCTAATATAGATTGCAATGGAAAATACCACGTATCCTCGGATGCACGTTTCCTTATATGTCAAGGATATTGCGAGTACCGTTAATTTTTACACCGCCTTTTTCGGTCAACCGGCTTCAAAAGTAAAACCCGGTTACGCTAAGTACGAGTTGGAGGATCCAGCACTCATCATTTCATTTGTTCAGAACGAAGAACGCGTTCGATCCAACTTTGGTCATTTAGGAATTCAAGTGGCAACCAAAGAACTGATGGAGGAGCGTCTCGAAGTGGCGCGCAAGCTAGGAATTGTCTCTCTGGAGGAAATAGGAACGGCTTGTTGTTATGCGGTTCAAGATAAGTTTTGGGCTACGGATCCTGACGGACATCAATGGGAGGTGTACTATTTCCATGAAGATGTAGAATTCAACGATCCGAAATATTCGTTGGAGGAAAATGAGGTTTGTTGTTCGCCGGAAACAGCGAGTGTTTCCAAAAAAGAAAAACCAAGAATCCGATTATCAGAATTAAATAAACAAGGAGCGAGCTGCGAGCCCGGTTCTTGATGTTGTTAATATGGGAAAGAAAGTATTAGTGCTTTGCACTGGAAATAGTTGTAGAAGTCAGATGGCGCATGGTTTTTTGGAAGTATACGCAGCCGAAGGAACGCAAGTTTATTCGGCAGGAGTGGAAACTCATGGAGTAAATCCAAGGGCGATAGAAACGATGAAGGAAGTAGGCATTGATATTTCGGGTAATACTTCAAACAACGTGAATGAATATACCGACATCGATTTTGATTACATCATTACGGTGTGTGATAGTGCCAGAGAACGTTGCCCGTATTTCCCTTCCTCTGCAGTAAAATTTCACCACAGCTTTCCTGACCCCGCCGGGGCTGACGGAACCCCGGATGAGGTAAAGGCAATTTTTGCCAATACGCGTAATTTGGTTGATGTCTACTGCAAAGAATTCGCATCGGCATATTTGAGATGAAACGCTCATACACAGCGGAATTTCTAGGAACCTTTCAATTGGTTTTTATCGGTACGGGCTCCGTTTTGCTCGTTGAAACGCAACAATGGTCGTATCCTCAATTATGGATCGGACTTGCGTTTGGTTTTGCTGTTTTTTTGGGAATTATGCTTTTTGGAAAAACGTCAGGTGCTCACATGAACCCTGCAGTTTCTATTGCGCTTAGCATTCGCGGGGATTTCGATAAGAAGGAACTTCCATTTTATTTGATATTTCAATTTGTCGGGGCGATTGTTGCAAGTGCGTGTCTGGCTACCATTTATCCAGATCACCCACATTATGGCGATACCTTACCTCGTATTGGAAACTGGCAAAGTTTTGCTCTAGAGTTCGGTCTTACCTTCGTCTTGATGTTGGGCGTCATCTTCGATTTCCATAGCAAGTCTAGCATTTGGCAAGCCGGGATTCTGATAGGAGAGATCGTAGGGTTAGAAGCGTATTTCGCAGGCCCATATTGTGGGGCAAGCATGAATCCGGCGAGAAGTTTGTCACCGGCCGTTTTCAGTGGAATGTGGTCGCATATTTGGATTTACCTCATCGCCACAACCCTTGGGGCTGTTGGGGCCGTTTTGCTCTTCAAAAGATCGAAGTAGTAACTTAGCTTATCCATCTTAGCAGAATTCCGGCAAAGTCGAATGGGCATACACACTTAAAAACTTGATTATTTAACGTAAATTTGCGTCGACTGTACCTTATTTAACATTTAGAGAAATGGCAGAAACAATGACAGATCTTGGAATTGCAGAAGTATTGAAGCAATTCGGAATCGAAGAAAATAACAACGGTGCCTCTACAGGAGGACACTGGTTCAACACGCGTGGCGAGGTAATTGCCTCAGTTTCCCCAGTAGACGGAGCAACAATTGCAACAGTAAACGCCGCTACAGAAGCGGATTACGAAGCTGTTGTGATGAAAGCGCAAGAAGGATTTAAAGCATGGAGACAATGGACGGCTCCTGCTCGTGGAGAAGTAGTGCGTCAGTTGGCGACAAAACTTCGTGAATACAAAGAGCCTTTAGGAAAGTTGGTTTCATACGAAATGGGGAAATCATACCAGGAAGGTCTTGGAGAAGTTCAGGAAATGATCGATATCTGTGATTTCGCTGTAGGACTTTCTCGTCAGTTGCACGGATTGACAATGCACTCTGAGCGTCCGGGACACCGCATGTACGAGCAGTACCACCCACTAGGAATTGTTGGAATTATTTCAGCGTTTAACTTCCCGGTTGCCGTTTGGAACTGGAACACAGCTTTGGCTTGGGTTTGTGGTGATTCTTGTGTTTGGAAGCCATCTGAAAAGGCGCCAATCACAGCGATTGCATGTCAACAAATTACACAGGAAGTATTCGCAGCGAACAATGTACCTGAAGGAGTTTCTGGATTGGTAATCGGAGGTGCTGATTTGGGTATCGCAATGTCAAATGATAAGCGAATTCCATTGGTATCAGCAACGGGATCAACTCGAATGGGTAAGGCTGTAGGAGCAGCTGTAGGAGCACGTTTGGGTAAATCATTGTTGGAGCTTGGAGGAAACAACGCCATCATCATTACGCCAACAGCTGATTTAAAAATGGTAGTTCCAGGAGCCGTATTCGGTGCCGTTGGAACATGTGGACAGCGTTGTACGTCTACACGTCGTTTGATCATCCACGAAGATGTGTACGATACAGTGAAAGATGCATTGGTAAACGCCTACCACCAGATTAAAATTGGAAACCCATTGGATGAAAACAACCACGTGGGGCCATTGATCGATAAAGATGCCGTTCAACAATATTTGGATGCCTTGGATAAAGCCAAAGCAGAAGGTGGAAACATCGTTGTTGAAGGAGGTGTATTGGAAGGAGAAGGATATGAGTCTGGATGCTACGTAAAACCAGCAATCGTTGAAGCAGAAAACCACTTCGAGATTGTACAGCACGAGACTTTTGCTCCTATTCTTTACATCATGAAGTATTCTGGTGGAATCGAAAACGCCATCAATACTCAGAATTCGGTGCCGCAAGGATTGTCATCAGCGATTATGACAAACAACATCAAAGAATCAGAAGCGTTCTTGTCCGCACAAGGATCGGATTGTGGAATCGCCAACGTGAACATTGGTACTTCTGGTGCTGAAATCGGTGGTGCATTTGGAGGTGAAAAAGAAACTGGAGGAGGTCGCGAATCTGGTTCTGATGCATGGAAAATCTACATGCGTCGCCAAACGAATACAATCAACTATTCCGACAGCCTTCCATTGGCTCAAGGAATCAAATTCGATTTGTAGAATCAATTCAAGCACCCTTCGACTAAGCTCGGGGTGCTGTTGAATAAATAAATTTAGCCGGTTGCAGTCACTGAGGTTCTCGAAGTGAAAGCGCCGGCTTTTTTATTGTACTTTTAAATCATGTTCAAAACACTTTTTCCTTTCGCTCTTTTTGCGGCGCTGAACGTTGCTGCCATCTTTTTCGTGGGGCTCCTTTCCTGTGAAAATAAGCAGCAAAAAGAACCGAAGCCAACTCAAGAAAAAGCGGAGGCATCCGAAAAGATTTCCAAAATAGAAATCTCTGAGTTCGGGAAAGTCACAAGTTTGAATATGAAGTACGATAAGAATGTGATCAATATCGAATTTCAGCCGTACAAAGGGAATGTCGAATCCCGCATTGAACTGAACGACCAGCAGCAAATCCAAGAAATCATCTCAGGAACCAATCGCATTCAGTACCTCTACGATGATAACGGGCGACAGTTCGGAATTCTCAATAACGGAGGAATACAGCAAATCATGTTCGATTATGACGGTGAAAATATCGCTGCGCAACACACCATTCGAGGTAATGATACTACTGTTTCCTTTCGATACACATACGTAAATGGCTTGCCTTCCGAAGTTGAGATTGAAGGAAAGTATCCGTACTACCGAAAATACGAACTAACCTATTCGGATGTTGACAATCAACTTTCAGGTTTCAATGAAATGATTTTACCTGCGGAAACAAGTGCCATGTTAGGAATCCCAGCACTGTACGGCAAAAAGTACTTGAGGAAAGCAGTGCGCGTTGATGCAGGCGCCGCCAAACCCGAGGAATTAAAAGAAGGCTACACACCACGTTTCGAAGTTATCGAATTCGAAATTACCCGCTCAGGAAAGCAGGAAGAACTAAAATTGGTCACAGACGGATCCCGTCAATGGAGCGCTAAAATCTTCTGGTAGTCACGTTTTTGCCTATCTTTAGAGGTCTAAAACTATACGTATGAAACTCCTCACGCTCGCAATTTTCGCCGGAATGTCCTCCATCGGTTTCTCCCAAAGATGGAAAGAACTGGCTCAAGATCCTCAAGTTAATTTTTATGATGTCGTGACGGAAGCGGAATCGCATTTCGATACAATTGACAAGTTTGCGAAAGGTTCAGGTTGGAAAGGTTATCAACGCTGGTTGTGGGAGAATGAGAAGAAATATTACCCATCAGGAGATCGCAGTCAAATCGATCCGTATTTCGTAGAAAACGCGTACAAAGAGTTCCTGAATAACACACCAGAATCCAACATTTTTAATAACGGCTGGGAGCAATTAGGGCCGCATTATATCGGTCAGGTAACCGGACATTATTCATTAGGATTAGGCCGTATCGAAACCTTTTACGGCGATCCTAACGATCCCAACAGAATGTACATTGGATCGCGTAGTGGTGGTTTTTGGCAAACCTTGGATGGTGGAGCTACCTGGAACGAAGGAGCAACGGATTTCCTTATCGCTACTGGAGTGAATACGATGACCGTGCGTCCTACCAATCCAGATTCCATTCTCATTAACTTGCGAAATGCACGTAACGGAACCACTCATGGAATTTATCGATCTATTGACGCTGGATTAACGTGGACAGAAACAGCATTCAATCCTACCAACTTGGGTTGGGGAGGACTAGGAACCAACCGCCAGATTTACGAAGTAATTTATCATCCGACCATTCCAGATTTGGTGTACGTGGCATCCAATGAAGGCTTGTATCGATCCACGGACGATATGGCGACATGGACGCAAGTGTTAACGGCATCTACCTACGAAATTCACTTCCATCCAACAGATCCGGATGTGATGTACGTACGTCGGAACAATTCAAATTACATCTATGTTTCGACCAACAACGGGATCTCCTTCTTCAATTCTGGAACTACGCCTGGAGGGAATGTGAGTCGTTTGTCTGTGAGCGCCAATTGCCCCGATTGCATCTATGCCGTGAATGGAACGTATGTATGGAAGTCGGAAGATCAAGGAAACAACTTCGTTGAAATTTCCAATCATGGACTTGGGATGTACGGAGCGTTTGCTGTTAGTGATACGGATACAAGTCAAATCTTAGTCGGGAATATCGATGTGAATATGAGCTCTGACGGAGGTCAAAATTTCAATCAAACAACGTTCTGGTCTCAAGGAAACGCAACGTACGCTACCAACACGGCATATGTCCATGCGGATATTCGTCGCGCAAGATGTCAGAACGGAGTTTTTTGGGTAAGCACCGATGGATTTCTTGGAAGAAGTTACGATAATGGGGTTACGTGGGAAATTTTCGAAGGACATTCCATTCGTGAGAATTACTCGTTGGGCGTAAGTCAATCGAATCATGAATGCACAATTACCGGGTCTCAGGACAACGGAACCAGTATCCATACTGAAACCGGATGGATTGAATTCTACGGCGCCGATGGAATGGAAGGGATTATTCACCCGCTCAATGACGATTGGATGATGGGAAGTTTGCAGTACGGCGGACGCAGATTGACCAAAGACGGTGGGGTCTCACAATCAGGCGCTACGCCTCCAGGTCAAAATGGTGGATGGGTAGCTCCATTGATTTACGATCCAAACAATCACATGCGCGTATTTTCTTATGGAGACACCGTTTTCCGAAGCGATGATTTTGGCGCTTCGTGGACGCAATTGGGAACACCAAGTTTCAGCGGAACGATTTCACATGCCGCTATCGCAGAAGGAAATTCACAAAAGATGGTCGTTTCGAGATCACAGGATTTAGAGATTTCGTTCAACGGAGGAAGTACCTTTTTTGATATTCAAGGATCGCTTCCGGGAGCTTCAATTGCAGATATCTGCTTTGATCCGAATGATGACAATACCATTTTAGTGGTATATGCGTCTTACCAAAACAATGGTGAAAAGGTCTTCATTTCCAACAATAATGGATTGACATGGAGCAATATCACCTACAACCTTGGAAATATACCAGTTCGAAATGTGGTCGTGGATCACACGGATGCCAGTACGATTTATGTTGGGACAGAGATTGGTGTGTACAAGAAAGCAATGGCCGATAATACATGGACTTTGTACAATCCAGATTTGCCGAATGTTGCTGTTTCAGAAATGGAAGTGATGTACGGATCGAATACACTTCGCGCCACAACCTGGGGACGTGGATTGTGGGAATTCACCCTAGACGGTCGTGCCGATTTCCCCGCAATTTTAACTACGGATCTTACCGATGCTCCTACTGAAACAACGCCGTTGGTTGGAGTAGATCAATTTGTTACCTCTGTTATTTCATACGATGGAACACTTTCAAGTGTCTACACAGAATGGTCTTTGAACACACCTGTTTTCGGAAATGTGATTCCTATGACGAACACGATTGATTCTACGTGGGTGACCAATCAACCCTTACCGAATGCACCGGAAGGAACGCGCATTTTCTTCAAGGTATATGCAGTCGGAAGCACAGGAGATACAAGCGAAACATACAAGTTCACATACGTTGTGAAGCCTGAGCAGTACTGCCAATCTACAGGAAATATGAGTTGGCAAACAGCAGTCACATTGGTGGATTTCAATACAATCAATAATTCTACGGGTAAAACACAACCGTACACCGATTACACGGCAACGCATTCAACGACGGTCGAAGTGGGATCTTCTTATCCGCTTACAACGAATGTGAACACAGACGGAAACTACGTCATTTACGCTAAAGCTTGGATTGATTGGAATCACGATTTCGACTTCAACGATCCGGGAGAAGAATACGATATGGGATCGGCACAGAACACTGCTAACGGGCCAACGAATCAATCTCCGATGGTAGTTACCGTGCCAGCGAATGCGTATATCGGAACAACTACGATGCGAGTTTCTGCGAAATACAATCAATCGCCTGATACTTGTGAAGTAGGGTATGACGGTGAAGTGGAAGACTACAGCATCGTGATTATCCCGGGTTGTGGCCCGCTATCATCTACAACGGATATTACTTCTTGTAACAGCTACGATTGGAATGGAAACACGTACACCAGTTCGGGAAGTTACGCGGTGACGCTTCAAAATGCACAGGGATGTGATTCCACCGCAAATCTGAACTTGACGATTGAAACTGTAAATATAAACGTGACTCAAGGTGGAATTGTTCTAACCGCGGAAAGTGCTTCAGGAACCTTCCAATGGATTGATTGCGATAACGGAAACGCGATTATTCCGGGGGCTACAAATCCATCTTACGTAGCTACAGCGAATGGCAATTATGCTGTAATCGTTACAGATGGAAACTGTTCTGATACGAGTACGTGTTACTTGGTTGATCAAGTGAGTTTGAACGAAAATACTTTGGATGACGTAGCCGTAATCGCACCGAACCCATCCGATGGAAACTTCAGCATTTACTTCGATGACACGGAAGAAAAGATTGAAGTGACTGTCTACGACGCTGCTGGCAAATTGATATTGTCTGAATCGAAAGAGAATCACAAATCATTGGATTATCAGCTGAGAGTTGCACCGGGAACGTATTACTTGCAGGTACAATTGAAAGATCGTTCTGGAGTGTTTACGCTTTTGGTGGAATAATGCACTCTCCCCTTGAGGGGAGAATAAAAGAGGGGTGACTAATGAGGTTTTTGAAACTCTAATTTGTCACCCTCCCGACCTCCCTCAAGGGAGGGGAGGGATTCTCTATACTAATCAAATTTGGATTAATATCCTCTCAACATCTTCTGCTTCTCCTTGTACATCTTGTACTCGTCCATCATTTCCAGTTGAATCGTTACTTGAAGCAAGGCATCGATAACGTAGATGTTATCCGGTTCCAACTCATGCGCTTTTTCAAGATGCGGTAATGCCAAAGCGAACTGCTCGTTCGTCTTTTTACGCCATTCTTCCGCTTTCTGGAAATCAAATTCTTCGTTTCCTTTTCGCGCGTACTTCACTCCTTCGTTTACTCGGTTGACTCCAGCATTGAATTGTGCCACCGACGATTCAGGATCGATCTCAATGGCTTTCACATACGCCTCATAAGCACCCTGTGGGTCATTGTATTCAATCAAGTTTCCATAGACTAGGTGCATGTTCGCATCACTAGGATTCTCAGCAATGGCTTTTTGGAATTTGGCAACTGCCTCATCATACTTTTCAGGAGAAGCATTGTAGATGTCCAATTCAAAACGGTTCAAGGCATCCATGATGTTGTTAAACTGCTCCGATTGAGAGGCCAACATGCGTTGATCTGAACTACCGTCGTTAAGCAATCCTCTCAAACGCTCTGATTCATCGTCCATAAGATCGTTACCAGCTTGCACCATTTCCAAAGCACGATCCAAGTTGTTATTGTTATAGCGCTCGATCACCGCCATGGAGTAATAGGCGTATCCAATATTCGCATCGGGAATCTCAGGTTGATCCGCAATGTAACGTTCCGTCGCTTTCGCGAAGTCGCTATATGCTTTTGTCGAATCACTCAAAGCCAAATACGTTTGTCCTCGCAAGTTGTACACTTGATAATCGCCCGGTACCGTGTATTTCTCAGCAATCTCCGCTGCCGTGCCGTAGTATTTCAACGCTGTGGTATTATCTCCCAGTAAATATTGCGTGTTCGCAGAATTGAAGATTACGTAAAACAAGCCTTCAATCTCCTGAATGATGTCCTCCTTGATTTTCTCATTTTCCTTGGCCTCCATGGCCTTTTCAAGACAGTAGTAAGAGTCCAAATCATATCCCTTGAAACGCTTCAAACCTTCCTTATCCTGAATGCTCATAGCGTTGGAAATGACAATCTTCTTGGCCAATCCTAAATAGTACCATCCGTTCGCACGGTCTTTCGATTTTAACTGATTCGCAATCTTCATTTCTTTCGAAAGAATCTCAATTGCATCCTCGTAATCACCGCGATCATAAGCGGCCATTCCTCCTTTTACGGTTTGTTGCGCGAATAGGGAAGCACCGGTAAATAGCACCAAAGTGAGCAAAGCGTATTTCATGGTCGAAATGTGTTTGTTTACCAAACGAATATAGAAAAATTGTGCCAAGAATGAGAGTGACACTTGATCGCGACGGATCGTCGCTTCAAAACGCTAGATGCTAGACTCAGGATTGGTAGTTAATAAGGTTCTACGATTAATATCTATACCTGCACACTCACACTCCTTCTCACACTGCCGTGCACTGAGGCTCTCGCCGTGACTGCGGCAGCCAGGAAGTGTGCGGCTAGTTCCAATTAAAGAAAGTATCCCCTTTGATAGAATTACTAAACGTTTCACGAAGTTGATCCAATCGCTTACGAGCTAGCTTATCTCCTTGAGCGGCCAATTCCTTCACGCGATAATACTCATCCATCGTTTCGCCGAAGAGATCGTGATCCAATTTTGTTTTGATAGAAGCGATTTTACCATTGATTTCAATCAGGAAATGCTCCAATTCGCCCAATTCTTTGAGTTCTTCGTCGGAGATGTCGTCTTTTTTCATGAGCGAAATATAACGGGGCAGGATCTCACTGAGGATCAAATTGAATTGATCCAACTCTTTATTTAACAATCTTTTATGTCGCTCAAATTCCATGACTTCGACTGTAAGTTAGAAAAAAATGTTGCGCGACACAACGCTTACAGAAAAATTAACGAGAAACTCATGCAAACGTGAAATTGCATTTGTAGACACAAGATTTTTAGATGCTAGACGCTAGACAATTTTAAACTATTCTTGAATGTTCCGGCTCTAGTGTATCCAAGTCTAGAGTCAAGTGTCTTTTTTCTCTACTTTTGATCCATGGCTGGAATTTACATCCATATACCTTTCTGTAAACAGCAATGCTCTTATTGCGATTTTCACTTTAGTACGACGTTCCAAAAGTACCGTGAGCGCATGTTGAAGGCCATGTCGATGGAATTAGAAAACCGTTCGGATTACCTCGGAAACGAAACCATCCAAACGATCTATTTCGGTGGCGGAACGCCAAGTTTATTGACCCAGGAGGAAATCAAAGCGTTTTTGGATCAGATTCATAGTTTATTTGATGTGGCTGAAGATGTTGAGGTCTCGCTAGAAGCCAATCCGGATGATTGTGACGCGACCAGTCTTCAAAATTGGAAATCCACTGGAATCAATCGCTTGAGTATCGGGATTCAATCTTTCAAAGCATCCGATTTACAATGGATGAACCGAGCGCATACCCCCAAGGAAGCGGAACAGTGTGTTGCTTTGGCGCAATCCGTTGGTTTCGATAACATCACCGTCGACTTGATGTACGGCTTGCCTGGATTATCCGAAGAAGAATGGCGAAATCACATTCAAAAAGTCATTGATTGGGGCGTACCGCATGTCTCATCCTATTGCTTGACTGTTGAGAAAAACACCTTGCTTGAGCGCCATGTTCAATCTGGAGAATTACAAGTCGCAACGGACGAGGAAGAAAGTCGCCAGTTTGAAATTTTGGTTTCTATGCTTAAAGATGCTGGAATTGAACAATACGAGATCTCCAACTTCTCCAAACCCGGATTCGAATCACAGCACAACAGCAATTATTGGAAAGGCGTTCCTTATCTTGGTATTGGCCCATCGGCGCATTCATTTCAAGGTACTTCCAGACAATGGAACGTGGCGAATAATTCGATGTACATGAAAGCCGTGGAGGAAGAAATCGACTATTTCGAAGTAGAAGTGCTCTCACCAGCAGACCGTTTCAACGAGCTCATCCTAACAGGTCTTCGAACCATTTATGGCGTTTCGATCCGTCAATTGTCAGAAATTCAGGACTTTCCGAAAGGATTTTCCGAGAATGTTGAGCAGTTGAAATCCCAAGGTTGGATGGAAGAAAAAAGCGACCGATTGTATCTCACTCCAGAAGGCAGACTCCGCGCTGATTTCATCGCCTCGGAACTCTTTATTGTACAGGGCTAAATGTCGTAAATAATCGGTATTTTAACGACCTTAAAATCTAAGCATATGCGATTACTTACGGCACTTCTATTCGGACTTATCTCAATAGGAGCGTTTGCGCAAGAAAAGAAGATCATTGACCACACAGCATACAATGACTGGAAATCACTGAAAGGCGCTCAAATATCGAACGACGGGAAATTCATTTCGTATGAAATCAAACCGCACAGAGGAGACGGTGTTCTGTGCATTTACAATGTCGAAACGGGAGTTACCGATACTATCGAACGTGCCTACAGAGCGCAATTTTCTGGAGGGAGTACCTACATCGCATTTAAGATCACCCCTGGTTTTGATACGCTTCGTACCTGTGAATTGAATGAGGTCAAAAGATCAAAATGGCCGAAAGATTCTCTTGGAATTTATTTCCTCGGGCAAGATTCCATAGCAAAATATCCGCAGGTGAAATCCTTTTCTACAAGTGATGTAAACGATTGGATGGCGGTGCAATTCAGTCATAACAAAATGAAGGAGGTACCGGGCAAAAAGAAGAAGAAAAAGAAAAAACGCAAGAACAAAGATCCTGAGTATGATTCTAAAGGAAAATTGCTTTGGGTTTTCCATCCAGATTTCAATAAAGAGTTCAAGAACGTAACGGATTATTCCATGTCGGCAGAAGGAGATCATCTCGCCTTTGAAACACATCGTGAAATTGATGAAATCGACTCGTTGAAACTGAATTTTTTCTCCTTCACAGACCGAACTGTTTGGACGTGGAAGGATCAATACACAAGCGTTCTGATCGAAGACTTCAACAATGCGGGAAATGAATTGGCATTCTTAGCTACGTTAGATACATCGGAGATCAAGCAGTACGACATCCACTTGTTAGCGGTTGATGGTTCATCCCATATCGTCATCGATTCCACAAAGGTTGGATTTGACGCCGATCATTCCATTTCAAGACACCATGGATTGAGTTTCACTATGAACGACGACATCCTTTATTTTGGTATTGGAGATCGTGAAATTGAAGAACCAGAAGACACACTTACGAAGAAAGAGAAAGTACACTTGGATCTCTGGCATTACAAAGATCAGCGTTTGCAGCCGCAGCAGTTATTGGAGAAAGATCGTGATTTGGAAGCGGCTCAATTGCATGCGTATCACATTGTTTCCGACAAAGTGGTTCAATTGGAAAATGACACGTTGGACGTTTATCAGGAATACAACCTCAAAGGAAAATACTTGATGGGTGCAAGCGATGAAGCCTATGCGCATACTTACAATTGGGTGTCTCCACGACCACGTGATTTCTATCGAATCAACATTGAAACGGGTGAAGCTGAGAAAGTACTGACTGGACAGAAATTCTGGCCTTCTATGTCGCCTTCAGGAGATTTCATGGCCTTCTATTGCGATGGTGAACACCACATGC
Organism: Fluviicola sp. XM-24bin1; assembly: GCA_003149635.1. Lineage (GTDB taxonomy): Bacteria > Bacteroidota > Bacteroidia > Flavobacteriales_D > Crocinitomicaceae > UBA4466. The sequence continues at coordinate 124,335 of QCWI01000001.1, forward strand.
TGGATTTGAATTCGGGGCAAGAAGACTGTATTACTTGTGATACTGAGGACATCGTTTGGATCGAAGATATGAACGGGATGCCAATGGAAGCCTATCCTAAAGGCGCTGGTTTCTGGACGCGTGACGAATCCAAAGTGTTGATTCAATCAGAGTTCGACTTCTGGCAATACGATCGAAATGAGAAAACGCTCACTTCGTATACCCATGAAATGGGGAAGCTTGATAATGTAAAATTGAGCTTAAACATTTGGGAGCGCGACAGCGCATATTACGAGCCGTTCAATGCGTATTTCACCGGATTTGATGAAACAACAAAAGGTTCACGATTCTATGAGTTAAAAGAACACGATGGACATGTGGATTTGGTACAGACCGCTTCGTTTAATGCCAACGTAATGCAGTTGCAGCGATCCAAAAACAATGCACGTCACATTGTACGTAAAATGACCTTCCAGGATTATCCGGAATTGTACACATTCACGGATGATATGGCCGAGATGGAGAAAATCTCAATAACGAATCCGCAGCAGGAGGAATACAAATGGGGAACAGTGGAATTAACCAAATGGACCAGCTACGATGGAATTGAATTGGAAGGCCTGTTGTACAAACCGGAAGATTTTGATTCAACGAAATCGTACCCATTGATGGTATATTTTTACGAATTGTATGCAGATCGACTGCATACGCATTATATTCCTAAACCAACAGCGTCTATTATCTACGCTACCGAATATGCATCTGCCGGATATGTGGTTTTCATGCCGGATATTCGTTACAAACCCGGGCATCCGGCGAAATCTGCGTACGATTGTATTATGAGCGGTACAGATCACGTATTGGAACTCCTGCCCAATGTGGATTCTACACGTATGGCACTTCAGGGACAGTCCTGGGGAGGATACCAAACGGCGCAAATGGTCACAATGACAAATCGTTACAGAGCAGCAATGGCAGGAGCTCCTGTCGCGAATATGTTCTCAGCATACGGAGGAATTCGTTGGGGAAGTGGATTGAACCGACAGTTTCAGTACGAACGCACACAGAGTAGAATTGGATATACCATCTGGGAACGTCCGGATTTATATGTGGAGAATTCACCTTTGTTCCATTTGCCAAATGTTGAAACGCCACTCATGATTATGCACAATGATAATGATGGCGCGGTTCCATGGTATCAGGGAATTGAATTGTTCACAGGATTGAAACGATTGGGCAGACCAACCTGGTTGTTGAACTATAATGATGATAAGCACAACTTGATGCGTAATGCGAACAGAATTGATTTAAGTATCCGAATGCGACAGTTTTTTGATCATTACCTGATGGATGCTCCGGCGCCACAATGGTTGACCGAAGGTATTCCAGCTACGGTAAAAGGCAAGGAAATGCGCTACGAATAAAGAAACAAACGAACAAACTTAAAATCTGTCTGATGATTTTAGACAGGAGGTATTAACTCAAACACTCGATGCCTGCACAACACAATGATATTCCTGCAGAAGGCTGGTTAGGACTGAAAAAACACTGGAGAAGCGACGTAATTGCTGCCATTAGTGTGTCATTGGTGGCATTACCTTTATCCCTTGCTATTGCCAAGGGAATGGGACTTCCGCCAATTTCCGGTTTGATTACAGCAGTTATTGGTGGTTTCATGACACTCGTATACCGTAGCGGGTACCTCACAATTAACGGTCCTGCAGCTGGATTGATTGCCGTTGTCGGAGCTTCTGCCGTTGCCCTTTCTGATAATCCGGGAGTTGAAGGAGATTACTCAGGATTCCCTCATGTTTTAGGAGCTATTGTTGTGGCAGGAGCATTGCAAGTGGTTATCGGCTTGTTACGTTGGGGGCGTATTGCAGAAATCTTCCCAACATCTGTTATTCGCGGGGTATTGGCATCCATTGGGATTATCATCTTTGCAAAGCAATTACATGTTGCCATGGGAACGAAATCTGATGGACAAAATACCATCGAGATCATTCAACATCTATTTGAGAGAGTTCCACATGTTGATCCATACATTGCCTTTATTTCGGGGATTGGAATTTTACTGTTGATCTTTCACGCTCGTATTAGCTACAAAGCATTTCACTTGATTCCTGCTCCGGTTTGGGTACTTGGGATTACTGTTCCAATTGTACTTTTATACAATTATCTGGAAGCAAATCAAATTGCTGTATTTGGTCAGGTTTTCGAATCACCAAAGGATTATCTCATAGATGTTCCTAACAACTGGATGGACGGGTTGGCGTACCCAAGCTTTGCTAAAGCGCATACCGGAACTTTCTGGATGTCCGTGATTTCCATTAATCTGATTTCATCAGTGATTACACTTGCGGCGGCCAAAGCAGTAGACAAGCTCGATCCCTACAAGCGCAAAACAAATTTGAACAAAGATTTGACAAGTACAGGTATAGCCTCTATGGTCTCAGGAGCCGTTGGGGGATTGCCGGTACTAAACGTTATTGTTCGAAGTACTGTAAATGTGCACAACAATGCTAAAACGAAATGGTCGAACTTTTACCACGGATTGTTCATCGCTCTGTTCGTATTATTGTTGACGCCTTTAATACAATTGTTTCCGGTGGCCGCACTTGCGGCAGTTCTCGTTGTAACAGGGGTGAAATTGGCTTCTCCACGCGTCTTCAAAGAAGTCTATGAACAAGGTTTGGAACAAACGGTATTTTTCCTGGCTACTATTATCATTACGCTCTACAACAATCCGCTTATAGGAATTTTAGGAGGTATTGGTGTTACCATGGTAGCTCATTTGTTGATTTCCAGACTTTCTATTCCACAATTCATCCAAATGGCATTCAAGTCAGGTACAGGTTTGAAAGAAAACAAAGATGGAACTTACACATTGAAAGTTAAGGGCGTAGCAAACTTCCTTTCGCTACTTCGTTTGATTGGAATACTTGAGAAAATACCTCCAGGTGCTGAAGTGACCGTTGATCTATCCAAAACAAGATTGGTGGATCTGACGTTTCAGGAGAAACTATTTGAGTTCCGGGATTCTCACAGGTTAACGGGAGGCAAAGTGCATATCATCGGTTTAACCCAGCATATCGCAGCATCGAACCATAAATTGGCGTTAAAAACGCACGTTATTCCGAATTTCCAGAAAACGTCACCGCGTCAGCAGCGTATGAAGAAAATTGCTGCAGACAACAACTGGTACTACGTACGTCAGGAAAATGTTGATGCAAGCGAATTGCTTGAATTTGATTTCTTTAAGTCGCGTCCGTTAGAGTCAAAATCGAATGTAATTGGCGGTGAATTTGAAGACTATCAGGTTGATTGGGAAATGTCAGATATTGTGTTCGATGAAGGTGCTATGCTTTCAAAAGAAGTTTACAAAACGACATTGTTATTGGTGCATTTGCCTGGAAAAATCCCGGAATTTACTCTGGAAAGTGAGGGCATTTTCGACCGCTTATTCGAACGACTTTCGATCGCAAATCGTAAGGATATTGATTTTGAAGATGCACCTGTATTCTCGCATAAATTGAAATTGAATGGACCGGATGAAGAAGGAATTCGTGAGTTATTTACACCAGATCTCATTTCCTTTCTTGAGAGCGAAGAAGTCTATCACATAGAATGCAATGGACGTGCTTTGATCATTTTCAAATCCCTTCGAATTGCAAACACGGGAGAAGTCAAGAATATGGTTCGATTTACAGGCGATCTTGTCAAGCACCTGCCTAAAGGAAGTGAATCATGAAATTTGGATTTAAACTACTGATTCAATTGTCTCTGATAGGTGTAATCGTGGGGATTACGTATTTGAGTCTGTCTCCCTCACCAAAACTCACTGCGAGCAATGATAAAGTAGGCCATTTTATTGCGTACGGAACATTGATGTTGAATCTTGGGCTGCTCACTGTGGAAAAACGCAGAAGCTTATTGATTTCAGGAATTTTTGCATTCGTTTATGGCGGATTGATGGAATTTGGACAATATTTCGTTCCTGGAAGATCCGTTTCCGCGTTGGATTTACTCGCAAACACTGGTGGAGTAGTCATTGGTTACTTACTAACGCTCGTTCTGGCGAAACCTATCCGCAAGCTGCTGAAAGTCACTTAAATTTCTCTCTACTCTCATACTCGATGATCTCGCTGGTCAAATTTGTACACTGAGCGTGTTATGCTAAGTTTACCACCCTTTCTGCCCACCTGAAGCAGTGGTGTGTCCCTTTTCGGTTCCGGATAAACAATTTGTATCCGCTATTCATGTTAGGTTAAATTCCTCAGAAAATCGGTACTTTTAACCCACAAATAATTTCCATGGAACGACTTCAGAATTTTATTGATGGTGCCTACTGTGATCCCGTAAAAGGTCAGTATCTTGATAACTACGAACCTGCCTCAGGAACGGTCTACTCTCAGATCCCCAATTCAACAGAAGAAGATGTTGAGTTGGCGGTTAAGGCAGCAGAGAAAGCTTTTCCCATTTGGTCGGAAATGAGCAAGTCTGAAAGAAGTGCCATTCTGGTAAAGTTGTCCGAAGGAATTCAGGCACGCATGGATGAATTTGTGAAAGCTGAATCTCGTGATAACGGAAAGCCTTTATCTCTTGCAGCTCACGTGGATATTCCAAGGGCGGTTTCCAACTTTCATTTTTTCGCAACCGCTATAATCCATTATGCGTCGGAATCACATCAGATGGAAGGTGTTGGTGTAAATTATACCTTGCGCAAACCCATCGGAATTGTAGGATGTATTTCTCCATGGAACTTGCCACTATATCTTTTCTCATGGAAAATAGCTCCGGCACTGGCTGCAGGTAACTGTGTTATTGCCAAACCTTCTGAGATTACACCGTATACAGCCTATTTACTTGGTAAAGTTGCCAAAGAAGCAGGTATGCCAGATGGGGTATTGAATATTTTACATGGTGAAGGTAGGTATGCTGGAGATGCGATTGTAAAACATACTAAGATCAAGGCAATTTCTTTCACAGGAGGTACAGCTACAGGTGAATACATTGCAAGAACAGCTGCTCCAATGTTCAAAAAGTTATCTCTGGAATTGGGAGGTAAGAATCCGAATATCATTTTCGCAGATTGCGATTTCAAGGAAATGCTAAGTACAACATTGCGTTCTTCATTCGCCAATCAAGGGCAAATTTGTTTGTGTGGATCGCGCATTTTTGTTGAACGTCCTATTTACGATAAGTTCAAAGAGGAATTCGTTAAGCGTGTAGACTCAACCGTGGTAGCACACCCTGATAATCCAGATGCCAAATTAGGAGCGGTAGTTTCTAAACCGCACATGGAGAAAGTACTTTCGTATGTTGAGCTAGCGAAAGAAGAAGGGGGAACTGTATTGACCGGTGGAGAACGTGTTACGGTGGAAGGGTATGAAAATGGATATTATTTGCGCCCAACTGTAATAGAAGGACTCTCGTTTGATTGTCGTACAAATCAGGAAGAGATTTTCGGTCCGGTAGTGACAATCACACCATTTGATACTGAAGAAGAGGTATTGATGATGGCGAACTCAACGAAATACGGCTTGAGTGCAACATTGTGGACATCTGATCTCAAACGTGCCCATCGTATGGCCAATGAATTGCATTCTGGAATTGTCTGGATTAACTCCTGGCTGGTTCGCGATCTCAGAACACCTTTTGGAGGGATGAAAGCATCCGGAGTTGGACGTGAAGGCGGCTGGGAAGCTTTGCGTTTCTTCACAGAAGCAAAGAACGTGTTTGTGAAGTACTAGGATTTTATTCTGCCCACTCGGTCTCAGGAATTAGCGCAGCCATTACCAACTTTGTTTTATACTTCCATGCCGTAAGGGCATATGGATCCTTCGCGATGCGCCATTCCTTACCATCATTTGGAGGGCCCAGTAGTTGGTCCGCAGCTTCATTTAGTGCGATGGTATCTTTGTAAATGAAAATCATTTCGTAAAGCGGCTGGTCCCCGTCTTTGTCAAAATAGTAAACAATATCTGTCATATTTTCGTCGTCAACCGTTTCAAGGTAAACCCACCGGAACGAATCGTCCTTCATATCAGAGGTACTAGTGCCTTTCAAATTATTGAAATCAGCCAGCGACATATTAAAATCAACTTTTTTGTGGAGTTGTTCAGGATAGCTTTTACCGTAAGTTCTTGAGGTAGCACAACTTGCCATTAAGATTGCAATGAGTAAGCCTGAAAGTAGCGTAGTGTATATTCTGGGTTGCATAAATTTTCTTTTGGACGAAAACAATGAAATAAATTAAGTAAATATTTTTTCAAATAACTAGAAAATGCAAATCCGAATGTTGCCTGCAAATCTTACGCTTAAGATTTTTAGAACATGGTGAAAAACCCTCCTCTTTTTGGGATAATGTGAAGAACAAACTTCAAAGCAAAAAGACTTCTAACAGCCAGACAAATGAAAAATGGTCCCCATCTCTCGAAAGGAACCATTTCATATTTTCAAAATCGAAGGATGCCAATCGATTTCTTATGTCACCATCTGCTTCTAAAAGACAGGTACGCTGTACATCGTCTGGCGTCTAATAATCTAGCACCCAAATGTCTAACAACTAATGCCCCATCGTCACATTCTGACTGAGCTTTTCTTTGTCTATAACGGTAACGGTAAGTTCTCGGTCTGGAGCACCCTCAATAAAGTCATTTAGCGCTTCTGTAACGTCGTGATCGATGCTGATAGTATCCGTCAAATCAATAACCACCTCATTTCCATCTTTAATTTCATCCAAACGCTTCATGATACTTGCCTTATTCAGGAAAGTCGTGTGCTGAGAGAGATGTATGTGAATTTTACCATCGTCTGCATCCTTGTTAATGAAGAACGACATCTGGAAGTTTCTGTACAAAATAATCAGCATGGCAACTGCCAACCCTGCACCAACACCAATTAACAGATCGGTTGCAAGCATAACCCCGATTACAATAAAGAACGGAACGAATTGCTCCCATCCCGATTTGATCATTTGAATTATCGATTTTGGACTGGCTAATTTCCATCCAATGAGCAGAAGAACCGCTGCCAATGTTGCACGTGGAATGAGATTCAATACACCTGGAATTGCGAGGATAAATACAACCAGAAAAATTCCGTGGATAATCGCAGATGATTTTGATTTTGCGCCAGCACCAATATTTGCCGTTGACCGAACAATCACCTGCGTAATTGGAAGACCACCCAATAATCCCGAAACAACATTTCCGATTCCCTGAGCTCTTAACTCCCGGTTCATAGGTGTTCGTCCTTTGTATGGATCCATTTTGTCCGTAGCTTCCACACAAAGTAAGGATTCAATCGACGCTACCAATGCAATAACAACGGCGACGCGCCAAACAGCAGGATCATTGATTGCACTGAAGTTCGGGAAATAGAACATACTCTTGAATTCATCGAAACTACTTGGTTCAGGAACACTAACTAAATGGCTTTTCTCAATTTCGAATCCGGAAATTCCCATCAGAGTCGCAGCAATACCTACTGAAACAACTATTGCCAAAAGGGGACCAGGAACAAGGTTTAAAACTTTATTGTTTTTAACAAATTTCATTCCCCAGACAATCAGAATGATTAATGAGATCAAGGCAACAATGGTAGCGCCGATATGCACATGGTCCAGCATAAGCCAGATTTCCTCGAAAGTATTGTGACCATCCGTTTGATTGAACGGTAGATCGCCCTCGGGGTTTTTATCATACCCGAAAAAGTGAGGTAATTCTTTCAGGAATATAGTAACACCGATCCCCGCGAGCATCCCTTTAATAACGGAGAAAGGAATATAGTAAGCCACAAACCCTGCCTTTATCACCCCGAAAATGAATTGAATTACCCCTCCAAGAGCGACGGCCAGGGCAAATTTCTCAAACCCACCGTTATCAAATCCTCCAAATTCAATGATTGCGGCACCAACAATGGTAATCAATCCGGCAGCAGGACCACTTACTCCAAACCGGGACGCACTGAAAGTTCCTACAATGATACCACCAACAATACCAGCAATAAGTCCTGGCATTACTATTCCGGCAAAGTCCTCCAGGCCTTCAATGTTTTTGTAAGAGGTAGATGCCAATGAAATTCCAAGGCATAATGGAAGTGCAACAAAGAAAACGACCAATCCTGAAGCGAGGTCAAACTTTAAATTTTTAACTGAAAATTTATCTTTCATTTTAATACAATGAGGTTGTGTGGATAAGCCACAATAATTGAACGCGTTCCTTCTCACGAGAACGTCGTTTCGAATGAATCTAACCCATTGTATTCTGAGGTGGAGGTGTCTGAACCTCTAGATGAATGATACGCAAATGATGATTGTTCTCAGGATAGGACTCAAAAGCGATTTGTTCCTTTGGTATTTGAGTGATTCGACCACTATACAATTCGCGAAAAAAGAAGGTGTCTTCCAGGTCCTTAGCAGTCTCTCCGTCTTCCTCCTCTTCTTCACCAAAATCCTCCATGAGTTCACAAACAACTTCGTCCGACGAAACATCCATGAAATGGACGGCAATTGTAGGTAATAGAAGGTTTACCCCAAGCAGAAGGACACATATTTGTAGAATTCGCATCGAATCAAATATAAATAAATCTTTTGGGCTGGCATAACTATTGTTTATAGTGCTACAGGTCGTAGCAGATTAACGGAAAATGCTACATTTGAAACATGCAAATGCACAACACATACCATTATTATTTCCTTCACTTTGGTGAACTGGAAATGTAGTGCATTGCTTTTAAAAAGGTATTCACAGCCCGGTTCAATTATTGAATCGGGCTTTTTTTTTGAGTTATGAGACAAGAATTTGACAAGTACAAGGATGAAGACTTCTTGGTTTGGAGAACGCTTTTTGAGCGTCAGAAGAGGAATTTGAAGGATAAAGCATGCGATGAATACATGTTGGCGCTGGAGCGAATGGAATCTGTGCTACATCCAAATGCACCACCTGATTTTCAGGAAATAAATAGTTGGTATAAACAGAGCACGGGTTGGGAAATCCATTGTGTGCCAGGGTTGATTCCTGTGGAAGAGTTTTTCCCACTATTGGCTCAGAAAAAGTTCTGTTCATCTACCTGGCTTCGAACTATGGAACAGCTTGATTATCTGGAAGAACCTGATATGTTCCACGACATTTTTGGGCATGTTCCTTTACTTAGTGATCCTGTTTTCTCTGATTTTGCTCAGGAATTTGGGAGGTTAGGCTGTACCGTTCTCAATAACCCCGAGCGAATTTTGATGCTTCAACGATTGTACTGGTTTACCATTGAGTTTGGATTGATACGACAGGATGGATTGAAAATTTACGGGGCAGGAATCGTGTCGTCATTCGGAGAAGCAAATTTGAGTATTTCCGGAGAAGTTCAAGCTGTTCCGTTTGATATTGAAGAAGTAATGAAAACCGAATTCCGAACTGATGTAATGCAATCGCAATACGTTGTAATTGATAGCTTCGAACAATTGTTTGAGTCTTTATTGAAAGTGATGAATGAATGGGATAGAATAAAATCAACTCTATGAAACCAATAAACTGGAATAAAACAGAACAAGGCATTCAAACAAATCTGGTATTCGAAAACCAAACCGAGTTAGCGGAATTTGTTTTGAAACTTGCACAAATATCTGACGCAATGCAACATCATGCCGACATGGACATACGATACAACAAACTGTATCTGAACATATTCACATATGATAAAAATGCGATAACGGAAATGGATGCGGCTCTTTGTAAGGAAATAGAAAAGCTACGATATTAATATTGTAACGGAAATGGAGAATCCAAAGGATTCTTCTAGTGCACTTTTCTGTCTAAATTATCCTTGTGCCCGCTGTGCCCCTGTGGTGAAAAGAAAGAGAAAAAAGTAGCATCCAGTGGGTGCTACTTTTCCAATTAACATTCTTAGCGTCCTTTGCACCCCTCACGTTCAACTATTAATAGTTATCCTGTGAATAAAAAAGACCGGCAATACATCGCCGGCCTCAAGTCTAGTGTCTAAAATTTTAGATTCTAGCGCCTTTTCTTACTTAACAATCAACTTCTCAATTGCAGTACCATTCTCAGAATGCACATAAACGAAGTAGTTTCCGGACTCAACATTGTCCAGATAGACCTCAGTTACATCTTGAGAATTCACAATAGTTTGGATCACACGTCCTGCCATATCTCGAATTTCAATAGTACGTTCTCCGGTTACCCCTGTTGTTGCAACCGTAAATGAACCATTTGTTGGATTCGGGGCTAACGTCAATGCCGGAGCAGGTAATTCATCTGTGGAAGCTGTTAAATCGTGCCAAATGATTTCCAACTCCGCATAATACGTATCCTGAAGATCAATGATCACAGTATTCACTACTCCTTCGGTAAGAGTACTCAAAGTGATTTCTTGCACAAATTCACGATCAATTACAGCGTCATCTCCCGTTGCACTCGTACAATTCGGGTTAAGGTTATCCGATTCAAATCCCGACATGTCAAATGACAGGTACGTGGTATTTACGTTAGCTTGAGATGCAATCTGTAAATCTTGAATATCCGTCCAGACAGCATAGGCAGCATCGTTGTCATCTTCGAATACCCAACAAGCTGTTTCTTCATTTGCCTCTTGATCAGTCACCCATACGTTGTATACAGGGTCCTGAGGTGCATTCGCACAGAAGGTAATCGCACCGCCATCGCAATCGTCGGCATAAGCACGCAAACGCGTTACGGTAACTTCATAAGAAACTTGTCCAAAAGATAAAAGTGGGAAGAGCATTCCCAGAGTAATAATAGCTTTCATAAGGTGAGCGTTTAGGAGCTAAATGTAAACAATCTCACCATATAAAAGGAAAATTATTTTGCCCTTTTAATGCTGCATCCATTTGGAGTTGAACTGTTTGTTGGAATCCCAGTTCCATTACCTATCGCCGAAATAGCATCGCTCCGATTCCTTTCACGCGATTCATTTTTGATTTTGTATTCATAAAATTTATTTTTAGCACGAAGATTGCTCTACGCTATCTCCAAAATTGGAAACCATGAAGAAACTTGCCCTTATTTTTAGTGCCTTCGTAGCACTTACTGCCTCTGCGCAGGAAATCGAAATTGAAGCTCAAAAATATCCTTACTACGACATCATTGAATGGAAAGGGCAGGGAGCTATTTTAATGAATCGGGATCCGAACGGAACAACACGTCGTATTGGACTAACATTGGTTGGTGATCAGAATTCAAGTATTTGGGACGAGACTTTTACTCCCAGAGATGAAGAGTTCTACTACATCAGTAGTGAGAATGCCCGTTACGTATACTTTTTGGACAATCTTCAGTTAGAAAATGCTTCTGTTTCATTCTCTCAACTGAATGAAGCCGGAAACATGAAAACTTCGAAAGTCTCCTTGAAAAATGTGTTAAAGAGTGTTGGTATTGCAGACTACACTACTGCCGAAGTCATCAACATCATTGTTACGGATAAGGCGCTGGTGCATCATATTCGTTACGAAGACAAGAAAGAGAAAGCAGTGAAAGAAGTGGCAACCTTCATTACGCATCACAACATGCTTCCGTATGCAGCGGAACTTGGTAGCATCCCATATGATGAATTGAAAGATGAGAACGTTGGATATTGGGATTATGTAGGGTTCACAGAAGACAAAATCTGTTTTGCCGCCAGAGGCCTTTCGAACAAAAAGAAAGGATGGCACGTGAAAGAATTCTCATCAAAAGGGAAAGCTACCGGAAGTCAATTCCTGGATGCGCCAAAAGAGTATATCACGGTTCAGAATATCGGGTTTGGAACAACCGGAAAATACTTCATGGATGATCGCGACACGCAAGATAAAGGAATGGTATGCTACATCAACGATAAGTTTTACATGGTTGGAGGCGAAAGAGAAAATGCAGGAGCCCGACTTATTTTGCACGAATGGAAAGAAGGAGAATGGACGGAAATCAACCGAATGGAATTAAATTATTTCATAGAGAAAAAACCTCTTAAACTTGGTTTGTATCCTATGAATGAAGGGATTGGATATCATCTGGACCATAACGGATACGATAAAGCAAGCATCATTACATTCGAGAAACAAGAGATTTCATCGCACAATACTTTTACGGAAAGAACGATTTATAATCCAAGTAGTGTATTCAATCGTAAGGAAAAACAAGAGTTTATGGTAACTTTGCCCGGCCTCGTAATGACGTTTGATACGGAGCAATTGAACAAACCTGGACCGGTTAAATTCTTGATGGAAAGATGATTGTAGGTATTTGTGGTGGAAGTGGATCTGGTAAAACAACGTTGCTGAAACGATTGTGTTCGCATTTTGGTGATCTCCAACCCTCTGTTTTCTCGATGGATAATTACTATTTGCCCATCGAAGAGCAAAAGCTTGATGAAAATGGAATCCACAATTTCGATCTTCCAACTGCATTAAATCGAGAGAAGCTGGTGAACGATTTGAAAAAGTTGGTTTCAGGATCAACGATTATCGTGAAGGAGTACCATTTCAATTCCCCGCCGGATAAAAACGTGTTGATTACCATCTACCCTTCAGAGCTGATTATTGTTGAAGGACTCTTTCTGTTTCACTTTGAAGAAGTACGCGAATTATTGGATTACTCAGTATTCATCAAGGTAGATCAGGAGGTGCAATTGGATCGAAGACTCTACAGAGATCAGGAATCACGTGGATATTCCCGTGAAGCAATTCTGTATCAATGGGAAAATCACGTCAAACCTTGCTACCAGAATTATTTGCTACCTTTCGAACAACAGGCCGATTTTCGTTTCCGCAATGATGCACACGCTGATGAAGACTTTCAAAAGCTGACGCAAGAAATTGGCACGAAAATGGAAGCCGTCAAGCTATGATTCTGACGTATTTGAAGCGATTCTACCTACCGGTGGCCGCCATTGGCGCTGCAATCCTATTTGCTTCTTACTACAACAGTGTATTCACATACGACTATAAAAGTGCAGTTGATTCTTTCGAATCGGCATTTCAAGAAGAAGAAAAACGCCTGGACAAAGTTCTGGAATTCACCAACACCCGCCTCAACAGTGGTGAGATAGAGCCGCACTGGGAGAATCTGCAAGGTCAGGAAGGAATCAACATTCATATATATAGGAACGATTCACTAATCTTCTGGAATACGAATCAATTACCTATAATTCGGTTTGCGGATATTCATTATCCGGCAGAAGGTCTGGTAAAGTTACAGAACGGTTGGTACTACGCTAAAATGCGTTCGGATAACGATTTTACGGTTTGTGTTAGCTTCTTGATTCGCAACGATTACGCCTATGAAAATCAGCACCTGGTCAATGAGTTTACACCACATTTACCCTTTGAATACAATGCAGAAATTGTTCCCGATAAAGACATAGGTTTTCAAGTCAGAAACAATAACGGTGAATACGTTTGCTCTATCAATATTGCTGATGAACAATCTGTTACCAAAGAGCAATCCGTGCTATTACTCACCTTTTTGCTCTTGACACTTATTCTGGCAGTAACCTTTTTGTATCGCTTTGTTGTTAAACAAAAAGCGCTCTGGTCATGGGTGTCTATAGCAGGAATCGTTTTGTTCAGATACGTGTCTTTGAAATCAGGGTGGTTTTCTTTTCTGGAAGAAACAGAGGCAATGAACCCTTCATTGTATGGGGTTAACGACTGGTTGCCAAACTTTTTAGAGTACACGATTCACCTTGTCGTTCTGGTGTATGTTCTAGGCATATTGCGCGTACGAATTGATGATTGGAAACCTTCCAAAATTGGGCTGATATCCAGCTATTTGTTTCCGTTGTTTTTACTCCTACCATGGATTTTACTGGTGTACTTCACCGTTGAATTGGTAGAAAATTCAGCAATTCCGTTGGGAATAAACCAGTTGTTTTCATTGAACGCATTCTCCATCATTGCTTTGATGGGGTTTGGAGTGTTTTTCTATGCCATTTTTCATTTTACGGGAAGCGTTATTCGATTAGGTAAGAGGAACAATGTACTTGGTTCGAGAAGTGCAGTGATCTATTTCGCGGTTTCTTGCATGTATTTACTTTATGAAATCAATTTTGGTTTCGGATTGCTTTTCCCGGCCTTGTTCCCAATGATGTATTTCGGGGCAATTTTGTATCAGGTGGTCCTGAGTAAATCAGACCGGGGTTTTGCATCGGGTTTATTCGTCCTGTTCAGCTTCGCGATTACCATGTCAGTCACGGTCAATCATCTGGAGAGTAAAAAAGAACGTGGAGAGAAGGAGCTCTATGCAAATCAACTGGCAACGGAGAAAGATATCGTAACGGAGGTAGAATACAGTGCATTGGCCCCACAACTAAAGGATGATAAATTCCTTAAGAAACTCATCAGTACGCAATATAAAATGCGCATTTCGGATTTTCAGGAAAATCTGGAACGTCGATTCTTTAATGGATTCTGGGAACGGTACGAAATGAAGTTTTCACTTTTCAACGAACAGCATCTGCCAATTGTAGATCGGGTTGAAATGAGTACACGTGAATATGATGAGCTCCAGAAAATCGTCGATAAATCAGGTGTTCCTTCTGAAATTGATACCAACATTTATTTCATCAGTGATTACAAAAATCAATACAGTTATATCATTCGTCAGGAGTTGGAAAGTGAGGATTCAACCGCAATTCTGTTTTGCACCTTAAAGTCGACAAAGATTCCTGAAGAAATTGGTTTTCCACGATTACTCATCAGTGGTTCTACCACAGTTTTTGAATCTCTTGAAGAATATTCTATTGCAAAGTATCACGATAGCAAACTCCTGAACAAATATGGCGACTTCAATTACCCGACAAATGTGGCCAAACTGGTTGAAGGTGGTACAGGAAGTCAATTCGTAGATTTCGGAGGGTACAACCATTTTATTTTACAGAAATCACCGGATTATACCGTAGTCCTTTCCAGTAAGAACGCAGAACAAATTGAACAGGTTACAGCCTTTTCTTATCTCTTTTCGTTCTACGGTCTGATGCTGTTACCGCTGATGTTTAGGATGAATCGCTCAGAATCATCACGGCGTACGCTTAGTTTGGCTCTTAAAATCCAGTTGGTACTCATCTCACTCGTTTTTCTCTCACTTTTGGCATTTGGATGGGGTAGCGGAATCTTCGTCAGTAATCAGCATAAAGAATATACACGCGATGTTGTGCGTGAAAAATTGAGTTCCGTGAACAAAGAGGTTGGAGCCAAACTTGGAGATATGGAAGAATTGGATATTGACGAGAACGGAGATCGAATGCAATTCTATCTTGAGAAATTTTCTCGCGTATTCTTCACGGATATCAACTTGTATGATGTCAACGGCTACCTCCTGGCTACCTCAAGACCAAAAGTCTTCAATTCAGGACTGATTAGTGAACAAATGAACCCAAACGCGTATCGTGAAATGCGCTACGGAGAAAGAAGTGAATATCTGGGTGATGAAAATATCGGTGCTCTGGAATACAGCTCGGCTTACAAACCATTCTATAACAAGGATGGAAAACTGATGGCGTACATAAACCTCCAGCATTTTGGGCAGCAAAACGAGTTCGAAACTCAGATCCAGGAATTCCTTGTGGCAATTGTGAACGTATTTGTATTGCTCCTGGCCTTCTCAATCTTAATCGCGATTTTCGTTTCAAACTGGCTTACCGCACCATTGCGTATTTTACAGGAAAGCTTTTCATCCGTTCGATTCGGTACGCCAAATGAGCGTATTTCCTACAATAAAGAAGACGAAATTGGTTCTTTGGTAAAAGATTATAATCAGAAGTTGGAAGAGCTTGAATATGCTGCCCAAAAGTTAGCGAGAAGTGAGCGGGAATCAGCATGGAGGGAAATGGCCAAGCAGGTAGCTCATGAAATCAAGAATCCATTGACACCAATGCGTTTGAGTGTTCAGCATTTATTAAGGAGTTACGATGCCAATGATCCTAAAAGTGAGGAAAAGCTAAAGCGCGTAGCAAAATCCATAATTGAGCAAATTGATGCACTGACGAATATTGCAAATGAGTTCTCCAATTTTGCCAAGATGCCACGACCGTCAGAGGAATTGTTAGACATCATTGCCTTGATCCGATCTGCAAAGCAAGTATTCGTTACTGAAGGTGTTTCAGTGAAAGTCGTAACGGAACTAAAAGAAGTAACCGTTCGTGCCGATCGTAACCAGATGATACGTGTCTTTAATAACCTCATTAAAAATGCCATCCAAGCAACACCTGAAGACAGAACCACAGATATTCGAATTGTAATTACAAGAACAGATTACAAAGTTCAGATTGACATCGCGGATAACGGAATTGGAATTCCCGCTGAGAAGAAAAACAAAATCTTCACTCCATACTTCACAACGAAAAGTACAGGAACAGGCCTTGGATTAGCTATGGTACGTCAAATTGTTGAGAATCATCACGGAACTATCGACTTCGATTCGGTAGTGGACGAAGGAACGACCTTCACGATCATGCTCCCGGTAATCAATCAAGGGTAAACTGGAAGTAAAAAGTTATTTCAGTAAAAAGCAGTAATTATCGTAGACCTATCAGCGGATCGAACTTGTTCGGTTCTTGTGTCCTCAGGCACATTACTTCCTTGGTGTCCTCGGTACCTCAGTGGTCGAAATGACACACTGGGCATCCGTCAAGAGATCAAACATCAAAAAATGACTTCAATAAAAGCAGTAATTATCGTAGGGCCTTTCA
>QCWI01000001.1:141958-249937 GCA_003149635.1 Fluviicola sp. XM-24bin1
CGTCAAGAGATCAAACATCAAAAAATGACTTCAATAAAAGCAGTAATTATCGTAGGGCCTTTCAGTGGATCGAACTTGTTCGGTTCTTGTGTCCTCAGGCACATTACTTCCTTGGTGTCCTCGGTGCCTCAGTGGTCGAAATGACGTACTGGGCATCCGTCAGGAGATCATCAAACATCAAAAAGTTAATTCAATAAAAGCAGTAATTATCGTGACCTATCAGCGGATCGAACTTGTTCGGTTCTTGTGTCCTCAAGCACATTACTTCCTTGGTGTCCTCGGTGCCTCAGTGGTCCAAATAACGCCATGGGCATCCGTCAAGAGATCAAACATCAAAGAGTTATTTCAATAAAAAGCAGTAATTATCGTAGACCTATCAGCGGATCGAACTTGTTTGGTTCTTGTGTCCTCAAGCACATTACTTCCTTGATGTCCTCAGTGCCTCAGTGGTCCAAATAACGCCATGGGCATCCAGGGAATACTCCAGAAATCAAATAAATGCCACAAAAAAAGCCGGTCGTCGAACTAGTCGAGACGCGGCTTTAGTATAATTGTATAAAGTAGATTACTTCATCTTGCTCAAATCTGGCATTGTACGCGTAAATGCTGGAATTCCAGTCACGTCCATTCCAGTAATCAACAAGTGAATATCATGTGTTCCCTCGTAAGTAACAACAGATTCCAAATTCGCCATGTGACGCATGATTGAGTACTCGCTAGTAATACCCATTCCGCCATGAATCTGACGCGCTTCACGAGCAATGTTCAATGCAATCTCCACATTGTTTCGTTTCGCCATAGAGATTTGTGCTGAAGTGGCTTTTCCTTCGTTACGCAACTGTCCCAAACGGAACGTCAACAACTGAGCTTTTGTGATTTCAGTAATCATCTCAGCCAATTTTTTCTGCGTCAACTGGAAAGCGCCAATCGGAACATCAAACTGTGTACGTTCTTTTGAGTAACGCAATGCTTGATCGTAACAATCCATTGCAGCACCCAAAGCTCCCCATGCTATTCCGAAACGAGCTGAATCCAAACAGCTCAACGGAGCCCCCAACCCAGAACGACCAGGCAAGATATTTTCCTTAGGTACTTTAACATTATCGAAGATCAACTCTCCCGTAGCAGACGCTCTCAAAGAAAGTTTTCCGTGCATTTCCGGTGTTGAGAATCCTTCCATTCCGCGTTCTACCACCAATCCATGAATGCGGCCACTCTCATCTTTTGCCCAAACAACAGCGATATCAGCAAAAGGTGCATTTGAAATCCACATTTTAGCTCCATTAAGGATAACGTGGTCTCCGGCATCTTTAAAGTTGGACAACATTCCACCAGGGTTTGAACCGTGATCTGGCTCGGTCAATCCAAAACAACCGACCATTTCACCCGTGGCCAATTTCGGAAGGTATTTTTGCTTTTGCTCTTCAGATCCGTATTTCCAGATAGGGTACATCACCAATGAACTCTGTACCGAAGCTGTTGAACGCAACCCAGAATCACAACGCTCAAGCTCCTGCATAATCAATCCGTAAGAAATCTGATCCAATCCAGGACCACCGTACTCAGCAGGAATATATGGACCGAACGCCCCAATTTCTCCAAGTCCACCCAAGATGTGATTTGGGAAAGTGGCATTTTCGTAATGCTCATCAATGATGGGAGATACTTCTTTCTTTACCCATGCTCGTGCAGCGTCGCGAACCAACTTGTGTTCTTCCGACAGCAAATCATCCATGTTAAAATAGTCCGGATGTGTGTATAAATCAGTTTTCATATCCTAGTTTATTGAGGCACAAATTTAACTATATTTTTGTGCATTGTTAAATTTATATCACATTCAAAGTATAACTTTGATTGATTCCAAAACAGATTGTAAAAAAGCTTGAATGCACTAACTCAAATAACACTTCAGACACAGGTTCCCGAAGCCTTAACTCCAAGGGAAACCTCGTTTAACTGGATATTAGGAATTGTGCTGTTCGCCAGTTTGATGATTCTTGCAATTGCGCGTGCAAGACAAGCAAATGTATATTATGCGGTATCTGTAGGATTAATCAAGACGCAATCTGTACGAGTTTTTTTCCGGGAGATCATGCCTGTCCGAAGCGGTGCGTCAATGTTACTCCTTTTAAATTATTGTGTTTCATCCGGATTGCTTGTGTACCTCATGGCAGAACATCTGGGGTTTGATCTATTGGTGTCCCGTATTATGGCATTAACAGTGCCAGTAGGACTGTTATTCTTCCATTTTTTCTCGCTTGTTTTTTCCGGATGGGTTACCGGAGAGATGGAGGTATTTCGAATTCCGATAATTATGAAGATTGTCGGAACGCAGGCACTTGGTATTGTTTATTTCGTCGCTGCAACGATTTGGATTCTGCAACCTGATTATGTGGATATTACTTTTCAAGTCGTTATTTGGATATTTTTAGTTGAAACCGCATTCCGAATTTTAAAAAGTGTTTCGGTGGTTCTTCGTCAGGGGGTGACATGGTATTATATAATTTTGTATTTTTGCACCCTCGAAATCCTGCCTTTCTTAGTAGTTTTTTACTACGCTTCGCAGAATTTAGAGGTATGAAAACGAAGAAGTTGAACTAAAAATTGGAGCTTTGGCTATAAAGACAATATTGGTCTCACAACCGAAACCTGAAGGAAAGAAATCTCCCTATTTCGATTTGGCAGAAAAGTATGATTTGAAAATCGACTTCAGATCTTTCATCCAGGTAGAAGGAATCAGTTCGCAAGAGTTCCGCGCTCAAAAAATAGATCTTAGTGAACACTCAGCAGTTATTTTAACTTCTAAAACAGCGGTGGATCACTATTTCCGTATTGCCGGAGAAATGCGATTCGAAGTGCCGGATTCAATGAAGTACTTCTGTATTTCAGAAGCGGTAGCCTACTATCTTCAGAAATACGTTACCTATAGAAAACGTAAGATTTTCTTCGGAAAACAAACGATTTTGGATTTGATTGACGTATTGAAAAAACACAAAAAGGAGACATTCTTGTTGCCTTGTGCGGATCGCCTTCGAGATCGCATCCCAATGACTTTGGAAGATAACAACTTGAAATTCACCAAAGCTATTTTGTACAGAACCGTTGCAGCAGATTTATCCGACCTGGAAGATGTGTACTACGACATGTTGGTATTCTATAGCCCGGGAGGAATTGAGTCTTTATTGAAAAACTTCCCGAATTTCAAGCAGAACAACACAATTATTGCAGCATTTGGACCTACAACTGCCAATGCAATCGTGAAAAACAATCTGCGTCTTGATCTTCACGCACCTCAACCCAATGCCCCATCCATGACCGGAGCTATTGAGAACTACGTCAAGGAAGAAATTAAAACGGATCAGAAGGCAGCGAAGTAATCAACGCTTCTTAAGCCATTCCATTATTTGTTGCATCCCTTCGGATGCCATGGTATTCACTTTTTCAAAGGAAGTCGGCACATCCAATTCATCCGCTTTTGGATCAATGATGAATTTCGTTCGAGCCTTTTCGGCGAAATGGATCAATCCTGCAGCTGGATATACTTGTAGTGAAGTTCCTATTACAATCAAAACATCGGATTTACTGAGCATCATCGCAGCGTCTTCATACGCTGGTACTGCTTCCCCGAACCAAACAACATGTGGTCGCAAACGATATCCGTCAGGGCATAAATCCTTTTCCGTCAATTCCCAGCCTTCAATCGGATAATATGCCTTTTCCTGATTCGGGCCACTGGACTTTGCCATGCGAATCTGACCGTGTAAATGCAAGATATTGCTACTTCCTGCTCTTTCGTGGAGGTCGTCGATGTTCTGGGTGATTACCTGTACATCGGCAAAGGATTCCAATGCGGCAATCGCCTGATGCGCTTCGTTGGGTTCTGCCGCCAAAACGTTCTTTCTTCTGGCATTGTAAAAGGCAGTGACCAGATCTGGATCTTTAGCCCAGGCCTGTGGTGTTGCGACTTCCTCAATTCTATAGTTCTCCCATAGACCATTGGAATCCCGAAAGGTTGAAATGCCACTTTCGGCACTCATTCCAGCCCCCGAAAAAACACTTATCGTTAATTGTTTACTTGTTGCCATAGCTGATACATATTAGAGAGTAAGTTACTTTTTTCACAGAATTTCAGTTCTTTGATTCCTATTTAAACAACAAACTCCCAAGTTAGGAAACCAATAATTGTCCAAGGATTTTTTGTGTGCTTTGACGCGAAGGTTTTATTTTAGGCGGAAAATACGAATTATGAAAAGAAATTTACTAGCAGCTTTAGCCCTTGCGTCTTCGACGATGGCTTTTGCGCAGGTACCGCAAGTTCCGATGATTGAGCATTTCACTCAGGCATCTTGTGGACCATGTGCCTCTCAAAACCCAGCTTTAAAAACTACATTGGACAACTTCTCGAACGGAGGTGGAGAATACGTTAAGATTTCTCACCAGGTATCTTGGCCGGGAACGGATCCAATGAACGCAGCGTATCCTGATGGACCAGAAGTACGTCGTAACTATTATGGTGTAACGGGTGTTCCTAACACTTGTTTGAACGGTGGAACTCCAGGGGCTCCAAACACAATTGTTACGTCTTCAACATTGACTACAGCTGCGGCTCAAACAACTCCTTACTCAATTACAGTTACGCAAACATGGCAGGATGCCAATACAGTTGATGTAGATATCACAGTAACAAATACTACTGGATCTGCAGTTTCTGATGCTGACAAGATTTACATTACTATGTATGAAGATGTAGTTGATTACGGTGGTGTAGCTCCAGGATCAAACGGAGAAACAATTTTCTACAATGTAATGCGTCAGATGTATACTACAACAGGTAGTACTACTAACGCGGAAGATGGATCAGCATTGCCTTCAATCGCTGGTGGAGCATCTGAGAACTACTCGTTCACAATCTCTAGCCTTCCGTCATACTTGTTCGACAAAGCACAAGTTCGTTTCGCAGTATACATTCAGAACGATGCTAACAAAACAGTTCACCAGGCTGCTAAGTCTACTTATTCAACAATCCCAGGGATTGTTAACGTAGCGGCATCATCTGCTTCAACTGCAGGAGCTGGATACTGTGATTTGGCTTTCAACCCAGTAATTGAATTTACTAACAACGATGCTGGTACAGCTATTACAGATATCGTTGCTGAGTACTCTATCAATGGAGGTACTCCAGTACAGGAAACTGTTTCTGGAATCAACTTGCAACAAGGGCAAACACATACTATCAACTTCCCAGCTACAACATTGGCTGCTGGGACTTCTACAGTTTCTTACACTATCGTTTCTGCTAACGGAGGTCAGCCTTGGTCTAGTCCTAACGCAGTAGCAATCCCAGATGAGGTTTACAACAAATTGAACGCTAACGGAACTCCAGCTCCAGTAATGGAAACAATGGAGAACGCAACATTGGAGGCGGGAACTGGTTACTCTCGTGATCTTTCTACAGCTATCTTCGATGCTGACGCTGCTTTAACTTCAGGTGTATTCGGTGTTCTTGACGGACCAACATACAACTACGGACAAATTGGAGGATTCGGTCAGTCTGATCGTGCTATCCGTGTTCGTTTCTACAGCATCCAGTCTGGAACAATGAACTTGACTATGCAGAAAATCAACATGCCAGCGAACAACTCAACATTGGCATTCGATCACACATACAAGCAGTACCAGTCTGAGAACGATCAGTTGACTATCTACGTTTCTACTGATTGTGGATCAACTTGGTCTCAAGTATTCCAAGCATCAGGATCTAACTTGGCAACATTGCCTGCAAGTACTACTCAGTACAACGCACCAGTTGCTGGAGATTGGCAAGCTAACACAGTAGATCTTTCTGCTTACGATGGAATGAGTGATGTTGTAATCCGTTTCGAGTTCCAATCAGCTTACGGAAACAACTTGTTCTTGGATAACATCAACGTTGATGAGTTGAGCTCAGTTTCTGAAGAAGATGCTGTTGCATTCGCTATCTACCCGAACCCTGCATCTGATAACTTCACTGTGAAGTTGGATGAGTCTACTGAGGCTTCTATCTCTATGATCGATGTTCAAGGTAAAGTAGTAGCATCTCAAAACGTTGCTGGACAGTCTTCAACTCAAGTTGACGTGACTGCATTGGCACCAGGAATCTACACTGTTCTTGTTTCTTCTGAGAACGGAGTAGCTACGAAGAAAGTAGTTGTTGAGTAAAATCAACATTCCAAATAATTAAGAAAGGGAGGGCATTTGTCCTCCCTTTTGCTTGGTTAAAACTTTCACGGAATATAAACGCCCGATTCCCTGTATTCTCTTAGAAACTTCGTAACTTTATCCGCTTCAAAATAGCGACTATGGCTAAAATCAGAAAACAAGACGCACTAGACTACCACTCTCAGGGGAAACCCGGGAAAATAGAAGTGATACCAACAAAACCTTACGCCTCACAAAGAGACTTATCGTTAGCGTATTCACCAGGAGTAGCAGAGCCTTGTTTACGTATTGCAGAATCGAAAGAAGACGTTTATAAATACACAAGTAAAGGAAACCTTGTTGCAGTGATCTCAAACGGAACTGCAGTATTAGGTTTAGGAGATATTGGGCCAGAAGCATCTAAGCCAGTAATGGAGGGAAAAGGATTGCTTTTCAAAATCTTCGCAGACATCGATGTATTCGATATTGAAGTAGATGCATCCGATCCAGAGAAATTCATCGAAACGGTAAAAGCTATTGCGCCAACATTCGGTGGAATCAACCTAGAAGATATTAAAGCACCCGAAGCATTCGAAATCGAAACGCGCTTGAAAGACGAATTGGATATTCCGATCATGCACGACGACCAGCATGGTACCGCTATTATTTCATCGGCGGCCTTGTTGAATGCTCTTGAATTGGCACACAAGAAAATCGGACGTGTAAAAATCGTTGTGTCAGGGGCTGGGGCTTCAGCACTTTCTTGTGCACGCTTGTACCATGCATTGGGAGCAAAGTTGGAGAATATCTATATGTATGACTCCAAAGGATTGATTCGTGCGGACAGAACGGATCTAGATGACAACAAAAAACAATTCGCTAAACATAAGAAGGATGTCTCATTTGAAGACGCTTTCAAAAAAGCCGATGTATTCCTTGGATTGTCGCGTGGTGGTATCGTATCCAAAGAGATGATCAAGAAAATGGCAAAGGATCCCATCGTATTTGCATTGGCCAATCCAGAGCCGGAGATTTCTTACAAAGATGCCACCTCCGTTCGCGAAGACATTATTATGGCCACAGGTCGCTCCGACCACCCGAATCAGGTGAATAACGTACTCGGATTCCCTTTCATTTTCCGTGGCGCATTGGATGTACGTGCGACGACTATCAACGAGGAAATGAAATTAGCGGCTGTAAAAGCCATCGCTGATTTGGCGAAAGAATCCATTCCAGAAGAGGTCATTGAGGCCTACGGTGAAAAGAACATTTCATTCGGGCGCGAGCAGTTCATTCCTAAACCTCTGGATCCACGGTTGATATACTACGTCGCTCCAGCAGTTGCGAAGGCTGCAATGGATTCTGGAGTAGCCAAAAACCCAATTGAAGATTGGGAAGCCTATGAGATGGAATTGAAAAACCGTCTCGGATTGGACAACAAATTACTTCGTAATATCACAGAGAAGGCACAACGATCGCCAAAACGTGTGGTGTTTGCCGAGGCTGATAATATCAAGATTCTGAAGGCTGCTCAAACTTCTTGGGAAGAAGGTGTTGCAGAACCAATTCTATTGGGGCGCCGCGATAAAATTGAAGCGTTGATTGAAGAATACATGATCGAAATTCCAGATGTGGAAATCATCGATCCGAAATCGGATGAAGAGCGAGAAAGACGTGAGGCATTCGGACAAGCATTCTTCGAAAAGAGAAATCGAAAAGGAGTAACGGAATTCGAAGCGATTCAAGTCATGCGCGAGCGGAACCACTTCGGTGCCATGATGGTGGAAATGGGAGATGCTGATGCCATGATCTCAGGATTGACGCGTAACTACCGCGAATTGGTAAAAACAGCAATTCAAACGGTGGGAATTCAGAAAGACATGAATAAGGTTGCGGGGATGTACATTCTAGGTACCAAGCGCGGCCCGTTGTTCTTGGCAGATACGACTGTAAACTTGAATCCAACGGCAGAAGATATCGCAGAAATCACTTCCAACGTTGCCCGCACGATTCGTAAGTTCAAAGTGACTCCGAGAATTGCGCTCTTGAGCTACTCGAACTTTGGTTCTTCCATTGGAGACGATCCAAAGAAGATGGCAAAGGCCGTTGAAATTCTGCACGAGCAAGAACCAAACCTTATCGTTGACGGAGAGGTACAAGCGGATTTCGCATTGAACAATTCATTGATGCAAGAGAAATTCAACTTCTCAACGCTTGCTAATAAAAATGTAAATACACTCATCTTCCCGAATCTTTCTTCTGGAAACATTGCTTATAAGTTGCTTCAGGAAATTACGGAAGGAGAAGCTATTGGGCCTGTATTGGTCGGATTGCGCAAGTCGATTCACATTTTGCAAATGGGGTCTTCCGTTCGAGAGATCATTAATATGGTGAAAATCGCGGCGGTAGACGCTCAAAACAAATAACATGATTGCTCAGTTAAACGGTCGACTTATTGAAAAGAACCCTACGTCATTGATCATTGATTGTGGCGGAGTAGGGTATGAAGTGGCTATTTCCTTGAATACCTTCAGTGCTATCGGAGGCGATGAAGCAGTGAAAGTATATACGAAGATGATTGTCCGTGAAGACGCACAATTGCTATATGGATTTGCAGATATCACGGAGCGTGAGATGTTCAATCACTTAATTTCTGTCTCTGGAATTGGCCCGAATACAGCCATGATCATGTTATCGTCTTTGGTGCCGCAAGAAATTGCTCAAGCGATACAATCGGAAGACGTTGCTACAATCCAGAGTATTAAAGGGATCGGGGCGAAAACAGCGCAGCGCGTCATTATCGATTTGAAAGACAAAATGTTAAAAATGAGTTTTTCAAGCGAAAATATATTTGCTGCGAACAATACAACGCATTTTGATGCGTTAACTGCATTGGTTTCCTTAGGTTTTGATAAGAAAGCAGCCGAAAAAGCGATAGATAAAGTTAGTACAGGTAACGAATCGGTTGAAGGCTTAATCAAGGAAGCGTTGAAAATACTATAACGTTGATAACGAATATACTACACACGAAACTAACAATACTACTTTGCCTTGTCGGGGCAACGTTGGGACATGCTCAGACAGAGGATGAGGATACCTTGATATATCCGATTCAGCCAACGTACGACCCTACTCAAACGACCAATCAAAGTTTTGATCTTGGTGACCCATCCGGAGTCAACCAAACCATTGTTTACGATCCAATTACGGGAACGTACATTTTTACAGAGACCATCGGAAACAACTTGGATTACCGCAATCCGTCGGTAATGACTTTCGATGAGTACGTGGAATACGAACGCCAAAAGGCACTTCAAGCAAACTGGCGCGATCGTATTGACGAACAAACAGAGGAAAGTCAACCTTTCCAATTACCCATTAAGATTGATAGTAAAGTATTCGAGAACTTCTTTGGATCAGATGAAATTGTCATCACCCCGCAAGGGAACGTGGAACTTTCATTTGGTGTAAACTCATCTCGTTACGACAACCCAATCTTGCCGGTACGTCAAAGAAGAATTACACGATTCGATTTCCAACAGCAGATCAAATTGAACCTTACAGGACAAATTGGTACCAAGTTGAAAATCAATACTAGCTACGATACACAAGCTGCGTTCAACTTTGACAATATTTCCACGCTTGAATACGCAGGTAACGAAGATCAAATCGTTCAGAAGATTGCATTAGGAAACGTTTCCTTCAATCCTCCAACGGCCTTGATTCCAAGTTCTCAAACCTTGTTTGGGGCGAGCACGCAATTGCGATTCGGAAAAACATACGTGGATTTGATTGCCGCTTCACAACGTGGTCAACGAAAAGAAATCACGATTGAAGGAGAAGCTCAGCAACAGCGTTTTGAGTTGACGGCTGATAATTACGAGCAAAACCGACACTATTTCATCAACCATTACCATCGCGATCACTACAACGAAGCCATGGCGACCCTTCCAATTGCCAACACTACGATCAACATTACACGTATCGAAGTTTGGGTAACCAACCGAAACGCAACCACTGAGAATACACGAAACATTTTGGCATTCGCCGATTTGGGGGAATCTCGTCAAGAAAACTGTGAAGGCGATCCAGGAAACTATTGGATTGAAGAATTGCCAGACAACGATGCGAACGGATTGTACGCTTGGGCATCCGTGAATCCGCTAGTGCGTGGATTTGTGAACTCTGTTTCGGCCTTATCGTCGCAAGTAGTTCAGCCAGGGCCTTTCCAACAAGCCATTCACTACGAAAAAGTGGAAAACGCTCGTAAGCTTTCCGAACAAGAATTTACCTACAATGCACAGTTAGGATTCGTTTCCTTGAACTTACCATTGAACAATGATGAAGTTCTTGGGGTAGCTTACGAATACACCTATAGAGGAGAAACGTATCAAGTTGGGGAATTGTCTACAGACGGCTCTTCAGGTCAAGATGCCTTGATCTTGAAAATGTTGCGTCCAACTTTATTGAATCCAAACACGAATACGTGGGATTTGATGATGAAAAACGTTTATTCAATCGGAGCGTACCAATTGGATCAGCAAGGATTCCGAATGGACGTGATGTACAACAACCCGGAAACATCCGTTCTAGGGCCGTTCTTACCAGCTGAAAACTTTGGATTGGATCCAAATACCAGTGCTTTGGCTGAACAGCAGTTGGTGACCTTGATCGATATGGATAAAATCAACTACAACTACCAGCCGTTCTCGGATGGGGTATTTGATTTTGTGCCGTTGGAATTCGATGGAACGGAACGAAACAGAATTGTAAATGCAGGTACCATTAACACACGCAATGGACGTGTTTATTTCTCAACTATTGAGCCCTTCGGTACCACATTAGAAGCAAAATTGTTATCAGAAGGGGTGGCGCCCTCTTTAGTTGATGGAGTGGTATTCCAAGAGCTTTACGATTCGACACAAATTGCGGCGCAGTTAATTCCTGCAAAGAATCGTTTCTCATTCTCAGGTCAATACCAGTCATCGATTAGTTCGGATATTCCGCTGAACGTATTGAACGTTCCAGAAGGTGGGGTAACGGTTACAGCGGGTGGATTGCAATTGATCGAAGGTGTTGATTACACGGTTGATTACAACCTAGGTCGTGTAAAAATCCTGAACTCTGGAGTTTTGGAGGCAGGAACGCCGATCAATATCTCAGTAGAGAGTAATAACGTATTTGGATTCCAAGCTCGATCGCTCATTGGTTCCCGCGTTTCGCATCGATTCAGTGATCGATTCAATGTTGGAGCCACATGGATGCGCATGATGGAGCGTCCGGTAACGCAAAAAGTGGATATCGGTAGTGAGCCATACAAGAACAACATTTTAGGAGCAGATATCCAGTTCAGTGCTGATGTTCCGTTCTTGACGAAAATGGTCGATTTCCTACCGGGAATCTCAACCAAAGCGAAATCAACCATCGATTTCCAAGGAGAATTTGCACACTTGATTCCAGGACAGCCCCGCGTCATTAACCGAGACGGAACTTCCTACATTGATGATTTTGAAGGAGCTCAAAGTACAATCGACCTTCGTTCTTTCACGGCATGGAATTTAGCAACGGTTCCTCAAGGACAGCCTGACTTGTTCCCTGAAGCGAACTCATTGAACTTAAGTTCACGATTCAAAACAGCGAAGATTGCGTGGTACGTAATTGACCCGTATTTCTACCAAACTTCGGAGTGGACATCTGATCAAAATCAGATTTCGGATAGCCGTATGCGATTGGTACAATTCCAAGAGATTTGGCCAAATCAGGTCAACCAATACGGAACGCCGACGAACGTACCTGTTCTTGACCTTGCATACTATCCAACGGAGCGTGGAATGTACAACTACGATACCACGAACACGGTAAATCCTGATGGAACGTTTACCGATCCTCAAAACCGTTGGGGAGGGATCATGCGCGCGTTGACGACGAACAACTTCGAGCAAACAAACATTGAGTACATTCAGTTCTGGTTATTGGATCCGTTCAATGATGATGCAGAGGCGGTGAATCCAGGAAATCACAGTGGTGGAGATTTGTACTTCAACCTTGGAAATATTTCAGAGGACATCTTGCCGGATTCGCGTAAGAGTTTCGAGCACGGATTGCCGACATCAACGACTGCCACAACGAACAATATTGATACTACCATCTGGGCCCGAGTATCTACGCAGCAGGTTATTGTGAATGCTTTTGATGCAAGCACTGACTCTCGTGCAAATCAAGACGTCGGTATAGATGGATGGAGCAGTGCAGATGAAGTAGCTGCCTACCAAAACTTCATTAACTGGGTGAACGTAGCACCGTTGGATCCAGATGCAAGAGCCAAACTTTTGGCCGATCCATCTTCGGATGATTACAACTATTATCGTGATGATGATTACGATGCGGCGGACTTAAATATCCTAGAGCGCTACAAGCAGTTCAACGGGATGGAAGGAAACTCGCCAACGACGGAAATGTCGGCGGCCTTGAACGGACAAGGTTATCCAACATTGGGATCGAATACGCCGGATATTGAGGATATCAATCAAGATAACAACCTTTCTGAAACGGAAAGCTACTTCCAGTACAAGATCAGTTTGCGTCCGCAGGACATGATTGTAGGTCAGAACTACATCATCTCTTCTCAGGATTATACAGTTGGAACGCCGCAAGGAAACAAGGTCGAGACTTGGTACCAGTTCCGAGTTCCAGTCGTAGATTTTGAAAAGCGCGTAAACGGTATTACCGATTTCCGTTCGATTCGTTTCATGCGAATGTTCTTGAAAGAATTCGATGAAGAAGTAGTACTTCGATTCGCTCGCTTGGAATTCATCCGTGGAGAATGGCGTCGTTACGCTGAGGATTTGACGGAGCCAGGAGATGGTGTAACTGTTGATCCAAACTTGACAACATTTAACATTGGTGCTGTAAACATTCAGGAAAACGAGCAGCGTTCTCCGGTACAATATGTAATTCCTCCGGGAATTCAGCAAGAGATTGACCCATCACAGCCAATCCAACGTCCATTGAACGAACAATCCTTGATGTTGGAAGTGTGTAACCTTCAGGATGGAGATGCACGTGCAGCCTTCCGTAATGTTCAGTTCGACGTTCGTACATACAAGCGTTTGAAGATGTTCGTACACGGTGAGGCCGTTGCAGGAGCTTCAACTCCATTGAACGATCAGGACGTAACGGTATTCATCCGATTGGGAACAGATTTCACAGATAACTATTACGAATACGAAGTTCCGGTTCACATAACGGCACCGGGATCAAGTTCGGATATCGAAATTTGGCCAGAGATCAACAACATTGATATTGAATTCCAAAACCTTTTGGATTTAAAACAAGATCGTAATTCCGCTGTGGTATCAGGTACTCCAGGAGCAGCGAACAATGTGGTGTACGAGAAGAAATTGCCAGATCAGGAGCGCATCATTCGTGTAAAAGGAAATCCAAACCTTCAGGGAATGAAGACCATTATGATTGGTGTTCGCAACCCGGGAGAGAATTCTCACGAGTTGGATACCTGGACGGAAGATGGATTGGAAAAATGTGCCGTAATCTGGGTGAACGAATTGCGTTTGACGGATTTCGTAGACGAAGGAGGATCTGCAGCAACGGCCAGTATGCGTGTACAATTTGCCGACTTTGCTAACCTGAATATGTCAGCGAATTACTCAGGAATTAACTGGGGAACTGTTGATAGCCGCGTTCAGGAACGTCAGCGTAACCAA
Source organism: Fluviicola sp. XM-24bin1 (assembly GCA_003149635.1). Taxonomy (GTDB): domain Bacteria; phylum Bacteroidota; class Bacteroidia; order Flavobacteriales_D; family Crocinitomicaceae; genus UBA4466. The sequence goes on from QCWI01000001.1 coordinate 155,857, forward strand.
CAGTTCGGATTCGACTTGAACGCCAATGTTCAATTGGGTCAGTTCTTCGGACGTAAAGCACGCGTTACCTTGCCGTTCTTCTACGCATATTCCGTTGGAATTGTGAATCCTGAGTTCGATCCTTTCAACCCGGATATCAAGCTTTCTGAGTACGATGATTTGGCCGAACGCCGCCGTCGATCACGATTAGGGCAAGACTTTGCTGAGCGTCGATCGTACAACTTCTCAGGAGTTCGTAAAGAACTGAAAGCCGGAGCTACAAATCGTTTCTGGCGTGTTTCTAACTGGACGGCTTCGTACGCATTCACGGAAAACCGATTGCGTGATTTCAATACTAAGTACGATAACACGAAGACTTGGACAGGTAATTTGACGTACAATTACTCTTTCAATTCGCGCCCGTTCATGCCGTTTAAGAACAGTAAGTTCTTGAAGAAATCGAAATGGTTCAAGATCATTCAGGATATCAACTTCTATCCGATGCCGAAGAACATCTCATTCGGAAACGATATCATGCGTTCGTACAACGAACGTGAAATCCGTAATACGATTGACACGTCGTTCTCATTCCGTCCGGTATTCGTAAAGCAATTCGATTGGAACAGAAATTACAACCTCGGTTGGGATTTGACACGTAAGTTGAAATTCCAGTTCACTGCAACGAACCGTTCTTTGTTCAAAGAAGCAGACGGACGTGTTGACAGAAGAACAGGCGACGGTTGGGAGGAATTTACTGACAGCGTTTCCCGCCAATTGGCAACTTTGGGTACACCGATGGATTACACGCACAATTACTCGTTTAGCTACACCATTCCATTCGATCAAATTCCAGCAACGGATTGGATCAATGGTAACGTGAAGTACTCAGGAACGTACAATTGGCAGCGAGGTCCACTGGCACAACCAGAATTTGGAAATACGATCCAAAACAGTCGTAATATCAACTTTACAGCACAGGCGAACTTCACGAATCTTTACAATAAGATTCCTTGGTTGAAACGTGTTAATTCAGACGGAAGAAGTTCACGTGGTGGCCCACGAGGTACTGCTGTGAATCCAAGAAGAAATGCTACGGACGGGCCAACGACGAACTCGTCGCCAGAGAACACGAAATTGAAAAAACCAGAGCCTCCAAAACCAGTGGAGGACATGACGAAGAAAGAGAAGCGTAAGTGGGAGCGAACGTTGAAGAAATGGGAACGCAAAGTGAAGCGTGAAGAGAAACGCGAGAAACGCGGAGGAAAAGTGCATCCAGTTGCTGGGTTTACGGCACGTGCGTTGATGAGTGTTCGAAACGTTTCAGGAACGTATAGCCTTACGAACGGAACAGTGCTTCCAGGATACAATCAAGAAGTTGGATTGTTAGGATTCAATCCAAGTTTCAATTCAGGATTGGGCGGATTCATCTTCGGCCAGCAGCGCGTGGATGTGTACGGAAGACCAACAGGATACGATATGGCGACCACAGCGGCAGCAAATGGTTGGTTGGTTACGGAAGAAGGATTGAACCGTCAGTACACGAATACTAGCAATCAGACTTTGAATCTACGTTCTACTTTGCAACCGTTGAAGGATCTTTCCATTGAGTTGTCATTGAACAGAACATATTCAACAAGTCAGACAGAATTCTTCCGCTTTAATCCGCTGTTAGGAACGGAGGGTGAATTTGAAGCACAATCGCCATTTGAGACGCGTACTTTGACTTACTCGAATGTATCCTTCAGTTCAGCGTTTACAACGCTTGGTGGAGACTTCGAATCATCGGTATTCGATCGATTGTTGGCGAACCGTCAGGAGGTATCACAGCTCTTGGGAAGTCAAAACCCGAATTCAAATCAGTTGACGTCAGGATACTTCGATGGATATGGAGATACTCAGCAAGATGTAGTAATAGGTGCCTTTATGACATCGTTCTCAAACAGAAGTGTGAGCGATCGCAACGTGAATCCGATTCAGAACATGCCATTGCCAAACTGGTCATTGAACTACAACGGATTGAAGAATTTCGAGTTCATGAAGAACAAGTTGAAAAACTTCGTGATTCGCCACTCATACAGCAACACGGTGAGTGTGTCTGGAATGCAAACGAACTTGAATGCAACATTCGATAACGGTGGATTCGCAACAGCGCGTGACTTGAACAACAACTTTATTCCTGGAATGGTGGTTCAAAACATCGCGGTATCAGAGCGCTTCTCTCCATTGATTGGATTGGATGCGACATGGATGATCAAAACGAAAGGGAAACCACAAGGATTGATCACGAAGTTCGAATACAAGAAAGATCGTAACGCGACCTTGTCATTGAACAACAATCAGGTGACAGAGATTCTTGGAAACGAGTGGGTGATTGGTACAGGATACAAGTTTACTCAGGTGAAATTGCCATTCGGTAAGATCAAGCCAAACGATTTGAATGTTCGCGTCGATATTTCCTTCCGTGACAACCTTACAGTTATTCGTAAGATCAGTGAGGAAACGAATCAGGCAACAGCTGGTCAGCGCGTAGTTTCAATCCGATCTTCTGCAGATTACAATTTGAATAAGTACCTTGTGGTATCGTTCTATTACGATCAAACGGTGAATACACCGAAAGTAACGACGTCATTCCCAACTGGAAACTTGAGTACGGGACTTCGTCTACGATTTAACCTTGCAGGAGTACAATAATGATCATTCGTAAAGCGCAACGCGGAGATGAACAAGCCATTCTTGATTTGATCAAAGGATTGGCTGAGTTCGAAAAAGAGCCGGACGCTGTAGTAAATACAGCAGAGAAACTAGCAGAAGATTTATTCGATAATGAATTGTGTGAAGCTTTGGTAATAGCTTTTCCTGAACGCGTAATTGGATTCGCTTTGTATTATATGGCGTATTCCACTTGGAAAGGGCAAATCTTGTATCTGGAGGACTTATACGTGCTTCCTGAATACCGTGGTACCGGTGCTGGATCCAAACTCTTTGATAAAATCGTGAATATCGCAAAAGAGCGCAATTGTGCTCGCATGGATTGGCAAGTCTTAGACTGGAACGATGATGCGATTGCCTTCTACGAGCGCAAAGGAGCTACCATCGACAAAGATTGGTACAACGGGAGGATGTTCTTTCCGGAGAATGAAGGGAAGTGACTTAAAAGAGTTGAATCCTCAAATCACCCTCCCAAGACCTCCCTCAAGGGAGGAGGGATTAAATCGTCATCTTCTCTCCCCTTGAGGGGAGAATTGAAGAGGGGTGACACATGAAATTCAAAAGAACTTAACAATCAATTGAGTCACGAAACTTTTTAAAAGTTGGCTGAGGCTCTCGAAGCCAACAATGGAATATCAAATCACAACAACTCATTCGCCAAATTGGCCAATTCTGAGCGTTCTCCTTTTTCGAGTTTCACATGCGCGAACAGCTTTTCTCCTTTCAAGCGATCTACGAGGTAGGCCAAACCGTTACTGTTTTCGTCTAGGTAAGGTGTATCAATTTGATTGACGTCTCCTGTAAATACAATCTTGGTATTGTCACCAGCACGGGTAATAATCGTTTTTACTTCGTGTGGCGTCAAGTTTTGCGCCTCGTCAATGATGAACATAATGTTGGATAAACTACGTCCACGAATGAAGGCTAGCGGTGTAATAACGAACTTCCCGCTTTCTTCCAGTTCTTCGATGGCTTTGCGCTTACGCTCATTTTCACCGAACTGCGATTTAATGAACTTTAGGTTGTCCCACAGCGGCTCCATGTACGGCCCGATCTTATCCTTAGCATCTCCCGGCAAATAACCAATTTCTTTATTCGATAATGGTACAATCGGACGGGCTAGGATGATCTGATTGAATTTCTTTTGTTGTTCGAGAGCAGAGGCCAACGCTAAAAGCGTTTTACCCGTTCCTGCGACGCCCATGAGCGCTACCAGCTTAATTTCAGGATTGCGAAGCGCATTTAAAGCGAATGCTTGTTCCGAGTTCTTAGGTTTCACACCGTAGACAAACTCCTTCTCAATCCGTTCTATACGATCCAAGTGCGGATTGTACACTGCCAGTGAGGATGACTTCCCATTTTTCAGAATGTAGTATCCATTTGCCGCTTTGTGATTGCCAAGGATTCCGTCTTCATCGATGAATCCTTTCGTGAAGATCTGACGAATTTGCTCTGATTCCACATTCTCCACAGTCACAACGCTAGCAGGTTGAATATTGTCGTTTGAAACTTTCCCCGTTTCGTAATCTTCAGAAATAATTCCAAGTGCCTTTCCTTTGATGCGTAGGTTGATATCCTTGGTCACCAATGTCACTTCCGTATTCGGAAACTGCTCCTTTAAATGTAGGGCAGCATTGATGATTTTATGATCGTTTTTACCTCTTGCGTAGACGTCCTCTGCATCAAACGATTTCGGCTGAGCATCCAAAATCACCTTAAATTTTCCTTTCCCCTTTCCCAATGGAATCCAATTCTGCAGACTATTGCCCGTAGATAACTTGTCGATAAAACGAATGACTTCTCGTGCTGAAAAGTTCTTCGTGTCATTACCAATCTTAAACTTGTCCAACTCCTCTAGAACAGTGATTGGAATGGCTACATCGTGCTTATCGAAATTGGTAATAGACTGGTGGTCGTGCAATAGCACGGATGTATCAAGGACAAATACTTTCTTTTTTCGTGATTTTTTGGTTGATTTTGTGGTGGTTGCTGCAGGCGTGATTGATTTTCGGGGCATAAATTGAATTTTCTATTAAGTTAGGTTTAATCCTACGTATTTCGATGTAAAATTCCGGTGTAGTTTTCTACAATTTGCTGTTAAAATCGTTAGTAACTTCTAACGACCGCCAGCAGTAACGGAATGCGCCCCTTGAAATACTTTTTTTAGGAAGATTTTCGTGAAGAATTTCCAAATTTCCAATCCAATCGTACGGTCAAACTTTGGAAAATATCTGATTCGTATTGATAATAGGCGCTCGCATAGGTTCCGCTTGCCTGAATGCCTTCGATTGTACTCAATCCTGCCGGGTTGTCGAAACTGGTATTGATGTTGTCCCAACTGCTCACGCTTGTCATACCCATAGCTTCGGATCTGGAATCGGTGGATCGTGCAGCTGCGATGGGTTTGAATAAATCATTGCACTCATCAGGTTGTGCAGGTTGTGAATATAGTATTCCAGTTGTAAGTAGCAATAAAGCAATAAGTAGTGTTTTCATAACCTTGAATAGTAGATTTCAAAGTCAATACGCCAACGAGAAAAAATTATTGTTGAAATGGCCGCTGTGACTGGCTTTTTAACATTTTAACCGTATAACTACTTAGGACTAAGATCGTGTGTCACCGCAATTTCAATCACGGTTAGTAATTCTGAGAATCGGTTATCGTCCATTCCGTCTAAATAGAAATGACCAATATTCGTTCTATTGCCCACGTAGGTTAGTTTGCCCATACCCGGAATATCTTTCATGTACATAATTCCCAGCAATGGTCGATCCTTCTGAACATCTAGATACGCAACGTTTTTCTTCAGCATGAATACAGGAAGACCCCATTTCTTGACCAATTGCATTCCGGATGCGCCGCCATCATTTGATCGTGCACCAATCGCAATACTTCGTGATGTTTTGGGTCTTTTATTTCGAGATAAGCTTCAAAATTCATCGGTCGGAATATTGGTTTCAACCAAACGAGCCAGCGGAATATGGAAACGGCAGTAATAGGTATTGGTGCCGAGAGAATCCAAATGAAAGGTGTACGGTGTTTTATCGTAAGTAAACATTACACTGTTCGCGGTACTCGTATCCGGCTTCTCATAATAAGTGGCTGTGTGTAAGGAGATGGCAGATTCATCTTCCTGCAATGCGAGTGGGGGAGAGAATAATAAACGATAACGTTTATCGGGTTTCGTAAGAATTCCTTTCACTTTCAATCGATCCAGAAAATCGGGGTAACTCTCATTCATTGCAAGGTACAAGGAGAATCCAGGAAGCTTGATCGTTTTGTATTTCACCACTTCGGTAATGTTGAAATTTTCATCCAACTCGGATTCAATGTATTTTTCTCGGTAGGTTTGAAGTCCACCCTGGCGGAAAGCCACAGATCCTTCCCAAGCCATGAGGAAATCCTGAACAGGGAAGCTAATCTTTTGTGCCACCTGTTTCATGATCTGCACAAGCGGATCGTTGGGATGATCTCTCAAGCCACTAGCGTCCAAATGTAAATTTGCGAGCGTCCGCGTATATTCTTGCTTTGCATATGTCGGACCGCTGTCCAACATTCGAATGGCAATAGAATCGTTTTGATGCACCTGACTAAGCAATGTGATGCTGGTACTGTCGTTTTGCAATCGCAGATCGACCGCATTAATGCTGTATTTGTCCAGATCCTTGGAGCTCCATTTGGCAACGAGCGCTGTTCCGTCCATTTTCGTTTGATTCAAAAATGCGCGCCAATTTGGTGGGATTTCATTGCGTTTGGCGAATAACACATCGTGATACATTCGTTTGAAATCATCGCCACAATAGAACAAGAGCCAGTCGGATCCATATGCAATGGAAATTTTAGAAGATCGGTTCTGATATACTCTCTGATCGTATATCAGCGTATCGCTCAATTTCACCACGCTTGATAATCGACGCACGCCTTTTTCAATCAAGGAACTGTCCTTGACATGAAACATGGCTCCAAAATCTCTCAACTCCCATTCGTTTTCGTTCGCGAAGAAGTACACCGGATTCTGGACATCAATTCCGAAGGATTTTGATTGCAACAGGACAAATTCCCGCGTCAGGAATTCACGAAATGGAATTTTGTAATGATAGGTCGTTTGTTCTAGAGATTCTGTAAGCTCAAGTAAATTGGCCTTACCAATGATATCAGCATCCGGTAAGCGATCGAAAAAACGGGGCACATCTTCCTCATCCGATTCCCAAGGTCGAAGAACCAGCAAGGCAGCAAAAGCGGCCGCTAAACCAAAGATGATCGCTAATTTTTTACGCATTCTTAATTAGAGATAACGTAAAGGCTGTTGATTAAGTCTAAAATGTACTTTCCGGAATCCTCTTCTGATTCAAATGTGTAAGTCAAAGCGTAATCCGATTTGGTTCCTGAAGATTTTGCCGATGTAAGTTCTACGGTTCCTGATTTTCCTCGGAAAACGTCTAACATTTCGTTTTCACGATGATTGAACATTTCTTTCGGCAATTCGTCAATAGCACGGTTCATATCTGCGTAAGCGTAAACACTTCCTCCTTTTCGCGCCGCTTTCATACGCTTTTTCGGAATGGCATTCGATCCAAAACCGTTGGAATGTTCTTTTGCTAGGTTTTCGTCATTCGTAAGAATGAAGACGCCATTTTTATTGATGATGTACATGGAAACGCTACCTAACATTCCATTGGTGATTTCCCAATAGTTCTCATGTTCTATTAAATAGGACGCGTTTTCATGATTGTAACGAGCCAATGAGCGCTGAGAGTGACGCATAATGCGATTGATCAAATCATGATTGTCCGTCGCAAATCCCATGGTGAATACAGGCATGTCCTCCTCAGCATCTTCCTCACGTTCGATGTATTCGAAGGTTTCTTCATCGTAATCGAAGACAATCACCTTCGTTTTTACTTTCTGAATTCCTTTGTAGGACATAAATGCTGAACCTTTGAAGGTTTCGAACAAAGTTTCTTTATCTAAGAAAGCGTAGAGAATGTCAAAAGTGATGGACATGGCTACCATATCCTCACGATCGGATTGCGTTACGATGGACATTCCGGTATCGTAGATTAAATCATACGCATTTTCATAATCGGCCTGAAATGAAGCGTAAGCGATATCATCTTCATTAATGTAAGGAAGGAAACTCTTGTCGAATTTAGCCGACCCAAGTTTTTCGTAGATAGAACCCAATTCCTCGCCATATTGCGCTTTCAAGTCTAATTTGATGGTATTGTCATCGATATAGAAATTTCCAGAAAGGATATTCCCGTTGTACAAATCCTTCATTCGCTTGTACACTTCGGGGTTTCTTCGCTGCATCCAATCGAATTCATTTGAATTGACAAAGTTTTGGGTGTTATTGACGAAATACGAACCTTCGGAATTTGAATTCAATTGATTGGCAAATTCTGCATTCGCCTTTTTCAGGTTTCTTTTCTCAACAAGCAATTTCTGAGCGAAGACTTCAAGATAGATTTCATTCATTGCCACCTCAACAGAGTCTAGCAATTCGTAATACGTTTTTCCGGTTACCAGATTTTCTTCAATTTCTTCTGGTGGAGGAATCGCAATCACTTCTTCTTCAGATTCTATTTCGTTCCACTCTTCATAGTACTCTCCTTCGTATTCATCATCGTAGTACTCCCAACGGTATCCGCCGCCACGACTGTACCAAATAGAGTCCGTGATTTCGCTCACGAGGTCGAAATCTGTCCAAATACGAAAGAAAATGGCGTTCTCGCCTTGAATCGCCAATCGATTGAAATAGGAAGCATACATCTCTACGCCAGAGAAGTTACTCGCGATGCTTTCGAAATCGTCAAAAATGGTGAACATGCGTTCTTTGTCTTTGATTCCGAAGGACATTCCCGTTACGAAATAATCTCCCGTTCCTCCCTGAAATACGTTCATCTTCTGATCGAAATCAAAACCGGAATCTTTCAAGCTCCAACCAGCCGTAGATCCGTCCGTAATTTCATGGTGTAACTCTTCCATGAAACGGTATTGAGCCAATTCATCCAATGAGATTTTTTGTAATAAATTGATGTTATTGATGCTGAGCACAGAGATAGCCTCCTCGGGAACCAAATCTTCGGATCTTTGCGCAAATCCGCTAATAGAAGCGAAAAATAGAGTGATTAGCGTAACGTATTTCATGACTGTGTGTGGCCTCTTTTTGAGGCCTAAATAATGTGCCTCAAAAGTACGAAATATCAAGGCCTGTCAGGCGCACCAATCAAATAAATAACATTATCTAACAAATGCGGATTCTGCGTGAGCGAGTACGGGTCTGTACGAACCATGACGGCCTTTCTATTGGCAGACAGCTTCGCGTTTTCGTTATCGTAATGATCTACTTCCGACTCGAAGCGCGTGATTGAAGTGTAAGTTCCGTTCTTTAGTAGATTGCGATCTGACTCCTTGATTTCTTTGGATTTCTTGATCGTAACATCTGGAACAGATCGTTGCAATGTACTATCGCTGAACGAGAGCCAGTTATAATCCAATTCTGGAATCGGTTGATTTTTATTCTGATCGATAATTACCGCTTTCATCGCTGTTTGCAACTCTTCCAATGATTGAAAGTCGCAATTCAGTTTGAAGGTGAAGTTGCTGTAGTCTGCTTCAATCGTTGCATTTTCGATTCCTTCTTGTTCATTGAGTAGATCTTCAATACGACTTACTTTCGCTTTAATTTCAGGAACGGTCGGTACCTTTTTACCGTCCAGACTGTCCAAGGCGAGAATGGAATTGATCTTCACTTTGCTTGAGCTCAAATTGAGGTTGTAACGCAGGCTCCCGCTACCATCAAGATTCAAGGTCAAATCATCAATGATTTCAACGCAACTTGTTAGTAGCGTGATAACGGACACGAACAGAAGAAGTAAGCCTTTGCGCATGGTACAAATTTATAGAATTCCGATGTACCCAAAATTGTACCAAAAATTTCTTCGAAATCCCGTATATTTGCCGAAAATTCGCTTATGTCTGAAACATCTCGTATTTCCACGGATAACGCACCAAAGCCTGTTGGTTCATACCCGCATGCACGTCGTGTTGGAGAATTACTTTTTTTATCAGGAGTTGGCCCTCGTGTTGCTGGTTCTGATTCGACGGATTCTGCCGTCCCGGGATTGAAGTTGGACAAAAACGGAAATTTTCTGGAGTTTGATTTTGAAGCACAGTGTCGTAGCGTTTTCGATAACGTCTGCGCTATCCTTGAAGCATCTGGTTCCAGCTGGGATGAATTGGTGGACGTGACCGTCTTTTTGGTAAACATGAAGCGCGATTTTCATACATACAATCGCATTTATGCTGAATACTTCAAAGACAATCAACCATGTCGCACAACGGTAGAGATTAACTCTCTTCCTACACCAATCGCCATTGAATTAAAATGTATTGCAACCATTAAGTAATTATGATTGGATTTATTATTCGCTGCGCACTAGCAGCTGGGACACTCATTGCAACGTACCTTCTTTTTGCTGAAGGATATTGGGGATGGGGAATCACGATGATCCTCCCGATTTTCATCATTGGATTCTCATTCTTCCGAAACGAAAACATGATTCTAGCATTGAATCAAATGCGTTTGGGAAATACAGATAAAGCAAAGAAGTACATCAATCGAATTTCTGCACCACAATTTTTACCGAAAAAGCAACATGCTTACGTATTGTTCCTTCAAGCAGTATTGAACACACAAGAACTTGGATTTGCGAAGTCGGAGCAGTTGCTTCGTAAGGCAATTGACATGGGATTGCGAACTTCTCAGGATAACGCCGTAGCACGTATGCACCTTGCAGGGATTTGCGTTCAAACGGGACGTAGAAAAGAAGCACAGACGTTATTAGCGGAGGCTAAGAAGATGGACAAATCTGGAATGATGAAAGAACAAATCAACCAGATGCAAGCGCAATTGCGTGTAGCCCCATCTAAGAATCAAATGCGCATGGCTCAGATGATGGGTGGTCGCAAGAAGATGCCACGTCGATAGGAAGAGACCCGAACATTGAGGTTCTCGAAATGGAAGGGTAACAAATTACTCCATCTCGGCTCCGCTTAATGTTCGTAATGAACCAACATGAGCGACACTCCAAAAATTTTCACTGAAGGCTGGCAAGATTACGAGTTAATCGATGCGGGCGGCGGTAAGAAGCTAGAGCGTTGGGGTAAAATCATTACGATTCGTCCAGAGGTTCAGGCATATTTTCGATCAGGAAAACCGTTTGAAGAATGGCGCCAACTAGCTCATTGGGAATTCCTTCAAAAAGGAGCGCAGTCAGGGCAATGGAAGCAGCTAAAAAAAGCACCTGAAACTTGGACGATTAAGTATGAGTCACTGACTTTCGAGTTGCAATTGACCAAATTCAAGCACCTCGGTTTGTTCCCAGAACAACGCACCAACTGGGATTTCATCAAAGAGCGTTTAGATGATGAAGGACGTTTCCTGAATCTATTTGCGTACACAGGTGCCGCTTCTTTGATGGCTCGAAATACGGGCGCTGAGACTTTACACGTAGATTCTGTTAAGCAATTGATTTCATGGGCGCGTTCGAATATGGAGCATTCGCGTTTGATGAATATCAAATGGGTGCACGAAGACGCTTTGAAGTTTGCAACGCGTGAGGTAAAACGCGAGAATCAGTATCAGGGGATTATAATGGATCCTCCAGCCTGGGGAATTGGCGCCAAAAAGGAGAAATGGAAGCTTGAGGATAAACTAGACGATTTACTTGGAAATGCCAGTCAGCTTCTAGCACCGGATGCCTTTTTGATCATGAATACCTACAGTCCTCAAGTTTCAACCGACCTCCTAAAAGAAATGAGCGCCCTATACTTTGAGGATAGAGCGCATCAAATATCAGAGTTGTGGATGCAAACCACAACGGGTAAAAAGATGTATTTCGGTAATATGCTGCGAGTGGGTTAATCCAACGCTGTGTGTTCTACCTCAAGAATTGCCATGAGCATGTAATAGAAAGTAATACGCGTCTTGTGACGGTTATCGCTTCCCATTAAATCACATACTTTATCAATGGCGCTATCCAAACGTGGATCTGAAGCATCTAGGCCAAGCTTCCCAACCAAGAATTCTTTTTTGATGTATTGTGTTTCGTTGGCGTCAGAACACGCAACCAATGCCGCGTCTGCATTGTGGATTGATGGGCCTAAAAATTTGATAATTGCGTCTACCTTTTCGCGGTAGTAGTGCAATCCCATAATTTCCATATCAATTGCGACCTTCTCGTAAAATTTGTCGTTAATTTCCATTTCAGTGATTTTATTGTTCCAGAAAAATAAGCATTATTCTTCTTCGATGTAAAATAGCCTTGAAGACCTTGCCGTTTCTTTAGCGGGAGGTAATACCTGACAAATAATTGATGTCGATTCAAGTGCTGAATGTTCTGTCTTCCAAGGATGAAATCAAACCCATAACTGAAGCGAAAATAGTTGTGAGAAAGTCCCACCGTAGGCCGCAAAGTTTGATTGAATTTCCCTTCTTGGAAATATGATACCGTTCCAAAGCCAAGGTTCAATGGGAAAAGTGGAAGTGTACGCCATGCATCCAATTTGACACCGTAGATATTGTTTCCACTATTAAATTCTAAGCTCAGTCCGGCGCCTTTGAAGTCCAAGTTTTCCCATTCATCCAATTCCGCAACTCCGATTCCAACTTCTCCGAAGGTTTCTCCTCCTTGATACAAACCACCAAAAACACCAATGCTTTGTACATAGTTACCAAACTTAACAGGCGGTGTTCCCATTTTGCTTTGAGAAAAAGTCAAAATACAAGAGAATACGAACGGTATGAGAATCAGATGTTTCAAAATTGCTTATCTCACGAAAAGATAGCAATATCCATCCAGATTTAGAAATGATTCAGAATCTTATCAGCGAGCACATTACTGAGTTTGAAGTAGCTTTCGTGCGTCCATCCACCGACGTGAGGAGACAACAGCACTTTGTTGCTTTCGAGTAAGTACTTAAATGAAGGATCCAGATCCTGTTCAAAGAAGGATTCGAAGCTGGCCTTTTCGTATTCCAGTACGTCCAAACACGCTCCTAAAATGGAACCGTTTTGCAATCCGTTCACGAGTGCTCTAGTTTCGATGATCTTTCCGCGAGCTAGATTGATGACGTAAATGGATTTCTCGAATTGTTTGAAATAAGCTTCGTTGGCAAGGAAAAGAGTTTCTTCATTCTGAGGAATGTGAAAGCTCAAAACATCTGCCTCTTTGAAGATCTGATCCATATCAGCCTCAGTAACGTGTTCATCGCCGAAACCGTATTTGTATTTGTCGTATGCTAGCACATTGACATCAAATCCGCGCAATTTCCTGGCAAAAGCACTACCGTTGTTACCATAACCAATGATCCCAACGGTTTTTCCATCCAATTCGAATCCACGATTTCCTTCCCGATCCCACTTGCCATTTCGAACCTCGGCATGGGCAAGGTGCAAACGATTCAACAAGGACAAAAGCATTCCCAGTGCGTGTTCACCCACCGCATTTCTGTTCCCTTCCGGCGCGTTTAATAAAACGATGCCTCGTTGTTCACAATATTCGATATCGATGTTTTCCATTCCCGCACCAGATCGTGCGATGAATTTCAAATTCGGTGCGTTATCCAGCAGTTTCGCATTCATCGGAAATCGCGATCGAACCACAATTCCCTCCGCAAGTTTTAGCGTTGACGAAAGTTCTTCTATGCTTTGATCAGTGGCGTCCAGACAGGAATGTCCTGCTTCCTCCAAACGATTTTGAAGCACGTCATGAACCGTATCGATAAAAACAACTTGCATTACAATCCGTAGAAAAGGACTCCGATGGTCAGATAAATAAACAATCCGAGTACGTCATTGAGCGTTGTGATAAATGGCCCAGTAGCCAATGCAGGATCAATTTTGTAGCGATCCAATAGAAGCGGAATCAAAGTACCGAATACTGCTGCAAACATGATCACGGTGAACAGCGAAATTCCTACGACCCATCCGAGGGTGCTGCTATCAAAAATGTAGGCGAAGCCATAAACGATCAAGGAAAGTAGGATTCCGTTTACGACAGCGACTAAGGCCTCCTTGCTAATTTTTTTAAGAATCGATCCAAACTGATCATCACCTTTGGCCAGCGATTGTACCACAATTGCCGATGATTGTACACCGACATTTCCTCCCATTGCTGTAATCAGCGGAATGAAAAAAGCAAGCGCAGGAACTTCACTAATCCCGCCTTCGAAACCAGAAATAACCTGCGCACCCAGAATTCCTCCGAGCATTCCAATGATCAGCCATGGCAAACGTGCTCGCGAGATCCGCCAAACACTACTGCTTGATTCAATCTTTTCCGAGATACCCGATGCCAATTGCATGTCTTTTTCGGCCTCTTCCATGATGACATCGACAACGTCGTCAATGGTAATGCGACCGACCAACTTGTTATTCAAATCAACAACGGGAACTGATACGAGGTCATACTTTTCCATGATGCGCGCTACGTGTTCATCGTCGTCACTCGTTTTCACGGAAATCATGTTTTTATTTTGGTACAAATCCTTGATCAAGGTCTTCGGACTTGCAAAGAGCAATCGTTTCAAGGAAAGGAAGCCCACTAAGCGGTCGTCATCATCGACAACATAAATGGTAAAGACTTTTTCAACTTCCTCGGCCTGACGTCGTAATTCCACCACGCAACGATTCACTGGCCAGTCAATCTTTGCTTTGATGAACTCTTTCTGCATGAGTCCACCTGCGGTATCCTCTTCGTAATTCAGGAGGTCGACGATATCATCTGCCGCCTCGTCATCCTTGATGTGCGAGATGACCTCCTCGATTTGTTCTTGAGGTAAATCGGCGATCAAATCGGCAGCATCATCCGAATCCATGTTCTCCAATTGAGAGGCAATTTCCTCGGAGGAGAGGGATTTGATGAGTTCGTCCTGCGCTTCATTATCTAGTTCTGCCAGGATGTCCGCTTGGCGCTCTTCGTCTAGTAAATCGTAGAGACTTTTGGCTTCCGTAGCTTCTAACTCATCAACGATGATAGCGATGTCAGCGTCGTGTAATTCGAACACATGGGTTTCCAGCCATTGAACATCGTTCGATGTAACAGCTACGGAGACTTCGTCCAAAAATTCCTTTGTTAACTTAAACCCCATGACGTATCGATGTCGCTTTTACGCAAAGCGAATTTACACTTTCCTTTACGGAACTTTCTAGGAAAGGTTAGGATTTCCGTTGTTTTTTCAGCGGAATGATGTAAAGCCCATAGAATAGGCCGAAGTAGGTGATTCCCGATTGCGTTTCTAACGTGTCCTCGACCAGATAGGAAATCATGATGATAATGATGAAGCCCAATCCAACCAACTGACCGTTTTTGAACTGTTGACGGAGATATTGGATATGCGAAATAAGCAATAGGAACAATCCAGGAATTCCGAAGCCGAGAAGCATGGTCAAATACATGTTGTGCGTTCGGTCGCGATGATCTTCGGTAAGAGCCGAATCCGTCGCTTCGTAATGAGCGTTGAAACTGTCCTGAATATCGCCACCGCCAACTCCGATGAGCCAGTGCTGTTTGCTTAAGTGCATACCTACTTTCCAATATTCGATTCGTTGCAATAAAGAATGTCCGTTGGGATCGGTAGCGTTGTTCAATTGATATCGAAGTCCATTGACACGGGCCCAAATTCCTTTGTGGTAGATACTCGTATGTCCTTGCTCTACCGCACGAATGTCCTTTTTGCTCATGGAGCGGAATCCTTCGGCATCTTTTCGGACATCTTTCGAAGCCATATAGCGCGTCAGCGTTCGGAAGATGAGCTGTCCTTTTTTATCGCGTCCGTAATACGGAATATCCGATGCCTTTTCCCATTCTCGTTTGAGCTCTTTATGACAAATGAAAATATCAATCGGCTTGCCTGTTTCTGGGGAAACTTCGCCAGGTCGGTTGTAATAACCGTTGCCTTCTGCTGTTCTTTCTTTGTTCAAGATATCCTTGTGATATACCGCCGGATCGTACGTGATGGGTTTGAAAATCCAGATGAGACCGGCAAGAATCACTCCAACGAAAACGGCCAATCCAGTAAAGGCCAAATATTTGTATCGATGATACATCCAATAGAAGCCGTAAACCGCGTAGATTCCAATGAGAACAATGGTTCCGGTGAGGACTTGCGAATAATAGGTATAAAAATGCAGCCAAACGACGATAGCGACCATGGCAAAAACTGGAAGCTTGCGCCAACGATAAAATTGCACAGCAATCACGATGCCCATTACCACCATCAAAGCGTGTCGAACGTGTGAATCGAAAAGCGACATTCCTCGAATGTCATCGTAATATCTCGGCCCAAAGACCTGCTGATAAGAAAGGAAATTATACAACGATGCAAAAAGAACTGTTGCCAAGAAGATTCCCAACACCCATTTCAGTCGTTTTCTTTTGCCGATGGGCTTGCAGGTCAAAACGAGAGGAATAACGATTAACGGAAGGGTTACTTTGATATCATGGAATCCGTAATCCCAATTCGCCGACCAAATTAAGCTGATGAGGTGCCAAACAAATAAAAATGCAACCCAATGGAAAAGGCGGGTGGATTTGATGCGCTCCCAATACGATTTGAAATCTGCCTCCAGAAGAATGTTGAGCAGCAAGAGCATCATGCTCAGGGACATCACAAATTTACTCACCACAATACTCGACGCTAATGCGCAAAGCAGAAATACGTGAATTTGCGTATGTATTTTAGGACCGAAAAATCGGCTGAGCATGATGAGTAGTTTTGGACTACGTTAACAACGATTAAAATCCGAGAATCGTATTGTATTCGCCAGAACTTTTGAAAATTTCTAGAGCGCGTTCGATGTAAACGTCATCCTTGAAGGCGTGAATCGAACGACCATTCTGATAATGGTATCTCGAAACGATTTCATTCTCAAGTAATTGAATGATTTCGTCCTTGAATTTCTCTAAATCACGTTCTTTTGATGGAACCACTTTTTCGAGAAGTGCTTCGTATTCCGCTTGCATGTCTTCATAGAAACCTTCGTCCTCAGCGGTTTCTTTCATTTTCTTCAAACGCTCTTCCGATGCCGTCGAATACGTAAAGTCCTGTTCCAAAACATACGCCTTGAATTTTTCATACTCCGCCTCCGGCAAATTGAAGCTTTCCGCAGGTGCATTGTCTAGATTGCGATAGAAGTAATCCGTAGCAAAATCAAAAATGAAATTCTGTCCGTATAATACAGCAGTCAATCGACTGAATTCTCCTGGATCGACCTCAGCATCTGGTTCAATTCCGCGCCCGTCGATAACTTCGCGTCCGTTCTTCGTATGGAAAATTTGAATCAGGGAATCAGGAATCTCTTCTGGGCGATCTCCGTCGGCACGATCATAATATTCCAAGCGCTGAACGCATCGACCAGATGGTGTGTAGTATTTAGCAATAGTCAATTTCATTTTTGAACCGTAGCTCAAATCGTACGTTCTTTGAACCAGTCCCTTTCCGAATGAAGTAGTTCCTACGATCACCGCGCGATCGTAATCTTGTAAACTTCCAGCTACAATTTCACTTGCCGAAGCAGATCCGCCATCAACCAATACAATGACAGGGATGTCCAAATCTGTCGGTGCATTCATCGTCGTGTACTTACGATTTTCTTCAGCTACACGCGCTTTTGTAGTCACAACGATTTCATTCTTCGGCACGAACATGTTTACAATCCTCACAGCTTCAATTAGCAAACCTCCACCGTTTCCACGCAAGTCAAGAATTAGTTTCTCCATTCCTTCCGATTTCAAATCTGTGTAGGCTGCCAAAACTTCGGAATGCGCAGATCGCGTAAAACTGTTCAATTTGATGTATCCAACGTTGTCTTCCATCAATCCTGAATAAGGAACGTCTGGCAATTTGATTTCATCACGGTTGAATTTGAATTTCTTGCGTTCACCATCTGGACGCTCAATTTCAACTTCCAGTTCCTTCCCTTTAGGGCCTTTCAAAGCAGTCGAAACTTCAGACGATGGCTTGTCTTTCATGTCCTTTCCGTCAATGGCAATGATTTTATCTCCGGCGCGCAAACCAGCGACTTGAGCGGGCTTTCCTTCGTACGGCTCTGTGATATAACAGTAATCATCCACCTTGCGGATCAAGGCACCGATCCCACCGTATTGCCCTGTAGTCATCAATTGGTAATCCTCGATTTCAGTTTCGTGATAATACACCGTATAAGGATCCAAATCTTTGAGCATGGCATCGATGGCCGCCTTGGACATACTTCCAGAGTTGAGATCATCCACATAATACTTCTCCAGATTCTCATAAATCTCGTTCATGATTTCCAGACTTCGAATGACTTCGAATCCATTGTTCTGACTGTAGCCAAATCCAGAGATGAAGACGGTGGCTAGAACTAATATGAAAGATCGAAAGGTATTACGCATAGTTTTGTTGTAAATCGTCAATAATTTTTTGGAAAAGTGCTTTGGTTTTTTGCTCAAGCTTTAGAGCTCCGACTTCCTCTTTTCCGGTGTAAAGTAAGAAAATTCCCAGTTGCTGATTCTGCTCCAACAAATAGGATTCTAATTCCATTTTATTTTTCCGTACAGCTTCCCTACAAATTCGTTTCACACGGTTCCGTTGGATGGCTGTTTTAAATGTTCGTTTTGGTGCGGCAATCACAATTTGGAACGGAGTATTGCTTTTCAACTCTTGTACATCGTACTTAGCAATAAGCGGATATTGTTTCTGTGAACGCCCCGAATCAAATAGTGCATCAATGAGCTGTTTGTTACACAACTTGTACTCCTTGCCTAATTGTTGATTCATTCGATCTAGCGGTCCTCTTCTTTTACAAGTCGTGGTAAGTTGATGTCTTCCTCAATGACAAAACATGTAGGAAACTCCGCGGTCATCGCAGCCTTGATTTTCTCTGCCTCCAAGCGCGTTCTGAAATCGCCCACTTTCAAATAGTAATTGGGTGCAGTGTATTCCACATACGTGTCCACGCGCGGGAATTGAGCGATAAATCGAGAACGGGCATTATTAATTGTACCACGATCCGAATCAAAGTACAATTGAACGCGATATCCTTTAATCTTCGTCTTGGTGTCCGGAGGAATTACTTCGCTTTGCTTTGCAACAAGCGCATCAATACGGCCATCTTTCTTGACTTGAATGTCTCCTTGTTGGGCAATAGAAAGCCCTGTGAAACTGAATGCGGCGATGAATAATAATAAGGTCTTCCTCATAGGTGCAGATCAATGTTGATTCAAAAATACAAAAGTTGGGTCAATGACTATGCCAAAATATCTAAACAAGCCGGAAAGTACTGACGGAACAGCAGTTGAAAGAATACGCACAAGTATCTTTATTTAGAATCTTTCTAAATTAATTCGTGGCGATTCAAAAGTGTCATACAAATGTCATGTAAACTGACTTTTGTGCTAAATTTGCTAGCGTCAAAACCCGCATTTTTGGCGCAAGACGAACAGTTTTTTACATGAAAATATCTAGTAGTCAGATGTTTAGAAATTTTAACAAATGGTGTCTAGCCGTAATGACAATCCTGTTTTTAACAGGGTCATATACTGCTCAGGCTCAAGATGGAGGAACTTTATTTAAGGCCAACTGTGCCACGTGTCACCATCCTTTTAACGATGGTACCGGGCCAAAGCTTTCCGGAGTACGTGATGCTTGGTTGGAAAATGCTGATGAGGCTACGTTAATCCTATGGGTTCGTAACTGGCAGGATGCAGCAGCACAAAGTTCTTATGCTCAGCAACGCTCAACATTGAAAGGGTCGGCAATGACTGCTTTTGGTGATAAGTGGACAGACGAGCAAATTCTTTCAATTTTCGATTGGATCGATGCACAAGTGCAGGATGATGGTTCCGGTGGCGGAGGCGATGCTGGAGGTGCTGAAGGTGGAGCCACAGAAGAAGAAGAATCTTCTTTAGGTTGGATCTGGATCGCATTGTTCGCAGTATTCGCAACAATTATTCTTGCAGTAGGAGGTGTTCGTCGTCAACTGAAGCATGCGCAAGTAGAAGTTGAAGGAGATGAAGAAGGAGCTACAGCAAGCTACGCAGATGAATTGAAGAAATGGGCATGGTTGAACCGCAAGTATGTTGGACTGGGAGCCTTGGTTGTAGTGATTGCATTGTTGGTGACATTGTTCCAAGGACTTTACAGTATCAATATTATGGAGGGATACCAGCCTTCTCAGCCGATCGACTTCCCTCACCAAACGCACGCTGGAATCAACGGTATTGATTGTAAGTACTGTCACAACACAGTAACTGAGTCAAAATCTGCAAGTATTCCATCGGTAAACGTTTGTATGAACTGTCACAAGCAGATCAAAGGAAACGAGCCGGAGCAGCAAGCGAAAATCCAGAAGATTTACGATGCAGCAGGATGGGATGGTCAGAAATACACAGGTAAAACAAAACCTATCGTTTGGAACAAAGTTCACAACCTTCCAGATCACGTGTACTTCAACCACCAACAACACGTAGTTGTAGGAGGATTGGATTGTGCGCAATGTCATGGAGATATGACGAAGCAAGTTGAGGTTGCGAAAGTTCAAACGCACGAAGAGTTGAATGCAGTTCAAGCGAACATCGATGCAGGAATCAACTTTACAAAAGCAACATTGACAATGGGATGGTGTATCGAATGTCACAACCAAGCGACAATCGCTCCTGGAATTTTGGCAGACGATAACCCACAAACATTGACATACTACGATGAGATTCACAACCGATTGGTGAAGCATAACAAATCATTGTATAGCAAGTTCCTTGATGATGATAAAGTGAGTCCGAGAGAACTAGGTGGATGGGAGTGTGCTAAGTGCCACTATTAATTAAGAACTTGAAGAATTCGAATTAAGAATATGGGAATGAATAGAAAATATTGGAAGGGGATTGACGAGTTGCACGAGACTCCTCAGTTTCTAGAATCCAGAGATCAGGAATTTCCGACTCAAACTTCTGTAGAGGAGTTTTTGGGTGATGATAAATTACAAGAGTCATCTACAGGACGACGCGACTTCCTAAAGTTTTTAGGGTTTAGTGTGGCGGCAGCAACAGTTGCAGCATGTGAGGCTCCAGTAAATAAAGCGGTACCTTATGTAAACAAGCCAGAGAATGTAACGCCAGGTATGCCAACATGGTATGCTTCTACTTACTACGATGGAATTTCTTACGCTAGTATCCTAGTTAAGACGCGCGAAGGTCGACCTATCTTTATTAAAGGAAACAAAGACTACGGTATTACAAAAGGTGGTGTGAATCCTCGCATCATTGCTTCTGTATTGAGTCTTTACGATAGCGAGCGTATCACGCGTCCAACAATTAAAGGAGATTCAACTTCATATACGGATCTTGATAAGAAAGTGGCTGCTGGACTGAAGTCTGCAAACAAAGTAGTTCTCGTATCCAATACGGTTACAGGGCCTACTGCGATGACAGCAATTGGAGCGTTGAAAGAAAAAGTAGGTGCGGATAAATTCCAGCACATTCAATACGACGCTACTTCATACGCAGGAATGCGTGAGGCAAACAAGCAATCTTTCGGATTGACTGTGAACTCAATGATGGCAGCACCAACTGAGCCAGTTGAAGGTGATGAAATGGCAGACAACGCCGAGCCAGTAATGGCAGCGCCTGCTGATGACGGGCCTGGAATCATTCCAAGCTACGATTTCTCGAAAGCGAAAACAATCGTTTCTATCGATGCTGATTTCTTAAACTCTTGGTTGATGCCAACAGTATTTGCAGGTCAGTACGGTGAGCGCCGTAACCCAGATGGGGAATGGATGAATAAACATTTCCAGTTCGAATCAGTAATGTCTGTTACAGGATCAAACGCTGACGTTCGTGGAATGATCAAGCCTTCTCAACAAGCGAATGTAATCGCTTACTTGTTGAAAGAATTCAATGTTTCGACTTCAGTTTCTACGAAATTGGAAGGTTCAGCATTGAAGGCGGCTAAGAAAGCGGCGAATGCATTGAAAGTATCGAAAGATGCTTCTGTAGTAGTTTGTGGATCGAATGACGTGGATGTTCAAATGATGGTGAACAAATTGAACCACGTTATTGGAGCGTACAAAACGACAATCAATGTAAACGATCCAATCAAGATGTTTATGTCTGATGATGCAGCAATGACTGAGTTTGCATCTTCAGTAGCGAAAGGAAACGGGCCGGATGCTGTAATCTTCTACGGAGTGAATCCAGTGTACACGCTTCCAAACGGAAAAGATTTCGCGAAAGGATTAAAGAAAATTAAAACATCTGTTTCTATGTCGCTTTACGCGGATGAAACAGCTTCTCGTTGTAAATATGTTGCATCTGACCTTCACGCATTGGAGGCTTGGAACGATTTCAACGTAATGGGTGATCACTACGCGATCGCTCAACCAACCATTCGTCCACTTCACAATACAGCTTCAGCTATTGAATCTTTCCTAGTTTGGGCAGGTGAAGAAACGCGACCAACATCAGCGGAAAGAAAAGACTCTAAAATTGTTCATGACTTCATGCGTGGACTGTGGGTAGAAAATGGAATGCCATTATCTAACTACACAGACGAGCATACGTACTGGAACATGATGGTGCACAACAGTTGTACAGATACAACAATGGTGGCACCAACGCAACCAGATTTCATCGGTAATCTTTCATCAGTGAAAGCACCAGCAATTTCAGGAAAATGGGAAGTGGTGATGTACCAGAAGTCTGGAATGGGAATTGGTCAGCAAGCAAACAACCCTTGGTTGCAGGAAATGGCGGATTCTCTAACAAAGGCTACTTGGGACAACTACATCACAATGGCTCCAAGAGATATGGACGACAATAAATGTGAAAAGTTCTTCGATCAGGAGAACGGATTAACTTTAGCAACATTGACAGTTAACGGTGCGTCTGTGAAACTTCCAGTTATGCCTTTGCCAGGTCAAGCGCCAGGAACAGTTGGTGTCGCTTTAGGATACGGACGCGGTGCTGACGGTGAGAAAATCGGTATGGCTGCCTACCAAACTGCAGAGTACGGTGGACACGTTACTGATGAGAAAGGTAACAAAGCAACAATTGGAGAGAATGCCTTTGCATTGACTTCAGTTTCGAATGGAACATATTCATTGTACGGAGGAGGTTCTCTGAAAGTACATGCAGATGAAAAATACTTGGTAGCGGTAACGCAGATTCACGGAACAGCAATGGGACGTAACTCTGTAATTCGTGAGACTACGAAGGACATCTACGATAATAAAGATAAATCAGCTTACAACCCTGAGTACACGCTACAGAAAGTAGATGAGCATGGGCACCACGTGGAAGCACCAATCGAAGAGTTTGATCTTTGGGATGCGCATCCAGTTGAAAACGTAGGGCACCGTTGGGGAATGACAGTTGACTTGTCTTCTTGTTTCGGATGTGGATCTTGTTTGATCGCATGTCAGTCAGAGAACAACGTACCAGTTGTAGGTAAGACAGAAGTACGTCGCGGACGTGAAATGGCTTGGTTGCGTATCGATCGCTACTTTGCTTCAACAGAAGAAGCAGCGCCAGGTACACGATACGATCACGAGAAGAGCAAAATGGAGTGGTTTGCTGATGCTGAGAACCCAGAGGATAACCCGATGGTAGTGCACCAGCCAATGATGTGTCACCACTGTAACCACGCTCCTTGTGAGACAGTTTGTCCGGTTGCAGCGACAACGCACTCAAACGAAGGATTGAACCAAATGACATACAACCGTTGTATCGGTACTCGTTATTGTGCGAACAACTGTCCGTACAAAGTACGTCGATTCAACTGGTTCAACTACCCATCTTACAAAGCACAAGCAGAAATCAACCCAGCACAAGACGATCTTGGACGTATGGTATTGAACCCTGACGTAACGGTTCGTACACGAGGTGTGATGGAGAAATGTTCAATGTGTGTGCAGCGTATTCAAGCTGGTAAATTGGATGCTAAAACGGAAAATCGTCCAGTACAGGATGGTGATTACACGACAGCATGTGCCGATGTATGTCCAGCGAACGCAATTACGGTTGGAGACTGGAACGATCCGAACTCAGCAATTCGTAAGAGCGCAGATGATAAACGTGCATACCAAGCTCTTGAAGAAGTTGGTGTGAAACCAAATGTGTGGTTCAAAGTGAAAGTTCGTAACGAAGCAAATGATGCTTTGGCGAAAATTCAGAAAGAGAAGCACCATGAAGAGCACGGTGAACACGGTGATAAAGGTCACGGTGGACACGGAAAGAAAAAAGAAAAAGCACATTAATCGAAATAAAACCCTGTTGTAATGCATAAGGAAGCAGCAATTAGAGAACCCCTCATATTAGGTCACAAGACCTATCATGACATCACCGAAGACGTATGTCGCCCGATTGAGGACAAGGCACCACGTATGTGGTACATCCTTTTCGGAATTGCATTGATCATCGGATTGTATGGTGTAGGATGTATTCTTTACCTACTAGGTACCGGTGTCGGTGTTTGGGGACTTAACAAAACCATCGGTTGGGCATGGGATATTACCAACTTCGTTTGGTGGGTAGGTATCGGACACGCCGGAACCTTGATCTCAGCCGTGCTACTCTTGTTCCGTCAAAAGTGGCGTATGGCGATCAACCGTTCAGCGGAAGCGATGACAATCTTCGCCGTATTTATGGCAGGTTTGTTCCCGCTGATCCACATGGGACGTCTTTGGTTAGGATACTGGGTATTGCCACTTCCAAACCACTTTGGTTCTCTTTGGGTAAACTTTAACTCACCACTCCTTTGGGACGTATTCGCGATCTCTACCTATCTATCAGTTTCCCTTGTATTCTGGTACATTGGTCTAATTCCAGATTTCGCGACAATTCGTGACCGCGCGAAAAAGCCGATTCCAAAGAAGATGTACTCAATCATGTCATTCGGATGGTCAGGACGTGCAAAGCACTGGAACCGTTTCGAATTGGTATCATTGGTATTAGCCGGATTGGCAACGCCACTAGTATTCTCGGTACACTCAATCGTATCCTTTGACTTCGCCACTTCAGTTATCCCTGGATGGCACACCACTATCTTCCCTCCATACTTCGTAGCAGGGGCGGTATTCTCAGGATTCGCAATGGTACAAACGCTTCTACTCATCATGCGTAAAGCAATGAACCTTGAGGCTTACATCCATACGAAACACGTAGAGTACATGAATATCGTAATCATGGTAACCGGATCTATCGTAGGTACGGCATACATTACCGAGCTGTTCATCTCATGGTACTCAGGTGTAGAATACGAAGCATACGCATTCATCAACCGTGCAACTGGTCCTTACTGGTGGGCATACTGGGCAATGATGACGTGTAACGTAATCTCTCCACAGTTGATGTGGTTCAAGAAATTGCGTCGTAGCCTTCTATTTACGTTCATCATTTCAATTGTAGTAAACATTGGTATGTGGTTCGAGCGTTACGTAATTATCGTAACATCATTGCACCGCGACTTCCTTCCTTCATCTTGGAGCATGCACTACCCAAGTCACATCGATATCGGTGTGTACATCGGTACAATCGGATTGTTCTTCGTGTTCTTCCTATTGTTCGCGCGTTACTTCCCGGTATTGGCATTGAACGAGGTGAAATCAATCTTGAAAGGATCTGGAGAGTCATACAAGAACATGCCAGACGATCACCACCACGAGGAGCCAGCAGCTGTTGAAGAAGCACCAAAAGCGGAAACGCCAGCAGAGGAGCCGAAGGCAGAAGAATCAACTGAGGAGTCTTCAGACGATTCAAACGAAGGTGATGCAGAAGAGAAAGAAGATAATAACGATAATAACGAATAAGACATGGCAGATAAAGTAATATATGCAATGTATGACGACGACAACGTACTGAAAGACGGTGCGAAGAAGTTGGTATCGAAAGGAGTAAAGGTATCGGAAGTATTCTCTCCGTTCCCAATCCACGGTATTGATCCTATCATCGGTGTTAAAAACACACGTTTGGGTATCATGGCCTTTATCTACGGTCTGACGGGTCTTACGTTAGCGACAATTGGGATGCGCTACTTCATGGTAGTGGATTGGCCAATGAACATTGGTGGTAAACCGAACTTTACATACTTGGATAACATTTTGGCATTCATTCCAATTTCATTCGAGTTCACTGTATTGTGTGCGGCACACGGAATGGCAATTACGTACTTCTTGCGTAACAAAACGCTTCCGGGAATGCCAGCGCAAAACCCAGATCCACGTACAACGGATGATCGTTTTGTAATGGAACTACGCACTTCTGAAAACTCTCAGTTCTCTGCAGAGGAATTAGAAGCCATGTTGAAAGAGACAGGTATCGTAGAGTTGGATCAAAAAGATGTAGCATAATTATTCAGTTCAGAAGATGAAAATGAAATTGAGAATAATAGGAAGTTTAGCGATCGCAGCAGTATCCACGTTGATCCTTGGATCTTGTGGAGGTGATCCGGATAGCCCAGGGTTGGAATACATGCCAGACATGTACCGCTCGCCTGCAGTAGAGCCGTACGTAGATTACGGACACATCAAAGAGCGTGAGAATCCTGAATTGAAAACGCGTTTGTCTGCAATGACACCTCCAAATGGAACGATTCCTTACTACGGAACAGATTCAGCAGAAGTGTACCTAATGTTGCCATACAAGCACAAAGCGAACGACGAGTTTAGAGAAACACACGGAATGTACGGTGAAGAGCTTTCTCCGAAAAGTATCAACACGTACGAATTGGCTGCAACAGACAAGAACCCATTGGCATTGCCAGCAGAATCTGATTCATTGGCATACAAAGCCTTCTGGAAAGGAGCTGAGAAGTTATTCGTAGCGAACTGTGCACACTGTCACGGTGAGAAAGGAGACGGTAACGGCCCAATGATGGCTAACGAAACGTACACAGGAGTTCCTGATTACAAAAACGTAGCGGCAACAGAAGGACAAATGTTCTACTCTATTTACTACGGTAAAGGAGCAATGGGATCGCACAGATCAATTGTAAACAAGAAGGAAATCTGGACATTGGTTCACTACATCCAACGCTTGTTGAACAAAGATTACGGAACTGCTGATTTTGAAGCTGAGGCTGACACCGAAGGTGAAGAAGCTGAAGGAGAAGAAGTAGCAGATGGAGAAGAGTCTGAAGGAGACGGAGAAGAAGGATAAGAAACTGCTAAGAAGAATTTATAATAGACGAACGAAGTACGATGGAATTTAAAGTATCAAGTAAATCAAACATGATCTCCTACGGTCTGATCATCGCAGGAATCCTAAGTTTAGTGATAGGTTTGGCAGTTCACAGTGGTGACGGAGATCTTTACGTAACGCGCATCATGGGTGGGTTGCTTTCCAACAGTTATTTCTATTTCTGTATTGCGTTAGGAGCATTGTTCTTCCTAGCGTTGAACTACGCAACGGAAGCTGGATGGTACGCATATATCAAACGCCCAATTGAAGCAATTGCTTTGGCACTTCCTTATGGAGCAGGAATGCTTGCTGTAGTTCTTTTGGTAATTACAGTAATGGACGGAGCACACGTTTACGGATGGATGGATCCTGAATTGTATAAAGAAGGTGGTCATCATTATGATCCAATTGCAGCAGGGAAACAATTCTACTTGAACAAAACATTCTTCTGGATCAGAACAGTAGCATACCTTGCGACATATTTAATCTTTCTTCGCGGATTCCGCAAGCGTTCATTGGAAGAAGATCGCGTAGGTGGAACAGAAATTCACTTCCGCAACTACCGTAAAGGAGCTTTGTTCTTGGTATTCTTCGCAGTATTTAGCTCAACATCTTCTTGGGATTGGATCATGTCAGTAGATTACCACTGGTTCTCAACACTCTTTGGATGGTACAACTTCGCAGGAATGTGGGTATCTACAATGGTTGTATTGGTGATGTTGGTATTGTACCTAAAAAAGCAAGGATACTTGCCAAAAGTGAACGACAGTCACATTCACGATATCGGTAAATGGATGTTCGCCATCTCTTTCCTATGGTCGTACTTGTGGTTCTCACAATTCATGTTGATCTGGTACGCAAATATCCCGGAAGAGGTAACGTACTACGTAGCTCGTATCCAGGATCACAAATTCTTGTACTTCTTCATGTTCATAATCAACTTCGCATTCCCAATGTTGATTTTGATGTCACGTGATGCGAAACGCCATGCAGGAATCTTGACATTCATTGGAATTATCATTCTTCTAGGACACTGGTTGGATGCTTACCAAATGATCGCAATTGGATCTCAAGGGCCAAACGCATACCCTGGATTCATTGAATTCGGAATCGGAATCGCACTTGCTGGAGTATTGCTCAAACTAGTTTTGACAAACCTTACGAAGGCACCATTGACGCCGGTGAATCACCCATTCTTGGACGAAAGTATTCACCACGACATTTAATAATTTTTGATAGTATAACACACAGATAGATGGCTAAATTGTTCGTATTACTGGTAATTATTTTGGGAGTTATAGCTCTTGCGCAATTGATGCGTGTATATGAGTTATCCTCAAAATTGACGAATAAGAAAGAGAACGAGATCACGAACCGTGACAACCGTTTGAATGCAAAGCTTATGCTTGGATTCATGTTGTTCTTATTCATTGGATTCATCTGGTTGATGCTTAAGTATGGATGGACAGGTCGAGGGCCTGCAGCTTCCGTTCATGGTGAGCAAACGGATTGGTTATTGAACCTAAACTTCGTAATCATCATTATCGTATTCTTCCTTACAAACGCACTATTGTTTGTATTCGCTTGGAAGTATGTGAAGAAGCCAGGAGTTCCTGCATTCTACTACCCGCACAACAACAAGTTGGAGATGGTATGGACGGTAATCCCAGCGATTGTTTTGGCTGTGATCATCATCTTGGGTCTTCGTAGTTGGAATGAAGTAACGGATGATGCTAAAGATGACGCTATCCGCGTAGAGTTGTTCTCGTACCAGTTTAACTGGAACGCTCGTTACGCTGGTGTGGACAACAAACTTGGAAAGTACGATTACAAATTGACTGACGATGCTTCAAACCCATTGGCATTGATGACAACCGAAACAATCGATAAGTCGATTGAGTTGATGACATCTGGACCAAACGGAATTGAAGATTTGGAAGCGAAATTGAACGATCCAAAATTGGTGTTCTCTGATAAGATCCGTACGGAAATGGAAGAGCGTTTGGCACGCAAAGAGCAATTGATTCGCTTGTTGCACCAAATGAAAGCACGTCACACAGGTGAGACGGACAAGCAAGCAATGGATGATTTCATTACAGATACATTGTTCTTGTGTAAAGGAGAAAACTACGAGTTCACATTCCGTTCGAAAGACGTAATTCACTCGGCTTACATTCCTCACTTGCGTGCACAAATGAACACGGTACCTGGAGCGATCACACGTTTCAAGTTAACACCGAGTATGACGACACAGGAAATGCGTGAGGAGAAGAACGATGAGAATTTCAACTACATCCTCATGTGTAACAAGATTTGTGGTGGAGCTCACTACAACATGAACATGATTGTTGTTGTATTGGATAAAGCTGAATACAAGGCTTGGTGGAAATTGAAAACAGAAGGAGCGAAAGATCCAGCGAATTCAAAAATGTACACCACTTTCCCTGCAACGTTTGGAGAATCTTACTACAAGACACTTCAATCAGCGCAAGAAGAAATGCAGAAAGAATTGGACGCGGCTAAAGTTGCTGAAGAAGTAGAAGGAGAGGAAGGAGAAGATGCTGAAGGAGGCGAAGTAGAAGGAGCACCAGCAGCATAAGAAAAGATATTTATACTAGTTAGACTAAAAAATTAAATTAAGATAGAATGGGGGCAGTAGCGCACGAAGCACACGGACACCACGACGATCACGGACACCACGAGGAAAGTTTCGTATCAAAGTACATCTTTAGTCAGGACCACAAAATGATTGGTAAGCAGTTCTTAATGACTGCTGTCTTCATGGGGGTTGTGGCAATGTTGTTATCTATTTTGTTCCGTATCCAATTGGCATGGCCAGGAGAAGAGTCTGAATTTCTTTCTTTCTTCCTTGGGAGTGATTGGGCACCGAACGGAGTATTGAGTGAGGACATGTACCTCGGATTGGTAACAATTCACGGTACAATCATGGTATTCTTCCTTCTTACAGGTGGATTGTCAGGAACATTCTCAAACCTTCTAATTCCATTGCAGGTTGGAGCACGTGATATGGCATCAGGATTCCTGAACATGTTGTCGTACTGGTTCTTCTTTATCTCATCAGTTTTGATGTTCGTTTCATTGTTTGTTGAGACGGGGCCAGCGATGGCCGGATGGACGATTTACCCTCCACTATCCGCCTTGCCAACTGCGGTACAAGGATCAGGGATGGGTATGACACTTTGGTTGTTCTCCATGAGTATCTTCATCGCATCCTCATTGATTGGATCTTTGAACTACATCGTAACAGTATTGAACTTGCGTACAAAAGGAATGTCTATGACGCGTCTTCCATTGACGATTTGGGCGTTCTTCGTTACAGCAATCCTAGGGGTACTTTCATTCCCGGTACTACTTTCAGCAGCAGTACTATTGATGATGGATCGTATGGCAGGAACAAGTTTCTACCTATCAGACATCATCGTACAAGGAGAAATGTTGACGCAACACGGTGGTTCACCACTCTTGTACCAGCACTTGTTCTGGTTCCTAGGTCACCCGGAGGTATATATCGTACTCTTACCTGCCCTTGGATTGTCATCAGAAATTATTTCAACGAATTCACGAAAGCCGATCTTTGGTTACCGTGCGATGATTGGATCCATTCTCGCAATTGGATTCCTCTCATTCATCGTATGGGGTCACCACATGTTCGTCACCGGTATGAACCCATTCCTGGGTAGTGTCTTCGTATTTACGACCTTATTGATTGCTATCCCATCAGCGGTGAAAGTGTTTAACTACATCACAACGCTTTGGAGAGGATCGATTGTTTACACACCAGCAATGTTGTTCGCCATCGGATTGGTATCAACGTTTATCACAGGTGGGGTAACAGGAATCATCCTCGCGGATTCAGCATTGGATATTGCCATTCATGATACCTACTTCGTAGTTGCTCACTTCCATATTGTGATGGGTATGTCAGCCGTCCTCGGTATGTTTGCCGGAGTCTACCACTGGTTCCCTAAGATGTATGGAAAAATGATGAATACACGCCTTGGATACGCTCACTTCTGGATCACATTGATCGGAGCATACGGAGTATTCTTCCCAATGCACTTTGTTGGATTGGCAGGAGCGCCTCGTCGTTACTACGATTACTCAGTGTACGAGTCATTCGACGGAAGCACATTCGAAATGATGATGGACTTGAACGTAATCATTACCATTTTCGCAATCATCGCGGCATTGGGTCAGATCTTGTTCTTGTTCAACTTCTTCTATAGTATTTTCCGAGGGCCAAAAGCACCTCAGAACCCATGGCGTTCGAATACGCTTGAGTGGACAACGCCAGTAGAGCACATCCACGGTAACTGGCCAGGAGAATTGCCTACGGTACACAGATGGCCGTACGATTATTCGAAACCGGGTCAAGAAGAAGATTTCGTTCCTCAAACGGTGCCATTGGCAGAAGGCGAGGAAGAGCATTAATAAAGCATTTATCGCAACCAACCCTGACTTCGCAAGAACGTCAGGGTTTTTTGTACATTTGAATAAAGCGGCGAGCATTGGACGATTCATTTGATTACAGAGAGGAGGCAGAAGGCAGATCAAACGATCAGGATTACGACAAAGTCTTACGCCCCAAACGACTCGAAGATTTTACCGGACAAAAGAAAGTCACAGAGAACTTGGAGGTCTTTGTGAAAGCTGCTACGCTTAGAAATGAACCTTTGGATCATGTTTTATTGCATGGCCCTCCAGGATTGGGTAAAACGACCCTTGCGAATATCATTGCTAATGAACTAGGCGTTAATTGTAAGGTCACTAGTGGCCCTGTATTGGATAAGCCAGGAGATCTTGCTGGATTGCTGACTAACCTGGAACGAGGTGATGTTCTTTTCATAGATGAAATTCACCGATTGAGTCCTGTCATTGAAGAATACTTGTATTCAGCCATGGAGGATTACACCATTGATATCATGATTGACTCGGGCCCCAATGCCAGAACAGTTCAAATTGAATTGAATCCTTTCACGTTGATTGGAGCTACCACGCGATCTGGATTATTGACATCGCCTTTACGTGCTCGTTTCGGGATTAATTCCCGTTTGGAATATTACGATGCGAAGACCTTAACCTTAATTGTGGAGCGTTCTGCGAGTCTATTGGACATTCCCATTAATGAGGATGCCGCATATCAAGTAGCGAGTCGAAGTAGAGGGACACCACGAATTGCCAATGCATTGCTTCGACGCGTACGAGATTTCGCTCAAATCCGTGGTGACGGTACGATTACCCTTGATATTACAGATCATGCCTTAGAAGCGCTTAATGTAGATAAGAACGGTTTGGATGAGATGGACAATAAAATCCTTTCGGTGATCATCGATAAATTCGGAGGAGGCCCTGTAGGAATGTCAACGATTGCTACGGCAATTGGAGAAAACGCAGGCACCTTGGAAGAAGTGTACGAACCCTTCCTCATTCAAGAGGGATTCATCATGCGCACACCTCGCGGTAGAAAAGTAACAGAGAAAGCGTATAAGCATCTCGGTAAAAATTTGGGATACTCACAAGGTGGATTGTTCTGATGGAACTGATTTCGAACGACGAACTTACTTTAGATATTATTGAATCCGGGTGCGTGACCTGGGAAGATTTGGTGCGGAGTGTTCGCAACTTCAAATACGGCCGATCCGAAAATCGTGGAGATTTTACCTCTGTTTGGTACCGAAGAGTAGGAACGTGCAGCACGAAACACGGCTTTTTGTACCAAGTCGCCCGACAAAACAATTTCGAAGCGGTTCAATTGATCGTTGGCATCTATCTCATGACCGGATCGAATACTCCTAAAGTGAAACCTGTTCTCGAAAAGTATCAATTGGACGGAATTCCAGAAGCACATTGTTACCTAAAAGTCGGGGAGGAATATCTGGATGCGACCTCCAATTACAGTTCCTTTGAATCGATTGCTGAGGACGTAATGAATGAACGGGTAGTGGAATCGGAATTCTTAATTGCGGACAAGATTCAGCACCATAAGAAATTCATGAAGTCATGGCGTACGTTGGTCAGCGCCCCATATTCGGATGAGGAGCTTTGGAAGATTCGAGAGGAATGTATTGCCGCTCTTTCGGCAGACTAGTTAGGCCTCATCGCTTTCGAAGCCCGCTTTGGTAACGACAATTGTCTTCAAACGCGCTGGTTTTTCAATGAAAATAAGTCGTGAATGTCGCGCTACTTTCTCAGCTTGATATTTCGCACGGTTGTAATCATCCAATTCCAATAATGAAATCGATTTGTTCAAACCCGGACTCACCAAACGAACGTAGTAATACGCATCCGTATCGAACTTCTTACCTGTGACGCTGCCTACCAATCCTCGGCGGGTCTTTAACTTATGCTGATAGACGCGAACGCTATCAAATGCACCTAAATCTAGCCAATCACCGCTGTGCAATCCCAAGAAAGAACGATACTTTCGAATTTTTCCATTTTTGAAATCGACTTCGATTCCCTGAATGTCCATGATGAATGCTGAGATGGGAATAAGCAGGGGCAAAATGGCCAATCCAACGATGAAATTGCCATTAATCATAAGACTAATGGAAGCCACAAGAATCATCATAACCACGATGACTAAGTACGTCCCTCCGGGTCTGTCAAATTGCATTCCTTGACTAAGTCGAAGGATTCCCGAGGAAGGCGTTTGCTTTTTGAACATCGCTTCCAACGTACGCTGAATGTTTTGATGGTGGCTCATGCTGTGAAAATAAGAGTTCTGGTTCAGTTATAAGGAGAATGATTCCAACTTGATAAGTAACAATTCGAATTAGAGGGCAAAGATGTCGTACACTTTCGCAATGTTGAATCCAGCTTCCAATACTTGCTTCGCCTCTTTGCTTTTGGGGTTGATGATCGGATTCGTATGGTTAAAATGAATGAAGTGAATTTTACTTTTCTCCGAAGCATCTAGATGTTTGAAGAGCTCCATACTTTCAATCACAAAAGGATGTGGAATTTGAGAGATGTCTCTGTTATTTATTTCTTCTCCGCTGAAGAAGGTAGCATCCAGAAAAGCGTAATCGACTTTCGCTACTTCCTTGATGATGTCTTCACCCCACTTGTCCCATTTATCAATGTCTGGAATGAACAACGCACTTTTGTTCGGCCCTTCGATTCGATAACCAACCGTTTCTGAGAGTTCATCACGATGTGGAACCAAGATCGGCGTAACTTTCACATTGCTAAATCGAACAGATTCATTTTCGTTCAAAGTGTTTATTGCAATGTTATTTCGCTCACTTAACAAGCTCCATGGGCCGTTGTTTTGTAGAAATTCACTCATCCGAGGCATCGCATAAACAGGTACTTTTCCGGCATCCATGGCTTCCTTCCCTAAATACATGAGTCCTGTGTAATGTCCAATGTGGGCATATGTCAGGAAGATTCCACTCGGAGTTTTTATCTCTTGATTGTTCCCCATATCTCGGAGTAAATCATTTTGGCGCGTATAATCTGGAGTAGCTTCGAAGATGTAGTATTGTCCATCAGTGTCCACAACGCCAAGAGAGACGACCATGCGATCCGGATCAGGATTTTCAAGAAGATCTTTGCAACAATCTTTCGTGCATCCAATTTGAGGAGAACCAGCATCTTGAATCGTTCCGAGTACCGTGAGCATTGGATAGCTGTATTCTGCTTCCTTCTTACCCGCTTCCTTTTGTAGTTCATTCTCATTTGAAATCGTGGCTTCATTGCACGACAAAAGAAGAATTCCCAAAAGAACAAAAAGTAAGAAGTTCATTGATTTCATGCTGACTGAGTTGGCACCGATGTGTGCTAAAGATACGCATCAAATTGTTTAAGTCGATTGAGAAAAAGCTAAACTCTATTTTCAAGAATAATGCGTAAGTTTCTGGACGTTTAAACGCAACAAACATGTACACTCAACGCAGGTTCCCTATGCGTGCCGTTATTATATGGACGCGCCGGGAATTGATCTTTTTCGTATGCCTTTCGGCGCTCGTGACCGTTCTATATGAAATCTTGGATATCAAATGGCTGCAATTGCCTTTCACTCCGGTTGGGGTGGTTGGTACCGCTGTCGCCTTTTTGATTGGTTTTCAAAACAATGCTGCCTACGACAGAATCTGGGAAGCACGGAAAATCTGGGGTGGAATCGTAAACGTTTCGCGCTCATTTGTGATTACTGTGAAGGACAGTTTCTACATCCACAATACCTCGGAAGCAAAGGACGAAAAAGAGAACATTCGGATCATTACGCGTCGTCACGTGGCTTGGTTGACAGCCCTGCGCTATGCCATGCGAACGAAGAAACAATGGGAGGCGTCGTATCATCAAGAAGGGAAGAAGAAGGTTACTTTTCCGTACAATGTTCCTGAGTACGAAACGCCGATTGAAGACGAATTGAGGCCGTATTTATCCGAGGAAGACTTTGAATACGTGATGCGCATGGATAACAAACCCAACGCTATTATCAATCTTCAATCGATGCACTTGCGCAAATTAGCCGATGAAGGAAAAATCTGGGATTTCTCGTTGCTACGAATGCAAGAAATGTTGCAAGAAATGACGGCGTTGCAAGGAAAATCGGAGCGAATTAAAAATTTCCCATATCCAAAGCAGTATGGAAGTATCGGATATCATTTCGTTCATATTTTTATGTGGTTATTGCCATTCGCAATCATTCCAAGTTTTGCGAGCATGGGAGCGGCTTTAGGGAAATCTTATGAGATTGTCGGCGAATACTTCATTTGGGTGAACATTCCGTTTACAGCTCTTGTGATTTGGGTCTTCAACACGATGCTCCGCATTGGGTTGGCGGGTGAAAATCCATTCGAAGGATCTGTGAATGATGTTCCGATTTCTAACATCTCCAGAGGTATTTCGCGAGATATTCTTCAATTGATTGATGAAGATCCGAAGGACATCCCAGAGCCGTTCGACAATATCAATAACGTTCAGATGTAAGACAGATCTTGTGGCTTAAATCTTCGTACAATTGCGTACTTTCATACTTCAAACCAATCGAAGGAGTTGAGCAAGGAAGTACATACGCAACTAATTAAAGGCAAGGCGCAAGAATTGGGCTTCATGTACTGTGGTATTTCAAAGGCTGATTTTCTGGAAGATGAAGCCCGACGTTTGGACGATTGGCTGAAGAAGGATTATCACGGCAAGATGTCATACATGGCCAATAATTTCGACAAACGTTTGGATCCTAGGTTGCTTGTCGATGGAGCCAAATCCGTCGTTTCCTTACTCCTAAATTACTTTCCTGAACAAACGCAGGAAGATTCCGATGCTCCGAAGATCTCTAAATACGCGTACGGGAAGGATTATCACTTTGTGATTAAGGATAAGCTGAAATCTCTGATGACCTACATCAATGAAGAAATTGGTGAAGTAGGAGGGCGCGTATTTGTGGACTCGGCACCTGTAATGGACAAAGCTTGGGCAGCAAAAAGCGGATTGGGTTGGATCGGTAAAAACAGCAATTTGATTCATCCGAAACACGGTTCCTTTTTCTTTGTTGCGGAGTTGATCATCGATTTGGAGTTGGAGCCAGATGGCCCCATGAAGGATTACTGCGGAACGTGTACCGCATGTATCGATGAGTGTCCAACGGATGCCATTGTGGAGCCCTACGTGGTAGATGGTTCGAAATGTATTTCTTACCTCACAATTGAATTGAAAGATGCCATAATCCCGGGTCATTTCAAAGATCAAATGGACGGTTGGATGTTCGGCTGTGACGTGTGTCAGGATGTTTGTCCTTGGAATCGCTTTTCGAAAGCTCACAACGAACTGTCGTTCAACCCGCATGAAAATCTCTTGAAGATGTCTAAATCTGATTGGGAGGATCTCAGCGAAGAAGTATTCCGCGAAATTTTCAAAAACAGCGCCGTGAAGCGAACCAAGTATGCCGGTTTGAAGCGCAACATTCAGTTTCTTAACAACCCAAGTAGTTGATCGTTAGATTCCTAATTCCTTTTGGGAAATTTGGTAGGGTTTTCGTAGTTTGACGACTGCTAACTATAAAAAGCACTATGATGCCGGAAAACGAACCGTTACCGGGCGTCTCACTAAGTTTAACGCCATATACTGGCCCATGGACTAAAGCGGAGGCAGCTCACCTATTACGAAGAACTACATTTGGCGCTACCAATCAAGAAATTTTGGACGCCGTTACCAATGGAATGAACGCTACCGTCACCTCGTTGATGCAAATTCCTTCCATTGGAGAACCATTAGCCTTTCATCCTGATGAAACTATTGTTGCGCAAGGACAATCTTGGGTGACAGCCGTATATCCATCCAATGTTCTGGATGCACAGACAGTTGAAACTGCACGGATTTCGTCACTTGCTGGATGGGCAATGCAACGCCTAAACAGTGAAACATTGACGATTGCTGAGAAAATTTGCCTCTTCTGGCACAATCACTTCTCTGCAACTCCAACGCAGGATTCTCGTGCAACTTACGACTACCATGCATTGTTGCGTTCGCACGCGCTGGGCGATTTCAAACAAATGGTGAAGGACATAACCGTCAATCCATGTATGCTTTTGTTCCTAAACGGTGCCGAAAACAATGTTTTCAGTCCGAATGAGAACTATGCGCGGGAGCTTTTGGAATTGTTCACGATCGGAAAAGGGCCACAAATTGGTCCGGGAGATTACACCAATTATACAGAGCATGATATCGCTGAAGCGGCGAAAATCCTAACAGGATATTACGTGACCGGACTTCGAAGCGATACGCAAACTTCGGTGGATGCAGTGTACGATTCGTTGTTGCACGATCAGTCGAATAAAACATTGTCGGCAGCATTCAACAATGCCAGCATTCCTGCAAATGGAGCGAATGAATACAACGATCTTATCGATGTGATCTTCCTGCAGGATGAAGTGGCCAACTACATCTGTCGTAAGTTCTATCGCTATTTCGTGAATTACGATTTGACCGCTTCGGTTGAATCGACAGTAATTGCTGAGATGGCGAATACATTTATTGCCAACAACTATCAAATTGAGCCGGTATTGACGGAGTTGTTCCTAAGTGAACATTTCTACGACATTTCGGTTCGCGGTGCCCTCATCAAAGGGCCGATGGATATGCTTTACTCCATGCTGAACCAATGTGAGGCGGAACCTAACTTCAACCTTGCCACCGATTATGAAATGCTATTGAACGTTTATTGGTTGGGTGAAGCGCTTGGGCAAGCATATGCTTTCCCTCCAAGTGTTGCAGGATGGCCGGCGTATTATCAAACGCCTTCGTTCTCGAAACTTTGGGTGAATGCAACACACATTAAAACACGATTTGACATTGCGCTTTGGATGACCATTGCCACAGGAATTCCTGTGAACGGTGATTTCTTCAAAATAGATGCATTGCACGTGGTGGATAGTCTTTCGACTCCTGCGAGTGCTCCAGACGTGATTCAAGACTTGACAGATATGTTCTGTCCGAAAGGATTGACCGCGACGCAGCAGTTAACGCTGAAGTTGATGCTAACAAATGGTCTGCCTGATTTCGAATGGACGTTAGAATACAACGATTATCAGGCAAATATCGGGAATCCAACGTACGAGGATCCTGTGCGTACTCGTGTTGAGCTAGTGCTTTCACAAATGTTCCAGATGCCGGAATTCCATACAATGTAAAACCCCACAAACGAACGCAATGAAAAGAAGAGACTTTGTAAGAAATTTAGCCGTTGCATCCGCTGGGGTGCCCATATTATTCAAAAGTGGAATTCAGATTCAATCGTTAGGACAGAAGATGTTCCAACCGGCGAGTATGGCGGACGATCGCGTGCTTGTAATTATTCGATTGAATGGAGGAAATGATGGATTATCCACCGTAATTCCTATTGATCAGTACGATAACCTGGTAATTCAACGATCCAATGTATTGGTTCCGGAAACTAGTATTTTGAACATTACTCCTGAAGTAGGATTCCATCCAGTAATGACAGGAATGGAAACGATGTTCAATAATGGTAACCTTGGAATCATTCAGAATGTTGGATATCCGGATCAAAACCGATCGCATTTCCGATCGATGGACATTTGGACGTCAGGTTTGATCGATTCTCCTGCCGATACCGGTTGGTTGGGTCGAAATTTTGACAATCATTATCCGAATTATCCAGACGCATATCCGAATGCTCAAAACCCAGATCCATTTGCGATCAGTATGGGGTATGAGGTATCGGCAACGTGTCAGGGATTGATGGCGAACTTTAGTCACGCCGTAGTTGATCCAACGGATGTGTATAACTTGAATACCAGTACATCGGTAAATGATGGAACGTACTACGGTTCACACATTGAATATTTGACAACACTAATCGCTCAGGCGAATGCATACGGTGCGCAAATTAACGCTGCTGCGAATGCAGGGAACTCAAACGCTGGTTTGTATGATATCGCCAACAATCCGTTAGCGGAGCAACTGCATCATGTTGCGAACATGATTGATGGAGGATTGCAAACGAAAGTGTACGTCTTAAACATCAATGGATTTGATACGCACGCGGCTCAAGTAGATCAATTAGATCCACAGTTGGGAATGCACGCTGATTTGATTTGGCGCTTGTCTGATGCGATTTCGTCGTTCCAACAGGATATTCAAACACTTGGACATGGAAGCCGCGTTGCCGGTATGACTTTCTCTGAGTTTGGTCGTCAGATTGCCTCCAATGCAAGTTTCGGTACGGATCACGGAGATGCGGCACCGCTATTCTTGTTCGGTGAATGTCTGGATTTCCAAATTATGGGGCCTAATCCAGTTGTGAGCGATACGGTTGTGAATCAAGCCGGAGTTCCAATGCAAATTGATTTCCGCGACGTGTATGCTTCCGTATTGAAAGATTGGTTCGGAGTGGATACAACGGATATTCAAAGTTTGTTTGAGCATACGGTTACTTTCTATCCAGTTCTAGGCGCTTGTAATGTTGGAATTGACGAGGAGGAAGAAATTGCAAAAGATCAAGCGATTATTTATCCGAATCCAGCTGGAGCTGACGCTACGGTGCGTTTTGCATGTTCTGCTGAATGGGTGAAAGTTGAAGTCTACGATATGCAAAACCGTAAGGTGCTGGATGTATATGATGGGAACTTATCCCAGGGTCGACACGACATTCCAATGGTGACGGAAAATCTACCAGCTGGAAGTTATGTGGTATTGATTCGTAAAGAGTCTGGTACTGTGCATAGTACGTTAGTGCGCGTAGACTAGAAAAATTTGGAGAAAAGTTTGTTCGACTGTAACAAAAATTGTAAATTTACGTTTATACAGTAGTAAAAATACAATCATGAGTAGCGCAGCCGAAAAGCTAAACCCATCTTCAGGATCAAGTTCAGAGAAATATTCACCATTGTGGGTCGCTTATAATGTTAAAGATGCTCCGGGGTATCACCTGGAGCTCATTGACCGTATCCGTAACGGAGTTAAAAAGTCCGATTGGAAAGGCTTTATCACAAGCATAGGTGCTACTGAAAAAGAATTCGAGAATATTCTTCCCGTTTCTATTAGCAGTATGCAGAAGAAACAAGTCTACGGAAGAGAAACTTCAGAACGCATTTATGAGTTGGCCCGTTTGTTTGGGCTGGGTTACGAAGTCTTCGATTCCCAGATTGATTTCAAGCAGTGGCTCCTTACGCCTTCCAAAGCATTGGGAGACAAAATTCCCTTTGATCTTCTTGACAGCAGTCTTGGGTTCGAAATGGTCAGTGATGCTATCAATAGAATTCGCTACAACGTTTACAGCTAATGATTGTATATCGTATTGCGAACAATAAGTTCAAACATTTTACGCTTTCGGGCATTGGGTCTGAAAAATTTGGTGGACGATGGAATGAAATCGGTACGCGCGCTGTGTATTGCTCGGAGAATCGTGCATTGGCGCTGTTAGAGTATTACGTGCACTCGGATAACGTGGCTTTATTGCCAAAAGACATTTTGCTCGCTGTTATCGAGATTCCTGATGATCTTCCCATCAAAACATTGGAGAAGCTGCCTGAGCGCTGGAAACAGTACCCATATTCAGCCAAGACGACCAAGGTATTTACCAATTATGTTCAAAATGAAGATTTTTTCGCCTTGAAAGTGCCTTCAACTATCGTACCCATGGAGCATAATATCATTCTGAACCCTTTGTATTCAAGGTTTTCCGAAGTTAAAATCAAGGATTTCGTACAGGTCCCATTGGACTATCGATTGAAGAATCGATGATGCCACATCTGGCTCGTATCAATTAAATCATTAGTTTTAACCATCTTTCGTGGTGCGGAATGCATATAAGCATCGCCCTTTCGAGCTAACAATTCCTAAGAGCTTTCTTTTTTCATTCGCTATCAAAGGATAGTACTTGTGGCATAGAACGGTTCTATGCCGGGTACGAACAATTTAATACAACACAATATGAAAACAGGATCAGTAAAATTCTTCAATACAGAGAAAGGATTTGGATTCATCGTTGATGCGGAGACAGGTAAAGATGTCTTTGTTCACAAAACAGGATTAATCGACAACATTCGTGAGGACGACAAAGTTGAGTACGAAGAAGAAGATGGACCGAAAGGAACAAACGCAGTGAATGTAAAGCGCGTTTAGTTAAATATATTCGCAAAAGAAAAGCCACCGCATCTCAATGATCGGTGGCTTTTTTAATTCAATACGATTCAATCACTAATTAAAGAAGTACCTGAATATATCGTTTCCGTTGGCATAAAGAACCAATCCAAGGATGATGATAATTCCGATGTATTGTGCAATCTCCAGTACTTTCTCCGGTGCTTCGCGACCAGTTACCATCTCATACAACAAGAACACTACGTGTCCACCATCCAATGCAGGAATAGGAAGAATGTTCATGAAGGCAAGAATGATAGAGATCAATGCCGTTCGTTCCCAGAATACCTGCCAATCCCAAGTTGGGGCAAACAAGTTTCCAATGGCTCCAAACCCTCCCAGGGAACTAGCCCCTTTCTCCGTAAAGATGAACTTCATTTGCGCCACGTAATCGTGGAGTGTCCAATATCCCTGCGAGATTCCGGCTCCAATACTTGATCCGAACGAGAAGTCTTCATGATAGATTGCGTCTTTGTCCGCCATCTTCATCTTTTTCTTCTCATTACGCCCGATTCCGAATGTCCCACCACTGGTTACGCG
Source organism: Fluviicola sp. XM-24bin1 (assembly GCA_003149635.1). Lineage (GTDB taxonomy): Bacteria > Bacteroidota > Bacteroidia > Flavobacteriales_D > Crocinitomicaceae > UBA4466. The sequence goes on from QCWI01000001.1 coordinate 197,938, forward strand.
CGTTTTAAGATCCACCAATTCACCGCCTCTTTTCACGGTAATTGTTGTGTATTTCTTTTTGTTGTCAAGCAAAGCCACTTGCATTTCATCGTAGAAAGTTACCTCCTCACCATTAACTGCAACAACTTTGTCTCCCGTGTGAACACCTGCGCTCAAAGCCGGTGCAGCCCACAATAACAATTCAAATTCTTTCGCATTCAGTGATACTGTTGACGTTTCACCATCTTTGATGAAGGTTACTTTGTGTCCTTTCTTTCTGAATTCCGGGTCTTTGACATCCAGATTGTTGATCTCTTTTCCGTCAATCTTTTTAATGACAGATCCTGCTGAAAACTTCTGGTTGTACACAGGTTGTGCGACGTTCAGGTTATCAATGCTCCAAATATATCCACGTAAGCTGAATACTCCAGCACCCCCTGTTTTCTTGAAGATTTCGTAGTCGATGTTCTCCGGGAGTTTGATTGTTTCAACACTACCATCCTGATGCTTCACCTTCAATTTACGACCTCCGCGAACCATGATTTGCTTGGTAACCTCCTGAGGCCCGTATACTTTTTCGCCATCAACGGCAATTACGTTGTCACCAGACTCAATTCCGAATTTTTGCATGTACGGATGCACTGCCATCCCATGGTCCAGTTTGTTGACATCCACTTTATCCTGTCCCCAGGCAAAAAGGATACATACGTAGATCAACATTCCCAGGATCAGGTTTACAATAACTCCCCCTGTCATGATGATCAGTCGTTGCCATGCTGGTTTCGAGCGGAATTCCCACGGTTTTGGTGGTTGCTTCATCTGCTCTTTGTCCATGGACTCATCAATCATCCCGGAAATTTTCACGTATCCACCCAATGGAATCCACCCAATTCCCCATTCCGTTTCTCCGATTTTCTTCTTGAAAAGAGAGAACTTATAGTTGAAGAAAAGGTAGAACTTCTCGACGCGTGTTTTAAAGATTCGCGCCGGGATATAGTGACCGAATTCGTGTAATACAACCAAGATGGAAAGCGACAGAAGTAACTGTGCAGCTTTAATCCAAAATTCCATAGACTATGAGATTAGGTTGCGAAGATAGTCATTTCATGCATCAAAAAACGTTAAATGATCAGCCCTTTGCTGAGTAATCAACCCATTGATTTTTTAGATACGTATTCGTTCGCTTCCATGTAATCGATAATGGCCTCTTTGATGAGGTGTTGTTGCTCACGATCTTTTAACGGTGGTAATTTCTTGAGCAATTTAAAATGCGGCCAGTTTTCCTTATCTCTTCCTTCAAACTCGTAGTATCCATGGGGCTCAAGCAGTGTACAGATGGCCACATGAAGCAGGTCGGTTTTTTCACTTTTGCTAAAATCCTTGTATCCGATCCCTAATTCATTCACACCGATCAAAAACAGGATTGCCTGAACGTCCATTCCTCCTCCAAATTGCTCTTCGAGTTCTTTTAAGACCTCTTGAAAACGCAACTCCACATCAAAATCCATGAGACAAAATTAGAGAAAACTGACTAGACGAATTAGATGAATTAAACAAATTAGAAAATCTAATCTGTCCAATCAGTCTAAAAGTGTCTTATGGCCAACGTTCTTTCAAAATTTGTTTGCTAACTTCGGGACAAACAGAAAAGCGTAGATATGAAAAAGCAATTTTACCTATTGGGAGCACTTTGTTTGACTTTCGTTTTTGCATCATGTGGAGGCGGTGAAGGAGATGAAGCGGGAGAAGAAAAAACAGAAGAACAAAAGTGTTTTTACACGTTGAATCAAGAGTCGTATGAGCTAAAATTTGTTGCGTACAAAACCACTGAGAAGAAGCCTGTTGGAGGTTCATTTAATGAAGTTACTTGGACAGCAGGTGAATCAGAAAGAATGGAAGGTGCGATTACATCGATTGAATTCGAAATCAACACCAGCTCTGTTGAAACGAACGATGAAGGACGTAATTTAAAAATTGCAGAACATTTCTTCGGAACGATCAATACACCAACGATTTTCGGAAGTGTAAAATCTATAGATAAGGATGCCGGAAAAGCAATCGTAACTATCAAAATGAACGGAATTTCTTTCGATGTTGAAGGAGATTTCGCAATGAGTGAAGAAAACTTCGATTTCAAGGCGGACATTGATGTTCAGAAATGGAATGGAGTTATCGGAATTGACGCATTGAACGCGGTATGTGAAGATCTACACAAAGGAGACGACGGTGTTTCTGTTCTTTGGCAAAATGTTGACATCGCATTCTCTGGAAGTTTGAACAAAGACTGCGAATAGTATAGCGCGTGAACGTACTGGACATTGTATTCCTGATCTTAATTGGGTTGTCAGGGTGGAACGGTTTTAAGAAAGGTTTGGTCATTGAGATCTTCGGCTTTTTAGCGCTTTTCGTCGGTCTTTATGCTGGAATCCTCTTCTCTGACTGGTTAAGCCGCGTCATCATCGAAGATTTTGGATCGGATTCTAAGTACGTTCCAATCATTTCATTTGCCATCATATTTATTGCCGTTGGCGCCATGGTGTACTACGTCGGAAAGCTGGTAGAACGTGTCATTAAAGTGGTTCGCTTATCTCCCTTGAACAAGGCAGCCGGATTGTTTTTTGGCGTTTTGAAAATGGCTTTTTATTTGGGTGCCGGATTGATTTTAATGGAATCCTACGACGAGCGATCGGATATTCTCAGCGAAGAAACTAAGGCAGGGTCTTTGCTGTATCATCCCATGAAAGACATGACACGAACGTGTATCCCTGCATTCGACGAAAGTACTTTGGTGCTGAAAAACACGTTAAAAGTATTAGGAGACAAATTACCTGAGAAATGAGAAATTGGCTGATCGCAACTTTTTTCTGTTTGCCGCTGTTGACTTTTGGTCAGCTGAACGAGTCGTATGGAATGCCTCAAAAGCGTTTGATCGACGCGAGCTTGAACGTGGTAAAAACAGGCCCGTATCTCGGATTGCAGCAGGGGAAATATTTGGTTTTGGAATTGGGCGCCGAACGTCAGTGGCGTAAAATTCAACTCTTGAAAGCCCAAACGCATGCTGTTCACATGGGATTCAATTACAATTTCCGATACAATGTTTTAGGATATGACGTAGGGTATTGGTACCGTCCTAGTCGACTAGGATTGACCTACGGCGGAAACCTATTTTTCCGTACAGATTTCAACAATCCGAAAGTAGGAATTGCCCCCGCGATTGGCTGGAAATTCTGGTGGTTGCATCTTCAAACCGGATATCATTTTATGCCACGCCCTAACGATTTCGAAACCAATACGTTCTTCATTTCACTGCGCTTCGGAATCATCAATGATCGCGACTTCGAATTGAAACGCTAAAAAAATCACGAATTTTCTTCTGAAATGCGCGTGTAAACTACGTTTATTGTCTATCTTCGCGGACTCAAACCTAAGTTATGTCTGCAGGAGTGAAAATATTTGCCGGAAGCGGTACCCAAGATTTAGCCCAAAAAATTGCGGCTGCATACGGTACTGAATTGGGTAAAGTAAGTAAAACGGAATTCTCTGATGGTGAGTTTACTATCTCTTTCGAAGAGACGGTTCGCGGTCAGAAAGTATTCATCGTTCAATCGACTATTCCACCTGCTGACAATCTTCTGGAACTTTTGTTGATGGTAGATGCAGCACGTCGTGCATCGGCTTACAAAATCTGTGTGGTTGTTCCTTATTTCGGTTTTGCTCGTCAGGATCGTAAAGATAAACCGCGTGTTGCTATCGGTGCAAAATTGGTGGCCAACATGATGATGGCTGCCGGTGTGGATCGCATCATGACCATGGACTTGCATGCAGATCAAATTCAAGGATTTTTCGAAGTTCCGGTAGATCACTTGTTCGGCTCTACGATTTTCAATGAGGAAATTGAGAAGATGAACAATGGTAACTTGATCATGGCTGCGCCAGATGCAGGGGGAGCGAAACGAGCGAACTCATACGCAAAGCGTTTGGACGTAGGTTTGGCAATCTGTCATAAGCACCGTAAAAAGGCAAACGAAATTGCTGAAATGACGGTGATTGGAGACGTAGCAGGTAAAGACGTTGTGTTGGTTGACGACATGATTGATACTGCCGGAACGTTGACAACAGCTGCCGATCTCTTCATGGAGAAAGGTGCGAAAAGTGTTCGTGCATTCTGTACACACGCCGTTCTTTCGGGGCCAGCGTACGATCGCATCAACAACTCACGCATCACAGAATTAATCGTAACGGATACGATTCCTTTGAAACAACAAAGCGATAAAATCCGAGTACTCTCCGTAGCAGATTTGTTCGGAGACGTGATTCATCGAGCGGTGAATGACGAATCAATAAGTTCACATTTTATAATCTAAATAAATAAACAATGAAAAAAGCGCAATTGAGCGGTTCGTTACGAGCGAACGTAGGGAAGAAGGACGCGAAGGCATTGAGAAATGCTGGGCAGGTTCCTTGTGTGCTTTACGGTCAAGGTGAGCAAACTCACTTTTCTGTAAGGTCAGTAGATGTAGAAAAGTTGATTTTCTCTCCAGATGTGTACCAAGTTGAATTGGACATCGATGGAACGAAGAAAGTTGCCATCATCCAAGATTTGGATATGCACCCAGTGAAAGATAAGCCAGTTCACATCGACTTCTTGGAGTTGAGTGATGATAAGCCGGTGAAGTTGCAATTGCCATTGCGCCATACAGGATCTCCAATTGGGGTAATGAATGGTGGTAAATTGCGTCAGCCTTACCGTAAGCTTCGTGTAATTGGTCTTCCGGGAGCATTGCCAGAAGCAATTTCAGTAGAGATTGGAGAATTGCGTATCGGTCAGTCGGTTCGTATCTCTGATTTGAACGTTGAAGGAGTAACTTTCCTTGAGCCTGCTAACGCTGTAATCCTTGCTGTGAAAATGGCTCGTGGTGCGGTTGCAGACGAAGAAGAAGAGGAAGAAGGAGCTGAAGGTGAAGAAGCACCAGCAGAAGGAGCTTCTGAAGAATAAGAAATAACTTACTCTACATAGAACCCTGACCTCGGAAGAGCGTCAGGGTTTTTTATGTGATAAAGAATATGTTTTCTATTTGGTACCAACGAAGAACAAGTCGAAGCAATCGTCGTCGATGTCCGCCAGGAAATAATCGTCCAGTTTGATTTGCTTCGTAAGCAAGGCATTCTCCCTGAGGAGCTTTTTTCGATTGATCCGATTCAAGATATCGTACGGGATTTGTAACATCCAACGCGGCAATCGATACTGGAGGTTTAGGATATCGTATCGCGTAATTTTTTGGACTGCGGCACTGTTCTTCTCGTAATAATCGGCAATGCGTTCATTTCCGAAAACTCCCTTTTTATCGATGTCTTGGAAGTACATTTTCATGAGGTTTTCCAATTCGTCCGCGGTGTACTCGCGCACATGCCACGGGTTTCGGGTGAGCGACATCGGTTTGTTCGGTGTGGTCACAATGAATTTGCCGCCCGGTTTTAAAACGCGAAATGCTTCTTTCACGAACAAATCATCCTTTTTAATGTGTTCGATTACCTGAAACGTAATGACGCAGTCGAAGTAATTGTCCGGTATATCCATCAAAGGAGGCACTTTCATCTGGATGAACTGAACGTTTTCTGATTGAATCAGCGTGTTGTTGGAAACGCTGGATGGCTGGTTTTTGTCTAGGGTAATAAAGCGATTGGAATTCTCAGCAATGTGCTCAATACCATAGCCACTTCCCGTGCCAATTTCCAGTGTGTTTCCGTGGATTAATCTGGCAGCTTCGATGTAGGCCAGTACCGATCTTTGGTAGACAAAATTGTCTGAGACCTCCTCATGAGAGACCCGCTCTGCGGTCTGAAATAATTTCATAAAGTAACGTTTAATTAAAAATTTCAGAGCGCATACAAGTACCACGATCAACAACCTCGTTGCAGGCTGTCAAAAGTGACTGTAGCAGGAAAGTCCGATGGACGTAGAGACAATTTAGTTAGGAGCAGCGCAAGATACGCTCCTTATTCTTATAGATATGGTTAGTATGCAATGCGCTGCGTGAAGAACATAATTTATTTGTCTTGACAAGTAACAGTTACGGTTTGCGTAATGCCATTTACTTGTTGATTTACCGAAGTCTCAGCAGGTGCATTGTCGTAGTTGTCTCCGCAATAATCTTCGTCTTGAGCAGACACTTCAACATTGATACCTTGTACGTTTTGAGTTACGCGAGTGGTACACGTTTGACATTTGTTCTTTTTACATGATGCTAGGATAACGCTCCAGCAGTAAGAGCTACGAATAGTAAAGTTTTCATAGTTTTTATGTTTCGATTTAAAAACTGAAACGCAAGAACCAGACCAGTTTTGTTTAAATATATGGAAAACAGCTTATTGGCCTATCGCTTCTGAATCTTTCGAACTACGAATTCGCTACCCGATTGAATGACCAATTGATAGGTGCCAGATGCTAATGAAGAAACGGAAATTGGTTCTTCGGTATTTACGGTTTGCTCCAAACACTTTTTGCCAGCGGCATCAAACAAAGTGACTGTGATTGTACCATTTAATCCCTCAACAATGATGTTGTTTGTCGAAGGATTTGGATAGACATTCACAAAGCTCCAATCCTGTGTTTCTAATCCTAGATCGTCAATGTAGCGCTGACCGTCTGATGTCAAAGTATCGACCAAACCTGCTCCGTTGGTCGCACGAACGGATATGTAATACACCTGATCGTACACTGGACTTCCAATGATTTGCGCATAGGCAGTGGACAACCCGTTCGACGTCCAGGCTACAACATCGTCCAAAGTAGGTAAGGTTCCAATCGCAACTTCGTAATCAGAAATGTCTGAGTGGATGTCCTGAGCCGTCCAATTCGCTTCCAAAGTAGCCGAGGTAACTGTATCGATGTCCGCTCCTGCCCCATCGTTTAGCGACAAGAATTCCGGTGTAGAGAAGTCCAACAAATAGGTTTCTTCGGCAATGTTCGACCAGTTATCAGAGGAATCCAATGCAACGCTGTACACAAATCCAGTAAGAACAGCGCCTTCACTTTCGATGGACATCAATTCATTGAACCCAGCTGGAACGTTAACCTGAGTACCTCGAGATTGATACACCCGAACATCATCAAAATGAATGTGACATCCTCCTGAACGCAAAGAAATGGAGTTACCGCTGGTTAATGGTGTTGGATCTTGCCATTCTCCAACGAATGTATCATCTATAAATACGCGAATCCACCCCGTTGTTGGATCGTACTGGACTCTACAGTCGTAATCGACATCCGTATCGATGTTAAATGTCAGGTTCTCTTCCAATGTGAAAACATCGTTGGTCACAGAGTAAATCTGCACCAAATCGGAAGCTCTTAAGTACACGAAATAGGAATTCCCACGATTGGGTAAGGTTGGATCATCACAGAAGAAATGCAATCCTGCACGTTGGTTGGTTGCCGTTCCTTCGATTCGTTGCGTCCATGCGTACAGATAATTCTGACTATTATTCTGATCTACCATGGCGTACGCGTTCGAGTTTTGCTCTAGGGTATCATTCAAACTATACGCTCCACCATTGATGGTAAACGCCCCAGTTTGATTCGTCCAAAGGTTGGCTCCATCTGAAAAGGATTCATTTACAAATCCGTAAGATCCATTACTTTTCGGTGCGTTCTCAGCGATTTCTTTTTCTGAAACCAAGTAGTAACGATCCTGAATTCCTGATTGATTATCCGTATCGATGAAATCGACTGTGAAATCATCCGTCTCCCAGAGGTTTCCTGCAACTATTGACGATTGCGGCGGAACATTATCCAATGGAGTTGCAACGTAATTGGCTTCCCAACCGGGCGCCGTGGTAGCACAATCGCTTCGGAATTCAAGCAACAAAGACCCGCCCGTTGAGGTTATTTGCGGAATGGTTGTTCCGGTGAATTGCCCAATCAATGGATCGTTGATGGAATCGCCATCATACACGAAGAGATAATCCCAGTCCAGTTCGATATCGAAAAGGGTAAAGTCCAAGGTAATGTAATCCGTATTCGGTGGTTGAATTAACCAGAACAAACGTTCGTCGTCGGTGTACGTACCTGTAGATCCTCCTGAATCATACAAGGTTCCAGAAGTTGTTGAAACGGTCGTATAGTTGATGTTGTCGTTAATCAAACGGTAGTAACGTTCCCAATCCCAATTAATTCCCGGATCGGTGTGTGTTTGATTCGGATAATGTTGATGTCCTTTGATTTTCGTGCAACCGCCCAATACGTCTCCAACCGACGAAGAAGGCCCGAAATACGTGCGTAAGCCTGGAATTCCGTATCCGCTATTGATAATGTCTTTGGACAGGTCAGAGGAAGACAAATACATCGCGTCGGTGTACCAAATAGGATCGTTGACATATCCTTCGTGCTCGTATCCGATGGTGTAAGGATTTTCACTTCCGACGTGCCATCCTTTGTCTTCTTCCAATACCATTTGCGTTACTTGTCCATCCGACGAGCGAATCACATAATGGAAGGAAACGTTGGAGACACAATTCTGCGACCATGAGATCGCCCCAGCGTAGGTTCCTTGAATCGTATGAATGGTAATGGCTGAAACTGCTACTCCATTTCTAGAGCTGAAATTACAAGATGGAGCTGGGTTCCAAAGTGCTGGGCCGTATTGCAAGGTTGCATTCGTATTGACCTGAAATAGGTCGCCATTTTCGTTCGTAATTCCCGATTCCGAAAGAGAAATGCGTTCTGCACTCAAAATAGCGTAATGTTGGGCACCGAAAACATTTTCGAGATTGTAATGATGGGCTGTAAATCCAAAGGTTTGGGCTTGAGCCGGATCTTTCATGAACCGAAGTACCTCGTACACTTGCATCTCTCTGGCCAATAGATTTACCAAACCAGTATCTGGAATTTCACTCAATTGCATCAATGCTGATGAGATATTGATCGGATCTAAACTATTGTTTGTTTGATTTAAAAGAGATTCTAGCGCAATGGCGTAGGCTTCTACCTGAACTTGCGGATCGCTTTTCTGCTGTGCAATGGAAATCCCGGAAAGATTCGTGACTACCTGTCCATTTTCGATGAAATAGTTGTGTCCATCGTCATGCAATCCCATAATCCCATAGGCGCTTGGGTATCCCGAACACGAAGGTGCTTGATTCTGCAAATGCTGCATGCGGGTGTTCGTCCAGGCAACACCTTCTAAAACCCCATGAGGTAGTGAAGGATGATTGTTGTAAATCTGTTCAAATGAAACTTGTGCCTTGAGTCCAAAGCTGAAAAGGAGACACGCGAAAAATAAGAAAGCCCGCATTCGTAGTAGATTTTGAATGTCAAAAATACGAAATTGGGTCGTTTTATTCTAATAGAGATTGCGCTAAAAGTGTGATAAACAGTGCTAAACCGATTTTTATTTGATGGCAAAGCTTGGTTGGTAGAAGGCCGAAAGCTGAAGGCAAAAAGTGGAAGGTAGAAAGTGAAATGTCTTTTTACTTTCTACCTTCTACCAACTCCCTGCTTCCTTTAATTCGCCAATTTCAGTCGTTGTGTTTTTCGAACTAGTTGAATGAACTCGGAACGATAGCCGAAAGGATCGCGTCCCAAGCCTTGTCTGGCATTTTTCAGAATGCGCTCGAAGTTGGCGGTACCCTTGTATTCGGAATCTCTCAGTAACAAGCCGAACTCTACCACCGCAGTTATAAATTGCATATCTGTGCTGCAAATTGAACCTTGGTCGCAGATTACCAAAGAAATACCAAAATACAGGAAGGATAGGAAAATGAACAAACGGATCGGTGGCACAAACTTTACGCGTTTCCCATCTAAATACTCTTTCGATAAAGTTCCTGGTTGGAATAGCAATGGGCGCATCGTCATAAACAGCTTACTATCGAAACTCAAACAGGTATCCACAAAATCCTTGATCAATAAAGAAGTTGAAGCCTGTCTGTTATGGTTTTCTTGTCCGCAATTCGGGCAGTAATTTTCACTATTGACCAGCTGTTCGCCGCAGTTATAGCATACCGATGATTTCCTCCGAAGTTTGGGCATTGTTTGTGTTTGGTTGCAGGAAGATACAAATTTCGATGTTGATAGTCAGATCGGTAACAAAGGAGAAACGAACGGTTATATCTCCCAGAATCCCTATTTTGTGCAAAAACTACGAATACAGTACTATGAACCGATACCACTTATTATTACTATTAGCTTTTGTTTCTTTTACATCATTCTCACAATCGCTTTCCGATCCAATTGAGGACTATATCAATGCTGGAATCAAATACCACGATGCACAGCAGTACGATAAAGCAATTGCAGAGTATGAGAAGGCGCTAAAGATTGATTCAAAACATCAATTGGCCAATTACGAGATGGGTCTTACCTATTTCCATAAAGGTCATTTTGACAAAGCCGCTGATTACGCGAGTGTTGCCATTAAAACAGGAGGTGAGAATACCATTCCAGCTTATATTCTTAAAGGATCCGCTTTGGATAACGGAGGGAAAACTGCTGAATCCATTAAAATGTTCAAGAAGGCCATTAAGAAAACAGATGGTCACCATTTGTTGCATTACAATCTCGCTTTGAATTACTACAAAATTGGTGATCGCGGATTGTGTGAAGAGCAATTGATTGCGGCTATCGATATGAATCCTTCGCATAGAACCAGTCATTTGTTGTTGGGTCTTGTCCATGATGAAATGGGCGATAAGGTTCAAACAGTTTTGGCATTGTGTTTCTTCCTCTATTTAGAAGACGACTCGGAGCGTTCGAAAATGGCCGTAGAGACGCTTGAAACTGCGATGGGAAGCAATGTAGAACGCGATGAAGACAATCCAAATTCGATTCAAATCAACTTATCAGGTGATATGGATTCAGAATTTATGTCTGCTGAGTTGATGCTCGGATTGTTGTCTGCAAGCCGTTACACAGAAGAAAATGAAGACAAATCAGATGCTGAGATCTTCCAGGAAAACCTGACTTCATTCTTTAAGATGATGGGTGAAATGAAGGAAGACGGCGCGAAAGGAATCTGGTGGAATTTGTACACGGATACGTTCTATGCCTTAGCGCAGAGCGAGCACATGGAAGCGTATTGTCACGTTATCCGTCAGGCCAATAACAAAGAGTCAGTAGAATGGCTTGAGGACAACGATGATGCTGAAAAAGCTTTGGACGAATGGTTCAAAGAGGTATTTGCTGATTAATTAACCGCGACGACCTTTCTTCTTGCGTTTTTCCGCCAACCATTTTGGCATTTCTTTACGTTGACCTTTGTTTTCGCCGAGTAACTTTTCGGCCAAATCATTACGATCTGCCTTCTTGAGTGTATTACGGATAAACGAGTGATTATCCTTCTTATACCAGAAGAAGAAACGGCGTTGGTTCAATTTCGATTCTTTGTCTTTTACGGTATTGTAGGGCTTCAAAGTGTACGGATGCACTCCCGCGTAGTAAATCACGGTAGCAACCGTCATCGGCGTAGGAGTGAAATCCTGAACTTGTTCTAGTTGGAAGCCCATGTCTTTCGTTTCCACGGCTAGATTGGCCATATCTTCGTTTTCACATCCCGGGTGCGATGAAATAAAGTACGGGATCAATTGCTGATTCAGCCCGTGGCGTGCCGAGATTTCATCGTATTTCTCTTTGAACTTATGGAAGTACTTGAAAGATGGTTTCCGCATCACTTTCAAGGTAGCATCAGACGTATGTTCAGGCGCTACTTTCAATCGACCACTGACGTGTCGCGTCACCACCTGCTCAATGTATTCATCGTGATTGCCGTCATCGTTGTTCTTATTGAAATCATCGACGAGAAGATCGTAGCGAATTCCAGATCCAACGAAGGCTTTTTTAACCTCTGGCAAAGAGTCCACTTTTCGGTACAATTCCGTCATCGGTTTGTGCGAAGTATCCAAATTGCTACAAATGACCGGATGAATACAACTCGGACTGGTGCAACGTTCGCAAATGGCTTCGTCTTTACCTTTCATGCGATACATGTTCGCTGAAGGCCCACCCAAATCGGAAATGTATCCTTTGAAATCTGGGTGTTGGGTGATTTGATCCACCTCAGATAGAATCGACTTCTCACTACGGGAAGCAATGAATTTCCCCTGGTGTGCCGAAATTGTACAGAAACTACATCCACCGAAGCATCCGCGGTGCATATTCACCGAGAATTTGATCATGTCATAGGCCGGAATAGCCCCACGTTTCTTGTATTTAGGATGCGGTTCGCGTGTGTAAGGAAGGTCGAATGATGCATCAATTTCCTTTTCCTCCATCGTTTTGTAAGGAGGGTTGATGACCAAGCGTTGATCGCCAACATCCTGTGTAATCCGATTCGCTTTCCACTTATTGGATTCCACCTCTACAATCTTAAAATTCGCCGCGTACTTGATTTTATCCTCCAAACACACTTCATGACTCGCCAATTCAACGGTTTCCCACTGCTTGTTTTTCGGCAGTGGCATTTCCTTGTCTTGTAAAAACGCAACTTGCTTGATCGTATGAAGGTTCTCGAACGGAACCCCTTTCTTCAGCAATCGAAGCATTTCTCGAAGCGGTTGATCGCCCATTCCGTACACCAACAAATCAGCACCAGAATCCATCAAAATGGACGGCATCAACTTGTCCGACCAGTAATCGTAGTGTGTAACACGACGCAGCGAAGCTTCAATTCCGCCGATCATTACGGGAACTTCAGGATATAATTCTTTCAGAATTTTCGTGTAAACGGTAGTAGCATAATCCGGTCGGAAACCTGAGACGCCTCCTGGCGTGTATGCATCCGTAGATCGCAAGCGTTTGTTTGCCGTATAATGATTTACCATGGAATCCATGCACCCTGCCGTTACTCCGAAGAAGTATCGCGGCGTTCCAAATTTCTTGAAATCACGTAAATCATCTTGCCAGTTGGGTTGCGCAATGATGGCAACCGTAAATCCTTCATCCTCTATAATCCTCCCGATAACTGCCGTTCCGAAAGCAGGATGATCCACATATGCATCCCCCGAAACCAACACTACATCCACTTGATCAATACCACGCTTTGTTAGTTCCTTTTTCGTCAGGGGAAGCCAATCTGTTATTGGTCGTTGTTCCTGCATGCTACAAAATTAGGGTAAAATTGAATAGAGTAGGGGATTTGGCTAGAAGTCGTTAAGTGAAAGATGACAGAAGGCAAAAAGAAAAAAGAGATTCTTTCTTCCTTTGGCCTTCAACTTTTTACCTCCATCCTTTCCTCTTTTTCTTACTTTTGCCCTATGAAATTGAGATCCGTAATTTTCCTGTTATTGATAGGAGGCAGTATTGTCTCTTGTTCGGAAATTCGGAAAAAACGTTCCCAAGAGAAATCACCGGAATTAAAGTCTTTTTTGTTTCGAACCGACTACTTTGTGGCAGGCGATGATTTGAATTTTTCCTTTCCGGTTTGGTTCAACGATAGCCTTGTTGCGAAAGAAAAGATCAAAACGATCGTTCACAGGTGGTATTCTGATACCAAGGGAGGCGAATCGGGCGGTGAATTGCAGAAAATACGTCGTTATACCTTTGATGAATCGGGAATCTTGATTTCAGTGCAACAGCAACGCTATTACGAAAACATTCAGGTCGAAAACATCACGTTCAAGTATAAAGAAGCTCCGGATGCTCTGGGGTATGCTACTTTGAAAGCTATTGATTCTTTGCATCCAGAGGATGCGGTTGAGTACATTACGTATTCGAAAGACACCTATCATGATGCGTATGCGGTTTACGAGAACGATCACACCGGTGACTTCCTATTCTGCCTGTTGAACAAGCGATATCAAGAAATTGTTACTGTAGATTCATTGTTCGGGCCAACTCCAGACGACATCGTGCAATACGGGAAGCCGAGCAAGCCGTACAAGCGTTTTCAAATTGAGAATCTTGTAGAGGAAAAGCAGGTTTCGCGCTATCGTTATTTCAAAGAGTCGTCCGAATTGCGCTACCGAAGATCAGAGAGCTATCCATTCTCCAACAAAACCTATGTCACGGTTGGAAAAGATGGTAGCTGTACCGGATTTATCGATTCAACCTTCAGTGCCGGCGAGTATCTGAACCGAACGGTAAGTACCTTCTCGTACAACAAAAGAAAATTGCCGAATCGACTTGCGCACAAAGGAATGCGGAATGGTAAGTACGAGACGTTTGAGTATTCGTTTTACTAGTCGGAGTTGGTAGAAGGCTTAAAGTAGAAAGCAGAAAAATTCTTTCCACCTTTCGCTTTCCACTTTCTGCTGAAGTCATGCGTTCTGATGCGGGTAACGAGCTCTATACCATGCACTTCGTCTTTGCTCAAAAAGTCTTTCAATATGATTAAATTTGCATCTCTATTTGAAGCACATGAAAATTAACAATCAAGGGAAGTGGGAAGGTATCCAAAATCGGGTGATAATTGTTTCGGAAGGAATGAATACATCGGAGTATGATGCAAGTGAGCAAGATTTGATTGCTCGTTTTCAAGAACAGGACAAGGAGCTGGTAAAGGTCACCGATCTTAGATCGAATTTGGTATTGGTTAAGAGCAATGCAGATGCGGAAAAAATGCGCATGCACGGTGCTACCGTTCGATCCTCATTGGAGACAACAGTTGAGTCGGTCGCGATTGCAGGAGAAGCAGAACAAAGCGTTTACCTCGCGGAAGGATTGTTGCTTGCGAACTACCAATTCATCAAATACTTCAAAGAAGAAGACAGAAAAAAGAAAGCGAACAAACTAGATTCGATTGAGCTTGGCAATAAAGTGTCGCAAGCGAATTGCGACGAACTGTTGCATACGTATCAGGCTGTGAGTTGGGCGAGAACAATGGTGAATGAGCCAGTTTCGTATCTCACTGCGGAGCAACTCGCAGCGGAGATGAAAGTGATCGCTGAAGATGCCAATATCACCGCTACGGTGCTTGAGAAAACGCAATTGGAGTCACTTAAAATGGGTGGGATTCTCGCGGTAAACAGAGGAAGTATCGACCCTCCAACATTAACGATTCTAGAATACAAACCCGACAACGCCAAGAACAAAAAACCGATCGTGCTAGTTGGTAAAGGAGTTGTGTACGATACCGGTGGATTGAGCTTGAAGCCTACGCCAAATTCCATGGATTCCATGAAGAGCGACATGGGTGGAGCCGCTTGTGTTGCCGGGGCAATTTACCTGGCAGCGAAGCAACAATTGCCGTTGCACATTATGGCTTTGGTTCCAGCAACTGACAACCGACCGGGATTGAATGCGTACGCACCGGGTGATGTCATTACCATGTACAATGGATTAACCGTTGAGGTATTGAATACGGATGCAGAAGGTCGAATGATTTTGGCAGATGCATTGGCCTATTCAAGCAAATACGATCCTGAATTGGTAGTGGATGCAGCTACATTAACAGGTGCCGCATATCGTGCCGTTGGTGAACATGCAACGTGTATTATGGGTAATGCCGATGAAAGCTATTTTGAGCAGTTGACCGCAGCCGGAGAGGCAAGTTACGAGCGCACCGTTCGTTTCCCGTTTTGGGAAGAGTATGGCAAGGAGATGAAGTCGCCAATTGCCGATTTGAAAAACTTAGGTGGCCCAACGGCCGGAATGATTACCGCAGGTAAATTCCTGGAAAATTTCGTTGAGGCACCTTACATCCACATGGATATCGCAGGGCCGGCATGGCGCACTAGCGACAGTGGATATCGTACCAAAGGAGGTACAGGGGCAGGAGTGAGACTGTTGTATCACTTCCTCAAAAATTACAAGTAATGGAGAAATCAAAAGATAAAGCGAAACGTACCCCCATTCGTGTGGGAATTTCCATAGGAGACATCAATGGAATTGGCCCGGAAGTGGTAATCAAAGCCTTGAATGACTCGCAAATGCTGGTGGATTGTACACCGGTGATTTACGCTTCGAGCAAAACCATCAATTTTCATAAAAAACGCGTTCACGCAGGCGAGTTCAACTATGTTACGGTGCAATCTGCCGATGAGATCAAGAATCGCAAGATCAACATTGTAAACGTTTGGGACGGCGAAGTTCCTATTGAGCTTGGAAAGATCACTGAGTCGGGGGGAAGCCATGCCTTGAAATCGTTAGATTGTGCAACGAAAGATTTGGCATCTGGAAAGGTGGATGTCTTGGTGACAGCACCGATCTCCAAGGAGGCGATTGCGAAAGCAGGATTCAAATTTCCGGGACATACCGAATATTTGGCCGATATGGCAGGAGAGGAGGAAGCGTTGATGTTGATGGTAGCCGGAAATCTTCGCGTGGGATTGGTAACGACACACATGGCGTTGAAAGATGTCCCTGCAGCGATGACAATCGATAAAATTCACGGAAAAATCAAAGCCTTTGAGCAATCGTTGAGAAAGGATTTTGGAATTCGTAGACCACGGATCGCTGTGTTGGGATTGAATCCGCATGCTGGTGAAAATGGTAAAATGGGCGATGAGGAGCATGAAGTGATTGCACCATCGATCAGTAAGGCCAATAACGAAGGAATCATGGCTTTTGGGCCGTATCCTGCAGATAGTTTCTTTGGGTCTTCCAATCGTTTCAACTTCGATGGTATTTTGGCCATGTTCCACGATCAAGGTTTGTCGGCGTTCAAAGCAATCGCCTTTGATGAAGGTGTGAATTTCACGGCTGGACTTCCAGTTGTTCGAACGTCGCCAGATCATGGTACAGCTTTCGATATCGCTGGGAAAGATGAGGCCTCGGGTGCTTCCATGCGTCATGCTATCTATTTAGCGATGGATGTGTACCGTAATCATCAAATGGAAAAAGAGATCAATGCCAATCCTTTAGAAATTACTCCTCCAAAAGAGCGTGATCGTAAAGAAGGAAAAGGCAAGCCAGGGCCGAAGGGTGATAAGCCGAAGTCAGGTGGAGATTCTAAGAAAAGTGCTCCAAAAGCTTCCACAGAAGCGAAAAAAGAGGCTCCAAAGAAAGATGAAAAGCCGGTAGAGAAGAAGGAAGAACCGAAAGCTGAGAAGCCAGAGGAGAAACCGACGGAATCACCTGCAGAAAACGATGCTAAGGAGTCGAAGGATTAAATAAAGTCTTCAACTGGTTCGTTTTTTCTTTAAGTGTAGTTTCCATTCTGTACATCATCTGTACTATTGTTTGGACACGGATTCCTTTCTAACGGAGTTCAATAGGATTTACCTAAACTTGTTATTGAAAGGGAAGTAACGATGTTCTATGCTAACTATACTTTTTCCCATGCTCTAACGAATTAAGGGCGATTGATACAAGAGCATTTGTAAAACCAGCTCTGTTGATTTCAATGGAGCTTTTTTATTACTCAATCACAGGACTTTTAACCGCATTGGTCGCGATGGGCGCTACTCGCTACTTCGTAGATCATCAATGGGCGGTAGATGAATTCAATAAACTAGGCTTTCCGGAATGGCTAGTGTACACTTTGGCAGTTGCAAAATTCGCGGGTCTAGCGGCCATTTGGTTGGTGAAATCCAACACGATTAAGCAGTGGGCTTATGCCGGATTTACCTTTAATTTCCTCATGGCAATAGGAGCGCATCTTGCTGCTGGAGATGGTGAAGCAATTGGTGGCGGTATTGCCCTCGTCCTTCTAGCTGGATCGTACTTCTTTTACCAAAGGATAGCGAAAGCTGCCTAACGAATTTAACGGGGAGACTTTGGTTTCTCCGCTTTTTTAGGTTGTTGAGATACTTTTGTGTTTGCGAATCTTGATAACGATTCCCACTAGGATCAGCGCGTAGATTACATAAGATAACCCCCATTTGATTTGAGTCATTGAGGAGGCCCAGTTCACAGCATCATTGCTCACGATTCCGTTTTTTAGGTACTCTTGCACCATAGAGATTTCCAAATAATTTTCCATCCAGTCGATGCACATGCGATTCGCAGGAAGGATTAAGACCCAGCGCCATTTGTGGAACAAAAACAAGATCCAGCAGGCATACATCAGCGTATAGAGGATAGGAAAAATCGTATCCCAAACCCTCAGGAAATTGATGTATGAAGCGAGTTGATCGCCGGATCGAAGTTGCAGAAAATGCATGACCTCTTGCCATGAATAACCGGTTGAGAGTCCCAAAGAATTTGTTGCTCCGGGAATGGCAAATGTTTCGCTGAAATAGCCGAGCACGAATTGCGCATACAAAATCATCACAGCAGTAAAGACGAGAGCCAAATACAGCCAAGTTCTGTATGAAATGCTGCGGGTCGTCATCTCACTTGTTCAAATACCCATTGACGGCTTCCCAGAGCTTTTCCGCCGCTTCCAAATTGTACGAATAATCGGTGGCTTTCGTGACTTTACTATTTGCATAATACTCACCATTCGTAAGAGATGAAACTTCGGCATCTGCCACATGTATATGAGTCTGGGCACCTTTTTCCGGTGATTTGCCGAACAACTTGAAGATAGAACGAGCGAACCATCCAGTATCACGACCGAGATTCGTGCTTACCATTCCCGGGTGAATGCTGAAGAAAGAGATGCCTGAATATTCCTCTTGTTTTGCCAACCAACGCGTGAGCATCATCAATCCCAGTTTGGATTGACGGTACGCCTTGAAGCCAGAAAACTTCTGCTTGAATTCTAAATCATCGAAGTAAATCTCGCCTTGATGCAATCCAGAGGAAGTGATAATCACCTTGCTTTGACCGTTCTTTGGAATAAGCGCAACCAACTTTCGGAATACTTGCATTTGCGCGATCAAATTCACGTGTAAGGTTTCTTCGATGCCATCTTGACTTTTCTTTTCCGAGGAATTCCAAAGACCTGCATTTAAGACCATCATGTCGATGCAATCGTGTTTGTCTAAAATGGACTGGCAAGCATTTTCTGTGGATTCCAATGAGGAGAAATCGCAAAGCACTCCTTTAAAATTGATGTCAGGATTCAAGATTTTCAACTCATTCGACAATCGATCCATCTTTTCCTGAGATCTCGCGAGTACGATGAGGTCGCATCCTTTTTCTGCCAAATGTCTTGCTACAACTTCTCCGATTCCTGAAGTGGCTCCTGTGATTAATGCTGTCTTTGATGCCATGTTTTAGTTGAATTACATGATTTCTATGCGGACGCCATAACGTCCCGTCTTCTTGTGATCTTCGTCGTACTCCTCAAAAACATAAACCGAGATGTTTTTGTGAAGGAATCACAAAGTTCCCATCGGTCTGGAAGCCTTCCAGATTTTTACCTTCTCTTCAGAACTATATGTTCTTTCCGTTATTTCAAATTTCCACTCGGAATCCGATTCTAAGCAAGATTGAATGGTAGTAAACCAATATTCCGCACTTTCTAGTTGAGCGTCTAAATCATACACAACTGAGGTAGTCACCTGATACGTCCAAAAGTCCAAGCTCCCAGGATAATCTTGAAAGATAATGGTGCCAGTATTGCCGGGAATTAAGTGTTGACTGGCAATATATTCGATGATAACCATCGTTTCTTCACCATAATCAGAAGTTGTTTGCGAAGTCTGTTCTCCGCGGCAATTGACGAAGCTCTCTTCGAATCCAATGTCATTGTGAATCGTGTTCAAGTTGGCGCAGAAATCCTGACTGAATGTGAACGTTGTTGTCAAAAGGATCGCAAATAATGCGAGGCTGGAATAGATTGATTTCATACTGTCATTTCTGGTTGATTGGTTCTCTTAATTTACATTTTTAAAATGTATATCCCAGACTTACAGCCAAGTTGATTTGCGTAGGATAGAAAATCACCCATGAATAGCCATAGTAATTGATCCCCGTTCGAAGCAAGAAGCCGCTCTTGGAATGATAACGATACATGAGTGTGATCATAGAAAAAGGATCGTAATAAGTATTGCCTTCAAATAATTCTATCCGATGCGTAATCCCAACTCCTCCTTCAAAATGGTGCTTTCCTTTGGGATTAGTTAACCATGCAATGCTGGTTGGGATGCCAAATACCGGGGCGTCGAAATCAACTCCGAATCCAAGTCGAACGCAGGGAATGGAACGTGCACCAAACCTTCGATCGTAATTTGCAGAAAAGTATCCGACACCAACGGTTCCATTTCCCGACTTTCCTTCCAGGTAAAAGGCATTTTTTGGAATGGGAGAGTTATTGCTCCATTGACTGTATCCGGCGAACGCGAATGACAGAAAAAGTAATGTAATAACACTTCGAATCATAAGCTTTCTGTTTCTAGCAAGTTCGCCAGAAACGCCCATTTTCGCAATGTTATAGGTCAGCCTGAAAGATGATTTTCGTCATCTAATTTTAATGAAAAGAACACCTATCGAATGACCAATTTCTCTGTTACTGATTGTCCGTTTTCGAAGTGTATCTGAACGAAGTAGATTCCTGTTTCTAACAGAGACACATCAATCTTATTATTAACCAATGCGCCGTTGTCGACTATTGCTCCTGAACTATTAATCAAAGTGTAATCTTGTAGTCCAGATGCGCCCGTCTGTACAAACACAAAATCATTTGCAGGGTTGGGATAAATCGAAACGTTGAGAGGCATTTCTTCTGGTTCAACCGAGAGCGGTAGTTCGTACGTCCAGAATTCGTATTCGGCTCGCTCGGGGTTCAGCATCACGGCATCAGAATTGGTAGCCCGAACATAAAATTTTGCTTGGTTTCCTCCCATGTACCAAGGAAAGGCCGCGGTGTAAAAATTATCTCCGGCGATAGCGTCTCCATTGGTTCCGTCATCAACCATGGTTACCGAAACAAATTTTGAATTGTAGGGACTAATGGTCGCCATGAGTTCTACCGATGTAGCATTCGTCACATAAGCAGTAACATAGTTCTCACCTTGAGATCCTTGTTGAGCAACCACCATAGGATCATCAACAGTTGGAGGTGCTGCACTGAAGGACGGCAAAGATTCCAAGTAAGGTTTACGCAGATCAACAGTTGAGGTTATTCCAGCGGCAGAGAGTACGAATGGGATAATCATGGGCGAGGTCACATTGCTGTTGTAGTAAGTCATTCCGAAGAAAGTGTTTGGATCGGCAGTTGCGGCAGCCAGCCCCAATGTTTGCAATGAATCAACGAATCCTTGAATGGTTGTGGCGTCCAAGCTTTCTTCAAGAACAGTTCTCATGTGCGCCGTGTAGATTTTCCCGTAATGCGAATTCGGATTGGAAGTCAAGAGTTGTACCAACGGCGTCCAGAATGAATTGTAGCCATTATACGGGTCGTATTCATAAAGCTCCGTGTGGTTTTGATTGAATTGGAGTAACGCCCCGACAAAACTCTCGGAAACATCCCACGGAATCATCTGGAAAAGTCCGTCGCCTGTTTGATAGAGATAGTAATTGTGCTGAAATAATCCATTGTAGGTATCCAGATTGGCAATCACTTGATTGACTGCAAAGGCCCAAAGCACGCGATCAATGTTAAGAATGGTGTCCAGATTCAAAGGATCATTGTTGATCGCATCAATCAGTTCTACTAATTCACTCCAGCCGCTTAGTGATCGTAGTTTGTAATGATCGTAATACAAAGTAGTGTCCGATCCGAGCCAAGTCAAATCCGAATTCCCCGTTGGCCCTCCCGATTGTCCAAATTGTTGAATCGGATCGCATTTGAACAACACGCCATCGCTTTCGCCAAAATGCTTATCCAAAAACTTCTGGTCGACAGCTTCGGTGTTGACGTACAGTCCCAAATAGTCTCCTTGCACGTTCAATCGCATGAGGTTCGCCTGTGGAGATGGCAGGTATCTTCTGTATATGTCGTAGGCCGTAATTTCCTTAGCAAAAGTTGGGTCGAATGCAGCATTGGCCAGTTTCACTTTTCGATATCCCATTAGGAATTGCCCCGGCACGGAATCGTTGAAGTCCAAATTATAGGGAACCTTGGGATTGTTGTTGTCATTTGGAATCGCAAAGGTTGAATTCCCTTTGTAGCGCACCATAACGTTCGTAAAGAAGAGTCCATCACACAAAACTGTTGCCGGAAGTCGAATGCCCGTTTCGTTTGTCCAGCCATCTACCAGAATTGAATGGTAATTGGGGTCATGGAAATCAATATCGATCGTTCTTAACAATCCAAGGTCGAAAAGGCCGCCGGGCCCATCATAAAGCACTTGTGGATTGTAGAGCGTTTGTGCGTTCCCGATCTGAATTGAGAACAGAAATAGTAGCAGTCCGATGTATTTCATAGTATGCAAGTTACGAAAGTTCCAATTAAGGGATTGGACTGTGACTCTCAAGAAAGGTTTAATCCCTTATGACATCCGATATTCGCTGATCTCAAACAGATGTCCGTCTGGATCTCGGAAGAAGCAACGTGTTTCAGGGCCGTTGTCGTGTGGCGGAGTGATGAATTCGGCACCTCGCTCTTTTAATATTGAATACGATTCCCGGCAATTCTGCACACGAATGGTAAACGCGTGACTAACGCGATCTTTATCGTCTGGAACGAGAAAATGTGTATTCGGTTTGTCCGGAGTTGGGCCGCCAGAAGTAACCAACAATAGCCAATTTCCGAGGGATTCCAGTACCAAGGAATCACCTCCGTATTCGCGAAAAATGGAAGCGCCGAGAATGTCTACGTAGAACTTTTTCGATATGGACATATCTGAAACTACGAGGATTTTGGTCAATGCTGAATCTTTGAATGGATCGTTATTGCTCATGCGAATGAATTTAGGCTTTTTTGCTCAAAATCAGTTGATTTAGGAAGGGGAGCGAGTTAAGGCAGCGCACCCCCACTTAGCAATAAGACGAGTACAACAAAAAGTTTCTGCATTACGGTTCAGCTTTGAACTATTTCCGTGTAGCGTGAGAGTTGCGTTTCGGGGGTAAGATACGGAGGAATTATGAGAAGGTGGAAAGCTGAAGGCAGAAAGATGTGTTCCGCGGCTTCCTTTGAATTATATTTTAGGTTCAATGAATCCTATTTCTCATTTTTACTGGCCTTTGAAATTAGGAAATTGATAAAAACGCTACAGGTGACTAACATGAATTTTGCTTCATCAAAAGAAACTTCTGAATCCCCTTCCAATAGTTTGTGGCGAATTCCGCCAGCATCGCTGGTATATCCGTAGAGTGCAGAAAATCCAGTTTTCAATGCGCTATGGATTTTATTTTCGGTTTCCAGTTTTTTCAGCGTAACCCCAAGGGTGGCTTTTTTATCACCAGTGAGAATAGAACAAATTGATTCTACTGCTAAAATTGATTCTTTAATTGAATTTCTGTAATCTGGATTGCTCCTATCTGACAATTTTTGAATAACCGAATTCAAATGTAGGTTCACTCCACTGTATGATGATAGCGCTTGCGTTTTGATCAACGACTCGTCTATTTCAGATAATTCGAATTCATTCGATATTGGAACAATTTGACCATTTAACAATCGATAACCGGAGTTTTCAGATTCTAGAACTTTGTTGGTGAATTCAATAAACTCCTCCGGATAGAAGTTGACTTCGTCGTGCTCAAAGTTTGCTATTAGTTCAATGAAATCATAAATTCGATACCAAGCGGCATCAAAGAATCGAGCTCTTATAACATCTGTAGCCTCAAATCGATAGCTTGAAATCTCGTCAATTGGCTCCTTGAAAAACTCTATCCATAAAACTTTACAGAATGTGAAAAAGTCAAGATCAAAGCTTGAGTTTCGATCCAATATATCTAATTAGATGTAATTTGACTCCGTTCCATAGGTTGTTTCGAAGAGCGATATCAATCGATTCCATTTGTATAGATTTTGTTGCATCTACGTGCCCCATTCGTTTTGAAAATGTCATCTAAATCGATTTATACAGTGTATGCTTTTAAACATACAAATAATACACACAGCTTATTTTAAGTTCTCAGTCAAATGTCCTCCCCGTCCTGCGGACACCCCCACTTCGGCAGGCTCAGTGCATCGCTCCAAAGGGGGAATAAATCTCCCTCATAATAGGTCTAGTTTCTAGCGTCTGACAGTCTAGCGTCTCGGAAAAAAAAGAAATCCCCACTTCCCTGTTGATTTCAAATAAAATCTTTACCTTTGCCGTCCAATTTTTTACGCAGTGGCGAAGACTGACAGAGCATTTGTGATACCCTTCGTGGGACTTAAAATCGGAATGCACACGTTCGAATTCAAGATTGCGGATGCGTTCTTTGAGCAAGTTGAGTACTCTTTAATCGAAAAAGGAAACGTCGATGTGACGCTGAATTTAGAGAAAAAAGAGACCATGATGATCGGTGATTTCACCATCAACGGAAAAGTAGCAGCAAGTTGCGACTTGTGTAACGAACCCGTTGAGGTAGATATCGAAGGGGGATACCAGTTGATCTTTAAGTTCGACGATAAACCCACTGACGATGAAACATTGATTATCGTGTATCCAGAAGAATTCGAAATCGATATTCGAGAGAACCTTTTGGAACTAATCTCCGTATCGCTTCCAAGCAGAACCATTCATGAGGATGGCGAATGCGACGAAGAAATGCTGGAACTACTCAACGAGTACCGTGTTAACGCTGATGACGAAGACCTTGAGGATGAGGACTACGAAGAAGCAGAGGATACAGAGGAGGAATCCGACGATGATTATGAATACATCGATCCGCGTTGGGCCGCATTGAAAAATTTGGGAAACAAAAAAGATGAGTAGAACACTGAGCAAGAAGAAGCACTGCTTCTGATGGAACCGAAGTGTGACTTGAATGAATAAGAATTTTAAGAACTGATATAAACAAAGTAAAATGGCACATCCTAAACGAAAAATATCCAGAACACGTCGTGACAAAAGAAGAACACACGTGAAGGGTGAAGCGAAAAACATCGCAACATGTCCTACAACTGGACAGCCGCACTTGTTCCACCATGCACACTGGCATGAAGGGAAATTGTACTACAAAGGAAAAGTAGTAGCAGAGAAGGAAGTTGCAGTATAATTTTCTGTACTTTAGTTCTTCTTTATGAAGATAGGTATAGACGTACTTGGTGGTGACTTCGCTCCTGAAGCTAATTTAGGGGGCGCAGCCCTAGCACGCCAAGAACTTCCAGCGGACGTAAAAATCGTTCTGATAGGCGACCAGAAGAGTATTCTGAGTGGCCTTTCTTCGTTAAATGAGGATGCCTCAAACTACGAAATCGTGCATGCACCCGATGCCATCACGATGCACGATCACCCGACCCGCGCACTGTCTCAAAAACCCAATAGCTCCATCGCCGTAGGATTCGATAAACTGGCGAAAGGAGAAATCAACGTTTTCGCAAGTACAGGAAATACCGGAGCCATGCTCGTGGGATCCATGTTCAAAATCACCACTATTCCAGGAGTGATTCGTCCATGTATTACTTCGACACTTCCGGGAATTGACGGAACCAAGTCCATTATTCTGGATGTGGGAACCAACGCCGATTGCAAACCTGACGTGCTCCATCAATTCGCCGTGCTTGGATCTCTGTATTCAAAGAACGTGTACGGAATTGAAAATCCACGTGTGGCTTTGTTGAACATTGGGGAAGAACCTGGCAAAGGAAACGTATTGACGCAAGCGACCTACAAATTGTTGGAAGAAGCCGATAATTTGAACTTCACAGGAAATCTGGAAGGACGCGATTTGTTCCTCGGTAAAGCAGACGTCATTGTCTGTGATGGATTTACAGGAAATGTGGTCTTGAAAGAAGCTGAAGGAATTTACGGCATCATGCGCAAACGAGGTATTCGCGACGAGTACTTCGATCGTTTCAATTATGAAAACTATGGCGGCACTCCGATTTTAGGAGTGAAAGGAAACGTGATTATCGGTCACGGAATTTCCAACGATATCGCCGTGAAAAATATGTTATTACACTCACACGAAGTAGCCGAATCTGGATTGGCCACTCGTATTGGAGAAGCATTTGAATAAAACTATGAAAACCACAGCTGCAATTACAGGCGTTCAAGGGTATCTTCCCGATCACATTTTGTCGAACGAAGACCTTTCGAAAATCGTAGACACATCCGACGAGTGGATTACCACGCGTACAGGAATTAAAGAACGTCGTATTATGAAAGACGGAGCTTCTTCTGATATGGGAGAACACGCCGTTAGAGGATTGTTGGAAAAAACGGGAACGAGCGCAGAAGAGATCGATTTGGTGATCGTCGCTACAGTGACTCCCGATTATCCGTTTCCAAGTACAGCGAACGTAATCTGTGATAAAGTTGGAATGAAAAACGCATGGGGGTATGACCTTATCGCGGCATGTTCTGGATTTATTTACGGATTGGCTACAGGAGCTCAATTCATCGAAACGGGACGTTACAAGAAAGTAATCGTAGTTGGGGTAGATAAAATGTCCTCTATTATCGATTACCAAGATCGTACGACTTGTGTGATTTTCGGTGACGGTTGTGGAGCAGTAATGTTGGAACCGGATACAGAAGGATTCGGACTTCAAGACTTCATGTTGCATTCAGACGGTTCAGGTCGTCAGTACTTATTGCAAAAAGCAGGAGGATCTGCGAAACCAGCATCGATTGAAACAGTAGAAGCACGTGAACACTACGTTCACCAGGAAGGAAAGCAGGTATTTAAGTTCGCCGTTACGAATATGGCGGATGTTTCTGCAGCCATCATGGATAAGAATAATTTGACAAGCGATGACGTAGATTGGTTGGTGCCGCACCAGGCAAACTTGCGTATCATCGACGCAACCGCAAACCGAATGGGATTGTCTAAAGAAAAGGTGATGATCAACATTCAGAAGTACGGAAATACAACAGCAGGTACTTTACCACTTTGTTTGTGGGATTACGAGAAGCAATTGAAGAAAGGCGACAACATCATCCTTTCCGCATTTGGTGGAGGATTTACGTGGGGTGCTGTGTACCTGAAATGGGCCTATAATTAATAGAAAATACTATTTTTAAAACGGAATAAAACCAGAATACAATGAATATCAAGGAAATACAGGATTTGATCAAGTTTGTTGCTAAATCCGGTGTAAACGAGGTTGAGATCGAACAAAAAGATTTTAAAATCACGATTAAAGCTGAGGATAAGAGCGCAAAAGAAGAGAAGCAAATCATCGTACAAGCAGCTGCACCAGCGCCAGCGGCAATTCCTGCGGCACCGGCTCCGGCTCCAGTAGCAGCTGCACCAGCGGCGGCACCTGCACCAGCAGCAGAAGCACCAGCAGCAAGCGACGATTCAAAATACGTACAAATCAAATCTCCAATGATCGGTACTTTCTACCGTTCTTCTGGTCCAGACAAAGATCCATTTGTTCAGGTTGGGGATACAATTACTGCGGAAAGCACTGTATGTATTATCGAAGCGATGAAGTTGTTCAACGATATCGAAGCAGAATTGTCTGGTAAAATCGTTAAGATTTTGGTAGATGACGCGTCTCCGGTAGAGTACGATCAGCCATTGTTCTTGGTAGATCCTTCGTAAGGATACACCCTACATATTTCATGAATCAAGTCCATTTCGGACTTAACTAATTCGAAAATTATGTTCAAAAAGATATTAATTGCGAACAGGGGAGAAATTGCGTTGCGCGTAATCCGTACAGCAAAAGAAATGGGTATCAAAACAGTAGCGGTTTATTCCACTGCTGATAAAGATAGCCTTCCAGTTCGTTTTGCAGATGAAGCAGTGTGTATCGGGCCTGCGGTAAGTGCTGAATCGTACTTGTCCATCCCAAACATCATTGCCGCTGCTGAAATTACCAACGCAGACGCGATCCACCCAGGATACGGTTTCTTGTCTGAAAACGCGAACTTCTCTCGTCGTTGTGCTGAGAACAACATCAAATTTATTGGTGCAACTCCAGAGCAAATCGACGGAATGGGAGATAAGGCAAACGCGAAGGCAACAATGATTGCAGCGGGAGTTCCTTGTATTCCAGGATCAGACGGATTGTTGGAAGACATCGCACATGCGAAGAAAGTAGCCAAGAAGATCAAATACCCAATCATTCTGAAAGCAACTGCCGGAGGTGGTGGTAAAGGAATGCGTATTGTTTGGGAAGAAGAAAACTTGGAAGAGGCGTGGGACAAAACACGTCAGGAAGCAGGAGCGGCATTCGGTAACGATGGAATCTACATGGAGAAATTCATTGAGGAGCCACGTCACATTGAGATTCAAATTGCAGGAGATCAATTCGGAAATGCATGTCACCTTTCAGAGCGTGATTGTTCTATTCAGCGTCGTCACCAGAAATTGGTAGAGGAAACTCCATCTCCGTTCATGACAGATGAATTGCGCGAGAAAATGGGAGAAGCGGCTATTAAAGCAACGAAAGCAGTAAACTACGAAGGTGTAGGTACAGTGGAGTTCTTGGTAGACAAAAACCGCGACTTTTATTTCATGGAGATGAATACGCGTATTCAGGTAGAGCACACGATTACAGAAGAAGTAATTAACTACGATTTGATCAAAGAGCAAATCAAGTTGGCTGCTGGCGATAAGATGTCTGGAGAGAATTATTACCCAGCATTGCACGCAATTCAGTGTCGTATAAACGCGGAAGACCCACACAATGGATTCCGTCCTTCACCAGGAAAGATCACGAGTTACCACGCTCCAGGAGGACACGGAATTCGTATCGATACGCACGTGTACGCGGGATATACAATTCCACCGCACTACGATTCAATGATTTCAAAATTGATCGTTGTAGCACAATCGCGTAAGGAAGCAATTACTAAGATGAAACGTGCTTTGGATGAGTACATCATCGAAGGAATTAAAACGACCATTCCATTCCACCAGAAATTGATGGAAGATCCAAAATTCGTAGAGGGTGATTTCACCACAGCGTTTATGGACACCTTCGAATTCTAAGGAATACCAACTCATAAGAAACCCTGACATCGCTAGATAGTCAGGGTTTTTTTGTTTGAATTGGGCGCTTCGAGAGCCTCAGTCGTCGTTAGTTGCATTATTCTTTATTCCGCACTCACACTCCTCACTCTCTTCTGTATCTCGTTGGTGTCATCCCTTTCATCTCTCGAAACTTTCTATTGAAGTTGGACAGATTATTAAAGCCAGAAGCCTCGCTCACTGCGACAATGCTCATTTCAGGATTGTTTTTCAGCATCCTACAAGCGGCCTCCAAGCGAATTTCTAGCAAGAATTGAAAGAAGGTTTTACGAGTACGTCGTTTGAAATAGCGACAAAACGCGTTCGGTGTCATGTTAGCGAGATCGGCAATTTCTTGAAGCGTAATGGGGTTTTGATAGTTTGAGATCGCGTGATTCATTACCTTACTCATGCGCTCGCCTTCATCATCGGAATAAACTTTCTGGTACACGAATGAAGATAAAGAAGAAGTCTTCGAGCTTGCCGCTAATTTTAGGATCTCCAAAAAGGAAATCATCCGCTCAAAATGTGATTGTCCATGCAATTCAAGGAACAATGATTTAATTCCAGAAACCTTTTCTTGAACCTGAACGCCGCTTTCCAGTTTTCTGAGCAGTGGCTGTAGATATTCCATCTCAGGAAGATCGAAGAAGGAATCCCCGAAAGAACTTTTGGTAAAGAACAACGTGAGCATGTGCGCTTCTTGGCCTTCAACGGGATTGTTTCGAAAAAGGTGTGGAATGTTAGAGCCAACGATGAAAACATCATTCGGTTTGAAGTAGTTGACCGTATCCCCAACAATCAATTCGCCTTCACCTGCCAGAACGATGGAAATTTGAATTTCTTCGTGCTGATGCAAATGGGGGTAGAATTGCGCTGCCTTATCTACTTGATAGATCAATGCACTCTTCTCAGGTTTCGGTATTTGAAACGGTAAAACTTTCATTTATGGATAAATGTTACTCCAAAACACACTATAAAATTATAAAATAGGGTAAAATAGTATCAGTAATGGGTAAATTATCTCAACCTATTCGCTCGGATTCGGTGTAGTTTTGAGCTAGTCTTTAAAACAATAATCATGAATTGGAAAGGAGTTTTCCCAGCAGTTACTACGAAGTTTACTTCGGAAGATACGCTGGACTTGCACATGTTTGAAGTGAATATCAAAGCGCAATTGGATGCCGGAGTTCACGGAATTATTCTAGGAGGAACTTTGGGCGAGGCGAGCACTTTGTCTGATGATGAGAAAAGAACATTGGTTCGAGAAGCTGTTCGAATTGTAGATGGAAAGGTTCCAGTGGTAATCAATATTGCGGAACAAACTACGAAAGCGGCGATGGATGCAGCTCAAAAAGCGAAAGAAGATGGCGCCAGCGGATTGATGATGTTGCCTCCAATGCGTTACAAAGCGGACGACCGCGAAACAGTGACGTATTACAAGGCCGTTGCTAACAGTACGGATTTACCAATCATGGTGTATAACAATCCGGTTGATTACGGAATCGAAGTAACACTAGATATGTTCGCCGATTTGTTGCGTGATTGTCCAAATATTGAAGCTGTAAAAGAATCTACGCGCGATTTGTCCAATATTACCCGATTGAGAAACCGTTTCAGAGACCGACTTACCATTTTATCTGGGGTGGACACTTTGGCCCTCGAAAGCTTGTTCATGGGAGCCGATGGTTGGGTAGCTGGATTGGTGTGTGCTTTCCCGAAAGAAACCGTCGCGATTTACGAATTGGCGCATGCCGGAAAGCATCAAGAAGCCTTGAATATTTACCGATGGTTCTTACCTTTATTGGAGTTGGACATCAATTCGAAATTGGTTCAAAATATCAAATTGGCGGAAGTGGCAACGGGGATCGGGACGGAGAATGTTCGTGCTCCAAGACTTCCACTAATTGAAGAAGAACGCGCCCATGTTTTACGCATTATTGAAGAAGGTTTGGCATCAAGACCGACCTTACCAGAGTATAAAAACCTGACAGCAACTATTTAATATGATCACAGGAAAAAGTTATATCGGATTTTCGCAGCAAAGCAGCGGATCCACAACGTATAAAACCATTAATCCAAAGTTGAATTTGGAAAACGAATGGGTTTTCACGGAAGCGACATCAGAAGAAATTGACGAAGCAATAAACATGGCTTGGATAGCATTTAAGGCATACAGAAATATCTCAGAATCAGATCGCGCCAAGTTTTTGAATGCCATTGCGGATGAAATTGAAGCCTTGGGTGATGATCTTGTTCAGATGTATTGTGCCGAATCTGGATTGCCCGAAGGACGTGCAAATGGAGAACGCAATCGTACGGTTTTTCAATTGAGGTCTTTTGCTGAAATGTTGCAATCTGATGACTGGAAGCAAGTTTCCATCGATACGGCAATTCCCGATCGCACGCCGGCACCAAAACCGGACTTACGTCGTAGCGTTTTGCCTTTGGGGCCTGTCGCAGTTTTTGGATCTTCCAATTTCCCATTGGCGTATTCAACAGCTGGAGGGGATACAGCTAGTGCATTGGCGGTTGGATGTCCGGTGGTGGTAAAAAGTCATCCTATGCACGCCGGAACCGGTGAGTTGATAGCAGGAGCCATTGTTCGTGCGGCCCAAGCCACAGGAATGCCTGAAGGGGTTTTTTCCAATTTGAACAGCAAAGGAATTGAAGTCGGACAGCGTTTGGTCAAACATCCAAAGATCAAAGCAGTTGGATTTACAGGAAGTATCCGAGGCGGTCGTGCACTTTTGGATTTGGCCGCTCAGCGCACTGAACCGATTCCCGTTTTTGCAGAAATGGGAAGTATCAATCCAGTCGTAATTACGCAAAATGCTTTGGAGTATAACGGATCGAAATGGGCCGAAACATACGCTGGATCGATTACCTTGGGAACAGGGCAGTTTTGTACCAATCCCGGGTTAATTTTGGGAATTAAGTCTCGAGAACTTACCTCTTTTACGGAAGAGCTAGCGGAAAAAATCGTCACGATCGATCCCATGGTGATGTTGCATCCCAACATCAAATCTGCGTACGGAAGAATGAAATCTGAAGTAACTGGACAGAGCGGCGTATCCGTATTGAGCGCACCGTTGGAAGTAGAGACGAATTATGCCGATCAAGCTGTTGCGACAGTCGATGGAAGTGCCTTCCTCTCGAATCCGAAATTGCATACCGAAGTATTTGGGCCGTTTTCCATAGTCGTGCAATGCGAAGATGAAGCCCAATTACTTGAAATCATAGAGAATTTAGAAGGGCAATTGACCGGTACGATCATCGCCGAAGACAGCGATCTTCCCAACTTACATACGATTGTAGACGAAATGCGTCAACGCGTAGGTCGATTGATTTTCAATGGTGTTCCAACGGGCGTTGAGGTGTGTCCTTCCATGAATCATGGAGGCCCATATCCATCTTCCACAGATCCACGTTTTACAGCGGTGGGGATGCATTCGGTACGTCGTTGGGTTCGATTGATTTCGTACCAGAATATGCCGGAATCTTTGTTGCCAAATGAATTGCAAAATGGCTAAGTCCATATTTCGTTGTATCGACGGCCACACGTGTGGAAACCCGGTGCGTCTAGTCGCTGAAGGAGGCCCTGAACTGAAGGGCAGTAATATGTCGGAGCGGCGTCAGCATTTTCTTAACGAGTTCGACTGGATTCGTAAAGGATTGATGTTTGAACCGCGCGGACACGATATGATGTCCGGAAGTATTTTGTATCCTCCCGCGGACGAAGCGAATGATCTTGGCGTACTTTTCATCGAAACCAGTGGTTGTCTTCCTATGTGTGGACACGGAACTATCGGAACTGTGACCATAGCTTTGGAGGAAGGCTTGATTCAGCCGAAAACTCCCGGAAAATTACGATTGGAAACACCAGCTGGATTGGTGCATATTGAATACACAAAGGAAGGTGATAAAGTCACAGCAGTTAAATTGACGAATGTTCCCGCGTATCTGGCAGAAGAAAATCTATCTGTTCATTGCTCCGATTTAGGTGAGATACATGTGGACGTCGCATATGGCGGAAACTTCTATGCTATCGTTGATCCGCAAGAAAACTTTTCTGGAATTCAGGATTATTCCGCTGACCAGCTCATTCGATGGAGCCGAGAAATCCGCGAAAAATTGAATCAACATTACAATTTCGAACATCCGGAAGACGCTACAATTCGAGGATTGAGTCATTTGCTCTGGACAGGCGAAACGCTTGATCCGATGTCGACGGCAAGGAATGCTGTTTTTTACGGCGATAAAGCAATCGATCGTTCTCCATGTGGAACTGGGACTTCGGCGCGCATGGCACAATGGTATGCGAAAGGCAAATTAACGCAGGGTGCGCGTTTCATCCACGAGAGTATTATTGGTTCCAAATTCATCGGTCGGATTGAATCCGTAACAAAGGTAGCCGGACGTCCGGCGATTATTCCAAGCGTGGAAGGTTGGGCAAGGATTCACGGTCACAATACTATTACCATAGATGATGATGATCCGTACGCACACGGTTTTCAAGTGATTTAATGGGAAAGAAAGTAGTCATATTGGGCGGTGGCGTAATCGGCATGTTTTCGGCATATTATTTATCGAAAGCAGGCCATTCAGTAACGGTTTTGGACAAGCAAAGTATCGGTAAAAGTTCGACTGGAAATGCCGGAATGATTGTCCCATCTCACGTGATTCCATTGGCAGCTCCCGGCATGATTGCGAAAGGAGTGCGATGGATGTTCAATAGCAAAAGTCCCTTTTACGTGAAGCCAAGATGGAGCAGTGAATTGTTCTCTTGGGGCTGGAATTTCTATCGTTCTGCGAATCAAAACCATGTAGATAGCAGCACCAGCGCTCTTAGGGACATCTCTTTGTTGAGCAAAAAACTTTATCAGGATTTGTCATCAGAATCCAACGATTTCGAGTACGATGAAAAAGGACTCTTGATGCTCTTTCAATCAGAGAAGGTAGGGCATGAAGAACGAGAAGCTGCGCAAATTGCATCTGATTTGGGATTGGAGGTTGAGATTTTCGATCGATCCGGTTTGGAAACGCTCAACTATGGCCCCAGAACAAACGCTTCCGGTGCTGTGTTGTACAAGAGCGATGCGCATTTGCAACCCAACAAATTGATGGCGTTTTTGAAATCCGAATTGGATTGGATGGAAGTAAAGTTCATTGAAATATCGAATTGTCGAAATATTGAAATGTCTCAAGGGAAAATTGTTCAAGTCGTTACGGATACTGGAACGTATCAAGCCGATGAGTTCGTGATTGCGGCGGGGGCATGGAGCAAAGAATTAGCCAAATTAGCCGATGAATCTTTGAAATTACTACCGGGTAAAGGCTATAGTTTTACCATTCCGAAAATGGAAAATGCGCCAAGCATCCCAACCATTTTATGCGAAGGAAAAGTGGCGGTTACTTCCTTCCAAGATCAAATCCGATTTGGAGGAACGATGGAGATTACCCATGTGAAGGATCAAAAGATCAATACGAATCGTGTTCGCGGGATTGTGGATACCATCAATAATTTCTACCCGGAGATGCAAATCGAAATTCCCAAAACAAAAGAAATCTGGATGGGATACCGACCGTGCTCACCGACAGGGTTACCGTGCATCTCACGAAGTACAAAATATTCTAACCTTGTTTATGCTACTGGCCATGGAATGATGGGCTTAAGTTTGGGCCCGGCAACGGGTTTTTTGGTAGAACGTATCCTTTCAGAACAAGATCATGCATTGATTCCTTCGTTTCGACTGAAATAAAAAAGAGTGAGCATTACACTCACTCTCCATTGTATTTCTAATCTAGGTATCGAACAGTCCAACTGTCCAACAGTCGAAAAGTCGAATCATTGATTCTTACTTCTTCTCAATCACTCCTGCATCAATCAAAGAACCAAAAAATTCTTCCACTGACTCATTCAAAGGACGGTAAGTCATCCCTAGTTTTTCTTTACTCTTCGTATTGTTCGCTTTCCATGGGTATCCAACGTTACGAGCAACTACTTTACGCGTAATCCCAGCAGATGGCGCCATCAACCAAATCATGAATTTCGGAACGCTCCCTTTTCCAATTGGGTAGTTAGGGTATTTATCTTTGATGATGCGTCCGATTTCTCTGAAACTTGAATTGTGTCCCGATGCAATGTGGCGTCCTTCAGCATCTTCACGTGTTCCAGCTTCGTAGTGTGCTACCGCCAAATCACGAACATCTACACATCCCATGTTGAACGCTGGTGCGCCCATTTTGAAATCTCCTTTTGCAAATTGCTTCATGATGTTAAATGATTCAGAAGTTGCGTGAGGATTAATTCCAGGGCCGATTACAAAAGATGGGTTCACTACCACCAATCTCCAACGATCTTGTGCTTCGGCAATTTTCCAAGCTTCTTTTTCAGCAATTACTTTCGAGTACGAGTACGGTTGATGATCGGCGGTTGAAGTCGTGTTCCACTGATCTTCCGTCATTTCCTGATTCGGGTAATTCAATGTATCCTTCGCATCGCCGTAAATAGACACACAGCTACTGGTTACTACAACTCGCTTTACACTATCCGTGCGATTCACTCCTTCCAAAACATTTTGGGTTCCTTTCAATGCCGGATCAATCAGATCTCTTTGCGCATCCTCAACCTTGTTAATGAAGGGTGACGCTGTATGATAAACAACTTCACATCCTGCCATGGCCTCGTCGTAAGATCCATCTACCAACAAGTCGCTTTTGAAGTACTTAATAGATCCCGGGAGTTTCTCCGCAAGAGCATCCAAGTATTTTGTTTTCTCTTTATTGTCGGGATTTCGGACTGCCGCGTGAACAATAATTCCTTCAGAAAGTAATTTTTCGATCAATCGTCCTGCTACATACCCTGTAGCACCTGTAACCATAACCGGTTTTGTATTGTCAATTGTTTGCATATCGTATTGTTTTTAGATTCGTGTTTAACTCTTTAACAATACAAAGGAATGCAATCGACCAGGTTCCGGTCAACACAGATCAAAGAAGAACTAACACTTTTTACTTATTCTTACTGAACGATTACCTTAAATACCTCGTTTTCTTGTGTTTCGTTGAAAATTGTTACCGTATAAGCGCCTGCTTTAAGCAGAGAAATATCCAACGAACTTCCATCAGCCATTACTTCCGAAGTCATTACAATTCTACCACTCATATCGGTAATTTGAACCTGAGCTGCTTCGTTGGTTCCGGGTTTTACAATCAATACATCATTCGCCGGGTTTGGATAAACAGATCCCGACTTGGGGTCTGCTTCGTTTAGATCAAGGAAAGCTGCATCCATAACACGCAATCCGATTGCTGGAGATAAATCTTCTCCAAATCCAAGTGCGAAGAATCCATTATCGCTTTGGTTCGGTGTCTGTGGTTGCAAGTACACACCGATGCTTGAAGTATAATCGATACGTGTATCGTGTCCAAGGAATACGTCGGCATTGTTGATTTGCACACACGCCAAGTAACGTTGATTGTCTTGCAATTGAACCGGAGTATCAAATGCTGCGTAAACAGTTTCTCCTTGTAAATCGCTTGGATAGTAATAGAATCCAAAAGCGACAGCATTCAAGTTGGCGAAATCAAGATTCGGGTCATTCAAATCCGTAAACTGATCGTCCCATTGATACAAAGTGATGGGAATCTCTTCACCATCCAGTGTGATTCCCGAATCGAAACCTGTTACCGCCGAGAAGTACATTCCTTGAGCACCCAATCGACTTGCATTGGGATCTCTGAAATGTTGACACGATTGGAAAGAAGCTGAGTTCGCTGCTCTAAAGTTCGCGCTTGGCGTTGGAATTCCTGTAAGCGTATCGATGGACGAATAGGAAATAACATCATCCGAGATCACGAAATCGTAGGTCAATGTATTATCGAAATCGGATGAGTCCGTAGCACCCAAATCCACTTCGTATGTCAAGGTATAACGTCCATTTGGATAGGTCGGGAATGAGAAAGCAGGAATGTTATGCGTTCCTCCTGTTACAACGTCGAGCGTATCGCCAGGTGCAATGGAGTAGGGGCCTGATGTCTCTGTCCATGTTCCTCCGGGGCCATTAACGGTAGCTGTAAGTGAGACATTGTTTTGATTTGCACTTCCGAAGTTGTAGATGCTTGCTCCCACATCAAATCCAAATTCAGTATCGTCTTGTGCGATCAAAGAAGCCGTGGATGCGATAATCGGAGCCAAGGAACTTTCAGCCTTCAAACCGGCATCATCTGTATAAAGTCCCTGCTTATTTCCGAGGAATGCAATCACGTCATCTCCCGCCTCAAGTCGTGCGCGAAGCAATGCCCCATCAGACGAAGAAATGAAAGCAAATGGAATGGTACACTGAGGCCCTCCGTTTACACCGGGTACATCAATCAATGCATCTTCACGATTGATCATGATGACTCCAATAGCACCTGCATTTTGACAGTTCAAAATCTTTTCAGCGAACCAACAAACGTTGCTAGAAGAACCGTCATATCGGTAACAAACCGCAATTTTACCTGCAATATTATTTACGATCGGCCCGCACGCTTCGTAAGACAAAGGAATTCCTTGAGCATTCAATCCCGGAGTTCCGTCTTCAGCAATCACACAAGTATCCAGAATGGCATCGTTGGGATCCAAAAGGTTTGGCAATCCCCAGTCGGTTCCATCACCATTGCTGGTAAAATTATAACCGCCAGCAATAGAGGCAGGTTCAAGAATTGAAAAAGATACTTGTCCGAAAGCGGTCGCTCCAAAGCAGACCATAAGTAGCGTGAAAAGGGTCTTCATTTTCAAAAGTTTAGACCACCAAGATACGATTTCTAGGATTAAGAGAAAGGTCAGAAGTGAGAAGAGAAAAGCAGAAGTAAACTTTTCACCTTTTACTTTTCACTTCTCGCTAAACCACAAAATTATCCTTCGGGCCAATAGCTGGAGGCAAATCCGTTTCTCCCAACATTTCACGCAAGTCGATTTCGATCGTTCGAACCAACGAGGTCATCGGAATGTCAAAAGCCAAGGCTTCAAATGGATTTTCAGCGTAATCTCCCACGCTTTCCATCAACTAGAAGATGTAGCCGGTGAGCACCGTAAACGGTACAACTCCCCAAATCAAGGCGTCGTCTAGATCAGCGCTATGAAAAGTGGATAGCAATCCCATCGGAAGCATGAAGATGAATACTTACACCAAGTAAATACTAATCGATGCGTATTGACGCGGCAAGGGGAAATTCTTGATCCGTTCACATTTTCCTTGGAGCGTGTAGAATTCCGTGATCATTTTCTGCAATTCCATATGACGGAAATCGTCGATTAATCCGTGCATTTATAGCGCCTTCAAATCTTTAGACTGCTCTTCCAAAAGTTGCGTACAAGTGTTCTTCATAGAAAGCATGCGCTGCACTTCTTCGTCAGCGAGGAAGTTTTTTAATTCCGTCTCTGGATCTTCCGATGGAAATAACTCAGCGATGTATTTCCGATATCTTTTGTTGACAGCTCTGTCATGCTCCCACGACTTGACCACACGAAGTTGTCTTTTCAATCGATACAACCAAGCAATATGGCGGTAGATCAATCGCTTTCGGATTTCGTTTAATTCCTCTTCGGTGATCTCCTCTTCAGAAAATTCATCGGTTACAAATCCATTTATCATACTTCCCCAACTTCAACTGGAATTCACAATACCACCCCAAATCTTTCGAGCTTCCCAGGTTCTGTCGTACGCGGAATTGTTTTTGAATCCGAGGTAGAAGGCTACGGCAATACCAATTAGTGTAAGTGGTACCCACGGAATCATGAGCCATTCCCATTCCATGTATTCATAAAGAACGACAATAGCAGTAGAATAAGCCGCCATCAAAGCGATTTGGCGCCAATTAAATACTATCAGAGTTATGGGGTCGAAGACACGTTGTACGTACATAGTCTGTTTCGTTTATAGTGTTTCGGTTAAAGAAAGCAGTTCAATGCCTTCTTCTAGAGCTTAATTCAAATTTTGCTCACGGTATTTCTGGGGCGTCATGCCCGTTTCTTTCTTGAACATTCTACTGAAGTAATGCGGGTAGTTGAATCCAAGATCGTAGGCAATTTCGCTTACGTTATTTTCTGAGTTTAGCAATATGGTTTTGGCACGATCGACTACAAAATGATTGATGTGTTCCTTGGTGTTTCGACCGGTTTCTTTCTTGAGCAAATCGCTGAGGTAGTTGGCAGATAAATTCACCTCATTTGCCAAGTATTGAATCGATGGCGTCCCTTCTTGTAGCTGCTTACCATCATCATAATAATCTTTGATCAAGCGTTCCACATTGGTTACCACATCGCTATGACTGTCGGCACGCGTGTGGAATTGACGTTCGTAAAAACGATTGCAATAGTTCAGTAGAAGTTCAATGTTGGATACCAACAAATTCTTACTATGTGCATCGATATTTTGCTCCAACTCGAATTCCATTTTCGCGATGGTATCGTTTAGAATTTCTTCTTCCTTGTCAGATAAGTGCAAAGCCTCGTGAACATCGTAACTAAAGAAAGAATAGTTCCCTATGTTCTTTCCAAGGTTTGATTGTCGGATCAAATCGGGATGAAATGCCAGCATCCAACCTGTTGTACTGAAATTCTCGTTTGTCGCGGAGAACGCTTGTTTCGGCCCGATGAAAGACATTAATCCTTGATTAAAATCGTAGTAATTACGCCCATACTGCAATCCACAATCAGCATCCTTAAGCATTACCGTGTAGAAATCACTCATGTATCGCACCAATGTTTTTTCCGTGGGCGGAGTCAAATCTTCCCAGTGAATGATCGAAATAAGTGGATGCTTGGGTGGCTCAATCCCCATCATTTCGTGCGCCTGACTTAGGTTCGTGATATGAATTATTTGATCTGACATAAGGCTTCTTTGTTTTCTAATATCACAAAACTACGTCGAACCTACAAGCTTGAAAAACACAAAGTAGGGTAGGAACAACACTTTTTACGGATGCTAGATGCTCAGACGGTGAGAAGCATTTCTCGTGATACGATTTGTAATTTACCTTAATCCAATTGGATCGAACTTGTTCGATTCTTGTGCACCTCAAAACTTTGGCAATCTTGTGCCCTTCGTGCCTCCGTGGTCGCTTTAAACAATCCGCTTTGCATAACTCATTTTTTTATACAAATTGTCTCGTGACTCTTTCCTTAAATTTGAATTATGAAGAAAACCGGAGATAACAGTACCCGTCGTGGATTGCGCACCAGCTACCTTGCGACTATTATTGGTATTTCTTTAGTATTATTTCTCATTGGTGGAGTTTATGGAGTCTACAAAGGACTTGATAACCTCCAAAGACAGGCAAAGGAAAGTGTTTCTGCCGATATTTTCTTTAATCCCGAGTTGAACGACGCCGATATCAAGCAAATTGAGCAGGAATTAAAAACTTGGGTCGAGTTCAGCGATTTGACGTACGTTCCAGAAGATCGCGCCTTAGAGGAACTTTTCAATCAAGACGAGAAAAACGAATTGAAAGAATGGTACGAGGGCGAGCAAATCATTCCTTCGAGTATCACCTATAAACCGAAAGAGGAATTTGCCACGATTGAAGGCATGGCAAAGCTGAAGTCCAAGATATTGGCTGCCTATGGCGATCGAATATTCGAGATTCACTACCAGGAAAGCATGGTCATGGATGTCAATCTCGGATTCAAACAAATCACGGCCTTATTCGGAGCAGTTGCCTTGTTACTCATAGTAATTGCCGTTGCCATGATTAATAATACCATCCGACTTGCCTTGTACTCCCGACGTTTCTCCATTAAAACAATGCAGCTCGTAGGAGCCACATCTCGTTACATCAGACGTCCGTTCATTTGGCAAGCAATTGGAATGGGTGTCATAAGTGCCGTAATCGGTATGGCCATCTTACTAGTGCTCGTTTTTGCCTTAGAAAATATCCTTTCAACGTATCAAATATCTTTCGATCTTCAATTGTTCGCAGAAATCTTCGGATTGATAGTGGTTTCGGGGATTATCATCACAATGGTATCCA
This sequence comes from Fluviicola sp. XM-24bin1, assembly GCA_003149635.1. Classification (GTDB taxonomy): domain Bacteria; phylum Bacteroidota; class Bacteroidia; order Flavobacteriales_D; family Crocinitomicaceae; genus UBA4466. Next base: position 238,700 of record QCWI01000001.1, read on the forward strand.
CGTATTTCGCACTTAACAAATATTTGAGGATGAAATTGGATGATTTGTATTAAATTTGGCTCTATGAGTAAAAAAGGAGCTAAAGACACGCTAGATGAAGCACTAATTGTAAAGGAAGAAAAGAAAGCCGCACCAAAGAGTTCTAACGGTGAAGTTAACTTGATGGAATACAGCAAGTCTGCACCCTTCTCTTTCAATGCGAACAACTACATGTTCCTTTTAATTGGATTGGGAGTCAACGTTCTTGGTTTCTTACTTATGATTGGTGGTGGAACAGACGATCCTGCCAAATTCGACAAAGAAGCACTTTTCAGCACTACTCGAATCACCGTTGCACCTATGCTCATCGTTCTGGGTTATGCAATCATCGCATACGCGATCATGCGTCGAGCGAAGGCAAACAAGGAGTAATATACCATGAGTTTTATTGAAGCAATAGTTCTTGGAGTAATTCAGGGACTCACCGAATTTCTTCCGGTTAGTAGTTCCGGACATTTGGAATTGGGCAAAGCCGTTTTGGGAAGCGTTCCAGAGGAAGGGATGCTTATGACCATTGTACTGCATTTTGCTACTGCACTGAGTACGATTGTCATCTTCAGAAAAGACATCGTTCAAATTTTCAAGGGCTTGTTCCAGTTTAAGAACAACGAAGAATCGCGCTTCTCACTTTTTATCGTGATTTCCATGATTCCTGCGGCTTTAGTAGGAATTCTGTTTGAAGATCAAATTGATAGTTTCTTCAGCGGCAACCTTGGGTTAGTTGGTGCAATGCTTATTGTAACCGGAGGCTTATTGTTCGTAGCAGATAGAGCAAGAGCCACCGAAGGAAAAGTAACTATTACCAGAGCCATTATTGTGGGAATTGCACAAGCTATTGCAATTCTTCCGGGAATTTCACGATCCGGTGCCACCATTGGAACGTCGGTACTCTTAGGAATTGACCGTCAACGAGCAGCTCGTTTCTCTTTCTTGATGGTTGTGCCCTTGATTTTGGGAGCGATGGCCGTAAAAACCAAAGATTACCTTGATCTTCGAGAATTGGAATCCACCGCCGACGAAAACGTTCGTGCGGAAATGATCGTGGAAGAACTCCAAGACGATATTCCAGCCATTAAGGAAGATCTTGTTGTGGCTTACATTGCAGCAAAAGAACGCGATTGGGCAGAAATGAAAGAGCAAGGCGTATCCTGTTCATGTCAGACGAAAAGCCTGAGATTGCGCTATGAAGAAAACCTGAAAAGCGCTGGGTTGACCGCAAATGAAGTGGAGCAAGTAATGACGGATGACTTCGGAAAAATACGTGCCTTTGAATCGACATCACCTATGGTTCTGGGAGTCGGCTTCCTAGCTGCATTTATTACTGGGTTATTCGCCTGTACCTGGATGATTGCTTTGGTAAAACGCAGTAAATTGAAGTATTTCGCCTTCTATTGTTTCGCCGCTGGAATTGCCGCAATTATCTACAGTTTTGTTGACTTTGGTTCCGCAAATTATTAGTCGTAGGTAAGTTTTTGAATCGAACTTGTTCGATTCTTGTGAACTTCTCTATAGCATTTGACCTTGTCTCCTTTATGCCTTTGTGGTGAAAATAATTCACTCTGGGCTTCTGATGTACATACCCACCAGTTTTATAGCTTTGCAAAACTCTTAGTAGAATCATGAACATCGAAGAATTCAAGGAAGGCAAAACACTTATCGTCGACAAACCACTCAACTGGACGTCTTTCGACGTGGTCAATAAATTGCGCTGGAATTTGAAACGCAGGCTGAAGGTCAAAAAGATCAAAGTCGGCCATGCCGGAACGCTGGATCCATTAGCCACGGGTGTTCTAGTCATATGTACGGGAAAACACACCAAACTCATAGAATCACTTCAAGCTGGCGAAAAAACCTACACAGGAACGATTCTTCTTGGAAAAACGACACCTTCTTACGATCTCGAAACGGAATACGATCAAGATTTCCCAACCGATCACATCGATGAAATTTTGCTAGAGGAAATCCGAGCTTCATTTGTTGGAGAACAGGATCAAATGCCGCCCATTTTCTCAGCGAAACAAGTCGATGGCAAACGCGCCTACGATTTAGCTAGAGCAGGAAAGGAAGTCAAATTGAAAACGAATCGAATTACAATCACGGATTTCAAAATTGACCATTCTCGTTTTCCGGAAATCGATTTCGAAATCTCCTGTAGCAAGGGTACCTACATCCGTTCCATCGCCCACGATTTTGGAAAAGCATTGAATTCTGGAGGAACCCTCATAGCATTAAGACGCACGCGCTCAGGAGACCAACGCATCGAAGACGCAAAATCTGTTGATTATTGGATTGACACCATTCGAGATGCTGAGGGTAACGCTCCAAGGGCAATCGAGAAGTAATTAAGCTGTGGGCTTCGAGGGCTTCTGCCTACTCTCTTATTTCGTTCAAAATTAGTCTAGAATTTCAGCGGCGGCTGAGGCTCCCGAAGCCAGAGCAACACATAATTCATAACTCTGAAATACATAACTCATAATTATCCAACGGATATATAATTAAAACGACAACATTTGTATCTTTGCATCCCTTCGAAAAAATTGGAGTCGTATGAACAAAATGAAACTATCGCAATTCAACTTCGACCTGCCGGAAGAATTGATTGCTGAATATCCAAGCGAAAACAGAGATGAGTCAAGACTGATGGTCGTTCACCGCGATACTGGTGAGATTGAACACAAGTTGTTCAAAGACCTAATGGACTACGTGGATGAGGGTGATGTGATGATTCGCAACAACACCAAAGTTTTCCCGGCCCGTATGTACGGAAACAAGGAGAAAACAGGTGCGAAAATTGAGGTATTCTTGCTTCGTGAGTTGAACCGCGAAAGCCTTTTGTGGGACGTTTTGGTAGACCCGGCTCGTAAGATTCGTATCGGTAATAAATTGTACTTCGGAGAAGACGATTCTTTGGTTGCAGAGGTAATCGATAATACGACTTCTCGTGGACGTACACTTCGTTTCTTGTTCGATGGGCCGTATGAAGAATTCAAGAAAACAATTACGGAATTAGGAGAAACACCACTTCCGAAATACATCAAGCGTGACGTTGAAAAAGACGATGAAGATCGTTACCAGACCGTTTACGCAAGTGTGGAAGGGGCGGTAGCTGCACCAACAGCTGGATTGCACTTCTCAAAGCAATTGTTGAAGCGTTTGGAATTGAAAGGAATCGATTTTGCTGAAGTTACCTTGCACGTTGGATTGGGTACCTTCCGTCCAGTTGAAGTAGAAGACTTGACAAAGCACAAAATGGATTCTGAGCAGGTAATCATCGATGATACATGCGTAGAAATCGTTAACAACGCGAAGCAAAATAAAAAGAAGGTATTCGCCATTGGAACGACTTCCATGCGCGCGATTGAAAGTTCAGTATCGACAGACGGTTTGTTGAAGCCGTACGACGGTTGGACAAACAAGTTCATCTTCCCTCCATACGATTTCAGTATCGCGGATGCGTTGATTACGAACTTCCACACGCCGTTGTCAACACTATTGATGATGATCTCGGCTTTTTGTGGGCACGAATTGATGTTCAAAGCATACGATGAAGCAGTAAAAGAGAAATACAAATTCTACTCCTACGGAGACGCAATGTTGATCTTGTAAAATGCGAGATATAAAATTCAAAGGAACCGGTTACTGAGCTTGTCGAAGTACCGGTTTTTTTTTGTGCCAATTATTCACTATTCCTTGTCCTCTCATTTCCGCAATACATAACTCATAATTCATAACTCATCATTCCCTCCCAGTTTAGAACCGTTCTTTTTTACAATTCCCTGCGCTGTCCACAGTTTTGGCCTTTAAATAATGACTATTTTTGTAGGTGGAAAAAACGAGAATGGAGCTCGCTGCAGAAAAAATAACGATGGGGCAAAAAGTGAAAGCATACATGGTTTTTACGAAGTTTCGACTATCAGCTTTGGTAATCGTTTCTGCTCTAACTGGTTATTTTTTCGTTGGAGGTAGCGATGGATTAACCATTACCTATCTCCTCGTTGGAGGATTGCTCGTGACTGCTGCTTCGAACGGATCTAACCAAATCTGGGAACGCGATCTGGACAAACTCATGAAACGTACTGCAAAACGTCCAATCCCAATGGGGTTGATGACCGTGCGTGAAGGTCTGATTGTCGTCGCGGTATCACTTGTTGCAGGAACAACGATGTTGTACATGATTAACCTCTATTCCGCTTTGTTGGGATTATTGGCGTATGTCATGTATGTGTTCATCTATACGCCAATGAAGCGTATCAGTCCTTGGGCGGTATTCGTTGGAGCTTTTCCAGGAGCTATTCCACCAATGTTAGGAGCAATCGCGCATACGGGAGAATTCGGATTGGTACCCGGTGTTTTGTTCTTCGTTCAGTTCACTTGGCAATTCCCGCACTTCTGGGCCATTGCATGGGTAGCATACGACGATTACAAAGCCGGAGGATTCTCATTACTTCCATCACGCGACGGTCGAACAAAAAGTTCCGCCTTTCAAATTGTGGTCTATTCGTTGGCGTTGATTCCGTTCAGCTTGCTTCCATGGCTTCTTGATTGGACAGGAATTACCTCGTTGATTATCGCGACCGTTTTGGGCGTGGTATTCTTCCTGTATTCGTACAAGCTTTATCTAACCTGTGAGACTAAAGACGCCAAACGACTGATGTTTGCGTCGTTCATCTATCTACCCATTATTCAATTCGTGTACGTTTTCGACAAGTTCGATGATGTCATTCTCGAAGCGATGAACACAGCCCTCTGGGCGAATTAAAATATGTGATATGAGTGAAGCAGGACAACAACAAATGTGGAGCGACCTCAAAAAGGAAGGGACAGAGTTGTACAATGCGGGGCAGTATGTAGAAGCAATCATGAAATTTGAGGAAGCGCTCAGGATCCAGCAAGATGCAGAAATGCGCGAAATGTTGCTGGCTGCTGAAGCCAAATTGAACAAAACCAAAACAGACAAATCCAAGAAGAATTTGGTGTATTTGGGGATGTTTTCCGTTTTTATGCTTTTCGCTGGATTCACGTCAGCGTACATTGTTACCATGGGCGACAACTTCTGGGTGAAAGCTCCATTGCCGAAGGCATTTTGGATCAGTACAGGAATTATTATTGTCAGCAGTATTACCTTTCAGTTGGCTGTTTACCTAAACAAAAAAGGGAATGCGTCCGCGCTGAAAGGCTTTATAACCTTGACGTTTTTACTGGGAATTGGATTCGTGTACTTCCAGTACAAAGGTTATGGTCAATTAGCAGATAACGGTTTGCACATTACAGGAAGCGGTGTTATCGTTTCTGACGGAAGGTACGAAGATTACTACATGGTCAAAATGGATGGTGAATTCCTTTTCGTCAACGGAAACGACTATTACAAAGGCGACAAATTATTGAAAGGTGCCGAGTTGAAACGCTACCAGAATTACATGAAGCAATTCTTAAGTGTAAAATCAACCGGAGCGTTTCCATTAGCCAAAGGATCGGAAAACTTTGAACTGATCTATCGTAACGAACCAATGGTGGTAGTCGACGGAGAATTGCGCATGAATGATTCTTCCTTGGTGCTTCCACTAGACCGTTCGCGCCTCTCTGCATTGGCACGACACGTCGTGGATGGTCGCGGAGATTTCTTTGTCCACGGGAAGATGGGGAAAGATTTTCATATCTACTACAAAGGCCAAGAAGTGACCTATAAAAACCGCAGTCTTTACTGGCAGGGACGGCCTTTGGATGCTCGATTACAGATCAAAATCCAAGAGTCGGCAGACCTGTCTTCATCGTTTTTATGGCTCATTACAATCATGCACTTATTACATATTGCAGTAGCATTGATGTACTTGATAAAGGTTGTAATTCGTTCATTTACAGGGCGTATAAATAGCACTGATGATATCGCGTTAAAAGGCGGTGCAATCTTCTGGCACTTCCTCGGAATATTATGGGTGTATTTACTACTCTTTTTACTTTATATTCATTAAATTCGCACAATTAAAACTCATTGAAAGATGGCTGGACACGCTACGAAACAAATTGATGCTAAGACTCTCTGGGGAGGTAAAATGTCCCCGTTCAGTACGAGTTATGGTAAGCTCATGATGTGGTTCTTCCTTGTTTCTGATGCCCTTACGTTTGGAGGGTTGTTGGTAGCTTATGGATTTACGCGTCACGCAACCGACCAAGCTTGGCCAATTGGTGAAGAAACGTTTAACTCATTGCCCTTCCTAGGTCACGGATATCCGTTGATCTACGTTGCATTGATGACGTTCATCCTAATCGTTTCATCCGTAACAATGGTATTGGCCGTTGAAGCAGGGCACCGTATGGATCGCCGCGGAGTAACAAAGTGGATGATCGCAACAATCATCGGAGGATTCTTCTTCGTAGGTTCGCAGGCTTGGGAGTGGTATCACTTCATCCACGGATCTGAATTCGGAAAAGTGGAATTGGCTGATGGATCGCAAGCAATCGTAAAAGGTCACTTTGGTGAAATCGAAAACTTCAAAGTAATTGAAGCTGGACACCACCACAAAAAAGATGACGTAATCAAAGCTGGAAGTCACGGAATGACGCAAGCAGATTTGATGCACGAATATCAGCATGCTGCAGCTGAAGGTCACATCCTTTTCAATGAGGAAACTGGTAAGTCAACAATCACGTTGCACGACGGTTCAAAAGCAGAAATTTCAAAGAAACCAAATGAGCATCTAGAGCTCATCGTTAAGAAAAAAGGTAAGAAGTACGCAGTGAACAAAAAGATTAACGGTGCAGAAGCTGAGAAGATGTACGAGCAAGTAATCGGATCAGGTGAAAAGAACCGAGTAATCTACGGAGCGAACTTGCAACAGAACGAGTACGGTCCACAGCAATACGCACAGTTCTTCTTCTTCATTACCGGATTCCACGGATTCCACGTATTCTCAGGAGTGATTATCAATATCTTGATCTTGTTGATGGTATTGAAAGGAACAATTCACAGAAGAGGACACTACGAAATGGTTGAGAAAACAGGATTGTACTGGCACTTTGTCGATCTTGTTTGGGTATTTGTATTTACCTTCTTCTACCTTATCTAATAAAATTGAAATTCGACTGTTATGATCAGAGACGATATATATGAATACTCCCTAGACGCTCACCACGACGAAGAGGCAGGGAAGAAAATCAGAAAGAAAATTGTATTTGTTACCGTACTTCTAACTGTTATTACAGTTGTCGAAGTAGCATTGGGAGCATTTATCAAACAAGGTTCAGGAGCTTGGCCAATTGTAAAATGGTCATTCATCATTATGACATTGTTGAAAGCAGGATACATTGTACTTACGTTTATGCACTTAGGTGACGAGCGTAAAGGATTGCGCTACGTAATCTTGGTACCGTACATCTTGTTCATTATTTACTTAATGTTTATTTGCCTTTGGGAAGGTGGAGCTGTTGGTGAAGCTTGGCCTGCCACATATGCGAAGTAAATTAGTGTAATGTATGGCACGTAACAAAACTGCCGGACGCCGACGTAGAGTAGGATTAGCTTTCTTACTTATGTTTGCTCCGGCTTTTTTATTGATCTTTATTTCTACCCGGTCGTGCTCGCACCGATTCGAGAAACTTCCCGATTACGGTGAAGTAAGTGAATACTCTTTTGTCGATTCAAAAGGGAAAACGAGAACATCCAAAGAATTCAAAGGTGAGATTATTCTAATCACCACCATTCAACCAACATGTCCGAACAATTGTGCGGTGGCGTTAGGATTCCTCAAATTGCACATCTACAAGATTTTGGCAGGTAAAGAAGGCATTCGAATGATTTCTTTTGTGACCGATGAGAATGGCGAACCAATGGATGATCTGACATCAACACAGAAGATGTTGGAAGACGAAGTGCTGAATTATGATCCAGACATCTGGATCTTGGCGAAAGGCGATCCTACGGACATCTACGACATCGAAAAAGGGGATAAGAAGCTTATTGAAGAGATTGAAAAGGAAGGAATAACGAAATATGGATACAAATCCATGATGTTACTTCTAGATCGAGAAAATCACCTACGAATGATTCGTTCTGGGAAACAAGAAGGAATGATTCGTCAGATGAAACAACACATTGCCCTGCTAAAGAAAGAATACGATTTAAAAGAATACGATGAAACACATTAAGTATTTGATCCTCCTTTTGGGAGTATTGCCGATTCTTGGAGCTTGTGAAGGCGGGGCGGAAGAGCAGGTCGATCCGATGGAGGAAAAGAAGAAAGTGCTTCCAATTATCGGGAACCGCGATATCCAATACACAACGGTAAACGGAAAGGAAATTGTCGATACGATTTACAATACCATTCCAACATTCACCTACCTGAATCAAGATTCGGTAATGATGACTTCGAAGGATTTCGAGGGCAAGATCAAAGTGGTTGATTTCTTCTTTACGTACTGTCCTTCAATTTGTCCTCCGATGACCGCTCAAATGCGTCGTTTGAATATGAAAACCAAGGATATCTCCAAGCATTTGGAATTCCTTAGTTTCAGCATCGATCCAGAGAACGATACGCCAACGCGTTTGCGTGAATACATCAAGGAGAAGGAGATCAACGCAACGAATTGGAACTTCTTTACGGGGGATGAGGCCGCAACACATCGATTGGCGAAGAAATTCTTCAATGGGGCGGAGCGCAATGAATTGGTTCCTGGTGGATTTGGACATACGCCTTATTTCATCCTAGTGGACAAGGAAGGATACCCACGAGGAATTTACAACGGAACACTTCCTGAAGAAGTGGATCAGTTGGAGAAGGATATTAGAAAACTATTGAAGTTAGAATATAAAGTAAAGTAGAGAGATGGAGGCGAGTGAATTGAAAAGAGCGAAAACGCTTATTTACGTGGCATCGGCGGCAATTCCGTTGGTAGTTGCCGTGTTGTTCAAAGTGAAGATTGATGGGGTAGATTTAACGTTTCTGCCTCCGATCTATGCGACCATTAATGGTTTGACAGCTTTGCTATTGGTGGGTGCCTTGATAGCTATTAAACGAAAGAACATGAATCTGCATCGATCATTGATTCGAGTTGCATTGTTGCTTTCATTGCTATTTCTGGCCTCATATGTGGCATATCACATGACATCGGACTCTACACGTTACGGAGGCGATTTCAAGATGCTCTACTTAATCATTTTGATTTCACATATCGTCCTGAGCGTGGCAGTCGTTCCGTTGGTACTGTTTACCTACTTATTTGCGTGGCAAGGCGATTACGTGCGTCATAAGAAATGGACAAAGTTCACCTGGCCCATCTGGTTCTACGTAGCTGTAAGCGGCGTCGTGGTGTACTTGATGATTTCCCCATTCTACGGATAAGATTCCCAGACATTGAGGCTCTCGAAATGGGAGGGAAATAATTACTGGAACAATGTAAAATCAAACGCGACCTTCGAAATCGTTAACGGAGGCCCGTCTTCACCATCCTTTCCTGTCTCTCCAGAAATTCCAATTTCTCCAGGAGTAGCCGTTGTCTTTCCATGCAGTGCTTTTCCAGCGTTGCCAGGGTCACCACCTTTTCCCGGTTCACCACCTTTTCCGCCAGTGTTTAAGAGCGCTATGCTATGATCCATGAATCCAGCACTTGGATGAACGAATAATAACAACGATCCTCCGTTGCCACCATTTCCGCCATTGCCTCCTGTGCCGCCATTTCCTCCGTTCCCTGGATCTTTGCCCGTTTTGGCATTTTTCCCATCGCCCCCAGTTCCGCCTTGACTTCCATTCCCAGCATTTCCTCCGCTTAAATCGATAATAATCGAATCCCTCTGAACGGAGCGGTAGCAATATTTCATTCCGGTGCTGTCGCAGATCAATAAAAGACGAATCTCGTCGGCGTCTTCCCACAAGTATCCGGTGAAATGACGTCCTTCGATTCCGTCTCTTCCGTTCCCACCATTCCTGCCGTCCAATCCATCTCTTCCGAAAAGTGTTGCCGAACTAGCGCGAGGCTGCGTACCATTTGTGCCATCGTTTCCGATCCATTGAGCGACAATCGGGCCTTTGAAATTGAGCTCTAATGTGTCCGAAGATTGCACTTCGTATTCACCAATTTTCAATCCGATTTCAAAGGGGTAGTAGGATGTTTTGAAGTTAGGAAGAGCTTCGTTAATTAAAGCGCTATGATTCCCGGCATCCTTCAATCTCTCATCTGGAAATTGAATAAGAGCATCATTCTTTACCTTACGCGTTTCGCCCGTTCTCAATTCAGCGAATAGGGTGTAAGAGAAGTTGTTTCCGACGTTGAGAACCTCATTATGATCCGTTTCGATGGAAAGCGATTCGACATTGTACATCAACAATTTCTCCGATTGACACGAGGCCAGAAGCAGTAAGGATAAAACAATAAATAGTGCGGATCGCATGCTCACAATTTAGTGAGAATCTACCTGATCTTTGATGACGTCCCAGACTTTCTCAGCCGCTTTGTCCCACGAGAACAATTTTGATCGTTCGAGTCCTTTGGAACGAAGTTCATTTCGCAACGATTCGTCCTCGGCCAATTGACTCATTTTCGTGGCAATGTCCTCCACGCTATATGGATCGCAATACAAGGCGGCATCACCAGCGACTTCAGGTAAAGAAGTTCGATCTCCGGCAAGAATTGGAGTTCCGCAACGCATCGCTTCGACCAATGGAATTCCAAATCCTTCGAAGTAAGGGACGAAGGCAAATATTTCAGCAGCTCCCATTACCATCGCCAATTCTTCTAAGGGCAAATGTCCAGTAAAATGGATGGAGCTTTTCAATGCATCGGAAATTTCGATATCCATTCCTGCATTGTTCCATAATTCTGTTCCAACGATAACCAATGGCATATCAGAATCCGGATGACTTTGGCGGTATTGCGCGTATGCTTCGATCAATCGACGTACATTCTTTCTAGGATGGATGGCTCCAACAAACAAGAAATAGGGTTTGCCTTCGCTGTATTTATTACGAACCGATTGAACTTGATCTTCTTTCAAGGGTTGGAAAACTTCCGAAGCACCGTTCCAAATGGCCGATACTTGAGATGCAGGTACATTGTATTGACTGCAGATATCCTGTTTTGAATATTCAGAAACGGTAATGATATGTGCTGCCTTCTTGGCGAACTTTGGAAACTGCGTAAGGTAATAATTGCGCATTACCGGCTTCAAATCCTGTGGATTGTGAACGAAGTTCAAATCGTGCATTACGG
>QCWI01000001.1:250587-487976 GCA_003149635.1 Fluviicola sp. XM-24bin1
AGGGATAAATACCCGTCGGGTGAAAGAAAAATGTCTGCCTTGTACTTCTTTAAAGCGCGCTTTACCGATAAATTGAACCAAATCTTGAATAAGATCGGATGTCGTGCCTGAGGATTCAATACCACCGGAATCACATTTTCTCCAAAAACAAATTTCGGGTCGAATTTGCGATCGAAAAACAGGATAAATGTCACCTCAGGATGTTGCTCCACCAAACGCTTAGTAATCTCGTACGTGTACCATCCAAAACCTTCCATTTTATGCGGAAGCAAGAATCGTGTATTGATGGCAACGCGCATTTACGATTGCAAAATGTAGTTGGTTAATTTTTCCTGTCCAATGGTGGTTTCTGGCCCGTGTCCTGAATATACGACCATGGTATCCGGCAGTTTGAACATCACATCAAAAATGGATGTTTTCAAAGTGGCCATATCGCCGCCCGGTAAATCAACTCTTCCATATGATCCAGCAAATAGAACATCTCCGTTAATGACAAAATCTTCGGATCGGTTTACGTAAACCACATGTCCAACGCAATGCCCCGGAGTAAACAACACCTCAAATTCCATTTCTCCAAACTTCAACACCTCGTTGCCTTGCAATAGTTTGTTCGGTGTTTCAGGTCGAACGACGCCGGGAATTCCATAAGCAGTCGCAGATCGTTCGGCTAAATCAAGTGTGAAAAGATCTTTCTCGTGCATGTACGCATCAATACCGTAATGCTTCGAGATGTAGTCACAACCAAAAATATGATCCAAATGCGCGTGTGTGAGCAGAACCGCTTCTGGCTTCAGCCCGTTTTCATCAATGAAACGAACCAATTGTTCACCCTCCTCGGCAAAATAACATCCCGGATCAATAATGACACAAACAGAGCCATCGTGCACAACGAAGGTATTCTCCTGAAATGGATTGAACGTAAATTTTTCGACGGTGATGGCCATGCGTTTATTGGTTTCTGCAAAAATAGATAAAAGACAAAAGATCGCTGCGCTTTTAGACATTAGACCGCTTCGCTCAAAGATGAAAGTTTTAGTTTAAAACGGAAGAGTAGCTCCCCCTTTGGAGGAGAAGAAGCACTGCTTCTGAAGACCGAAGGGACTAAGGAGGGGGAGGACTGAAGCTACCTAAATCAAGCCGTAACTTCACGATAATCAAGCTTCGCTATAGATCAAAAGCACTGCTTTTCCATCTTCGGTGGTCAATAGCTAGCGCTGTTTCTTATTCATGATTCTTTATTCCTTATTCAAGAAGTAGTATCAATCTCAAAATTGCGAATTTCCTCTACGTCGTCCGGATTTTTAGTCGGAGACTCTTTCTTCGGCTCCTCTCTCAAAAAATAAATCAGCAAGAGCATTCCCGCTACCAACGCAGCATAAATGGCAAATCGCACCAAATAACGCCGCGAAACTTTGGGGCTTACGTGCTTTTGAAGATCAATGGGCTTTTCGTCGCTCATACTGCTAATTTACACCATTTCTGTTACCTTTGACGCCGTGGAAAATGCTCCGAACATATTGGTTACTGGTGGCGCTGGATTTATTGGTTCACATACCGTGGTATCCTTGATGCAACAAGGATATAATCCTGTTATCGTGGATGATTTTCGAAACTCGGAAAAGCGAGTCTTGAAAGGAATCGAAAAAATTACGGGAAAACGCCCTATCGTTCACGAAGTCGATGTAGTGAATAAAGAATCCATGCGTTCGATTTTTGAGCAATATACATTTGAAGGGATCATTCACTTTGCAGCTTACAAGGCCGTTGGTGAATCAGTTCAGGAACCATTAAAGTACTACCGCAACAATCTCGTTAGTTTGATGAATTGTATCGAACTCTGCGAGGAATTTGGGGTGAAGAATTTTGTATTCTCATCTTCATGTACAGTTTACGGTGAACCTGACGGAATTGTAGTTAAGGAAACAACGCCAGTAAAACCAGCCAGTTCTCCTTACGGACAAACGAAACAAATTTCCGAGCAAATGCTGAAAGATGCGATTGCGTCTAAAAGCGATCTTCGTGTATTATGTCTTCGCTATTTCAATCCTATTGGAGCGCACGAAAGTTCATCAATCGGAGAGCTACCGCTGGGAATCCCAAGCAATTTGGTGCCATACGTTACGCAAACGGCGATCGGGAAATTGCCTCAATTAACCGTCTTCGGAGATGATTACGATACCCCAGATGGATCTTGCATCAGAGACTATATTCACGTGATGGATTTGGCCGAGGCGCATATTTTTGGATTGAGATGGTTGACGCATCAAGATGATAATACGTATCAAATTGTGAATGCTGGAACTGGCGTTGGAGTGAGCGTCTTGGAAATAATTCATACCTTCGAAAAGGTTTCGAATGCAAAGCTCAACTGGACAATCGGGCCGAGACGGGAAGGTGATGTTTCTCAGATCTACGCCGATCCCAAACTCGCAGAAGATTTGCTGGGTTGGAAAACGAAGCGAAGTCTTGAAGAAAGCCTAAGAGATGCATGGAACTGGGAGCAAAAATTGGCAAATGAAGAATAGCATATTACTTATCGGATGTTTACTGATAGCATCGGTTGCCAATGCGCAATATGACAGTAAAGGAGATGAGCCATCTTTGTTTCGTCCGGGATTTATGTGGTATTACACCGGAATTCGTCCTGCCAAAACGGAGCGTCTGAGAAAATACGATCGACTCATTTTTGATATTACCTACAACGATTGGATCGGTGATCAAGAACCGTTCAATAATCATTGGGCTTCCATTGGTTTCAATACCAACTTCATGTTCGATATCCCCTTAACGAAGGGAAATACGGTTGCTTTGGGAATTGGCGTCGCACATCAATTGACACGTGTACGTCATGATAATCTGTTCACGAAAACATCGGATCCAGCATCCACCTTGCTAGTGCCGAAAACGACGCAAACCTTTAATAAAAATACCTTGGTTGGAAATGCTTTCAGCATGCCAGTAGAATTGCGCTTTCACAAAGAATCTTGGAAGCATTTCAAGTTTCATATCGGAGGTCGCATTGGATATCAAGCGAATATGTATTCAAAAACGATATTCGGATCAGGTGCAGATCGCGATGTGGTAAAAGATTACGGATTCCCGGATTTAAATCCGCTTATTTATGGGGCGCACGTTCGTTTTGGATTTAGAAATTGGGCGCTTTTCGCGAACTATCATTTCAACAAGATTTTTACAGAATCATCAAGTACGCAACTCAATCAAATGCAATTCGGATTGAGTATTTCATTGTATTAACATATGTACGTAGATACGCACACACATTTATTCACGGACGCATTCGACGACGACCGTGATACTGTTGTTCAACGCGCCATTGACGCAGGAGTTGAATATTTATTGCTGCCGAATATCGATGGTGGCACGATTGAAGCAATGCTCAATCTGGAGGCCAAATTCCCGGAACATTGTTTCTCAATGATGGGCTTGCATCCCGGATCAGTGAACGAAACATGGGAAGAAGAACTGGCAAAGGTCAAAGAACATTTGTTCAGTCGTAAGTACACTGCAGTCGGTGAAATTGGAATGGATTTGTATTGGGATAAGACTTTTGTGGAGGAACAACGCAAAGCCTTTTGTCAGCAAGTGGAGTGGGCGAAAGAATTACAACTTCCGATTGCCATTCACGCTCGCGAAGCCTTCGATGAAATTTTCAGCATTTTGGATGAGATAAATGACGATCGATTGACTGGGGTATTCCATTGTTTCACTGGAAATATCGACCAAGCGCGTCATATTGAAGCTTACGGAGGATTTAAATTGGGCATCGGCGGTGTCGTGACCTACAAGAAAGCGGCCATGGATCAAGTGCTTGAGCATGTAGATTTGAATCATTTGATTTTAGAAACGGATTCACCGTATTTATCTCCCGTTCCGTTCCGAGGAAAGCGCAATGAAAGCTCTTACCTTTTGCATATTGCTGAAAAACTGAGCGATATTTATGGTGTTCCACTCAAGGAAATCGAAGAAACGACCACAAAAAACGCGATTGAATTGTTTAATTTGACCGTAAAATAAACGGCGAAGGCCATTCCCTCAAGAATTCGACAAGAGGTTTAGAAATATGAATTTCGATGCGTAAATTATATGAAAGCAAAGCCTAAAGTACTGATCGTCTACACAGGTGGAACAATCGGAATGATTAAAGATCCCGTAACTGGAGCACTTTCAAATGTGGATTTTAATCTCATTTCGCATCATGTACCTGAGATCAATCGTTTAAACATCGAAATTGATAGTGTGAGCTTTCCAGAACCAGTGGATTCATCGGAGATTCATCCGGGACATTGGATAGAGATCGCCAAAACGATTGACGAACAATACGAGCATTACGACGGTTTTGTAGTCCTGCATGGTTCTGATACAATGGCATTTACTGCTGCAGCTTTAAGTTTCATAATGGAGGGTCTACAGAAACCAGTGATTCTGACAGGATCTCAACTACCGATCGGGGTAATTCGCACCGACGGGAAAGAGAATCTGATTACAGCATTGGAAATCGCGGTAGCAACCAACGATGAAGGCAAGCCCCTGGTCACAGAGGTAGCTGTCTATTTTGATTACAAATTGCTCCGCGGTAACCGTTGCACCAAAGACTCTGCGGAACATTTTGAAGCGTTCCGATCTCCGAATTATCCGGAGTTGGCCAGTGCAGGTGTGCACTTGCAGTATTTTGAGGATGAAATGTACCGACCTTCAGAATCGAAATTTTCATACCTTACTGAAGTCAATTCTCGTGTAGGATTGGTCAAATTATACCCAGGTATTCCGTTCCAATTGTACGGTCATATTTTCAATCGGGAGACCACCGACGCAGTCGTTTTGGAAACGTTTGGAGCAGGGAATGCCCCGAAGAACAAAGAAATGTACGCGATGCTAGATGCTTTCATTAAAGATGGAGGAATCGTTCTGAACATTACCCAATGTAGTTCTGGTAGCGTAGAGCAAGGATTATATCATACCAGTTCCGAATTCAATAAGATGGGTGTTTTAAGCGGCGGTGATATGACTACCGAAGCAGCCATCACAAAGCTGATGGTTTATGTAGACCCAAAAAATCCATCGGAATCCCAACAAAAAATCATGGAGAACCTCCGCGGCGAACGCAGCGATTCATAAGAAATTGCTACTTTTGCCGTCCCACATTTTGTGGAATTCAGTCCGGAGAGGTGCATGAGTGGCTGAAATGGCACGCCTGGAAAGCGTGTGTACCCTAACCGGGTACCGAGGGTTCGAATCCCTCTCTCTCCGCAACGAGAAAGCCGAGTACGAAGTACTTGGCTTTTTTCAACGGGATCATGAGCGCTAGCTAGTAATCAACCGCTTTCATGATTGCACAGACCGCGCTCCAGATTTAAATCACGTAAAAGTTTATGATTTGAAACAAAGCTTAGCGATAATCCCTCAACCGTCGTCAAATAAGGATTTGAAGGGTTTCAGTCTTCGACTCATTTTAGGCAAATGAGTCTCTTCTCGTTGCTTGGTTCCCTTCAACGGGATCACGAGCGCCAGCGAGTAATCCGATATACTCATCAATATTTGATTTTAACAATTTCATTCAAATTATTTTCAACCTGGGTAGGGTAAACCGAATTCAGCCTGTTCTACTGCCGAACAAGTAAATGAACAAATATGAAATCGAACCTTAAACAACTATTGCTTTTCGTGATGGTATTCGCAACATGCGCATGGCAGAGTCATTCATTTGGCCAATCTCCAGTGCAAGTTGCAGGTACTGCCACCGTTACCGCAGCAACCACCGGAAACTGGTCTGCACCAAGTACTTGGGTGGGTGGTGTTATTCCGGGTGATGACGCCCGAGTTCTAATCCCGTCTGGTGTTACTGTCACTGTAGATGGCATGATCTCACAAGAATTTAAATCCGTGAGAGTGGACAACGGCGGAAAATTGAACTCGGAAACCAAATGGATGTCAATTATAAAGTACATACAGCAGATGGAAGACTAGTTCGTGCTGGTTCGAATTCACAAGCGACGTTCAGCATCGATTTGACCGACCAAAAATCGGGTGTGTACTTAATTACCCTAGCGGGTGATCAATTAAACGAAGCGATTCGCATAATAAAGCAGTAACAGTTATCGCATAGATATGTTTTAGGTGATAGCCGGGCAATTTGTGTCCGGCTATTTTTTTCTTCTTCCAGTACAATTTATTCACGAACCAAATTGGAGTTATCCACATCCTGAAATTTTCATGTTTGGGGTACTTCTTACCCTTTCTGCCCGAAAATCAGTCAAAAACAGGTCAAAATGGGGGTATTTTACACCTTTTTTTGTCCACTTTAAATGACTGTGCTTACCGTTAAATTCCTTGAAACTACGGTTGATACAATGATAACCACACTACGCCCTTTCTGTGAAATAAATTTTATTAAATTTGGCTAGATTTTAAACTTAGAATACGATTAAATTAACTTTTACAAACATGAAAAAAGTAATTAGTTCACTAGCCATTGCTGCGGCAATCACATTTGGATTTACCGGAGTAACTTATGCTCAAGACGAGGTTGATGGAGCTGAAATGGATAGCACGGAGATGGTTGATGATTCAACTGAAGCGGAGCCAGAGGTAGATCCTGCTTCAAATTCAGCTTCACAAGTACAAGAAGGTGAAGAGGAAGAGGCAGACAAAGAAGATTTGGGAATTATCGCTAAAATCAAGCAAAAGTTCATCGAAGGAGATCCAGTATGGATGTCACCAGTATTGATCTGTTTGATTCTTGGATTGGCGCTTTCAATTGAGCGTATCGTTTACTTGAACCTTTCAACTATCAACACAAAACGTTTCTTGGATGAGGTGGAAACTGCATTGAAGAACGGAGGTGTAGACGCAGCGAAAGATGTTTGTCGTAACACACGTGGACCAATTGCTTCTATATTCTATCAAGGACTTGATCGTGCCGATGAAGGTATCGATGTCGTAGAGAAATCAGTAGTTTCTTACGGTGGAGTTCAGATGGGACTTTTGGAGAAAGGATTGTCATGGTTATCATTGTTCATCGCCTTGGCACCAATGCTTGGGTTCTTGGGAACGGTAATCGGTATGATCTTCGCCTTCGAACAAATTGTAGCAGACGGACAGGTATCCCCAATTACAGTAGCAGGTGGTATTCAGGTATCCCTATTGACAACGGTATTTGGTTTGATCGCTGCGATCGTATTGCAAGTATTCTACAACTATATCGTATCTAAAGTAGACGGTATTGTAAATGATATGGAAGATGCATCAATCTCATTGATCGATATGATGTTGAAGCACAAGGCAAACGCCTAAGCCAATCATTAGTTAGAAACTTGTAAAAAAATTAAAAATGGATAATAAGAAATTTGATCTGGCGATGAATGTCATCAAATACGCCATCGGTATCATCGGTGCCATTGCGTGTATTTGGGTATTGACTTCAAACCCAGGTTCTGAGGCTTTAGAAAAGCCACAAGTGCGAGCTGATTTCGCGGAGTCTGGTTCCATTTCAATGGCAATCAACTACACGGTAATCATTATCGGCGCAGCACTAGCTGGAGTACTATTGTTCTTCGTTTTCCAGTTGGTGACAAACACTAAGAAGACAGCACTTTCCATTGCAGGAATTGTTGCCGCTTTTGTATTGTACATGATTCTTCGATTGATCGGAACATCAGATACAAATGAAACTTTGCAACTTGGTCAAAACTACCACGTATCAGATGCTACTTTGGACGCTACAACAGCAGGTCTTTGGGTAGTAATCATCGGAATCATAGTAGGATTCTTGTTAGCGGTTCTAGGGCCGTTCCTTCTTGGAAAATACAGAAAATAGACACTTATGGCGAAGAGAGATATACCGGAAATTAACGCAGGATCGATGGCGGACATCGCTTTCCTACTTCTCATTTTCTTCCTTGTAACAACTACAATGGAGAAGGATACGGCATACATTCGCTATATCCCGCAGAAGTTAGAAGATGTTCCACCTCCACCAGAGATTGAGAATCGTAACATTTTTGAGATCAAAGCGAACAGCGCCAATCAATTGATGATTCGTGGTGAGATTATTGAGAATCCTG
This sequence comes from Fluviicola sp. XM-24bin1, assembly GCA_003149635.1. Classification (GTDB taxonomy): domain Bacteria; phylum Bacteroidota; class Bacteroidia; order Flavobacteriales_D; family Crocinitomicaceae; genus UBA4466. Next base: position 258,669 of record QCWI01000001.1, read on the forward strand.
ACGATATTTCCGAACGTGTGTTGGAGTTCTATAGAATGAACGAAAAGTTAACTGCTTCTCAAACGCAAGCTTATATTCAAAATTCAAGCTACAAGGGAATTGACTTTCCGTTCTATAGCCGTGTAACAATGCAGGGTATTGATGATGAGATTAACAGAAATACTGATGAATTGGAAAGAGCTGAGGCAGATGATGATGAAAACCTCATTACCTTCTACACCAAAGTTTTAAAGGACTGGGATAAGAAAAAAGCCGCCCTAAAAACTTTGGGAGGAAGAGAATTGGTAGAGATTCACCCTCAAGCGCACGTCAGAATTGTAGTACAGCAGCAGACAGAATACAAATTGTTCGCTAAGATTCACTCAGAGATTCAAGAAGCATTGATCGAATTGAGAGATGAAGCGGCGCAAGAGTATTTTGATGATACGTACTCGAAAATGACGAAGCGCTTGGATCAGGACAAGGATGATAAGAAAGGTGACCGTAAAAAGGTTGCTGCTCTAGAAGTTTTGTTCCCAGAACGAATCATCGAAGTTAAACCGAACTAATACTATTTTCTATGTCAAAGTTTAGAAAAGAAAATAAGAAAGGAGCTCCTGGAGTAAACACTTCATCGCTACCGGATATCGTATTTATGTTGTTGTTCTTCTTCATGGTAGCAACTACGACGAAAGAATCGGATCCAACGGTAGAAGTGAAGCGTCCCGAAGGAGTTAGCGCAACGGATTTAACACCGTACAAACAGCGTTCAGAGATCGACTTCCTTTACATTGGACAACCTCGAAATAAAGCACGTGCAGCAGACTTTAAACTAGGTCATGCATTGTTCTTGGACAACGTGGCACAGCCGCAACCAGGAGAGCTTTATTCAACAAACAGTATTGCTCAATGGAAACTGGACAAAATGAACCAGAAGCCGTCGAACATGAATGAGCCAATTTCGAACGTAATTACTTGTATCAAGGCCGATCAGGGTGTACCTACGATCTTGATCTTCGATATTCGTGAGGCATTGCAAAACATTAATGCATTGAAAATTGCATACGCTGTAGAAGATAAGTCAGCGATTTAATCATATCTAAGTTTATTAAGCCCTGATAAGCACTGCTTCATCAGGGCTTTTTTATTTATAGTACCTTTCGGCTACGCTCAAGGTACTTGATCCAAAAGAATCCCAAGAAGAGTTAGGACACTGAGCGTAGCCGAAGTGTCACACTCACCCTCCGACTCACATCTGCAATGAAGTTGTCATCAATTTTCCAACTCAGAGAACAAGCAACTCCGGCTCTAATCAACTTGCTGGAGTCTGTGACCTTGGGGACAAACGGTGCGCATTACCGTCATTTGGATACACGCGAACGCATCCATACAGCAGATAATCCACTACACCTGATTCTGGAACGAAATGATCGGGCTCTCGGCAATATTTCCTTTTGCAGAAGAGAATCAACCTGGTACGTACGTTACTTTGCCTTCGATAAATTGATGCAGGGAAGCGGGCAGAAGAAATCAAAAGGTTCGGGAGGAAAAATCAAGCAAGAGCTGGTGCAGTTTTTTGATGAAGTTATTGGCGCCGACCAACCGTATGGAGATATCAATTCCTTTTACGCTTACATCGATCCTAACAATGAGAAAAGTCTTTGGATGAGCGAGAATTTTGGGTTCGAAACCAAAGCAACCATCGCAACTCAAACTTTCAGTCGGTCAAAGCATGTAAAAAACACACGTGTTGAAAAAATAAATGATTGGGAGAACGTCGCACCTTTTATTCGATCCGAATTTGAAGGCAATCATTACTATTTCGAGCACCACTTGAAGCAGGGGCCATTTTATGTTTTGAGAGACGAAGGAGGAAACATCGAAGCCTGTGCGAAAGCGACCAGAGCTACTTGGGCTTTCGAACGCTTGCCGGGAAAATTTGGCGGACTCTTAACAAAGATCATCCCCTATATTCCTGGGTTAAATAAAATCATACGTCCGAAAAGACATTCATTTTTAGTCCCGGAAGCCGTCGTCGTAAAGAACAATGATTCAGAATTACTCGAAGAGCTATTAGAAGGAATGTTGGCGCTTGAAAAAGAACATTTGATGCTTTGGTGGATCGATGAAGTTGCACCCTTGTTTCAAGCTACGAAGGACAAGGTGAAATGGGGATTGCTGCACAAATTCATTGGTGTTAATAGGGCAAACCTCGTCGTAAAACACAACGATAAATTCGAATATGATAATTCGATTCCCGTCTATACCTGCGGATTTGATTTTGTGTAATTTTGCCGTATGAAATACTTGATTGTTGGTTTGGGGAATCCGGGCGCGAAGTATGAAAATACACGTCACAATATCGGGTTCAAGGTAGTAGAGTCTTTCGCGAAGGAGTTTGAAGGGAAGTTTGCATTGGACAAGCAAGCGGAAATTGCGACCGTGAAGTTCAAAGGCCGTACCATCATTTTAGCGAAGCCAACAACCTTCATGAATCTTTCTGGAAAGGCGGTCAATTACTGGATGCAGCAAGAGAAAATTCCCATCGAAAACGTTCTGATCATTACCGATGATATCGCACTTCCATTTGGCACCCTCCGCATGCGTGGAAAAGGATCGGATGGCGGTCATAACGGGTTGAAAGATATTCAAGCAACGTTGAATTCAGCGAAGTATGCTCGTTTACGATTTGGCGTTGGAAGCGATTTCCACAAAGGCCGTCAAGTCGATTACGTCCTCGGGGAATGGACTCCAGAGGAGAACGAAAAAATGGAAGAGCGCATCAAAACTTCCAAAGAATTCATCAAAGGATTTACCACGATCGGCTTGCAACGCACCATGTCGAATTGGAATAATAAGTAGGCTTCCTGCCTGCCGGTCAGGCACGGCGAGGGTCTCAGCCTACACTCATAGTACCCTGAGGTTCTCGAAGGGTACGGTTTCGGTTAAATTCGCACCGTCTTCATGAGGATGATTATTGTCCTCCCCCCCCAGCCCCCTCCAAAGGGGGAGTGAATTTCTATCGAAAATCTGCACTATCATTCATTATTCCTAATTCATTATTCTTTATTTCATCACCCCTATTCTGTATATTTACCGTTTCAAAATTTGATAAATGGAAAGAACGAAAATTATCGATGTTTTGCGCAGTGAAGCAACGGGAAGTGATGTCCTAGTGAAGGGTTGGGTACGATCGTTTAGAGCAAATCGATTTATTGCTTTGAATGACGGTTCTACAATCAAAAATATTCAGGCCGTTGTGGATTTCGAGAATTTCGATGAAGCCATTTTGAAGAAGGTATCCACTGGGGCGGCACTGACCATCACAGGAAAATTAGTGGAGTCCCAAGGGTCGGGTCAATCAGTTGAGATTCAGGTAGCTGCTATCGATGTTATGGGAGAAGTAGATCCTGAGGAGTTGAGCAAAACGGTGATGCAACCGAAGCGTCACTCCATGGAATTTTTGCGCGAACAAGCACACTTGCGTTTCAGAACGAATACGTTTGGGGCAGTATTCCGCATTCGTCACGCGGTGGCATTCGCCATCCACAAGTTCTTCAATGATCGCGGATTCTTCTATTTACACACTCCGATTATTACTGGTTCCGATGCTGAAGGAGCAGGGGAAATGTTTCGTATTTCGACGCTGGATCCAATCAACCCGCCTTTGACGGAAGAAGGAGAAGTGGATTACAAACAAGACTTCTTTGGAAAGCAAGTGAACTTGACAGTTTCCGGGCAATTGGAAGCTGAATTAGGAGCGATGGCACTTGGACAAGTTTATACCTTCGGCCCAACGTTCAGGGCGGAAAATTCGAATACTTCTCGTCACCTCGCGGAATTCTGGATGATTGAACCAGAAGTAGCTTTCAACAATTTGAAAGACAACATGGATTTGACAGAGGACTTCTTGAAATACATCGCAGATTACGTTTTAACGAACTGCGCAGATGATTTGCAGTTCTTGCACGATAAAGAAGTGAAAGAAGATTCTCAAAAGCCAACGGCAGAACGCAACGAATTGAACTTGATCGATCGATTGAAGTTCGTTGTAGAGAATGAGTTTAAACGTTTGACTTATACTGAGGCTATCGAAGTATTGAAGCGCTCGAAGCCTTATAAAAAAGGTAAGTTCCAATACGATGTAGAGTGGGGAATCGACTTGCAAAGTGAGCACGAACGCTATTTGGTAGAGAAAGAATTCAAATGTCCGGTAATCTTGACGGACTATCCAGCTGAGATCAAAGCCTTCTATATGCGTCAAAATGATGACGGTAAGACGGTAGCCGCAATGGACGTTTTGTTCCCAGGAATTGGTGAAATCGTTGGAGGATCACAACGAGAGGAGCGTTTGGATGTATTGAAAAAGAAAATGGCCGACTTCAATATTCCTGAAGAGGAATTGGATTGGTATTTAGATACACGTCGCTTCGGAACTGCAGAACACGCAGGCTTCGGACTTGGGTTCGAAAGAATGGTAATGTTCGTTACCGGAATGACCAACATTCGAGACGTAATTCCATTCCCTAGAACACCTCAAAACGCAGAATTTTAAAAGAACGGCACGGTTTTCGTGAAAAATAAAGTATCTTTTAATCCGCGATTTTAATTTATGGCCTTAAAACAGACACTTGCACACAAATTGGAGCAGCGACTCTCTCCACAACAGATTCAGCTCATGAAACTGTTGCAAGTGCCTACCATGGAATTAGATCAGCGCATCAAACAGGAAATCGAAGAGAATCCGGCATTGGAAGAAGGTTCCGATCGTGAGGAAGACGAGTTTGAAGGGAACGAAGAGCAAGAAATCCGCGAAGATGAAGATTTCGACATCGGGGATTATCTTTCTGACGACGCCGATTACAAAACACGTGTATCCAACAAAGGAAAAGACGAAGACGAGAAGGTAATTCCGCTTTCGGGAGATCAAACGTTCCAAGAACGAATGACCGAGCAATTGCATCTGTTGGATTTGGATGAAACGGAATTCATGATCGCAGTAACGATTATCGGAAATCTAGATGAATCGGGATACCTGAATCGTGAAATCGAAGCGATTGTGGACGACTTGGCGTTCTCATCGAATGTATCCACTACCGAAGAGCAAGTGGAGCATGTGTTGAGCATCATTCAGGAATTGGATCCAGCAGGCGTTGGAGCCAGAGATTTACAGGAATGTTTGTTATTGCAGATTCAGCGCAAGCAGAACGGCGATATTACAAAATATACAGCACTTAAGATTTTGGAGGATCACTTCGAAGAGTTTACGAAGAAACACTACTCGAAGATTTTGAAGAAGTTGGAAATAGATGACGAAGATTTGAAGGAAGCGATCAATGAGATCGTGAAATTGAATCCGAAACCAGGAGGATCCATGAAGGAGGCTTCCGGGAATTTCCAGCAGATCATTCCAGACTTTATCATTACAGAAAACGAGGGGAGATTAACACTTTCTCTGAACGGACGGAATGCTCCAGAATTACGCGTAAGCGACGATTACAAAAACATGCTGAAGAAGTATGCAGAAGGTGCGGTAAGTTCTAAAGCAGACAAAGAAGCCTTGACCTTCGTGAAGCAGAAGTTGGATGGAGCCAAATGGTTTATAGATGCGATCAAACAGCGCCAGAATACCTTGCTTCTTACGATGGATGCCATCATGACCTATCAGAAGAGTTTCTTCCTTACGGGCGATGAAACGAACATGAAACCAATGATTCTGAAGGATATCGCGGAGAAAGTCAACTTAGACATCTCAACGATTTCACGTGTAGCGAATAGCAAGTACGTACAAACGGATCACGGAATCTTCTCTCTGAAGTTCTTTTTCTCTGAATCACTTTCTACCGATTCCGGAGAGGAGGTATCAACGCGAGAGGTGAAGAAAATCCTTAGCGAAGCCGTTGAAGGGGAAGATAAGCGTAAGCCACTCACAGATGAGAAATTGGCCAACCTTCTGAAAGAAAAAGGCTACAACATTGCCCGCAGAACGGTAGCGAAATACCGAGAACAATTAAATATTCCTGTAGCGCGATTGCGCAAAGAGCTCTAATGGAATTATTCTCAAAAATCATATCCTGGGTTTTCTTACCGCTGTTTATGCCGGTATATGCCATGGCGGCCGTGATGTATATTCCATCTGGTTATGCTTTCGAAGAAATGAAGTTGTATTCGATGTACACCATTGACGACAGTTGGAAACTAGTGACTTTAGGAGCCTATTTCATTTTCACGACCGTAATGCCAGGTGCAGCTTTCCTAATTATGTACAAATCTGGGATCGTTTCCACTCCTGAGATGGATGATCGTAAGGAACGTTGGTTACCGATGGCGATGACCATACTTTTTACAGGTCTATTGTACTTCTTTTTGGCCCGAACCTTTGCACCGATTGAAGAGATTCCAAAGTACATTGAGAACCTTGCTTTGGCTGGGATTCTCGTATCGCTTTGTTTCGTTCCATTGAACCGCTGGAAGAAGGTAAGTGTTCATGCCGCCGGAGCCGGAATCTTCACTGGATTTTTGCTCGCGTACTTGGCACAACACACCTATTTTTCGGTTTGGTTAGCACCGCTGGCACTGGTTGTTTCGGGTGCGGTAATGACGGCGCGATTATATCTCGAAAAGCACTCATTAACTGAGGTTTCTGTAGGCTGGAGCGTAGGAACTTTTGTTACCTTTGCGGTTAATTACTGGTTGTAACATATCATTGGCAACATTTTTGCCGTTTTCATAAGAAATCAGACATATGAAAAAGAAAATTCTCCCATTTCTTGCCATGCTCGCAATTATCTCCGCTTGCGGCTTAATCAACGAAAAAAACAAAGGTAAAGGCGTTAACTTATTCACCGTTGCCGATGACAAAGCGCTTGGTGCTCAAGTAGCAGCAGAAATTGATGGAAACCCCGAACAATTCCCATTGTTGGACTCCGTGGAATACGCTGAAGTGTATGAATACATTTACGAGGTGCGTGATAATATCCTAAACTCTGGTCAAGTTGATTATAAAGATGAATTTGACTGGCGTTTGCGCATCATCCATGATGATAGCACATTGAACGCTTTCTGTACACCAGGAGGATATATCTACATCTACACAGGGATCCTTAAATTTTTGGAATCGGAAGATGAATTTGCGGGTGTTTTAGGACACGAGATCGGTCATGCTGATATGCGTCATTCTACACGTCAAATGACAAAAATGTTCGGTGTTCAGGTATTGATTAGTGTTATCGCTGGAGATCGTCAAATGTTGAGCGAGATAACATCAGCTTTGGTCAACTTGAGTTTTTCGCGCGCGCACGAGAACGAAGCCGATGAGCGTTCTGTTAAATATTTGTGTCCTACAGAATACAATTCAGCAGGAGGAGCAGGATTTTTCGAGAAGTTACAAGCTATGGGAGGAGAATCACCACCAGAGTTCTTGAGCACACATCCGAGTCCAGAAGGGCGAATTGAGAAGTTTAAAGAGCATAAAGAAACCATGCAGTGCGAAGGTGATGAAACTTTCAAAACGCGCTACGAAGAAATGGTGGCAAAACTTCCTACAACTCCAACAGGAGGGCCTAACTCAGGGAGACACTAATTATCGGGAAATATTTGTAAATTAAGGGTCGTATCCATCTACCTACGGAAAACATGAAAACCAAAAGAACCTCTCTCAACGATATCGCCAAGGCGCTGAATGTGTCAAAAGCGACTGTATCATTCGTATTGAACGGAAAAGGAGATCAATTCAATATCAGCAAGGAAAAACAACGGTTGATTAAGGAAAAGGCCAAAGAACTTTCCTACGTTCCTAACTTCTTTGCGAAGAGCCTTCGCCAGGGAGAAACCAAAACGATTGGTTTGGTGTTGCCGGATATTTCTAACTCGTTCTACGCGGAAATCTGTAAGACCATTCAGGAGAAGCTTTACGATACGGGATACAATACCTTCATCGTAAATACGAACGACGATGTAGAATTGGAGAAGGTTTTGATGCGTGAATTGATTCAACGTTCCATTGATGGAATGATCATCGCGCCTAGTAACGATATCAAGCAGTTGATTCCAATTCTTTTGGAAACGCATATTCCGGTGGTGTTTACGGATCGTCCGGGAGATGAAAATGCCGATTTTGTTGGGGTAGACAATCGTGCAGAATCGAAGAAATTGATTCGTTCATTCACGAAAAAACCAAAGCGTTTATCAGCACTAGTTCCATATCCTGAGAATGTTTCTACCATTCAGGAGCGCATCCAAGGAACAAAAGAAGCGTGTGAAGCCGACGGCATCGAATACAACTATGTGGATCTTCCAGAAGATCAGGAGGAAGTAAACAAGTTGATTCAACAGGAGTTGGAAGCTGGCACGGATTCCTTCATCGCCTTGAATAACAAATGTACCTTGTTGGCACTTTCTGCATTGAATAAGGCGGGAGTTCGAATTCCAGAGGATGTTCGTTTGATTTCATTCGACGACAGTGAGGCTTTCCGATACATGAATCCACCAATTTCTGCATTGCGTCAGCCTATTGTTCAAATTGGATTGCAGACGGTAGATCGCATGTACGAGCGATTGAAGAAATCAAAATCTCCGGGTGAGCACTTTATCCTAGATTGCGATTTCCAAGCACGCGAGTCGCACTAAGGAGATCTTTCTGTAAATATTTCGGAATCAAATTGTTTCTTATCTAGGGTTTATCGTTAACTTATAGGTCAACAACTCTATTCTGCGAACTATTCAAATCATCGTGATGTGCTTCATGGCCTTTGCCCTGCAAGCTCAAGACTCGGACAATTTAATTTCCCAGAATTTCGAAATCCAAAGCGAGAAGTCCAAAATGGGACTGAAGAACAAGGATACGGGAACTTTGGAAATTCCGATGGAGAAGTGTTTTCTCTACATTTCGGATCATTCGAATGCACTATTGAAAGTAACGAAAGAAGAAATCGAAGTGTACACCTACTTCTTGGACACGCTAAGGTTGGTGCATCAGCCCCAGAATAAAACGCTGCTCTCTTTTGCCAAATTCCACGACTGGAGAGGAGAAGACGATGTGTGGAGAAATATCATTGTACTGAAGGATAGTACGGTAGACGCCCTCACGGGAAGCGCACCAACATATTATCTACCAAGAAACTACCTCTTTAATGCCGAATTAGGTCTGGAGCTTGTCGGAGATAAAATCTTTATTCAGGATCGTAAAATGACGGGAGAGCCCGGGACGGATCCGCTAATTGACGAAGATCCGGAATCTCCGAATTTTGGAGAACCTCTAATTGTTACAGACCCGGAAACAGGCATGCAGTCCTTTGTTTATGATCCGCCTTCACCAGCCATTGGTAATTCGGGGATTTACAAGAGCAAAAAGAAAAATTGGTTCCTTCAGCCCGAGTATTTCGCGGTTACACCAACGTTCGACGGATACGTGTATGAGACGCTCGTTGATTATGAATGGGGACTGCAACAATCGCAATATCATTCCTACACGTACGGCGGGGAATTGAAACGCACACCTTTTAATGACAAAGAGCTTTTGGACGATCCAAGTCTGTTTGCGTATATAATTCCATATTTTAAATGCGATTCCATCGTTTCGTTGAGTAAGTCAGATTTGGAGCAATTGGAGTATCGATGGAGTGTTCCCATCCACTTCTATTCTGGCCTCAAAATAGGGGTGTACGACTGGTACAATCGGGACGTCGTTGTTTCACCAAAGGATTTGTATTTACCACTAGAGTTCATGGAGTATGGAGGATGGATAGGTGTTGATGAAGAGTTGATTTCGATTTCAACACCATTTTTAAATGAGACTTACGGTTTCGAAAAAGGCGTAAAGCTCTCGTTTGTCACCAACTATGCTTCGTATCCATCCGATGGATTTGATGCCTTTGAAATGAAGAGCAAAATAGAATCTGAAGAGCACTTTTTTATAGTTCCAGAATTCAAAGATCCGAAGGAAGTAGACACCTCATTGCTGGGAGACGCAACGTTCAATGATTTTATGGATTTCAGTTTGCATTGCGTTCTAGAAAATCTAGGGAATGGACTCATACTAGTGAATCATCAACAAGGAATGAGAGTTGGTACTGTTCCATTAATCGACGAAGATCCAAATTCACCGAATTTCGGCGAAAACCTGATCGTCACAGATTCGGTAACTGGAATGCAATCCTTCATGTATGATTTGCTAGTACCATATGCCGACAAAGCGTGTGTTTTTGATTTGAAAACACATTCTTGGATCATTGTTCCACAGTACTATTTCATCGAAGCAACAGAGGAGAACTTCATCTCGCATAATGGGGTTGCAATTAGACTGCTGACAAGCAAACAACCTACGATCTAGAAGGGAATATTATTTCCGTAAAAGAAGTTGGGCCGAATTATATCAAAGCCGATTAGCGCTTACTGCACCATTATCGACTCCACTTCTTTAGATCCGTCTTCACCGCTCACGAGGATTTGATACATCCCAGCTGCTAGTTGTCCCGTTTCGAATTGGATCAGATCTTCTGAAACGGCCGTTTGAAGAATTTGTCCCATGGTATTCATCAATTGAACAGTAACCGGTTGATTCGTCTTCACAAATACGGTAGATCCTTCTTGATACACGGATTGCAACAACGAAACATTCATACACAATTTGCTTGAGATTAAATCAGAATTCTCGAAACTTCCGTTCATGTCTACAGCCTTCAATCGGTAGTAACGTGTGTTTGGATCAGAAGTAGAAACACGAGTTTGATATGCTAGCTCAGTTGTTGAGTTTCCAACCGCTTGTACCACAGTTTCCGGGTAGAAAATGTATCCATCGTACGTGTATTCCAAAATGAAGTGACTTGCGTTTTGTTCCGTGCTCGTTGTCCAAGTGAAGAATTCATCCTTTCCGTTACAATCGGAGGTGAATGAAGTCAAACCTACTGGTAAAATCACTACCGAACTAGGGCAGAAATACTGTTGATTGTTCAATCCTCCCGTAGCGGAAGTTGCTCCCCAGTACACCAAACTCTGACCGCCAAATACATTCGCCACGATATCGTTCGTGTAGGAGAGTCTAAATACCCCATCGAAGTAGACATAAAGGGTAAGAGCGCTTGCGTCCCAATCAATCGTTACTTCATAAGTTCCACCATCATCAATGTTCCCCATGCTCGTTTTAGCACAAACAGGGCCCGCTGCCGGAGCAGCATTTTGATGATCACCATCAATTTCAATGGCAATGTGGTCACAAGTCATGTCGTAAATGTGCGCAGGATTATCGTTGTCGTACGTATCAAACTCAATAGCGAGAGCATTTGTCAATCCGCCAGCACCTAATTGACCTCCAGCAGTTCCGCAGGCTGTCGAAGCACTTGGCTGAAAGGTGAATGTGTTCCCATCCGCACCATTAATGTTGTTTCCAAAGTAATAATCGAGGGTTAAACTGAAATCCGTCGCAAAATCAATTTGAGATCCACTCCATGCGCACCCCAATTGATTGTTCACAGCGGAGGTCAATTGAATACAATCGTCTCCACCTACAGTGATATTGGTCGCGTTTCCGTTCAATGTCCAGCAGTCGTCTGTAAGTACAGTCACCGATTGTGATGTTGTCGAACCACAGATGGTATAATCAAGAGTGTACGTTGTTCCTGCTGTTCCATTAGTAATAGCCCCGGTGGACGCATTTACCTGTGCGCCGTCGCCTGGAGCAGGATTAAATGCAAAGGTTCCTCCTGCATCTCCAGTGATGGTTGCATTAGCTCCTCCGCAAACTTCTGCCAAAGTGAAAGAAGCATTTCCTGAATTCGGAAGTGTTACCGATTCATTTGTAGCCGTACAGTTTACCGTGTAATCAACATTGTAGGTCGCCCCAGCTGTTCCATTGGAAATAGCTCCAGTGTTAGGATCAATCGTTGCTGCGTCTAAAGGAGCAGGGTTGAAAGAGAACGTTCCACCTGTATCTCCTGTAATGGAAGCAGAAGCCGATACACAGTTAACCGCCGATAAGTTGAATGATGCATTTCCAGAAAGCGTCCCCGTGGTCACGTTATATGCCATGGTTCCGTTGAAGGTTCCATCCAAATTACAGAAGTACTCCGTCACAAGAACATACACAGTTCCAGTAAACGTTGCCTGCCATGAAACATCCGATTGCAGACTACAATTGTCGTCGTTGTAGGCAAGTTCCGTGGTTCCGTTAGTTTGTAAGATCGTAAGTTGTGTATCCCAACTAGCAGTTCCTCCGTTGTTACAGAAATTGAAATTGTAAGTATCTCCACAGTTGACATTGATGACCCAATAATCGCCGTTGGAAGTACTTACCGTTTGGTATCCTGTTGTTGGAGTTAACGTTCCTGCATTCGTTTCGTTCCCGTCAAAGGGACATGCAAATACAGCCGTTGAGATGAAAAGTGTAGCGAATGATGCCAGTAGCTTTACAAGAGGCATGGGTTGTTAGTTTTTCATGTTAGTCGCAGCGAAAATACGAGGCTAACCCATTATGAATCAAGTGTAAATCGCCCTTCTTTTTGCTACTGTTGACATCTAACTAAACCGTTTAACTAAACCCTTTAAATTAGTAAATGGTTTACTAAACGGATTTAGTAAAATTTGATTCTTGAAAACCTATGAAGGCAAAATTGGCGACGAATTGAGCAAAAATATCGATGAATACGCATTATTGACATCCATGTGCTTGGATTTTGAGGGCAATTATCGGATTGTAAATAACAAAAGGGAAACCGACAATTCGATTTCCCCAGTGCTCCTTTTCTATGGTTGGTTACTACTTGATAGTGATGTATTTACGAGTTGGTTGTCCAGAATCTGATTTGATTTCTACCAAATAGACGCCTGATGCGACCCGCAATTCAATGAGATGCGTTCCTGATTGATATTTCTTTGCATCGATAAGAGCCCCGTCCATGGATTGAATAATGACGTCGGCATGTTGATCGATTTCCAAGGTAAAGTTACCGTCGGAAGGGTTTGGGAAGATGTGCACTTCCGGTAAAATGTTCTCTTCAATTCCTACAGTGAGAAAAACACAATCGGACGTATCTATGCAACTGCCCGTACCAAGCATTACAGCATAATTGCCGCTGATGGCGGTTTGAAACGTTTGACCTGTTGCTCCCGTCATGACAAAATTCGAATTGCAGTCCAGCCAATGATAGGTTGCATTGTCTTGATGTGAAACTAATGTGTTAGGGCCTGAAATGCTTACTTCGGTATTGTAAATTTCGAATCCTCCAGTGCATTCGGTTTGATACGTGACATCCGCGTCAACAGGTAGATCATTCGTAAAAACGTCACCAGCACTACAGTCGGGTTTTAAATAAAGGTTGAGCCATGGAATCAAATACGTGAACATGATAGCTTGTTGTTCTGCGCGAGTGATTGAGATATTTCCTCCCGAACTGCTTTCACCGAAATCACAGTTAAAGTTGGGGTTCGCGTAATAACAGTGCGCGCCGCCTTGAATATTGATGAAATATTTACAGCTCGAAGAAAGATTATTGTAAATCGGAATATGGTGATCAATGGGTGGAGTCACCGCATCTTCGTCCGCTGAAAACACCAATGCCGGAACCGTTACATTTACTGCGGCCGTTTCAGCCGATGGATTGGTTTCTGCGGGCGCCAAACCGACTATCGTTTTAATGTTCGAAATGTTGGCAGCGGCTAGTATTGTCGCACCTCCGCCCATGGAATGCCCCATAATCGCCATGTCGTTAGCAAGATGCTCGAAGAACAAACTGGAATTGTCGGCATCAAGAACTTGCATTTCTCCGAGTACAAGTGCCAAATCCAAACCGAATTCGTCATGAGAAGGACTCAATCCACCCTCTGTTCGAGGGAATACGAGGATGAAGCCTTCGGGAATTAAAGCTTCCCAAATGTTTTCATACGCATCCCATGACATCACAAATCCGTGACCAAATGCAATTACGGGAAATTTACCGTTTGCAAGGTTTACATCTGTCCCAGCAACGTCCGCAGGGTAGTAGATTTCGCTTTGAATTTGTCTCCCAGGGCCTCCACCAGAACCAAACCCACCAGAGCGGTTGGGATCGTTAAATGTGATCGTCGTATGACCTATTTCATAGGGTTGCGCGCCAAGCGTAAATGTAAGACACAGCAGTGCAGTAGTTAGTAGTTGTTTCATTACTTTTAATTTGAAGGGATGAGTCCGAACAGCACGTATTTGACGAAGGCTTCACGATCGGCATTGTGCGCGTGCATTTGATCGGTAACAAACATCTGGATTTCCAATCCTTTCAGACTCTGCATAAGGAGTTGAGCAGAAAACTGAGCGTTCGGGATGTGAATTTGTTCTTGTTCTTCTAACTTTTTAAGGATTTCAGTCAAGAATTCAATTTCACGGGCGTCGCACTCTTTTCGATTTTCATCTACAAGTGGCATAAGTTGAAAAAATTCACTCTTCAAGAAATGATAGCGCTTGCTGACCTTTTCCATAAGATCCAATCGCGTGTTTACATAGAGATGCAATTGCTCTTTCGCAACGGTCGATTGATTTGTTCCTTCCATGAGACTTTTAAGAAAGTCATCGGCTTCTGAGCGTACCAACGCTGCAAAGATTTCTTCCTTGCCACTGAAGTAGTAATAGATAGCAGATTTTACGTTGCCCATCGATCGAGCGATACCGGAAAGCGTGGTTTTTTGATAACCGAATCTTTCAAACAACTCTTTCGAGTGTTGCATGATGCTCGTTTTTTTCGATTCTCCCAAAAGATGTAATTTTTGAACAAATGATTGAATAGTTCAAAAGTAGAAAAATGGAATTGCGGAAATGATTTTTTACGAAATCTCAACGTTTTAAATTGTGACTGTTAAAATTATTAAAGCACTTTAATTCCCTTTTAAACGCGGTTTTCCGTTCGAATTCACGATTCCGAACGCCTGCAACCCCTTATCATTACTCACTTTTCGCCCTCAGATCTACATTTGCTCCACCTTAATATTTTGACTACCATGAATCGAATACTATTGAATGTTTTCGTGTGGATCCTTATAACTTTCGCGTACGGACAATCGGTTTACATTACATCATCCGGCGGAAGTCTCGCAACAGAAAAATGGATGAGCATTACAACTGGGCCTAACGGAACCGGAACGCAAGTTTGGGGGCAAGGAAATGGAACTTACGGAAACGGCCAAGGGTTGTTGACTGATCAGCAAGTAGACTTAAGTGCCTACTGTGGACAGACATTATACATCAATGCGTACGATCGTTATGATGATTCGTGGGATGGAACCACTTATGTCATTTACGATGCAGCCGGACAAACTGGAAACCTTCTTGCTAACAACGGTGGAGCATCGCCTGATTCCGGTGATGATAACGATTGTAATACGTCCAATTGGTGCACAACCGATCCAGCTTCCGAATTAGAAGCGTCAGAAGCGTTTACAGTGCCAGCTTGTCCATGTACTTTCCCTTCAGCTACGTTTACGGTGCTACCAGATTGCGGGAACGGTCAATTTTCTATTCAGATCGATGTTACTTCTACAGGAGATGCATCTGGTGTTGACATCACGGATGGAACCACGACGTATCAAACAAATGTTGGAAATGGAACCTATGTGGTTGGGCCTTTCATAGCGGCGTCCAATCAGATCATTGATGTAGAAGGAACGAATTATGGTGGATGTGATTTGAGTTCTACCACTTTGACGGAAGCATGTATTTGTACAAATGCTCCTGTCGCAACAGTAAATGGAGTCAACCTAGATTGCTCCGCTTTCGATTACGATATTGAAGTTACGGTAACCAACTATGGAGACGGAACTGCTGCTGATATCTGGATTGACGGTGCATTGGTGCAATCCAGTGCCGTGTTATCCAATCTGTACACGTTCTCAAATTACAGCACTGGATCGCACAATGTGGAAGTCCGTGCAACAGGCGGAGCATTTGTTACTTGTCAGTCTTCGTACAATGTGAATGAAACATGCAACGGGTCAGAGACTTGCGCAGGTGCACCAGACATTACTAATTCATGTTCGACTGGTGATTTAACCACAGCGACCGTTGATGGTGGAGCATTGGTTGAGAATTACATCAGTTGCGGAAATGGAAATACTATTGCTTTGTGCGGTGCCAACAGCGGATTCACCGGATCCAGTTATTCGAGAACCGATCACGCAGATATTTGGTATAGTGTTTATCCGAATGGAGCCAATACAGTCACCGTAACCATTTCCAATTTAGCAGGTGGAAATCTTATGGTACTTCCGTATTTGAGCAGTGGTGCGTGTCCATCGAATGCCTCGGATAATGTAACGTTGGAAGGGCATATAACAAATGGAGGAATTACGGGAAGCAGTTGTCCCTACTTCTCAGCGGATGGGTCGCTGGTGTTATCGGGAACGGATGTTGCGAATGCGAGTGTAATTTACTTGCGCATCATGGCGTACGCGAACAATGGTTCTGGAGCGACGAACTGCCAAACGTTAACGTATCCAACTTTTGATATTTGTACTTCGGTTCCGCAAGCGAATGATATTTGTGCTGATGCCATCGACATAGACGGCGTTTCGTCTTCAGGTGACTTCTGTGCTGCAAATACGGATGTCGAAAATGCAGAAACGTGTAACGCCGGAAGCGGTTGTAATGCTTGTGGTTTGGCATCTGAAACCAACGATTTGTGGTACTCTGTTTCGATGGATCCAGGAGACGACGACCAAAAGTTAGAGGTCGATATTACCTTCCAAAATGCTTCGGATGCTGTGGTTGTAACCCTTTACGCAGGATGTTTTAGCAACAGTCAAATGGATCCGGGTGGAGTAGCAGATTGTGCAACTATTTCTAGTACTGGTGCAGGTTCTACAGTAACGCATCAATTCCTTTCTACCATTACAGAAGGTGGATTTGGCCCTGATTGGTATATCCGAGTGGCTCCTGCTGCAGGAAATTCTATTTGCGGATTTGATATCCAAGCGAAACGTGTTGCAGAAAACAACGATTGTTCACATTTCCAGAATGTATTCCCGGGATTTGATATCACCTCACCGCAAACCGTGGATTTCAACTATTCATCCGATTCGCAAGCTGCACCGACTGTTGTTGGTAACGATTTATGGTATCAATTCGATCCAAATTCAGGATCGGACAACGGTTTGTTGGTGTATTCAACTTCGGCAGATATCACTGTTTCTGGATTGGGTGCCGGAGAGGAAATTGAAGTACTGATCTATGAAGGAAATGGCGTGAGCGCGAACAATTGTGCGAACTTATCAAGCGATTACCTCGCTAGCATCACGCTCAATTCGAACGGAACAGAATTGTACAATTGTTTGAATGAAGTTCACGGCCCAACGGATGGAGGATATTTAGTTCGAATTGTGCAAACGGCTGGCGGAACGACTGCAACTCCAATGGTGACAATTACGCCATCGGCACAAGTGGGTAAATACAACAACTCTTGTGTGAATATTTGGGATGGAAATTCACCTACCAACCTGGGTGTTTCTGATGCAGCGCATGAATTCAATGCCTTCTACATATTGGATGGTGAAACCATTTCTGGAAATTTCTCGGGTACAACAGATTGCGATTCAGAAATTACGAATTCCCTTTGTTCGGGATTATCTAACGATCCTTTCTCGGATACCAACCAACGCGATTTGTGGTACATCTTCCGTATCCCGCCAGCAAGCTGTCCAGGATTGACAGTCTCAACTGTCATCAATAGCGTGGATTTGACCTACAATGCATCCAATGCTTTCCGTGATGCGAAATTGTATGTCTATTCCGATTGTGGCGATGGAGATTTGATCGCGTGTAGCCCGACCTTGGATGGAGCCGGAGATTCTTGGACAGTTTCAGGATTGAATCAAGGGGAGTACTATCTGGTTCGAGTAAAACCGAGTTCATTGAACAGCGATTTCGATTATGCATTCGATTTATCGGTGAACAATGGTGCGGTTCGACCGTGCAATAATGAGGGGACATCGGCAGAAAGTATCGCCGTGAATAGCTGTAATGATTATTCCAGTTTGGTGACATACTCCATGCAAGGTGCAGATCCATCTCCAAGTACAGGAGTTCCTGAAAATGATGTTTGGTTCTCTTTTGTGGCACCATCTCCTGCTAACGGCGGTCCTTACTTTAATGCCAATAAGAGCTGGGTAACGATTTTCCTTGAAAATGTATCAGGTACAGCAACAGGCCCGTTGGCTTTGGAATTATATACATCACCCACTACCGTTCTCGCTACAGGTAATACGTTTTCTACTGCTACAAGTCTCGGAAGTCAGGCCTTTGGTCAGTTTGGCCACCTGAATCCGGGGCAAACGTATTACGTGCGCGTTTATCATAAAGAGTTGGAAACAACTCCAGTCGATTACAAATTCAATATCTATACCCCAAATGCGAACGAGACGGCCTGGACGTGCGGAAACAATAATGCTTCCTTGACTTCAGGCTGCTCGGAGGGTTGTGATGATTTGCGTGAGGCGTATTTCAAGATTGATTTGCCTGAAGGATTGGGCTCTAACTATTACTACATGATTGAAGTGGTGGGAGAAGATCAAATTCTTGATTTCGAATTGCGATCACAGTTCTTAACGGAATCTTCGGCAACGGAAGGCGATTTTGATGATTACGATTTGCCATGTTCTTCACGTCCGTTGGAACCGGGAGTATCTATGGTGAGCGAAACCTTAGGAATCACCATGCCGTTGACAGGGGAATCGTGTAATTTGAATGGTGATCCTGCAGATGGTGGAAGTGGTGTGCGCCGTATTTATTTTGGGATGAATGGCCCAGCTGCCGGAATGAAGGATTACTATTACATCAAAGTATTCATGGATCCATCCGATCCCAATTATGCCACAACCGATGGATTGAAAATTTGTGCGATCAATTTTAATGGCCCATACACAACCCAAGCATTGGCCGAAGCAGGAGGAACCATTGATGTGAATTGTGCTGGAGCCCTTGGAGTAGAATTGGTGTCCTTCGAAGGAATGGTGCAAGCCGAAAACGATGTCCTAGTTTGGGAAACAGCCAGTGAAATCAATAACAGTCATTTCGTTTTGGAACAATCGAATGACGGGGTGGTATTTGCACCGATTGCGCAGATAGACGGAAATGGAACTACAACTTCCGCATCGATTTACACGTATGAACACCGCAGAACGAATCCTCAAAATTACTATCGCCTCAAGCAATTCGATTACGATGGAACGGTAAGCATGAGCGATGTGGTTTATCTGGAAGGAACTGTTGAGGGAGTGAGCATCTTCCCAAATCCAGTCGCGAAAAACAACCAGTTTACAGTGACCTCAGATCAGAAAATCAATGGTGTTGAAATTCGAAATTCGATGGGAGCGATTGTATATCAAAGAGATCAATTGCAAACAAATAGTCTGGTAATAAACGAGCTTAAGGAGCCGGGAGTTTACATAGTTAGTCTTGTATTAGGTAGTCAAAGAGTAATACAAAAGTTAGTTGTAAGGTAAAATAAGACTCTCGGTGGAAAGGGATCGTGCTTCTTTAGTTTTCGGAGTGCGGTCCCTTTTTTACAGCTAGTAGAAAGTAGAAGGCTGAAAGCTGAAGGATGAATAAACCTTCTACTTTTCGCTTTCTACTAATTACCACTCCTCCGAAACTCCGACGGTGTCACTCCGGTGATGGATTTAAAAGTGGTGTTGAACGTCGATTTCGATCTGAATCCGCTTTCGTTACCGATACCTTCCAACGAGTAGTTCGAATAGTCTGGATTGAAAAGAAGTTCTTTTGCGTACTTTATCCGTTTTTGGTTGATGTACTTGTTGAAGTTCAAATCACCCTGTTGATTGATCGCTTGCGAGAGGTATTTTGAATTCATTTTCAGCTTAACGCCCAATTCATGGATCGTTAAATCCGATTTCAGATAGAGTTTTTCTTCGTCGATCAATGTATCCAATCGGTAGAAAATTTCGTTAGATTTTGTCCGATCTACTTCCTGAGATTCTTGCGCGACCGACTCAGTTTCGGGAGTATCCGAAATGCTCTCCGCTGCCGGGAATTCTTTCGACTGAGGTTTGCTTGTCGACTGCAAATACTTCGCAATAACCTTGATTTGGTAGTATCCTAGGTACAGTGTTAGTGTAAGGATGGAGATGTTGAACAGCAACTCCGACACCACTGGATTGATCAATTCTGATATGATAACTCCAACAAAGAAAAGGAGGTAAAAAAGCAAGGATAATTTCGACCAGTTGAGGTTGACCAAATGGGCTTCGGCGTAGGCATCTTTGTTCGATTGCTCCTCCATCCGAATCTTGGCAAAATTCAACGCAATCAGCATTCCTCCATAAATCGGGAAGAGGTAGGTCATGGTAAATACCGTAAAATCGATGCGGAAGAAGCGAACGTAATTATGAAAACGATTGTTGACGAAAGATAACTCCAGAACAACCGCAATCCCCATAACGATTAATGGAAGTAGCGCCAAGTAGCGATCTATGGGGAATTTCTTCTGCATCCAAACACTATTGAAACGATAAAAGAACAAGGAAAGCGAAACCGTTGAAGGAACAAAGAGCCACAGTAATTTCTGCGCAATTTCAATCTGTTGAATGTTGATCAACAGGTAAAACCCTGCAATGAACAGCAAATTCAAGAACAGCAAAACACCATTCCGATTTACCTTGCCCGGCAGCAGACGCGTGGTCAATAACAGCACGATGAAGATCAAACAGGCCAGAATGATGGCACTTTCGAAGGCGGCTGATATATAGTAAAGTTGCTCGATCAGCTAAAAATAAGAAAAGCCCTGCTTTGTAAGGCGAGGCTCATCATATTGAATTGCTTAATTTCAATCAATAAGATCCACCAAAAGCGAATCGTCTGTCTTCGTTACTTTCGTTAAACCGTGTTTCGCCAATCCTTTCATGGATTTGTCCCACTGCTTATTCGAAAGTCCTGCTGCTTCTTTCAAAGCGCCAAGATCCATTGTTTTTTCTTTGGATAGGATATCGAAGATGATTTGCTCGTTTTCTGTCAATTCCGGCCCTTGCACGCCCCAAACTTCAGGCTTCATTTGCGGGAAGAATAAAACTTCCTGAATGGCAGGATTGTTCGTAAGGAACATAATCAATCGATCCATTCCAATTCCCAATCCTGATGTTGGCGGCATACCGTATTCCAGAGCGCGTAGGAAATCTTGATCGATAGTTCCCGTAGCTTCGTCGTCTCCTTTTTCCGCCAATCGCACCTGATCTTCGAAACGCTCACGCTGATCAATTGGATCGTTCAACTCTGAATAGGCATTGGCAATCTCTTTACCACAAACCATCAATTCGAATCGTTCCGTCAATTCTGGATTTTCACGGTGCTCCTTACACAATGGCGACATCTCTTTCGGGTAGTCTGTGATGAACGTCGGTTGGATGTAATTTCCTTCACATTTCTCTCCGAAGATTTCATCAATGAGTTTTCCTTTACCCATCGTTTCATCCACATCGATGCCCATGTCTTTACAAGCCGCGAACAGTTCTTCTTCCGACTTTCCATTGATATCGAATCCTGTGAATTCCAGGATGGAATCACGCATTGTGACCCGCTTGTAGGGTGCTTTGAAATCGATTTTATGTTCTCCAAAGGTACATTCCGTCGTTCCGTTTACTTCCGTAGCACAGTGCTCCAAAAGACTTTCGGTGAATTCCATCATCCAGTTGTAATCCTTGTAAGCGACGTAGATTTCCATCGCTGTAAACTCCGGATTGTGCGTACGATCCATTCCTTCGTTTCGGAAGTTTTTCGAGAATTCGTACACGCCTTCAAATCCACCTACGATCAATCGCTTCAAGTACAACTCATTGGCTATTCGCATGTACAAAGGAATATCCAAGGCGTTGTGATGTGTAACGAATGGACGAGCAGCCGCTCCACCTGCAATAGATTGCAAAACGGGTGTTTCCACCTCCATATATCCAGCATCATTGAAGAAGTTTCGCATCGCCGTAAACAACTTCGTACGCTTCATGAAAATCTCTTTCACATGCGGATTTACAGTCAAATCCACATATCGCTGGCGGTAACGCAATTCCGGATCGGTAAATGCATCGTGTACATTCCCTTCGGCATCCGTCTTTGGCAATGGAAGAGGCTTCAAAGCCTTACTTAACAACTTGAATTCTTTCACGGCAACCGTTACTTCTCCCGTTTGCGTTTTGAAAACAGTTCCTTCTACACCAACGAAATCTCCAAGGTCTAAAAGACGCTTAAATACTTCATTGTACAAGGTTTTGTCTTCACCCGGACAAATTTCATCTCGATTGAAATACACCTGAATTCGACCTTCGGCATCTTGCAATTCACCAAAAGAAGCCTTTCCCTGAACCTTTCGTCGCATCAATCGCCCAGCAATCACAACCTCTTCACCTTCCTGATAGTTTTTTTTGATGTCGGCAGATTTATGCGTTACCGGATACAGAGCCGCGGGATACGGATTGATTCCCATAGCTCTCAGTTTGTCCAAAGTTTCACGTCTTTGGATTTCCTGATCTGAAAGTTCTAGTGCACTCATATCGACAATTTTTTGAAGAAGCAAAGATAAGGAATAAGTAATGATGAATGAGGAATTATGAATTATGAATTGTTGAGTAATGAGTTAAGAATTTCAGGGTTATTGTGAATCTTGATGGAAAGAGCGTTATCCGCGGGAGGGCATTAGGTAACGAGAAATAGAGCACTGAGCGGAGTCGAAGTGCGGTATAGAAGTATAAGCAGTTTCATTAAACCTGCATTTCGGCTACGCTCAATGCGCTAATGATGGTTGAATTCTAACTATCTTCGCATTATGGAATTCGAATCCTATCAAACGATTAAGGCATTACACATCATTTTTATGGTGAGTTGGTTCGCGGGCTTGTTCTATATCGTGCGTTTGTTCATTTATCATACCGAAGCGCAGGCGAAAGATGAAGCGGCGAAAAAGATTTTGTCGGATCAATTTGAAATCATGGAGAAGCGCTTGTGGTGGATCATTACTACTCCGGCAATGATTCTGACCTTCGTCTTTGGATTCTGGATGCTATTCGAGCGATGGGAGTACTTTTTCGAAACACCGGCAGGCAGATGGATGCACATCAAATTGGCCTTTGTCGGATTACTCTTAGTTTATCACTTCGTTTGCCAGAAGATCATGTTTGACCTAAAACGCGGGAAGTTTGCTTGGAAATCGAACATGCTGCGTTTGTGGAACGAAGTTGCCACCTTGGCCTTGGTATCTATTGTATTTATCGTGATGCTGAAAGATTCCATGAACTGGATCAAAGGCACTGTTGTCTTTTTTGCTGTGGCCCTCGGATTGATGGTTGCGATTAAGATGTACAAACGTTTTCGTACAAAATCCTAAATCGGCGGAACTTCAGGTAAATCTTCCGTAACTTTTATTTCTTCAACCGGAGGCGGTGGTGGAGGAACTGTAGATAAAGTCATAACGGGTTCTTCCAAATCGGATGTTTTGACACGCTGCAGGTAAGCTGGATACATCTCCTGTAGGTAAAGAAATTGTTTTTTAGCTGTTGCATCTTTCCCAGAATTCACGCGGATGACTTGATAACTAGTACCGAATTTTTCCTGAGCCAGTTCGTTACGCATGTTGTAGATGTTCGTTGCAATTTGTGTCTCCAACTCGGAAACTTTGTCTTCGGATACACCATCGGAAATAGCATAACGGATCAAAGCACCCAAATCAATAAAGCCGATTTCTTGACCGTCATCCAGTGCATCGAACGCCTTGATGCGTCGAACATGACGTTGTAGGTACAAGGCCACTTTCAGATCCGTTTCAGCGTTTTTCTTTAATTGTTCGATGAAACTTTGGTAGGAATCACGCGTGAAGTAGCTGAAGAAGGGATAGTTGTAATACCTGTACTGACCGTCTCGAATGTAAAGCGATGTCTTTTTATTTCCTAGGTATCGATTGCCATTAAAAAAGGTGATAATTTCGGATTTTAAACCGTCCCAATCCGATTTTTCACCGCGAATGGTAAGGGTACCGTCCGCCGCAAGTTCAAGATCCATCAGCATTCTTGGGTACACTACCATATCTTTATCTGATCGCAAAGCCATGGGATAATCATTCGTGGATTCCGTAATGATGTGCTGATAATCGATCGGTTGTTGAGGTTTCTGTGTGTTATTGGTGTCGCGCAAGGTTACGTCAGACTCCGATTCTCCACCGCAGGAAGTCAAAATGGTAAGGCAGACAGCGATAAATAAATAGTGAAGTTTCATTGCGATTAGGATTTATACGTGTCAATAAAGATGCGAATGTTTCGTAAATCAAAAGTCTCTTTGCCTTGATTCCAGATGTAAATTTTTACGCGTTCGAAGTCGTTGAAATGATCGGGAATTTGTCCACTGAAAGAAAGATCCGTCCATTCCTTTATTCCAGCGAGTTTGTCATTGTAAAGCGGAATTGCGTGGTAATGAGTGAAATCGGAATCATCATCCGTGGCATGGATGACAATTGATACATTTTCCAGAGGTTTTTTGGAATTCTTCTCCAGCCAAACTCGGAAATACATGCGTTCGTTGGTGCGATTTTTAGGTGTTTCAAATTCGACGGTTTGGATAAATTCATCGGACTCCGAATAATGGTGCACTTCTTCATTATACGCCAGAATTGCTTCATCAATCCGCTCTCCAAAAGGAACCACAGATCGACCATAACGCCATCTTGCGAAATTATCTTCTTTCCAAACAGCTAGACTCGCGAAATAATTCTCGGAGGTAAATCGCTGATCGATCATGTAACCGCTAATGTAACTTCCGAATCGAATTACACCTAGAAGCGCAAAAGCGGCTACACCAGTCCAAAGCCATTTACGACGATCTTTCAGTACGTAAATCATCGGAATCAGCAGGAAGAAACTGTGTTCTGTGAATGGTCGATTTCCAAAGCTGGTTTCGTAATCCCAGCACCACCACGAAGAAATGACAAAGGCGTTCAAAAGAAAGTAAATCCACCAGGCAAACAAGAAATACTTGTTTTTTCGGATCAAAAAGAACGAGGCAATCGCTGAGATCAATACTATTGGAGAATGCAAGAACAGTCCATTTCGGAAACTGAACAAGTTTTCAAAAAATGCAGGATGTCCAAAATTGAATCCTTCTCCCGAGTACGACCAATTCAGCCAATGACCTGATTGCCATTTCCACAAGAGTAACTGAAGCGACACAACAGCTACGAATCCTGCGAATGCCCAGATCAAGAGAAGTGCCTTGTTCGAAAAGATCATTGTGAAAATGCGTTTCAAATCGTTCCAATCTTCAAACAGTAATGGAATTGTAAGAACGATCAATAAGTTCGTCGGACGCACCAGAACGATTAGTCCCAGCGTCAATCCAATACCAATGACGTATTTCTGTTTTTCTGAATCCTTGAATTTCAGGATGAGGTAAGCGAACAGTCCGAAGAGAAAAAAGCTGTAGTGATGTGATAATCCCAATGTCACCGTATTGTACATCAGTAAGGTGGTTGCGGTATAGAGTCCGATTACCAACCAAGGAGCGACGGTTTTCAGATCGGGAAAACGCAATTGAATGCATCGATACAAAACCCATAACCCCATTAAACTGTAGAACAAACTTCCCAGTAAAAATGCGAGCTCGAAGGGTTCGGAATACCCATCTACTGGAGCACCAGAAACAAGGGCGGCCAGGCATCCGGCTCCGAAAAAAGGGGCTTGCATAACCGCAATACCGGGAAAGTATTTGTTGAATTTCCGACCCTCCTCATTCTGATACAAATAGTATTGGTTAAAATTTGGTTGGGCGTTGCGCGTTTCAGCCTCCAGAGAAGCTTCAAACGTTGGGTCATTGTACATGAAAACCGCCGGAAGATAGGCGTAGTAGCCACGTCCATCAGAACGAATCACATTCTTGAATTCGCCTTCCAACAAGTTGTTGTCCACAGTGAAATACGCAAGGAGTAGTGCAAACCACAACAAGGGATTTTTCAATATGGGCAGAAAGCGATTCATTGGTGAGGACTAAAATAGAATAAATAGAGCGTACATTGAGGCTCTCGAAATGAAGCGCTCCCATAACTATGACTTCTAGAACCTCAGTCATCGTTATTCATTATTCAATATTTCTTATTCATGATTCCTTATTAATTATATTTATCGGCTAAACAATATTTTCCCATGTACAACACAATACTTACAGAGACAAACGGTCATATCCAACGCATTACGATCAATCGACCGAATCAGTTGAACGCACTGAACAAAGAAACGATTGGTGAATTGCACGAGGCGCTAAAAGCTGCAGATGCAGATGCGAATGTTGGAGTTATCATTTTGACGGGATCTGGAGAAAAGTCGTTTGTAGCTGGTGCAGATATTAAAGAATTCGCAGATTTTTCCGTTCCACAGGGAGGAGAATTGGCGGAGAAAGGACAAGAATTATTGTTCAGTTTCGTTGAAAACTTGACGACACCCGTTATTGCTGCTGTGAACGGATTCGCTCTTGGTGGTGGATTGGAATTGGCGATGTGTTCGCACATTCGAGTAGCTTCTTCCAACTCGCGCATGGGATTGCCTGAAGTAAGTTTGGGTGTGATCCCAGGGTATGGTGGAACGCAGCGATTGGCGCAATTGGTCGGACGCGGAAAAGCGAACGAGATGGTATTCACCGCTGGGATGATCAAAGCGGATGAAGCGTTGACTTGGGGCTTGGTGAACTACGTAGTGGAACCAGAAGAATTGATGGCGAAAGCAGAAGAAATCGCTGAGAAGATTTTGAATAACTCCGGTACAGCAATCGCTTCAGCAATTCGTTCGGTGAATGCGAACTATCAAGACGGAGTCAACGGATACGAAGTAGAAATTCAGGAATTCGCCAAGTGCTTCGGTACGGCAGATTTCAAAGAAGGAACAACGGCATTCTTGGAAAAAAGAAAGCCTAATTTCAGAGGATAAAATTTGAGCAACCCCTTAAAAAGCTTACTCGGACAAACAGCCATTTACGGTTTGCCTACCATCGTGGGCCGACTGTTGAATTATCTGCTTGTTCCACTCTATACCTACATTTTCGGATCGAATGCAGATGCGTACGGTGCAGTGTCGGAGTTGTATGCTTGGGTCGCTTTTCTAATGATCTTGCTTACCTTCGGAATGGAAACTACGTTCTTCCGATTTTTCAATGAAAAAGAGAACAAAGATCAAGTACTTCGCAACAGTTTCTTGACCGTTATCGGCATTAACTTACTGTTCTTACTCATCTTAATTTCACTCAATCAGACTATTGCGTATGCGATGCTCTTTGGCGATCATCAGGAATACATCATTCTGATGGGGTTGATTGTCTTCATGGATGCCGTGACGGCAGTTCCAATGGCCAAGCTCCGGGCGGAGTTGAAGGCGAAAAAGTTTGCGCTCATTCACTTTTCTGCAATCGCTGTAAACATTGGTCTGAACTTAATTCTGCTGTTGCTTTTTTACGACAAATCGAATCCATCCAGTGGAGTTGTCATTATTCTGATTGCCAATCTGCTTTCCTCTTTCGTAAAGGTTATTGGAACGTACAAGGAATTCCTCAAAATTGAGCTGAAATACGATCGGGAAATGGGCAAGGAAATGTTGAAGTATGCCTTTCCGCTCGTGATTGCTGGATTCGCTGGAATTATCAATGAGACGTTGGATCGCGCCTTGTTGAAACACGTACTTCACAATCGATCTGGACTTACGGTTAAAGCGGCTCAGGCTGAACTCGGGATCTATAGCGCTTGTTACAAATTGGCGATGTTAGCAACGATCTTTCTACAAGCTTTCCGATACGCCGCAGAACCTTTCTTCTTCTCATTGAACAAAGACAAAGATCGAAACAAGACCTACGTGAAAATCATGAATTACTTCATTGCGGCAGTTTGTGTGATCTTCCTTGGTGTGAGTTTAAATATTGATATTTTCAAGCATTTCATTCAAAACGAAGTCTATTGGGAAGGATTGGGCGTGGTTCCAATCTTGCTCATTGCAGGTGTATTTCTTGGAATTTATTTCAATCAGTCCATTTGGTATAAGCTCAGTGGGCAAACGAAATTTGGAGCGTATATCGCCATTGGCGGGGCCTCTTTAACTATCTTAATTAACCTGATTTTCATTCCGATTTACGGGTATTGGGCATCGGCTTGGGCCACGTTGATCGTGTACGCTGGGCAGATGATTGCTTCATATCTTCTTGGGCAAAAGCATTATCCGATCAATTACAACCTTCGAAAGTTCGGATTGTATTTTGGAACCGCGGTGATCTTCTTCCTAATCACCTTTTGGATCGATATGGATCCGGGAGAGCTCACATTCCGCAAGTTTTTATTCCATAATTTCTTGATTTTGGCTTATGTTGGACTGGCTTGGTTCATAGAAAAACCGCAAAAAATCAGAACGAATGTTAACTAACGTCAGATAGTTAGTAACTCAGCCATTTCCAGTCTTTTTCACGCAACGCTTTTCTTATTTTTGAGAGAATAACGAAAAAGCAATGCAAGTCAAGGTAATCAACAAATCGCAGCACCCGCTACCGGAGTACGAAACGAGATCTTCGGCAGGATTGGATGTGCGCGCAAATATCGAAGCTCCCATCACTTTAGCTCCCATGGAAAGAACGCTCGTGAAAACAGGACTTTTTATGGAGATTCCGGTAGGATATGAGTGTCAGGTGCGCCCACGAAGTGGATTGGCACTGAAGAAAGGGATAACGGTTTTGAATTCACCTGGTACCATCGATGCGGATTATCGCGGAGAAGTAGGCGTGATTTTAATCAACCTTTCGAACGAGCCTTTTGTGATTGAAAACGGCGAACGCATTGCACAATTGGTATTTGCCAAGTACGACCGCGCCACGTGGAAAGAAACGGATGCGCTTTCTGAAACTGATCGCGGAGCCGGCGGATTTGGAAGTACTGGAGTGAAATAAATTAGACAAAACGGATTGATTAGACGAATTAGACATATCCTAGATGTCTAATGTGTCCAATCCATCAAAAGAAAAAAATGAAAATAATCGTACCGATGGCAGGCCGAGGAAGCCGCCTCAGACCACATACTTTAACCGTTCCGAAACCGCTTGTACCTGTAGCAGGAC
The DNA here is from genome assembly GCA_003149635.1 of Fluviicola sp. XM-24bin1. Lineage (GTDB taxonomy): Bacteria > Bacteroidota > Bacteroidia > Flavobacteriales_D > Crocinitomicaceae > UBA4466. The sequence continues at coordinate 287,725 of QCWI01000001.1, forward strand.
AACCTATTGTTCACCGCTTGGTAAAAGATATTGCCGAAGTGGTAAAATCGCCCATTGAGGAAGTGGCTTTCGTTTTGGGAGACCCTGCATTCTTTGGGGATGATGTCGTTCAAAGTCTTACGGAATTGGCAGAAGGATTGGGCGCAAAAGCATCCATCTACCGTCAAGATCAGCCTTTAGGAACCGGACATGCGATTATGTGCGCAAAGGAATCTTTATCCGGGCCGGCGGTGATCGCTTACGCAGATACATTAATTCAAGCGGAATTTGATTTGGATCCAGAAGCAGATTCTGTGATTTGGACAAAGCGCGTGGAGAATCCATCGGCATACGGAGTGGTACAATTGAACGATCGAAATGAAATCACTGAGTTGGTAGAGAAGCCTCAGGAGTTTGTAAGCGATCAAGCTGTAATTGGAATTTACTACTTCAAGGAAGTGGAAGTTTTGAAAGATACTCTTCAATACGTACTTGATAATCAAATAATCAATGGCGGGGAATATCAGATCAACGATGGAATCAAGCGCATGATGGCCGATGGAAAAGTATTCAAAACTGGAACCGTTGAACAATGGATGGACTGCGGTAATAAAAAGGTCACCGTCGAAACAAACGCACAGGTTTTGGACAACGAAGCCGCAAAAGGAGTGAACAATGTTTCAGCCTCAGTTGTACTGGATAATGCAACGATAATTCCTCCGTGTTTTATTGGTGATAACGTCCAGTTGACGAACGCGGTGGTCGGGCCACACGTATCACTTGGAGCAAATACCGTTATTGAGAATAGCATCGTGCGAAATTCCATTATTCAGCACGAAACCAAAATTACCAATACCGTAATCGCCGATTCCATGATTGGATCGAAAGTGCAATACAACGGTTTGGCGCGAGATTTGAGCCTTGGGGACTATACAAATATTGATGAATAAATTATTCTACATAACATTTGCCAGTTTGTTGCTGGTAGCCTGTAAAGCGCCTTCGGGTGCCATTCAGAAATCGGATGCACCGGTTTCCGCTAAGGATTATCCATACATCGAAGCCTTTCACAAAGGATTGCAATTCAAGGTTCAGGGACGAACCGAAGAAGCCATCGTTGAATTAGAGAAATGCTTGAGCATACGTAATGACGATGATGCGGTGTATTATGCACTTTCCAAGTTGGAGTTGCAGCGTGGTAATCCCGAGGCATCCGCCAACTACATTCAAAAGGCACATGAAATTGCACCAATCAATATCTGGTACATAGAAGAGTTGGCGTATATGCACTTCGAGAGTCAGAACTTTGCGCAAGCCGCCAAAGAATTTGGGAAATTGGTGGAGCAGGAGCCGAGAAATATTGATTGGCAGTATGCATATTCCGAAGCATTGGTTCGCAATGGACAAAACAAAGAAGCGCTTGAAGTCTTCAATACGATGGAAGCACAAGTGGGGAAACATCCGCATTTTGCCCTTCAGCGTTATAATGTTTTAATGCAATCAGGAGATGAATCCGGTGCGGAACAGGCCTTACTAAAAGGAAAAGAAGAGTTCCCAACGGATGCTGGAATCATCGGAACATTGGTAGATCATTATTACCAAACACGTCAGAATGAAAAGGCTGAAATCTTCTTGGTGGAATTGGTGGAAGCCGATCCTGAGAACGGACGTGCACAATTGGCATTAACGGATATTTATCAGCGTCGTAATGAAATGAGTAAGGCGTATGGAGCACTCAAAGCTGCAATCACTTCCGCGAATCTTGACATCGATACCAAGATGAAAGTCTTGATTAACATTCAAGAACAGAGCTCTGAAATTCCAAAAGAAATGTTCCCAATTGTGGAGGCTTTCGTAGAAACAAATCCGGAAAGTTCTAAGGCATATTCCATATACGGAGATTACTTGCTCACGGCAGATCGAAAAGAGGAGGCGTTGGCTTCGTATCAGAAGGCGGTTGAACTGGATGACAGCAAATTCGCATTGTGGAACCAGGTTTTGATCATGCAATACGAGCAAGACGATTATCCCGCCTTGTACGAATCTAGTAAGGCTTGTTTGGAGTTGTTTCCAACAGCACCGATCGTGTACTTCTTGCAGGGTGTTAGTGCGAATGAGACACAACGATACCAAGAGGCATACGACGCCTTAATCTTGGGATTAGAAATGATCGTAAATGACGATGGATTGAAGTCTGAATTCTACGGTCAATTGGCAGAATCTAGCTTCGGACTGAAGGAATACAATGAAGCGCTTGATCATTATAAGAAAGCACTGGACTTGGATTCCAGAAATGCAGCGATCATGAACAATTACGCACGTCGATTGGCATTGTTAAATAGAGATTTAGATGTTGCGGAATCCGTAGTGGATCAGATTATTGATGCTTTCCCGCAGCAATCGCTTTTCCAAGACACGAAAGGGATGATTTACTTTAGTCGTGAGAAGTTTGAGGATGCTGAGAATTTGTTTGATGGTGCAGTGAAAATGGATCCGAAGAATCCTATCTATTTGGAGCATTTAGGAGATGCACAGATGAAGAATGGAAATGCTTCCGATGCATTGGAAAACTGGAAATTGGCCAAGGAATACGGATCGAAATCCAAAAATATTGATAAGAAAATTGCAGATAAAAAATACTATGCGCCTAGTCTCTAACATTGCCATATTGACGTTGGGGATGCTTGCTTTTGTATCCTGTAAATCTTCCAAAGATGTTGATTCAGATCAGGGAGAAGTTGCGAGCGAAGAGCTGGTCGCTGCTTTAGATTCATTATCGCAGACGACTTTCGATTCTTATTATTCCAAGCTCGCGACGAGTTACAAGGATTCCTCCAGAAGTGTTTCTTTCAAGACATCCACTTGGATGATCGCGGACAGTGCGGCGAATTTCTTGATCAAGTTTGCCAATTTCCCAGTGGCTAGTGCTTTGGTGACGAATGATTCCGTTACTGTAGTCGATCGTCGAGCAAAGTGCTATCAATATTCCACTTTAGATTTGTTAAGCGAGCAGTTCGGAACGGAATTAAGTCTTGAGAATCTTCAAGACATCCTCCTCGGAATCCCAACCAATTTCGACAAGGAAAAGACCTATTATCAAAACGAGGAGAACGGTTTAACCCTCTGTACGCATGGTTTGAAAGATATTGAGCAGGCGCGACTAGAGAACTCTGATGATATTATTACGTATTACACGCTCAACGAAGGTTTGACAGAACTTGAACGCATGACCTTGGTGAGCTTTAAAGACACTACGGAAATCAACTTGGTCTACAACGAGCGCGAAGTTGTGGACGGATTCAATTCTCCGAAATTGGTAACGGTTCGAATCAGCACGCCGCGACAAGATGCGACTGTTGAACTCAACTACACCAAGATTCGAGCGAATCAATCCGAACAAATTCAATTCGTAATCCCTGACAGTTATGGCGAATGTAAGTAAGATTTTATTGGTTCTATTGCTAGGAATTGGGACGGTGCATGCTCAAGACTCCAGTGATAAGTTGAAGAAAGAGCAGCAACAATTGGAGAGTAAAATCGCCAATACCAAGATGCTTTTGAAGAAAACGAAAAGCAATAAAGAGGCTTCTTTCAACGAACTCCAGGTGATTGAAAACCAAATTTACTATCGATCGCAACTGTTGAAAAACTACGATAATCAAATTCGTGGTGCCGAATTGAAAGTAGAGCAGAAGACGGGGCAGATTGAAGAATACGAACAAAAGATTACCCGGTTAAAAGCACAGTACAAAAAGTTGATTTTATACGCCTACAAGAACCGAAATAAGTACGGAAAGATGATGTTCATTTTTGCGGCTAAGTCGTATCGCGAGGCGATCAAACGAAATAGTTATTTGAAACGTGTTGCTGAAATTCAAGAAAATCAATTCATCGCAATTGCGCAGCATCAGGATTTGATCAAAGAGGAGATCAAGCAGATTGATGAGGAAAAGCAGCGTAAGTTAGCTGTAGTTGCTGACAAAAAGAAGGAACGCGCGGCTATTGAAGAGGATCGAAAGCGTCAGGAAGCGATTTACCGAGAATTTAAGCAAGAAGAAGATGAGATTCTAGCAAAATTGCGCAAAGAGGAACAAGATCGTGCGCGATTGAGACAACAAATTGCCGCTGCGATTCAACGTGAAATTGCAGAAGCAGAAGCGGCTAGAAAAGCTGCGGAAGCGAAGAAGGCGGGAACCAAAAACAATACCGCAAGTACTACCATGAAATCGAATACAACGACCAAGGCCGCACCGAATTTCCAATCAACGAAAGAAGCCGCTGCTTTAAGCGCCAACTTCGAAGGAAATAGAGGAAAATTGCCATGGCCGGTTGAGAAGGGAACGCTAACGGAGAAATTCGGAAAGAACCCGCACCCTACCCTAAAGAATGTAACGACCAATAACCGTGGAATTGACATAAGCGCTCCGAAAAATGCTCAGGTTCGAGCCGTTTTCGAAGGAGAAGTAACGAGTGTCCTCAATATTCCAGGAGCGGGGAAAGTGGTCATCATCAAGCATGGAAACTACCGAACGGTGTACAGTAATTTGCAGGATACGTATGTCAAAGTAGGGCAGAAGGTCTCCACGAAAAAGGTGATTGGATCCTTGCTTTCGAAGAAAGATCAGAGTATTTCTGTAGCCCATTTTGAGATTCACAAGGTGGTGGGAAGCAATGTAACGTGTTTGAATCCGTCTTTGTGGGTACACCAGTAGCACAGATTTGAGGTTGGAGTGTGAGGGTGAACTTTAGGAAAACTATTTACCCGGGTACTATGTCGGCAAAACCCGACATTCCGACGAAGCATCTTCGAAAATTCTAGAATCACCTCAATTTTCGAACAACAGGCGCATTTTGCGGCATCACTTCACCTTAATCTTCGAATTATAATTATCAAAGTTGAGATAGTAATCCCCTGAAGAAAGTCCGGCTAAGTCAATTTGAATCGATTTTCCGGTTAGGACTCGCTCTCCCAATTCGTTGTATAACTCATATTGTGTTTCGGAGCTAAATTGCAAAAGGCGTTCGGATTTAAGCATTTCATACGTAACGGCTTCTGCGCTTCCCTGAGCAATGAGATTGTTAGAGAATGCCCTTACACCATTACCATTATCCGCAGCTATACGAAAGGTATTGGTACCGCTGTGCAGATCATCATTTAACGTAGCTGAATAGTAGCCCTCATCATCCGGATTGCTAATGACCACGTCTACTTCGATCCATTTGTTCCAGCGATATTGTTCGATTCGATACGAGCGAAGCTCAGGGTTATCTTTCCATCGGAATTGACCATTTTTTAGCGAAGCGGGTTCAATTCGAATGGTGCGATTGACATGTGTAAGATCATTATTTAAAATCTTAGGTTTACATCCTTCGCTGTGGATAATTTGCACTTTCACTGGTGCTCCAATTTCCAATCCAAGTTCGTTTAGTTTGATTTCGAATGCACCAGAATTGATGTTCGCGCTAAGCGACTGATCATTCACAAAAACTTCCGTAACACAATACGTTTCAGTCGCATCGTTGTATGGATTCTGAACGTATAGATTTTTTCCTTGATAATTTCCTTCGACCGTCAAGTTGGCAAAAGCGAAGTTGATAAATCCACTGATAATGAATAGACTAAGTATGAGGTGCTTCATACGGTGAAGATATGGAATTTAGCAGGAATTACAATTGCACGTTTTTAATTCAATATGCTTACCACAATGCCACGGAGCCACTTGGACAATTATGATTGAATGTGCACAGGGGATTATGACGTCGTCATAATCTAGTGTCCTTAATTTATAAGTTCGCCTATTCTTGATAGTATCCTTGTGCCTTTGTGGTAGAAAATTATCAGTCTAAAACTTCTTCCTTCTTCTTTAACTGCGCTTCCAAAACAATGAAAATCGCGCAGAACGTCCAGATCGGAACGGCGGCCTTGTCGGTATCAAGATAGTTGTTCAGAATTCCGTGCACGAAGTACGTCACCAAGGACATAATCATAGCCAGAATGATCGTTCGCATGCGCTTATCTTCCTCTGGCCAGCGATAATAGAGCGTGATGGATTTATAGAAAATCGCCGCAACAATGGCGAACATAGCGAGCATTCCCAAAAGTCCCATTTCAGAAAGCGGCCCCAAATATTCGCTATGAGCATTCCCCATGTCACCGTTGGTGGTAGAGATGATTGTGGTGTTTTCCGGTTCTTGAAAACGCGCGTACTCAAAGGCATACGTTCCCGGGCCAAAACCGAAGACAGGGCGCTCTTTGAACATTTCAATGGCACATGACCAGCGATTCAGACGCTCTAAGTTTGAGGCATCTGTAGTTACGTTCGTCGCACTTTGCAGACGTTCTCCAAATTCTTCCGTGGTGTGTTCTTGCTTGTTACGCTCCAGTTCAATTTGAATGCTGTCCCAGGACATATACAGGAAGAAGGCACCAATCAAAGCCAATCCCGCAAGGATGGAAAATTTGATTCGAAGCTTGATCACAATCAATACCATTATCGCTGCAACAACACTCAGCCATGCCGCACGTGTATAAGAGAAGTACAATCCGATTAGCGTGATTCCCATCAAGACAATCAAGGTCGTTTGCACCAAAGCGTTGTGCTTTTTGGAAAAGTAAAGTCCAAAAATCAGCGGAGTGATAAAGGCTACCGTCGATCCATAAATCGTGTGATCCTTGAAGAATGGCCACATTACCCAGTGTCCTTCTTCTTCTCCAAATCCATAACTCGCATGAACTACAACGGTGTAACAAATCGCGATGATCATTGCCACGCAGAAGAGATACAGGAAGGTTTCAATGTTTTTACGTCGACGGTAAATAATAGGGCCGAAAAGCAACAATGGAACTATGAACCAAAGCTTTGCCAAGAGGAATTTAAAGGAAGTGATTGGATCTGTACTTGTGATTGAAGTCACAAACGTCCAGAAAAGGAAGAGTCCAACGGCCCAAACAATGGGATGTCGCCAAACATACTTAGGAATGATAGACTTTCGCATCTCCATGAGAAGGAGCAGAATCATCAACCCGAATAGCAAGGGTTCTGTTGGAATGTATAGCCCAAATCCATCGGCATATTCTTCAATATTAATGGAAAGCGGCGCCAAAAATCCAAGCGCTAGAAAGGTGTATTCTGTTCGATAAACCGCAAAATAAACACCAAGAAGCCCAATGGGTGCAAGTACGAAGTAGGATTGGTCTACCCAAATAAGGTAGGCAGCCAAAGCAGCATACAGCATGCTAAATGCAATAACCCAAATATTCGTACGAAGTGACTGCACTTAGGCGATTTTGCGAAGTTCCTTGATTCGGTCGAAGATCAAAAGCGTGAAAATGATGAATACGAAGGCTCCCAACGTAGACAACAGAACAATGATCAATCGCTTCGGCTTGTCTTTTTTGTCGGCGGGAACGGCGGGTTCCACAACGAACTTATGGTTGAAGTCCGTATTCGCATCCGATTCCGATTGCTCGTATGAATCCTCAAACTTGGTGAGCTTGATGATTCGCTCATCACGTTGTGTTTGCAATCCATCATAGGTAGCTCCAAAGCGCGCATTGATTTCAATTCGGTCTTTGTAGTACGCGCGATCTTCGGCATTTTTCGCTTCGTTGTAGGCACGGAACAAGTTCGCACGACCTTCAATTGGAACCACTCCCATTTTTGATAGGCTATCCAATTGTGCTTGAAGGTTGCGCTTTTCTTCCTCCAACATATCTTTCTTACGCTTGTTTATCTCGAAGGCTGGAATGGTACGCTCACGAACCATTTCGTTCTTCACCGTATCGATCAAATCGACAATCTTGTTCGCGATTTCCGCAGCTTGCTCAGGGTCTTTGTCCCAAACATCAATTTGAATGGAACCGTATCGAGTTCGTGTAAATTTGATGTGATTATCGTACGCTTTACCCAATTTGAACTGCTTGTTCGGATCGTTTTTGTCGATTTTATAATGCTTCAACAAATCAAACTTCTGTACAATTCGATTTCGAATTCTTGATGAGGTAAGAATCTGCACCAATTGCTCGGCTTGTTCTTCCTCTCCAAAGTCCATAGCGGCTGCCTTGGCATTACGCTGCTCTGAGAAGGATACCGTACTGGTAGCAGCAGGGAAGACTACCGCGGTGGACTTAAACTTCGGCGTTAGCAAGAGTGAAATTACGATAGACGCTGCAAAAGCAATGAACGTCCCGATAATGATGATTTTACGTTTTTTCCAAATGAACACCAACAGATTCTGGCGTTCTTGATCCAATTCGTTCACTATATTCGATTTTTAGTAGCGCGAAGATACAGTTTCTTTGTTCTTCGTGGTTTGTTTTTAGTTTTCCTTTGCGTGCTGAACCCGGACAAAAAGCAGGTGTGACACGGTAGCAATGTTATAAACGCAGAAATTGGGATTTATTATGTCGGTTGCGAACAATTTCATTCAAGCCAACTGATTTCATTCTGCTTACCTGCTGATTCCCTCATTTTCCTTATACTTGCACCGCAAAAAAATGGCAATGATCAAAACATTGTATCGTTTCGTTTCCGGGAAATTTCAAAATGTTTTTTTGGATTACAAAGTCGATTTCAAACCTCGGTTTGGACACGGGAATGGTGGCGCGCATCCGCAATTGTTAGACATTGTTGAGGCGCAGCGCGAAACCTACGCGAATCATTTGGAATCTTTTCTGAAGTACAAAGAGGTCTATTTCGACATCAGCAAAGCAGATCAGGAATCGGATGATACCCAGCCGGGATGGAACAACGATTTTCTTCCAGGACTGGATATCGTTGCCATGTACGGATTGTTACGCGAGTTGAATCCGAAGCAATACATCGAAATTGGATCGGGGAATTCTACGAAAGTCGCACGAAAGGCCATCAAGGAAGGTGAATTGGATACTAAAATCACTTCGATTGATCCGTACCCAAGAGCTCAAATCGATGCGATGGCCGATAAGGTAATCCGCAAGCCGATAGAGGAAATGGAGGATTACAGCGATATTACCAACTTAGAGGCTGGTGATATTTTGTTCATTGATAACAGTCACCGTTGTTTGCCGAATTCAGACGTTACAGTTTGTTTCCTTGAGTTGTTGCCGCAATTGAAAAAAGGAGTTATCGTCCACGTACACGATATCTACATTCCTTACGATTATCCACAATTCATGTGTGATCGTGCGTATTCGGAACAGTACGTGTTGACGGCCTTCTTGCTGGCGAATCCGAAGAAGTATCGTCCTATCTTACCGAATTATTTCATTAGCGAGGATGCTGAATTGAAAAAGATTCTAGCCCCTGTTTGGGAACATGAAAATCTTCAAGGTGTTGAACAACACGGAGGATCTTTCTGGTTTGAGGTGACTGAGTAATTTTTAGGAAAATTTTGCCCTCCTACCTTGAGAAGAGAAAACGACTCAAGAGTTTTTGATGCCGGGAGGGTGACAAAAGTATGTATTTCGGATTGTCACCCCTTTTTTATCACAAGCTCATTCGCCTGCTCTTCCTAAAGGGGATAGAGAGATTCCCCATCATTCAAGCTTTAATAAGCCTGATTAAGTTCGTTCCTTAAACACCTGGAATAAGTTCTTCAAATCAATGATTCGGAATAAGAACATGGAGGCGAGTGAGGCCGCTAGAATTGCAAAGAAGGACAAGAGGCTATTGGCGCGGAGGAAGTAGCCAATTCCCACAAGTCCAACAACGTACAATGCAAAAAGCAAAATGTCAATTAGGGAGAATTCTACTTTCAAAACGCGTACACTGTAGATGAACTGAATTCCAGAAATTGACGATTGAGTAATTACCGTTGCAATGGCAGCTCCCGTTGCTCCGTACTCCGGAATTAGGAACAAGTTCATAACAATATTCACCACCACGCCAATGGCAGAAACGATGTTCAAAAAGCGCATGTTTCCTCTTGCTGTAAGAAGCGTTCCATACAAGATCGTTGAACACATTCCAATAAAGCTGAACATCAGCAATTGGAAGGATTGATTGCTTTCTGTCGTATGTTTTCCATAGATGAGATCAAGAATGTATTCGCTGTTGAAGTAAGATACAACGGCCAAGAGGATGGATCCGCCGATGAGTAATTTTGCCGAAGTTTTTAAAAGTGGGCGAACATCTTCCGTTTCTTTGAACATCCGTGAGAAGATGGGCAACAACAAACTCGAAAAGATCATCGCAAACATGAAAAATGCATTGATCAATCGGAAGCCCATGGCGTAGAACCCGGCTTCTTCTTTACCTGCAATATGCATCCGTTCGATCATTACGGAGTCGGTACGCGTATAGATCATCATGAGGAAAATCAACAGGGCATACGGAAAACTTTGTCGTACGATACTGAATGAAAATGCCGGCTGAACTTTGAGTTTTGGAATTCCGAACTTTGTAAAGAGAAGGATGACCGCAACCAATAAGGTCAAGAGATAACATCCTGTTTGAATCCAAATGAACCACTCAATCCGGAAGTTTTGATTCGTGGACGGGAGGAGTAGCAGAATCCCACAAAAAATGATCAGAAGGAATCGATCCAATACGCTGATAATAGCATCGGTCTTAAACATCAATGCACCACCAAAATAACTTCTTGCGTAGGCAATCAGTGTAATTATGAACTGGTTTAGCACAAGGAAACTCAGCAAGAACAAGTGGTATGTACTCCATTGTAAGGCGAATGCGATGGCATAGGAAACCAGAGCATAAAGTAGGAAAAGCATGAATCGGAAACCGAGGACTTTTCCTAAGTACTTACTGGCCATTTGCGGGTGCTGCGCAACATTCTTGGTCGTGAAATTGTTGATTCCGAAATCCAGAAGGATGTTGAACAAAAAGGAAAAATTCAGCAGGGCAAAATAGATTCCGTAATTGGCGTCACCAACAACGCGTTGTACTTGCGCGTCTATTCCAAAAATGGCCACAGGTTTCACCAGAAGGTTCAAAAGAACCATCAGAGCCAAGTTGGAAATAAACTTTTTCTGCATGTATTTTGCGCGTTTCGGCTGTAGGTTGACGAAGAGAGGGTATATCTCTCAAACGGCGCAAAAATAGGAAAAGTTGGCTGTTATTTAACCACGAGTTTGAATCCTTTACCGTGAACGTTCAAGATCTCAATTGTTTCATCCTCACGAAGTAGTTTACGCAATTTCGCAATGTAAACGTCCATGCTTCGACCGTTGAAATAGTTGTCGTCTCCCCAAATCGCACGCAAAGTTGCTTGTCTGTCCAAGATTTCATTTTGGTTCTTCACCAACAAGTGCAACAATTGATTTTCTTTGGTGGTCAGCTTCTTCGTTTCTTCATTTAAGTGGAGTAGACGAATTTCAGGCTCGTATTTAATTCCGCCAATTTGGTAAGAATCTTCGTGTTTTACATCCTCTCCTGTACGACGTAAAATCGCAGTGATTCGCGCGAGCAACTCCTCCATAGCGAATGGCTTCGTCAGGTAATCATCTGCACCTGCAGAGAATCCTTCCAACTTGTCCTCCTTCATCGACTTTGCCGTCAAGAAGAGAATAGGAATTTTCTTATCAATTTCACGGATTTCCTTAGCAAGGGTGATTCCATCCATTTCTGGCATCATGACATCCAGAATACAGAATTGGAAACTACCGTTGTTGAATTTTTCAAAGGCAATTTTACCGTTTTGTGCCAATGACACATTGAATCCTTTTGATTTTAGGAAGGTTTGAAGCAAGTGTCCCAAATTAACATCGTCTTCAGCGAGTAGAATTGAAGTTCCGTTTTCCATAGTTAAGTTATGCTTTAAATTCAATAGTAAATTCCGATCCAGCACCGTATTTACTACGTACCCTCACGTTCCATCCGTGGAGGTCGGAAATCACTTTCACGTAACTCAGCCCGAGTCCGAAGCCTTTTACGTTGTGAATGTTTCCGGTTGGAATACGATACAATTTGTCGAATATTTTGTTCAAGTGCTCTTTTTTTATTCCGATCCCTTCGTCTTTGACCGTAAGTTCATAGGCATTGCCTTTTGATTTCAAGTCAACGGTAATCTGTGGTGCCTTATCACTGTATTTGATGGCATTGTCCACCAAATTTGAGATGACATTGGCCGTATGCATAGGGTCGCCTTTGATCACAACACCTTCTTCAGGAAGGCTCAATTGGATGGTTCCACCTGAGTTACGAATGCGGAATTGTGCGTTTTCAACCACCCCTGAAATCAGTTGATTGAGCGGAAGCGATTCTTTCTTGATATTCAAATCTCCTTTATCCAACGTGGCGCTTTGAAGAATGCGTTCCACTAACAAACTCAATCGCTTGTTCTCCTCACTGATCATGTTCACGTAAGGTTTGGTCTGTTCGTCCATGCTTCCGACAACATCTGAGTCGTTCATAGCCTCACACGCAAGTGAAATGGTCGATATAGGGGTTTTGAACTCGTGCGTCATGTTCGAAATGAAATCATTCTTCATCTCTGATAACTTCTTTTGGGTCAAAATGGTACGGAACATGAAGACCAAGGCCACGATAATTAGAATCATTAAGGTAAAATTGATCGCCAAACCACCGCCAATTCCTTTTAAGAGGATGCTATTTTGTTTCGGGAAGGAAATGTAGAGGAAGAGATCTTCGTCCAGATCATTCGCCGGGAAAAGTTTGGTGCTGTGACTCTTGGTCGTGTCTAGTTTCGTTTTGTAATGCTTCGGTGCATTTTTGAATCGAACGGGTTTTCGATTCGCATCGGTGATCATGAACTCATAATGCGAGGGAAGTTTATCGATGGCCAACTCCGTTTTTAGCACGGAATCTAGAAATTGAACGTCGACGCGCTCGTCTGGAGAACCACTGATTCCGCTTCGGAAAACATCCAGCATCATTTCATTGACAAACCGGGCTTTCTTGAAGATTTGTTGCACAACGCGCTGGTCTAACTGAACGGACAAACTGCCTTCATTGCCAATAGTATGATCATCGGTTTTTTTGAAGAGATCGCGCAACTGGGTCATGTTTCGAGCCAATACTTTTTGCTCGGCCATCACACCAGAAATAGAGTCGTAAGAAGTTCCTCGGATAATGAGGTAATCCTGCATTTCGCCGTTTTCGAATACGGAAGTGTCTTGAATGGAAATGGTTTCTTCGACCGCCAACATCGATTTGAACTCTTCCTTGAGAATGTCTCGATACTGCACATTGAAGTCCTGATTTCCGAGGGCCATATAACGTCGGATATCCTCCGCTTTTTCATGTCGGATGGCAATGCGATCCATGGTTGTGGTCATGCGATCGCCAAATTCTGTAGACTCACGATCGTAGAGTTGTGCGGATTGAAATGCTTGAATTATGAGCAAGGCAATCATGGCGACTACCACCATTAAGATTACCGTATTCAATCGTATTCTTTGCACTACTCGTTTTTGCCGAATGTAGTGGAAACCCCCATGGTAGCTGGGATGCTTAACGTTTTTTAACAGCGATTAGAGGGGTGAATTATGCCCTCCGGAGAGTGTGGGATTTAGAATTAATCAGGCTTGTTCGCTAAAATCTGATTGGCGTTTTTAATGAACAAATCTTCCTCTTTGCCAACTTCAGCACCTCTTGGATATCCGAGCGATCCAAGTGCAGAAATACTCATGTTATTCGCGTCTTGGTCGAACTCTGTTTCGAAAATCCAGATGGTTGGATAACCGGAAACGCCAAAGGCTCTTTGTAAGCCGTAGTTTTGAGCTTGAAGTGTGCTGTCAAGCACTTTTCTTCTTGGGAAATCAAGTTCCAACAATACGACATTATCGTTTGCCCATTCAACAAAAGCTTCCTTCGCAAATACTTCCGCCTGAAGTTTTCTGCACCATCCGCACCAATCGCTTCCTGTGAAAAATGCAAAGATGGGTTTGCCCGTTTCAGTGGAAATTTGATGCACTTCATTGAGATCGGTGTGCCATTGTAAAGTTTCCGTTTCGGATTTCACTGCAGCCTTTTTAGGAGTATCGATTTCCGTTTCCGATGTCGAAGTTTCATTATCCGAAAGAACGAACGACACTAGAAAGAGTCCTCCAGCAACGATTGGAAGAATCCAGAATTTTTTATTGATAGATTTCATTGTCATATCCCTTAGACGGAAAAATAACCAAAGGCTTACTCAATAGAGCCTTCTTACCTGTAAAAATCGCTTTGGATAATTGGAATTGTAATAATCCGTAACGACGACGCCGAAGTGTTTTTTGGAACTCGAACAATGAATGAACTTGATCCCGTTTTCATCATTAGATAGCACGATTCCGACATGACCAATCGTCGTACTTCCCGCGGCGGTGCCAGAGAAAATCATGCAATCTCCCGGCTGACAGGTTTCGAGCGAGACTTTCGTTCCTAACTTACCATACGCTTTGGAACTACGCGAGCTTGGAACATCGCAAGAGCTATAAACGTAATAGGTAAATCCGGAGCAATCAAAACTGACATCAGGATTACTCGTGGCATACTTGTAGGGAACACCGATTTGAGCTTTGGCAATTTCCACAATCGAATCAGACTTGGTCAACAAAGTATCTTGACCAAATGTAAGTGTGCTGCAGATGAGAAATCCAGTGAAAATCAACGCTTTCATGATGCAAAATTACGAAAGTGAATCTGAATGAGTTGTTAATGAATTTGAAGAAACGTTATTAACGAGTATCCCGAGCAACGTTCGGTCACCCCTCTTTTTCTCCCCTCAAGGGGAGAGGGGGCTTTCCCTGTAATTGATGATCATTTGGAATTAGTATTTTCCCCCTTCAGAGGGGGACTAAGGGGGAGGACAACAACGGGCGATTACTTTATATTCCCCCGAAAGCACGATTTTTCCGCTTATTACGTTGTATTTTCGTGAAGATGTCCTCGCTGTTTCGATGTTTGGGATTAATTCTACTGCTGCTTGTTGGTGAAAACGCATTTGCCCAGCAACAGAGCTTCCGTGTGCAAACGATTCCGGTGACCGACACGCTGATGCGCATTGATTCACTTTCAATCGATCCTACTTCTTTTGTAGTAAAGTGCGGAAACACTGAATTAGACAGATCCGCTTATGTGCTTTATCCAGCCAGCTCTCAGTTTCAATTATTGGAGCCTTGCAGTGATTCGCTCATCGCAGAGTATCGGGTGTTTCCAATGGATTTATCTCAGCGTTTGCAGATTTACGACTCCACCAACATTTACTATCGAAACAAGGGCGATCGTGAGAAATTCTTGATTACCACCAGAGACATCCAAAATGATATTTTCGGAGGATCGTCATTGAATAAATCTGGAAGTATTTCCCGAGGCGTAACGTTCGGAAACAACCAAGATTTGGGGGTTAATTCCACTTTAAACCTTGAGCTCTCTGGGCAAATTGCACCCAATCTGAAATTATTGGCCTCCGTATCCGATGATAACTTACCCATCCAGCCAGATGGAAACACAAACCAATTGCAAGAATTTGACCAGGTGTTTATTCAGGTTTATAACGATCGATTCAAGATGATCGCAGGAGATTTTTGGTTGTATCGACCGAAGGGATACTTCATGAATTACAAGAAACGGGCGCAGGGTTTAACGATCAATTATCAGTGGACTGAGGATACCGTCGGAGTTTGGACGTCGCAATTCAGCGGGGCGTTATCAAGAGGGAAGTTCCAACGTCAGATTATCCAGGGAGTGGAGGGAAACCAAGGGCCATATCGATTGGTAGGAGCTGAGAATGAACCCTTCATCATTGTTCTAGCAGGTACGGAACGCGTGTACATCGATGGTCGCTTATTGGAGCGTGGTCAGGAATACGATTACGTTGTCGATTACAACACAGCGGAAGTCGTCTTTACCGCCAGAAATCAAATCACCAAGGATATTCGAATCGTTGTTGAATTCCAGTATTCCGATCAGAATTACGCCCGATCCTTGTTCCAGACTTCACAAACCTATCATGGAAAGAAGTTCGATTATTGGTTCAATGCGTACTCGGAACAAGATGCCAAGAATCAATCACTACAACAGACCTTGACTCTCGGTCAGAAAGAATATTTGGCGGGCATTGGCGATACTTTGGGTGAAGCGCGCATTTCGAGTATTGATTCCATTGGTTATTTCGAGAATCAAAATATGTACAAGCTCATCGATTCAGTTTCCAATGGCGTTACGTACGACACGGTTCTGGTCTCGTCCGTTAATCCAGATTCTGCGCTGTATCGCGCCACTTTTGAATTCGTGGGTGCCAATCAAGGGAATTATATCTTTGAAGGATTCAATGCACTGGGACGCGTCTATCGATGGGTAGCACCAGACATCAACGGCGTTCCGCAGGGAGATCATCAACCGTCTCGTTTGATCGTGACTCCAAAGCAGCGGCAGATGGTCAGCACCGGAATGGAATATCGATTCAATAAGAATCTAAAATTGATTTCGGAGGTGTCTTATACCAATAACGACGTCAATACTTTCTCAAGACTTGATGCGGATGACAATCAGAGCGTGGGAGGTTTTGTACGTTTGGTGGGCGATGTTCCACTAAGTAAAGATTCTGTGGTGCGTTGGTTGATGCGAACGAAAGTGGAAGTGGAAGGACGTGAACGCAATTTTGTTCCGATTGAGAATTATCGTGCGGTAGAATTCGACCGCGACTGGAACACCAGAAACAGAGGATATCAAGGAAATCAATTGGCGTCTTCCATCGGAACGAATTTTATCGGGCCCGGAGGAAATATCAATGTTGAAGGACAGCAATTCCTTATTGGAACTGATTATCTCGGACTTCGTGCCGCTACGGATGGGGAATGGAATCAGAATGGTTTACGCGCTACTTGGGATGGAAGTTTTCTGTCTAGTTCGGCTGAAAATGATAACCGTTTCATACGACATCGGGCTGATGTTTCGAAGGCGTTCAAGTACATTCGATTTGGGTACAAAGACGATCACGAGCGCAATGAATTCCAAAGCAATTTTTTGGAAACGCAGAGCTATGAATTCTTCGATTATCAGTTCTACATAGGAAATGGCGATTCCATCAAGAACGATTACCGCCTGTTCTATCGTGAGCGGATCGATAGAAAATCGGACAGTACGCGATTGACACAAGCGGCGAAGGCACGATCAATTGGAGGGGAAATTCGTTTTACCGAATGGGAGAATCAGCAATTAAATATCGTTACGAGTTACCGTCAATTGGAGGTACAGGAACCCAGTCTGATCAACGCGACACCTGAGAATACCTTATTGGGACGAATCGAATACCGCCTGTCAGCTTGGAAGAATGCGGTTAGCTTAAACACGTTTTACGAGTCTGGATCAGGTTTAGAGTTGAAGCGTGAGTTCTTATATATTCAGGTGAATGACGGTCAGGGGGTGTACACATGGATTGATTACAACGGCGATGGCGTAAAGGATTTGAACGAGTTCGAAATTGCGCAGTTCGTAGATCAAGCCAGTTATATTCGCGTCTTTACTCCGAGCAATGAATACGTGAAGACCTTTTCCAACGAATTCAACCAATCGATTCAATTACGTCCCCAGCGAATTTGGGCAAAGAAGAAGGGATTTCTGAAATTCCTGACACGTTTCTCAGATCAGGCTCGCTTTCGAATTCAACGCAAAACCAATTATTTTGAAGGGGTGAATGCTTTCAACCCATTCGTCACAGAAATCAACGATACCAATTTGATTTCGACGAATTCCAACATTCGAAATACCATCTTTTTCAATCGAACGAATAGCATTTTTGGCGCCGATTATACGTTCCAGGATACCCGTAGTAAAACGCTTCTCGCTAGCGGATTTGATTCCAGAGCGAACACCTTACACGAAATGAAAATTCGATGGAACATTAAGCGCAAGTTCACTTTAGAGGTAGTCTCTGGACGCGGATCACGATCTACGAATGCAGATTATACAGCAGGAAGAAATTACAACATCAATTTTATCACATTGGAACCGAAATTGACCTTCCAACCGAATACCATTTTCCGAGTTTCGCTAGAAGCCAGAGGTTCGGAGAAAAGAAATGCTCCAGAGCTGGGTAATGAACTTTCAACGGTGATGGAAATTGGAACGACTTTCAAACTGAATCAGCGAGAGAAAGGAAGTTTTCAAGGTAATTTTCGAATGGTGAATATTCGCTACAACGGTGAACAAAACTCAGCACTTGGATTCGAAATGTTGGAAGCATTACGTCCAGGAATGAACTTCACCTGGAATTTCGGATACCAACGCTCTATTTCCCGAAATCTTCAATTATCCATTCAGTATCAAGGACGAAAATCAGAGGACAATCGCACGATT
The DNA here is from genome assembly GCA_003149635.1 of Fluviicola sp. XM-24bin1. GTDB lineage: Bacteria > Bacteroidota > Bacteroidia > Flavobacteriales_D > Crocinitomicaceae > UBA4466. The sequence continues at coordinate 305,946 of QCWI01000001.1, forward strand.
CACTCAGGAGGAATGGAGGTGAGAGCGTTATTTTAAAACTCCCGCAGATCTCATTTAACCACGGGAGTTATCAAAGTTAAATTGTAACACCTAGTACACAAACGTCATCTATCTGTTCTGTTTGCCCTTTCCAATTGGAATAGGCCAATTTCAGTTCTTTATGTTGTCTTTCCATCGGATAATTCGAAATGGATTGTAACATATTTCGAAATCGTCTTCGATTGAACTTCTTGATATTCTCTCCACCAAACTGATCGGTGTATCCATCTGAGAATAAGTAGAATTGATCTCCTTTCTGAAGTTCAAATTCCTCGTTGTAGAAGTCTTTATCGTTCTCACCATTGTAGCCAATGGAACTGTTTCCTTTTTTGAATTCTATCAACGCTCCGTTTCGAACTAGCAATAAAGGTCTTCCCGCTCCACAGAATTGTCCTTTCCCAGTAGATAAATTGAATTTACAAAAAGCGATTTCCATGCCGTCTCGTGTGATTCCCGAGGTGAGATGTTCATTGAATAAGTTACTCAGTTCAGAATCCAATTGTCGTACAATTTGATCAGGAGCTGAGAATCCTTCACGCCTGATGACATTTCTCAAGATTGTATTCCCGGCTATGTTGACCATGGCGCCCGGAACACCGTGTCCTGTGCAATCACCAACGGCGAAGTAGATGTCATTTCCATGCAAATAGATCCAATAAAAGTCGCCTCCGACTATATCCTTGGGTTGAAAAAAAACAAAGGCATCACGGAAAGTATTCATGAAAATGCGGGGATTCGGCAGAATAGATTGTTGAATTAATCCAGCGTAGCGAATGCTTTCATCCATTTCACGACTTTTTCTTTCCAGAACTTCCACTCGCTGTTGCAAGTCTGCTTCGAATGTGTTTAAGTGCTGCTGCAATTGCACTTGTGCCAATGTTTCCATTACACGAAATAATTAAATAAAAAATTGAGGAAAAATGAAGATTTTATTCGATGAGATCAACAACTCATATTAGGTCTTTATTAGCAATAAAAGCTGGTAAAGACCATAATAATGGCGGTCATAGGAATGACCAGCCGATTACGCAAATTGATATGTGTCAATAGGTTTGACATAGATAGAATCAAAGGTAGCGTTTCCGCAAATACTGGCAAGAATGGAATAAAAAAAATAAGATATGAAATGTTACTTTTTACGGAAGAAGGTTTTGATGCCCAAGAAAGTCGATGGTTTGATATTGAACTAGCGCACCGCAGATCATTTTGATTGGTGCGATGCGCCTGATTTCCTGAACATGCTATACAAATGTCGCAAAGTATAGTTAGAAGGTATATCGTATTCCAAGAGCCCCGTCGTATCCAAGTCCGCCATAGTATGTGCTGAATAGCCCCCACATCGGACGTGCGTCAAGACTCAACTGCAATGGAATACCATGTTCATTGAAATCGTATTCAATTCCTATTTGACCGCCAACATTCAGTATGACACCATTTTCTCTAAAATCTTCATCGTCGTGATCATGGCCATGACCGACACCATTACCGTGATTGTGATTGTCTCTGTGACTGTAGAATCCCAGTTGACTGTAGAATCCAAGTTGTCCACCAGGGCCAAGGAACCAGTACAATCCACCGTCGATGTTCCAGCGCCAATGGTAAATTACTGATATACCAACCACGTTGTAATGGTTGTTTGCTCTCAATCCTAAATCCAGTTCTACACGGTTTTTGTCAGAGATTCCGTGTTGGTATGAAATCTCAGCTCCGTTGCCAAAATTGGAAGCTCCTAAACGCAATCCGATGGCCCGATCTTGCCCGAAAGAAAACGATCCGAGCAGCAAAAAAACAATGAGTATGGCAAAAATTAATCCTTTCATCATGACAATTTCGCTCTGATGAAGCAATAAGAATACCAAGGTTGAAAGAAAGTGAAGTTTCGAATCTTACTGTAGAGTGAGACCTTTTAAAAGCCTGATTTATAAGATTTCTGGTCGGTCTTGATAGTAATTCAAAAAATCTGAAATGATTGGAATCCTTCCCAAAACCGATCAAAGTATTTTCAAAATGAAAAAACCTATTTCTTTCTGAAGAAGATTTTGATGGGAACTCCTTCGAAATCGAAGTTCTCGCGCAAGCGGTTTTCGATGAAACGTCGGTAGCTTTCTGGAATATATTGTGGCAAATTACAGAAGAAGGCAAAAGACGGTGCATGCGTAGGCAACTGCTGTGCGTATTTGATCTTGATGTATTTCCCTTTTACCGATGGAGGAGGAGTAGCCTGAATGATTTCTTGCATCACCTCGTTCAATTCAGATGTAGGAATCTTCTTAATACGGTTGTGATATACTTCCGTAGCCGTCTCTAATGCTTTGTGAATTCGCTGCTTTGTAATGGTTGAGGTAAAAATGATCGGAACATCGTTGAACGGTGCCAATTGCTCACGAACCTTATCCTCAAACGCTTTCATCGTGGTGTGATCCTTTTCGACCAAATCCCATTTGTTGACCAAAACGACAACCCCTTTGGAGTTCTTTTCAATGATATAGAAGATGTTCAAATCTTGCTTTTGTAGTCCTTCTTCCGCGTCGATCATGAAAATACAGACATCCGAATTTTCAATGGAGCGCACTGATCGCAATACCGAATAGTATTCAATATCTTCCGTGACTTTCGCTTTCTTTCGAATTCCTGCGGTATCGATCAACATGAAATCGAATCCGTAAGCATTGTATCGCGTATTGATTGAATCTCGCGTGGTTCCTGAGATATCAGTCACGATGTTGCGTTCTTCACCTGTAAGCGCGTTTACCAAGGAGGATTTTCCAACATTCGGTTTTCCAACGATCGCAAAATGAGGCAATTCACGTTCTTTATTTTCCTCGGGTTCTGATGTGAATTCTTCGCAGATAGCATCCAGCAAATCACCCGTTCCAGATCCGTTAGTGGCAGATAAATCGAATACCTCTCCAAGGCCTAGAGACCAAAATTCCGAAGACAGTCCAACGCGTTCCGTGTTATCCACTTTGTTGGCTCCGATAAATACTTTCTTTCCAGATTTGCGCAATAATTCGGCAACTGTAAGATCCAAATCCACGATTCCCGTCATCACGTCCAACATGAAAATGATCACGTTCGCTTCTTCGATGGCAATTTCTACTTGTTTCCGAATTTCACCTTCGAAAATATCTTCTGTACCTCTAGCGTATCCACCGGTATCGATTACAGAAAACGGAATACCGTTCCATTCACCACGACCGTAAATACGATCGCGTGTCACCCCGCTCACCTCCTTAACAATGGCTTGTTTGGATTCTGTTAAGCGGTTGAATAAGGTGGATTTTCCGACGTTCGGACGTCCTACTATGGCAATGATATTCCCCATGTGCGCGAATTAGGATGCAAAGAAACGAATAATTTGAGAATCAAATCATAATCAATCCATCTTGGTTGGAGAAATTCCTCCTCCCTTGAGGGAGGTCTTGGGAGGGTGATTTCTATTATGTTTTGTACTGTCTCCCCTATGATCCCCTCAAGGGGATAGGGGAGGATAACAACGTTCACAAAAAAAAGCGCTGATCTTCCAACCAGCGCTTTCCTTTACGAATTATGGTAATTAATCCTGGATCACAATTTTGCGGATGGCGCGTTGTCCTTCCGATGCGAAACGAACCGTGTAGACAGCAGCTTGCCACTGACTAACATTGATCGTTGTGGTTTGTGTTCCTTTGGATATCGTTTGTTCCCAGACCACTTTTCCATCCATGCTTACCACGCTCACTTTCGTATCCTCAGCGAGTGGTTGCGCGAATTGAATCGTCGTTTCTTCATTCGCCGGGTTCGGCATAAAGGTCAAATTCAAGTTGTTCAATTCATTCAAAGATGCCGATGACTGTACCTCCAAGTTGATGTTGTCCAAGTAGAGGTTATTTCCATATCCACAGATATTTACAAATCGAACGATGGCATTGCCTCCAATGTACGAGCTCAAATCGATGGTGTCATTTCTCCAATCTCCGGCACTCGTTGGTTCCCAGTTAGAGGTAGTGGTTGGCCCTGTTGCAAGGGTTGGCCCATCTTTTAAATACACCTGAGTGAACGATTGCCCGCAGTCTCCTGAAACATCGATACGCATATCATCGCTAAAGTTTGAACTGTATTCGCGATAAGCCACGTCAAAAGTAAGAATGGCCGTTGCAGGGTTTAAAACGTTGCTCAAGTCGAAGTTCACGAAACGAAGTTCATCTTCTTGCCCTGCGGCATTGTAGGAGAAGTTGTTGATGAAAGTTGCGGTCGTTGCATTTCCATCGGCTCCGGTAGTGTTTGCATCTGTCCATGTTAAATCTCCGTCTGGGTTGATCACTTCAGCAGTTGCTGGCGGGAATCCAGATTCGAAATCTTCTGATAAAGGGAAGGTAGAAACCGATGCAGATACCGTAATGATTTGCGTGATTGTATCATTACAAGTCGTGCTATCGCCGTTCAGACCCGTCCATGTTTTCAATTCATAGGTTCCTGCACTTGGGAAAGTAAATGGAGTTGCAAAGGTATGCGTGGCACTTCCTCCCGGCGCGAGACTTCCCGCATACGTTTCAGTAACGATGCTTCCATTATCGACTTGATAATTTACTGGGAAATTCGATTCTGTAAAGAGTCCGATGTTTTCCAAATCGATAACTACATCTGTTGTTGTATTTCCTGAACACGTCTGAAAGCTAGCCGCTGGTTCTGATAATGCCGCAATTCCCACATCGGAATCAGAGAAGCACGAAAGGACACAGTTTCCGTTTCCTGCCGCTCCAGGGAAGTAAATAGCAATTTGACGGTTACTTCTCAATCCGTTAGCCCCTTTCGCACGAACGGTAAACCACTGCGGATCGGCCACATCAGTCACGATTGCATCAAACTCTTCAATCGTAGATGATCCGATAGAATCCATGAACTGTGATCCGAGCATAAATACGTCGTATCCCGTTGCTCCCACTACTGGATCCCAACGAAGTACTACTGTGTTCGTGCTCTCACAAACTCTGTACACTTCAATGTTCTCAGGGCGATCCATAATGCTGAAGTTTGCAGCACTTTCGCCTTGTGATCCTCCGCGAGAAACACGCACGCGCACTTCCCCAGAAAGAATGTTTGGAACGTTCCACTCGTAAATACGATCTGCACCGCTTACGTTATTTGCGATTGTATTCCATGATCCTCCATTGTCATCGGTGTACTCCAATGTGAAATCACCAGAAGTTCCGTTCGCATCCCAGTGAATGCGATCGTTAGATCCAGGAATCAATCCTTCTCCACCAAATGGGTATGTTACCGTAATATCATCTGTGATGAATTCCCAAACTACCCAGTACTCTTGTGGGCCAAATGGCACCGTGGTACCTGTGATATCCAAAGTGTAGGTTCCAGCCATTGGGTTATCAATCGCGATTTGCTCTACGTTGTTTAAGTGATCGGCTCCTGTTGTAGCTGGCAATGCCAATGTTGTAGCGTTTGGCGTGTGATCCAACAACCAAGGTTGATACGAAGCAAGGTTTGGATCTGTCAAAAGTGCATCCAAATCATTTACCAATGCAGTCGAAGCGGAAGTCGAAGCTTCTTTGTCCGCCCAATAGACCATTACTTTTACTTGTTCAACGCCTGCTGGAACCGTAATAGAAACTTGATCGTTTCCACCTTGAGAAATGCTTCCGCTTGTGTAGCGTCCATCTTCCAACAGTTGAATAGATTTCAATCCGTTGATTTTTCCCCATCCGTAGATGAAGTCCGGCCCTTCATTTCCAAGATCATTTGCCGTATTCATGACTGTCGCCTTCAGCAAAGCTGAGTTTGCCGTAGTTCCATTCATGTCTTCGTAAGCATGGTGCAGCTGTGTCAAAACACCCGTAATTCCCGGTGCTGCTGCTGAGGTTCCTCCCCCTGCCGCATACGTATTATTCGGATCGGTGGACATTTGTCCGGCTCCGTGTGCCGCAATATCCGGTTTGATACGTCCATCATTTGCAGGCCCACGACTTGATGAGTTAACAATTCCATCGTCGTTATCTAGGTTAGCCGTTGCGATAACGTTTTTACCCATTTTGTGCCCTCCGGTAATATTTCCCCATTGGTTACCTGCTCCATATCCACAGTTTTGATTGTTCGAATTTCCAGCAGAGAATACTTGGATTAAGGTTGGATTGTTGTAGATTTCTTCGTCTACAAGAACCGTTGTATTGGTATATCCCGCATTACATCCGTTACTGTATGAAGATTGGAAGATCAACACGTTACTGTCAAGGTGCAAAGGCATTGTTCCAGCCATCGACGAAACGTACTGTCGAATGTGCATGTAACAAGCTGGTGCCATTCCGCGCATTGTTGGATCCAAGTTTCCGGCTGCACCAACGATTCCAGCTACCATATCTCCATGGTCTCCTGTAAAATCTCCAGCGACATCGTCTTGGTTCACACGTCCTGTGTAGTCGATATGTGGCCCAACAGCACCGTCGTCATTCACCGCTACTGCGATTCCAGTTCCATCGTATTGGCGTGATCCGAAGTAATCACCGTCAATCGCATTTGCTCGGTGCAAGTTACGCCCGTCATCTGATTCCGGTGTTCCTGGATGTGGAACGATATCGATGTATTTCACATACGGCTTGTTCATTAAGGATTGAATAGCGCTTGGCAATACTTCGATGAATGCCATGTTTGCATGGCTTAACAAAACATTGGTGTTTACTCCTTCATTTTCCAATTCTGAGATCGCTACTTCGAATTCAACATCATCGAACAAAGCAATGCTCAAGAGTACCGTTCCAAATTTGGTCACAGCCCACTCTGGATATTCTTCATCCTGAACGCGCTGACCGATTTTATAGATATCATCGATTTTCTGAATGCTACGAATGTTCAATTGTGTCAATTCTGCACCGGTAATGTTGGATGGAACAGAAGCGATATACGTGAAATTCGGGATGTATTCTAGCAATTCTATTCCTGCAGTTTCGATGGCTAATTTTTCTTCATCGGTTGGAATTGCATTGAATTGAATAAATCGATAGACCTTGTTTTGCCAGATTTCTTGACTTGAAATCGAACTGGCATCGAAGGTTTTTGCGTTGGCTTCAAACGTCCGTGCTCCTTTGTAGAAGTTCACGGTGTAATCTTGCGCCAGGCTGGTTGTTCCGAAGGCAAATAGGGCCAGGAACAGGAAGGAGTAACACAGTTTCATAAGTATTTTCTTAACAGTTAATAGTAAATTCTCACAAAGGAAAATTTAATCGCACAAAAAGATACAAAATAATCGATAGGTGAACTAGGCTAATGCGTTTGAGGTTGTTAAGAAATGGTTTGAATGTTGGAATTCTGAAATGGGACGTCTGAACTTCAAGCTTCGAGAACCTCAGCCCTCGATTTCGCTATAAAGAACTGTTGTAGCCCAGAATGGACTAACTGCACTCACTCTTCCAACTCCCTACTGTTTAGTATCCGTATTTCTTCAATTTCTGGTCAGAAGAACGCCAGTCTTTATCCACTTTAACGAACGTTTCCAAGAAGATCTTCTTCCCTACAAAGCGCTCCATTTCTTTCCGAGATTCACGGCCGATTCGCTTGAGCATATCACCGCCTTTTCCGATAATAATTCCTTTTTGAGAATTGCGTTCTACGATGATCAGTGCACGAATGCGGATGATATCGTCTTCTTCCAGATATTCTTCGACCTCCACCTGACAAGCGTAAGGCACTTCTTTTTTGGTGTGGATGAAAATCTTTTCACGGATGATCTCAGAAATGAAGAATCGCATTGGGCGATCTGAAATCTGGTCTTTATCAAAATAGGGTGGGCTTTCAGGAATGTTGTTTCGAATCTCTTCCCAAACACCTTCAATTCCGAAGCCGTGCAAAGCTGAAATCGGGAAGATTTTTGCGTTCGGCAATTTTTCTTGCCAGTACGCCAATCGTTCGGCTACCGCTTGTTGATCCGATAAATCCATCTTGTTGATAAGGCAAAGCACAGGAATTTCCAATTTTTGGATGCGCTCCAAAGTTTCCTTGTGATTCATCTCGTTTTCCTTGGGATCGGTAACGAAGATGAGTACATCTGCATCTTTCAACGATGTGTTCACATACTCCATCATGTTGTCGTGCAACTTGTAGGCAGAGTTCACAACGCCCGGAGTATCAGAGAAAACAATTTGATGGTCTTCGTCATTTACAATTCCGAGGATGCGGTGTCGCGTTGTTTGAGCCTTTGACGTCACAATGGATAACTTCTCGCCAATGAGTTGATTCATCAAGGTTGATTTTCCAACGTTCGGACTACCAACAATATTTACGAAACCGGATTTGTGTGCCATTCTGGAATTGATTTTTGCTTGCAAAAGTTGAAAGCGGCTACAAAGGAACGGAAATTCTGGGAAATCTGGATTTAGCTAGAGAAGTTAGGGGTTAAAAATCGCCATTCCGCGAATTCGCGAATTCGCTTGTTCGCGAAATGGCGAACAAGGTCTGAGATTTACAATTCATTCAAAAATGCCGTAATAGCCTCCCAATATTCCTCACCACCATCCTGATTGATCCACAATGCGCGCGATCCATGATGTCCTGCACTTTGAGGAATAAACTGCACCTCGTTCTGATTCAATCCACTTTCATTTACCAATCCTGCTAATTCTTTTACTTCTCGGAATGAAGAAGTTAAGAACATGCGTTTATCATAGTTCTTCAAAACTTTGACTAACTACTCTTTCTCTGGTTGATAATAATCACCTGGACTGAAAGAGACGAAGGCCAGAACTTCATCCATATCGGCTGCAACACAAGGAACCAATGATGACGAATAACTACTTCCCCAGAGTATGATGTCTATTTTGTATTTCTCAGATGCGAAAGCCACAGCAGCACGGATATCTTGCTCGGCATCCAAATAGTCCACTTCCTTTCCTGCTTTGACAGCACGAAGATTTGTTTCATTTTGATATTCAGCTACAGGCCCTCCAGAACGCTGATCAATGGCCATGCAAGCGAAGCCCAGTTCGTTCAGTCGTTCAGCGATTCCGTGGTATTCTGCCTTGTTGAAGCGCGCTTGGTGACAGAGAACAATGAACGGTTTTTCTGATTCAATGTCGTAAAGATTCGCCGTGATTTCAAGACCGTCATGCGATGGAAAAGTAATCTGCTCTGGGAACTCCTTTTCAATTTCATTATCGGATTCGGTTGCTGTAGGTTCGTCCGTTTCCTCGGATGAATTCGAGTTGCACGAAACTAGAACAATACCGAGGCAAAGCAAAAGCCAAAATGATTTCATGGTGTAGAAGTTTGTCTTAAATGTACGGCTTCTCACGAAAAACAAAAAAGGCCGCTCTTTTCAGAGCGACCCATTCAAATCCTGAGAAGGATTTTATCCTTTCCCTCCGGAACGTCGACCAGCGTTTCCGCCACTATTCTTACCTCCAGATTTCGTTCCTGGACGTTTTCTGGAATTCGAATTGGTGTTTTTCGTTCCCGGTCGCTTGCGCGAGTTTTGGGAAGCCGACTTCTTTTTGGTCGTTTGTTGTTTGGTAGATTGCTTCTTCGTTGTTTGCTGCTTTGCATTCGCGTTTTGCTTCGGTGCGGAAGAATTATTGTGAGTAGTTGTCACTTTCTGCGTGTTGGCAGGAGCAGTTGAGCGTGTCCCATTCGATTTCGGTGCAGAAGTCTCTTGCTTAGCTGCCGTTTGCTTTTTCGGAGCTGCTTGAGAATTCGTATTTGTTACTTTTTGCGTACTCGCACCTTGAGATTTCGTACTAGACTTTCCTGGTTTTCCTGCGGTATTGTTGTTTCCGGCAGATTTTCCAACATGCTTGTGGTGATGCGTTTTATGGAATGTTACGGAAGTCGTTCTGTGGTAATGCACTGTATATCCTCGTGTGAAACTTCTACGGTACACACGGCGACATCCACCACGATATACTACTACACGTCCACGATATACTCTCCAGCTTCTTCTCTTCCAAGGTCGGTACCAACCTGGATAAGCTCTGTAGTGCCACGGAGATACCCAGAATGCATAGCGAGGCCCCCACATAAATCGAACTGGGCGCCACATGATCACGTTAACGACAACCGGCCCGCGACCTGCAGATTCAGGAAGCAAAACGTAGTTTTCACCATACAATTCCTCATCTCCAACGATTTGAAGTTCTACAACATCGTCATCGGTTTCTTCCAACTCAATGGTAGCAACGTCTTGGGATTCGGATTCATTTACGGGAACCTGTAATGTTAATACGTGCGCGGTGCTATCACCGGAGTCTACCACGCGGATATAATCGACTTCTCCATCGCCATCCAAATCCAAATTGTTAACGTTGGAGCTTTCTGTATTTAGTTTTTTCTCAAAATCTTCAGGGGATTCGGACTCTTTGAAAATCTCTAAAACTGCAGATAGGTCAAGATTGTCTCCTTCCAGACCTGTTGAGTCTGCCTCTGTTGCGAACGCCATTGTTCCGAGCAACAGGCTACTAATCAAAAGTGTTGTTTTCATGCGTCTCATTTTTAAACTGTCCGAGTGTAAGATAGATGACACTGAAAAAGGTTTAATCGACGCCGAATTTTTTTTCGAAAAAATTAAATTCCTCCTGAATTTTTCTTCTTGGTACCTGTGCTCTTAGTCCCGGGGCGCTTGCGTTCAGAAGAACTGGAACTTGTTGATTTTGTACCTGGTCTTTTTCGCGCATTTGACTTCGAAGTGGATTTCGTGCCGGGACGTTTGCGTCCGTTATTCAAGTTCGTTTTGTTCTCGGGCGTCGTTGACTTCGTTTTCTTTTCGGTTTCCTTCTTCACGGCTTTCTCAGTGCTTTTTTTCAAGGTCTGTTTATTGACTTTGATTTGACCGAAAGAAACTCCGGTGAATAGAAGGAATGTAGCGATGAGCAATGCTTTCATGGTAGTCGATTATAACACAAAGATACTCTTTTATTGTGTAATGCCCTCAAGATCAATAAGGAACGCATATTCCATTGCGGTTTCTTTGTAACGCTGGAATCGCCCTGAGGCACCGCCATGACCTACGTCCATATTACAATACATGTACAATAGGTTGGAATTCGTACGCAATTCGCGCAACTTCGCAATCCACTTAGCAGGTTCCCAATACTGGACTTGGCTGTCCCAGTAACCCGTAGTAATCAACAAGTTGGGGTAATCCTGCTCGGTCACATTATCATACGGAGAGTAAGACAAAATGTACTCGTAGTACTCAGGGTCTTTTGGATTTCCCCATTCGTCAAATTCCCCAGTAGTCAATGGAATGCTTTCATCCCACATGGTAGAAACAACGTCCACAAATGGTACGCCAGCAATAACTCCGTTCCATAGGTTCGGTTCCATATTAATGATACTTCCCATCAGCAATCCACCTGCACTCCCTCCTTGAGCGTACAAGTGTCCTTGAGATGTGTAATTGTTTTCGATTAGATACTTCCCGCAGTCGATGAAATCGTAGAAAGTATTCTTCTTCTTCAACAATTTTCCGTCTTCGTACCACTGTCTTCCCATGGTCTGACTTCCACGAATGTGGGCAATTGCATAAACGAACCCGCGATCCAAAAGACTCAATCGAACCGAACTAAACGAAGGGTCGATGCTGTATCCGTACGATCCATAACCGTATAGAAGACAAGGTGCTGATCCATCAATTTTTGTGTCTTTATGATACACGATAGACACCGGAACTTTTACGCCATCACGAACCGTAGCATAGATTCGCTCACAAACGTAATTGGCAGGATCGAAATTCGGATCCATCACTTCTGATTGCTTCATCACCTTTTGATCACGCGATTGCATGTTGTAATCATAAACGGTGTTCGGAGTTGTCATGGAATTGTACCCATAACGTAATACTTCGGTATCAAACTCAGGATTTCCAAAAGTGTAAGCATCATACGCTGGATCGTTGAATTGGATGTAGTGTTCTTTGTTTGAATTCCACTCCATCACGCGAATGTTCATCAATCCGTTTTTGCGCTCGTTTACTACAAGGAAGTTTTTGAAAATCTCAATGTCTTCGAGCAATACATCCGATCGATGCGCGATTACCTCTTTCCAGTTTTTGCGATCGGTAGCATTCACAGGAGTTTTTACCAACTTGAAGTTTTTCGCATTGTCATTCGTAGTGATATAGAAATGATCTTCAAAATGATCCACAGAGTATTCGTGATTGCGTTCTCTCGGTAACACTACTTTCCATTCGCCTTCTGGCTTGTTCGCGTCGATGAATCGTACCTCTGATGAAAGCGTTTGAAAACTTCCAATCATGATGTACGCACTTGATTTCGATTTGTACACCGAACAGCTGAAGGTCTCATCTTTTTCATGGTAAACCAATTTGTCCTCGTCTGAGCTAGTTCCCAAAACGTGCGAATAGATATACGCTGATCGCAAAGTTTGCGGGTCTTTCTTTACGTAGTAAATGGTCTTATTATCGTTTGCCCAAACGGCACCTCCAGTAGTGTTTTCGATTTTATCTTCAAGCATTTCACCCGAATTCAAATCCTTGACGTACAAGGTGTATTGACGACGAGAAATCAAATCAATTCCATATGCCAAATACTGATTGTTTTTACTGACGCTGGCACCACCAATCGAAAAATAAGATTCATCTTTCCCCATCTCAGGGCCGTTCAACATAATCTCTTCTGCATCCTTGCCGTCATCCTTCTTACGACAAACAAGTGGATAATCTTGCCCTTTCTCGTATCGGTTGTAATAGAAGTAACCGTTTCGCTTTACAGGCACACTTTCATCATCTTGTTTGATACGCCCAGTGATTTCCTCGAACAATTTGGCTTGAAGTCCTTCCGTATGCTTCATTCCTTCGTTCAAGTACGCATTCTCCTCTTCCAGATATTTCACGACTTTTTCGGTCTGGGCATCCATTTTCGCCGCTTCCTTTTGTTCGTCCGAGAGACGCATCCAGAAATAATTATCGATACGGGTATTTCCGTGTTCTTCGAGAGTTGTAGGGACTTTTTCCGCTGTAGGTTCCGTCATTTTTTGTGCAAATAAGGTCGTGCAACCGAAAGTGCAGGCTGCAATGAATATTAGGGGCTTAATGTTTCGCATGGTACCAGAATTTCGTTGGTGCTAACAATAATAACCAAAGATTTCAGACAATCTTTGTGAATCGTTAGTAAAGGTTGAAATCCTTGATTGCAGGTTCTGATTAAAGTGCAGCTATCATTTTTTTATAGTCGACCATGCTTTGCTTCACAATCTCTCTGGCTTTTTCGGCGTTCTGAAATTCTTCCACCTCCACGGTTTTGTTCTCAAGCTTTTTGTAATCCTCGAAGAAGTTTTTCAATTCTCGGAAAAAATGTTTGGGCAATTCGTCAATGTCACGGATGTGATTCACACTCATATCGTTTTCTGCCACTGCGATGATTTTATCATCCTTCTCGCCGTTGTCCAACATTTGCATAACACCAATGACGCGGGCTTCGACAATACACATGGGTACGATGGATGCTTGCGATAAGACGACAATATCTAAGGGATCTTTATCGTCACAATACGTCTGCGGAATGAAACCGTAATTAGCCGGATAATGCATAGCTGAATATAACACGCGATCCATTTTTAACATCCCCGAATCTTTGTCCAATTCGTATTTCGCTCTTGTGTTTTTAGGAATTTCTATGATGCCGTTTACGATGTCTGGCGCTCGTGTTCCATGGGAAACCTGATGCCATGGATGAAAGTAGTTTGAATTCATTGATTTTTCAGCAAAGTTAGTTGGCTTGCGAATTCAGAGATGTTAAGAAATGTTAGTTTACAGTACTAAAAAAGCGCAACTTCCAAAGAAATTGTGCCTTTCATATTGTATAGTTAGAAATGAACTTATTGGAGCATCAGTTTTTGTACAAACCTGATGTTGCCCGAGATATATTCTACTTTTATAATACCTCGCGGTAAATGTTCCGTTGGGAAACTATAATTGGGTAAGGATTCGACATCTATTTCTTCCAAAAGTCTACCATTTAAATCATAAAAGCGCAGCAATCCTGAATCTGTAAAGTTTCCTTTGAAATTCACAGAGTTGGTTGCCGGATTCGGGAACATAGTAAGCGAAACAAGATCCTCTTCTGGAATATTCGCTGTTGATACCAATGAATCTACTACTACAAACTGGTGCATCATGGCAGTATCTTCATGGGTTAGGATATGACAATGATACATAAAGCCTTCTTGCCAAAGGCTGTCCATGTCCCAAGGACTTGGGAAACTATCAAAGCGAGCGACATACGTCAACTTTGCTCCTTCTCGAATCAGCTGGACGTCCTTCCATCCAAACAATTCATCTGGTAGGTTGGGATAGGTGAATACTCCCGCGCTATCCGTATAACCGCCATTTCCGTCTGGAATTCCAACGACCCCATCATATTCGGTCACTTGAAATTGTACTTTATGAATATGCCATGGATGGACATGTGGGTAGATAACTAACCAAAAGCTTTTCGCTACGCTCACTTTTTCGTTTCTGTCCTATTCTCGAAGCAAGCTTCAGAATTATCCAAAAACAAAAAAGCCTCCTGATAAATCAGGAAGCTTTTGCTTAGTAGCGGGGGCCAGACTCGAACTGACGACCTTCGGGTTATGAGCCCGACGAGCTACCAACTGCTCCACCCCGCGGTGTATTTTGCTTTCATAAGTAGTGATAGCGGGGGCAAATATACGGCACAGATATGTTTCTCGCAAGTTTTTCTCCGTCTTTTTGTGATTTATTCGTGTAACGAATTTCCCTTCAAGCAAATAAACAATCCACCCATTCCCAATCCCTCGTCGTAATTAGTTTGTTACTTTTGCTTACAGAAACATTATTCTTTCAAAAGCACCTGAATATGAAAATCAAACACCTCCTAATCCTTTTTTCAGCAGCACTTTTGTGGACAGCATGTTCTGAAACCTCACCAGAGAAAATCGTCAAAAAGACCAAAAACGAAAAAACTCCCGAAGAAAAAGGAGAAGCAGATGACGGTCGTGGCGGAGAATACGCCGATTACATGGCAATTGTTGACGCCGACGATTCATGGTACATTGGAAATACAATGTATTACACCAAAAACCCGGATGTATCGCAGGAAACCTACCAAGTATATTTATTATTGGATAGCGCCTCAAACGTAGTACGTATCGAAGAAAGATACACGCGTGAAAATGGAGGAAGTGTACTAGGTAATTTCCACTACTACAAAGATGGAATTCGAATTGCATCAAAGGAGATCTACAACGAAGGTCAGGGAGAAAGCGAATTGTTCTATGAGCGCGTATCGTACTACGAAGACGAAAAACCGATTATCTCGAAAATTCGCTCGAACAAATACGAAGAGTACCTTGAGAATGAAGTGTATGAAATTATAACTCCTGTTGCTTGTCCAACCGATAAAGCGGAACGTGCCATTGCTCGTGAAGGAGAATTCCAAACAAACTTCTTAGGTGTAATTAAAAGCGGAGGGCTGAACTACATCGAAGTAGGAGAAGGCGATCCAAATGGATTCAGTACTACATTATTGGTACAACAAATTACCCCTTTGGTTGGCGACATGATTTCCAATCCGAGCGAATACAAAGGTAAGCCAGTGAGTGTAGACTTCCGTGAAATGCCAGACGGACAAGGATTCACCTTCCAGGCACTCCTCGCTATTGCCATGGTGGTCGATTAATTTCATCCGCTAGTTTCCCCCTTTTGTAGCTCGAATTGCACCTTTAAACATTTTTAACGCTAGCTTGGAAATAGGTTTGCGTAATATTGTCTTGCGAAACAATGTAGCAAGCAGATTATGAAATTCAGATTTCTACTTTTAATGTTGATGATGTGTCTGGGATTCTCCGCGTATTCTCAAGACATGAGTGTGAAGGGAACCGTGTACGATACGACTGGTACAAAGCCGATTAAGAATGCTTTGGCCATGGCCGTTCGTGTAAGCGATTCAGTGTTGTTGGACTTTCAGCGTACCGATGAAAATGGTCAGTTCGAGATTTCAGGTTTTGAAATTGATACCTTTTCATTGATTATTAGTCATCCCGATGCGGACGACAAGACGTATTTCATTTTCGGTGCGGAAGACAATTTTGATATCACCATTCCATCGGTGGTGATGCCGCCAAAATCTCAGGAGATTGAGGAAGTTGTCATTTACGCCTATAAAGATCCTATCTATTACAAAGGAGATACCTTGGTCTATATTGCCGATTCATTCAATGTGGATGAAAACGCAGTTGTTGAAGACCTCCTCAAGAAACTTCCTGGGGTATCCGTCGATAAGGATGGAAACATTACTACGCAAGGGGAAGAAATTGCCAAAGTATTGGTGGACGGAGATGAGTTCTTCGGAGATGATCCTACCATTGCAACAAAGAATCTCGGTGCCGACGGAGTAGAAACCGTGGAGATTTACGAAAAAGAAAACGAAGAAGGGATTGGAGGAGATGACGAGAAGATCAAAGTCCTCGACTTAAAACTCAAGGAAGACGCCAAGAAAGGATACTTCGGTCGAATATCCGGCGCCTCTGACTTTGCCCTAACACCGATTAATAACGAAATTGGAACCAATCCATTCTACGAAGGCGAATTGCTCTTCAATAAGTTCAGTGGATCACAAAAAATCTCCGTATTTGCCCTCGGATCCAATACACCACGATCCAACTTTGGATTTGGTGATGCGCGCAAATTCGGATTGGAGAACGAAAGTACTGGTGGTAACCGCTGGAACCCTGGCGCTCAAACGAACTCAAGTGGTATTCCGCAAACCTTCAAGTCAGGGATCTACTACACGGATAAATTTGGAAAGCGCAAGCAACACAAAATCACAGCGAACTACTCGTTCTATCGTGATGAGTTAGACGCACGCTCGGCACAAAATTCCTTCTACATCCTTCCAGATACTTCGTACATCACGGATGATTCCACACGCGATTACACCTTAAATACATCGCACCGATTCAACTTGAACTTTGAATCACAATTGGATTCATTGACCTTCATTCAAATCAAGCCGAATTTCTCTATCGACGCGAGAACGGCTGAGTCATCGAATATTTCAGACTTCTTTACAACTGCAGGTCTTCGTACTATTGGAACGCAAGTATTCAATAATTCGCAATCAGAAGGATTGAGCGGAGGTGGATTTGCCCGATTGGTGCGTGAGTTCAAGAAGCCGCGCCGTGAGTTGGAACTACGTTACGACATGTCGATGACGGATAACCAAACCACAAGCTTCCTTGATTCCTACACGGAATACACAGGAGGAATCTTACCGAATGACTCGCTCTACCAGCAGAAGTTTAACAACAATGCATCTACCAATCATTACGGTCAGATTACCTACGTTGAACCACTTGCGGCGAAATTGCGCTTGCAAGGAGAGTATTTGTTCGAGTACGGAACCGGAAATCAGGACATCATTACCTTGGATAGAAATGCTGCGGGCGTGTACGCTGATACCAACGATAACTTAACTAACCTTTTCGATAACGTTCGTACGCAGCATCGCGGAGGATTGAAGTTGATCTTCGAACCGAAGAAACACCGAATTGCAGCGGGAGTTCGTGTTCGAAACATCGTTTTGGATAACACAGACCGCGAGAATGGAAACGTAATCAACCAAAACATTACGAACATCCTTCCATCGTTCGAGTACCGTTACCGTCCATCGATGAGTAAGCAAATTCGATTCAACTATCGAACAAGTTCACAGCAACCGGCTGTTACCGATCTTCAGCCAATTCCGGATAACACCAATCCAAACCGAATTCAAGAAGGGAATCCAGAATTGCGTCCAAACTATATGCACAACTTCAACTTGATGTTCAACCGTTGGCAAGCACTTACTGGTCAGTACATTTGGTCAGGAGCGAACGTAATCGTTACGCAGGACGCTTTCGGTGATTCAACTACGTATGACAACTTCGGACGTCAAACGACACGTAAGGTGAACGTTGACGGAAATATCATTGCGAACATCTATGGAGGTGCTGGATTCCCGATTCTAGGTCGTAAGATTGAGTTCCGCCCAGGAATAACAGGGTCGTTCTTCCGCGGAGTAAGTTACATCGAAGCATTGGAGAACACAACGGATAACATGTCCATCGCACCAAGCTTAGGATTGACATTCCGATTCTTCAACGATTCATTGGAAATTTATTCGGAGAACAGCTTCTCGTATAGCAACACGGTGACCTCGT
Organism: Fluviicola sp. XM-24bin1; assembly: GCA_003149635.1. Taxonomy (GTDB): domain Bacteria; phylum Bacteroidota; class Bacteroidia; order Flavobacteriales_D; family Crocinitomicaceae; genus UBA4466. The sequence goes on from QCWI01000001.1 coordinate 324,141, forward strand.
TTAATGCTACCACGACACCGTTTACCACGCTCACGAATGAACTTGGATTCAAATGGCGCTTCAAAGGTGGTTGGACAGTAAGTTCAGATGGAACGTACACGCGAAATGCCATCCCAGGAGATGCTGACGGGTTCTTTAACACGCAATTCTTCGTGTTGAATGCTGAGATCAGCAAGAACTTCTTGAAGACGCAAAACCTGAATGTAGCGCTTCAAGGAAACGATATTTTGAACCAAAACGTAAATGCAAGACGTGAAGTAACAGGAACGGTGATTACCGATTACCGAACGCAGATTATTTCTCGCTATTTCTTGCTAAAAGTGACATTACGATTTAATAACAGAAGAACGAAAGAAGATGACTTTGACATGTTCCACTAAAAATGCATTGGTGGCATTGGTTGCTATCATAATCTCGGCAAATACCTTAGGACAAATTACACAAGGTCGTGTGGTATTTGAGCGTCGTACGAACCTGAAGAAGACACTGAAGGGGAACAAGCGTGCCGAGCAATTCATTACCGAGAAGAATAAAATCCGTAAGGAGAATTTTGAATTGTTATTCAACGAATCGGGTTCTTCGTTTACGTATATCGAACCGGATACGCCAGAAGAAGGATTCATGAAGTTCATGACGCAGCGAAATACGGTACATCACGATCTTGAGAACGATGAGTTGATGGTGATTATGAACCTTTGGGGGAACCCAGCATATATGAAGGATTCGATTACCGAGAAAACTTGGAAAATCACCGATCGTTCGCGTGAATTTGATGGATACAAAGGAATCCGTGCGATTTGGGAAATGAACGACTCAACCCGAATTTATGCGTGGTTCTGTCCGGACATCGTTCCATCATCAGGCCCAGAAGGGTTCCGAGGTTTACCCGGCCTAATTTTAGGGTTGGCGACGGAAGATGGAAGCGTTGTGTACTTCGCGAAAGAAGTAGAAGTAATGGAAGTTACCAACGAGCAAGTGCAATATCCTGAAACGAAAGAGGACGTTTATTCTAAAGAGGATTTGAAGGCTCTGCTTCTAGATAAAATGGGGCAATGGATCAAACCAGAGGATTTGGATGCCATGTTCGCCTGGTACTAGATTTCAGTATTGAGTGTGGAATGTGAGAGCGGGCCACAAGACCCTAGAACGTACACCGAGCCTGTCGAAGTGCACTGCTTCTGAAGGATTAGTAGGTACAAGTTCAATAAGAAATAATAAAAGCGGCACCTGTATAGGTAGCCGCTTTTTTATTTCAAGTCTGTTCACTGAGGCTCTGAACGCCTAGAAAATCTCTGTCACTTCAATCTTGCCTTCAAATGTGAATGCATCAGGACATGTAGGCTCCTCAATGAGTCCAAAGCATTCGTCCAGATTGTCAAACGTCACGCGGATTTTCGTTCCAGTAGAATAGGAACTCAAGAGTTCATCGTTGCACACTTTGTAATCTTTTCCTGATTTATCGCGCAAGAAGGTACCATGGCAGTTTTTAACTACTTCCATGCGAACACGTTCTTTGTTGCAAGATTCCAAGGTTGGAATCAGCAACGCACCCAGAAATAAGATTAAAAAAAGTTTCTTCATTTTATTCGTTTTCCGCAACGACCTCCTGTACCTCTTCGAAATGCTGTTTCAACAATGTCTCAATGCCACCTTTCAAAGTTGCGGTACTTGATGGACAGCCGGAGCAAGAACCTTTTAATAAAACGCTCACCGTTCCATTTTCGTATCCCAAAAAGTCGATCGCGCCACCATCGTTGGCAACAGCCGGAGCTACGTACTCTTCCAAAACAGCACGAATGGCATCGTCCATTTCAGACGGGGCGTACGTCTTCGCAGGCTTGCTTTCATCCGCGGATTGCGACGTTGGAGAAGGCATCATAATCAATATGTCCTTTCCTTCTTCGATCCAATTCTTGATGAATTCGCGCAATTCCATTGTGATGAAATCCCACGATAAGTTGTCCGTTTTTGTGATCGTTACAAAGTTGGATGCAATAAACACGCCATTTACAAACGGTAAATTGAACAACTCTTCTGCCAATGGTGAATATCCCTTCGCCTCGGCCTTACTATTAAATTGAGCAGAATCTCCCGTTCCAAGCAAATGCTTGTTCGCAACAAACTTCATCGTTGCCGGGTTGGGAGTCATTTCTGCATATATAGATACTGGCACTTTCATAATAACCTCCTTTTTAAACAAAATTAAGGGAAACAATCCAAGAATTAGACGAAAAGTGTTTGAATTTCTGACACCATTTGATGTATTTTTGTCTTGTGAATTGGGTGAAAACCATAGGAATCAGTGTTATTGCGGCTTTCTTGTTTGTAGGAAGCATCGGCATCGGTATTTTCTCGAAGGAATGTGAGAAAGAGGGAGTCATTATTTCCTATTTCGTTCCAGAAGAGAATGAATGTTGCGAACGCAAAGCGAAATCGCAAGACTGTGGTGATTGCTGCTCGAAAGAGAAGGAAGAATCTAAGGGGGATTGCTGTGATACAAGCATTGAGCTGGTAAAGCTGAAATTGGATTTCCTGAATGATGTTCAGGTGAAAGCCATCCTTTCCGAATCTTATGAATTACAAGCGGTTTGGGTTTTGGAAACTGAATTCCCTTCCGAAGAAATTTCAATTGCTTCCGGTTCTGATCCTCCACCTATACCGAGGCAGGATTTCCTCATTGGGATCCAACAATGGTTGATTTGATACTGATTTTCGAATGTAATCGAAAGTCGAATGTATTAATGAAATCAAAATGAAACTCATACTTTTTATTATTTGCGCACTCTGGTTCGGTGCGGCCCATGGTCAAATCAAGGGAGTTGTCGTTGGTCAAAATGCCGATGGCAAGAAAGAACCACTTTACGGAGCGAAAGTTCACTTGATAAAATCCGGTAGAGGTGATATTACCAACGAAAACGGAGAATTCGAACTGATCCTTCCCAAGGAATTGCCTGATACGATGGTCGTATGGGCGAGCGGATACTACAACGATACGATCGTAGTGACACGAGAAGATCGATTTACAGGAATGGCCATCACCTTGTTTTCAGATGTCATCCTTCCAGATGTAATTGTAGAATACCGGAAATCCTCCAAAAATATTTCTAGAATGAAGGTCTTGCACGTGGAAGAAATTACGGAGCAGGAACTCAGAAAGGCGGCGTGTTGTAATTTGTCGGAATCCTTCGAAACGAATGCGTCGGTCGATGTCAATGTAACAGACGCTGTATCTGGAGCGAAGAAAATCCAGATGATGGGATTGGACGGTGTCTACACCCAAATCCAGATGGAGAACATTCCGTATTTGCGCGGATTGGAAAGCTCATTCGGACTTGGTTCCATTCCCGGAACGTGGATTCAATCCATTCAAATCACTAAAGGAACAGGAAACGTAGTCAACGGATACGAATCCATGGCTGGATTGATCAATCTGGAGATCAAGAAATCACAACAAATGGAGCGTTTGTACTTGAATTTGTACGTCAATCGTATGGGTCGAAACGAGCTGAACTTCAATTCTGGATTCCGACTTAATGAGAAATGGTCTTCCGGTTGGTTGGCGCATTATTCGTCTATTCCGCTTGAAATGGACGGAAACGGCGATGGTTTTATCGATATGCCTACCGGATTGAACTTCTCTGTGATGAACCGTTACAAGTACGAAGGAGAGAAGATGGAAGCGCAATTTGGTTTCAATGCGCATGCAGACAATAAGATTGGTGGTCAATTGTCTCGTTTGGACGTAATTGGAGATCGCTATGTGGTGGACATTCAATCCCGACACATTGACGTATTCGCCAAAACGGGATTCTTCATGAAGAAGCCGTACAATTCCATTGGTGTAGTGTACAACCTCAAGTATCAAACGGTGGATGCTGGCTTTGGCCCACGCGTCTTTCAGGGAGAAGAAAAACGAGGATATGTGAATGCAATTTTCGATGGGATCTTTGGAAACACGGATCATAAATACAAAGTTGGAGTGAGCGGTGTTTATTCCGATATCAGCCAACAAGTGGATTCTTTGACTCAGAATCGATTGGAGATTGTTCCCGGAACCTTTTTCGAATACACGATGACCACTTCACGTCATTCATTAGTGGCAGGAATTCGTGGCGATTATCACAACCTTTATGGTTTCCAATACGCTCCACGAGTTCATTACAAATATGCTTTAACCGAATACTCAGATTTGAGAGCTACCGGAGGAAAAGGATGGCGCGTTCCCAATTTCATGATTGATAATGTTTCGCTTTTGGCAAACAATCAAGCGTGGATTGCACCTACGGAAACCCTCCCGGAAGTATCTTGGAATTTCGGAGGAAGCTTCGTGCAACGCTTTAAGTTGTTCAAACGAAGAGGATCGATCGTATTCGACTATTATCACACGCTTTTCGAAAATCAGTTGATCGTAGATCGTGACTTGAGCACATCATCCATCACCTTTTCAAATTTCCAGGGAGGATCTTATTCCAACAGTTTTCAAGCAGAATTGACCTTACGACCTTTCAAGACGATTGAACTTCGCTTCGCATACAAATATTTGGACGTTAGAGCAGAATACGGAGGCATAGTTCAACAGCAAGTGATGGTGCCAAAGCATCGTGGATTTGCCAACTTAGGACATGTTTCCAGAAACAAACGTTGGGAGTTTGACATCACAACTTCGATTTTTGGTCAGGCGCGATTGCCAGAAGTAATGCTCCCGGACGGGTCAGTGACGCAGGTCAATGAAAGTGAGGTTTTCGCGATTGTGAATGCACAAATCACGCACGTGTACAAAAAGTGGGATTTTTACCTCGGAGGTGAAAATCTTGGCAATTACCGCCAAGACAACCCGATTATCGATGCAGCGAATCCGTTCAGTAATACTTTCAATGCGAACCGTGTTTGGGCACCGATCTTCGGAATGAACATCTACGCTGGAATTCGCTTTTCAATTGAGCAACCGGAGAATTTGAAGAAGAATAAATAATGAGCTGGGAGTAGCAGTGCGTTGAAGTGTACTGCTAACTTCTTGTTTCAATAGGTGCGACCAGATTTTTCAAAATAGATCCGTTTGTTAAAGATCAGTCCCTTCAGATTGTCCAGCTCTCAATCGTAATCGTTCATAGAATTTACTTTCTCTTCCATCAGTAAAACGATGTCGTGCGTCAGCTGACTGTTGTAGATCAGACTTTCCCCAAACTCAATTATTTGTTTGAAATCTTGATGTTTTATGGCTTGCTTGAAAGAATCTAGTTGATCGGGCAGATGCTTTTTGTCTGCTCTTTCCTTCTTCGAAACCTTCATGTAAATCAAAAGAGTAATTAAACCAATGATAAGGAGCGAACCGAATAATTCCATATTCTCTTAAAAATACCAAACAATACCCCATCTTCAACCATCGTTTCTATCTTTAGAGGAGCGTATGAGAAAAAGCCTTTTGCAGTGGAAGTTATGGATGGGATGTTGGATGACATTCCTGATGCTGTCTGCAGGGGCGAGTGCGCAATTCGTTTTGCCGGATATTCGCTTTGTTGCCAGTGATGTGCAGCAATTTGGTTTTGATGACGCACGAATTCAACAATGGGAGGGTAATTACGAAGTACTCACCTTCAAAGATTCCCTGAAGCAGCGAATCCCTTATAAATCGATGTTGCGCGGAAGCGTGGATCATGTGAATTTGGTATTGGACAAACCCATCGATTCTCTTTCACACCTGACGTTTGAAGTCGGAGATTCAAATGTGGTGCTCAATTTTACCCGTTTATCGCCAGACACATTGGAACTTGAACTTCCCGTTTCAGATTCGGATTACTTATTGAAGGTGTACTACAAGGGCGAATTGGAAACAGCGCTCAATGTCATCAACTATGATGAATTGACCTATAAGGTAAAGGTGATTCCATTGTCTGGAAATGTTGAGATTGACAGTCTACGTCATTATCTCAATCGTGTGTATGCACAAGCTGGGATTAGCTTGGATTTATCACTTGACGATCGGTATAAGTTGAATTCAGAGATCGATAGTGTTTTCGCCAATCCAAGTAAAAATCACGAACGCTATACGCAACAGATGATCGAAGTTCGCGACGACTACTTTGATCTTTATGGAGTAGAAAAAGGCACTTATTACGTATTCATTGTCGCAGATTTTGTTGCTTCCGATGTGGAGGGCTATATGGTTCGCAACAAAGGAGTCGGCTTCGTAAAACGAAAAGCACAAGATCTCTATTACGAGATTGCGCATCAACTTGGATTCGGAATCGGGCAGTTCAACGATTTATGGAAAGATGAAGGGCCTACCCGAGGATCGACCATGAATCTCATGGATGTGAAAGGGACGCACCTCACACACGAGCAATGGATCATGATCCGGGCAAATGGTGAAATGGTGGCGTACTATGACGAATTTGAAGATGTACGTGCCAACAACGGAATCATCGCATATTATTTGTGGGAGGAAAACGCGGATGGAACCATCAAGGTGAAAAATGATAACATTCGTGGAGCGGTGAGGCGTCCTTACAAGCGAAATACGTATTCCTTGTATTTGGGCATCGACAATTTCCTTTTCTATCAACTCTTTAATATCGGGCCTTTCCCTATTTGTCTGCTGCATCTTTTAGGATTTGTCATTCTTGCAGTCAGTTCTTCCTGGGTACGTCGAAGAATTGTACGCCGCGTGGGGTTCATCAAGAAGCGACGAATATTCCGATTCTTAACGCGTTGCACCAGTTTCATTGCTCATGCTGCCCTTTACTGGCTGCTCTTTCTACTGATTAATGAAGGATATTATCTGTTCGAAGTACACAATGGCCCCATTGAAAGTTTGGAAGGGAAATCCATGTTTAGGGCCGAACGCGACATTTTCAATAATCAGAACTTGCGCCGAAAAGCCGAAAGTAAAATAGGGTCAGAGGTTCTTATTAAGAAAAGCAATGGGCAATGGGTACTTGAAAAACGCAAGCCCGTACTGTATTTCACGGTTCGAAAAAAGAACGGAAAACGAACGCTTCGATTCAAAGAAGACTCTGATAATCTGTACCTTCCAACGTTGAATTTCAGACGAAAAGTACAAACCCACTATTTCGTTTATCGATATCTAGATGAGAACGATGAGATAACCGAAGAACGCGTATTCAATCATGTGGGAATTGACATTACAGACAAACTGGAATTGGAAGATCCAGAGGAACGCATCGTTTTGTTTGTGAACGGGTATCGACCTACTTCACTCGGTGGATCGTTCGAAGACAACTTTAGCGATATTCAAAACAATGGATTGGAGTTTAATAATTCATCGAATGTGATTCATACCGATGATCGCTACGAGTACTGGCGCCCTTACCGAGAGATCGATTTGAAATTTGCAAAACGATTGAACGCTACAGCAAAGTACTATGCTGATGGACACCATTCCGTGGCAACTTCCAACCATGAAACACTCATTGATTTTACGCAACATTCCATCAAGTATCCAAAGCGATGCAGAAATCCAAGGCGACACGTCTGCAAACATCAGAAGAAGGGCGCGAAATGGCTCGGATTGCAGCGGAAAATAGACACGTACACCACACAACCGCTGGAACCGAATGTGAAAGGATTCAACGAGCGACGAGAAAACGGTCGCATTGCAGGTCGAAATTTGTTGCAGCTTCTGAACGAAATCCCAAGTAAGTCCGATAACGATACCTTATTCATTGTGGCGCACAGTATGGGATATGCGTATGCGTTGGGAATCATCGACGAAATGCGCGGAAAGATCAATTTCGGAGGCTTTTACATTATCGCTGCAGAAAATGCTGAATCAGGTGAGGTAGATGAAAATGAATGGGAAGAAATTTGGCAGTTCGGAAGTGATTTCGAAGCGCACAAGAAATCGGCGCCTTGTCTTTTGGACGGAATTGCACCGCAAACGAAGGCCGCTGGACTATCACCAAGAAACAGGGTCTACATTCCGGAGCAATATTACAAACGAATGGGCTTCTTCGATTCACACTTCATTGGTCATTACACCTGGATTTTCGATATCCCAAAGAATGAATCAGGGTACATTGAGCAGAGGTAATTAGAGGAAAGACGGAAAGAAGAAAGAACAAAAGACTTTAAAGAGTTAGGATGTAACTAGAGTCTTTGAGCCGATGAGACGGTCTTTTCTCTTTACTTCACTTTTCTTAAAACCAATCTCGAAAATTCCCCCGTAGGAACATTATTCGATTCCAACACCATACGCCACGGCGAAAGCTTAACGATAGTGTATTCGCGATATTCAAATCCGAATCCATTTGAAACCGTCATTTCCAACGTTGTTCCACGATTACTGATACGATACACTCCTGTGGTTACATCATCGGTTTCGAAATTATGAACGGAAAAATCGCAGAAATCGTCCGTGCGCAAGCGACAGAATTCAAATTCATAGATCACATCAGGATCGGCATTTCCAAAACCTTGAATAGTGGCTTCGACCACATTCCATTTCCCATCAATTCTCTTGACTTTTCGTTGATTTTTGCTGCATCCAGCAGCGACAAAAGTGAATACAATTAATAAGGGTAAAAGTGTTTTCATCGAATCGTTTTCAGAAAGACAACAAAAAGTATTCCATCCCCCTACTCAGCAGCCAAAAAATAAGTGCGATTCAGATTAAATTGTTACTTTCGCACTTCTAAAAGAAAATCGAATAATATGTCATATTTGTTTACTTCTGAGTCAGTTTCGGAAGGGCATCCGGATAAAGTGTCAGATCAGATTTCTGATGCGTTAATTGATCATTTCATGGCTTTCGATCCAGAATCAAAAGTGGCGTGTGAGACTTTGGTTACCACAGGTCAGGTAGTTTTGGCTGGAGAAGTGAAAACAAACACATACCTAGATGTGCAATCGATTGCACGCGAGACGATTCGCCGCATTGGTTACACAAAATCAGAATACATGTTCGATGCGAGTTCTTGTGGAATTCTTTCGGCAATTCACGATCAGTCGGATGATATCAACCAAGGGGTTGAGCGTGACAATCCGGAAGATCAAGGGGCTGGTGACCAGGGAATGATGTTCGGATATGCAACGCGTGAAACAGAAAATTACATGCCTTTGGCGTTGGATTTGGCGCACAAGATTTTGCAGGAGATGTCGGACATTCGTAACAACGAGCCGGCTATTATTCCTTACTTGCGTCCAGATGCAAAGTCTCAGGTAACAATTGAGTACTCTGATGACAACGTACCACAGCGCATCGATACGATAGTTGTTTCCACGCAGCACGACGATTTCGCTTCTGAAACAGCAATGTTGGAAAAAATCAAGCACGATATTACAACCATTGTTATTCCTCGCGTAAAAGTGAAATTGACTCCTGAAATCCAGGCATTGTTCACAGACGATATTCAATACCACATCAACCCAACTGGGATTTTCGTAATCGGAGGGCCTCACGGAGATACAGGATTGACAGGTCGTAAGATCATTGTTGATACTTACGGTGGAAAAGGAGCGCACGGTGGTGGAGCATTTTCTGGGAAAGATCCTTCTAAAGTAGACCGTTCAGCGGCTTATGCAACACGTCACATCGCGAAGAACATGGTGGCTGCCGGGTTGTGTGATGAAGTTTTGGTACAGGTATCTTACGCTATCGGTGTAGCTGAGCCTTGTGGATTGTTCATTGATACATACGGAACGTCAAAAGTTGATATGACTGATGGAGAAATGGCAAAGAAGATTTCTAAAATCTTTGATATGCGCCCTTACTTCATTGAGCAGCGATTAAAACTTCGTAATCCAATTTATTCAGAAACTGCCGCATACGGACACATGGGACGTAAGCACGAGACAGTGAAGAAAACGTTTACAGCACCTGACGGAACTTCGGTTACGAAAGAAGTGGAGTTGTTCACTTGGGAAGCTTTGGACTACGTTGATAAAGTAAAAGAAGCGTTCGGTCTATAAATCGAACCTAATTCATACAAGATTAAAAACCGGTAGCTGAGATTTTCAAAGCGCCGGTTTTTTTGTGCCCTTTATTTTACTGGAGTCAAACCGTGCTTGATGGCGTAAAGCATCACACCCACAACATTTTTAGAACCCGTTTTTCGCGTAATGTTGATGCGGTGATTGTGAACTGTTCTAACGCTAATGTTGAGGTTTTCGGCAATCTCCTGGTTCGTTAATTGCTCGAACAATTGTTGGATGATTTCAATCTTACGAGTAGTCAATTCTTCCGGTGGTCTTCCTTTTGATTCGGGAGCAATGGTTTTGTCCTCTACCAATTCTGCGATAAGATCCGGAGAAACTTTGTCGTAGAAGTAATATCCCATACTATCAACATCTCGAATCGCATTGACAACTTTTTCAAATTCGACGTCTTTGCAGAGATAACCACGAGCGCCAAGTTTCATGTATTTACGCACATGAATATCGCTGTATTGAAGACTGAGAATAATAACGTGCACCTTAGGGAATTCCGATCGAATGATTTCTAGCGCAGCCGTTCCGTCCATTATGGGCATGTGTAGATCAAGCAACACGATGTCTGGAAGATTTGTTCGCATTTGGGCGATAAGATCGGAACCGTTGGAGGCTCCGATTATCACTTCCATGTCTTTTTTCTTTTGCAGGGAATCACTCAATAATTCACGGAACACCGTGTGGTCTTCAGCAATAGCAACTTGAATCACGTTCGTTTGGTTTTAACTATGAATATATGCGGATTGAAGCTCTAACGTCGAAAATTACGCATTGAATTATCGAAAAAAACACAAAATTGAGTAAAAGTACTTACAGATTAAAGGGATTCGATATCCGTTAAATCGTTGCGCATGGCGTAGATCAAAAGTCCGATGCTGGTTTTAGCTCCCGTCTTTTTGGAGATCCTTAAGCGATGATTTTCCACCGTTCTTTGGCGGATTCTAAGAATTTTGGCGATTTCCTGACTTGTTTTTTGCTGACAGATCAAGCGCAGGATCTCCGTTTCCCGTTCTGAGAGCGGAGAGTCAATAACTAGGTTCGAATCCTTATTGGAGTTTCTGATAATATCGGAAACCAATTGACGAGAAACCTGTTGGTTAAAATGATAGTCGTTGGTATGCACATCTTTAATGGCCCGCACGAGTGCTGGATACTCACATCCTTTTGAAAGAAACGCGTTGGCTCCCATTGAAACATATTTTCGAATGTGATCAGGAGAATCGTACATACTTAATATGATTACAGATGGACGTTTAGAGGCTTCAATTCTTCCTAGCGATTTCAGCGTAGAGCGACCGTCCATAACAGGCATATTAAGGTCAAGGATTAAAACGTCGATAGGTTCGTCTACCATTTTGTCTAATAACTCCTGACCATTTGACGCTTCAATAACCACAGAGAAATTGTTTTCGGCTTGAAGCAATTTACCCATCGTCTGGCGTAAAATGTCATGATCGTCTGCAATTCCTATTCTGATTGATTTGGTCATTTTCGTCTGTAGTGTACTTCGAATATAATAGCTTGTGTGAAAAATTTGTGAACGATCCGCGAAAAACAAGGCTGAAAATCCAAAATTTGAGTAGTTCTATTATGTCATTTCTCATATACGTGAATTAAGGTGTTGACCATTTCACACCGATTTTCACAAGGATTGATTAATGTACAGTTAGTCAGTTAGATATGTAAGATATAACAATTGAGAATAGGTACAAATACTCATTAATAATGGGTAGTAATACTGGTAGTGAAAGGAGGTGTTTTTGCGTATTTATGTCCAATCATGAACCGTATTAATACTTAGATGATTACTTAAACCTTTTATTCCAGTATAGTGAATATTTAATCTTGATAATCACTAAATTCGGCTATTTATTGATGTACGAATTGATTAAAAACTGTTGAATTTGGTACTAAGTATTTACCACAAATGATATACGTGTAAGTACGTAAAAACAAGGTGCGTACTAGTACTAATATTACTCTCGGAAACTCCTCCTAATCAAAAGATTGACGATATTCCGGTAAAATTTGGCTTCGAACTTATGGTATAGAAAGCTTGTTTCATCTTTTTAAATTGAAGAAGAAACCTAAAAAAATTACATTATGACATTTGACGGAAGAGAAGGAGAATTTATCCCATTAGATTCAGCAGGACAGATGACCGCGGCATGGCGAGATGAAGGTCATGGCATAAAAGGAGTTTTCTTCGGTAAAGAAAACCTTCAGGAGTTGTTGGACACACCTGGTGCAATGGGGATTAGAATGTACTTTGCGGTAAATCAAGGCTCAACAACTTTGGTGCTAGCTGCAACTGACGCGGATGAAAATGATATTCTAACTAGCGAAGTTGCATTAGAGGAAGCTGTACCCTGCCCTAGCAGATGTGGCGCATCTAACGCACTGAATAGCTAATGAGCGACGAATTATATTATTTGATTACCGATATCAGTATTTTATCTACTGTTATTCCTTTGGTAGTCGCATTATTTTCATACAATAAGGCCCATCACAAATTGTGGTGGGTACTTTTTTTAATGTCATTTACGTGGCTAGCTTCAGATTGTATTTCGTGGTATCTAGGCCAACACAGGATAAATACATTTCTATTGTTTCACATATACAAAATGGTATCCACATCGCTTTATGCTGTATTTTTTGCCATTACCCTAAAGGATTTTGTTAATAGGTGGTTCATATATCTTGGCTTTATAGGTTATGTAATATTGCATCTTCTCGTTCTGACTTACACGGATGGATGGTATAGACCGGTGGCAATCGTTCCAATCATTTCAAGCGCGTTGCCACTTACCTTATGCATAATTTTGTTCTACCGAATGTTGCTCGAAGCGTCCATTGAAAAACTTACTGATTCGCCTCTGTATTGGATAAATAGTGCGACTTTAATTCATCTAGGGGTTGCATTAATCGCTAAAATTTCTCAGGAGTTTATATATCTTGACAAAGCCGGAGAAAACTTATGGATGATAGTAATTTTCTCAAGCATTATTCATAATCTTATATTCGCTGTTGGTATATGGAAGATTCGAGCCAAGTAGTATTTATTATCATAGTTGGTAGTCTTGTAGTTTTTTTGTTGATAATGCTTATTATCACTTTCACTGCTGTTTATAATCGTCGGATAGTAAAAAAAGACAACGAACTCAAACTCTCCATCAAGAACCGTGAGTTGGCCGTGCTTCGTGCTACCATTGAAACACAATCCAGTGAGCGGGAGAAAATTGCGCTCAATTTGCATGATGAAGTAGGGCCATTGCTATCTACTATGAAATTGAAGATGTTCCAGAATCAAAAGGATTTCAAAGCTGGAACCATGCAATATGAAACCTTTCAGAATGACCGCGAATTTTTAGATACCATCATCAAAATAGTTCGGAAAGTAAGTCATGATCTATCTCCCTCCTTTGTTACGAAATTTGGACTTCTCCGGGCCATTGAGAATTTCATGAATGAGATGCAAGGTATAGACGCCGAGTATGAAAGCAACTTAGATGAAGAGATAGAAATCCCGAATTTTATTAGTGGGAATTTGTATTACATCATCACCGAGCTCATCAATAATTTGATCAAGCACGATGGGATTAAACGCCTCGTAATCACCTTCCATCTCGAAGGCGAAGAGTTAACGATTTCAATGGATCATGACGGAACGGGCTACACTCAGGAAGAATTTGATATCTTCGAGAAGAATTCGAAAGGACTAGGGCTGTCATCTATTAAGTCGCGAAGTATCGTGATTGGAGGAGAACTTATGTTCAAGAAACAGCCGGATTCACCAAAAATAGAGATCAAAACACCCGTAACTGTACCATGAGCAAAAGCATCCGAATCGCAATTGCAGAAGATCATGACCTAATGCGTCAAGGCCTTGTTTCATTGTTAGATGCCGAAGAACACATTAGCGTCGTATTCGATGTGGAGAACGGGGCACGCCTTTTTGATGAGCTGAAAAAAAAGAAGGTGGATGTGGTACTTTTGGATCTCGAAATGCCTGTTCTAAATGGTCATCAAGCCCTTAAAATTCTATCTACAAGATATCCTGAAATTGCCGTCATCGTGGTGAGCATGCATTACTCCGACGGATTTATTTCCGAAAGTATCGCGGCGGGAGCCAAAGGATTTCTTCCCAAAAATTGCGATATCGATAAAGTGGTGGATGCTATTTACGCGGTGAAAGAACAAGGGTATTATTTCGATGATAAAATCTCCAAGGCCTTGTTAAATCGAATCATGAATAACGAGGCACCGAAGAACAAATTCTCCCAAGATCTACTCACGAGCCGTGAACATCAAATTGTAGAGTTGGTGTGTTCTGGCAAAACAAATAAAGAGATCGCGAGCCTACTTTGTCTAAGTGTTAGAACGGTGGAGGTACACAGAAATACCATCAATAAAAAGACGAACACGAAAAACATTGCGAGTTTAGTTACCTACGCGATCAAAAACGGATTGTACAGCGTTTAAGCCCAAACCTTTGTTCCCTCGGAACAATTCTGACAAATATCAATCTGCTCTCGATGATTTAATACCGCATTTCGAAAAGCGCGATATCGCGGATGACGCCAAATTTCTTCGAAACTATTGGTTTTCAAATCTCCCAAGACATGCTTTGCATCCTTGTCGAAACAACAAGGAACTACTTGACCATCCCATGTGAAAACGGACGACGACCACATCCGCCAGCAATGATTTCCAAGTGCATATTTTAGTTTGTAGGTCCCGTCCGATTGCAATTTATAACGACTGTACTTTTCGTTTTCGGGCATTAAAGGATTGCCTTTTTTGTAATCGTACAGTTGGGCCGTTTTAATTCGAACTTCGTCGATCCCCATGCGTTTTCCAAGCATAAAAACTTCAGGAATTTCATGTTCGTTCGGCTTCACCGCTAAGAACTGAAAAATCAAATGCGGTGTATGAGATTTCATTTCTTTCTTGGCTGCTAAAAGATGCTCGGTTCCTTCAATTACCTTTTCCAATTTTCCATGAACGCGATAATTCTCATAAGTCGCTTGCGTCAACCCATCGATGGAGATAATAAGCCGATCCAAACCTGACTCAACAATTTCTCTTGCTTTTTCTTTCGTGATGAAGTGCGCATTGGTAGATGTAGCCGTATAAATCTTGCGTTTTTTTGCCGCTTTAATCAAGTCTAAAAAATGAGGATGTAAAAAGGGCTCGCCTTGGAAATAATAGTTGATGTAAAACAGCGATTTGCGCGTTTGATCCAACATTGTTTCGTGTAGATCTTGCTGGATTTTACCTGTTAGACGGGTAAACTGTTTCAATCCGCTGGGACATTCAGGGCAGCCCAAATTACAAGCGGTAGTTGGTTCAATGCTCAGTGAAAATGGCAATCCGCGGTGACGAGATTTCTTAGATATTCGAGATGTCCAATAGCTGAAATAAAGCACAAAAACGTTCCAGATTCGGAAGAAGGACAGATGCCTTAAGATGTTGATATTGTCCCGAGTAGTTGCGATACAGTAAAATTACGGAATTTACGGATATCAACTCCCCCTTTGGAGGGGGGCTAGGGGAGGACATTAACGATAATTCTGCTAACTTACTTTCACCGCAACCACACAAACATCGTCTACTTGTTCCAAATCGCCGCGCCAGTCGTCAAAACTTTTTGAAAGCGTTTGATATTGTTGGTCGAACTGCTGTGATTGCATGTCAATTAAAAGGCGTTTCATCGGTGCGTACTTCATCTTCTTGCCCTGTGGGCCGCCAAATTGATCAGCATAGCCATCAGTTAATTGTACAATCGTATCTCCAGGGAATAATTTAATCGCCTTGTTGGTGAACGGCTTACTGCTTCCGTCTACAAATCCTACTGGAATTTTATCGGGTTCGATTTCCAATAGATGTAAAGCACTTTCTTCAGTTGACGTGATCCGTTTCACCGACTCATGCGTTTCAGTGCTTTTATGTCGGATGATCCACAGCGGGTTGTTAGCGCCAGCGTATTGCAGTTCGTTCGATTTTTTGTTCCAAAT
Organism: Fluviicola sp. XM-24bin1; assembly: GCA_003149635.1. Lineage (GTDB taxonomy): Bacteria > Bacteroidota > Bacteroidia > Flavobacteriales_D > Crocinitomicaceae > UBA4466. Next base: position 340,103 of record QCWI01000001.1, read on the forward strand.
ACAGATAGAAACATCCATTCCATCGCGAGCTTGATTTTCGCCTTGTTCGCCCAACGCAGCAACAATTTTCGATCGTAACAAATTCAGGATTTCCGCAGCATCTGAACAGTTTCTTTCAATGACTATCTCATTAAGGAATCCGAATCCTAGCATACTCATGAAGGCTCCAGGAACGCCATGCCCCGTGCAGTCCGCTACAACCCAGATGGACAAAACTCCTTTGTTGTGGGCCCAATAGAAATCACCACTTACCACGTCTTTCGGTCGGAAAAAGATGAAATGCGTGCCCAATTTGTCCCACTCAGAGCGCTTATTGATCATCGCCGCTTGAATCCGTTGTGCATAATCAATCGAATCGCGGATTTCTGTATGCTGTTGTTGGATTTCTTCCTTTTGACTATTCACCAAAGCGTTCTGCCTTTTGATTAGTTGCAAGTTTCTGATTATGAAGCATCCAGCGATTAAGACTAGAATGAACGCAAGAACAAAAACCCAGATAAGGTTTTCTCTCGCTTTTACACGCTGGTTTCCCAGGTCTCTCTCGTTTTTCAATTCAATCTTCTGCTGAACCTTGTTCAAAGAATCTTGAATTTTTCTTGCCTCTTCCTTGAAATCCGATTCTGCTTTATCGGATGCATCTCGCAATTGTAGCACGTTCATGCTATCCTGATACACATAAGCATTCGTCATACAAGCCCAAGCGGTATAAAAATCGTTTTGTTCTCCTGCAATGTTAGAGCGATTCACATATACTGCTGACAATACTTCGTAATTCTGAGAGAGTAACGCATATTCAATCGCACTATCGGCCGCTGCTGCAGCCCGATTCAATTGTCCCAATTCAAAATAACCATAAGCGAGTCCATGAAAGTTGATGGCCGTTTCAGAATAGGTATCGTTACCTTTTGTAAGGGCAATGCTCCGATTTAAATACTCCAGACTTTCTTCAATTTTACCTTGTTTACTCAGCACATTATGGATATTGTACAAGGTCTGAGATTCTCGGAGTATGTTACCGCTTGCCCTGGCCAGATCCAAACTTTCCTGAAACAATTCCATGGCTTTGTCTAGACGGTTGGAGTTCTTTTTATTTAATGAAAGGACATTGAGCGTGCTCAGCACCAAATTGGTGTCTTTATACTTTTTTGCCAATTTATAAGCTGACTGACTGTATTCATCCGACCGCTTCAGGTCTTGCAATTTCATGAATACGTATCCAAGCGTGGCCGTCGAACGCATGGTCGCTTTGCTGTCTATTTTTTTTCCTTATTTAATCGCTTCAAAACAAATTCTCGTGCACTTATCATATTGCTCATCGAAGGCATAAACAATTGCTTCTTGATCCAAACAACCCACAATCAATCGTTTCGCTTTGGCTTTATCCGCAGCGGGTTTCGCCAATTCTACATAATATAGGGCTGAATCGTTTTGATTTTGATTCACCTTTGCACTGCTGATTCCGATATAAGATCTTACCACTCCTTCTGACGACTCAACGTTCTCTGAAATTGAAAGAGCGATGCGACATAAGGCTTCCGAGCGTGCCGATTCACTAGAGACGATCTTCCGGGCCTTTTTTATTATTTCAAAAACAGAGGTGGTATCTGCCATTCTCCAGTTTTCACGGTCGTAGTAGCCAATTCCTTCTAGATAAGGATCACGTTCTTCCTGCTGCGCATGAGCATAGCTGATAACAAAGATTGATATGAAGAGTAGAAGGAGCTTCATTTTGCTGGTTTCGAGTTAAATATAACGAACTTATTGCACGAAAACCGCGATTCTATCGTTTTCGAATTCAATCGGACTATATTTGAGGATTATGAAAACAGGCCTGTCGTTACTCATCGTTTTGTTGACCTCCATTTCTTTTGGGCAAAAAACTCTTTTCGTTGCAGATGAGGAGTCATTGGAGCCCATCCCATTTGTAAAGGTGATCCCGGATAATGGCAATCCTTCATTGGCTGATTTGGCGGGGCAATTTGTGGTTACGGATTTGGCAACGGAGGTAACCTTGAAGTTCAACGGTTACGATGATACGACACTGCAGGTAGCAAATTTGGCAGATTCCTCCGTGATTTTGATGCGAATTTCGGCGCAGCAACTAGATCCGGTAAAAGTAACTCCTGGAGTCAACCCAGCGCACCGAATTATGCGCAATGCCATAGCGAATCGACGGAAGAATCATCCGGTGAAACACGACGCCTTTAAATACAAAAGCTACAGTAAATTCTTGGTTGAAATTGATCCCGAATTTGTGGAGTCCATTACGGAAGACGCCAAGGATTCCAATTTAATTGAGATTCGGGAATTTGCCGATTCCATGCATTTATTTTTGATGGAAAGTGTTTCAGAACGCTATTTTCAACCGCCATTGCGAGATCAAGAAAAGGTGATTGCCTACAAAATTTCAGGACTTTCCGATCCGCGTTTTTCGACTTTCGCCAAAAGCTTACAATCGTTTTCTTTCTACGATAATCAATTCGAAGTACTAGGGAGACAATACGTGAATCCTTTGGCATTCGGAGGATTGAATCGTTACCTCTTTTCTCTTCAGGATACCACATTAAACGAATCGGATACTACCTACACCATCTATTTTAGACCGAAAAAAGGAAAAAGATTCGATGGAATTGAAGGATATCTCTACATCAATACGAATCAATTTGCCATTGAAAAAGTAATTGCCGAGCCTTACCAGGATACCACAGGATTATCCATTCGAATCGTGCAAGAATATGAATTCACGAACAACAAACGATGGTTTCCAAAGCGATTGAATACAGAGATCGATCTTAGACAATTGTTGACGATTGCCGATACGGAAGGGGGCGATGATTCGCCGGTACCAAGTATCATTGGAACTGGTTACACAAACGTGGAGGAAGTCACCTTCGAACCCGAAAAAGTGAAATGGGCGGAGTCCAGTGTATCATTGTTTACCGATGAAAACGCGAACGAACTTTCAGAGGATGAATGGAACAAACACCGACGAAGTCCAATAACAGATAAGGAACGGAACACCTATTCAACGATTGATAGCCTAGCGAAAGAAGCCAACTTGGAGCGCGTCATTCAGATCTTGGATGTAGTCGCTGAGGGCAAAATTCCATTGGGATATGTGAATCTGGATTTGAGACGTTTGTATCGCTACAATTTGTACGAAAAACACCGTTTAGGACTCGGATTGGAAACTTCGCAAAAGTTGTTGAAGCCGGTCACGATTGGAGGATATTTCGCCTACGGAACGAGAGATCGTGAATGGAAATATGGAGGATTTACACATTTTCATTTGTGGCGCAAAAAACGAATGCGATTGGAGTTATCCTTCCAACAGGATGTTCTTGAGCGCGGTGGAACGCAATTCAATGCGACTCAAGGAGCTTGGTTAGATCCGGAAGTTTACAGGAATTTATTCATCCGATCGATGGATCGACAGCGCTTGGCACAAGCCTCATTCAGAACAGATCTTCGTGCGAATTTATCGGTTCGATTGACGCAAAACTATCAGCAGATTTCGTTTACGGAAGATTATCGTTTCATTGATGCTGATGGCTTGCTTTGGAACCAAGTGGACGTTGCAGAATCCTCATTCGATTTGGAATGGAATCCCTTTGCGAAATATCAGATTTTTGGCGACCGGAAATTGGTGAAAGACATGAAGTTTCCAAAGATGCGTTTGAAAGTAGCACACGGATGGAAAGGGATGTATGAAAGTTCATTGGACTACTGGCGATTCAATGCTAGCCTGACGCATAAAATCAAAATTGCCCGAATCCTAACCTTGGATTGGAAGGTAAACGCTTCAAGAATTGTAGGTGACGTTCCTTTGTTCTTCAAGCATGTTGGAGATGGAAGTCGCGTCAATTGGAATATTTCAACTCCAGGTTCGTTCGAAACAATGCCTTCAGGATATTTCTATTCGACGCAGCAGGTAAGTGCTTTCGTTCGAACGAAATTTAAAGCATTCCGAACGAATGCTAAATGGAACGAGCCTCAAATTTCATTGCATCATGCATGGGGCATTGGTACTTTTGACAATCGCTCCCTGCACAATATGTATGTCAACTCTTTCGACAAAGGATATGGCGAGGCCGGGTTGATCATTGATGGTCTCTGGGTACGGCAATTTTCTGGTTTTGGACTGGGAGCTTTCTACAATTACTCACCAGAGTTCACTTCTGATGTTTGGTACGAGAACGTCGTGCCCAAAATATCGTTCAGTTTTATCGTGAATTAATTAGCGAAGGACGTTGATATGTCCTGTGATGAAATGATTCGGGTTCAAAGGCTCACACGTCTTGTATCGAAGCGTGTAACCATAGGTTCCGTCCTGTACGTATTTGCCATTAAAGGTTCCATCCCAGCCAACGGAAGAATCAAATGATTCGAAGAGCACTTGTCCCCATCGATTGTAAACGCGCATTTCCCATTCGGAAACATCTAACCAATGCTCGGCTACGAATACGTTATTGAATTCGTCTCCATCCGGTGTGAATGTATTCGGAATATATACCGACCAAGGTTCGATGTACAATTCGCTGTAAGCCGTGTCTTTACAACCGAACTCGTTCGTAACGATTTGCCTAGGGTAATGCGTTCCATCAAATAAATATTGATGCGTTGGATTCGGATCCGTCCCGATGTAGAAGAATGTGGAATCGTCGTACCAGTAGAAATACTCTACTGCATCTACCGATTCATCGATCATTTGCACCTCAGAATGACAGATGTCGGTGAAATCTGGCGTCACAGAGAAACCAGCTTCTGGATTCGGACGCACATTTACCAAATCAGCCTGAAGTAAAGTCAATGTATCGATACAACCGGCATCCGTTGTGATGGTCAAAGTAATTGGATAGTTCCCGACGATCGGATAATAATTCGATGGATTTTGATCCGTGGAAGTATTTCCATCGCCAAATTCCCAGTAATAGGAAATCGGTGTTTCCGCCCAACTCAAATCGATGAATTGTGCTGTATAGGGCGCACACTGCAATCCCGGAGCAACAGTGAAATCAATCGTTGGAGGCGAGTAGATATATAAATTGTGCTCTGCTGTTTCCTCACAAACATCAAAATTACCTGTCAATGTAATAACGACATCCCCCGTGGTATTGAATTCTACTCCCTGAACGTCCTCGTCTTGAGAGGTTGTAATTGATGCATCTGGACCAAAATTCCAAGTATAAACTGTTCCAGGAGGGCCGCTCATGGTTCCGTCAAAATCGACAGAGTTATCAGTGAAACATACCGATGGAGGTGCATTGATCGATACCAGAATAGGATCGTTAATGGTAATGTCTTGCGTAATTGTATTCGTACAGGCACCTCCCGAACTAGCTGTTAAGGTAATCGTGTAATTGCCTGGAGCACTAAAAGTATATGTTGGTGCAAATGCATTCGAAGTGTCATTTTGCAGTTGAGGCTCTCCGAAATCCCATGAATACACGGTCGCGTCTTGAGAATTGTTGCCAAACGAGATAGTCAGTCCTTCACATTCAACCAACGGAGGAATAATCATGTCTGCCACGGGCTCTTCCAGCAAAAATACAGTGTCCGTGAATTCGTCTTCACAAAGGTTGGCTTCACCATATACTGTAATGATCTGCATGCCCGGAGTTGAGAAAGTAACGTTGTTCACGTTGGCTCCAGTTCCCGTTCCAGGTGTTGCATTCGGCCCGAAGTTCCATGTGTAATCCAAGTTTTGACCGGCTGTTGTTACCGCGTTGAAATCGAAAGAGTTTCCAATGATACATTGTGAATCCAGTGGTGTTGTCCATTCAATTTCGTACTCATTGTTCACGTAAATATCCATATAGGCGGTATCCGTACACGGCCATCCAGGGTTGACAACGAGCATTGCGGTATAATGTCCATCCGTTGGATACGTATATGTCGGTGCGAACTGAGTACTGTTATCGTTCGTTGTAGTTGGGTCTCCGAAATCCCAGTAATAATTCGTGCCACCGTAGGAATCGTTCTCAAATTGAACAGTCAATCCCTGACAGTATGATATGAACGTTGACAATTGCGTTTGAAGCGGAAGAATCGCTTCCAATTGCAGATTACAGTTGAATACTCGGAATAAGAAATCACGAACAGTTCGGTTCATCAAAACGCCGTTTCTCCATTCTTGCACTTCGATCCCTACTACAAACAATCCAGTAAGATTCGGTGAAGCTTGTAATAATCCTGTTACCGGGTCAATGGTAATCGAAGACCCCGGGCCGAGCGGTTGCGCTTGACTAAATCCGCCTCCAGCCCATGTTACCGGCGCATACGGTGGCGGTGGTGGAGGATTCGGCGCTGGAGCAAAACTACTTGCACCAGAACTAGGCGTTGTTAATGCGTACACCAATTGGTCACCATCCGGATCTATTGCACTGTGATCGAAAATCAAATCTTCGTTGTTGCACAAAAGCAACGGTGGATAATTTGTAAATCTTGGACTGCTGTTCACCTGATTTCCAGTATCACCTCCCGGAATATGCGTCGAAAGTGTAATTCCTGTATCATCAGGATTGAACAAATTGGTAATGTTTGGCCCACGACAACAACGTTGGTAGGATACATAATATCCACCAGGAATTGGAGGTAGTGTTAGCGTAACTTGATACGTTGCTAACTCCGTACAGATGTTGTTCGGAGGAATCACACATGGATTATTAAATACAACCGGAATTTGCTGACTCCCTGGGAATGTCACTTGTACATTTTGAATCAGCGCCCCTGCAGCGTTGAAAACACCGAGTGATAATGGGTTGTCGTATTGCGCTCCAGTGGAGTTACAATCGCGATATAAGTTGATCGTAAATAAGTATTGATTGTTGCCGAGATAATCGTAATAAATATCACCACCAACGATGTGTGACGCTCGTGCTGGCGTCAGGCTCATCAAAAGTAGTATGGCAATTACAAATCTCATATGCTTCTAAGACGTTAAAAATATGGCAAAAGTCATACCAAAAGGAGACTTTTTTCATTCTAATGCAGTGATCCTATTTTTATTAACGAATAAAATCGCCAAAATTGTCTAGTGCATGGCGGTAACGAAAAGACGTTTCCTCCTCAATTGCGTTGCCCGTAACCAGCCGGTTTGTTGCATTTTCTGAACCAAACTTTGGTGGCTCAATACCAAAGTATTCCGCAGCTTTCGGATAATAATCGCTTTTCGGCGGATGGTACGGATTTACGAGGTTATAGGTATGTCCAAAATAGTCATTATTCAAGAGCCAATCAATAGCGGCGATAATATCGGATGCATGAATTAAGTTTATAGGATTCATGCCATTATTTAATATCTCGCGACCACTCAAATTGTAAGCGGGATGTCGTTTCGGGCCAATTAACCCTGCCAATCGCAATATATTGAGACGATTACCAAGTAAAGAACGCAAGGCAGTTTCGGCTGGAAGTAATCGATTTGGAATATCTTGGTTTAACGCAAACGTTTCATCATACGTCCCTTCGTCCTTTGGATAAATTCCGGTGGAACTTGAGAAAATGACTTTAACGTCTTGATTGAATTGTTCGAGAAGTTCAACAAGTAATGCGTCGTAAGAAACTCTTTTCGCTGCAGACGGAGTGATAAACACAAAAACATGTGTCGTATCTTTCAAAATATCATCTGGGATTATAGCTGATTCATTGAAATCCAATTCGAATCCTTGGATGCCCATTTGATCCAATGTATCGGCAACTTCAGCCCTGCGGTACGAACCAAAAACTGAGGCTCCATTCTTCACGAAAGATGCCCCAACGAATTGTCCTAACCATCCACATCCTAAAATCACCACTTTTTGTTCGCTCATCTCCATCCTAACAGCCTTTGTTCAAAGGTAGAAAAATACAGTTGAATGCATTAGGATCGGCGAGTTTGGCGTATTTTTGCAGTATGAATTATTCGAAGGCATTTGTTCGTTGGAACTGGATTGCATTAGTGTTCATTTACCTCATTTTCGTCGCTGGAAGTTTGGTACGAATCACAGGAAGTGGGATGGGATGTCCGGATTGGCCGAAGTGTTTTGGACAATGGGTGCCGCCAACGGAGGAAAGTTCATTGCCCGAGAATTACAAAGACATCTTTTCGGCGAAGCGTGCAAAGAAAATCGATAAGTTTTCAAATTTTCTTGAATCCATGGGATTCACAGCGGAAGCACGGGCACTGCGAATGGATAAAACGCTTTTGGAAGAAGAAGACTTTAACTGGCGCAAAACCTGGACGGAATACGTAAATCGCCTTGTTGGATTTATTGCCGGTAATATGTTGCTGATAGCTTTCCTTTGGATGTTGGTCAAATTCCGACAGCGAAAATTGTTGTTGATTGCAGGTTTGAACCTCGTTTTGATGGCAATTCAAGCATGGTTCGGTTCTATTGTGGTAGCCACGAATCTTGTACCTTGGACAATCACTGTTCATATGTTCCTCGGATTGTTAATCGTGGGAATTCAACTCTACATTATCCGATTGATTAGTCCGTCGCAGCAAGTGAAAATGCCTCAATCGAAATTAATGTTGGTATTGCTTTGGGCCGTTTTCTTGATTACGGCGTATCAAATGTTCTTGGGAACACAAGTGCGAGAAGAAATTGACGCTCTAGTGAAATTAGGATACAGTAGAGAAGAGTGGTTGACCACAGTCGGTTGGCCCTTTTATGTGCACAGAAGTTTCTCCTGGTTGGTTTTGGTATTACTTGGATGGATGACTTGGAAGAATGAAAAAACGGTGCGATACAAACCGATCCGTTGGGTTGCTGGATTACTAGCACTAGAGCTTGTTTCAGGAATTTTACTCGCCCACGTTGATATGCCGGCAATCGTTCAAACGATGCACTTGATTTTCGCCTCTGTGATGTTTGGGATTTTAACACTTCTCGTATTTCGCTCTCGTCTTGTAACTCAGATTACACAGTGATCTGAAATCATCTTGTACATTTGCTGCATGTACTTGCTAGGATTGTTTTTATCGTTAATCATCGGAATCGTTCTCGGTTTGGTGGGTGGCGGTGGTTCCATTCTAACTGTACCTCTCGTGCATTACGTATTCGGTGAATCGCTATTTCTGGCGACGACCTACTCACTTTTCGTAGTTGCCATAGCAGCGGCCATTGGAGTGATCACTCGAATTCCCAAAAAGCAAATTGATTTTCGCGGTGGGATTGTTTTCGTCATCCCAAGTATGATTACGGCGTTTTTGATTCGACGCTACGTGATGAATTTGTTCCCCATTTCTTTTTCATTGGGAGGATTTGAATTGTCTCGAGATTTAGCCATATCAGTCTTATTGATTATCGTGATGTTGTACACGGCATTCCGAACTATGTTTTCTACAAAGCCTCAATCAGGAGGTAGCGTAGGTGCGCCAACGGTAATTTTATTCGGTGTATTCACTGGTTTACTGAGTGGATTTATTGGAGCCGGTGGAGGTTTTATTATCGTTCCCATCTTACTTCGTATGGGGCTTGATATGAAAAAAGCCGTAGGTACTTCCATGTTTATCATTGCTATTCAATCAGCTGTTGCCTTAGCTGGAGATTTCTCTGGAAAGGCGTTGCAAGCAGGTAATCCAATCGATTGGCAATTACTTTCTTTAATCACTGCCGTAACCGTTGTCGGTGTTGTTGGTGGAGGCTTTTTACAAAAGTACTTCTCAGGTGGTGCCTTGCGTCAGGTCTTCAGTTATGCATTGATCGGCGTTTCGGTCGGCATGATTGTTCAATTTGCGATGAGCTAGTCGTTTGCGATTTTCCGTGGGAATAGTATATTTGCCAACGCGGAAAAATTGAAGCATTTCGTTAATACGTGATTCTTTTTGATTAACGTTTTATCACTAGACTTTGCGATCGTTTTTTGGTCAGCCTCGGTCTTCGAAAGCTTCGTTTTATCCTTCGGCTGTTTCGACTTTGTTGAGTCGAGCCTCAGTCTTCGGACGCAAAGCGTCCTCTGGTCCTATAGCTCAGTTGGTTAGAGCACCTGACTCATAATCAGGTGGTCCCTGGTTCGAGCCCAGGTGGGACCACATCACAAAAGGTTCATCGAGCGGAGTCGAGATGAGCCTTTTTTTGTTCATTTATTCTATCGGGCTGGGCTCGAGAGCCTACCTCGAACTATTTTGTTCTGTGAAACCAAGTGCTCGTCTTCAGAAGCTACGCTTCTTCTGGTGGGACCACATCTAAATGGAATCTCGGAATATCCTGTGTTCCTTTTTCTTTTTTTAACGGCAGTGAAATTATGGGCTCGAACGAGCTTACCTCCGTTTTGTTTAACAGATCCTAAGAAATTTCCATCTTCGCTAACGATCAGAAACTTTATATATGAAATCCGGTTCATTGTATTAATAGAGATTTTTGACTTGAATTGTCGATAGTTCTCGTACCTTTGAGGTAGCCAGTAAGAACTGGATTCATTATTTTTAGTAAAAGTCCTGTTCCATCCAAACAAGCAGAAGTTAATCGATCAAGTAATCCTTTGTAGAATTTCTTCAACTTAGTCTGACTCGTTAGATTTTACTTTCACTCTAAATTTTGAGTTACGATACACAGATAAAGAATACTTGAACAAATCAATTTATGGCGGACACCTTTAATAAGAAAGAAAGAGAAAAGAAAAAGGCGCAAAAACGCAAAGAAAAGCAGCTAAAAAAAGAGGCGAAAAAAGAAGCTGGTTCATCTGGAAGTCTAGATGATATGATGGCTTATGTCGATGAAAATGGGGTAATCAGAGATACGCCGCCAGATCCGACGAAAAAGAAAAAGATTAACGCCAAGAACATTGAAATTGGTGTTCCTGCCAGAGAGAAAGTAGAAATAGACCCTATCATTGAGGGGACTTTGATCTACTTTGATGACCAAAAGGGATACGGGTTTATTAAATCTCCTGATAGTGATGACAGTTTTTTCGTTCATCAAAATAATATTAGTGGAGATCCCCAAAAAGGTGCGAAAGTCAAATTCGAAAAAGAGAAAGGCCCTAAAGGTTGGGTCGCTGTGAGAGTGACAATTCTTTAAGTATCAATGTTCTTGAGTTGATTGGACTCTAGATATTTTTAGAAGGTATTCAAAACAACGTCAATGGGTCATCCAACTCGGGGTAATAATATTCTTCTTGAACTTCACGCACGTTGCCTAAAGCATTTTTCCCCTTCAACCTTCTAACGGTATGGGCTTTAATTTCAACATTGGAAGGACGAATTAATGCTTGAATCTCCTCAGCGTTTCCTTCTAACCAGTTTTGAATTTCGTTTTCTGCCAAAATCAATGGCATGCGGGGTTCCTGTAATTTAGGATTGTTGTGAATGTCCTTCATGAGATCGTTCCCCTTAGTCGTGACAATGGTCACTGTCGGAATGATTTCTCCCGTCATCGGATTCGTCCATTCGCTGCTCAATCCAGCAACTAACATGTTTTCTCCATTGCTCTGCTGAATATAATGTGGGAAGGTTTTTCCGTGCTTATGGTGATGTTCATAAAATCCATCCAAAGGTATTACCACACGATTTTTTTCTGCGGCATCTCGAAACGAAGGCTTTTCCAATATGGTTTCTCCACGCGCGTTCAAGGTCTTGTTCCAGATATCCGTCGCTTGATTCTCATCTTTTACCCAATGTGGGATCAATCCCCAAGTGAAATGGTCTAATTCCAAGTGGTTGTCTTTTTTATAAAATGCCACCAATTCTGGATGTTCAAATCCACTTACGTGATAATATTTAGAAGTGGGTTTGCCGCGTTTTTTTTCTTCCCAATTGCGACGCAGGTAGTCCAGTTCTTCTTCAGAAGCTCCGGCTCGGATGGCATCGCGGTAGATACGTTCGGCAAGTTGGGCGGATTCATAGCACATTGGATGAGGCTTAACTAATAAGTTAAGAATAAAGATTAGCAAAAACTAGTAAATGCAAAGAAGCATAAACGCATTTTTGCGTTGAAGGATTTTGGAGATTTTCTTCAAAGTCTTCCCTGGTTTGGCTTTCAGAGCAATTCCTCGAAACAAAAAAAGCCACTCCTTATGAAGCGGCTTTAAATATTTCATTAGAAAGGTTATGCTTTTCCAAGCATCTCGTTCTTCAATCCTGAATCTGCAGGTTTGCTTCCCAACCAAATAGAGAAGAGTGCTTTTTTGAATTCCAATCCTTCTACCAAGCCTTTGTAAGAACCATTGATGATTACCGCAGTTCCTTTTCCAGGTTTGTAAATGATCTGAATATCATCTCCCTTCTTGATCGGAGCAGAGAAGAATCCCTGAAACTTTGAAATCTCTGAGCTTGAAGCTTTCCCTTCAGTTACTTTTTCGAAACCTTCTTTTACCGTCTCGTTGAACTTCTCGCGTGTTACTTTATTCGAAACAATTTTGATATTGATTGCTTGAATTTCGTTTCCACTGATCACTTTGTTGGCATCTGTCGTTTGCTTCGGCAAATACAACGCCGCTACATAAAGATCCAACGTGTACTTCTCACGCAGCCCAGCTCCGTTGAAAACTAGATTCGTTCCTTTTACATCCAATTTCGCAGGAAATGTTTCTCCAGCTACTGTTCTGCTCTGAGCGAATAGGCCCGCAGACATCCCCACAAAAAGGAGTACTAATAAATTTTTCATATTACCGATTTTAATTTTTCGTTTTTTATGCAAACACCGTGCTAAAGATGCCCGAGTCCTACATTTTACTATATTTAGAGGTATAAATATAACCATAAAGACATGATTATTCCAATTGTAATTTTTTCTGTAATCGGACTTGCATTCATCGTATTGGGTACGATGATTAACAAACAAAACAGCGGTGGTAACCGTGAAACAAGCAAGTTATTCGTAGCGCTCATGCGAGGTTTTGGGATCGCAGTAATTGTCATTGGAGTAACATATGCCGTTCTAGATGGCAAGGCTGCAGACGGCGAATGGTCTACCGATAATGTTCGAAATTTTGCAAAAATCGCATTGTTGACACCTGTGTTGATGATGATTTTGGTTGGATTCCGATTTATTCGTTTAAATGCACGTGGAATCGGAAGAACAGGAGCTCTTTTGTGGATGGTGCTTTGGTTAGGAATCGGTGCGTACGGGTACGTTCAGATCCACAATTCTGGTAAAGGTTGGACGAAAGAAAGCAAGAAAGCCGTTACAGATCGCGTTATCGATTACGATCGTTTGTGTTATCTAGAGCAAGTAATGAAAATGTACGATACGCCTGAAGCGTACAACAAGGCCATTGAGAAAGATGCCGAGAAAATCGAAAAGGCCATGAAAGAAAACTGTGCTATCTGTGAAGTAGAAGCAGAAGAAGTTCAGGGCTTACCGGATGATTTTTAACCTTTTGGGAAATCGCCTAACTGGTATAAATCTCTCAGGTATTTAACATCTGCATACTGAAGGGCCTCCATCTCTTTAACCCGTACTTTTAATGGTTTAGGGTTGATTCCTTTTGGAACATTTTCAAGCTCTACCTCTTTCTTATATTTAACGGGGTGGACTACCATCTCGAAAGATTTTGATGTGCCCATGTCGGTTTCAGATACACGTTTCATCAATTTAACCAGACGATCGTAGCTGCCTAGTTTGAAGAAATGCTCGACAAAGAAATCATGTCCGTAAGTCTCTCCTTTTTTTAGATCTTCTATGTATTCGCCTTCTGCTTTTCGAAGGATCCATCTTCTCACTTGAACGCCATTATCCACGAGAACCATCCAGTTCAAAAGTTTGGGAGGTAGGAGCTGCTGATGATCTACACGCCAGCTTTCAAAATTATCATCAGTGATGTAATTGCTCAAAGTCGGACTTCGCATCGGAATACCTTTCCTTTTACAGAACGAGGCGCATAGTTGATACAATTTTTCATGTCCAGAATATACACCTTCATGAGAACTTACATGATAAGGTTCTCTTCCAGTCACACGTTTGAACGTTTCGTATTGGGCTTCTATTTCTTTTTCCAAACCAGTTTTACATCTGCGAAGCAAATTGTCCAAATAGGGGATGAAGGTAACGGCACTATTGCGTCGAAATTCCAAACGTCCCGAATCTCCGGTTTTTGCAATTTTTCGAATGTATGCTTTATCAGCTGTATATTGTGGACTGCCGCAAGTCAAGTTTAAGTGCAACCCAAGCCTCAACTCTCCTTTTTCGATGCGATCACCAAAAAGTTTGAAGAGTTTTTTGACCCGTTTTTCTAGGGTATGGTGTGTTACGAGAATATCAATGCAATCAATTTTATCCGCGACTTCCAGAATCCCATTATCAATTGGGTCGAAAATCCCATAATCATCCGCCGTAATTAGTAATTTGTTGTTCGCCATGACTCTTAGTTTTGATATTCGCGCAGTGCAATTTCAAGGGCATCAATCTCGGATTGGTAGCGTTGAATCGAATCGAGAATTTTGTCGCGCTCATCATCGAATGCATCAAATTTCACCTTGAGTTTTTCGTAGTTATCCTGCTCCTCTTCGGACAGTTGATCCAATCCTATATCTTCTAAAGCATCCAATTTTTCATCAACTAACAGCGTTCGTTTTTCCAAGCTTGCGAGACTACGATATGCGGATTTAAGTGCGACAATTTTATCTTCTAATGAGTCTTTAGCAGTAAATGCTTTTTCACTAGTATTTTTCACTTCACGGCGTAATTGCTCTACTTCGCGTGTATAACGCTTACTAGAAAAGGCTCCAATTAGGCTATTCGCCGTATTCATGGAAGATGAGAAAATAGTACCAATTTGAACCGTTGGCTCAGCACTCATCTCGAAGTACGTTTTAGTTTCCGCATTGACAATTGCCCTGCATTCTTTGGCAGCGGCAGTGAGGGCGGCGATCAATCCTGCTTCGTTAAATCTTTCTGGACCAATATCGAAGTCGGATTTACTATTTTCCTCTAGCGCGTAGTGGATTTCCATCAAATCCATTTTGGCCTGATGAAAATGCGCACGGAACTTTCGTTTACTCGCCCACTGAGAAACAACATGATGCACAGCAAATAGGGACGTCAGTAACAAAGAGAGAATGATACCAACGGCTTCCAGCCCTTCTAGCCGATCAGCGCTGCTTTCTTTTTCTTCGCCTTTGGATATTTTTTCAGGTTCCTGATCATCGTTGGCGCCATCTTCGCTTGGAGTTGGATTCGAAGTCGGGTTATTTTGCCCAGCTATTTGGGAAGTAGCATCGACCTTTTCAGGTTCGATTTTGGGTTTTATAGCACCGGTATTTGTGCTTGTCCTCGGAGTTGGTCGAACAGGTTCAGGCGTTGTAGCAGGTTCGATATCTCCTTCATCTCCCATCCACATACCCGTATCTTGCAATGCGGCTGTATGTACAAATGTTCCTCGAGCATTAAGTTCTTTTTGAAAATACACGACCTTATCGACATTAGAACCTTGCTTCATTTGTGGTGTTTGCGGAGATGAAGTTTGATTCTCATTTTCTGAATCACCGGAACCCGAACCATCTGTTTGTTCTGTTTTGCCTGAAGTACTTCCGTCAAAAATACCACCCACCGCGTTGTCGGTGAATTGAAAGACAAAATACGGGACTGCAGTGACAATGAGCAAAGTGAATAATGCATAAGCTCTTCGCATAAGGTTTTCTCTCAGCAGCTTTCTTCTATAGTAAAAGACATTTTTCAAGGACTGGTTCAGATACTTGTTTATAGCTTTATCAAGCTCTAGAGAGTGAATTTCTTTAAATCCAAGACGCTTGACAAACAATCCTTTGTCATCACCGATTTTCCACCTCTTGATATGAAGTAAGATAAAAAGGGCTTCAAAAAAGTTCAACAACACCTTTTGCTCGAACGCTTAGCTCTCAGGGTAATTATCGGGAACTTGAAAAATCGGCTTCTTCGGATTCTGATTTGATTCAGTGCTCATAGTGATAGATGCAATAAGTTACGTGATTAAAGTAATAAATTACCTTCAATCCATAGGTTTACCCCACAAAAAAGCCCCAACACTGTTGAGGCTTTGAGTATATCTTGAGAAGTTGATTTACTCCTTGTCTTCAAAAATTCGTTTCGGTTGCAATTTTTCGAATACACCCAAAGTGATCCAATAAGGAACTACAAATCCTAACAAGAACAATAGCATCCAAAACGCCATTCCACCGATTAAAAGAAACGTTACAATACCAAATACACTCATGATGTTCGTTTTTTGTTGTCGTAAAATTAAGGAATTATTCGGTTCGGGAATTCAATTGCATCGGATTTTTCCAAAGATCATTTTGTCCGGTTTGCACAGAGCTGAAATTAATCGAATCTAAATTGATTTGAACGCCTCATTTACAGTGAAATAAGTTATTAACATTCCTAATTAGTCGAAAAATGCATGATAATAGTATTAATGGTGCCGAATCGTGAAGGCTTTTTCGTATCATTGTCATAGCTGATAACACTAATGGTGCCTGTTCGCCACTATTAACTTGTTCCTTCGGGAAAGAAAACTCTATGAATGGGGAAATCGATACGAATTGCGATAGCTGAAGACCACGAACTCTTTCGAGAAGGCTTGACCTCGTTATTTAAAGAGGAGGAAGGCATTACTCTTGTTTTCGAAGCTTCTAATGGTGAAGAATTACTGGGCAAACTCAAATCGAACAAGGTAGACGTTATTTTGCTGGATTTAGAGATGCCTGTTCTGAGCGGGAAGCAAACCTTGAAACAACTGACTTCGAAATTCCCGAGTGTGCGTCCAATTGTACTCTCCATGTTCGAAGCAGATAAGTATATCTCACAAGCAATTAAGTTAGGAGCTAGAGGGTACCTTGCGAAGAATTGTAGCATTGAAAAGGTAATTGATGCTATCTATGCAGTGTATGAGCAAGGATATTACTTCGATGATGAGGTTTCTAAAATTCAACTGTTCAAGTTAGTTAGTGATGGTCGCGTCGAGGCAAAATTCACCGATGAAGATCTCAGCGCGCGTGAGTTAGCCGTATTGGAGTTAATCTGCAACGAGAAGAAAAACAACGAAATTGCTGAAAAACTGTGCATTTCCGTTCGTACGGTAGAAGTACATCGTCAGAACTTACTTCGTAAAACGAATGCCAAAAATGTTGCAGGGCTCGTGATCTACGCCATCAAAAAAGGATACTTCGAGATTTAAGCGCTCAGCGGTTTTTCCTTCCGAATAATTTCTTCCCAATACCTTGTATAACTTTCCGATAGACGCCTTTTGGGAGATGATCGGTTGTTTTCATAAGTATTTATATATCAATCTGTTATAATGCTATAGTGTTCGTTTCCATACTATAAGGAAGCCCTAACATTCCGTTGGGAAATTCTGATAGCAATGCCGCACTTTCCACGAATAATTTAGATGCAGTTCTCATATAAAAATTATTCAAAATGGAAAAGTTATTTACAACATTAACCGCAATCATAAGCTTCCTGATTTCATTCAATATGAACGCGCAGGACAGCAACAACTCCTCAATTTGGGTTACTGTTCAGGAAACCGCCTCAGTCCCATATCTCGAGAATGGGAAACTGGTGTCAGCGGATCCAATCATGCAGGAACTCATTGAGGAGTTTTCAATTGTAAAAGTGGAACAGGCATTATCAGCTTCCAGAACAGCATTACTTCAGAAGGTATATGAATTTACGTGCGACTGTAATATCGACGCATTGATGCAAACAATGAACGATAGCGAGGCTTTTGCAAACGCGGAACAAGCACCGCAGTACGAATTGCTATCTACCAATCCTGATGATTATTTGTTAAACTTCAACGAAGATTATGCGCTGGATTTAATCAATGCCGACGAAGCGTGGTCATATACTACAGGAGACACAGGAATTGTTCTGGGTGTATCCGACGGAAGTTTTCTTGGATACCACGAAGATTTGACCGATCAATACGTATCAATGAACAACTCACAAGGAGTTCCAATGTATTATTATTATCACGGGACTGCTGTAGCCACGGGGGTTGCTGGTACAACGAACAACGGAATTGGTAAAAGCGCTATCGGTTATGACTGCAAATTGGCACTAAACACCATGGGATACAATCAAATGTTGCAGCTGGCATACTCTGGGGTTCGTGTAGTGAATGCAAGTTGGAGTTCAGGATGTTGGCACAGTTCGTATTATCAAATGGTGATCGATGAAATCAACAATTTAGGTGTAATTGTAGTGGCTGCTGCCGGAAATGGAAGTACTTGCGGTGGGCCCGAAAGTCTCGTATATCCTGCTTCTTTGGATGGAGTGATTTCCGTAACAAGTATTGGCCCGAATGACAATCACGAACGTTTGCCAGGAAATCCGGGATCGACGCACCAGCATAATGCTGCGGTTGATTTGTGTGCTCCAGGATATGATGTGGCTCTAACGGTGGCACCAGGATGGTATTTAACTGGAAACGGAACTAGTTTTGCCGCTCCATATGTGTCTGGAACTATCGGATTGATGCTCTCTTTGCGCCCTTGCTTAACTCAAGATGAAGTTTTGAATATTCTGCAGCAAACAGCCGATGATGTGTACGCTGTAAATCATTCGGATTACTACGGAGTTTTGGGCGCAGGACGATTAAATGCGGGTGCGGCGCTGGAATACATTTCAAATATGGTTCCTTGCGAAGAACTTCCAACCACGCCGACAGTCGTTGGAGCGGGTGTCGGATTTATGTCTGTAAACAATAATGTTGCGCCTATGCAGCCATTCGCGTCTAGTGAGTTGTCGTATGAAGATGCTGCACATGCCGTTCGCTCAGCAATGACGGAGGAAGAAACCCCACGCTTGTCGCAAAATGAATTTGAAGCGATGGCGTATCCGAACCCTACGAATGAAGCAACATTGGTGCAATGGAATCAAGAAATCGATGCTGAGATACAAGTGATAGATGCAACTGGCGCAGTTATTCAGAATGATGTCATCAGTAGCACACGATTAACGAAAGAAATCCAGCTGGAGCAAAAAGGAATGTACCTCGTACGATTCGTAAAAGACGGCCAATTGCTCTGGTCTGAAAAAGTCATAAAACTTTAAATCTCATTGAATAGAGAGAACAAAAGGGATTGTTGGGAAAACCGGCAGTCCCTTTGTCATTGTTTCAAAATTCGCATCAATTGCTCTTTCTTTCTGATGGAAACGGGAACGATACTTCCGTCCGTCATTAAGAGTTGTCCACCTGAGCCACGAAGGTATTTTTCGATGTGCTGAATATTGACAATATTCGATTTGTGCACTTTCAAAAAGTTGTTTCGAATCAGAATATCTTCGAATTCTTTCATCGATTTGGAAACCAAAATGTTCTTTTTGGAAGCGAGATGAAATCTGCATTAAGCGCGTTCTGCTTCGCAATAAATCAACTCGGAATAGGGAATCATCTCCAATCCAGATTCGCTGGGAACCGCCAATTTATCGAAATTAACCGTCGAATTTAAATATTCTTCGGAACCGTTTCCTAGAATTTTCTTGCGTTTTTCAAGTCGCATCCGAACCGCCGTAAGAAGCTCATTATGGTCGAAGGGTTTCAAGATGTAATCGTCCGCCCCGAGACTCATGCCTGTTCGAATATCCTTCGGTTCCACCTTAGCCGTTAGGAATAAAAAAGGAGGGACAATTTCATCCTTCATGCGCTCGTTAATGGCTCCTAGAAGTTCAAAACCGTTCATTTCAGGCATGCTTACGTCGCAAACCACAATGTCGGGCAGATCATCTACGATATTTTGATATCCTTCCTTGCCATCTTTAGCACTGGAAACTTCGTACCCGGCGAGATCAAAAATCTCCTCCAGAGTTTCACGAACTCCTGCTTCGTCTTCAACTATCAGTATTTTCTCCATGGTTTTGTGTATTGAGGTTAATTATGAATTCTGTGCCTTTGCCCAGTTCGCTTTTCACCGATATTGAGCCGCCGATTAATTCTATGTATTCCTTCGCGATAGCCGTCCCAAGTCCCGTTCCACTGTATTCATTTACATTTGAAGCCCGATAGAACGGTTCGAACAAATGCTGTAATTCGCGTTCGGGAATCCCAATCCCTTTGTCGCTTACTTTGATTTCAACCGAGTCGTCTTCGAAATGAACGGAAACGGTTGGGAGCGCCCCATTGTTAGAGTATTTGAAGGCGTTCGAAACGAGATTGGACAACGCGTGACTGAAGAGTTGTTCATCGAAAAGGATTTCAGTCGGCTCACCGGTCACTCGAACTGGGTTGCTCTTTTTTTGATTGACGTGACTGTGATTGTCAAGGACCTCCTGACAAATAGGGACTAATGGTTGACGGATAAGTCGCAGTGTAATATTTCCTTCGTTGATTTTCCCCAATATCAATACATCATTCATGAGGTCAGTCATGCGGGTAATCTGCGATTTGATGCGCTCACTGATCTTATTGAATTTAGGTTGCAATTCTTTGTCCAAATGGAAGCATTCAGAAGTATCCATATGCATGGAGAGTAAGCCCAAGTTGGATTGAATTACCGACAAGGGAGTCCTGAATTGGTGCGAGGCCGTAGAAACGAAACGAGATTTCAATCTTCCCAATTCTTTTTCTTTTTCCAGACTCAGCGCCAATTCTTTCCGGGCATCTTCCAATTCCATGGTGCGCTCCGTTACCTTTGATTCTAACTCTTTCGTAAACGCTTCTTTGATTTCATAGGCCGCCTTTTCCGCCTGCTTGTAATCCGTGATATTGAGTACAATGAGCATGACTCCGGAGAAGTTTCCATCATCGTCGTAATCCGGATTCGCCGATATGTTTGTCCATACCTTCGATCCGTTTTTGTGCAAGAAGATTGTTTCGTAAAGTGCCGGCTTCCCTGCTTTTCGGTATTTAAACTTTTGCTTGAGTCGATCGGCCGTATCCGGTTCATGCAAGAACTCGTATCCAATTTTACCCACCAATTCATCATTGGTATACCCCAGCATTTTGCACAAACTTGGATTTACATTTAAGATGACTCCATTCGGATCGCAGCTCATTAATCCTTCGTTCATGCGCTGGAACAAACCGCGATATCGCTTTTCACTTTCTTCAATGCGTTTTTGAATGGCTTGTTTTTCTGTGAAATCGCGACCAATGCAATAAAATGATTGACATTTTTCCACGCCCATAATGGTCCATGAAATGGAACGGATATCACCGTCTTTGGTTACAATGGAGCTGTCGATCTTCTGGGTTCCATTTCCTGACTTTAAGGTTTCGTGGAGATTTTTATGAGAAGCGATTTCATCCCGTACAAAAATGTTTACGAGCGGTTGATACAACAGTTCGGATTCATCATATCCCAATATGTTTTGGAAAGCTGGATTTGCATAAATGAGCTCTCCGGATTTATTGAGTGTGCAGATCAAATCCTCGGACAATTGCAGAATGCTATTTCTGTTTATTTCAGACTCCAGTTTTCGAATGAAGATGCCAATGTGACTTCCGACATACATGAGCACTTTAAAATGAAACTCGTCGAAGGTATCCTTGCTATTGCTATCCAGGCACCCCATTACTCCAACGCACTTGTCTTCCGCAACGATTGGAACACACATCAAGCATTTGTGGCGCTCTCCCTGAACAGAAATCCCATTCTCATTTTCGAACTTGCCGATTTCTTCCCCTTTCAGCCAAACGGCTTCTTTTGTTTGCAAGATGTGTTCACTCAGTCCAAGAGCATTTCTTCGATATTGTGGCGTTTGGGATTCTTCCCTATCAGCTTTGTGATAAACCAGACGAATTTGACCCACGTTTTCCTTGAGGATAGCGAAATAGTTATCAAAAGGAATGTGCTTCTGTAATTCCAGATGAAGCTTCTGAAAAAAGGTATTGATAGAGCTCTCAGACGTACTTAGTTTGCGCGCAATTTTGGAAATAATATCTTCCCAGACTTCGCTTAGTTTTTGATCTGTTATATCATTAATGATAATCGCAAACCCAGTGCAATCGCCCAATTCATTCAGTTGTTTTGAAATTCGAATGTGTGCCCAGAAACGGTCGTTATTGCTTCGTGTAAGTACTTTATCATATTCCAGAGAACTGCTGATGTCGATCAATTGAAATTCACTCTTGTCGTTAGGAATATCGAGGAGATAATTGATGTCCTTTCCAATTAAATCAGCGGGTTTGGCTTCAAACAAACTGCACACTGCTGGGTTCACTATGGCAATTTTATTATCGGTATTTACTTTGATGAACCCTTCATTCATGCGCTCGATGAGATATCGATACTCGAGTTGCTGATCTTTGATTTGTTGTTCCTTTTCCTCAACGAACTCATGGTAGCGATAAGCCTGAACGGAGCGGAAAATGGAAATGTGGAGTTTTTCCAATTTGCTTTTTAAAACGTAGTCAGTAGCACCTAGTTTTCGCATTTCCGCGGCTCCTTCCTCTCCAATTGCACCGGAGACATAAATAAACGGCACTTTTGAACCATAGGTGTTAGCTAATTCAAGGCTTTCCAGTCCCATGATGTCCGGAATATTATATTCAGAAAGAATAATGTTGAATTGCTCATTTTGAAGAGCTTCAACATAATCATTACGATTACTAACGTGCTTAATTTCGTATTCGTTGTACTCCCTTTCCAACTCAATACGAATTAGTTCCGCATCGGCAATGTTATCCTCAAGATGTAGAATTCGGATGGACATGTACGTATTATTTCAGTTGCGATTCATTTAACAATAGACAGTAGAAACCAAGTTCTCTGACACAGGTGGAAAAATTCTCGTAATCCACCGGTTTTACGATGTAGCTATTTGCTTCCAGGTCATTGGCATCCAGTCGATCGTTATGTTCTCGACTGGTGGTTAGCGCCACTGTGGGAATGGTTTTGGTTTGTGGATTACTTCGAACCGCCTCAATTACTTCCAATCCGCTTACCTTCGGCATTTTAAGATCCAGCAAGGTCAATTTGGGGTTTACCACATTTTTGCGATCGGAGAACTGACCTTCGCAGAACAAGAAATCAAGAGCTTCCTGACCGTCTCTAACCCATTTAATATTATTGAGCAACTTGTGTTTTTCAAGTGCCATTAGAGCCAATTCGGCGTCTTCTTGACGATCCTCAACCAGTAATAGATCAATGGTATTTTCTTTGTTCATGACTAGTGTTTTTAAAAGGGTAAAAAGAATTGGAATGTGGCACCTTTGCCAGGCTCTCCAACTGCGGAAAATGGTACCATTATGTTTGTTAATAGTTCGTTGGACATTGGCAAGACCTACACCCGTACCATCGAACTCTTGTTGCGAATGAAGTCTTTGGAAAATGCCATAGAGTTTCTGGTAATGACGCATATCAAAACCGCTTCCATTATCCTTGATAAAATAGGTGACCCCAGTACGATCGACCTCTGCCCAAATCGAGATTTCGGGATTTTCTTTTTTCTGAGAGTACTTGAAGGCATTATCAATGAGGTTTTGCCAGATTACTCCCATCATGGTTTGATCAGAGGAAATGTCCGGCAGATTCTCTTCAATGTGGGATAGGGCCTTTTTTTGTTTACCTTTCATATAGGTAAGCGTTTTTTCACCCTTAGTGAGTAGCCTTTCTTTATGGTTCGCAGCAAGAATAAATCCAAATAGTAGGAAGGTACTTGCAAACAAACAAAAAATGGCAAAGCCTTTTACCCCATACCGATGCTTGTTCATTGAGTTCATGCAGTAGAGTTTGAAGTCATGCAGTAGAGTTTGAAGGTTGTTCAGCGCAAACGAAAAGATAGTCAATTCTTTTGATATGTATAAAATTACACAGTTTTAGCGCATTAAACCAATTAAATTCATACTTTGTGATAATTAACATTTAAGTATCTATATATCAATGGTGTAAGGGTGTTTTACTCTTGCCTTTGCGAGAGATAAAGGTACATCTATAAATGGGGGGATAGTTTAATCAATATGTGATCTGCTCGATTAACTAGTGCAATTGGTAAATAAAACATCGTTTTTGCTCGAATAAGTGAAATTGCGTATTGACAAGTAGTTGACTGTGAATAGAAAAGCCCCAAAATCAATGGGGCTGTACCTAACCAATAACTACTAAAATTATACTATAAAAGCCTTAGAAACGCGATTCGTCTTTTTTTACCTAATTACTCTAACGGCAGCGTTTCTAATTCCAAAGGTTATGATTCATCTTTGATTGAAACAATGACTTCATCCCAACGCTTTGTTTTCATTTCCGAACGTCGATCTTACTGAAATGCGTGCATAAAAAAAGTCCCGAATCTCGATAGGTCTCGATGACTTGGGACTTTTGTAACTAACCAATAAACTACTAACTATACACTATAAAGTCTTAGAAACGATACCAAGCAACTACAAAACCTAACCTAAGCAACAAACGTGTTTCGTACCGTTTCTGGTTACAAGTACGGGATAAACTCCCGTTTCAAGGAGCGGCTTCATCCCAATGCATGGAATTACCTTCCCAACGCGAAAAATTTCTTCCAAAAGAAAAGCCCCGCACTTCGAGAACCTCAGTGAGCGGGGCTAGTTTTTAAGTACCCTGAGCGAAGTCGAAGGGTACTATTCATTATTCCTTATTCATAATTCAAGAAGTCGTTTTCATACTTCCAATCATGTCTTCAGGACGCACCCACTCGTCAAACTGTTCGTTAGTGACCAAATCCAAAGCAATGGCTGCTTGACGTAAAGTCGTTCCTTCCTTATGTGCCTTTTTAGCAATCGCAGCGGCATTTTCATAACCGATGTGCGTATTTAATGCCGTTACGAGCATCAATGAGTTTTCCAATTTCTCTTTGATGACAGCATCGTTCGGAGCAATTCCAACAGCACAGTTATCATTGAATGACAAACATGCATCACCCAACAAACGTGCAGATGTCAGTACATTATATACCATCATTGGTTTGAAGACATTCAATTCGAAGTGTCCTGTCATTCCTCCGGTTGCGACCGCAACATCGTTACCAATAACTTGTGCACATACCATCGTCAATGCTTCACACTGAGTTGGGTTCACTTTTCCTGGCATGATGGAAGATCCCGGTTCATTTTCTGGAATTACAATTTCACCAATTCCACTACGTGGCCCTGAACACAACATTCGAATATCGTTTCCGATTTTCATCAAGCTTACAGCCAATTGTTTCAATGCTCCGTGTGTTTCTACCATAGCATCGTGCGCTGCTAATGCTTCGAATTTGTTTTCAGCGGTTACCATCGGCTGGTTCGAATACGTTGCAATTTTCTTTGCTACCAATTCGGCGTATCCCTCCGGTGTATTTAGTCCTGTTCCAACGGCCGTTCCTCCAAGGGCTAATTCAGAAAGGTGTGCCAATGTATTTTTAAGCGCTTTCAATCCATGATCCAATTGAGAAACGTATCCTGAAAATTCTTGACCGAGGCTCAATGGCGTAGCATCCATAAAGTGCGTACGTCCGATTTTTACCACGTCCATGTACTTCACCGACTTTTCATGCAACGTATTTCGAAGCGTTTCAATTTTCGGGATCGTGTCCTCTACAATTTGCTTGTAGCTCGCAATGTGCATGGCAGTAGGGAACGTATCGTTTGAAGACTGAGACTTGTTCACGTCATCATTCGGGTGGATGAATTTATCGGAATCCAACAAAGACCCACCGTTAATTACGTGAGCACGGTTCGCAATAACTTCGTTCATATTCATGTTCGATTGCGTCCCAGAACCTGTTTGCCAAATCACCAAAGGGAACTGATCATCCAATTTCCCTTCCAGAATTTCGTCACATACTTTCCCAATCAACTCCGCTTTTTCTTTTGGTAAAACACCCAATTCAGCGTTTGTTTCCGCCGCGGATTTCTTCAAAATCGCGAAGGCTTTTGTTACCTCCAACGGCATGCGCATGTTGGCACCACCAATTTTGAAATTGTTGCGGGATCTTTGTGTTTGTGCACCCCAATACTTGTCTGTGGGCACTTGTACCTCGCCCATCGTATCTTTCTCAATTCTGTATTCCATCGATTGCAATTTTATGGCCCTAAATTTAGGCAATAAAAAAAGGCTGGTCGTAATGACTCAGCCTTAAATTTCGCAGCTAGTGGTTTTACTAATCTAGGACAAAGGTTATGGGTAATCTTACATAGCTACGCACGCGTTTCCCTTTCAGCTCGCCCGGAATCCATTTTGGAAACGATTTTACTACGCGCTCTGCTTCTTTTTTAAGCCCTGGAGATGCATCTTCACTAATGGCTTTCACATTGGTAACGGATCCATCACGTTCTACAATAAAACGGACATACACTTTACCTTGTTCGCCAGTGGAACGCTCAAATTCAGGGTACTCAACATGAGCGTGAATGAATTTCATCATTTCGGTTGTTCCGCCAATGTATTTGGCTTCAATATCCACCCATTTGGGAGGGTCTGATTTCACCTTTCGAATCTTGAAAGTGTGTTTTTCAGGTCCCTTCATTCGCTTCTCATTTCCCGATTTTGAAGTAGCTTCCTGAGCATTTTTCTCATCCTGCTTAGCCTTGACGTCTTCACTCAGTTCTTCCAACGCTTCGGTTTGTAACGTGGGTTGATCTTCAGCAACTTCTTCAATTACTTCTACTTCGGGTTCTTCAGGAGCATCCTCTTGTTGAATTTCATAAGAAACAACAGACTGCGCTGATGCAATTTTTGCCTCTTCCACTTCCAGAGGGGAAGTGTAAGTGAAGGCGGCCAAGGTAAATGAGCCCGCTGCGATGAGGCCGATACCAAAAATGGACACCTTGTTTTTTTCGAGATCTGCTCTCGATGCTTTCTTTTCAATCATAAGATAAAAATTTAAGTTTCCGATGCTAAAAACCGCAAACGGCATGCCAAAGAGTGAATGCTAGACAGCGATTGAGATTCAGCCCGATTCTGTTAATTAGTTGTTAAGAGGAAGCCTAATTCCTGGTGAGATATCCACTGATTTTGTGGATTATTTCGACGAATGTTGAAAACTTAACATACTAAATGGGTTTAGTATTCGATCTATGTGTTATTTTTGCGCCCATATTCGACGAATCATAACATGATTTTTCGGGTATGAGGGAAGCAATTCCCGTTGGACTAAACATGTAACTACTTGAGAGAACTATGAAGCCCGGAAGCTATCGTGCTGTATTGTTTGTATTGCTCTTATTGTGCCTGCCTCAGGTGACTTTGGCGCAGTCAAATGAAGGAACTGTGAAGGTTTGGCTGTCTATCGATAGAGAAGAATTGGTACCTTATCTAGAGAACGATCAATGGATTTCTGATGATGCGGAAATGATGAGAATCTTTGAGGATTTTCAAGTGCGCCACTGCGATCGTGCTTTTCCATCAAGTAGAAAGGAAGCACTTCTTAAAGTCTATGAGATTCATGGTTCAGGAGATTTTGATAAGTTAAAATCGGCCTTCGAAAAAATTAATTTTTGTCATGGAATTGAACCGGCGCCTGAATACGAATTATTGAGTACCAACACCTTTCCGGATGACTATAATCTAACATTTGCCAATGATTACGCTTTGGATTTGATCAATGCAGAGCAGGCGTGGGAGTATTCAACTGGTGACCCAAATACTGTAATCGGAATTGTAGACGGTGCATTTTACACCAATCACGAAGAGCTAGTTGGAGCTGCTGTTTTCACACAAAATCCTGTTTTTGCGTCACAATACTTTTATCAACACGGGAATGCAGTGGCAGTTGCGGCAGCGGGGAACACGAACAATGGAATGGGTAAAAGTTCCATTGGATACGATTGCAGCCTTGCCCTCATTAATATGGGGTACAATGAGATGTTAGATCTTTGCTATCAAGGGGTGCGAGTCATTAACGTAAGCTGGTCGTCCGGATGTCAAAACAACATTTACTTCGAGAAAGTAATGGATGAATTGTTTGAAAACGATGTAATCGTTGTAGCTTCTGCAGGAAACGGGAATACTTGTGGTGGGCCCTTCGGTGTGGTGTATCCGGCTTCATTGGAAGGCGTGATTTCGGTGACCAGTGTCGGCCCACAGGACAACCATGAATTGGTCATTGGAAATCCGAACACAACGCATCAAAGCAATCAGTACGTAGACATTTGTGCACCTGGATATCATGTTGCTGGGACGCCAATGCCGGGTTATTACCTTACTGGAAATGGTTCTAGTTTTGCCGCACCGTACGTAACGGGTACGATTGGTCTAATGTTATCACTTCGCCCTTGCCTGAGCAGAGAAGAAGTGATTGAGATTTTGAGTATTACCGCCGCAGATGTCTATGCTTCCAATTCCACGGATCTCGCTGGACTTTTAGGAGCCGGACGATTGGATGCTGGAGCAGCATTAGAGTATGTGGCGAATTATGAATGTCAGCCATCAACACCAACTTTAGTATTTGACGGTACGATTCAAGATCTTTCGGTTTTCAATCCGAAGCCAAATTCAGGGAATAATCCGAATGTGAATGGAACACAGCAGTATTTAGGTCAGGTTGCTGGAATTCATGAGACGCAGAAACTAGAAACACAACTTTTCCCGAATCCGAGTAATGGAACATTCCAAATTACATGGAACGTTGTAAATCCTGAACAAATTATTGTCTTGGATGGAGCGGGCCAAATCATTCAAGAAGTAGCTGTAGTTCAATGAACGAATAACATGGAAAGATCTTTGGATCAAACGGGTATTTACTTTGTTCAGTTCATGGAGAATGCTACCATCGTTGCCAATGAGAAAGTAGTTGTCTTCAAGGCTGATCGGCCTTCCAACTTATCATCAAATTGTTAATTCAACACTAACATATCGGTTCAGTACCGACTTTCTTCGACATTTCAGTATTTTCGTGTGCTGGTGTTAGTTTATGGCGAAGAAAAAGAAATACAC
This sequence comes from Fluviicola sp. XM-24bin1, assembly GCA_003149635.1. Lineage (GTDB taxonomy): Bacteria > Bacteroidota > Bacteroidia > Flavobacteriales_D > Crocinitomicaceae > UBA4466. The sequence goes on from QCWI01000001.1 coordinate 368,838, forward strand.
GCTGGAATTAGATGATGATCTCGATTTTGATATCGTAGGCATTAGTTCTCACCATAGTGATTACCGATTGGCCTGGGGTATTAATCAAGGATTGGGATTGCATCTTGCGAAGTGCGATGAACCGTATTGCGTTACCGATAGAAAAGGCGTGATTGTTTCTAGTCATTCGATGTATGAATATGCAGATGATTCCGATCGAATGGTTTATTACCTCATCAAAAACAAACATCAAGGCAAGTACCTCATTCCTGAAAAACCAGGCATAGATTTCTTTCTTTTTCTATGCGATAACTGGGCAGTTGACATTCAGGAATTGGTAGTTGAACTAAAGGCCGTGCCAAGCGTTTTGGGCGTTTTTCCATTCGATCCAGATGAATTGAGCTCGGCAGAAAATATTGTATTTTGATCATGAAAAGAACGAAAATAGTAGCAACCATGGGGCCTTCCACTTCTTCCAAAGAGGTGTTGAAGAAAATGTTTGAATCCGGTGTAAATGTATGCCGATTGAATTTCTCGCATGGATCGCATGAAGATCACGAGAACATGATTCGCATGATTCGTGACTTGAACACAGAGACCGGAATGAGCGTTGCCATTCTTGGTGATTTGCAGGGGCCGAAGATCCGTACCGGTCAGATGACAGATAACGGAATCTTGTTAGAAGAAGGAAAGGAAGTAAAGATTACCACTGAAAATGTTCTAGGTACTTCCGAACGCTTTTCCATTAATTATCAGGATTTGCCGAAAGATGTAAAGGCAGGTGAACGTTTGTTGTTAGACGACGGTAAGTTGACGCTGGAAGTCGTGAAGTCAAACAAGAAAAACGAAATCACAGCAAAGGTGATTTTAGGAGGGACACTTTCGTCCAGAAAAGGAGTCAACTTCCCGAATACCGAAATTTCCATGCCTTCACTTACGGAGAAAGATCGTATTGACCTAGATTTTGCTTTGTTGCACGAAGTGGACTGGATAGCACTTTCGTTTGTACGTCATGCGAACGATATCCGTGAACTAAAGGAAATTATCCAAGAACAAGGAAAGCATACCAAAGTCATCGCGAAAATCGAAAAGCCAGAAGCATTGGATGAAATCGATGAAATTATCGCGGAAAGTGGCGCATTAATGGTAGCACGTGGAGATTTAGGCGTTGAAATTCCTTTCCAGAATGTACCATTGATTCAAAAAATGCTGATTTCAAAGTGTCGCGCGAATGCGAAACCCGTTATCGTTGCTACACAGATGATGGAGAGCATGATCAACAATACCACACCGAGTCGTGCTGAGGTGAATGATGTAGCCAACGCCGTATTCGACGGTACAGATGCCGTAATGCTTTCCGGAGAAACATCAGTCGGGAAATATCCTGTTGAAGTAATCAACGCGATGTCAAATATTGTTGGAGAAATAGAGGCATACGATGAGTTGTACAACAAGCACGAAGCGCCGGAAAAAGATCATACAAGATTCATCACAGACTCGATTTGTTTCAACGCCGTTCGCTTGTGTAAACGTGTAGACGCGAAGGCCATCTTAACGATGTCATTTACAGGATATACCGGTTACAAAGTAGCATCACAGCGACCGAATGCAAATATTTTTGTCTTCACGAGTAATCGTCGCATTTTGACGCAGTTGAACCTCATCTGGGGAGTGAAAGGGTATTACTACAACAAGACGGAAAGCACGGATAAAACGATCGCGGATATCAAGAACATGTTGAAAGATGCTGGGAAAATCAACGCGGGAGATTTGGTAATTAATATTGCCTCCATGCCGATTGAAGAGCACGGAAATTCAAACATGTTGAAGTTGAGCTACGTAGATTAGCGACCAGTTAATCACTATTCATCTCCAGATACTAAACAAAGCAAGGCGGGAAGTCTGAAGTCTCCTACCTTTGTACGATAGCTTTACTAAGAATTTGGAAGTATGTGGATTAATCGGCTTTCTATTGTGAACAACTCTGATAAAAATGATTCGCAACATACTTCAGAAATGACGTAAATTTGCTTCGCTCATGAGACTAATGACTTTACAACAGACCATATCCGCGTTGTTCCTCTTTTTCGGAACGCATCTCACTTATGCTCAAGTTCAGTGTGATATCGATGTGGTAATCATTGAAGGCGACAGTATTGAAATGTGTGCGAACGCCATTGTTCCTTTGAACGCCACGAATGGTTATGTGGATTACACATGGACAGGATCAACTCCAGGTTCAACTCAGCAGTACTTTCCAACGGGTTCAGGGCAGCATATTGTTTTTGCCGAAGATGCCATCGGATGTATTTCAAGTGATACAATCGAAGTGATTGTTCATCCGGCTCCAGTCGACAATATCATCTCAAGCGCAGGCGATACCTTATGTGGTGGTGGAACATCCACGTTGAGTTTAAGTGGATCATATTCTCTGTACAGTTGGACGGGTGGAGTGACCACTCCTTCATTGCAAGTTACGCAATCGGGAACTTATACCGTGAGCGCGGTCGACGGAAATGATTGTGTTTCTACCTTCTCTTATGATATCGGAATTGTTCAGGGAGATGTTCAGGTGATCAGTCAGAACAGCTGTTTGAATACACAAGCTTTGCAGGCAACAGGTGGATCTCAGTACTCTTGGTCTACGGGAGAAACATCTAATGTGATTGTAGTTTCGCCGGAATCTACAACGACTTACGACGTAACAATTACTGAAGGATCTTGTGTGATTACCCAGAGTATTACGGTCAATCCAATTCTTTCGAATACAGCGAATTTCACCATTCAAGATACTTTCTATGTGGAGGCCGGGGAGAATCAACTCATTTTAGGCCCTAGCGGATTTTCGACGTATGTATGGTCACCAGGAAATCAATTGCAGGATTCAACTACAAGTTCGATCACGTTTAACGGAACAGAATCACAAACAATCACATTAACAGCTACGCACCCTGATGGATGTGTTTTTGAAGCAACTTTCACGGTAATTGTTGTAAGTCTAACCGTGCCGGATGGATTTTCTCCCAACGGTGATTTAATCAACGATACCTTCGTAATTCCAGAATTGGATGGGTTGGTAGGAGACTTAGTAGTTTGGAACCGATGGGGAGACGTTGTTTTTGAAGCAAAAGACTATCAAAACGATTGGAACGGAACCTGTTTGGGCAATTTCTGCTTCCCGAATGGAGGAGCATTAACGGACGGAACCTATTTCTACCATCTTGATGTTGGTGGCGTGGAGAAAGAAGGATTTATCACATTATTACGATAGGCGAGAGATGAAAGGATTGGTATTGATCATAGCGGTATTGTTAAGCCAATGGAGTTCGGCGCAGAATTTCCAACGTTTTTCGCAATTGAATTTCACACAAAGTTTGTTGAATCCAGCTGCATTGGCGATCGATGCAAAGTATCAGGTAGATCTTGTATATCGCGATCAATGGTTTGGATTTGATGGAGCACCTTCAACATTCGCAGCAAGCGGTCAATACGAATTGGCTCCGGATATGGCCGTAGGATTGAATTTCTACAACGATCAAATCGGGAAGTACAGCAACAACGCTGTAAATGCTCAATACTCATACAGATTGTTGTATGATAATGCGAATGCTCTGATTTTTGGAGTAGGTGTTGGAATCGAGAGTAAAGCGGCCGATTTGGCTTCTACCGTAACAATTCAACCCAATGATCCTGCCTTCGTACAGGGATTTTCCAAGATTTTCTTCCAAAGTTCATTCGGGGTATATTATTACTCACCGATCTTCTATGTAGGGGCTTCCATTCCTCAAATGTTTCAAACGAATTTTGGTAGCGACGACGGTTTCAAACCAGACGATTTCCATTATTTCGTTTCTACAGGTTGGTACCTCAGTCCTTCAGATCGATATACCTTCCAGCCGAACTTGCAAATCAAAATGGTTCGAGGAACACCCATCCAAGGAGATTTATTACTTCGTAATACTTTCAACGGACGTTGGAGTGTCGTTGTAGGATATCGCTCTGAGAATTCAATAATTGCTGGTTTGGATTTCTTAATCACACCATGGATGCGTGTCGGCTACGCCTTCAATCACGACGTTGCTGGATTGGCGCGATACAAAGGAATGTCTAATGAATTGCACCTTGGATTCGGATTTCCGTATCGCAACGATAGATACGACTTTGGCGAGCCACGTTACATCAGCAACAAAGGACGCTATAGAAGGGATTACAAGCGTAAGTACAATCGTAAGCGCAAGAGTTAGATTTTTCACCAAATATCGCTTCATTTTCGATCAGATAGGCCGTATATTTGTACCTCACAAATTATCGGTACGAAATGAGCGGATTTTCAAAGAGACACATTGGTCCAGATGCTGCGGAAAAGCAAGCGATGTTGGACAAAGTAGGGGTAGGATCAGTTGCAGAGTTGATTAACAAAACCATTCCCTCTCACATTCGATTGAATGGAGAGTTGAAAGTATCGGATGCCATGAGTGAACGTGATTATTTGAGTCACGTGGAGGAATTGGCTGCCAAAAACAAAGTTTACAAATCATTTATCGGATTGGGATACAACGATACAGTTGTACCATCGGTGATTTTGAGAAATGTATTAGAGAACCCGGGTTGGTACACAGCATACACGCCGTATCAAGCGGAAATTTCTCAAGGACGATTGGAAGCACTGTTGAACTTCCAAACCATGATCATCGACTTAACAGGAATGGAGTTGGCAAACGCTTCATTGTTGGATGAAGCTACAGCAGCTGCTGAAGCCATGTTGATGTTCTGGAATTCACGATCTCGCGCTGAGGTGAAAGAAGGAAAGAACAAATTTTTCATTGCAAATACATTATTCCCGCAATCTATCGATGTAATAGAAGGGCGTGCGAATAACTTGGGAATTGAGTTAGTTCAAGACGATCCAAACAACTTTGAAGGAAGCAATGAGTTCTTTGGAGCCATCGTTCAGTATCCAGATAAAAACGGACGCATTGATGATCTTGGTGCATTCATCGAAAAAATGCACGCGAACGAAATCAAAGTGGGAGTAGCAGCTGATATCATGGCATTGGTATTGTTGCAATCTCCGGGGTCACTTGGAGCGGATGTAGTATTTGGTTCGTCTCAGCGATTTGGAGTCCCAATGGGATTCGGAGGGCCGCACGCAGCGTACTTCGCAGCGAAAGAATCGTACAAGCGTCATATGCCGGGTCGAATTATCGGAGTATCAGTAGATGCTGATGGAAATACAGCGTTGCGCATGGCTTTGCAAACGCGCGAACAGCATATCAAACGTGGTAAAGCGACATCCAATATTTGTACAGCACAAGCTTTGTTGGCGGTAATGGCAAGTATGTATGCTGTGTATCACGGGCCAGCAGGTTTGAAGGAAATTGCTGGAGGAATCCACAACATGACGTCTCGCGCTGCTGCAGGATTGAAAAATGCTGGAGTAAATGTAACTGAGCAGCCATTCTTCGACACAATTCACGTATCTGGAGTGAACGCTTCAGATATCAAATCAAAAGCGGAAGCAGTACAATTGAACTTCTTCTATCCAAGCGATAGTGAAGTGACGATTAGCTTTGGCGAAGGACATACGGAGGCAGATTTGAACGCTGCTTTAGGAGTATTCGGAGCTGCTGCGGCAGAAGGATCTTCGGTAGATGCATCTTTCTTACGTACAGACGAGATTCTTACGCACCCAACGTTCCATTCGTTTCATTCGGAATCGAAAATGATGCGTTACTTGAAGCGTTTGGAGAACAAGGATTTGTCATTGGTACACAGCATGATTCCATTAGGATCATGTACGATGAAATTGAACGCAGCTAGCGAATTGATTCCAATTACGAACTCTCAGTTTGCGAACTTGCACCCGTTTGCTCCACACGATCAAACACTTGGTTACCAAGAAATGTTGGTGGAATTGGAAAAAGATTTGTGTGAATGTACTGGATTCGCAGGAATGTCGTTGCAGCCAAACTCTGGAGCGCAAGGTGAGTACACCGGATTGATGGTGATCAAAGCGTACCACGAAGCGAACGGAGATTTCAACCGAAATAAAATGATCATTCCTTCATCGGCACACGGAACCAACCCTGCATCGGCTGTAATGGCTGGATTCGAAGTGGTGGTAACCGGATGTGATGAAAACGGAAATATCGATATCGAAGAATTACGTGAGAAAGCTGAAGAGTTGAAAGATACTTTGGGTGGAATCATGGTTACCTACCCTTCTACGCACGGAGTGTATGAAGAAGGAATTAAGGAAATCACTTCGATCATTCACGATAACGGAGGACAAGTGTACATGGACGGTGCGAACATGAACGCTCAGGTTGGATTGACCAACCCTGGGAACATTGGAGCGGATGTATGTCACTTGAACTTGCACAAAACATTCGCAATTCCTCACGGAGGTGGAGGGCCAGGAATGGGGCCGATCGGTGTGGCAGCACACTTGGTTCCTTTTCTACCGGGATCACCATTGGTGAAAACGGGTGGAGATCAAGCGATCAAAGCGGTTTCCGCAGCGCCATGGGGTAGTGCTCTTATCTTGTTGATTTCTTACGGATACATCAAGATGCTAGGATGGAAAGGATTGCGTGAATCGACAGAAATGGCGATTTTGAACGCGAACTACATCTCTGCTGGCTTGAAAGGTCACTACGAAATGTTGTACTCTGGAAAGAACGGAACGGTAGCACACGAAATGATCGTAGATTGTCGCGAGTTCAAGAAAACAGCAGACGTAGAAGTAGCAGATATTGCGAAGCGTTTGATCGATTTCGGATTCCACGCACCGACGGTATCGTTCCCTGTAGCTGGAACATTGATGATTGAGCCAACAGAAAGCGAGGACAAAGCAGAATTGGATCGATTCATTGAAGCGATGATTAAAATTCGCGAGGAAATCCGCGAGATTGAGAACGGTCATGCTGACAAAGCGAACAACTTGTTGAAGAACGCTCCGCACACGGCAGATTGTATCATCAATCAGAACTGGAATTATTCATACACGCCGCAAGAAGCAGTGTATCCGGTTGAGTACTTGAAAGAGTCGAAATACTGGGTGCCGGTTCGCCGCGTGGACAATGCATACGGAGACCGTAATCTTGTTTGTACTTGTCCAAGTGTGGAAGAATACGCTTAGATAGAATTAAGTGTGAGTGTGAGTCTCGAGGATGTTGAGTTCATCGAGCCTGTCGAGATGACGAACAATCTCCACTTCAAATGATATAGAACCCTGCTCGTAAGAGTGGGGTTTTTTAATACTATCTTTAGCTTAACAAGTTTTGTTCTTCTTCCCAATCCATATCAAGAAATTTCGCACTGATGCTTCCTCTGAATGTCTTGTGAAGACAATTCGTGCCAATACGCGGTCTATCAATACAACAAAGATGGTTACTATCAGGACGACAATCCGCGCGATCTATTATTTCGCAATGAGAAGGACAAAGGGATTTATATCCGAGAACAGAAAGCTCTTAGAACTAGATATGGCGGTGGTACAACGGCTATATTTATTTCTGAAGGTGCGAACGGTGCTAGCGTTCTAACGAGTATATCGTATTATGGAAATTTTACCTCCTTATTCATCGTTGCTCTGATCTGTTATGCAGTTTATAATCTCTTCAGTAAACCTGACCCAATTTCTAGTTTGGTGTTTCCTATAACGGTCATACTATTCTTTGGGATGCTCAGTATGTCGGCCGTAACAAAGCAGCGCGAATTGATAGAAAAGGTGATTGAGCACTGCGAACAAAAGGAGTAACTCAGAAGTTCCAAATCGGTAATTCATCAATCCTCCGCAAGTATCAGAAATGATTTGTCGTATCTTTAACATAAAATGATCTGAAAATGAAGCATCTAATTACCTTCTTGTTTTGCCTAATGATCTCGTTATCTTATTCCCAACAAATACCTAATGAATACACAGGTGTTTGGGCGGCGACGGATGAAGCGTGTGCAACTTTACAGATGGGCGTTGAGCCAGAAGGAATTCTCATGGTGCACGATGATGGCATAGCAATGGATAACTGGTATATCGAAGTGGAAACCATAGAGATGGCCGATGGGATTTTGACAATCAAAGGAAAAGGCCGAGATTCCGGTGAACCGATTGAAAAGGAAGTAACCCTCATGATGCGCGAAAGACATTTAATCATGAATGAAGTCGGTTTTCAAAGGTGTAATCCTTAAACTGATTAAAACCAAAATTCCAACCGATTAACTAGTATCATGAAACATTTACTGTCTTTTTTCTTTGTTCTTTTCATCTTTCTGTCTCACTCACAAGAACACAAGAACCTCAACGATTACCAACCTACCGAGGAATATGAAAATGTACATGTTCTAAAAATCGCGGAAGACGATTTGCAGTCAACGTACATCATTTGGGTGAAAGACAGCGTTCCAGAGCATTATCATGCCTCCCATACGGAGAACATCGTTGTGATTCAAGGTAAGGCCCGAATGACATTGAACGGTGAGGAAATCATCGTAAAAAAAGGCGATTTCATCAATATCCCGGAAGGAACCAAACATGCGGTTTTGGAGGTGCTATCACACAAACCGTTGAAGGTGCTGTCCACGCAAACGCCTATGTTCGATGGGAAAGACCGCATCTTTACCAAGCCAGATTGATATATCGTGCTTGATTTTCGTATTTTGAATCTCATTAAACTTTGAATTATGATAGTTTCCACTACTGAGACGATACCAGGAAAACAAGTTACTGAGGTTCTAGGAATTTGCCGAGGAAGTACGGTTCGTGCCCGAAACGTAGGTCGTGATATGCTTGCCGGATTGAAAAATATCGTCGGAGGAGAAATTGACGGATATACGAAATTGCAGGCGGAATCACGTGAGCAGGCATTGCAGCGAATGATTCAAGACGCAGAAAAATTAGGTGCTGATGGCGTAGTGAACGTTCGTTTTACAACAAGCACAATCATGCAAGGAGCTTCTGAAATTTTGGCCTACGGAACGGCAGTAAAGCTGTCATGAATACACTCATAACTCTCGGTATTATACTTTTTCCATTGCTCATATTTTTTGGAATTGCCGGATTAATCATCTGGTTGATCGTAAAGCGCGTACAGGAAAAAGAAAACGAAACATTTGAAAAAAGAGATAATTGATGCAATCTATCGTCTTGCTCCATGGAGCATTGGGTTCCGATCGACAAATGGAACCGTTAAAAAACCACCTTTCTGAAAAATTTGATGTGCATGTACTTTGTTTCGAAGGACATGGAGGTCGAAACGGTTCATTAGCAATTCAGAATTTCTCGGAGAATTTGACCGAATTTCTAAATGAGAATAACCTGAAAAGTCCTTTGGTTTTCGGATACAGCATGGGAGGATATGTGGCATTGTACACCGAAGCAAAATTGCCGGTAACGTTCGAGAAAATCGTGACGCTAGGAACCAAATTCAATTGGAATCCCGACGTTGCAGCGAAAGAAGTACGCATGTTGAATCCTGAAATCGTGGAGGAAAAAGTACCGAAGTTTGCGGCTCATTTGTCCCGAATGCACGAACCCAACGACTGGAAAGAAAACATGCGAAATACGGCTGCTATGATGGAAGCCATGGGAGAGAATCCGCCATTAAATGAAGTCGATTTATCCAACGTACAATGTCCTGTACATTTATTGCTTGGAGAAAAGGACATAATGGTTTCCGAAGATGAAACACTTGTGATCAAAGACCAATTGCCCAATGCTCAATTCAATATTTTGGATGGAGTAGAGCACCCCATTGAGAAGTTGGAATTGGGGACGTTAGGCGCGTATTTGTAGCTTACACGGTTGTCCTCCTTCTATATCCAATGAGTGGTGAGTCCAGTTCTAATAAACCTCAATTGAATTGAATGTTTAGTTAGGACAGATTAGCGCGGAGTGAAGTCCAAATCACACATGTACAACACCATGCCGTCCTCTGTTATTTGAACAGATTTCTTTACGATCATATATTCATAGAAACTTCGGAGGGCGCCTTCGGGAAAGTATCCATAAACGTAAATGGCCAATTTATTTGCCTTACCATCTTTATACAATTCATAGGCAATTTCAGGCGTAAAGTCATGGATTGGGATCGACCATCCGTAACGCTGTGCCTCTTGCAGAATTAGTGGGCATTGCGGTGTCAATCCACCATAGCAAACAATAACCGCGTCGTCTCTATCTGTAAATTTTCGGATTTCTTCCGCCACCTTTCTCGATGGCTCATGGCGGGTATAATAGTTGGATTCTGCATATTCCAATCCCTCGAATAGTACAAATGCGGGCAGCAGAATTAGCAGTGCGTATTTTGACCACTTTATTGAAGGAATTTTGTCCATGAGCCATTGAACGCCCATTGCCATGTAAATGGAACAACATAAGACAAATGGCAATTGATAATAGTTATGTTTTACGTTTAAATTGAAAAAGATGACGGCATAGAGTATGGTTCCGAGGAATAGGACAAGTGACCATTTGTAGGCGTTGTTTTTTCGGTAAAAAAGAAAACCAATGATCAGGAAGAAGCTACCGCTTGCCCGTAGAATCTCTGCAAAGATGCGTTCACCAATTTGGATCCAATTTTCTCCTACTGTGCGCTGTTGCATGGTACCGAAGTACCAGTACGACATGTCGGTAAACTTATTGAAGTTAGGTATGTAGTTCCAGTCTGGGATTTGCGCATTCGTCTTTTGTGAATATTGTATCCAGATCAAAAGGCAAACTCCCGAGACCATGTATAGCGGAGCACGAAGAATAAACCACTTGAATCGATTTTCATAAAAGGCAAAAAGAAGGATTGGAAATGCGAGATAAAAGATATAGGGTGCTTTGATTAAAAGACCCAGAGAACCGCAAATTACAGAGATTAGTAAAGAAATAAAATGTTGATTCCGAATGGCTTTCATTGCGAAGTACAACATTGCCATCCCTAAAGAAATTACGAAGAAGTCAATATGAATGGCCCTTGAGTAATACAACGAAAGAGGAACGATTCCAGCGAAAAGGGTTGCAATTTCGGGAACGTAATTGTCAAACAGAAGTCGCAAAGCCTTATAAAAGTAGAGCATTGCCAGAGCGAAGAACAACAGAAAAAACAAACGCGCTACGGTAAGGCTTGGGCCAAATATTTTGAACGACTGCGCCACCAGATATTCCGGCAGTGGAAATTCGAGAATCAAGGTTTTATGCTGTCCCATCCAGCAAACGGTCGGTTCTAAAAAAGAGACATTATCATAGTAATACCCTTCGATGTACTGCCTGGTGTCGTATTGTCTCCAATCATGCGGACCATCCATATCCGCGTTCAAATGGAAAATGCGCAACAGTACCAGGAAAATGATGATTCCGGCAACCTTACTTTGATTTGTTAGAAAACGGTTCAATGAAAATAATTCTGATGATATTCGTCCGCCAGTGCACCTGATATTGCATCACTTTTCTTATCTCCAAGAGCAATAGAATAGCTAACCTCCGGATGTTGTTGTAAGTACTTTTCCAGAGCTTCGCGCTTGGCATAACCGGTCATATTTTTTCCTATCCACTTGCCCGTGCAAACTTCATTTTCGTAGGCCAATTCCGTACAGATTAAATCTGCACCGAAAGCTCGGGAAAATGGTCTCAACCAAGGAGGGCAGGAACCAGAAAGGATTAACAACTTTGTGTTTTCTCGTTGCTCTTTTGCAATCCACTCCAAAGCGGAAGGGTAGCAACGTTTTACATATTTATCATAAAATTTCTTTCCTTTTTCGTTCAGTACCTGCTCCGAATATCCAGCAAAATTATAGCGTATAAACAAGGCCTTGATATCGTTTCGGGATGCATTTCCCGTCAGCATTTGAATGTAGGGAAACAATAACTTCAGTAAAGAGAAATAATATCTGAACGGATTCAAAAATCGGGCAAAATCTCGCATGGAATCCCCTCGATACAACGTACCGTCAAAATCCAATATGGCCAGTTTCACTTCTTTCATAGTTGCTTTCGCTTAAAGATAGGTTCAGGAACGTTTCGAATAATCCAGGAAATCGGGCGCCAGATCGGTTTCGTATAAACAATGTTTCGATTGCCTCTCAACGCATGCTTTACAATCGTTTCGGCCACTTGATCTGGCGTTGCCGTAAGTTTCGGGGAGAGATCCAGTCCTTCGGTCATTTTCGTTGCTACAAATCCCGGTCGGATGGTAACCACACGAATCCCCTTGGGATGCAGATATTGACGCAGTCCCGCTAGGAAGTGATCGAATCCGCCTTTCGCCGATCCGTAGACAATGTTGGACGTCTTTCCTCTAACCGCCCCCGCAGAGCTAATCCCAACGATGGTTCCTTTTTTCTGATCTATAAATTTCTTTGAAATGGCCCCAAGGATTCGAACCGCTCCAGTATAATTGACCGCCATGGTATGATCTGCTATTGCTCCAAATAGTGCCTCCTCGTTTTTGGGTAAACTTCCAGCGGCGTAGAGCACTCCATCGAATTGCAACGATTCAATTTTCTGAATCGCGTCTTCTGGTTTTGTTACGTCAATTTCGATGATTTCGTGACTCTCGTTCTGAATTTCATTGGGTTTATGAGCTCCAAGAATCAATTGCGCTCCGCCTTTTTCAAAGTGCGGAATACATGCCTGGGCGATGTCCGAATTGGCTCCAATAATCAGAAAGCGTTGATTCATGCTGGTTGTTAAATTAATACGATTGGACAGAAGTGACTGCATCGATCCGTCATTATAATTGGAAAGCCGCTCTTTGAAATCTTTTGCTTCCGGGTACATTTTCTCGAAGGCCGCACCCTTCAATAATGCATCTTTTACGAGGTACACGCGTCCGCCCATTTCGGCAATTTCCTGGTTCAATTCTCGGAGAAAATCGGTAAGTCCTTTTTTGTAAACGAAATCGAAGGCGAAGGAAAATCCGGGTTGCACAAACGATAAAACTCCAACCGATTTCAATGCTCCATGTTTTTTCACAACGGCCAATACAGGAATGAATTTAGATTCCAAAATTTTGAGTGTGACTGCCTTCATTTTTTCGTCAATTCCATCTTTTGGAAAAGAGAATTGTAGCTGATAAAATCCGCGAGATCCATACAAGTAATTCCAATTCGAAATGGAATCCAAAGGAAAAAGCACGTCGTCAATTCGCACCTCCTTTTTCGGTTTCAATAAATTGCGAGCATAGCGCTTATTGTAGATTTTCATGAGCGCTGGTTGCACGAATGGAAACGACTTAAATGGCAACTTAATTTTTGCCTTTCGCAATTGGAAGTTGGAGGGGATGTTAGTGCCTTCTTTGGGCGAATTTTCAAGCAATAAAAACTGATCCATTTGGAAGAAATCGAACCATCCAGTTTTATGTGTCGCGGAGCTTTTATCCAGCGCTTCGATCATCGCTTCCAACGAAGGGAATTTCGATACATGTTGCTCAAAAGTGGTTGTTTCAAGTGGATTTAATTTGAATTTTGCGGAAATAATGATTCCGGTCAGTCCCAATCCGCCGATGGTCATACGGAACAAATCCTCATTTTCAGTCGTGCTGCACGTGATAATTTCACCTTCTTTCGTGGACTGAGGCTCTCGAAGTCCAAGTTGAATTTCAATGGACTGAATCCAACTTCCAAGCGCCCCATTCGACTCGTGATTTTTTCCGTGTACATCTGCCGCAATCATACCTCCGACCGTCGCGTGTTGCGTACCTGGAATTACGGGTAAGATAAATCCTTTTGGGATGCAAAAATTAAGAATATCTGTAACGGTGAATCCGGCGCTTACGGAAAGAATATCGCCGTCCAATTCCAAGGTTTCTTTGTTACCGGTGCAGTCGATTATGGAGTGTTGAAGTGATGCGTCTCCGTAACTTCTCCCGTTACCGCGAGGACAAGAATTTGGGGGCGTTGCTCTTCCTCTTTCGAATGGAGTCAGTGTTGCATTTTCCACCACCGGTCGACCGTTCCAGTTACTTACTTTCATAGTACGAGAGTAAGATACTATTAATCGGTTTCATGGCATTCTTTTGATTAATACTTTTTGGCGAGCGGCAAAAAGTATTCAAAAACCGCTTTTTTCGTCTTCCAAGCCGCTCAGGAAAATTCGCTCGCCTGTGTTTTTATCAAAAAGAACTCAGACGAGTCTGAAAACATTACGCTCTCCTGTTGTTTAGCTATCTGCTTTTTGAAAAACACTAGGCTTGCTCTTTTTCTAATCTTCGCTTCGGGGAAGACGAGGATATCAGAATGAAATCCGATTTGTTGCGGATACTCATTTTTGGAACCGAGATCGGATTAACCTTCTGCCTTCAGCTTTCAACTTTTTACATTTACCCCAGAGCTGGATACAACGTAACAACGAGCAAAATAAAGCTGATTCCGACGCAAATCAAACTCAATGGATTCCGAAGAAGTGTAGAGATCGGATCTTTCTGAATGCGTTTTTGAGCGCTGCGATGATAGCTGAAAATGGCGATATAAGTTAGGGGGATGGTGAGGTAGGGCAGATTGCTGAATTCTTCTGGATATTGCGAAAACACGAAATGAATGTATGCGGCAAATACCAAGGTAATTGCATGAATTAGAATCATAGTGGTCACTGGCAGATTCATTTTCGAGTAGAAGACGACCGTTTTTCGATGTTGCACTCCTGTGGTTGTAAACAACTGCACATCTCCCTGACGTTTCATGAGTACCAGATATGTGGCTAACAATCCTACCATGAGCAAAATCCAAATACTGAGGGGGGCTTCGGCGATATCTTCTCCGATCAGGAGGCGAATGAAATATCCAGAAATGATGGGGATCAAATCAACGAGTGGGATTTGCTTGAGTACTTGCGAATACAGCAGATTGATGATGAGGTACGCAATTCCTAGAATAAATACTTTGTTGGAAATCAGAAAGAGGAGAGTGGCTCCTACTGCGATCAGCAAGAATTGTAGAATGCGTGCATTTTGAATGGAAATTTCTCCAGATGCAATGCTTCGTTTCTTTTTCTCGGGATGTTGCGCATCAAACTTTTTATCGGTGATATCATTGTGAACGTAAACCGCAGAAGCAATGAATGAAAATCCCAAAAAGGCTAGCGCCAATTGCGAGAGCAAATCGAAGCTCCAAGCAACCGTTGCGAAAATCGCTGGAATGAAGATCAGAATGTTCTTCAGCCATTGATTGATGGATAATGCGCGTAGGAGTTTCACTCGTTGGGTTTCGTTTTTGGTAAATATAATTGATTCCGTGTTGACTTCGAGAGCCTCAGTCAACACAGGTTCAAGGCAACATTGCTGACTGAGGCTCTCGAAGTCAGCCTTGTTGACAGCATCTTAATCATCTGTTAAAAACTTTGTGATTAAAAATTAATCAAAATTCGATTAGATTTTCATAGTTTTGTCGCTCAGCCTCATTATCCGACCTAACCATCGGATGTATCCATTGCTTCGCTTCAGCCTCGCGAAAGCATGAAAATTTTAGAACATCATGTATTTAAATGCGCACACGTATTACAGTTTGCGGTATGGGGCTATGTCGCCTAAAGAGCTGGCAGAAGAAGCGAAAAAAAACGGTTGTTTCCGATTCGCGGTAACAGATATCAATACCACATCTGCTTGTTTGGAGTTACTCAGAGAAGCACCTGCATTGGGCATCGATCCAGTGTTGGGAGTTGATTTCCGTAATGGCGTCGATCAGAAGTTTATTCTACTGGCACGAAACAACGAAGGTTTTGAAGCCATCAATGCCTATCTGTCTCAAATGTTGCACGAAGAAACGCCTTTCCCAGATGAAGCGCCAGAACTCAAACATACCGTTACCATCTATCCATTTGAAAAAGGAGAAGAACGAGAATTGAGACGTTGCGAATACGTGGGAGTACGTTCGGAAGATTTGCCGCAAATCCGAATCAATAAATTGGATACTTCCCGCATGGTAATTATGCAACCGGCAACCTTTCGACACAAGAAGGACTTCAACGCGCACCGACTCTTACGCGCCATCGATTTGAACATCTTGCTAAGCAAATTGCCCGTTACAGAGCAAGCAAAAGAAGAAGACGTTTTGTGGAGCAGAGAAGCACTACACCGACGATTCAGCGAGTTTCCCGATTTGATAGAAAACACCAAGTCCGTCCTTGATGCTTGTAAGATCTCGTTTTCGTTTACACCAGATGTGATTCCTCAAAATCAAAAGTATTACACCGATAGCGAAGAGAACGATCTCGCCTTGTTGGAGCGTTTGTGCGATGAAGGATTGTTTTACCGATATCCCAACATTACCGACGAGATCTACGCAAGGATCAAAAAGGAAATGGATACCATCAAACAAATGGGTTTTGTCTCGTATTTCCTCATGAATTGGGACATCGTAAACTACGCGCGCAGTAAAGGATATTTTTACGTCGGACGGGGAAGTGGAGCGAACAGCGTTGTGGCGTATTTGCTGCGCATTACCGATGTAGATCCCATAGAACTGGATCTTTATTTCGAACGTTTCATCAATTTGTACCGTCAGAATCCCCCGGATTTCGATATTGATTTCTCTTGGCGCGATCGGGAAGATATTACCCGCTATATTTTCGAACGCTTCAACAATGTAGCGTTGGTGGCAACTTACAATACCTTCAAAGATCGGGCGGTGATTCGCGAACTAGGAAAAGTGTTCGGATTGCCCAAGGAGGAAATTGATAAGCTCTCGAAAGGTGATGTGCAGCCTTGGGAGCTGAATCATCTTTCATCGTTGGTGGTGAAGTACTCGAAATACATCCACGGATTCCCCAGTCATTTGAGCGTTCACGCCAGCGGAATTATTATTTCAGAGAAACCCATAGCGGCATTTTCAGCGACATTTTTACCGCCGAAAGGCTACCCGACCATTCAATTTGACATGCATATCGCTGAAGATGTTGGCTTGTACAAATTCGATATTCTGAGTCAGCGCGGGTTGAGTAAAATCAAAGACACACTGGATATTATTCAATCCAACGATCCGCACATTGAGATTGACATCCACAACATGACGATGCTTAAAAAGGATCCCAAAGTTCGGAAAATGCTCATCGAAGCCAAACCCATCGGGTGCTTTTACGTGGAATCTCCAGCCATGCGCATGCTTTTGACGAAACTGCGTGTTGATGATTACCTCGGATTGGTCGCAGCGAGTTCTGTCATTCGTCCAGGCGTTTCAAAATCAGGGATGATGCAGGCATACATTCAACGTTTTCGCAATCCTGAAAAACGGAAGGAAGCACATCCGGTACTGCTGGAATTGATGCCGGAAACCTACGGGGTGATGGTCTATCAGGAAGATGTGATTAAGGTAGCCCATCATTTCGTCGGACTTGATTTGGGCGAAGCAGATAAGATGCGTCGTGGGATGTCGGGGAAATACCGATCACGAGAAGAGTTCCAGGCGGTGAAACGGAAATTTTTTGAAAACTGTCGGGCCAAAGGCTACGACGACCAACTGACGCGGGATGTTTGGATGCAGACGGAGAGCTTTGCCGGATATGCATTTGCCAAGGGACATTCCGCGTCTTATGCGGTGGAGAGCTACCAATGTTTGTATCTCAAAGCCTATTATCCGCTGGAGTTTATGGTGGCAACGATCAACAACTACGGTGGATTTTATCGAACGGAATTGTACGTCTATGAAGCCCGATTGTTTGGAGCTACGATCAAACCGCCGTGTATTAACACCAGCAATTTGTACACGAAACTGAAAGGAACGGACATCTACCTCGGATTCCACCTGTTGCATTCGTTTGATACGAAAACTGCCACTATGATTATGAGAGATCGGGAAATCAACGGCCCGTACGAAGATTTGGATGACATTCTTGAGAGAATTCCTATTTCGATGGAGCAGATTGTCATTCTCATCCGCGTTAATGCACTTCGATTCACTGGAAAGGACAAAAGAACGCTCTTATGGGAAGCGCACGTGAAATGGAATAAGGAATCACAAAAAGATATCCTGATGGCCGATTTGTTCCGTGTCAAGCCCAAAGAATTTGAGATCCCAGCCTTGCAAAACTCATGGCAAGAAGATGCATTTGATCAAATGGAACTGTTAGGTTTCTCGATCTACTCACCTTTCAATCTGATTTTGGAAGAAGAGAAGAAAAGAATGGAAGAACTGCGCGCTTCGAGAGCCTCAGCGCCCGACTCCCAATCGGATAAACCGCGGGCTGAGGCTCTCGAAGCCCACACTCCCACTTCCACTGCCGCAGAGCCTCCGTACGTTCTTGCCAAAGACCTCCCTAAATTCGATGGCAAAGAAGTCTGGATTATGGGACATTACATCCACGCCAAGCGCACAACAACTTCTGGAGGGGAACACATGTTCTTTGGAACCTTTCTGGATGAGGAAGGAAACTGGCTGGATACTGTGCATTTCCCCGAAGTGGCTCAGAAATATCGGTTCCGCGGAGGAGGTGTGTACAAAGTGAAAGGGAAAGTCACCATTGAATACGAAGCACTGATTGTGGAGGCGAGCTACATGGAAAAGATGCCAATTATAGAAGACCCGCGCTATGCGGAAGTACGAACTGATAAAAATGAAACAACATGGAACAAACGAAGAGATTATGGCAAACGGACCAACAGAAAAGATGAGTAACCCCTAACCACTATGGGGAAAAGGCGCAAGGGACATGATAAGGAGCGTTGCACGTGCGTAGTTTTGGTTTGCGTGTAGGTTGCTCGCACGGCAACGAACCCAGGTTGTGTTTCTTGCGTTTTTTGATAATCGGAATACCAATACAGGGCAATATTTCACCGCAAAGGCGCAAGGGTCTCTGTCATGGTATTTGTGTTGAAGCCAGATTAAGACAAAGTCATAATCCCTTGTGCACTTAACGATTATAAGTTTACTTGTGCCCTCCGTGCCTTTGTGGTCGACCTCTCAACACTCTGTACTCACACTCAAGTTCACACCCACACTCCAACTCACACTGATATGAAGTCTGTTCTACATCTCGATCTCGACACCTTTTTCGTTTCCTGTGAACGATTAGTAGACAGTCGGCTTAACGGTCGACCGATTCTCATTGGAGGAACCTCCGACAGGGGAGTGGTGGCCTCTTGTAGTTACGAAGCCCGGCGTTTCGGGATCCATTCAGCAATGCCCATGCGAATGGCCAAGCAACTGTGTCCCGAAGCCGTTATTCTTCGCGGAAATTCAGGGCTGTATTCCAAATATTCTGGAATTGTCACCGATATCATCAAAGAAGAAGTGCCGCTCTATGAAAAGACATCCGTGGATGAATTCTATCTTGACCTCTCCGGAATGGATCGCTTCTTCGGCTGTCAAAAGTTTGCATCTGAGCTTCGACAGAAAATCATCCGGGAATCCGGGTTGCCGATTTCCTTCGGATTGTCCATCAATAAAACCGTTTCCAAAGTCGCTACGGGAGAAGCCAAACCCAACAATGAAATCAGTGTGATTGCCGGAACGGAGAAACCTTTTCTAGCACCGCTTTCCGTGAAGAAAATCCCGATGGTGGGCGATAAAACCTATCGAACGCTGTGTGATTTAGGCGTGAAGAAGATTCAAACCGTACAGGAAATGCCCATCGAATTGATGGAAAAAGTACTGGGCAAACACGGAACCTCCATCTGGAAAAAAGCCAACGGAATTGATAACAGCCCAGTGATTCAATACCAGGAACGCAAATCGATTTCTACGGAACGCACCTTCGATAAAGACACCATCGATGTGAACAAACTAGAGGGAATCATGACGGCCATGGCAGAAAATTTGGTCTTCCAATTGCGTCGCGGAAACAAGTTGACAGCCTGCATCACCGTGAAAATCCGCTACTCTGATTTCCAGACCTACACGCTCCAAAAAATGATTCCGTACAGTGCTTCCGATCACACTATTTTACCGTTGGTTTTGGAGTTGTACCGCAAACTCTATAATCGCCGTGTACTCGTTCGATTGATCGGGGTTCGGTTCAGTCACCTGGTAGAAGGAGCGCACCAAATCGGTTTGTTTGAAGATCCAAAAGTACTGGATTTATACCGAGCGATGGATCACATCCGCGATCGTTTTGGAGACCGAGCCGTCATGCGCGCGAAAGGGATGGAAGCCAAGAGTATTAGCCGTTGGAACCCGTTTAATGGGGAGCCGCCGCCTTTGTTGGCAAATCGAAGACAATAAGGAATGATGAATAAAGAATGTTGAATAAAGGATTGGCGTAATTGAATCGAAAAAGAGGTGTTATCCGAAATTTATTCCCCTCGGAGGAGAAGAAGCACTGCTTCTGAAGACCGAAGGGACGATAGGGGGAGGATTCGAAGAGCGTCAATAACACTCAAACTGCCCGCGCTCTTTACTGAAATACACTTTAGTCTCCAGCGTACGATTGGCGTACACTTTTATTCCTTTCTCCATCAATTCATTCAAAAAATCAGCAATTTCTTGTCCGTTTTGGTGAATGGCAAATTGGAAGACTTTTCTCGGCCCATATCCCTTTTCAAATTTCAAACGCAGGTATTCCGAGCCTCTTCTTTTGTAGATGCGAGCATCGGCAATGTCTTCAGTTTTGAATTGCTTTTGACCAAATAGAAACTTTAGAACGATCTCTCCATTCCTGTAATCAAGCTTTACAGCATAGAGCCATAGAAAAAAGATAGAGGCAACAATCGATACGAAAAGGCCAATCCGATAAAGTTCCAAATCTTCCCAAGCAAAGGCTAAAATTCCTATACTTCCCAGATTTGCGAGAACAACAAAGGAAATCCCAATGTATAACGAGGTTTTACTCTGAGTCCAGATAGTTAATCGGGGTGAATTGTGCATTGGGTGTTGATGCTATTGTACGTGAAGATACAACAACTCAGGATATAGCGTACATCCTCACTCACACTCAGACTCACTCTGTCTCAGCAAACACCTTCATTATATCCATCGAACTGATCATTCCAACAACATTGCCTTCTTCCATAACTACCAAATGATGCACCTTATTTTTCACCATCATTCCTGCAGCATCTTTCAAGCGATTGTTTTTCATAGCAATATGCACCCGATCGGACATGATATCCTGGACTACAGCGTCGTCATTCGTTGCCTGAACCAAATCGCTGGAGGTCACAATGCCCGTGATCGTTCCGTCTTCTTCCAATACAGGAACGGCGCTCAGTCCTTTTCGAGTCAGCATCTCCTTCAGGTGTTTGATACTCACATTTCGTTGTGTAATCATCACCGGCGAACTCATATAATCTTCTATTCTCATCGTCTTCGTTTTCAATAAAGATAGAAGGAGATCAGCCAGTAAAAAATGAGATTAATCAGGAATTGCGTAAGGGCGACCAAAGCGCCACACTCTTACTCACGCTTCACATCGAGCGCAGCCGAGATGTCACACTGTTAGTGCTCTCCATCCTTCAAAACCCACGGCATCTTCTTCTTGAACTTGTTCAAACGCGGGATGGAAACAGCTTTGATGTAAGCCTGATTCGGATGCAAACGCTCGTAATCTTGGTGATAAGCTTCCGCTTCGTAGAATACGTCCAATTCCTTCACTTCTGTAGTGATCCGTGAAAATGTTTGAGCAGCACGGTACTCCTTGATTTTTCGTTGAATGATCGACTGCTCGTCTTGATTCTGATAGAATGCAATGGATCGGTATTGCGGGCCGTGATCGGGGCCTTGCGCGTTTTTCGTCGACGGGTCGTGCGAATTGAAGAATACTTCCACCAAAGTTTCAAAACTTACTTTGGAAGAATCGTAGTACACTTTCACTGTCTCTGCGTGTTTCGAATTTCCTGAACTCACAATGCGGTAGTTCGGATTGGGTTTTACTCCACCGGCATAACCGGAAACGGCTTCTGATACTCCATCCACGGATTCAAAGATCGCTTCCACGCACCAGAAACATCCGCTGGCGAAATACGCGGTTTGCATCGTTTCCAATTCTTCTTGACTTGGTTTGTCCAACGAAGTAGAATCAGATGACTGTTGGGCGCATGACAGTAATGAGAAAAACGCCAAAGGGAGCAACAATAAACTTTTCATAACATTCTTTTTTGTTTAGTCGTGTAGAGTTAAGAATGCTTACGTTTTGAATCCAAACAATTGTTAATTGACGGGTTCAGAGATCGGATTTCCGTCCCGAATTTTTCTAAATCGTTTTCGAGATTCTTCCGTGTAAAGACTGCCTTTGTGATCGAACAAAATGGTTTTGTAATACTCGGCGGCCTTGTCTTTATTCATCAAATGATTTTCATAAATATCGCCCAATCGGAAGAGTGCATCATCCGCTAGAATATCGTTCGGATAGTATTCCAATAATTCTTCCAGCTCTTTGATTGCATCGTTCCAACGTCCTTGGAGTTCCATCGCGCGGGC
This sequence comes from Fluviicola sp. XM-24bin1, assembly GCA_003149635.1. Taxonomy (GTDB): domain Bacteria; phylum Bacteroidota; class Bacteroidia; order Flavobacteriales_D; family Crocinitomicaceae; genus UBA4466. The sequence goes on from QCWI01000001.1 coordinate 391,143, forward strand.
ACGTTTCAATTGAATTTCATCCCCCAGACTGTGCGCCGGATATTCCTTGATAATGCTGTCGAACTTCATGAAAGCAGCGTCGTATTGATGCTGTTCAATTAGCAAATCAGCCTGAGCGAACCAATTCATCGCGATGTAATTACTGTCCAATCCGTAGTTGTCGGTAATTAGCAAGGAGAGATTGATAGCATCGTTGGAAATCAACTTAGAAGTTGATCGCTTCAAGACGTCCAACTGCGATTGCGCATAATCAAATTCTCCATCGTAATAGAAAATTCGTGCGTTTTTGAATTTCGCTTCCTGACCAATTGTCTCGAATTTAAAGTCTGTGTCGATTTGCATGTACAATAGAGCAGCTTCCCACATATCGCCTTCCAACACATGGATATCTGCCAATAACATTTTTGCCTCGGCACGCTGCATATCGGTAAGTCCTGGAATGTCTTCTAGTACTTCCGTCAAAAGCTGAATGGCGTCCGGTGCTCGGTTCGCATAAAAGGCTTGAATGTGCGCTTTCTCCATCATCAGATTGAACGAAGTTCTTCTGCGTCCGAAGAGTTCCAGCACGGCATCGTAATCAGCGATTGCAGCATCTAATTCTTCCTGCGTGAAGTTCCTTTGTTGCGTTACCTCAAGGAATCGAACGTTGAGCAAAGCGTTGTATCCGCGTACGTAGATGGGAGATCGATCGCCCAAATCAACCACATATTTGAAGGCTTTTCGAGCTGTCGTGTAATCTTTGTTTTCGACGCACGTCATTCCTAAATCGTAGACCAATCGACCATCAGCTTTTGAGCGTTTGTCCATCGCTTTCACATGAACGAAAGCCGCCGCAAAATTCTGACGCTGCACGAAGAGCCATGTGAGCATCTCCGCATAAACCATATTCCCTGGACTGGATTGCGTACGTTCCAATAAAGCCATTTTCAAAATGTCATATTCCTGTGATTCTTCCTGATCGAAATCAATCTGATTCATCAAGATCCGCTGCAAGGACGACTTGTAGGATTCGTGATAATCCAACAAATCAAGATATTCCTGCATCATATTTTTGGTATCCCCTTGGGAGCCGTAATATTCCGCGAACTGGAAATTTAATGGGTAGGTTTGCTTGAGGAGCTTCCGTCCTCGTTGCAAGGTCTGAAGGGCATAATCGTTCTTGCCTTGTGCTTTGAATGCATTGTAGAGATTGATCACTTGACGCGAATTCGCCTGCATTTTGTCTATCAGCGAAGCATAAATCTTATCCGCTTTGGATTGCCTTTCAGTGTATTCGTAGTGCTTTGCTAATTGAATGTCGTATTCTTGATCGTTCGGAAAGAGAGAAATTTGCTTCTTTAATAATTTCTCAACGTCCTTATCTTCCTTTGTTTGCTCCGTACAAATCAATAAGCGATTGAAGTAATGTTTGGAACGATCCATCTCATAGAGGCGCTCGTAATAATCGTAGGCTTTGTCGTATTCTTCGTTGTCGAAGTAATGTTGGGCCAATTGCTGATCGGACACAGGCTGTGCGCTGGCACCAAATCCAACGAACAAAACGATAATCCAAATCCACTTCATACTTTTCATTCCCACAATTATTGTACCTCTTCTGTGAGGTTTCGTTCATTCAGTATTCGCTCCACTTCCTTTTCTGCCAATGGAAGATCTGTTTCGACTTGATCCAAACGGTTGACGTAATACGTAAATCGTTTTTCCAATTTCCTCAATTGCGCTTCCTCCTTGAATAGGTAGCGATTGTATTTATGTCGTTCACCTCTTCCTGCTTTTATGTCCGATTTCAACTGCTTCAGACGTTTGTCCATTTTCTCTGTTGAATTCGAACAGGTTGCATGCATACTTAACACGATTGGCATGGCCTTTTGTTGTATCCGATACGTATCCATCTGATACGCATCCTCCAGAGGAATAGTGTCGGACTCCAATTGTTTCAAAATTTCAATTGTCGCATTCACGGCATCCATTCGTTCTTGCCAAGCAACTCCATCAAAGGTTTCCAATTCCGATTTGAATTCCGTCAACTTTTTTTCCATCCTGTTAATACGATCCAACTGTTCCGATTTATTCAAATCAGCACAACTAGCGATAATCAGCGCAATTGATATGACAAATGTCCACTTCAACACGAACTATTAAAAGTACGAAGATTCGAGAAACATTGGATTACTTTTTGACTTCTTTTAACGTTACCCACCAATGGTGATCATAGAGCGATTTTCGTGCGAATCAATGGTTTCGTTGTCCAGTTGTCTCAATCCGCCCAATCCAGCTTTTTTCTTGAAAAGAGCTGTTTGAATGATAGGAGTGAGGTCGTTGCCTTGTCGAAACGCCTGGAGCAAATCCGCTTCGTCATTCGAAAACAGACAATTTTTAATTTTTCCATCGGCTGTCAATCGAATGCGATTACAGGAATCACAAAACGGATTGGTAACGGTGCTGATGATGCCAAAACTTCCCTTTGCTCCATCAATTTTGAAGTTGCGCGAGGTAGAATTAGGGCTGTCTTCCAGTTTTTCAATGTTCTGTTTCCCGAAATGATCGTCCAGCGTTGCAAGAATTTCTCCTTCTGAGACCGTTTTTTCACGATCCCAGTTATTGCCATCGAAAGGCATGAATTCGATGAATTGCACGCTAATTTGTTCTCGTACCGACCATTGCACAAAGTCTACAATTTCGTCGTCATTGGTTCCTTTGATCAGTACCACATTAATCTTCACACGAAAATCATGATCCAGAAGCAACTGAATATTCTCCATGATTTGCTTGAAATACGAGCGTCGGGAAATGGCATTGAAGCGATCTTCTTGAAGGGAATCCAAACTTACATTTAAGGAAGTAATGCCAGCTTCTTTGAACACATCAATGAAGCGATACACCAGAATTCCATTGGTGGTTAAAGACAAGGTGATGGGCAATTTCCCTAGGGCGCGAATGATGTCTTCCGCTCCTTTTTTCACTAATGGTTCGCCACCTGTCAACCGGATTTTATCCACGCCCAAACGGACGAATTCTTGTGCAATTCCTACAACTTCTTCGGTCGTCATGAATTTCCCAGCTTCACGATGCGGAACGCCTTCCAAAGGCATGCAATAGAAACAACGCAAATTGCATTTCTCAGTCAACGAAATGCGGAGGTAGTTATGACGCCTTCCGAAAGAATCAACGATATGTTCTTGAGCATTTTTCAATCGTGACGCGCGCCTTTGAAGATTCGAAAACTATGCAAAACCGCAGGGAATAATGCATCCATAGTTTCGGTCGCACCACCGGTGGATCCTGGTAAAGTCAAAATCAGACTTTCATCCTTTGTTCCGGCGATACTTCGTGAAAGCATGGCGTACGACATTCGTTCTTGTCCATAACTTCTTGCGGCCTCTACAATTCCGGGAATTTCACGATCTAGAATAGGACGGATGGCCTCTGGAGTAACATCGCGTGGCGAAAGTCCCGTTCCTCCCGTAAACAAGATGAGGTCGGTTTCCTTGGCTACTTCACCCAAAGCTGCTGCTTGAATCTGATCGATTTCATCAGGAACAACTCTGTATTGCACCGTTTCCACTCCATGCGATTCCAATTTGCTTTGGATTACCTTTCCCGCTTTGTCCTCTTTGGTGCCAGCGTGGACAGAATCCGAGCAAACAAAAACGGCCGCTTGAATCGCTGATTTGTATGTGTCACGATAATCCGATTTGCCGCCTTTCTTTGAAACGAGTTTGATGTTGCCGATTTCAATGCCTTTATCGATGGGCTTCAACATATCGTACATCGTCAGAGCGACAACACTTACGCCATGCATCGCCTCAACTTCCACGCCTGTGCGATAAATCGTTTTGACTTCCATTAAGATGCGAATTTCAAGATCGTTGACTTCGTACGAAACATGCGTGTACTCAACTGGGAGCGGGTGACAATCTGGAATCATATCCGAGGTTTTTTTAACCGCGAACAAACCCGCTGTTTTTGCCATTTCAAAGACATTTCCTTTCGGAACTTCATTGTTTACAATGGCCTGAATGGTCGCTTCCGAACTGACCTTTACAATCGCTTGGGCAATCGCCGTTCGAAGTGTGGTGTTTTTATGGGTGATGTCTACCATAGTAAAGACTTTAGACTGCTATACAAAAGACGTTAGACAATTCAATATTACACTTTGATCATCGAACGTTATTTATTCTCTTTTTATTTTTCCACTTGTTGAACATGTCGTTGGAGTGTCCTCCCCCTTAGTCCCCCTCCAAAGGTGGAAGCGGCTCGCCGCTTAATTCATAACTCATAATTCATCATTCAGGAATTTTCCTTCCAAACATGCGTTTCGTCTTCAAAAACCTCCTTCCCGAAAACAGGCGCTTTTGCTTTGATTTCTTCCATCAAATATTCGATGGCTTCCATAACCGCTTTGCGTCTCGGTGAAGAAACAAAGACGAACAGACAAATTTCTCCTTTGTTTACACGTCCCAGGCTATGGTAAATGTGCATACAGGTGAGATCAAACTTGTCGAAAGTCGTTTCGCGGATTTCATGGAAGACTTTGTTGGCCAATTCTTCGTTGGCGGAGTAATCAATCGCAGTGACTTCTTTCCCATCGATCTCGTCGTTTCGGACTTGTCCCAGAAAAATTTGATGCGCGCCAATCTGCGTTTTTACTTGATGATGCGCAATGGAGGTTGCAATGAATTCGGGCGAAATTGGCCCTTCTTTAAAACAGTTTTTCATAATTCGTAATTAACCTCCCGCGAAAGGGGGCATGATATCAATTTTATTAGGTTGCGCGCGCTCAGGAAGTGTTTCCATGTATTCCAAATCGACGGCTGTGGAAAAGGTGTACTTCGCCAAATCAGGATGTTTCTGCACGAAGAAGTCGCGCAAATCAAGAGCACCAGCGGGCAATTCTATCACCTCCGTTTCAATGCTCAAGCGTTCTGCGAGCATTCCGTAATAGGTAACATTTACTTTCCTAGTGCCTGATTCCATTCTTCTTGTGTGTTAATGTTGAGGAAATATTTTGATTCCGATTCGGGAAACATGACAAATTGGAGGTTCAAACAAACCAGTAAATCTCCCAAACGTAGTTGACGTTTTTCCAAACGACGTCTTACTGTTTTCAGGCAAGATTCACGATAAATGGCAATCAGCGGATAATCGCGTCCATCGCACACGGCAACGAAAACATCGTAAATGTCATCTGCCTCTTGTTCTTCCTGAATCAAGCGTTCGAGTACAGAAGCATTCACAAACGGAGCGTCGCAGCTAATGACAATGCTTGCTTCATTTCGCGCGGTTGAAAGTCCCGCTTCGATTCCGGCTAACGGCCCCAGATGTGGTGAATCATCTTGCACTCCACGATCTCCGTAAGGATGATGAATCAAAAAGTTTGAAGCGATAATAACTTCGCTTGTATAGTCACGCAAAGTATCTGCAACGTGCTGAATCATTGGGATTCCATCGAATTCCATCAGGGCCTTATCTTGACCCATTCGTGAGCTTTTCCCCCCGGCCAATATGATTCCGCTATAACTCATTCTGCAACCAAATTTCTTGCTCCCGGAGGAATGCACGTTCTTTTTCCTGCAATTCTGTGTAGATGCGAATGGCGTTTACTCCCTCTTGACTTAAAACAGTTCCGCCGCCGCCTTTGCCTCCAATTTTTTGCTGAACCAATGGCTTCTTAGCATTACGATTCATTTCATCAACCAATCGCCAAGCTTTCTTGTAAGACATGTCCATGGCTTTCGCCGCTTTGGAAATAGAGCCATGTTTATCGATTTCGCGGAGCAGGGCAATGCGTCCCTCTCCCAGGAGCATTCCTTTTTCGGAACCTACCCAAATTCGACTTTTGATGTGATAATTGCTCACCGCTATTTCTTACAAGATATAACGCTAAAGTAATGAGTAATGGCTAGAAATGCAATGGATGAAATAGGGAAAAGTGAGAGGTGAAAAGTGCACTTCGAGAGCCTCAGCGTACTTTTCTACGGCAATAGGTACACATCAACGCGCGTTTCTGGTTCGAAACCTGCACTTTCTTGAGGTAGTTTAATGATACAATTGGCCTGGGCGAACGAATCCAACATAGAAGAACTTTGGTGTTCCAACGATTCAACATTACCATTTCGGATGCGACCTTTCAGAAAGTGCGTGAATCCGAGTTTTTTGGAGTACGAATTGGTTACTCGAAAGCTCATCATCGGTAACGTAAGGTCTTTCGATCCTATCATTCGTAAGAGTGCTGGATAAACGTAAACGTATGTACATGTTAATGCAGAGGCCGGATTTCCCGGGAGTGCAAAAACGTGACAAGATTCCGTAAAGCCGTAAAACAAAGGTTTCCCCGGTTTCTGTTTGATCTTGTAGAACTCTTGGTGCACCCCATTTTCGATCATGGCTTTGCCAACGAAATCATAATCTCCAACGGAAATACCTCCAGAGGTGAGTAACAAATCACATTCTTGCAACAGTTCTTTTACCAGGTTGAAAGTGTCTTCGTAATTGTCCTTAACCCGAACTGATGTAGCATCAAATCCCAATTCTTTCAGAGCGCTAATCAGTGTGATCGCGTTGGATTCATAGATTTGTCCGGGTTTCAATTCGTTTCCTGCATCTACAAGTTCATCGCCAGTGATAAGAATTTTAATAATGGGTTTACGGTAAACATTGACTTTATCAATGCCTAACATCCCTAAAAATCCGATTGCGGCGGCATTCAGTTTTGTTCCTTTTTTTAAGGCGACTGATCCTGAAGCAATTTGCTCTGCCTTTCTTCGGATGTTTCCACCTGATTTAAAATCTTCGGTAATGGAAACCGAATCGCCGTTTCTTTCTGTGATTTCTTGTTTGATTACCGTTGTTGCAGATTCTGGAACCATGGCTCCCGTAAAGATCCGCGCTGCCTGTCCCGGTTGCAAAACGATTTGGGTTGCATCAGCTCCGGCCTGAATTTCATCAATTACCTCGTACGTGTTTGAATCCCATTCGTGAATGGCATACCCATCCATGGCTGAGTTGTCAAACGGCGGCATATCAATAGGGGAGCTGATGTCCTCGGAAAGGGAATACCCCAAAGCTTCAGAAATCGAAATTTCGATGGACTCCAACGCTTTCGTGGTGTGCAAAATTCTCCCGATGGCATCGTTGACGGAAATCATGGAGTGAATGTAAGTATTTCGGATGGATTGGACAGATTGGACCAATTAGACTATCCAATCTGTCTAATTCGTTCAAAAGTGTCTATCTTACCTTCTTAAAATCCACCGTCACCCGCCGATTTTGCTTGCGTTCTTCGTCGGTAGTTTCCGGCCAAACTTTCGGCTGATAATTGCTGTGTCCTTGATAGGTAAGGCGTTTTGCAACAACACCTTGTTTCATGAGAAATTCCGTAATCAATTTGGCGCGACCGAGTGAAAGCGGGTAATTGTCTCCACAACAGACGTGGCCGTGGATGTCTGCGTGAATTTCAGGATGTGCCAACATAAAATCTTTTAACGCCTTGGCTTCAGGAATGGATTCTGTCATCATGATGGTGGTTCCTCCATGAAATAAAATAGTCAAATCAATTTGTGTGATTTGGGCAGTGTCCGCGGCGAACGCATTCAATTTCATTGCTAGCAATTGCGCGTTGGTCGGTGGTTGGATTTTGATATATACGTCCACGCGCCGATAGATGTCATGGGAATAGTTTTGATCCTCTCCAGCTTTTCGTTCACTATAGATCTTTTTGACAGCGCCACTTACATCCCAGCGATCGTTAGCCATTAGTTTCAACACAGCATCCATGCGTCTTTGGGCCAGATCGTCATTGTATTCCATCGATCCTGTGGTGTCGCAATGGGCTTCTAGTCGAACTACATTAAGCATTCCAGGTACGGATTGCTCGTAATTGGTGTATTCTGTGGTTCGGTTTACAATCGGGCGATCCGAATCTAGCGCGAAATAGATGGCAAGAGTATCAAACGTTTGTGCTCGACATGCAAGAGATACAAGAAGAAAAAGGAGAATATGTAGCGTTCGAATCATCCATCAGATTTTGTGAATACTACGACGACTCTACGGTTCTGTTTTCGATCTTCATCGGTGACTTCCGGCCAAACTTTCGGCTGATTGTTGCTATGTCCCATGTAACTCAAACGATCTTCAGAAATACCATATTCCCTCAAGAATAGGGCTACTGCTCTTGCTCTACCTTCCGATAATTCTGGATGGGGTTGACAACAAACGTGTCCATGGAATGTCGCATTTAATGAAGGATTGTTCTGCATAATTTCCAATAAACGGAACATTTCAGGTCTTGATTCTTCCAGAACCCGAGTAGATACATTGACAAAAAGTAGACTCAAGTCTAATTCGAGCTCTTCGGCGGTTTCGTCTTCCAAAAACTGTTGGATCGCTGTCTTGGATAGTCCTGTTTTAGGTTGTGCAGGCTCAGGTGGAGGAGGTAATTCCTCTATTTCCTTGATTTCCTCCTCTTCAATGGCAGGTTCGATAAACAAAACATCCACGCGTCGACATTTCGCCAATGTCAATCCAGAACTGTTTGCTTCCGATTCGCCCAAGGCTTCATTGCTGGATTTAGACACGTCAAAACCATTGTTTTTCAAATGTCGACGAACGTGTTCCATGCGTTGGCGTGATAAATTGAGGTTGTAATCCTCCGAACCACGGTAATCGCAATGACCTAGGATGGCAAGGATGCGCGTTTCTTTATATAGATTGTTCAGACGTGCTTTGTCTTCATTCGACATCGTGAATGAATCGTATTCGTCTGTTGCGAAATAGAATTGCAGGGTATCGGGCCCTTGAGAAAAGGAAATAAACGATACGAAAAGAAATAAGATGGAGAGTTTCATACTAATGAAACGCCACCGAAGAAAAAATGTTACGGAATTTACGAGATCGTGTCGAACCCAGTGTATTTGCGCAACACTTCAGGGATTTCAATTCCGTCTTCCGTTTGATTGTTCTCTAAAATCGCTGCCATGATTCGTGGAAGTGCCAAAGCAGATCCATTCAATGTGTGGCACAACTGTGTTTTCTTATCGGCATTTTTGAAGCGCAATTTCAATCGAGACGACTGGAACGTATCGAAGCGAGACACTGAACTTACTTCCAACCATTTTTCTTGAGCAGCCGAGAATACTTCAAAATCGTATGTCATCGCTGCGGCGAATCCGGTATCACCTCCGCAAAGACGTAAAACACGGTAATGGAGCCCCAACTTTTCTAACAATCCTTTGACGTGATTGATCATCTCATCAAGCGCTGCTGCTGTGTTGTCCGGGTTTTCGATGCGCACGATTTCCACCTTGTCGAATTGGTGCAAACGGTTCAATCCACGGACATCTTTTCCATAAGATCCTGCTTCACGACGGAAACAAGGAGTATATCCAGTCAATTTGATTGAGAAATCGCCATCTGGAAGCATTATATCACGGTAGATGTTCGTCAATGGAACTTCCGCCGTTGGAATCAGGTACAAATCATCCTCATTGATGTAGTACATCTGACCTTCTTTATCTGGCAATTGTCCTGTTCCGTAACCTGATGCTTCGTTCACCACGTGCGGTGGAATGAATTCTTCGTATCCAGCGTTTTCAGCTTCCTCCAAGAAGAAGTTGATCAACGCGCGTTGCAATTTGGCTCCTTTTCCACGGTAGATTGGGAATCCAGCGCCCGTCACTTTCACCCCTAATTCGAAATCGATGAGGTTGTATTTGTCTGCCAAATCCCAGTGAGGAATCGGTGTGAAATCGTAGGTTCTTTGCGATCCCACTTCTTCAATTGTTTCGTTGTCCTCTTCGGATTTACCAGTCTTCACCAATTCGTTCGGTACGTTGGGCAATTGGTACATCAATCCAGTAATGGTAGCTTCTAACGTTTCCACTTCCGCTTTTAGTTCCGTTTCCTGCGCTTTCAATTCACTTGTTTGCGCTTTGGCTGCATTGGCCTCTTCTGCTTTACCTTCTCGGAACAACAAACCGATTTGCTTCGAGATTTGATTCATCTGCGCTGCAATAGATTCTAGTTCTCCTTTTTTGGAGCGCCAGGAAGCATCCACTTCGATCAATTCTTCTACGATCGGACGTGCATCGAAATGGCGTTTTTTCAAACCTCCGATTACTGCTTCTTTTTCGTTGCGTATGCGCTGTATCTCTAACATAATACCTGTTTGTTTGGAAGTGCGAAATTAATCTAAAATTCACAATTCAAAGATTCAAAGACAAAGGGATTTTCAAATTAATTATGGAATCTTCAATCCTTGAATTTTCGAATTTCATCAAACAAAAAAAGCGAATCCCGTAATCGGAACTCGCTTTCTTAAAAATTGTGTCGTTCTAATCACGCCTCAGCTCCTTCGAATGGAACTACAGATACGAATGAACGGTTGTTTTTCTTTTTACGGAATTCTACTACACCATCAGTCAATGCGAAAAGTGTATGATCTTTTCCCATACCAACGTTTTCACCTGGGTGGTGCTGAGTTCCTCTTTGACGAACGATAATGTTACCAGCAATCGCTGCTTGTCCTCCAAAGATTTTTACTCCCAATCGCTTGCTTTCTGACTCACGACCGTTTTTCGAACTACCGACTCCTTTTTTATGTGCCATTTTATTTCGTTTTGTGCTCTAGCTTACGCATGAGCGTTAATTCGTGTTTCAATTAGCTCAAAGCAGCAATCAAATCCGCTTTCTTCATTGAAGAAATTCCTTCGATTCCTTTTGCTTTTGCCATTTCTTTCAATTCAGCAACTGTCTTTTTGCTCAAATCGTTACTAGCCTCCGCTTTAGGAGCAGCTTTTGGTGCCGCTTCTTTCTTTGGAGCTTCTGCTTTCGGAGCAGCCTCTTTCTTAGGCGTCTCTTTCTTTTCAGCAGCTGGCTTCGCAACTTTTGCTCCACTTGCTTTGATATCTGTAATAGTCAAGGCAGTGAAATGCTGACGGTGACCGTTCTTTTTCTTGTATCCTTTTCTACGCTTCTTACGGAAAACGATTACTTTATCACCTTTAACGTGCTCTTCAACTTTCGCTGAAACTGCTGCACCTTTTATAGCCGGGGCGCCAAGAGTCACTTTCCCTTTGTCCTCAATAAGAAGTACTTTATCGAAGTCAACCTTCTTTCCTTCCTGAGCATCCAAACGGTGAACAAAGATCTTCTGGTCTTTTTGCACTTTGAACTGCTGCCCTGCTATCTCTACAATTGCGTACATATAGCTTGTGTATTAATTATATTTCTACTAAAAATTGGACGACAAAGATAGCCTTTTTTATTAACAAGCAAGTATGAATAAGGAAAAATGCTGGAAAAAGTGCAGTTCGAGAGGTTCAGTGTACTTTTTTACTAAAAATCCGCATACATAAACGAGATCTTCTCGGTATCCTTATCCATTAGAAGATAGACCACCACTGCTGCGATGATCAAGGCAAACGTTATGCGATACACCCATTTATTCATACAAGTGTTTTTTAATGCGTTCGTACAGTAAATACCCTCCGTACATAGAATGATGTTGTTTGTCGATGAAGGAGCCCGGTGTTGTTGAGATGTCCGTTGCGTCGATGTGATCGAAACCGGATTCTTTGAACTTTTTTCTCAATCGATCTTCCAACTCTTCGTGCTGCTTTACAATTTCCGGTTGTCCACATTTCTCTGCAAGAATCCGGTTGTAAGGGCCGAGGACAAATGTCACCTTGATGTTCAGTTGTTGGCACAAATCCATGAAGTAGTCCAAAGCAGTGTTCCTATATTCGGCATCTAGAATCAACGGTAACATGGAGTAATCACCTTTATCAATGAATTCTTGTGTGCAGTTGAAATCAGGAACAATTTGCGATTGCAATTCTTCTAGCATTTCAGGCTTCCCGCGTTTTTTGGCCGGAACATAATCCAGATGTTCTGTGACATGCAAAATGGCTTCTTGTTCGATTCCAAGATAGTTGCGCAATCTGCCGTAGTATAGTTCGTGAATTTCCTGATCTAAGAATCGGTTCACAGCCGACATCTTCGCTTTCATGTATCCTTGTTGTCCGCCACTGAAAAGGATGTCGAAATCGTCCTTTCGTTTTGATTTCTCCCGGGCGCGTTCCACTTCGCCGTCGTTCATGTAGCGCGTATGGTATTCATTGTTGAATTTTGAGAGGCTTTCACGCCAATACACTGGATTGACAACAACGATCATATTCTGCTCTTGCCAAATCTCAGGATTGTTCAGCATGGACGGAATGTAACGCTCGCAGGATCTTCCCGCGCCGTACAGCACGCCAAATTGCTCTTCAATTTGCTCGTCGGCATTCAGAAGCTCCCAATAATTATAACTGTCCAAAAAGCCGGATTCCGATGTTCCCAATACCAATACATCGTTGTTCTTTTTAAGCAACTTCATGAACTCATGGAAATACGCATCATCGTCTTTTACATGCGTAGCGTCCAAAGTTAGGAAGCTGTCTCCGTTATTTTCTGGTAGTTCGATATTTTCTGAAGAGGATGGAAGGAATATAAAAGCGTACAGCCCGGCTAAAACAACCAAGATAATCGCAAGCATGCCTGTTTTACCCACTTCCTTCAAAGTTGAGAAACGATAAAACTTCGATATGTACTTCTCTATTTTCATTTCATTCCAAACAATGTCTCAAAAACTAGCGTCAAATCCTCTCCTTTATAATGGAAGAATAGCCAGCCAATCGTTACGAAGGCAAAAGTGAGTGTGATTCCAGATAATGTGACCAATAGTTGTTTTGTTGTGCTGCCATTTCCATGCAGGCGCTTAAATGATCCGGTCGAGCTCCAGATTTTAAAAATCGCCAATCCGAGGGCGTGCCACAATCCCCAATAAACAAAGTTGACCGTGTCGCCGTGCCAAATCCCACAAATGAAGAACGTTAAGAAATATCCAATTATAGAAACGGCATTTCGATAGGGTTTGAGTCCTGTTTTGTTGATGAGCTGCACAATCGGTTTGAAGATGAGATCGCGCAAAAACTCCGAAAATGTCATGTGCCACTTGCGCCAAAAAGCAGCAATATTAGTTGTTAGATATGGGCTGTCGAAGTTTTCCGGTGTTTTAATTCCCATGATGTATCCAGTGCCAATGGCGATATCCGAATAACCGGAAAAATCAAGGAAGATGTAAGCTGAATAACAGACCGCACTGAGTAAAATGGCAACTTGCGGCGACATGAACTCCAAGAAGGGTTCGTAGCTCAAAGCATACATGCTGAACAATGGAATGATTGCATATTTCTTCAAAAAGCCGATTACGATTCTTCCGACTCCTGGCCAAAACAATGCGTTTTTCAATCTGCCTTCCGGTCGTGTGAAGTGCCTTTGAAAATTGGAGAACTTGTCAATGGGCCCTGCAAGAAAATTGGGGAAGAACAGAATGAAGTTGATGTAATCAATAGGATTTTTTGCCGTCAATCGTCCTTTTAATGCGTCTACAATCGACTGAATATTTCGGAAGAGGATGTAACTAATCCCCAATCGTTCGATTAATAGTTCGGGTGAATTGCCCAATTGAAAAGATTCAAATCCAAAAGCTTTTGGGTAATTCCTCAGACAGAAAAGCACAATTAGAACCAATATAGAAATCGTGGCCAATACGGTTCCGCGCTTGTTTCTGTTTCTGGCTAGAACGGCAAGTGCTCCAAAAACCAAAAGCGAGATAAAGACGTGGATTCCGATGGTTGCCAGCGATATAATGGTAGAAAGGATGATAATGTTTCCAATAAAAAGAACCAATCGCTGGGCTGCAAGTGGCAGATATTTCCTCGTTGCCCACTGAAACAGAAGGAAAAATAGGATGAGGAAAAATTCAGCTCCGGAGGAGAATAACATGCAGCATTCTTTGGAGTGCAAAATTAAAGAATAAAAATCGGGCGGTTTCAAACAGCTGGAAATACGGGCCGGAAGACTTAGGCATTTCTTTTGTTTGTGTTATTTTCGCTTAGATATCACGAGAATATTGAGAGACTATGAAATCATCTACACTTTTAATGGTTTTGGTCTTTGTGTTTACGGCAGGATTGGCAAGTGCACAGGGAAAAGTTGAATGGGGAGACCTAGAGAAAAGCACCGGGCGATTGATTGATGTGATCCCGGATCAAGGAGAGAATTTTTATGCATTGCGCCGCAGCGGTGGAGCGCTTTTCGGGAGACTGGAAGGATCCTATCACAAAAATCTTGAGCTAATCACTAAAGGCAAATTAGAACTTCGTGCAAACGATAGCCCAGCAAATTTCGAAGCTGCGACAATGGTTGGGGATAAGTTTGTTGTATTTCTCTCAGATCGACAAGAAGGTGAAAATAAATTCTTCATGCAGGAGTACGGCCAAAATATAGAGCCAACTTCAGAGGCAGAAGAATTAGGTTCTTATATCCTTGAAAGTAAAAGACGCCGTTTCCAAGGGACGTTCAATCTGTATCAATCGGAAAGCCGAGATTACTTCGCTGTGGTTTGGACGATTCCGGGAAAAAGAGAAGAGCAAGCTACCTATGGATTCAAGGTGTTTGATGCTGATTTAGAACTCTTGAACGAAGGAGAATACGAAGTGCCGTTTGAAGAACAGTTCTCTACAATTGATGGATTTTACTTGTCTGATTTTGGAGATTTGTTCGTGACAATTACGGAGTACAAGGAGTCGGAAGAAAAGAAACTGTTCCGCAATTTCGCCGATTACGTCTCAGTGCACATTTACCACTTGAAAGAAGGAGATATTGAAGAGATGGAAATCGATTTGGATGGAAAGCGCGTGGAGGCAATGTCTTTCAATTCGGATAACGAACGAATTTTCGTGATTACGGGAATTTATGGTGATAAAGAAGCGAGTGGAGTAAAAGGGTTGTTCTATCTAAAAGCAGATTTTAAAAAGCAATCCATTCTGAACGAAGGATTTGAAGAATTTGGGGAAGACTTTATTATGTCTGATTGGAGTGATCGTCAAAAGAAAAAGCAGGAAAAGAAAGAGAAGAAAGGCAAGGCGAAAGAACCAACGCTTTATAGTTACATTATGCGTGAGGTGCATCCTATGGAGGATGGGTCAATTGTCGGGACTATGGAGCAATACTACGTACGTGTTGTGACGAATTATAACGCACAGACGGGAACAACGACAACTACGTACTACTATTATTACAATGATGTGGTGGTGTACAAAGTAGGCTCTGATGGTGGTTTTGAGTGGTTGGCAAAAGTGGATAAATACCAAGTGTCAACAAACGATGGTGGGTACTTCAGTTCTTATGCACGCTACGTAGATGGCGAGAAGTTGGTGTTGTTCTTTAATGACAACTCAGATAATTATAACGAAGTCTCGGGCGAGTTTGAATTGGAACCTGGGAAGTCAGTGCGTTCTTCACGACTTTCAAAAAAGAAAAATACAGTGGCGATTTGTGAGATCGACCTTGAAACGGGTGAGGTAAGTCGTGAAATGTATTTCGATCGAGAAGAGCTTGGGGCTATAGTGGTTCCGAAATTATTTAACGTGGATTATAGAACCAACGAAATGTTGTTCTATGCGATTCGAGGTAAAAAAGAACAATTCGGTCGCTTGGTTTTTGGAGAGTAATTCAGTAGCCAAAAAAAGAAATTAGGTGGTCCAACTGGATCACCTTTTTTGTTTGCGCTTCCTTCCAATCACATTCGCCACGAATACACCGCTCAAAATCACGAGCATTGATCCAATCTGGTAAACGTTGATTTCTTCATTGAATCCAATTCCGATGAGCAATGCAACTACGGGAATTAAATACGTCACACTACTTGCGAATAAAATGGACGAGTTCGAAATCAATCGATTGAAAAGGATTACAGCAAACGCGGTTCCTATAACACTTAGAATAGTGATAAATCCAAGACCCGTCCAAGCGTGAGGGTTGGTGTAGATTGTATCGAACGCTCCAGATAAAATCACTGCCGGAATTCCTGGGAGCAAAATAATGAAGAACGATAGCGCCGTGATCTCTGTGCTTTTTAGGTGCTGCAGGGTGTATTTGATTGTATTCAAACTAATGGCGTATCCGAGTGTGGCAAGAACCACTGCTCCCACGTGGATCCAACTGCCATCAAGCGAAACGTTTTGCCCTGAAAGTGTGAGTCCAACAATTCCCAAAGTCCCAATAATTACCCCTAGGATTTGAAATCCATTCAAGCGATTTTGAAATACAAGAAATCCAATAATTAAGGCGAAAATGGGGGTGCAACTGTTTAACATTCCCGTGTATCCGGTTGAGATTCCTGTTTCCGCAAACGTGAATAAAAATGCAGGAAGAAAATTCCCTAGTGATCCTACAATGGAGAGCTTCCAAATGTTATTCCATGTGAGTTTCTTGAAGGCTTTTATCGTAAAAGGGAGTAGGAACAATGCGGCAATACTCATGCGTAAAGCGGCAACTTGCGTATGTGTGAATATTGTCTCACCAGAAGTAGTTTCCATGCCTAGTTTCATCAGGATGAAGCTACTGCCCCAGATAGAGGAAAGAACTATAAGAAGAATCCAATTGCTTAACGAAGTATTCACGGTGCAAAAGTACCGAAAACAATAGGAAGGCATTAGTCGGAATGTTTGCCACTTACTCATCGTTTCTCCCACTTTTAATTCCTTACTCTCCAGTCTCGCACTCCAACCTCCCACTCACACTGCCTCATTGCCTGTTCATAACCACAAAGTTATCAACACGTTGATTTAAAGTTACCACTTTCTACCACTTCTAGTTTTGGTGTGCTAAATCCTTTAAAAATGGGCTTTATGAAATTGTTAATGCAACCTTTTCTGTTTGCTTTCGTTTATACTTTATCAACAATATGGAATTTGGTGGTAAAAAGTGGTAAAAATCGATTATTTTTACCTCACTATAAACCGTCATGGCAGGACTAGTAGGAGAATATGAAGTAAAATTGGACGCAAAAGGGCGTTTCATGTTTCCTTCCGGATTACGGAAGCAGCTTCCTCCTGCGGCTCAACGCGATTTCATGTTGAACAAAGGTTTCGAGGATTGTTTGACACTGTTCCCACTACACGAATGGGAGAAGCTGAGCGAAAAGCTTGGGAAAATGAATCTCTTCAAACCAAAAAACCGAATGTTTTACCGACTCTTCCATCAAGGGGCAAAACTGGTTTCGCTGGACAAGGCAGGCCGAGCATTGATTCCTGTTGCACACATGGATCGAGTGGGATTGAAGCAAGCGGTGATGTTGATCGCATATCACGATCGCATTGAAATCTGGGATAAGACCAAGTACTTCGAAATGATTGAAGGCTCCATGGCGGATTTTGCTGATTTGGCGGATGAAGTAATGGGAGACCTTGATCATGACGAATAACAATTATCACATACCGGTTATGCTTCAGGAGTGTTTGGAGGGGTTGCAAATTCGTCCGGATGGAGTGTACGTGGATGTCACTTTTGGAGGTGGCGGTCATTCTCGTGAAATCTTCGAGCGTCTCAATGAAAATGGAAAGTTGATTGTATTCGATCAGGATCCTGATGCGTGGAAAAACGCTTGGGAGGCTTCCAATTTCCACTTCGTTGCGGCGAATTTTGCCTACATCCAGAATCATCTTCGAATGTTGGGGATCAAACAAGTGGATGGAATTCTTGCTGATCTCGGCGTTTCGTCTCATCAATTTGATGAAGGTTCTCGTGGGTTCTCAATTCGTGAAGACGCGGAATTGGATATGCGCATGAATCAAAACGGAGATTTGACTGCGAAGAAAGTGGTGAACAATTACGAAGAAGATGATCTCTTTCGCGTGTTCCGATCCTACGGAGAGATTCAAAATACCGCGAAGCTCGTTCGTGCCATCTTGAAAGAACGAAATGTTGCTCCCATAAACACCACAGGAAGGTTAGCTGAAATTGGTGCTTCGTGCGCTCCGAAGTTCAAAGAAAACAAATACAACGCCCAAGTATTCCAAGCGATTCGCATCGAAGTGAACGATGAAATGGGAGTGCTGGAGTCCTTTTTAAAGGCAACGGAAGAGGTGTTGGCGCCAGAAGGGCGTTTGGTGGTGATGTCATACCACTCTTTGGAAGATCGTATGGTGAAAAACTTTATGAAACGCGGTTCGCTTACTGGAGAAATTACCAAGGATTTCTTTGGGAACGTCATCAAGCCATTTACAGAAATAGTACGCCACCCGATTACGGCAAGCGAAGAGGAGATAGAAAGAAATAGTCGTGCACGGAGTGCCAAATTAAGAATAGCTGAACGCAATGGATAATGAATTTTTAGACCGTGCGCAGCTGGAAAAGCAGGAGGCGGCGCAAAAAGCAAAGGAAAAAAAGGCTACGGCCAAGAAAAGAAAGAAAGCGGCAAAAGGCAAAGGTGGAAAAGCTGCAAAGCGAATCGGGCCCAACGCTTTTGTACAGATTCTAAACGGGGAGTTCCTTACGAAGGAATTTATGACTAAAAATCTGGGCTTCATCTTCTTCATCATTTTTCTAATGCTGCTCGTTGTGGCGAAAGGATACTATGGAAAAGAGTTGACGCGAGACGTGAATACAACACAAGGCGAATTGGATGAGGTGACCTCCGATTACTTCGAATCGAAAGCGCGCCTGGAAGAAGAAACAAGACGAATCCGATTGGTGGAGCAATTGGAGTTGCAAGGATTGAAAGAAACGGTGAATCCAACAAAAGTGATTCGCATCAAGAAGAAGAAAGAGGATTAATGAGTGAGAAAAAGGACATATTCCTAAGAGCGTATATCGTGTACTTCGGTTTCGTGGTGCTCTTGCTTGTCGTGCTTTTCCAGACCATCAATATTCAGTTGCAAGACGGTCGTTCTGATCAGTTGACTGAAGGGGATGGTGAGGAGCGTCTTGCTACCAAAACGGTGCAGAAAGAAGCGCGTCGTGGGCAAATCCTTGATGTTAACGGTACGCCTTTGGTGACTTCCGTTTCTTATTTCGATATCTACATGGA
The DNA here is from genome assembly GCA_003149635.1 of Fluviicola sp. XM-24bin1. GTDB lineage: Bacteria > Bacteroidota > Bacteroidia > Flavobacteriales_D > Crocinitomicaceae > UBA4466. The sequence goes on from QCWI01000001.1 coordinate 410,056, forward strand.
TCCGACCGTGGTGTCGCAGGAAGTTTTTGCTTCTGAATTGAATGATCTATGCATTGGACTGAACAAATTATATCCAGATAAAACTGCAAGCGAATACCAACGAATGATTCGTGAGGCACGCGCTCGTGAGTCGAAGTATTTGTCGATTCGAAAGAAGGTGACGAACGAAGAACGAAAGAAAATTCGCGAGTTACCGATCTTCAATTTGGGTCGATTCAAGGGTGGGATCATCGATAACGTAGAGAATATTGAGCGCAAATTACCGCACGGAGAATTGCTGGCTCGAACGCTTGGAAAACTGGATCAAGATGGAATTCCAAAATACGGATTGGAATTGTCATGCAATGGGTATTTGACGGGAGAGCCAGGAGAGGAAGTGGAGCGAAAATTAGCTACAGGTTGGAAGAAAATCGGGTTGGTAACGAAGGAGCCGGTAGATGGTGCAGACATCGTAACCACCTTCGACATGACAATTCAAGATGTCGCGCACACGGAATTGATGAATCAGTTGGAATCACAGCAAGCCGAGAAGGGTTGTGTGATTGTAATGGATGTCAAAACGGGATACGTGAAAGCGATGGTGAACTTGCATCGCGATTCAGACGGTGGCTACAGCGAGAAGCATTACAACCAGGCGATCGGAACGAAAGAAGTTCCGGGATCCACTTTCAAGTTGGCATCCTTAATGGCGTTGTTGGAGGATAAGAAGGTGCGACTTTCAGATCAGGTGAATGCAAAAGGATATTACACCTTCTATGATAAGACTTTTAAAGATTCCAATCCGTACGGATACGGTGAGATTTCCATTCAGCGTGCTTTTGAAAAATCGTCGAATGTTTTCACAGAGATCATCAATAAGGCCTACAGGAACAATCCGTCGCAGTTCATTCGTCGATTGAAGAGCTTCGGTTTGGCGAGTAAGTTGGATATCTCCATCGAAGGGGAGAAGAAACCGACATTGTACGAACCAGGTGATGCAGGTTGGTCGGGGTTATCACTTCCTTCCATGGCAATTGGGTACGAGGTGCAGCAAACGCCGTTGCAGACTTTAGCATTCTACAATGCGGTTGCAAACAACGGGAAGTTTATGCGTCCGCAGTTTATTAAAGAGATCAATCGCGGAAACGAAAGGGTAAAAACCTTCAAGCCGGAAGTGATCATCGATCAAGTGTGTTCGAAAAGAACCTTGAAAGATTTACAGAAATGTTTGAAAGGGGTAATGCTGCGAGGAACTGGTGAATCTATTAACTCGGCGAATTTCTCAATTGCTGGTAAGACCGGAACAGCACGAATCCTTGATGATAAAACAACCATTGTCGATGACAAAAAGTATCAGGCGTCTTTCGTGGGGTATTTCCCCGCTGAAGATCCGATTTACTCGTGTATCGTTGTCGTGTCGGCGCCATCTCAAAGCATTTATGGTGCAGTGGTATCCGGGTCGGTGTTTAATGCCATCGCTAACAAGGTGTATGCATCGGCTCTCAAATATCATAAGCCGGTAAATATTGGTCGTCCGAAGAAAAAAGCACTTCCGATTTCAAAGGATGGTTACGCTCGCGATCTCGCGCAATCCTACCGAATGCTGGGGGTTCCATATGTGCAAGCCGAAGAATCCGATTGGGTGTTTACGCGATCCAGAGAGCCAAAAGTGGTGATGGAACGACGCTATGCGGGCGAGAATACGGTGCCGAATGTTGTCGGAATGACGGCTAGAGATGCGGTGTATCTCATCGAACGTGCCGGAATGAAAGCAATGGTTGAAGGGTACGGAGTTGTGAAATCGCAATCGCTTCAAGCGGGAAGTCCATCGGAGCGTGGAAGACGAATGAAAATCACATTAAAGTAATGCAAGAATTGAAAGACATATTGTACGGTGTTCACATCAAAGAGGTGAAGGGAACGACTTCGTTAGAGGTCGATCACTTGACTTTTGACTCGCGCAATGTGACGGAAACTTCGGTCTTTTTTGCGATGGTCGGAACGGTTCGTGATGGACATGATTTCATTCCTCAAGTGATTGAGAAAGGAGTGTCCGTAATCGTAGCTGAGAAGATGATGGATGTTCCTGAATCAGTGCAGTTGGTGGTGGTAGATGACACATCCGAAGCATTGCCAATTGTTGCGAAGAACTTTTACGATGATCCTTCCTCAAAATTGAAATTGGTTGGAATTACCGGGACAAACGGAAAGACCACCACAACAACTTTGCTGTTCAATTTGTATCGAAAATTGGGGTACGAATGCGGACTTATCTCAACCGTGGTAAACAAGATTGGATCACGGGATATTCCAAGTACGCATACAACGCCAGATCCAATTTCGTTGAATGCTTTGTTGAATGAAATGGTTGATGAAGGAGTTTCACACTGCTTTATGGAGGTGAGTTCGCATGCCATTCACCAGAATCGAATTCTTGGGTTGAATTTCACTGGAGCAGCGTTTACGAATATCACTCACGATCACTTGGATTATCATAAGACTTTCAAGGAGTACATCAGCGTGAAAAAAGCATTCTTCGACGGTTTGTCCAAGGAGGCATTTGCTTTAACGAATCTTGATGATAAGAACGGGATGGTGATGCTTCAAAATACGGTAGCAAAGAAGCGGAGTTTCGCTTTGAAAACCATTGCGGATTACCACGGTAAAGTATTAGAAAATCAATTTTCCGGATTGGTGATGACGATCAACGGAACCGAATTGTGGACGCGATTGATTGGAGATTTCAATGCTTACAACCTGTTGACAGTTTTCGGAATTTCTCAAGAATTGGGCGATGATGAAACGGAAGTCTTGACGGCTTTGAGCGAACTAGGTTCGGTTGACGGTCGATTCGAATATACACGAAGCAACGATGGAGTTGTAGCAATTGTCGATTACGCACACACGCCAGACGCACTGGAAAATGTGCTCAAGACAATTGAGAATATCCGAACCAAAAACGAACAGGTGATCACTGTTGTGGGTTGCGGGGGAGATCGCGATAAAGCAAAACGACCGATCATGGCGGAAATCGCATGCAAATTCTCTGACAAAGTGATTTTGACTTCAGACAATCCGCGTTCGGAAGATCCAGATGCGATCATTGAAGACATGATGGAGGGTGTGGATGCGGCCAACTTCCGCAAAACATTGTCGATCACCAATCGTGGGCAAGCAATCAAAACGGCGGTATCAATGTCGGAAACCGGGGATATCATCCTGATTGCGGGTAAAGGCCATGAGAAATATCAAGAAATAAACGGCATACGTCACGATTTCGATGACCTCGCCACAGTAAACGAACTACTTACAAAACTTCATAAATAATGCTGACCTATTTATTTGACTATCTGCAAGATTTTAACTTCCCGGGAGCGGGATTGTTCGAGTACATTTCGTTCCGAGCGGCAATGGCATTGATTACTTCGTTAATCGTGTCCATGGTATTCGGAAAGCGCCTTATCGGGATGTTGCAAAAGCAACAAATCGGCGAAACGGTGCGCGATCTCGGATTGGAAGGTCAGTTGGCAAAACAAGGAACGCCAACCATGGGTGGATTGATCATCCTAGCGGCGATTCTAATTCCAACCTTACTCTTCGCGAAACTGCACAACATCTATGTCATTACCATGTTGCTTGCAACAGTTTGGTTGGGAGCGATCGGATTTATCGACGATTACATCAAGGTCTTCAAAAAGAATAAAGAAGGTCTCGCCGGACGATTCAAAGTTGTGGGGCAAGTCGGTGTAGGATTGATCGTTGGGTGCATCTTGTATTTCCATCCTGACGTTCAGGTGCACAAAAAAGTAGATTCCTACCACAAGCTTTCTCAGAACGAAGCTTTGGTAACGGATATGCACGAAGATTTGGAGCCAGAAGACAATGCCAAATGGGTACGCACCAAAGACATGACAACCACCGTTCCTTTTGTGAAGGACAACGAGTTTAACTACAACTGGTTGATCGGGGATTGGGCGGGAACCTACGGATGGTTGCTTTTTATTCCAGTGGTAATTTTCATTGTAATTGCCGTTTCAAACGGGGCTAATATGACTGATGGTCTGGACGGGCTTGCCACCGGAACCTCGGCCATCGCCGGGATCGCGTTGGCAATTTTGGCCTATGTCTCCACCAACGTGAAGTTCGCCGACTATCTGGATGTGATGTACATACCGTACGCTGAGGAATTGGTAATCTTTATTTCCGCCTTCGTGGGTGCCTGTATTGGATTCCTCTGGTATAATTCCTTTCCGGCGCAAGTTTTTATGGGGGATACCGGAAGTTTGGCACTCGGTGGAATCATTGCCGTATTCGCGATTTCGATTCGAAAAGAACTATTGATCCCAATCCTTTGTGGAGTGTTCTTGATCGAAAATCTGTCTGTGATGATGCAGGTTGGATGGTTCAAATACACTAAAAAACGATACGGAGAAGGCAGGCGGATCTTCAGGATGGCCCCGCTTCATCATCACTACCAGAAAAAAGGATTGCACGAGGCGAAAATTGTTTCTCGCTTCTGGATTGTCGCAATCCTACTCGCAGTAATCACCATTGTAACACTCAAAGTACGATAAATTGAAACCGACTCCCGGACATATTGCCATTCTTGGCGCTGGCGAAAGCGGCGTTGGAGCAGCGATCCTTGCAAAAAAGCAGGGCTGGGAGATCTTTGTCTCAGATTTTGGAAAGGTGAAACTGCCATTTGCGAAAGAGTTGGACAAGTTAGGGGTTGAATGGGAGCAAGGAAAGCACTCGGAAGAGCGCATTTTGAATTCTAATTTGATTGTAAAATCTCCGGGAATTCCAGACACCGCTCCTTTGATTGTGAAGGCAATCGCCAACGGGATTCCAGTGATCTCGGAAATCGAATTTGCGGGATACTACAACACAGCGAAAACGATTTGCATCACGGGGAGTAATGGGAAGACAACGACAACCATGTTGTTGCATCACATCCTAAAAAATGGCGGTCTTAATGTCGGTTTGGCTGGTAATGTCGGTGATAGCTTCGCGAAGCAAGTGGCCGAAGAAGATTTCGATTACTACGTGTTGGAGTTGAGTTCTTTCCAATTGGATGGTATGGTCGATTTCAAGGCAGATATCGCGCTGTTAATGAATATCACGCCGGATCATTTGGATCGCTACGATAACAAAATGGAGAACTACATTGCTTCCAAGTTTCGCATCACGCAGAATCAAACAGAAGCCGATTGGTTCATCTACAATTTCGATGATCCGAACATCACAGAAGTCATTTCGAAAGGCGACTTCAAGGCACAATTTGCTCCTTTCTCACTCACTGAACCGCAAGAAGTAGGTGGCTACATAAACAACGAACAACAAATAACAATAAACATAAACGATCAATTCACTATGTCAATTCATGATTTAGCCCTAAAAGGCAAGCACAATGCACAGAATTCCCTGGCGTCAGGAATCGCGTCTAGAATTTTGGAAATCCGTAAAGAATCCGTTCGCGAAAGCTTGAGCGATTTCGTTAATGTCGAACACAGACTAGAGTTCGTAGCGAAAGTACACGGAATCGAATTTATTAATGATTCCAAAGCAACGAATGTGAACTCAACTTGGTTCGCACTGGAAAGTATGGACAAACCAACCGTTTGGATTGTTGGTGGAGTAGACAAAGGAAACGACTACTCGGAATTATACGAATTAGTGCAAGACAAAGTAAAAGCAATCATCTGTCTTGGTAAAGACAACGAGAAAATCAAGGCTGCATTCGGAGCGATTACAACTGAAATTTACGAAGCGTCTTCTGCAATGGAAGCAGTAGCGTATGGATACCGTCTAGCGCGCAAAGAGGAAACAGTATTGTTGTCTCCCGCATGTGCAAGTTTCGATTTGTTCGAGAACTACGAAGAGCGCGGAAACGAATTCAAAAAAGCAGTACGCTCATTGTAAGATGAAGAAGCTATCAACGAATACTACTGAATCCGACCTTCTCAGAGCACGAAAAGAAGGTCTGGAACGAGCGCGCTCATTAGAAGCGATGCGGCCCTTGGGTAAATGGAAAAGCATGGATGTTTTCGCCTGGGCCAATCCGCATTTTGACGCACTTGCTACTGTTATTGCCAACTTTCCTTTCCCTGTTGTTTGGGTTGGGAAACAAAGTCAAATCAAATGTGCTGTTCGCTACTATCCAGAGGTGTTGGATACGATCGAAACGGTGGTTGTGAGTGACTTCGGAGGTGTAAAATTGAGTGGAGAAGAAATCTACACGATTGATAACGTTGCTGGAATTGGCGATGTGCAATCGTCCTTGGATTTGGTTCGATCATTTGAAGATGCCCGCCGTGTATTCCTTTTTACAACTGAAGGTGAAGGTGTGCAAGAAGAATTGAATTTACTCGAAGAATACATTTATAAGCACGGATGAGTGAATTGTTGAAGCGTTTGAAAGGAGACCGGGTGATCTGGATTATCACCTTGTTGCTGCTTGCCTTTTCCTTGGTGAGTGTCTACAGCTTCGTACCTATTTTGGTGAAAATCGAAGGTGGGACGCCTTTCAAATACTTGTTCAAACACTTCATTTATGTACTTATCGGTTTGGGAGTTATGTTCTGGGTGCATCGGCGCGATCCAGCCTATTTCTCCAAGCTAGCCAAGTTTGGTTTCTATCTCGCCATAGCGTTGCTCTTGTTCACCTTTTTCTTTGGGGTTCGAGTCAACGATGCAGGTAGATGGGTGCGCATCCCATTCGTTGGTCTTACCTTTCAATCTTCTGATTTTGCCAAGCTCGCATTGATCGTTTATGTTTCGCGATTGCTGGTTAAAAAAAACGAGGTGATGAATGATTGGCGGGAAGGATTCCTGCCGCTGGTAACACCGATCATCGTTATTTGCGCTCTCATTGTAAAAGACAATTTCTCCACCGCAGCCATACTCTTCGCGATTTGTTTAACACTGATGTTTATAGCGAAGGTACCGTTCATGAAAGTTGCTGGGTTGATTGGTGGTGGAGTCGTGCTATTCCTATTTATCGTACTCATCCAAAAAGCCGCTCCTGATCTGAGGATTCTCCCACGATTGGAAACTTGGGAAAATCGAATTTTCAATCACGCCAACAACGATGAAAATATTATAGAAAACGCGCAAGTCCAGAATTCGATGGATGCCATATACAATGGCCGTGTCGATGTAACAGAAATGCGTGTTTTTGGAGGGCAAGGCGTCGGAGACGGACAACTGAAAGAATACCTCCCGGAAGCATATGCGGATTTCTATTACGCGAGTTATGTGGAGGAAATGGGGCCGATAGCAGCGGGGATTTTACTCATGCTGTATCTCATTTTGCTCTATCGAATCATGCGGATCGGATTGAGTTCGAAAAAGCTCTTTGAGACCTACGTCTGTCTAGGCGTCGGAATTCTCATTTTAAGTCAGGCGTCCGTAAATATGTTGGTGTGTACAGGAATGTTCCCAGTAACAGGTCAGAACATGCCTTTGTTGGCTATGGGAGGATCCGCGATGATTATGACCTGTTTGGCTCTGGGTATGGTGCAGTCGATTGCATACAGTCAGCAGAAAGAAAACGAAGAAAGCGAGGATTTGCTCGAAGACGATAATCAGGTAATTGAAACAGAATAAGATGATCAAAAGAGCTATAGTTTCTGGTGGAGGAACAGGAGGACATATTTTCCCGGCCATCGCCATTGCAGACGAAATCAAACGTAGAAATCCTGATGCCGAGATTTTGTTTGTTGGAGCAACGGGCAAAATGGAAATGGAAAAAGTTCCGGCCGCAGGATATAAAATCGAAGGATTGGAAATCGTCGGTTTGAAACGAAAGCTAGCTCTATCGAATTTCTTGTTGCCATTTAAAATCATCAAAAGCGTCATGAAGGCGCGAGGGATTGTAAAGAAATTCAATCCTGAAATTGTGGTTGGAGTTGGTGGATATGCCAGCGGGCCAACGTTGAAGGCAGCTTCCATGATGAAGTATCCAACAGCATTGCAAGAACAAAATGCATTCGCAGGGAAAACGAATAAATTACTCGCGAAAAAAGCCAAGGTGATCTGCGTCGCCTACGAAGGTTTGGAATCTGTATTTCCGAAAGAAGTCATTGTAATGACGGGAAACCCGACTCGCAAAAACATGGTTGATATCAAAGGGAAAGAAGCAGAAGGATTTGATTTCTACGGCTTCGATCCGAATAAGAAAACCATTTTGATCATCGGTGGAAGTTTGGGTGCAAGAACGCTTAACGAAAGTGTAGTGGAGCACCTCAAAGCACTTCAGAAATCCGATGTGCAAGTCCTTTGGCAATGCGGAAAACTCTATTTCGAAAAACTAAAAGAACAACTGTCGACCCCTGAGGCTCTCGCCGCGCCTGACGGAAGGCGGGAAGGGGGAGAGGAAGAAGGTGAACTTCATCTTGGCAATGTCAAAATGGTTCAATTCATCACTCGAATGGACTTAGCATACGCTATGGCGGATGTCGTGATTTCTCGTGCCGGAGCAAGTTCCGTATCTGAATTGTGCATCGTAGAAAAACCTTCCATTTTGGTTCCGTCGCCAAACGTAGCAGAAGATCATCAGACTAAAAATGCCATGGCATTGGTGAACAAGGATGCTGCAATCTTGGTGAAAGATGTCGAAGCGAAAGAAAAATTGATTCCAGAAGCATTGTCTTTGGTGCAAGATGAAAATCGTTGCGGAGAATTGAAGAAAAATATTGCTCCGTTAGCCAAGCCAGAGGCGACGGCAAGCATTGTGGATGAACTAGAAAAAGTAGCTCGTAAGTGATCTCCAAAGAACATATCGAACAATTTGATCGTGCCTATTTTATTGGTGTCGGTGGAATCGGTATGTCTGCTTTGGCGCGTTATTTTAACTCCTTGGGATGGCCCGTTGCAGGGTACGACAAAACGCCATCAACATTAACTGCAAAATTGGAAGAAGAAGGCATTGAGATTCACTATGAAGATTTTGGACCTTCCATTCCTCAAGCATTCCGAGATACCGAAAAAACATTAGTCATCTATACGCCTGCAATTCCTGTGAATTTTGGGGAATTGCTCCATGTTCAGCACGCGGGGTATGTGGTGAAAAAGCGCGCAGAAGTCCTTGGGATGATTACGCAGAATACAAAAGGATTAGCTGTTGCAGGGACGCATGGAAAGACAACTACCAGTACGATGTTAGCGCATCTTCTGGATGTGTCTAACGAAAAGTGCAATGCTTTTCTCGGCGGAATAAGCTCGAATTTTCAATCGAATTTTGTGCAGGGAGATAGCGACTGGACAGTGGTCGAAGCTGATGAATTTGATCGATCCTTTTTGCATTTGACGCCATTGGCATCTATCATAACTTCAACCGATGCGGACCATCTGGACATCTACGGAAACAGCGATACGTTTCTAGAAGGATTTAAAGAATACGCCAGCCAAATTCAGTCAAGTGGATTGTTAGTGCGACATATCGATGTCGACTTGTCGCACCAAAACGTTCGAACGTACGCGCTAAATCGTCAAGCTGATTACTCAGGGTGGAATCCGCGGGTGGAAGATGGTTTCTTCACGGTAGATGTCAGAACGCCATCGAAAGACTGGAAATCGGTAGCCTTGGGATTGCCCGGTGTGCACAACGCTGAAAATGCGATTGCCTGTATTGCACTGGCTGAATTTGTCGGATTGGACGAAGCAACAATTCGCAAAGGATTAAAAACATTTAAAGGGGTAAAACGCCGATTTGAATATCACATCCGAGAGGAGAACTTGGTGTACATCGACGATTATGCGCACCATCCTACTGAAATAAAAGCACTAATAGATTCCGTCGAATTGCTCTATGCAGGAAAAAGAATCACGGGTATATTTCAACCGCATTTATTCACACGTACCCGTGATTTCTTCGACGGTTTCGCTGAGCAATTGAGTCGCTTGGATGAAGTGATTCTCATGCCGATCTATCCCGCCAGAGAAGAGCCTATTCCTGGTATAACAAGCGATGCGCTTTTGGAAAAAATCACATCTGCTGATAGAAATTTATTTTCGGCATCGACAATTGTTGAGGAGGTCACTGAGGCTCTCGAAGTGAACCGACAAGACAATGTCATCCTCACTATCGGCGCTGGAGATATCGACCGAATTGTAGAACCTCTGAAAAACGCCTTGTCATGAAACAGTGGGTGAAAATAACATTGTGGTCGCTATTTGGATTGTTAGTGCTGGTGCTCCTAGTTTTGACGCAGCAAGCGCAGGATGATATTCCTACGGAGAAACCGGAAATTGAAGTCCACGTGGAAGGAGAGGCGCACTTCATTACCGAGGAAGAGATTTTAAGTGACTTGGATTTCCACCGATTTTGGAAAAAAGGCATGCGATCGGGAGATTTGCCGATTGGAAAAATTGAAGCATATCTGAAAAGGATTTCTCAGGTCAAGGATGCACGTGTGTATCGCAAGTTGGGGGGCGAATGGAGAATCGAAGTGACGACACGAACACCCATAGCGAGAATCTTCAACGAACAAGGGCAAACGTACTATCTGGATGACGAGGGTGTGAAAATGAAAATTTCGGATTTGCACGCGGCTAGAATTTTGGTCGTAACTGGCGATGTTCCAGACCGTTTTGAGGGCGAAAATCTGTCCGAGATTATTAACAACGACTCCTTGAAAAGTATTCGAAAGTTGGATGATATCTATCGTATTTCCAATTATGTTTGTGATGATCCCTTGTTCCATTCTCTCATAGGTCAAATTCATCTTGAAACGAATGGTGATTTTGTACTCATACCACTGGTTGGGGATCAAAAAGTAGTTTTTGGTTCCGCATTGACTGAGAAAGAAGTCGCTGAGAAATTCAAAAAACTCAAAATATTTTACGAAGAAGCCATGCCTTACGAAGGCTGGGACGCATATAAGGAAATCAGCCTCAAGTATGAGGACCAAATAGTTTGCAAGAAAAAGGAAACGGATGGGTAAAGTAATTGTAGGATTGGACATTGGAACGACGAAGATCGCATGCTTCGTTGGTCGCAAAAACGAACACGGGAAAATCGAAATTTTGTCGATGGGTAAAGCCGAGTCACTTGGAGTGATGCGCGGTATGGTATCCAATATCGATAAAACGATACAGTCGATTGCCGGAGCGGTGGAAGAAGCCGAGTCTCGCATTGAAGGTCAATTGAAGATCAACACCGTGAACGTGGGTATCGCCGGACAGCACATCAAAAGCATCCAGCACCGTGGAATCCACACGCGTACCAATCTTGAAAACGAAATTTCACAAATCGATATCGATTGCTTGGTGGATGATATGTACAAATTGGCGATGCCTCCAGGTGAGGAGATCATTACCGTTTTGCCGCAAGAATACATCATCGATAGTGAGCAGGGAATTAAAGATCCAATCGGAATGTCTGGAGTGCGTTTGGAAGCAAACTTCCACATCATTACGGGAAACATTGGAGCATCCATGAACATTCACAAGTGTGTAGAACGTTCTGGATTGAAAGTGAAAGACATTATTCTTGAACCAATTGCTTCTGCTGATGCCGTTCTAACGGAGGAAGAAAAAGAAGCCGGAGTGGTATTGGTAGATATCGGTGGAGGTACTACAGATGTAGCCATTTTCCACGAGGGAATCATTCGTCACACAGCGGTAATTCCATTCGGAGGTAACGTGATCACAGAAGACATCAAGGAAGGATGTACAATCATGAAACGTCAGGCGGAGAAATTGAAGCAAAAATTCGGATCGGCCTTGGCAAGTGAAAGTCAGGAAAACGAAGTCGTAGCGATTCCAGGATTGCGTGGACGTTCTCCAAAGGAAATTACGCTTCGCAACTTGGCGAGCATCATTCAGGCACGAATGGAAGAAATCATCGATTTGGTGCATTACGAAATTCGTAACTCTGGATACGAGAAGAAACTAATTGGTGGAATTGTGGTTACCGGTGGTGGATCACAGTTGCGTCACATTACACAATTGTTCGAGTACGTTACTGGAATGGATACACGAATTGGATATCCAACAGAACACTTGGCAAATACAAACAACGAAGCAATTAAGAGCCCGATGTACGCAACCGGAATCGGTTTGGTATTGAAAGGCTTTGAAGATTTGGAGAAATCTGCAAAACGTCAACCAGAAGCAGCTAGCACTGGAGATGTGAAGACGCACTCCGAAAAAACAAGAGGATCATTCTTCGATTCAATCATCCAGCGTGGTAAGACCTGGTTCGTCGACGAGGAGTAATTCTAACTTCCCGACCGCTGAGGCTCTCGAAGCGTAAGGGGAAACAAATTTGAACAACAACTAAAAAATACACTAATAATGGATTTTGATCTACCTAAAGACGAAAAAGCCTCAATCATCAAGGTGATTGGAGTCGGTGGTGGCGGTGGAAATGCCGTAAATCACATGTACAACCAAGGTATCAAAGGAGTAGATTTCATCGTCTGCAACACTGACCTACAAGCATTGGAAATTTCTCCAGTGCCGCACAAAATTCAACTCGGGCCATCACTTACTGAAGGACGAGGAGCGGGATCCCTTCCTGAAATCGGGAAAAATGCAGCTGTAGAAAACATTGAAGAAATTCGCGATTACCTAAGCGCTGGAGCGAAGATGGTATTCGTTACCGCTGGTATGGGAGGTGGAACCGGAACAGGTGCTGCCCCAGTAATTGCCAAAGTGGCCAAAGAATTGGGTATTCTAACGGTTGGAATCGTTACGGTACCTTTCAATTTTGAAGGACGTAAGCGTCGCATTCAAGCTGAAGAAGGTTTGGAAGAAATGCGCGAAAATGTGGATACACTTTTGGTGATCAACAACGAGCGTTTGCGCGAAATCACAGGAAACTTGTCAATTACCAACGCATTCGAGCAGGCCGATGATATTTTGGCAACTGCAGCACGCGGAATCGCAGAGGTAATTGCTGTTACAGGTGCTATCAACGTTGACTTCAACGATGTGAACACTGTAATGCGCGACAGCGGTGTAGCTATCATGGGGAGCGCAGCGGCTGAAGGTGATAACCGAGCAATGAAAGCGGTTGAGCACGCATTGGAGTCTCCACTATTGAATGATAATGACATCAGCGGTGCGGAATACGTATTGTTGAACATCACATACGGAGAGAAAGAAGTAACTATGGATGAGATCACGGAAATCACCGATTTCATTCAAGATGCTGCTGGATCTACAGCGGATGTAATCTTCGGTCACGCGAAAGACGAAGATCTTGGAGACAAGTTGAACGTTACTGTTATCGCAACAGGGTTTGCTTCTTCACCAATCACTGGTTTCGAAAAAGCGCCTAAGCGTAATGTAACTACGTTGGAGGACGAGAAGAAAGCAGAAGTTACCGAGCCGTTGTCATCTCCTACAGAAACAAACGCAAATGTTTGGGCAGGAGCCAAAGAAGTGACGGAGGAGCAGGACGAGCCGTTCTTGAAGACCGTTGAGCCTGAAGCAACAAAAGTGGAGGAACCAACACCGTCATACGAAGCAAAAGAAACTTCCGTAGAAGCTGAAGAAAAAGAAGAGCCTGCTCAAATGGAATTAGGTTGGAACGTAACTCCTACGGCTGATGCAGAGGAACAAGAAAGCGAAGTGAAGCGCTATACGTTGGAAGACGATATGGAAGAAATGGATTTAGATACAGCGAACTCGAAGCGTGTGTTGTCTCCAAAAGAGCAGCAAGAGCGATCTCAAGAGCGTATGTCTAAGATTCAAGAATACACACAGCGATTAAAGAAAGCAGACGGAATCCAAGATTTGGAGAACGAACCAGCATATGTACGTCGTAACGTGCAGTTGGACGAATCTGTTCCAAGTGAAGAGTCTTCTAAGAGTCGTTTCAGCGTTTCTAAGAACGAAGACGGTGATGGTTCATCCTTGAATAGCAACAATTCATTCTTACACGATAACGTAGACTAATGGCATTCATGGACCAAATCAACGCAGACATCAAGGCAGCGATGTTGGCGAAGGAAAAAGAAAAATTGGCTGCCTTACGTGATATCAAATCCAAATTGTTGTTGGAAGCGACATCAGGTGGAAGCGGTGAAGTGACGGAAGAAGCTGCTGCGAAAATCGTGATGAAATTGCACAAGCAACGCATGGATACGCACGCACTTTACATGGAGCAAGGTCGCGCCGATTTGGCCGAAGAAGAAATGTTCCAAGCAAAGGTGATCGAAGCGTATATGCCGGAAATGATGTCCGAAGAAGAGATCAAAGCCGAAGCTGCTGCAGCTATCGCTGCAACTGGCGCTACTGGCCCTCAGGATATGGGGAAAGTAATGGGCATGTTGACCGGAAAGTTAGCGGGCAAGGCCGATGGTAAAGCGATCGCTGCAACAGTAAAAGCGCTGTTGAACAATTAGCAAATTCTACCATGTCCTAAGAGGGATCATTAGGACATAGCTGGTGTTGGGCCAGCACGTATTTTATAGTTGAAGAAACCCTGATGGATACGTCAGGGTTTTTTATTTGCAAGATGTACAATTGAAGATGGTCGCACCTTTCCGTCTAAAGCCATCTCGAAATACCACAAACTCCAATTTATCAGCTGGAATATCGCTTTCGCAGAACGATTTTGCCAATTTCTTGAATGTCCGATCTTCGGGATAAAAAGCAACGTTCAATTCCTTCATTACCCAGAGATTCACATAAATCCAATCCTTTCATTCTTTTATCTATCCAATTACCGAAAAAACGTACATTTAACTCCATCGAACACTCGAAACATGAAAAAGACACAAATCTACTTTGCAACCAATCGTAAACACGAAGGAAGAGACCGTTGGAATCCAAAAGGATACGGAAAGAAATTCAGCTCTGATGGGCACGAAAACCTCCGATTCGGACAAGTTGCCGTGGAATACGACGAAAGCGTAGTGAACGAATTCTTGAGCAAGAAATTCAAGGGAAATAGAGTAGGAGATGGTGAGAAGATGTCCGCCAAGCTTTCTAAAATGGTGAAGCGCAATAGCACCATTAAAGCATACAAAGATTTCTCTACGGAAAAGCAAGTAGATTTTGAAAACAATTCATCAACGCAATTCTTCCGTGACATTAAAAATCACATGATGGGCGGGAACGATGTCGTTCTTTTCATGCACGGTTATGCCGTCGATTGGGAAGATGCCGTGGCATCGGCAATGTCTTTAGAGTTCATGCTGAATTCGAAGCGAGGTAACGGTAGCAAAGAGGTCAAGGTGATTTTGTTTAGTTGGCCATCCAATGGAAGTAACATGCCCTTTGCTGCTTATAAATCAGATCGTTCCGATGCACGTGATTCTGCAAAATCTGTAGGTCGTGGAATTCTAAAATTGCGCGACTTCCTATCAACATTAAAGCGACACACTGACAACGAAGCCGAAAAAGTATGTAACAGTAAGATCCACTTGTTGTGTCACTCCATGGGGAACTATGTTTTGGAGAATGCATTGGCTTATAAAGTGCTTGGATACTCCGGAGGGACGCTACCGCGTATTTTCGATCAGATCTTTTTATGTGCACCAGATGTTCGCGATGACGCCATGGAAAAAAGTGCACTCAGCCGTTTGCACGAAATGGGGAATCGCGTTTCAATTTATTATAACGATGGTGACGTTGCCATGCACTTCTCAGAGTACACCAAACATTTTGGAGATCGCTTAGGACATACCGGGAATGCGCGTCCAGCAATGATCCACAACAAAGTACATCAAATTGATTGTACGCCGATCGTGAAAGGATTCACAGAACATAGCTATTACCAATGGGCGACCGTCAACGAGGATATTATGCAATCCATCCAAGGAGTTCCGTTGGACGATGACTCTCGCATGCGAAGACGCCGCGCTCAAAGCCGCGAGTGGGAAATGTTCTAAAACGCGCTATTTGATGATCACAAAGTGATCATCTTGTGCACTTATCAAGTCTAGTTCCTCCTTGTGCCCTTTGTGCCTTTGTGGTCGCCTTGACTAATGTTGAAATAGTATCCCTCTTAAAAATGTTTAATGTATTTGCTAAAAAGTTAAACAAATTGTATTTTTAGGGAAAACAAAGGGATGAAAAACTACCTCGTAATTGGTGCCTCAAGCGGTATCGGTCGAGCGCTAGTAGTGAAGTTGGGAGAACATTCAAACGTAATCGGTACGTATTTTTCTAATGAACCAGCGCCGGCAAAAAATGTAACATACGCACATTTCGATGCGTTGACGGATTCAACATCGAACTTGCCATTGCCTGAAACCTTGGACGGCATTGTCTATTGCCCGGGATCCATCAATTTAAAGCCATTTCATCGATTTTCGGAAGAAGATATCTTAAACGATGTGCGTCTTCAGGTTACCGGTGGATTGAAAGCGGTTCAGGCAAACATCAAAGCATTAAAAAATGCTTCCGATCCAGCAGTTGTCTTCGTGTCAACGGTGGCTGTGCAGCGCGGGTTCGCTTTTCATACGCAGGTAGCGATTTCTAAAGGTGCGGTAGAAGGCATGACCAAAGCACTCGCAGCGGAATTAGCACCAAATGTACGCGTGAATTGTGTGGCGCCTTCCCTTACCGATACGCAATTAGCAGGTCGTTTATTGAATTCTGAAGAAAAGAAAGAAGCCCACGGAAAAGCACACCCACTAGGTCGTGTTGGAGAACCAGAGGACATCGCCAGCACGATTGCGTTTTTACTTTCGGAAGAAGCATCATGGATTAGTGGTCAAGTGATTCACGTGGACGGAGGTCGTTCCACTTTAAATATTTAGAGTTATGTTAGGATTGTTCAAGAAGAAATCAGAGAAAGAGAAGCTGAATGAGAAGTACATGAAGCTGTTGGAGGAGTCGAAACGAATGAGCACGAGCAATCGTACGGAAGCCGACAGAATTATGGCAGAAGCAGAGAAAGTTTTGGATAAAATCAAAGCAATCGAAGCGGATGAAGCAAGAGCTTGATATAGATCGGGTAATTGAAATGGCTTGGGAGGATCGCACACCGTTCGATGCGATTTTCATGCAATTCGGCTTGCGCGAAAACGACGTCAAGAAGATCATGCGTACGCGCCTTAAACGTTCGAGTTACATCCTCTGGCGCAAGCGTGTTGAAAGCGGAACTAGTAGCAAACACTTAAAGAAACGATCGAAGGAGATCAACCGGTTTAAGTGTTCGCGGCAACGGAGTATCTCAAACAACAAAATTTCAAAGCGTTGGTAACAAACTACGACGATATCGTACAGCTGGTTCATACCTTCGATCCTAAGCGATACGAAGCGACCCGTAATTATAAGTCGGGAGCGGTTTCGAGGTTGTCACCGTATATTTCCCGAGGTGTCATAAGTACGCGGTTCGTTTACGAAATTCTCGTAGAACGGTTCGGCGATATAAGACCCTTCGAAAAGTTTGTCCAAGAGTTGGCCTGGCGAGATTACTGGCAGCGCGTTTGGCAAGTAATAAATATTGATGAGGATGTAAAACGCCCGCAGGACAACATCAGTCATTTCGAAATGCCAGAAACGGTTATCAAGGCCCAAACGGGAATTGAAGCGGTTGATCAATCCATTGAAGAATTGTACGAAACAGGGTACATGCACAATCACATGCGGATGTACGTCGCATCTATCGTTTGTAATATCGGTCAATCGTATTGGAAGGAAGGCGCGAGGTGGATGTATGCGCATCTTCTCGATGCCGATTGGGGAAGCAATGCCTTAAGTTGGCAGTGGGTAGCAGGAAGTAATAGCTCGAAAAAGTACTACGCCAATCAAGAGAACATCAATAAGTTCTTTGAGAGCAATCAGCGAGGGACGTTTATGGATCATTCCTACGAAAGTCTCATGAGTATGCCCGTGCCGGATATCTTAAAACCTGAGGCAAAATTGGATGTAAAAACGAATTTGCCTGAAACAAATGCAAATCTGGACGCCAAATTGCCAACCTTAGTTTACACTCATTACAATCTAGATCCCAATTGGAATTCAGAGATGATTGCAAACCGTGTTTTACTCCTCGAACCAGAACATTTTGAGCGTTATCCCTTGGGAACCAATACCATGGATTTTGTGTTAGAACTATCTCAGGAGATTCCGGATCTTCACATTTACACGGGCACTTTTGAGTCGCTACGACTTTTGGTCAACGATGCGATTTATTTCAAGGAACATCCGTTTTCGTCTCATTTCTCTGGGATTCGTGAAAGCCGAGATTGGTTGGCGCCAGAAGTACCGTTAGAAAAATCATTTTTCCGCTATTGGAAAGAACTCAAAAAGACATTGCCAGAGTTTGCATGAACCAATCAATATTGTTTGGTTCAAACGCGATCTACGTACCCAAGATCATGAACCCTTGAAGCGTGCTTCTGATGTAGGCCTTCCCATTTTATTGCTCTACATTTTCGATGAGGACGTCATCTCATATCCGGATATGGCCTCAAGGCATCACCGATTCGTATATCAATCCATAAATGAGATGAATCAAAGCTTAGAGCATACTGGTCATCGACTCCATGTTTTTTACGGTAAGTCAGCAGCGATTTTCAGGGCAATTTGCGAAAAATACGACGTTCGAGAAGTCTTCAGCTATCAAGAATCTGGCCCTCAGCATACATGGGAAATAGATAAAGAAGTAACGGGAATACTCAAAGAAAATAATACGACTTGGACAGAAATTGAAAAGGACGGAATTGTTCGGGCATTGAAGTCCAGAAAGGGATGGGAAGACCATTGGTTTGATTACATCGGAAAGCCGATCATAGAGAACCATTTTGATTGGCAGGGAGCGGATTGTAGTATGCTTGGTTTTGAGCTCCCTGCCGATTTTTTGGCTGTGATCTCAGCGAAAGATCCACAAATGCAACCGGGCGGTGAGAGGGCTGGATGGAATTATCTACACTCATTCGCCACAGACCGAGGACGCAATTATCAGCGACATATTTCCAAGCCGGAGTACAGTCGAAAATCGAGTTCGAGGTTGTCTCCTTACATCGCCTGGGGGAATTTAAGCGTTCGTCAGATTTTTCATTACGTACGTTTTCATCCCAATTATGAATCCAACAAAAGAGCGCACCGCGCATTTCTAATGCGACTCCAATGGCGCAGTCACTTTATTCAGAAGTTTGAAGTGGAATGCACGTATGAGACCGAATGTGTCAATAAGGGCTACGAGTTGTTGGAGCATGAAAAAAATGACGGTTTCATTAAAGCTTGGGAAGAGGGGAAGACTGGTTATCCGCTAGTAGATGCGTGTATGCGAGCTCTGCATCAAACAGGATGGATCAATTTTCGGATGCGTTCTATGTTGGTTTCTTTCTTTTGCCATCATTTAGATCAAGATTGGCGCGATGGAGTGTATCACATCGCCCGTTTGTTCTTGGATTACGAACCGGGAATCCATTTCACGCAATTCCAAATGCAAGCAGGAACGACAGGTGTAAATACGGTTCGAATCTACAATCCGGTGAAGCAATCCAAAGATCACGATCCCAATGGAAGATTTATACGAACATGGGTGCCGGAATTGAAAGAATGTCCAGACGAATTCATACATCAACCTTGGACGATGACACCTTTCGAACAAGAAATGTACGATTTTAAGTTAGGAGAGAAATATCCACATCCCTTGGTGAATCTGGAAGAAAGCGGACGCAAGGCGCGCACGAAAATCTGGGGACATCGCAAGCACAAAGAAGTGCAAGAAGAAAAAAAACGCATTCTCGCGGTTCACGTTAAACCCGGAAAACGCAATGGCGCATCATAAAATCCATTTACCAGAAAAAATTTGTGCCACCTGTGCCAAGCCATTCAAATGGCGCAAGAAATGGGAGCGAAATTGGGACGAGGTTAAATTTTGCAGCGAGCGCTGTCGAAGGAATAAGGATAAACCTTGAATCTCGGTGATACGATTTAATCACATTTTCCGATAGCGCGTGTAAAACCAATGGAGATATCGGGGAGAAATTTGTAGAATAATTCGCCTTGAATTCTAGGATTGTATTTTGCTTTATCCATAGAGTAGAAATAGGGAAATTTACCGCCCCAGTAGAAAGTATAACGACCATTGATTCGAATAGTATGGTACAATTCCAGACTCACAGCACCCACAGGATGCCAAAGAGTTCGATGTTGTGAAGCCCAACCCCAATCCTCATGGTTATAATCCCGATATGTTCCGCGAACTTTTGTTCTACTCCAAAGGAAATAATGATTTATGTTGAAACGGAAGCCATGCAATTTGGCGAACTCCTTGAAGATCCCGATGCCAATGAATGTTCCCATACCTGCTCCTCTTGTCCGGACGCCTAGTAAGTGAAAGTCGCCGTCGGAATTGGATAGGTGTTCAGGTAAAGTTGGATAACTATTATGGTGGAAACCGTTGACTACTTGAGCCGAATCCGAGAAGTGTTCGCTGAGTCCGTATGATCCTCCACAAACACCCACAGAGTAGATGAATGGCCATCTAAAGACCTTGTGGTATTGCACCGTAAAGTAGCCATTGATCATTCGTGTATTAAAATCGACACCAATGCGTTGCTGAGCAACGGCAGGTTTTACAAAAATCAATAGAAGTGTTAGGGTTAGGAGTTTCATTAGATCAACGTCTTTGTCTCTTGATAACGCTCTCAACAAATGATTAGTGGCACGCACTGTGAAGCGTTTATCAAAACTGAAACCAGAATGAATATTAATACGAAGATCACGAAAGTTGAATCTAGTGGTATTCAATTTCATGTACAAATTCTGTACAAAAAATGAACTTTGGCGTGCTCCTTGCTTTACATTCACCAGACCATTTTAAATTTGAACTATGAAGCATACATTTCTAGCCATCGCACTCCTTACAATCGCATTGATTTCTTGTAAATCGGTGAAGGATGCCACAGAAAATACGGATCCCGGCTCGTTTGAAACGATCGTTAGCAATAGCCTAATGGGCGCAGGATCTGAAGGAATCGAAGAATCCATCATTGTTTGTAATTCCGAATTGGATCTATACAACATCAAACAAAAGATGAACTCAGTCAACTACGCAACGGAAGAGTTGGATGCCATGGAAATCGACTTTGACAAAGAAACCTTGATAGGATACTTCCAACCTGTTCGTTCCACAGGAGGTTACGAGTTAAAGGCCGAGAGCATCACAAAAGTAGATGGCGAAGATTCGTATCTCGTTCATTATACGCTAAAAACGCCTCAGGGTGCTGCGATTACTGTGTTGACTCAGCCATTTATCTTCATTAATACCAGTAAACTTGAAGGAACAGTCAATTACAAGGTGACCGAAGCCGGAGGACTTTAGAATTTCACGCGAACTCCACGTACGCCTTTGTAATGCCTTTGTGGAATTTTTCCGGTTTCACAGGCTTTGTTTTCAATTGAATTACTTCATGATCCGTGCGATCCGCGCCTAGGAAAGGAAGAGTAATGCGCTCATAATCACCGGAATTCGGAATCACTCGAATTTCAGCAATACGCATTTCCTTAATCATCATTCGACTATAGCTCGCCATTCCGTTTTCGTCCGTGGTAATGGCATCTACGACATGACCTTTAGCATCAATTAATTCCAATTTAGCGCCAGAAACGTAGTTACTTTCGGAATCCATCACAATGAAATGACAGAATTCATCTGCGTCAGTTTCTTGATCCAAATACTGGAAGTTCGTCGATCCTTTTACCATTTCAATTAAATCGAAAGAACTCGAATGTCCTGCGCTCTGTGCTGCGAATGATGTAGTCGTCATCAATAGTCCAAATCCCATGGCTACCGCTCGAATGTTGATCGTTGGAAGTAAGTTTCTACGATCCATTACCAAATCGCGATCCAATTGGGTAGCTGCAAAATTTCCGCAGTGCATGCTTTCCGTCATCAGTAACTTGATGAGCTGGTTGTCGCTCATCTGGCTATAATCCTGAATGTTGCGTTCGCAACTCGTACAATGACGTCCAAGGCCTGTCGGTTGCATTGCGTTCCAGTCCTCTTGACATGGATCGGGGATTGAGATTTGGTATTTTTTCTTCATAGCGTAACGCGTTGTTTGATGATATAATGTACAACTATAAAATGGTAACGTTCAATTTGATTCGTACTTTCGTGCAAAATCAGAATCCATGAAAATATTTGCAGCGTTTCTTCTAACACTTTGTTTATCAAGTGCTTTTGGGCAAGTTACATCGAAGTATATCGATAGCGTCGTAAATGCATCACTAACATCCGTAGAGCAAGCTGGCGTTGCAGTAGCCGTAGTTCAGGACGGAGAAGTGATTCACTCGAAAGGTTACGGAATCGCATCATTGGAAACAGGAGCGAAGGTGGATGAAAACACCTTGTTTAGTATCGCCTCCAACAGTAAGGCTTTTACGACAGCATCTTTGGGAATGTTGGTTGACCAAGGCAAATTGAATTGGAACGATAAAGTGGTGGATATTATCCCAGAGTTTCGAATGTACGATCCATATATTACAGCTCATTTCACTATCGTGGATTTGGTCACACATCGAAGTGGATTGGGATTGGGTGCAGGAGATTTGATGTTCATTCCTGACGGTTCTGATTTTACTGTAGATGATATTCTCACGAGTTTTCAGCATCAAGAACCTGTATCAGAGTTTAGAACGAAATACGATTACGATAACCTTTTGTACATCGTTGCAGGAGAAGTGATTCACCGTGTCAGCGGAAAACCTTGGGATCAATTCGTGGAAGAAGAGATTATGCAGGTTATCGGGATGGATCGATCGGCGACATATCTTGAGAATTTGAAGACGAATAAAAACACTGCAAAGCCGCATTCAACAGAGAATGGAAAATTGGAGCAAATCAACGAATATATGGATCCAAATAAGGTGTTCGGCGCGGCAGGAGGAATTTACGCGAGTGTAGAAGATTTATCCCATTGGATGCTCACGCAGTTGAACGGAGGTGTGTACCAAAAAGACACCTTGTTGCAACCACAAACGCACGCCAAAATGTGGCAGATGCAAACCATAATTAGGTCGTCCGCAAAAGGGCAGGGACCATACAATACACATTACAAAGCTTACGGATTGGGATGGGATTTGGAAGATAAAAACGGTTACTCCATCGTAAGTCATACGGGAGGAATGCCAGGTATGCTCTCGCACACAGTTTTGATTCCTGAATTGAACGTTGGGATCGTTGTTCTGACGAATACATCACCTGGTGGATATGCGTTTATCTCGGTGATGAATGAAATTATGGATGCATATCTGGAAGCCGATGATATGGACTGGATGGGACGTATCAAGGGATACTTAACGCGTTCAACAGACGAAGCCAATGAATTCGTAGATGCTGTTTGGGAAACGTGCGAAAATGCCAAAACCGTTCATTTAGATTTTGACGACTTTACGGGAGCCTACAATGACGGATGGTTCGGTGATGTCGTGATCGAAAACAGAGATGGAAAATTGTGGTTTACCTCTCAAAGATCACCGCGTTTGACCGGGGAAATGTTCTTCTATCAAGCTAATACATTTGCCATTAAATGGGAATACCGAGAAATGAACTGTGATGCTTTTGCCTCATTCACACTGGATGAAAACGGAAAGGCAACGGCCATTCAAATGAAAGGAATTTCACCCAACATCGACTTCAGCTTCGATTTCCACGATTTGGATTTGAAACGGGTGGAGTAAAGAAAAGGACACTGAGGTTCTCGAAGTGCCCTTTTCAATTATTATCGTTTCATAAACTTCACAACCTCCTCACCTTTGGCATGTCGAACTTTCAAGAAGTACGTCCCGGCAGGTAAGTCTCGAACATTTACTTTCTCAATCATTTCTTCACTTGACCATACCAATTGACCGCTGAGATTCACGATTTGCATAAGATCAACATCGGTCAGTTCCGAAAGGTTTTGAACTTGGAGTTCGCTTCTTGCCGGACTCGGATATACACGAAGTAATGAACTCGAATTTTCATCGATTCCCATGTATATTGGCACTTCACAATCCGTAGTATCTGCGCATCCAGCAATCGTTATTTCGGCTGCCCATGTTCCCACGTCGCTTACAATCAATTCATTACTGGTCTCATTTGGGACTATAGCATAATTATTCTCACAATCTAGCCATTGGTAGGTAGCGTTCGTTTGTTGTGAAACCGAAAGCTGGAACAACGTAGGAATGATTGTAAGGTCAATTGTGGTGACATTCAAAGTCAACTCAACCACCGAGCCATTAATGCTAGACAAGGTGGCTGTGTTCAATCCTGCGTCAGAAGCATCCAAAATCTGACCATTGAAATCAAAAGTTTCGCCATCACATATGGTTTCCGAAATCTGCGTTGTAGCAGCCGGGAGCACGGTTAGCGTGAGGGTTACTGTCGAGTCACAACCTGCAACCGATTGAAACACTTCTGTATTTACACCAGCGTTTGCAGCCGTCAATGTTTGACTTCCAAACTGTAAAGTCTCGTTGGAGCAAATGGTAGCAGCATCCGTAGTGTTATAGGTTGGATTGATTGTCACATCAAAAGTCGCCGATTCCGTTGCTGAAGTGTAAGTCACCGTGTATTTTCCTGGAGTTGATGCGGCCATGTTAATTTGACCCGATACGGTGCCGATATCTAATCCAGATGGCGACGAGACGAAAACGCCTCCTTGTTGACCAGTAACAACCGCTGTTGGATCCGGTTCATTAGCGCAATACGGATTCCCGGGAAAATCGATGGAGGTTGGGATGTCCTCGGCAAGTACAATTGATACCGCGCTAGATGCTTGGTCTCCGGAAGTGTTGCCATTTCCATTCATTGCTACACCTACTCCATAAATAGAGATGTCACCAACGCCTGCGGTTGGAGCCGTCCAATCTACGGAGAATACACCTGAGGCTTGAAGTCCTTGTTGTTCGAAATATTCGACGGCACCAATGGTAGAGATTTGCGAGTTGTCACTGTTTATTGTTCCGTAGACGCCTTCATTATTATTGAATTGATCCAGCAGAACGGCTTACATTCCATACCCTCCAGGTGTTCCCGAAGTGGTATTCACCGGATATTCGATTGTATAAGTTGCGTTGGGAGTATAGCTGGTTACTACGTTGTTTCCAGCGTCCTTCACTTCAATCGTAAATGTTGTTCCGTAGTTCCCTCCAGAATGGCAACTTCCACAAGTTCCGCTAGACAGCGGCCCACCAGTTCTGTCCTGTGCGATCATTGCAGCTGTACCGTTGGATCGAGCCGGTGCTGCAGAATTTGACATTTTTTGAGAAGCGTAGTTTGTAGAAATAAGTCCGGCTCCTAACAATAGAAAACCCAAGGCAGCAAGGCTGCTTATAGTTCGATTCATGATTAACGTAGTTTAATTTTCCTTGGCTTAAGGGAAGGCAACTTTGGCCCTAATAAAAATCCCGACCTCCAACGGAAATCGGGATTGAGCTAATACGCGTGAACTTATCTAATAACTCTTACTGTACTGTATGTTTGTTTCGCGTAATGAGATTTTCGCATATTGAATTATCGTTTCGGCGGAGGGCCAGGACTTCCTGTAATTCTTCTCAAGCCTTTGTCGATCAGAGCATCCAATTTCTTGCGTTGCGCCTTATTGCAGTGCGATGCAATTTCATTGAAAAACTCAAATGTCATTCGGTCTGTTTCTGATCTGTTCTCGTGAATTTGAGCAAGAATTTCCGCCGATTTTTCATCGTTTCCGATGGAATTATACAACTGCTTTTGAAGCTTGAAGTTTTTTCGAATCAGTGCCTTCTTGTCTTTGTGATGCTGGATTTCCAATGCATCAACGGTTTTCTTTTTTGAGCCGGTGAGCCCAATTTCTTTTGCTAAACGAGCCTCTCCCGGCTTCGGTGGCCCCGGTGGCTTATGCAAAAAGAAGATAGTCAGCGTCACAATATTCAGGATCAAGAGTGTGACGCTTAGAATCTTGTAAAATTTAAGCGATTTCATTTACAATGTCTTTAGGTGGTCGAAATAGGAGTTTGTTTCCTGCGAAGACTGCTGACTCTCACTCTTAGCATAGTCTCTTGCAGAAAGAACATTCAATGCAATCAAAAGTGCAATGCTGGCAGCGACGGCCCATACCACTCTCTTTGGTACTCTCTCATAGCCTTCGCGAACCGTTTGTGGAATGTTTTTCAAACGTTCCATCAAAGCGTCGGATGCCGGCACGTTCGAGATGCGATCTCCTGCTTTAATGGTTCTCTCTATTTCGCGTTCGTTTGGTGTCATAGTTATTAAAGTTAGATGTCATTTTTCAATGAAACTTGCGGTCATTTTAAATTTTCTTGATAATAATGTTCCAAGAGCTGTTGCAATCGCTTCTTTGCTCGGAATAAAAGTGACTCCACGGAAGAAACAGAAACCTCCATCATTTCTGCAACTTCTTGATAACTGCGTCCTTCTATTTTATGTAAGGTGTAGGCGATGGATTGATTTTCAGCTAATTGCTCTAGAGCACTGAACAGCACCTTCGCTCGTTCTTTATCTTCTAGTACCACCCCAGGATGTTGAAAATCGATGATTTGCAAAGGAATGAAATGAGAATCTTCTCGTTCCAACTCTGTATGATATCCCGATCGTTTTTTACGCGTTTTTTTACGAAGAAACTCCTTGCATTTGTTCGTGGCGATGGAATAAATCCAAGTGGAAAGTTTCGAATTTCCTTCGAATGAATCCAGAGATAAATAAATCGTTGTGAATACTTCCTGGGTCACATCCTCTGCATCTTCTTGATTTCGCGTGAGATTCAAACACGTACTAAATACACGATCGGCGTAGGCATCCACCAAATGATGGTACCCACGATCTGTGTTGCGAGAAATCGCTTCAAGAATGGATTGATCGTCAAGATGCATGCAGCGTTATAAGCAATACGAATTAAACGAAATTATTTTCTATGACGCATAAAGAGGTCTTAAAAATCGTGAAGCGCGCTTTGAAAATAAAAAAGCGAGCCCATTGCTGAACTCGCTTCTTCGGTTTTACAATTACAATGATTAGTTGTACAAGATAGATACTGATCCATTCTCTGTTGTCCCTTCCGAATCACCATATTCAATGATGAAATAGTAAGAAGCAACTGGCAGTAATTGTCCTTGGTAGGTTCCGTCCCATTGATTCTGAGAATATGGGTTGTTACCGTTATCTGAATTGTGTTGGAAGATCAAATTCCCCCAACGGTTGTAAACATAAACTGAGTTGTTTGGATAGCTATTATCCAAGTTTGGAATTTCCCACGTGTCGTACGCCAAATCATCGTTAGGAGTGAATGCCGTTGGAATAATCACCTCACACGATTCGATGGTAATCGTCACGAAAGAAGCAGGACCTTCACATCCGTTTTCCGTTTCTGTTACGTAGTAAAGTGTTGTTCCCAAATCATTGTTTGGTGCGTAGGTATTACCCGTTCCAAGTTGAACCGTCAACAAATCGTCTTCGTACCAAGTGAATGTTCCGTTTCCTCCTGATGCTGTAATATCTGGCAGATCAAAAGTAGAACAGAAGGTTCCATCTTCACCAGCAATTGGTGCACTTGGCAATGGATTTACAACAATGGTCTCTTGACCAGAAATTGTATTCGGACAATTCGCATCTGTCACGTCGACTAATGAGTACACACCCGGCGCATTTCCAAGCGAGATAGGTGATGTCGTTCCCGTTACAGATTGAGGTGTTCCATCAATTGTGTAGTTTATAGTCCAATCTGGTGTTCCTGTTACTGCAACCAAAATCGGATTAACGGCATCGCCTTCACAATAAGTATCTCCTCCTGTGATTGAAGTCAATGTAGGTAGATCATTGATCGTGATCACAACCGCTTCTTCATCCGAACATCCCGATGCTCCATCAAACATATAGATGGTACCTGAAGTTGAAATCGGCCCTGAGATTTGCTGACCACCGTTGGCTTGCGTATCATCATAGTACGCTGCACTTGGAGTTAAATCCGTTCCAGTAATTACAGGTAATGCGTACGGTCCACAGCTTACAATAGGGCCAAGTGGATCAATAACAGGTGTTGCAATGATGTCTATAGAGAACGTTGCATCCACTGAAGGACATCCTCCGTTGGCGACCGTGCTGTAAGTTACCGTGTAGTTTCCAGGAGTACTTGTCGATGGATCAATTTCACCGGTTGTTCCGTCGATTGTCAATCCAGCAGTAGAACTGTATGTTCCACCTGTGTATGCATTGGTTCCTGTCAAGGTTGCCAATCCGCTAGTTTCAAACGAACAGTACGGCGCATCTGCGTAATCCAAGCTAACCGTTGGAGCAGCGGTAATTTCAACCGTAGTCGTTACGTCAGCCGTTGGACATCCTCCCGAAGCCGGAATAGAGTAGGTAACCGTATAAATTCCAGCCGTACTTGTCGAAGGATCAATTTCACCGGTTGATGCATCGATAGTCAAACCAGCTGTTGAGCTGTACGTTCCTCCTGTGAAGCTTCCTGTTCCGGTCAATGTTACCGTTCCAGATGTTACAGTAGAACAGAAAGGAGTTCCTGCATAACTAATCGAAGCTGTCGCGCTCGGGTTGATATCAATCGTTGTTGTTACGTCCGCCGTTGGACATCCAGCCGAAGCAGGTATCGTGTAAGTCACGGTATAGTTTCCTGGTGTACTTGTTGATGGATCAATCTCACCAGTCGCCGCATTAATTGTCAATCCTGCAGTAGAAGAGAAAGTTCCTCCAGTGTATGCACCTGTTCCGTTCAAAGTAACCAATCCAGAAGATTCAGATTCACAGAATGGCGTTCCAGCGTAAGAAATGGTTGCTGTAGGTTCTTCTGTAATTGTTATGGAAGTCGTCACGTCAAACGGAGGACAAACTCCATTTGCTGGCACTGTATATGTGACTGTGTAAGTTCCGGCTGTACTCGTACTTGGATCAATTTCACCTGTCGTTGCATTGATCGTCACACCAGCTGGAGCTGAATACGTCCCTCCTGCAAAGGCTCCAGTTCCTGTTAATGTCGCAGGTCCAGATGTTACCGTAGAACAGAAAGGTGTTCCAGCGTAGCTAATAGACGCAGTTGGATTCTCGTAAACTGTAACTGTGAATTGAATTTCGGCACCACATGTTCCGTTATTGTCGTATGCGTAAATGGTTACAGGTGTGTTGGTAGAGTTGAAAACCGTCGCACCGATAGAACCACCCGTTCCACCAGACCCAAAGTAGTAATCTTGACCATTCGTCAAATTCGTACCTGTGATATTTGCTACATCAAGAATAGTATCTACACCACACGTTTCAATATCTGCAATCGCATTGATTGTAGGAGCGCCAGGGTTGTTCAGTACGACTCCAGTCACAGTGTTTGAAACACATCCGTTTGCATCTGTGAAAGTAACGTCGTATGAACCGGCTCCAAGACCTGTGATGTCATATGGAGGGCCAGCTACACTAATATCAATAGCTCCTGTTGTACCAGATGATGTTCCCATCCATGTTACTGTACCATTTGATAAAGGTCCTGAAGTAAGGTTTACATCAATTTGTCCATCTGTTCCATTACAAATTGTAGGATCAAACGGAGTTGCTGTAATTACTGGTGAAGCATTAATATCAATACTTGTAGTAACATCAAAAGATGGACAACCTCCTGAAGCTGGAACGGTGTAAGTAACAGTATATGTTCCTGGGGTACTTGTCGATGGATCGA
Source organism: Fluviicola sp. XM-24bin1 (assembly GCA_003149635.1). Lineage (GTDB taxonomy): Bacteria > Bacteroidota > Bacteroidia > Flavobacteriales_D > Crocinitomicaceae > UBA4466. Next base: position 439,620 of record QCWI01000001.1, read on the forward strand.
TCTCTCCAGTAGTACCATTAATCGTTAACCCAGCTGTTGACGAATACGTTCCTCCAGTGAAGGCTCCTGTACCCGTCAATGTTACTGTTCCACTTGTTTCAGATGAACAGAATGGTGTTCCGGCATAACTGATAGAAGCCGTTGGACCAGCAGTTATATCAACGGTATTAGTTACATTAGCTGAAGGACATCCGCTTGATGCTGGAATCGTGTACGTTACGGTGTAAGTTCCCGGTGTACTAGTTGATGGATCAATTTCACCCGTGGTACCATTGATTGTCAATCCTGCTGTTGACGAATACGTTCCTCCCGTGTAAGCACCAGTTCCGTTTAATGTTACTGGACCTGATGACACCGTTGTACAGAATGGCGTTCCTGCATAACTGATAGTTGCAGTTGGTGCTGCAATAATATCTACTGTTGTTGTAACATCGAATGAAGGACATCCACCCGTTGCTGGAACCGTGTATGTAACGGTGTAGTTACCTGCCGTACTTGTACTAGGATCAATTTCACCCGTCGATGCATTAATTGTCAATCCTGCGGTAGATGAGAATGTTCCTCCTGTAAATGTTCCGGTACCTGTTAAGGTTACTGGACCTGAGGTTACTGTAGAACAGAACGGCGTTCCTGCATAGCTGATAGATGCTGTAGGTAATTCCGTAATTGTAATACTTGTTGTTACATCGAATGAAGGACATGCCGATCCTGCTGGAACTGTATATGTAATTGTGTAGGTTCCTGGCGTACTCGCACTTGGATCGATTTCTCCTGTAGAACTGTTAATGGATACTCCAGCTGGTGCAGAGTATGTACCGCTTGTGTACGCTCCGGTTCCGGTCAAAGTAACTGGTGCCGAGGTTTCAGAGGAACAATATGGTGAAGCAGGATAGCTGATTGCTGCAGTAGCAACAGGTTCAACAGTAAGAACAAAATCTACTGGAGTTCCCGAACAAGTTGGGTTACCCGGGCCGATAGGCGTTACTGTATAAGTAACGGTTTCACTCGTAGTTCCAGAATTAGTAACAACTTCCGAAACGTTTCCTGTACCGTTGGCACTGTAGCCGCCAAGGTTTCCAGAAGATGCTGTAGTGTTCCAACTATACGTCGTTCCACCAACATCCGCTGTGAAAGTGAAATTGGCTGTTGAACCACTACAAATTAGATCTGTTGTCGTACCATTTGTAATAGTTGGGATCGGATTAACCGTCACAACGAAATTTACGGGCGTTCCTACACAACTTGAAGGAGCTGGCCCTGTCGGCGTCACGGTGTATGTTACCGTTTCAATTGAAGTGCCAGAGTTCGTTAAAGTTTCAGAGATGTTACCAGATCCACTGCCGCTGAATCCACTTACGTTTCCTGAAGATCCTGTTGCGTTCCATCCAAAGGTTGTTCCTACAACATCTGCAGTTAATGTAAAGGCTGCTGTTCCTCCACTACAAATTTCATCAGTAGCAGGCGAGTTGGTAATTGTTGGGATTGGATCGACAGTGACGACTACTGAAGCCACACTGTAACAGTTGGCATTCGTTCCGTCTTCGAGACGAATCCAGTACGTTCCCGCTGTTCCCACAACACTTGAGATGGCATTGATCCCTGCGTTAGCGTCTGCAGAATTTGAGTGATATGTTAATGTGTTTCCTGTTAAATCTGAACTTGGATCTACCGCCGTTGCCAAATCAATTGTTGATCCAGCACAAATAGCTGGCAGTGCGTTCACAACCAAGTTGGGCGGTGAAGGACAACACAACGTGGTTGGAACTACGTCGACGGTAACAGTTAAAGGAGCTCCGATACATCCGGAACCACTTGCCGAATAAACGGTGTACGTTATAGTTTCGTTTGATCCAGTAGTATTGATAAGGTTGTCTGTAATTGAACTTGTTGTTTGGTTGGTTGTGGACTCTCCAGAAACATTTGGATTATCCGTTGCAACCCAACAGTAAGTCGTTCCTCCTACTGTGCTAGAGAATGAAATGCTTAATGGGTCTCCGGAACAAATTGTAGCAGGGTTTGGAGTAGCTGTAACAACAGGCGCTGTACACGTAGGACAGCTGGCAGTAGTGGTAGGTTGGTTTTCCATTACTACGTTACAAACCGTCTGAATCTGTCCACCACCAGCACCACATCCAGAGGTGAATCCCCAGTTTGGAGCGGAAGTTCCGAGTAATGTTGCCAAATCTCCTGTGTAAGAACCAACTAAATTCCCATCGAAAGTCGCTGTCAATGTACCGGAAGTACCAGAAGAAACTACCCAGGAAATACAGATACTATATGAGCCTCCATCTACTACTGTACCACAACAAGGTTTCAATGGAATGGGTGCTGAGAGCTCATTACTTTGACCATCGTGGTTAATTTCCGCGTGATCACAAGCGGCATCAGCATCTGGCCAAGTGTCGAACTCAACGGCCACTGTGTTCGTCAAAGTAGCGTATCCAATGTTGCCTCCAACACCTCCTAAAGGTGCATTTGCGTTTCCATTCAAAACAAAAGCAATACCGTCACCTGAGTTCGGGTTTGTGCCGAAAGAGGCATCGAATGTTAAGTTGAAATCGTCGGTAAGATCTAAGGTATTACAGATCCAAATGTCTCCTTCTCCGTTTACGGCAGTCCCATCCGTTAAAGTGACACAAGATGCACCAACTGTTGGCGTCGGAACACCGACATTTTTCACTTTATAATCACCTGTACACGAAGTGGGAGATCCACCACCAGAAGGGGTGGTTAAGGCCGTACCATTTACGGTGATTGCCTGACTATTACCAAAGAATTGCACAGCCGTAATTAGTACAGCTGCGAGTGCTAGTTTGAGTTTCATACGTAGTAGTAATTACTGCAATATAGAGATTACAAGTTATTGTAACAAGTACAATAATTAAGCAATATTCAATTCCTACTGCGCATCGAAGAAATTAGAGGTGTGAATTACTAAACAGGTTTAGCGTCGTTCCAACCGTTCAACAGGGCCAATTTTTGATAATTCGTGATAAACAAAACTAATTAAATGCAACATTTGGTTTCTTCCTTTGCTTTGACCAATCTTGGCGGCTACAAAAGCGGATGATAACCCGAGGATCCCGAATGGAACAACATACAACCATGCCGAGTGTCCATTGACATTGTATTGGGCCCAGCCGTAAAAACCACTGAAAAGTGTTAGCAATAAGATGGAGGTATAAATGAATGCCCAAAGTGCCCAAACCGCTTGTCTGGGGCCTACAAGACATGAAACGGTAGTGTAATCCGTGAATTCTTCAATTTCGATGCGCACGGTCAATTCCGGCGACCAATAGTGCTGTTCTGATTCAGGAACTTTTAGAAACAAATGATTCCGCGTAAACACGCCACCGACAGTTGGATCTTTCTTAAACCCTTCCTCCAAATGAGCCATCGCTTTTTCTGGTTCCGCATTTATTTTTAATGCGAATCTAGGACGGATTTCTCCCAGTACAGAGTGTTCTAAGCGATTGAAGGGCATGCTCCAATATAAGAAGCTACTCGTTTAGAATGAAACTGAATTAGTTGATTGGCAATGGTTTGTGCTTACCAGTTGCGGTTCAGTAAGAAGTCGGCGAGGGAGATCATGCCTGCTTTTTTATCTTCAGGAACATTAATTCCCTTTAAAGCTTCCATGGCTTTGTCTTGGTAAGAAAGCATTGCTTCACGGCATTTTTCCTTGGCTCCCAGATGATCGAACAATTCACGGGTTCTCGAAATTTTTAATTCGATGTTTTCTTCGTTTTGAAGTTGCTTAAGAATTTCTTGTTGCTCAGAATTCGCATTTCCAGCAGCCATTAGGTACAACAATGTTTTCTTGTTGGCAACAACATCTCCCCCAACCATTTTTCCGAACTTATCAGGATCGGCGTATAGGTCTAGAATATCGTCTTGAATTTGGAACGCAATTCCAAGGTATTGACCGAAATCATAAATGCGTTTGCGGTCTTCCTTGCTTGCTCCAGCGACAATGGCTCCAATTTCAAGTGCACCGCCCAATAAAACAGAGGTCTTCAATCGGATCATTTCTACATACTCGCTAATGGAAACATCCATGCGGTCTTCGAAATTCATGTCCATTTGCTGACCTTCACAAACCTCCACCGAAGTAGTATTGAATACTTCAAGAATTTCAGGAAGCTTGTCCGCTTCTGCTTGCGCCAATAATTGATACGCTTTGATAAGCAACACATCTCCAGATAGAATCGCAATATTCGTATTCCATTTTTCGTGTACCGTTGGCATCTTTCGACGTGTCGGCGCTTCGTCCATGATATCGTCATGGATCAAAGTGAAGTTGTGAAATACCTCTATGGCCAAAGCTTGTGGTAATGCCTCTTCAGCTGTACTCCCGAACAATTCTGAGGACAAAAGCGTTAACACCGGACGAATACGTTTTCCTCCCAATTTTAGAAAGTACCGAAGTGGGTCATAAAGTTCTGTCGGGGATTGAGGGAATTGATCTTTGGCAAGCTCCTGTTCAATGAGTGCCGTGTAGTTTTTCAATGCTTCCACTATTCGTCGTCTTCAAGTGTTTTGGAATCGTCAACCTCTGTTTCCAGATCCAGATGTTCCCAGTCAATATCGCTTTCTTCAGCGTAGGCGTCGAAGTAAGGTTCTTCGAAAGATTTGGTTGTAATGCGGCGTTCCAATGATAGGAGTAAGGTCGGAAGTAGTACAAGATTGGTGATCATCGCGAACAAGAGCGTTAACGATACCAAGATTCCCAGTGCTTGTGTTCCTCCAAACTGCGAGAATGAGAACATGATGAATCCACAGAAGAGGATGATCGATGTATAGAACATTCCTAATCCAGCTTCGCGAATCGCCATAACGGCGCATGCTTTCAAATCCCAATGTTTGGTTTTCAATTCCTGACGATATTTTGCCAGATAGTGGATGGTATCATCCACGGAAATTCCAAACGCAATACTAAATACCAAAAGCGTAGATGGCTTCAATGGAATTCCAAACCATCCCATAATTCCTGCCGTGAAGAGAAGAGGAATAAAGTTCGGTACTAAGGAAACCAGTACCATTCTCCAAGCGCGGAACAAAATGGCCATCAGAATCGCAATGGCGATAATGGCGAAAATCAAACTGGTAAAGAGGTTGATCACCATGTATTTTGTTCCTTCTGCTGCAACCGGTGATGTTCCCGTAATGGTCACATCGAAGTATTCTAAATCGATGGCTTTTCGAAGATTCTCTTTGAATTTCTTGTCTGTCGCTTTGGATTTCAAAAACGCCAACGGCTCGGTATCATAAGCAAGCTGATCGTCATCGTTTTTGATATAGCTATCCGAAAGCGCGTTGGCAATGGCCGGATAATTCTCTATCAAGGAATCCAAATACGTTCTTTTTCCTTTTTTGTAGCCCTTGTAGAACGCTTCAATTTCCTTACGATCTGGATTCAATACGGTATCCAAATGCATTTTTAAATCATCGATATGGTCGGAAACCTCGTACGAACCAAGATCTTTCATCTGGGTACGAACACGAACAACATAAGCCGAAGTATCCACCAATTCGTTGATCGCGACCCCGACTCCCTCAGCATCCGTGATGTAAGAACTGCTGTCGATGTAGCGATTGATACGGGCCAAATGTCTTCTGGAAGTGATCAAGCGATATTGCGAGGAGTCGCCATCGTAATACGCCATGTTTGCCGCTTTCAATGCATCGATATAAGAAAGTGATTTCGCAAACAATGTATCCGCAGCAAGATAGTTTTGTACGTTCTCAATCTTGAGCAAGGTGCTTTTCTTTCCAAGTCGACTGGCTTCTTTGTAATCAATGAGGATTTCGAATGGAATCGCACCACCGAACTTTTCCTCCATGAAGGACATATCTTCTTTGATTTGATCGCCATCTGGAAGATCGCCCGTCAAGTTTCCTGTCGTTTCGATTTGTAATAATCCCGCGACACTTAATCCAATTACGGCTACCGTAGCAACATAGACCCAACGTCGGTGATTCACCGTAATGTTCACCAAAGTGTTGAGCAGTCCAATCGCCATTTTGCGCTCCAAGTGTTTTAGGTGCTTCGGCTTAGGAGATTTCAGCAAGGAAATAATGATCGGTAGAATGGTAATCGAAATAATGAATACCATCATGATATTCACAGAAGCCGTGATTCCAAATTCGACCAGTTTATCTGAATTGGTGGTAACGAAGGTTAAGAAACCTAGCGACGTCGTAAGATTGGTTAGGAAGGTCGCCGTTCCAATTTTCTTAATTACACGAGAAAGCGCTTTGGCTTTGTTTCCGTGTTGCTTGACTTCCTGATGGTATTTGGTCAGGAGGAAGATACAGTTCGGTACTCCGATGACAATCATCAGCGGCGGGATCAAGGCCATAATGATGGTCATTTTGAAGTTGAATGCTCCAATGGATCCCATCGACCAAATTACCGCGATCGCCACAACGAGGTTACAGATCAGTACCACGCGCATGGATCGGAAGAAGAAATACATCAGCGCGGACGTCATCAAGATGAGCAATCCAATGAAGATGTACATTTCTTTCAATACGCGGTTACCAATAACTACGCGGAGGTGCGGCATACCGGCAAATCTTGGTTCACCGAAGTAAGTGCCGTACGATCTGGCAAGATCTTCAATATCGAAAACGACATTGGCCTTTTTGCGGTCAACAATGAAGCTCTCATCAATGTTGATCATCATTAAGGATACCGTCTCGTCATCGTTGTAAAGGGTTCCGCGATACAGCGGGTTACTGCGAACTTCTGTTCGGATGGAATCGATGGATTTTTCCTTATACTGCGTATCTGAAAAGACTTTCTTGGCTTCGAATCGTTGTTTTTCCCGGTTATTGTAGACAGAGAATAAAGTGGCTTCAGAGATTACAGCTTTCACACCTTCCATTTCTAAAATGGAATCTCCAAGCTCTTTCCATTTCAAGAAATTTTCCTCCGTATAGAGCGAATCTGTTTCAATAGCGATTACCAGCGTACCGCCATCTTCACCAAAAATTTCTTTGAATCGGTCGTAATCCTCTTTCGCTTCTGCATTATTCGGAAGAAGAATTCCGTACTTGTTATCCAATTCCAGTCCCGAGAACGCCTTGTAACCGAAAAAAACAGTCACCAAGGCAAGCATCCCTATGATGATGAATTTATTCCGTAAAATGATGTTCGCAATGGACTGCCACATGTTATGCTGCGAGAATTTACTGTAAGACGACAAAAGTAGTGTTTATAAATAAGCACTCAAAGCAAATTGGTTGGCAATACCTGTGCCAAAGTGGGCTGTTTGAAGAAAAGTGTCTGGATTACCCTAAGAATTCGACTTTCGGTCGGAATTTAGGCGCAGAAAAACGAAGAATACAGCAAAGGAACTTATGGCTAGAAACGACAGCATTAATGCAGCTTTCCAACCTCTTAGCGATGCGCCAGTTCCAAGGAAGTAAACGATACAATTTACCAATAGCAGCCCGAAGATTAGGGCCAGTAAAAACAATAATGTACGACTCAATAGCTCAACGTTAGTTAAACTAATCTACTAAAAATCAATTCGATGATCAAGTGATCTAGAAATTTTTCTTGTCAAGAATAGCTGCCATTTGCTCTTGCAATGCTTTTGCGGCTGCTCCTGCACTTTGAGCGAAATCGACTTCTTGAGAGGCGTAAATGATCCCTCTTGACGAGTTAACCAATAAGCCGCAGTCCTCATTCCAACCGTAATTAGCAACGTCTTCCAGCGAACCGCCCTGAGCACCAACACCCGGAACTAAAAAGAAATTATCTGGGGCAGCTTTACGCACTTCGCCAATGCCTTCAGCGCGCGTAGCTCCTACGACGAACATCAAGTTTTCAGGTGTTCCCCATTCTTGAGATTTCGCCAGAACCTTTTTGAAAAGTGCCTCGTTTTGGTGATCCACCGTCATTTGGAAGTCAAGGGCACCTTTGTTGGAGGTCAAGGCCAAGAGAATGACCCAATTGTTTTCGTATTCCAGAAAAGGAGAAACGCTGTCTTCGCCCATATAGGGTGCGACGGTTACCGAATCCGCTTTGAGGTAATCAAAGAAAGTGTCTGCGTAGTAGCGAGACGTATTTCCAATATCACCGCGCTTGGCATCTGCAATCGTGAAGATGTTGGAAGGAATATAATCAATGGTTTTCTTCAAAGATTCCCATCCTTTTGGGCCATGACATTCATAGAAAGCCGTGTTGGGTTTGTAGGCAACACAGTAATCTTTGGTCGCATCGATGATCGCCTTGTTGAACTCAAAAATGGGATCTTCCGTGTCTAAAAGATGCTTTGGGATTTTCTTGAGATCAGTGTCCAATCCAACGCACAAAAATGAGCGCTTCGTTCGAATTTGTTGAATGAGTTCTTGTCGTGTCATTTTTCTGATGAGTTAGAATGATTGGACTAATTAGACATATTGAATACAGAAAAATATCTAGCTTTTCTAATCCATCTAAGATGTCCTTATGCTTCCTCGCCCTTTAACTTCTCGGCATTTTCCGCCATTTTCAGTGCGTCGATCATTTCTTGGATATCTCCGTTCATGAAGGCATCCAACTTGTACAATGTTTTGTTGATACGGTGATCGGTGACACGTCCTTGCGGATAGTTGTATGTGCGAATTTTCGCAGATCGGTCTCCTGTAGAAACGAGTGATTTTCGCTGTTCGGCACGCTCGGATTGAATTTTATCCAATTCGATTTGATACAAACGCGAACGCAACATCGAAACGGCTTTTTCCATGTTCTTGTGCTGAGAACGACCGTCCTGACATTCGGCAACAACACCCGTTGGGATGTGCGTCAATCGCACAGCAGATTCCGTTTTGTTTACGTGCTGACCTCCCGCACCCGATGCACGATAGGTATCTTTTCGAACGTCGGCCATGTTTAGTTCGAAATCTACATCTTCCGCTTCAGGAAGCACGGCTACAGTAATTGCCGAAGTATGGACACGTCCTTGAGATTCCGTTTCTGGAACACGCTGTACACGGTGCACGCCCGATTCGAACTTGAGGACTCCATATGCTGCCGGAGCATCAATGTTCAAGGTGATTTCCTTGTATCCCTTTACCGTTCCTTCGTTGGAGTTCACTACTTCGTAGCTCCATCCGCGCTCCTTGAAGAACATCGTGTACATGCGGAAGCAATCTTCTACGAAAATACAAGCCTCATCACCTCCGGTTCCAGCGCGTAATTCCATGATGGCGCTTTTTTCATCCTCTGGATCTTTTGGAATCAACAACATCTTAATGTGCTCTTCCATTTCTGGTCGGGCAGATTCCAATTCGTCGATTTCCATTTTCGCCATCTCTCGCATTTCCGGATCTTCTTCCTCTTGCAACAATGCTTTGGAATTTTCCAGATTTTCGATGATGTTTTTGTATTTCTTGTAAACCTGGTCGATTTCTTCCAAGTCTTTGTACTCTTTGTTCAGCTTCACGTAGCGCTTCATATCCGCGATAATCTCGGGATCAACGATTAGCTTGCCAACCTCGACAAAGCGAATATGAATAGCTTCGAGCTTTTGCAGTAATTCGTTCATGTTTATTCGTACGTAAACTCTCCGTAAGGAGACGTAATAGTTAATTTTTTGCCTTCGTTTGCTTCTACACGACCGACAATTTGCGCATCCACACCAAAGGATTTTGAAATTTCAATGATGTCCTGAGCGTGCTCTTCAGAAAGATAGATTTCCATACGGTGTCCCATGTTGAACACTTTGTACATTTCTTTCCAATCGGTGCCTGATTCTTTTTGAATCATGTTGAATAACGGCGGAATCTCGAACAAGTTGTCTTTGATGACGTGCACTTTATCCACGAAGTGCAATACTTTCGTTTGCGCTCCACCGGAACAATGCACCATTCCGTGAATGTTATCACGATGTGCATCCAAAATCTTCTTGATGATTGGCGCGTAGGTTCTTGTTGGAGAAAGTACCAATTTACCAGCATCCAACTCCGTATCGGTAGCTTCTGTCAATCCTTTGGATCCGCTGTACACCAATTCTTCTGGAACTGATGGATCGAAGCTTTCTGGGTATTTTGCCGCAAGCGTTTTGTTGAATACATCGTGACGGGCAGAAGTCAATCCGTTACTTCCCATTCCTCCGTTGTATTCGTTTTCGTAGGTCGCTTTGCCGTGTGATGCCAATCCTACAATAACATCTCCAGCTTGAATAGTATGATTCGAAACAACGTCCGATCGTTTCATGCGACAAACGACTGTAGAGTCCACGATAATAGTTCGTACCAAATCGCCAACATCCGCCGTTTCACCTCCAGTAGAGTGAATTCCGATCCCTTGATTGCGCAAATCTTCCAATAATTCCTCCGTTCCATTAATGATTGCTGAAATCACATCTCCAGGAACTAAGTTTTTGTTTCGACCGATGGTAGAGGAGAGGAGGATGTTATCCGTTGCTCCCACGCACAACAAATCATCAATGTTCATGATGAGCGCATCCTGAGCGATTCCTTTCCAAACAGAAAGATCTCCAGTTTCTTTCCAATACATGTAAGCCAATGAAGATTTCGTCCCAGCTCCATCTGCATGCATTACCACACAGTAGTCCGGATCACCTGAAAGAAAATCAGGAACGATCTTACAAAATGCCTGAGGGAAAAGTCCTTTATCAACGTTCTTAATTGCGTTGTGAACGTCTTCTTTTCCAGCGGAAACACCGCGTAGGTTGTAACGAGTATCTGCCATAAAATTCGGTAAGTCGCAAAAGTAGTAATTCTATGGTAGTTAGCCACGTCTATTTCTGGCTTAGTTTCACGATTTACCAACACGTTTTCATTGTTTGGAAAAGCAGTATTATTGCATCGAAACAAACGCTACAAATATGGATCAGGCTCTAGCTGAAAGAAGTAATAATACCTGCGAACTTTGCGGTTCAGCGGAAGGACTTAGTGTTTTGGGCGTACCTCCAAAGGCGGGAAATACTTTGGATGAGGTAATTCATGCCTGCAGTACTTGTGTTTCTCAGTTCAATGACCCTGAAACCGCTGACCCGAATCATTGGCGATGTTTGAATGAAGCCATGTGGAGTGAAGTTTCGGCTGTAAAAGTAGTGGCGTATCGCATGCTCGATCATTTGAAGGGAGAGGGTTGGCCCAACGATTTGTTGGACATGATGTACTTGGAAGAAGAAGAGCTGAACTGGGCAAAGCAAGGTCTTTCGGACGAAACTGCTGTGAAGCATGTGGATAGTAACGGCGTTGAACTATTGGCAGGAGATAGTGTCGTGATCATCAAAGATTTGAATGTAAAAGGAAGCAGTATCGTCGCAAAAAGAGGGACTTCCGTGCGAAATATCCGATTGGTTCATGATAATCCCGAGCATATCGAAGGAAAGGTTGATGGTCAGCAGATTGTGATTCTTACCAAGTATGTGAAAAAGTGATCGATTTACCCTTTAATCGGTTGTAAAATGGATCAACATTAACGACTTTTCACTGGAATCCTTCTGTTGAGCTGTAAAAAGTCAGAATTCTGTCTTATCTTTAGCCCTGTTGAAAGGCAAAGCCGTTCTACTAACGTGCTTATCACTTAAACTGATTTTATGAAATATCTATTGCTGCCCGTACTTCTTTTATCCCTGTTTCTTTACTCTTGTAAAGGTGAAACAACAACTGAGAAAAGTGTAGTGAACCTAAGCTCGGATACTTTGCGCTTGCAAGTTTCCAATTCAGAATATGTATTCTTGGATACGCTGATGGCTCCGGGAGAAGAGTTTATTATTAGTAACAGCGTTGAAGGCGAGTCTTATCCTGAACCACAGGATCCTGCTTCTGATATCACTTACTTCGTATTGTACAACATGAATAACGATACTTGTACACGTGATTACACAGATCAAATGATGTGGAATACATTGTCTGAAAGAACGAAGAAAAGACCAGCAAACTACAATCACCGTTACAACTTTATCGTTACGGACGCTGACTTTTAATCAGTTACTTCTCGAATTTTAAGATAATTCCTTAAAGTGTACTCTGTAATGGGTACCTGGATGGGTATGATCCCGTTCGATGTCTCCCATGAGTTGCTCGGCCAAACTGGTAATGAGCTGCAATCCTAATGTTTCGGCTTCTTCGATGTCGACGTCAGGTGCGAAGCCTTTGCCATCATCACCGATACACATCAAAAACTTTCCGGCTTCTTCTTCGGTAATGTAGATATAGATTTTACCGCTCGTTCTTCCCATCAATCCATGCTTCATCGAATTGGTCATGATTTCATTGATGAGTAATCCCAAAGGAATGGAGGTGTTGATGTTCAAAGAAATATTATCCGCATTGATCTCCAGTTCGATCTCGGCATCGTCTTGTTGCATGGATTCGATGAGTGGGGTTACCAACGTTTCCAAATACATCCCGTAGTTGATTCTTGAAAAATCTTCTGATCGATAGAGAAGATCATGTACCAATGCCATAGAGTTGATTCGATGTAGACTCAATTCGAAAAGTTCCATGGTCGCCTGATCTTCCACCGAATTCGCTTGAAGTTTGAGCAGACTGGTTATAATTTGAAGATTGTTCTTAACACGATGATGGATTTCTTTCAGGAGCAGCACTTTTTGATCGTTAGATTTACGAAGGTTGGCATTCTCAGCAACGATTCTGTCTGTTAAATCGGTTGTACTCAGATAGACTTTTTCGTAGGTGTCTTCGTATCCTTTTACTACCGTCCATTTTAAGTGCACATGGACAATGTTATTATTAAAAGTGCGCAGTTCCGCATCGAACTCACAGCTTTTACCTCCGTTAGCAATTGCTTCAAACTGATTGATGGCGTATTCAGCTGATTTGGCATCTACCAATTTCGTGTAATTCTGAAGCATGTACGCTTTGTTGGGCGCTTCGTTTAGATCGACAACCGCCTGATTGACGTCGTTCACTTGTAGTAGCGCCGAGCATTCCACTACCGCATCAATGTTTTTTTCAAAATACTCTCGAACATTGGTAATTCCCTTTTCTTTCAGTTGATCGATGTATTTTTTGACTTTGGAAAAGTCTTCGTCCCAGATAGGTACAGGCGAATCTTCAAACAATGATTTGTACCGGCGCTCTTGTTCGATTCGCTTTTGCTCTTTTTGTTTGTGCATGGTGATGTTACTCAACATGCCCAGTGAGCCCAGATATTTCCCTTCTTTCATCAAGGGGCTCGCATTCACGAATACCCAAACCGCTTCACCTTGTTTGTTTCGTAATCGCAATTCGTAACCATCCGAACCTCCATCTTCTCGGCGTTTGTGCATTTCGCTAATGATGATTTCGTCTTCGGGAAAGGTGAAATCGGTGAAGTGACGCCCAACGATATTTTCTTCGGTATCGCCCAGCATATCGGCCATTTTACTATTTACAAAGGTGGTAATGTGATTGGCGTCTTTGATCCATACGCCTTCATTCGCAGTCTCAATGATGAGCTGGTACAAGTCACTTCTCTCTAATGACCCGAGTTGTTGCGTAGATTCTTTTCGGATGTTGTAATAGTTTGACCTTCAAGATACGAATAATTGAGAATCTAAAAAAAACATCTGAAGATCAGAAATCACGTTACTTTTTTCGATAAATTCCATGGAAAAGAACGTTGAGAACGGCATCATCTTTACCGACTATATTCCAAGTTTGTGTTACCGATCCATCGGCGAGTAATTTCCAAACAATTTGATTTCGGTATTGTGTTCCAGATGCGCTAGTAATCCAGTCGCTGCTTAATTGCATTCCGTTCTCAATGGCTTGACCTTTCAATTCTAAATGCGAACCTGAATTATCCACCCACAATTGGTTCCATGTAGAATCGGAACGGTTGAAGTAGTTGTAGCTTGTTCCTGTAGAATTGGTCGATCGCCATGATTCCTGCAGTACGCAATTGTCTTGCATTTGAACAATTGTATTGCGTGCGATTTCATTTCCTGCAGTATCATAAACGATCCAATCACCCACCCAAAAATCGAATTGATCGTGTTGAACGTCGCAACAGGCACAACTTGTAGAATCTTGAGCGAAACTGATCGATGCAACGAAGACTAGAAGGAAAAGTAATTTACTCATGATGGCTTAAGTTTGTTGACCAAATGATTGGCTACGCGGAAGGCGTTGGCATATATCGTAAACGTGTAGGTAACGCTTCCACCGGTCGGCATAAAGCTTCCGTCGGTAACGTAGAGATTCGATACTTCGTGCGCTTTGCAATTCTTGTCCAGAACAGAAGTTTTTGGGTCATTTCCGAATCGACAACCACCGGCTTGTAAGTTGGGTGAAACGCCTCCGCTGATACTGGATCGAACATTGACCAATCCGGCTTCTTTGAATAAGTTTTCTGCCTTTTCGGCTAGGTATTCGCCTACTTTTAAATCGTGTTCGTGATATCCAAGCCAAACTTTTGCCACGGGATCGCCCCATTTGTCTATTACTTCATCGTCCAACTCCACAAAGCAATTGTCATTAGGTAACCAATCAACGAAGATTTCAAATTTGAATTTGCGTTGTTCGGTAAAATAAGAGCGCATTTTTTCCTTCAGATCAGATCCGAATAAAAGGCTTCCATCATCGTTCCATTTCAGTGGGATGGCTTTGGTAACCGCATTCGCATGTTCGGAAACAAAATCGATAGTTCCCCCTTTCATGGGGTTGTCGGAGAATGCGTCATCGTTGATCACATACCATTCTTGAGAGGCGCGATTGACAAATACACCGGGCGCATTAATCAATTCCGCTTCCTCCGGATCGATGTCTTCGAAAAGAATTTGTCCCGAACCAACTCCGCCACCTGAGAAAACGATGTTTTTACCGACATTTCCTGAGTTATTGGCGAGTCCATTGGGGAATTCATCATTCTTGCTCATTAATAATAAGCGCGATGTTTCTACAGCCTGTGCTGCGACTACGAACGTGTTGGCCTCCACAAATTGTTTGTTGCCTTCACTATCATAAAAGTTTGCTTTTACGACAGATCCATTGCCATCCGTCTCCAAATGAAATACTTTGGAATTCGGAAGGATGGTGCAATTTCCGGTTTTGAGTGCATCGTTAATCAATGCGGCGCGCGAGCTTCCTTTAGCATCCGAACTACATCCGTAACTTCCGCAGTAATTCGAATAATAGCACGATTTCCGTTCATCTTTCGGGCGGGAAAGAATCCCTCGAGGCGATTGGAAAATTTCGTAGTTCAATCTTTCAGCGGCACCATCTAGCCAGGTGGAGAATACATTCTCTGCGAGCGGCGGATATGGAAAGTCTTTTGTTGACCTCGGTTCTTGATGTTTGTGTGGAACGACTTTACCAGAAACACCAACCAATTCCTCAGTTTTGGTGTAGAAAGGTTCCAGATCTTCGTATCGTATAGGCCAATCGGCAATGTTTGCCCCTTCAATTTCTCCGAATTCACTTTTGAGGCGGAAATCGACGGGTTTTAAACGATGAAAATAGGCGCTCATGAAGTTTGAAGATCCGCCTACGGCACTTCCGTTCCAGAAGTCACGACCGGATGAATATGTGGATTGTCGCATCCATTTTCCTTCCTTATTTTGTTTTACCAATACATGGCATTCGTCTTTCAGATTGGGAGTGTAGATGCTTCTTCGAGTTGCCACCATTTCATCTTTGCTGAAATCTTCGGTTTTCAACCAAGGGCCTTTTTCCAATACCACGACTTTTAATCCAGCTTTGGATAGTTCATGAATTACGGGACCTGCGCCTGCGCCACTTCCTACGATACAAACATCATACTTCATGCGACAGCGTTAAAATGGTTGGATACAAATGCGACTCTTTTGGCCTTGGATTTCCGGGATCGTGTTCGAGCCACGACCACCCGATCCCATCTGGATTACTTCCGTATTGTGGGTCAACGAGCAATGCTTCGAAAATCAATGTGAGCATGCGTGAAAGGAAACGTTCTCCCCATTTTGTTTTGGAAACGTCTTCCACAATCGCGTGCTGTTCTCTGGGATTGAGATCATTGAAATTGTACTTCAATTTGTCTTTTGAGTAAGCGTTGAATTCGTCCAATTTCTCAATGATGTATTGATTTTCGTCTGGATCCAACAATTCGTCGCGAAGCACCCAAAGTACATAAGAAGCAGCGTTCACTTCATAAGCTCCAGGGCCATTTCCGTCGGAAGGAAAAAGCGTTCCTTGAAGGGATTGTAATACTCTAAATTGATGATTGGAAAGGGGAGTGGTGTCTCCCGGGAAATATCTTTTGTCTTGACAAGCAGTCAACCACGGAAGTTGCAACGCGGCCCCACTCAAAAGGAGCGAAGTCACAAATTTTTTGCGCGAAAGCAGCCATTTTTCCTCTGATTGCATGGTTCGTGGTAGTTCTAATTGGTTGTCAAAAAAAAAGCCCTGACGATCCGTGTGGATGTCAGGGCTTAAATTACGTAAAATGATCGGGATTAGTTTCCGCCTGTAGTCATTTTTGGATCTTCTCCTCCACGAGTAGATTTTTTCACAGGCTTCTCCTCAGGTACAGTAGTGTTCACTTTCATGTCACCACCACCTTTGGTTACTGATTTACCTTCCTTCTCTTCTCCGGCTTCGCACTTACCTTCTTCACATTTTCCTTCTTCACATTTGTGCTCTCCGTCTTTTCCTTCTTCGCACTTCTCGGCGTCTTTGTCAGCGTCCTGATCTCCTTCAGCATCCGTTTGCTCTGTAGCTTCTCCCTCTGCGTCTGCTTCGCTTGAGCAGCTCGTCAATGATACCGAAGTAACAAGTGCAAGACCCAATACAAATCCTACCTTGATAAAACTTTTCTTCATAGTGTTTTCGTTTAAAATAGTTTGCTCGTTAAGATACAAAAACTTCCCAGTTGACATGGGTGATTAACATACTTTTTGAGTCAGAAAATGATACAATTTTATTGGGCAGATTCTTTGCAGTCATCTAGAATGCCTTTGTAAACGTCGGGATGGTTATTGATATCCGCATAATTCTTAAACGCATGTTCGAAGTTGAACTTGATACATTCAAAAATTTTATCGGTTTTCTCTTTTCCAATATTTGATTCGAATTGAGGCCGCATTTCATCCAGCTGTTTCTGAAGAAGGGCTTTGTCGGAATCTGACCAATTTCCGTAATCGCTGTTCGGATTCCCTTTTTCTTCCTTGATCATTCCATTTGGATCTTCCTGGGTCTCGTCAAAGATGCCTTCCTCTTCCAAACATTCCATTGTAACATTGGATATTCCGTCATTCGGATCGTTCAGAGCTTCGTCCATATTTGTGTAGCGCGCTTCGAGTTTCTTGACCACACAATCGAAGAGTAGATCCACTTTGTTGGAATCGATGACATTGTTCATGACTCCTCGGGAATATTCCAAACTTGCGTAGGCTTCTTTGAGATCTTCATCACTCCAATTGCCTTTGACACTGGAACTTTTGGGCCTCTGCTCGGTCATGAAACCAATTTGATCTAGGCATTTAAGAGAAATGACAGAAGTAGATTCGTTGTCCGTTTTTACAGAATCGGGATTGTCGTAGGTCGCTTCCAACTCATCAACGATGCAATTGATTAGGGGATCAATTTGAGTGCTATCTAGAAACGTTTCAAAAATTTCGCGTTGCTTCGAAAGCTCATTATAGGCTTCTTTCTTGTCGGATTCCGTCCAATTTCCTTTAGTCGATTCTTGTCCCCAAAGCGCACCTCCTCCAATCAGAAGAATTGTAATAATAAGTACGTACGCTTTGTTCATTGTTTAAAATTTACCGCTGTTGACATCGTTTAAATGATCAACAACTTTGCCATAAGATTAGCAACTATTTTTCGAATTGGATATTGTGTGTATCGTCCAAGAAGAATTTGCCTTGAACTTTTTCATCACCAACAGTAAGTCCTTTGATTATGGTTGTTTTTCTTTTGGAAACCAAATCGTGAAGTTGTTTGTCGGTGAGTTTTTTGTTCATGAGTTCGAAAGGGACTTTGAATCCGCATTCTTTGAAATTGGCACATCCGATGGCGGTTTTGCCTTTCATCAATTTGCTCGATTTACACTTCGGACAATCCGTCTCTGCAAAATCGATTTCTTTCTTGGTTCGCTTTTTTGGAATCGCTTTCGTTGTTTGTTCCGGCATCATGAACGGTCGATGAGAATTGAAGATAACTTCATCCGTAATTTCGCGAACCATGACATAGAGTTCATGTTTGAAAACGTCCAAACTGTATTCTCCTTTTTCGATAAGACGCAGTTTTCGTTCCCAATCTCCGGTCAATTCTGCGCTTTTCAGTAATTCATTTTGAATGGTATCGATGAGGGCGATTCCCGTTGCCGTAGCTACAATGTTTTTCCGTTTTTTCGCAATGTATTTCCGACGGAAAAGTGTTTCGATGATGTTTGCTCGGGTGGAAGGTCGTCCTATTCCGTTGTCCTTCATTAACTCGCGCATTTCTTCATCATCCACTTGTTTTCCGGCTGTTTCCATGGCACGAAGTAAGGTCGCTTCCGTATAATGTTTCGGAGGAGAGGTTTTTCCCTTGTGAATGAATGGTTCGTGTGGGCCTTTCTCGCCTTCCTCGAAATGCGGCATGATCTTATCGGTGTCTTTCGCTTTGGTATCTTGTTTTTGATCGGCGTAGACTTCGCGCCAGCCAGGTTTCAAGATTTGTTTCCCAGTTGCTTTGAATTCGAGTTTGTCGACCTTGCCCAGAACAGTGGTATTGGAAACGATGCATGGTGGATAGAAAACGGCGATGAATCTGCGGGCAATGAGATCGTAAATCTGTTGTTCGGGTTGTGAAATACCCGATGGAACCACACCCGTTGGAATAATCGCGTGGTGATCCGTTACTTTTTTATCGTCGAATACTGCTTTCGATTTTGGAATCGGTTTGGAGAGCAAGGATTCTGTGAATCGCGAATAGTACTGCATTCCGCGAAGAATATTCGGAACTTTTGGATGTAAATCTTCCGAGAGGTAGGTCGTATCAACACGCGGATACGTCACCAATTTCTTCTCGTATAAGTTCTGCACCATTTTCAGCGTTTCATCGGCCGACATGCCAAACTTCTTGTTGGAATCGACCTGAAGGGAAGTCAAATCGTACAATTTTGGATTTCCTTCTTTTCCTTCTTTTTGCTCGAAAGAGGTGATTTCAAAATCCTTGTTCTGAAGGTATTCCAATCCACTTTTCGCCTTTTCTTCCGTCGAAAGTCGGGAAATTTGACCGGCGAATTCTTGTCCTTTGTATTTGGTTTTGAGTTCCCAGTATTCGCTAACCTTGAAGCTGTCGATTTCTTTTTGTCGTTGAACGATCATGGCCAACGTTGGCGTCTGAACACGACCGATGGATAAGGTGGATTTTCCCCGACCGAACTTCTTGGTGAACAATCGCGTTCCGTTGATTCCGAGCATCCAATCTCCGATGGCGCGTGCACTACCAGCAGCGTACAAATTATCGTATTTCGTTGCTTCGTGAAGTTTCTCAAATCCTTCTTTGATGGCTTCCTCCGTTAGAGATGAAATCCACAATCGTTTGACCGGAGCCTTGCATTTTGCCTTCAACAATACCCATCGTTGAATTAATTCTCCTTCTTGCCCGGCATCCCCACAGTTGATGACTTCATCACAGTTGGTAACAAGTCTTTCGATGGTGTGAAACTGCTTTTCGACGCCTTGATTTTGAATCAGTTTGATACCGAAATTGTCTGGTACGATGGGAAGATCTTCAAGTTTCCAGTATTTCCAGTTCTCGCGATAATCATGGGGTTCTTTCAGTGTGCATAGATGCCCAAAAGTCCAAGTGACTTGATAGCCGTTGCCTTCAAAGTAACCATCGTTACGTTGGGATGCGCCCAAAACTTCGGCGATATCCTTGGCAACACTAGGTTTTTCGGCAATGCAGACTTTCATGTTTCATTCTGAAAATAGGTAACTCTAAAGATACGAAATCGATGCGCTGGAAATGGGCGTGACTTACCTAATTTATCAACAAGATTTTAAGATTTTGAACGCATGATTTGCTACTACCAACCACGATATTTTGGCGGCTCTATGCCTTTCAAACGGAGATAAACGATCATTTGACCGCGGTGATGTGCAACATGATGATCTAACAAGTTGAACAGACGTCTTTTTGTCGATTTCCCATAGAAAACGCCCACGGTTTCTTTGAGCGCCTCACCGTCCATTGCTTCTAATTCTGAGAGGAGATAATCAAAGAGTAATTCGTAGGACTTAATTAGTTCTGCTTTCGATCCGTTATTAAATTCTGGCGGGTTGTCAAATCCAAGTTTCGCCATTTGCCAATGCATCGTTGTGATTATATGAGAGGCTTGTTCTGAGAATGATTTTATACTATCTGCAGGAATAAAGTTGTAAGCTTCTTCCGGCATTGATTCAAGTGTTTCGATGCAGTAGTTTTTATTGTTGTTCCATTTTATCTGGAGTTCGTCAACGATCCAATCTAGATTTTCATCTTCTGAAATTGTTGAGGAGTTTACTTCTGGCTTTTGTTCAATTTTATCCTCGCTTTGGTCACATGCTCCAAGGCAAAAGAATGCCATCAAAAGGGATGTCATTGCAAACGAAGGTAATCTCATCGATCTACTTTTTTATGTACTTCATCACCGTAAAACTTGCCTCGTGGCGATCGTCTTTGGGTTGTTCTTGAACCGTTTCTACACTCCAGTCTTTTAGATTGAATTCTGGAAAAAAAGTATCGGCTCCGTAGCGATGATTGATGTGCGTAATGTACATTTCATCCACGGCATTTGTTTCTAAAGCCAGTCGATAGATTTCACCACCACCAATGATAAAAACGGTTCGTTCAGATTCATCTTTGTAGGCTTCAAGACACGCTTCCAACGAATGGAAAACTTCGCAGTTCTCAGCTATAAACTCTGTGTTTCGTGTTAAAACAACATTCTCGCGTTTCGGCAAGGGACGGTATTTCTCTGGAATGGAATCGTAGTTCTTTCGACCCATTACCACAATATGATCTTGCGTTGTTTCCTTGAAGAATTTCATATCGTTCGGCAGGTGCCACATCAAATCGTTATCTCGTCCGATTCCGCGATCGAGATCCATTGCTACAATCAAACTTACTTTCATGGAGTCGCTGGTTTCACTTGAATACCTTCTGCGGTGTAATTCACCTGTACAATCACCGTGGATGTTCCGATGCCCAAATCATTCATGTAATTCTGCACTGATTTTGCTTCAGACTCGGTTGCGCACATGCCAGAGATCATATGATGATTTCCTTCCTTGTCCACGGTAACTTGCAGTAACTCTCCGATAAGATCGTTGTGCAATAAAGCTTCGTCCCCTTCGGTAATCTCCACCGCGTAGTAACTAGTTAGGAATTGCGTGTACAGCTTTCCGGTTTCTGAATTTGGTAGCACGATTCTCTCTGAAGCATTCTGATTGTGCTCTGCAAACAATTTTCGGCTATCCGCCATGAAGTTTTTGTAGTGCGTTTGATTGGTTGCATCAATGAAGTTGGGTGCTGTACCGTTGTAATCGAAATCAGGCAAGATGTAGTATTGTGTTACTTCTCCCTCCGATTTCTTCAGTACGTACACAAGGTAATAATGCGCTTCTTTGATAGAAATGTCGTCGCCTTCTTTTTCGATCGTGCTCCCAACCATCAATCCACCGCGTGTTGGGCGTGTTTGCATGTTAGAAACAAAATTTCCGAGCGACCAAACGGTCAATTTGTCTTCGCCGTTGATCTCTTTTTGTTCAATCGGCTGCACTACGTGAGGATGTCCACCGATAACCATATCAACGCCTTCACGGTAGCACAATTGCTCGTACGTTTTCTGATATCCGTTTGGAAGGAACTTGTACTCTAATCCCCAGTGCATGTTGCAAATGATGTAATCGGCACCCATTTCTTTTGCACGTGCGACATCCGCTTTGATTACGGTGCTGTCGATGTAATTGATAATTAACGGTTTTGCTACCTCCAAACCATTGGTTCCATAGGTGTAGTTCAGCATCGCGATTTTCATTCCGTTTTCTTCGAGCATCAACGGATAGTTTTGGTCGCGTTCCTTTTGACTTCTAAACGTTCCGGTGTGAGGCACACCCAATTCGTCCAACTTATCCAAGGTTCGAATCACGCCTTTGGATCCGCGATCGCAAGAGTGATTGTTGGCTGTTAGAATGACGTTGAATCCATTGTTGACCAATGTTTCTGCCAATTCATCCGGTGCCGAAAACTGCGGATATCCTTTGTAGGGTTTTCCTGCGAGTGTTACTTCCAAATTGGCGACTGCAATGTCGTATTCGTTTACAATCGGACGAATGAATTTCCATCCATCTTCATAGTCGTAGCAATCTTCTGTATTGTTGCGAGCCGCGTTGATTTGACCATCATGCTGCATCACATCGCCTACGAATAGAAAAGAAGTTTCGTTGTCTTGCGCAAAAGACGCAAAACCTAGAATTAAAAAGAGACTACACAGCCACTTCGCCTTTGATGTGCGGGTGCGGATCGTAGTTGATAAGTTCGAAATCCTCATATTTAAAATCAAAGATATTTTTCACTTCCGGATTGATTTTCATTGTTGGAAGCGGACGGAAATCCCGTGTTAATTGTAACTGCACTTGTTCCATGTGGTTACTGTAAATGTGCGCATCACCGAAGGTGTGAACGAAATCTCCAGGTTCGTACCCACACACTTGTGCCAACATCATTGTCAAAAGTGCATACGACGCGATGTTGAACGGCACTCCAAGGAATGTGTCTGCGCTTCTTTGGTACAACTGACAGCTCAATTTGCCATCTGCCACGTAGAATTGGAACAATGTGTGACAAGGAGGCAAGGCCATGTTATCAACGTCTGCAACATTCCATGCGGAAACAATGTGACGTCGTGAATCGGGGTTGTTTTTCAAGGAGTTCACCAACTTCGTGATTTGGTCAATTGTTCCTCCATCTCCATCTGGCCAAGAACGCCATTGGTATCCATAAACCGGGCCAAGGTTGCCGTCTTCATCTGCCCATTCGTCCCAGATTCGGACTTTATTTTCTTTCAGGTACTTGATATTCGTATCTCCCTCAAGGAACCAAAGCAGCTCGTGAATGATGGATCTTAGGTGCAATTTTTTGGTTGTCACGCACGGGAATCCTTCTGAGAGATCAAAACGCATTTGATATCCAAAAACAGATTTTGTTCCTGTTCCGGTGCGGTCTTCTTTAACCGTTCCGTTGTCCAATATATGCTGGAGCAGATCGTGATATTGCTTCATGAAAGGTGTTGTTGTTTTTAACGCAATCTCGAATTTACGCTTTTTGCAAGTATGTTGTGATGGTTTGTTGGTAAGTGGGGGAAATGTGGATAATTTTTGAATAAGGAATAAGGAATAAGGAATAAGGAATAAGGAATAAGGAATAAGGAATAAGGAATAACGGACACTGAGGCTCTCGAAGTGTGAGTTATGAGTTAGGAGTTTGAATGTGAGTGTGCGTAGGGTAAGATGGGCTTCGAGAGAAATTTCATACTTTTAATCCATGAAGCATTTGTTGCTAGTAGTATTGTTATTGATGGCTGGATCGGTTTTCAGTCAGAAGGATATTCAATTGAAGAAAAAATATCAGGGATATTACGAAGGTGAGATTCCGGGGTATTCTGTTCAATCTAATGGAGAATTGCACTTTGTCAGCAGCACTAAGATTTCCATTACCATCGGAGAAGATTTTGTTCAGGTTCGTGTCGGAAAAAACGAGATCATGGGGTCTTATGAAGTGATGTTTAAAGCGGAGAAGTATTTCCTGTTGGATGTCGATATCGAAGGACAATTGGCGAACGAACGCATCATGGTCTATAAAAAAGGGAAGAAGCTTTCCCGCGATGGAATGTTTCCTCAGCCGGTTACGACGCTAAAAAAGATCAAGAAAAAGAACCGATAATTACACAGGAATTTTCACAGTAAACGTTGTTCCCACGCCCACGGTACTTTTCGCATTGATGGTACCTTCGTGTTTCTCGATGATGGTCTTCACGTAGTACAGTCCCAATCCAAATCCTTTGACATCGTGGACGTTTCCTGTAGGTACACGGTAGAATTTATCAAAGATCATTTTCAAGCTTTCCCGTTTGATTCCAATTCCGTTGTCTTCTACCGAAACCACAAGTTGATTCTTATCTGAGCGCGCTTTAATGTTCACTACAGGAGAATTCTTACAGTACTTGATAGCATTATCGACCAAATTGTAGAATACGTTTGAGATATGAACTGGATCTGCCGTAATCACCGGGCTGTCCAGTTGGATATCCATATTGATGGTAACCGGACGTCCTTCCTGATTGAACTCAAAATTGTCTTTCAATTCGTTGAAATACTCCGCAATATCAAAAGGCTCCATGGAGAGTTCGATCTCACTTTTATCCAATTTGGCAATTCGAAGAACGCGCTCCACTTGATTTTCCAGGCGTTTGTTTTCCTTGTAAATCAAACTGGCGTAGCGTTGAATTTTTTCCGGTTCCTGAAGCGTCTCAGGTCGCATGATCATTTCCGACGATAGTCCAATGGAGGAAATCGGTGTTTTCAGTTCATGCGTCATGTTGTTGATGAAGTCCGTTTTTACCTCCGATAATCGCTTTTGCTTCAGGATGACGAATACTGTATATCCAAAGAAAATTAGAATCAGAATTACGATGAAAAATAGGTAGAGGTATGGCGATGATCGTCCAACTTCTGGTACTTTTTCCAAGTCATATTTGTCGGTGACGCCTGGGAAATACACGGTGAAATAATGTCCGTCCTTCTTCCAACTCATTTCGGGGAAGGTGATCTGTCGGGAAGAATCCGTTTCGTAATGTCGTTCTTCGTCGTAACGGATGAGGTTCCCAAAAACGATGGAATCCGTGTAACAATCGTAGATTCCGTACTGGAAATTCTGATGTACGTTTTGATCGTAAAGTTCCCGTTTCAGCAGCGTTTCCAGATGATACGGATTCAATTCCTCATTGATATCTACGTAAAAATAATTGGATCGAATTCGATTCACTGCGCCGTATAAATCAGAACTATCCTTCGTCATCGTGGTCAATTGCTGCAATACGTTGCGAAGCGCGATGTGCGTTTGTTCGGTAAAATGAACCATGTTCAAGCTGTCTTCTTTTACTTGAATCGCTTGTTTGGTTTCGGTGACTTCGATGTTTTTGGCAAGAAGGGATTGCGTGTTTCGAATCCATACGAACTGGATCAATAAAATGCTGATTACCGAAACGATTCCCAACAGAAATACCGCGTTGATGGTGCGTCTGCTCATAATTTAAAATTACGAATTTCTGCTGCGACGCGAATGGGTTAGGTGCTTTTTATCAATTCGTTAACACTATCGTGTAACTGTCAATTTTCCTTGATAGAAGCGAGATTTTGTCTGCAGGGTAAACAGATAAACACCGGGATTGAGGTTTCGATTGAACTCTACTTTCTTTCGATTCACGTCTGATGATAATTGAATCGTATGTTGGCATATAATAGAGCCCGAGGTATTTACAATAGCCACTTCTGCTTCTTCCGATTGAGTGATTGCGTAGAAAAGATTCAGAGTTGTTGAGGTTTGATCAAATTGATGCGCGTAAATGGCTTCTTGTTCGTTGCATGATGCTGCGAAGATGGTTTTGAGATAAGTTCTAGAGCCGTCGAAATCGACTTGGGATAATCGATAGTAAGCGTTGGTATGAGCCTCGCGATCCGAGAAGGAGTAGGTTTGCGAAAGTGTTGTAGTTCCAGATCCATTGGCTTGTGCAATTTCAGCGAAATTCATGGTTTCATCGGCGCGTTCGATAATAAAGTAATCGTTGTTTAGTTCGGAAATCGTTGACCAGTGGAGTTCGATGTTGTCTTCTCCATCGCAACCAGACCAAAAGTCGTCGAATGTAATAGGAAGAACAGAGAAACAAGTTTGAGTGATAGTTGGGCAGTTTGTAGTAGGTGAGGTGACAGCGGGAGTAGTGTTGGTGAAGGAAACTGTTCCTGAAAAGCTAGGAGAACCGGAGTTTGCAGCGGTAATTGTGGCGGAATTGTCGTTTCGAATGTCGTCTAATGTTCCACTGAAGGTACACTCAGTAATATTAAAAACCGCCGGTCGACTGAAACTCACGCGACCTAAAATATCCGCTCCGTCTGACGCTGAATTATTCGTAAAGCTACAAGTGGTTACGTTAATAGTTCCAGCGCTTCCTGTGCTTCCGAATGCAGTATTAATGGCAAGAGCGCCGCCATTACCTGATGAAGTGGATGAGTTACCATCGAAAGAACAATTGTTGATCGTGATGGTGGATCCGCGCCCGACTGTAATCGCACCTCCGTAATTCACCGATGAAGTTTGATTGGAGGTGTTGCTGTTGAAACAAGTTCCGTCGATGGTCATCGTCGCTCCGTTTGCAATAAAAATCGCGCCTCCACCTTCAGCGTTTGAATTGGTGTTATTTGAGAAAATGCAATCATCGATATCAATAGTGGTTGTTGCGTCTCCAGTGACGCGGAGTCCAGATCCGCCCTGGTAATCTTTGGTGTTTGCAGAAAACGTGTAGTCGATAAAATCTACATCGTTTCCATTTCCTTCAACGTTTACGCCTCCTCCTGCAACGCTTGCCGAACCTGGATTGCAACTCGATCCTCCACCGATGAAATCTACTTGAGATCCTCCGTTAACGACTATAGCGCTTGATCCACCTCCCGGCAAGTTTTCGTTGACAATAACGTCATTGAAAGTTAAGTTGCTTACTCCGGTAATTTGAACCACATTAGCATCACCGATTCCATAATTGTATCCTGTCAGATAAACGCCCGTTACGGTAATGTCGTCGCCGGTAATTGTTGCCCAACGATTGGCATCTGCACTGGTCTGATTGTTGTCAAAAATGGTCAATGCGCTTCCGGCTCCTGTGATTGAAATTCCAGAAACGGAAAGTGCTAGATTAGCGTCTAAAGCAAGATAAGTTCCGGCGTCTACGAAGATTATATCTCCCGTTGTAATCACATTGGTTCCTGTAGGCCCGTAAGTATTCCAGATTTCCGTTAAAGACGCTTTTGGAGTAGAAGCTGAAAGTCCATTGTTTGCCGTAGCACCAACTGCAGTCGTGTGAACGTCACCGGTAGTGCTGTTGTCATTTACGTAGTAATTTACCGCCCAAGAGGTGGATGCGAATCCGACGAAAATGGAAATGGCAACCAATTTCTCAAAGTACTTGATGTGTTTTCTCATAAGTAAAAAAGTTCCGCTCACGTATGGAAAAAAGATACGCAAAATTGCTCGTTCGGAAATCAAATTACTCGTCGCCTCTGGTTCTGACAAAAAATATTGGCGAATCGTTTGAATAGGTTGTGAAACCCTATAAATCGTGGTGAAACGTTAGGTGTTGTGGTGAATGGTTACGCTGAAATCTGGGAAATGTCGAAACTTCGTGAGACGGGAACTTCCGAATTGACGAAACTCATTTTGATTTTATACGCTTGGGATTTCCCACCTATGGAATGCACAAATTTTTTATTGATGATGTGCGATTTATGGACGCGAAAAAAATGATCATGTTGATTGATCAACTCTTCGACTTTTTTGAGTGAGACCCGATCCATGGATTTTTGCAAAACATTATCGTCGGACAGATAATAGGTAATGACATAGTTGTCATTGGCCTCGAAAGCAATAATGCGATTTACATTGAGATAGAGTAGTATTTTACCAGCGTCGTTCTTTAAGATGAAGTCGGAATCGGAATCAGATTGCTTCTGGAGTTCTTTGTGTTTTTCGTCGTCTTTTGAATTCTTTCGATTTGCAATTGTCCGGGCGACGATTCTTCCAATTAATGCAAGCACAACGACGATAGTTAACAACCATTTTGAATCGAAAGTATTACCGTTTTTTTCTTTGTCTTTTGATTGTTTGTTAGCCAATTCTGAAAAAGCGATTTCCTCTTCGAGAATATCTGGTAGGTAGATTTTAAAATCGTTTTCCTCGGAAATTTTTCGTGCCTTTCGTAATGCCGTCCGTGCTTTTTGATATTTACCTTGTTCTCGGCACAGCGTTGCATAATGTATGTTGTAAAGGATGTCAATTTCGACATCGCCTCCGTCGTAATACCGATCAATTTCTTCAAGTGATAGACGAGCATCGGTGCTCTTGCCTAGTTTTAGATACACATCTGAAATTCCGAGTAAGGCATAGACAATCCCTTCTTTGTTTCTGTAGTTTTTCTCAATGAGCAACGAGTTGTTAAAGTGACTTAGGGCCAGCGATAAACTATCCATCTCACGGTACATATCTCCGATGTTGTACAGTCGAATGGAGCGCTGCAGCGGGTTGTCAAGTTTCTCTTCAATTACAAGACTTTTTTGAAAATAGTCAAGTGCCTTTTCGAAGTTCTCTTGGATTTGATACACCGCACCAATGTTGTTGTAGCAGGCAGAAACTCGACCGGAGTCATTCGCTTTTTGTGCAACGTCTAATGCTTGATTGTAGAAATCGACTGAAGTGACGTAATACCCTTTGTTTTTGTTGACAATGCCGAGAATGGTCAGCGCATTGATCACGCTAATACTTGCGTTTTCTCTTCGTCCGGCTTCTAAAAGGGCATTTGCCTTTTCTTCAACATCAGCATCGTTGGATTCAAGTGCTGTAAATGCGATAGAATCCAGCTCGTAGAGATTGTTTGGTTGTGCGGCAGCAATCTTCGAAGTGAAGAGTAGGAGTATGAAGAAAATTAGTCGTAGCTGCACTTGGTCGATATTGAAGACACAAGGTAGTAAAAATGCTCAGCATTGTAATTCAGTTCGGTTGGATTCACAAAGTCGGTTTTCCTTGCGGTGTTTCTTTTCAAATGGTCTCCACAAAGATATGTCTGTGCTTGCCGCTGCGAAAGGCTAAAATAGATCTCCGAAGATTCGGGTGGCTTTGCGCTGCGGAAGCAAAGACGCGGTAATAGTTCGAATTTGAAAAGAAACACCTTATGAAAAACTATCCGATTTTATTTGAACCAAAAGTATGCAGTCTCACTCTGAACGAGATTTCAGAATGGCTTGAGTTATTAATTTCTAAACATTCCGATAGCAAAGATTTAAACTCTGAAAAATCAAGAAACGAACGATGAGTTGAATGGTAAACGAGATTATCCTTGTCTGGAATAGTTACAAAAAAGCCCCTTCCGAAAATCGAAAGGGGCTTGTTAAAAATCTATGTTTCTTAGAATCCTGTTACACCATTCACAGTGGTGTATTTCAGAACGTTTTTCTTTTCTGGGTGAATACGTGAGAACGCCGATTGCACCGCTAATGTTCCTTCGTGGAACCCACATAAGATCAACTTCAGTTTGTTCTCGTATGTGTTCACATCACCAATCGCGTAAATCCCCGGGATGTTTGTTGAGTAATCTGTGGTATCTACCTTAATGGCATTCTTTTCAATTTCCAATCCCCAATCAGCAATAGGGCCGAGGCTCGGTTTCAAACCAAACAATGGAATGAAGTGATCCGTTTCTTTTGTGATTTCGCCTTCCGTTTTGTGCTTGATCACAACGTTTTCTACTTTACCGTTACCACCGATTCCAACAACTTCTGCTTCCGTAATCAATTTCACTTTTCCTTCATCCGCTAAGTCCATCACTTGTTGCACAGAGTCCAAGTGCCCGCGGAAAGACGAGCGACGGTGTACCAATGAAACTTCAGATACGATGTTATTTTTCGCAAGGAAGATGGCCCAATCCAAAGCGGAATCTCCACCTCCGGCAATCACACATCGTTTTCCGCGATAAAAGTTCGGATCTTTGATGATGTATTCAACACCCTTGTCTTCGTAGTCTGTTAGATTTTCAATAGGCGGTTTGCGTGGTTCGAATACACCAAGTCCACCTGCGATCATTACGATAGGAGCACTGTGTTTGGTTCCTTTATCCGTGGTAACGATGAATTCGTTTTCCGATACTTTGTCGATTGTTACGGCAGCTTCACCTAAAGTAAACCCAGGTTTGAAAGGGGCCGCTTGCTCCATCAAATTGTCGATCAATTCACCCGCCAAAATGGAAGGGAATCCCGGGATATCATAAATCGGTTTCTTCGGATAAATCTCCGAACACTGTCCACCAGCTTGAGGAAGCGAGTCGATAAGATGACATCGCAATTTCAACAATCCAGCTTCAAAAATTGTGAAGAGCCCTACTGGCCCTGCTCCGATGATGATAATGTCCGTTTTGATCATTTTGTTTAATTATAGAGGGCACAAATGTAACAATAAGGTGAGTACTGAGGGTTTTTCTATGGATATTTTTTCGTCTAAACACCAGTATTCTAGTAGTATTCAGGGTTTCAGGACTAATATACTCTATTAAATAGATAGGGTAAGTAGGGGGAGGGGTGATAGGTTTCAAAGAGTGAATAAAGATAGGTGCCAAGGCTTGGACCAGACTTCGTGTACATTTTACTAAATTAGTGAGCATGAAAACTTACTTGTCTCTCCTATTTCTAGCCGTTTCTTTCGGCCTGTTCTCTCAGTGGGAACAAAAAACAAACTTACCAGCAGCTGGTCGTAATCATCCCGTAACTTTTTCGATCAATGGAATCGGATACGTTACAACGGGTGGAAATGACGGCCCACCGTTTTATTTCGACGACATGTGGAAGTACAATCCTGCTACGGATTCATGGTCACCGCTCGGAGATTTCCCGGGAGGAGATCGTTCTTTTGCGTACGGAGTTGAGCATGGCGGATACGGATACGCAGGATTTGGAGCTTGGGATGATGGATTTAATGTTACTTATTTTGACGATTGGTATCGATTCGACCCAGTGAGCGAGACATGGACAGCTATGGCATCTTTTCCTGGAACGGATCGAACGCACCCGGCTATGGTTGCAACAACGAATAAGATATATGTTGGTTGTGGCGGAAGCTCTAATGGCGACCTAAAAGATTGGTGGGAATATGATGTAGCTACGGATTCTTGGACACAGAAAACGGATTTTCCAGGTACACGTCGTCACCATCCTTTCTACTTCTCCATCGGAGATGATGTGTTTGTTGGAATGGGGCACCATCAATCCAGCATTTTTGACGATTTGTATCACTACGACATCGAGAACGATACTTGGACGCAAGTAGCATCGATTCCAGGAGAAGGGCGCGTTGCCGGAACTCAATTTACATACAACGGAAAAGGATATGTTTTGAGTGGGCAGGGAGAAGATCACCTGAATTTCGATACTGGAGAATTCTGGGAATACGATCCAGTGAACGATTCATGGACGCAATTGCCACCGCATCCAGGTTCTGGTCGTTGGGCACCAGGAAGTTTTGTCATAGGTGATTCTATTTACATGGTTGGTGGTCAGAATAATGATATTCAGCCTGATCAACGCGATTTGTGGCTGCTAAACTTTCAAGACATCGTTGGGATGGATGAATTCACACAGCAGGTAGCGGTCGATATTTATCCGAATCCGGTGATAAATTTGCTTCAAATAGAATCCTCCTTGATGTCGGACACTGTTGAAATCAAAAATCTTCTTGGAGAAGTAGTATTTGAATCGGATGAATTTACTTCTGAGATACCTGTTTCTGATTTGCCATCCGGAGTGTATTTGTTGACAATCTATGAGGAAAGCAGAGCGGTTACGAAACGATTTGTTAAGGAATAGTAGGTAATTGGGAGGGATGCCATCTTTGATTTGATAATCGAGACAGTATGGCAATTTTACAAAGCTCTGAACAATTTCAATTTCCGGATCATTAGAGACAACGTGCAGTATTAGCTAAACGTTTCTTTTGGCAAACTCCCAGAGTACCACTCCGGCACAAACGGAGACATTTAAACTGTGTTTGGTACCAAATTGCGGAACTTCAATGATATAGTCCGATAAGTCAACGATGCGTTGGTCCACACCATTTACTTCATTTCCAAAGACCAAAACATGATGCTCCTGCAAGGGAAAGTTGGCTACATCTTGTAAAAAGGTTGTCTTCTCCGTTTGCTCAATTGAACAGATTTTTTTTCCTTCTTTTTGCAGTGACTTCAATAAAGAAACGACATCCTCCTGATGTTCCCAATCCATAGATTCGGTGGCACCCAAAGCCGTTTTTTGTATTTCACGATGTGGTGGTGATGCCGTGATCCCGCAGAGGTACAGTTTCTCCACGTTAAAAGCATCGCAAGTGCGGAAGAATGAACCGACATTTGTCAAACTTCTGAGACTATCCAATACTACCGTCACAGGAAATTTCTCCTGTGCTTTGAAAGCTTCTTCATCGGGTCTTTCGAGTTCCCAGAGTTTTAATTTTCGGTTCATAGGACGAAGTTACGATTTAATGTTGTGAAGAAAGGTTTTGAACACTGAGGTTCTCGAAGTGAGAGAGACCTATTGATGAAGGTGCACTTCGAGAGCCTCAGTGCCCGTTTTGTCATTCAATCGTTAATTATTCCGCGATTTTGTGGATAACAAGTGGCGTGTAAATTTTGCGACATCGCGCATCCCCCGTACTTTTATGGGTTCAATTCAATCCCTACAAATTGGCGAAAGCAGCAACAAAAAAAACGAAGGCGAAAGCTCCGAAGGAAACTCCTTTGATGAAGCAATACAACCAGATCAAAGCGCGTCATCCACAAGCGCTGTTGTTGTTCCGCGTAGGTGATTTTTACGAAACTTTTGGTGAGGATGCGATTACGGCGTCTAAGATTTTGGGCATCGTTTTGACTAACAGAAACAACGGTGGTTCTAAATTGGAATTGGCCGGATTCCCTCATCATTCCTTAGATACCTACTTACCGAAATTGGTGCGCTCTGGACAGCGCGTTGCCATTTGTGATCAATTGGAAGATCCGAAAACAGTAAAAGGCATTGTAAAAAGAGGGGTTACTGAGTTGGTAACACCGGGAGTTTCATTCAACGATCAGGTACTTGAAACGAAGAAGAATAATTTCTTGTGTTCTGTTCATTTCGATAAAGATCGGGTGGGATTGGCCTTCTTGGATGTTTCTACAGGAGAGTTTTTAGTAGCCCAAGGAACACCAGAATATGCCGATAAGTTGATGCAAGGTTTCGGCCCAACTGAGATCATTTACAACAAACAACGCAGTTCTGATTACGATCAAATGTGCGGCAATCGCTACTATTCCTTCCGTTTGGAAGATTGGGTCTTTTCAAAAGATTACGCGTTTGAAAGTCTGAACAAACAATTCGGTACGAAATCCTTGAAAGGGTTTGGTGTGGAAGATCTGGATTCAGGAGTTATTGCGGCCGGCGCTATTATCCATTATTTGTCGGAGACGCAGCACGATAAATTGGGACATGTCACGGCCATTTCTCGCATTGAAGAGGATAAATACGTTTGGCTAGATCGATTCACCGTTCGAAATTTGGAATTGATTTCATCTCCGCACGAGAACGCTACGACTTTATTAGACGTTCTGGATTTCACGAAAACACCGATGGGCGGACGCTTGCTGAAACGTTGGATGGTGTTGCCATTGAAGGAATTGGATCAGGTTCAGAAGCGTTTGGATGCCGTTGAATCCCTATATGATGATCCGGAAAATGGCAGTGAATTGGCCAATCATCTGTCGGAAATCAATGACATGGAGCGCTTGATTTCGAAAGTAGCCGTAGGTCGCGTGAATCCGAAAGAGGTGGTGCAATTGAGCAATACTTCCCGACGCGTAATTTCTGTCAAACAATTGTTCGATGGCGGATCGAATGAGGTGGCTTCCATTGCGAAGGCTATTGATCCTTGCCGCGATATGATCGACCTTATTGAACGCACTTTGCAGGAAGATCCAGCAGGTCAAATTGGAAAAGGAAAAATCATTGCTGACGATTACAACGATGAGTTGGATGAGCTTCGATCGATTGCTTTTTCTGGAAAGGATTATCTCGAACAGATTCAGATCCGAGAGAGCGAAAGAACTGGAATTACCAGTTTAAAAATTGGATTCAATAACGTTTTCGGATATTACATCGAAGTTCGAAATACGCACAAGGACAAGGTTCCCGAAGAGTGGATTCGAAAGCAAACGTTGGTAAATGCTGAGCGCTATATTACCGAGGAATTAAAAGAATACGAATCAAAAATTCTAGGTGCAGAAGAGAAAATCCATGTGCTTGAGGGGCAACTGTATCAAGCGTTAATTGAAGAATTGGCGCAATACATTCGTCCTGTTCAAAAGAATGCCTTTTTGATTGCAAAATTGGATTGTTTGCTGTCGTTTGCTGAGGTGGCCAAGCAACGTTGGTACACTAAGCCAGAGATGAATGATTCCTTGGCAATCGACATCAAGGAAGGGCGCCATCCTGTGATTGAAAGTCAAATGGGAGTGGGAGAGGAGTATGTTTCCAATGATGTATTCCTGGATAACGATTCGCAACAGATCATGATGATTACCGGGCCGAACATGTCGGGTAAGAGTGCATTGTTGCGTCAAACGGCTTTGATATCACTGATGGCTCAAATGGGATCCTTTGTTCCGGCGACCAAGGCTTCACTGGGAATCGTTGATAAGGTATTTACGCGTGTGGGTGCTTCGGATAATATTTCATCAGGAGAATCGACGTTCATGGTGGAAATGAACGAAACCTCAAGTATTCTGAACAATCTCTCGAATCGTTCCTTGATTCTTTTAGATGAAATTGGTCGTGGAACCAGCACCTACGACGGAATTTCCATTGCTTGGGCGATCGCTGAATATCTGCACGAGCATCCTAAGAAACGTGGGAAGACTTTATTTGCAACGCACTACCACGAACTGAACGAAATGACGAATCGTTTCGATCGCATTAAAAACTTCAACGTTTCGGTAAAAGAAGTCGGAAAGAAAATCCTATTCCTCCGCAAGCTGGTTGAAGGTGGAAGCGAGCACTCTTTTGGAATCCACGTGGCAAAACTAGCCGGAATGCCGAAAGAAGTTGTTGCAGGTGCAGAACATATGTTGGAGCAACTGGAGGCGTCTCATGATCTCAGTGAAGCGGATAAAAAAGTGGGAGCTAAGAAAGTGAAGAATAAGGAAGTGGTTGCTGACCTGGACAATATGCAGATGAGTTTCTTTCAACTGAATGATCCGGTTTTGGAGCAAATCCGTGAAGAGTTGGTGAGTATTGATATCAACACGTTGACACCTGTGGAGGCGTTGATGAAGTTGAATGAGATTAAGAAGTTGACGGGGGGTTAGATTTTATCAATCGTACCCTTCCTCGTTAGTATCTCCCTCAAATGTCTTATCCGAATCGGCAGTCAAGCGGTTCAATTCATCCAATTCCTCTGAGGTGAAATAGCGCCATTCACCCACAGGGACATCCAATTCAATATTCATAATTCGTACCCGTTTCAATTTACGAACGCGATATCCCAAATGTTCGCACATGCGACGAATTTGTCGGTTCAAACCTTGTGTTAGAACGATTCTGAATTCGAATTTCCCTACTTTTTCAACTTCACATTTGCGCGTGACGGTTCCCAGAATCGGAACCCCGTTACTCATTTTTCGGATGAAATCCTGATTGATGGGTTTATTGACGGTAACGTAGTATTCCTTCTCGTGATTGTTTCTAGCGCGAAGGATCTTGTTTACGATATCGCCGTCATTCGTTAAGAAGATCAATCCCTCGCTGGGTTTGTCCAAACGCCCGATCGGAAAGATGCGCTTGGGGTATCCCATGAAATCGATGATATTGTCTTTTTCTACACGTGTATCCGTCGTACAAACAATTCCAACAGGTTTGTTCAGAGCGATGTACACCGGTGCCTCTTCGGAAACGCCCACCAACTTTCCGTCTACTCGAACTTCATCGCCCGGCTGCACCTTTGTCCCCATCTCAGGAACTTTATTGTTGATAGTAACCCGACCTTCATCGATCAATTTATCCGCTGCACGACGCGAGCAAAACCCTGCCTCACTCAGATATTTATTGATGCGTACTTCTTGCCCCATGTCGCAAAGGTAATAGGAATGCCGATTTTTTTCGAGCCTTCATTTCGTTATTCGCAAATTCCTTCTAAATTTGTCATCCCTTCAACGGAAGGAATAAGCGGGCGTAGCTCAGGGGTAGAGCATAACCTTGCCAAGGTTAGGGTCGTGAGTTCGAATCTCATCGCCCGCTCAAGTCAAAACGCACCTTTGGTGCCTTTGAAATACATGTATCAGTCCGATACGCTTGCTCGAGTGGTGGAATTGGTAGACACGCCGGACTTAAAATCCTGTGCTCATTTGGGCGTACGGGTTCAAGTCCCGTCTCGAGTACATTTAAAAAGAAAGCCCTGTATCATAGTGATACGGGGCTTTTTTGGTTCGACATTTTCTAAAATGATTCGACAAATATTATTGCCCCATCAATTTAAAGAATTCTTCGTCAGATAATTGTTTTCTGTTGTCTAAAAGATAGTTTGCATCATCTCCAGCCCTATATCTGAGTGTGTTAGATTCATGTGTTACCGCAGCATAAATAACTTCTGCAACCAAAGAGGGGGGAGAAACAGTATTATTTGGGTCTTGCCATTGCTTCATCAAAGAATCAATTATCGGTTTGTATTCCTCTATCTCTCCTGCCTGAAAATCAAATGAACGGCTGCCGAAATCTGTTGCAATAAAACCTGGTTCAACAATTTTCACTTTTACTCCAATGGCCTTCATTTCATAATGCAATGATTCAGATATTCCTTCCACCGCAAACTTGGTCCCATGATAAAGGCTGCCTAACGGAAACGTCATTTGTCCTCCAACCGAGGAAATGTTGACAATCACACCTGATTTGTTTTCCCTGAAGTGCGGGATTAGCGCTTTTGTCACATCCAATAAACCAATCACATTGGTGTTGAATTGTCGTATGATGTTTTCTCGTGGAAAAGCCTCTAATGGTCCGTAAGCTCCGTATCCAGCGTTGTTAAGTAAGGCATCAATCTTCCCAAATTTTTTAATGCCTCCTTTAATGGCATTTTCAATTGAGTTTAGATTGAGCACATCTAATGTCTCCAAATGTACATTTTCAAGTTCTGTTAACTCTTTTTCATTTTCGGGCTTGCGCATTGTAGCAACTACGTTCCATCCGTGTGAATGAAAGTGTTGGGCTGTTGCTTTACCTATTCCGCTACTTGCCCCAGTAATTAATATCGTCTTTCTCATGTTTAATTCTTGTTAAGTTCAAGCATGTTTGCTACACCATTTGCAGCGAAAATGCCTTTGGTAGTTTGCTCTAAAGCTTGATTATATAATTCGATTGGTTCCTTTAATCCAGAGAAGTCCACAACAGTTCTGAATGGCTTCTCACCAAAAGGTTGGTAGAGCAGCTCAACAAGTGCTTCAGCTACTCTTTCAGGACGTTGCATAGGAATGGTGTTAATGTATTCAACATAACCTTTAATGGATGCCTCAGGAGCATAGGCCATCTCGCCATATTGTTCCGCACGTTCAACATCTTTTGGTTTTAACATCACATCCATAAATTCAGTTGGCATACCACCAGGTTCTATGATACAAGATTCAATTCCAAAACCAGATAACTCTGCACGATAACCCTCCACTAATGACTCCAATGCATACTTTGATGCAGAATACGCTGCAAGAAACGGAGTAGTAACCCTTCCAATACAACTTGAAGTGTGTACAATGGTTCCTTTACCTTGTTGTCTGAAATAAGGTAGAACAGCTCTCATGAGTCTCTGAACTCCAAATACATTTACTTCAAACATCTGACGGATTTCATCTGCTGAAAATGCTTCAAGAATTCCGTTGGCTCCAACACCAGCATTGTTAAATACAGCATCCAATCCTCCTAAAAGTTCTATTGATTTTTTTACTGCCGATTTTACACTGTCCTCATTGGTTACATCCATTTCTACAAGATGAACACCAGCTGATGAAAGTTCCGAAGAGATAGTTTCATTTTTGCCTTTAGTGGAACGCATGGTTCCGACTACAGAATGACCATTTTCAACTAAAGATTTACATGCAAGACTTCCGAAAGCACCGCTTGCTCCTGTTACTAATATTTTTTGTTTCATAACGATTGTTTTAATGATTATGAATCAAAAGTACAGCGTTAAGGTCCAGAAGGTTAACACATAAAGCGGTGAGTCTAACACATATCGCAGAACTCAGATAATTTTGAGGAAATCTAATTTAGTTGTCTGTATTCCTGAGGTGTTTTTCCAGTTTTTTGTTTGAATAGCCTGCTGAAGTAATGTGGGTAGTTGAATCCTAATGAATATGCAATTCCACTAATAGAATCTGTGGTTTGCAAAAGCATGTTCTTGGCTTTTTCTACAAGGAATTCATTTATGTGTTCAATTGCAGACCTCCCTGTTTCTTTAGCAAGAAGGTCGCTTAAGTAACTTGGAGATAAATTGCATTTATCCGCCAGGTATTGCATTGTTGGTAAACCCTCCTCTTTAGTTTCATTGTCCGAGTAGAAGTCTTTAAGTAAACGTTCTACTTTGGAAACGACATCAAGATTTAAATTGGTTCGGGTATTGAATTGACGACCATAAAAGCGCTGGCAATGGTTTAGCATCAATTCAATATTAGAAATAAGAACTTCCTGGCTATGCTCATCAATTCTTTCATTGATTTCACTTACAATCAGATTGAAAATTTGATTAAGCGTACCTTGCTCTTGTTTGGATAGATGTAGAGCTTCATGTACTTCATAATTGAAAAAGCTGAACTTATCAATTTTTTCACCTAATGGAGATTTTCGAATCAAATCTGGATGAAAGTAGAGCATCCAACCTTGTACCTCATTTAATGCTTGAGGCTTTGTAATAGTAATAATCTGCTCTGGTGCTGTAAAAATTAAAACGCCTTCATTGAA
Source organism: Fluviicola sp. XM-24bin1 (assembly GCA_003149635.1). Classification (GTDB taxonomy): domain Bacteria; phylum Bacteroidota; class Bacteroidia; order Flavobacteriales_D; family Crocinitomicaceae; genus UBA4466. The sequence goes on from QCWI01000001.1 coordinate 478,373, forward strand.
ATCATACGAATTCCTACCATAGTTTATTCCGCAATTTGCACTCTTAAGAGCAATGCAATACAAGTCAGAGGAGAAACGCTTTCCAATCAATTCTTCACCGTAAGCCAGTTTGGCTGTATCTATTACTGTAATTAACGGATGAGAAGTATCTCCTTTGCCCATAACTCCCAGTAGGTCTGATATGGTTTTTGAATGTATGATGTCATTACTCATGGTAACAAAAATACTATCAAGTTATGATATGGTATAACACAAATCGCTGTTTATGAAGTTCAATTAATCTGTCGTTATTTGGTTCGACAATGCAATCATTGCGGGTACATTTAAAAAGAAAGCCCTGTATCATAGTGATACGGGGCTTTTTTGGTTCGACACTTACCGAAAACGATTCGACAATTTTGTCATTTAAATCATTTCACCTCTTGCTGGGTATCCTGATTTGACGATATAATCAACTGCTTTTACAAAGGTTGGTAGGTAAGGTCTTCCCCAAGGGTTACTATTGATATTGGAGTAGTATACCTCATTTTTATTGTCGATTAAAAACAATCCTGGTTCACTAAAAACTGCAGGCTCACCATCTTTAACGGCTTCACTTAAGTATAATCCCCATTCAACAGCTGATTCTTTACTTAGCTCATAACCAAGTATAAGATTAGGTAGTTCCCAATCCTTTCTCGATAAACGTGCTCTTTTTTCAGTATCCATACTAACCGCCACAACATTTACACCTCTTTCCTCAAAGGCAGGAATCAATTCATGTAATTGCTGGAGGTGTTTTTTACATACAGGGCAGTGCAAGCCTCTATAAAAAACTACCATTGTAAAATTCTGTGGACGTTGGTCGTTAAATCCATCTTCACCATTAAAATACTCTTTTCAACCATGATGGCATTTTACATTGGTACTATTTCCCTTTTTCTTATCGACCTTTTCGATTTCAATACGCAAGAATTAGGAACCTTTCTTTTTGTGGTTGGAGTCTTTCTTTCCTTCAATCAAGCAGTTTTATCCAAGTTTTTTGTGAAGAAATTCGGTGAGTTCCGAACGCTTTTAATCGGTTTGACCTTCTGTGCACTAGGCTTAATCGCGATCAACTTGACCACCAATTTATACGTGTTCATCGGATTTTATTACATCATGAACTTAGGCTTGTCACTTTGTTTTCCGACTTTCAACGCGCTCATTTCCATGCATGCCGATCCGAAAAAGCAGGGAGAGATTATGGGGATTTCTGAAGCCATCAATTCCTTTGCGATGGCTTTATTTCCGGTAATTTCAGCGTACTTATACGACCTCTTCGGATTTGGATTGTACTTCTTCATTAGCGCTTTGCCAGCGTTCGCATTGTTGCTTGCTATTTTGAAGCTTCGAAAAGTAGGTGCAGCCGCTTTAGATTAATTTTTCAACCTTTTTCTATTCCATTTCGTTGATAATAAGGCGGACGTAGGGATTAACGGTGCATGTAAATGAGACAAATGCCGTATCTTTGCCGCCTATTGATTACGAACTATGAATAAATTTTTCCTCACATTTTTATTGGTATTGCTTGTCGGCGCTGTATCTGCGCAGGTAAATGATAGTGGACGGGGTAAAACTCCGAATCCACGCGTTTCGGCAAAAAAGCCAGGTGTGATCAATTCATCAGTTCAAAACAAGACGGTTATTTGGTCCAGTACTTTTTCTAATACGCAAGATTGGCTCATCGGTAATTCTGCCAACAATACAGCGGATTGGGAGATTACTTACGAACCCTATTTCTGGTGGTCGGCAAACGAACCGCTAGCTTCATCATCAGGAGGAAACGCGGCTTTCTTTAACTCCGATAGTTATGCTCAGGCAGCGAATCAAATTGAGAACAATGCTTGGATTCAATCGATGCCGTTCATATGTAGCAATAACAACACGGTGGCGGTCACTTTCCAGCAATTCTTTAATAAATGGACAGGTCGTACCTTCGTTCAGGTCTCCAATAACGGAGGGCAAACATGGGTGGATTACGAAGTAAATGAGTCCATGGAGAATAACGACGAGACTCCGAACCCAGAAGAAATTACGGTAGATATCACAGCGACGGCTGCTAATCAGCAAGAGGTAATCATTCGATTTTTATATCTGTCAAATGCCATTTCGGATGGAGGAACAGATAACACAGCTGGTGACGGTTGGGATTACGGTTGGATCGTAGATGACGTCGTAGTGGCAGAATTGCCAGATAACGATGTAGCCTTGACGCATGCGTGGCACGCCAATATTACCGATGATTACGAGTACTCAATGGTACCGCAATCGCAGTCTCGCGAAATGGTTCCATGTGTTGTAGTGTCCAACGAAGGAGCATTGCTACAAAACTTGGTGATTACAGCAACGATTACGCACGACGGCAACTTGGTGGATCAATACACCGAAACGGTTTCCATTCCATACGGATCGAAAGATACGGTCATGTTCAACACAGGATATGTCCCGATGAGTATTGGTCAGTACGATGTATCATTCTCTGTACCCTTTGATCAAGACACATCTGATAATTCCATTGATGCATCACCATTGATGATAAACGAAAGTGTGATGGCGCATGACTATGGAAGTGCTGCCGTATTTGGATGGGATCCTAATTCAACAAATGCCACAGTTGCGCAATTGGCCAACGAACCGCATTCTTGGGGGAATATCTATTTCCCAGAAGTGAACGAAGAAATTTTCGGAGTCGATGTGAATTTCGCCGTGGGAACGACTCCAGGATTGTTTGTGATGGTGCGCGTCCAACGCTTTGACAATGTGGGAGGAATTCAAGGAAACCTTCAGTTGGTAACGTCACAATCATTCGTGGTTGAAAATGCAAATATCGGAACGGGTGTAACAACCATTCCATTCCCTCAGCCTGCTATGTTGGTAAGCGGATCAGGGTACATTATTGATGTTTTCAAAGTAGACGGAACAACGAACACAGGATTCTTCCTTGGTGGATCAGACGGTGCAACAGAAGACGACGACTATTCTACAGTAGCCTTTGGCCCATACGGACAAGGAAGCGCTATTAATTATTACGTCAACTGGGGATTCGCGCCATATGTTCGCGCCAATTTCAATCAAGTATTGAGCGTGGAAGAAAGCAGTTTATCTAATGTATCCATCTATCCGAATCCGTCCGAAGGCGTGTTCCAAATCGAAAATGGAGATAACTCTTTGAGCTCAGTCGTTGTAACCAATGTAGAAGGCCGCGAAATCCTAACAACTCAAATGACGGGGTCTACTTCTATCGACATTTCTGGAAATGCTTCAGGTATCTACCTCGTAACGGTATCCAACCAAGAAGGACGATTGACCAAGCGAATCACTTTAAGGTAGATTCATTCTTCCTTCTTTCTATCGAACAATCTAAAAGTCGAACTGCCCTAGTATCTTATTTACTACTTTTGACCAAAATTTTACGAAATGAAAGCATACGTTTTTCCAGGTCAGGGAGCCCAATTTTCAGGAATGGGAAAGGACTTATACGATTCTTCGGAGGTGGCACGCGACATGTTCCACAAGGCGAATGAAGTATTAGGATTTGATATCACGAAAATCATGTTCGAAGGAACAGATGAAGAGTTGAAGCAAACAAAAGTAACGCAACCAGCGATCTTCTTGCACTCAACTATCTTAGCAGCTTGCTTGGGTGATTCGTTCCAGCCAGATATGGTAGCAGGACACTCATTGGGTGAGTTGTCTGCACTTGTGGCGAACAAAACCTTGAACTTCGAAGACGGACTTCGTTTGGTATCGAAACGTGCCTTGGCAATGCAAGCGGCATGTGAAGCAGAGCCATCGACAATGGCGGCGATCCTTGGATTGGAGGATGCAGTGGTTGAAGACATCTGTGAGAAAGTAGATGGAGTTGTCGTAGCAGCGAATTACAACTGTCCGGGTCAATTGGTAATCTCTGGAGCAGTTCCTGCAGTAGAAAAAGCATGTGAATTGGCAACGGAAGCCGGAGCGCGCCGAGCAATGGTATTACCCGTTGGAGGAGCATTCCACTCACCTTTGATGGAGCCTGCACGTGAGGAGTTGGCAGCAGCAATTGAAGCGACGACATTTAATGCGCCATCATGCCCGGTGTATCAAAATGTAACGGCGAGCGCTGTAACAGATCCAGCGGAGATTAAAAAGAATTTGGTAGCGCAATTGACGGCGCCAGTTCGTTGGACACAAACCATGAATCAAATGATTAATGACGGTTGCGAAGAAGTAATCGAAGTAGGGCCAGGTAAAGTATTGCAAGGTCTCTTCAAAAAAGTGGATCGCAAATTCCCAACTTCCAGCGCAGCATTGGAAACAGCCGAGTAATTAAATTACATACATATTGAAACCCCGGTCATCTACATTGAGATGCCGGGGTTTTTCGTTTTGGATAATTAATATCGGCAGCTCTAATTCAACTAATCTAAAAATCCAACAGTGGAACGGCCTAAAAATCTAATCTGTCTAATCCCTCTAACCACTCTATTTCCTCTAATCCCTCCAACCTCTCCTAACTCTTTTAAAAAAAATCAAAAAACTTTTATGGAATAGAAAACGACCCCGCATCTCACTATCAAACAACGCAGAAATAAAAATCAATTCTTATGAAAAAAATAATGATACTAGCATGTTTGATCTTCGGGATGGGATCGACTTACGCACAGAACGCAATGGGTGAAGTAATTGGAGAAGTTCAAGACCCAAAAGGTGGTGCTCTTGTTGACGCTCACGTTTACATTGATGATGTTTTCGGACAACGATATCAAGCCAAAACAGATTTGGATGGACGATTCAGAATCTCAGCGATTCCAGTGGGAGAGTACTTCTTAAATATCCAACAGTTTGGAGATACCTTAAAAGGAATTGAGGTTGATGTACCTCGCGATGGATTCCATAATTGTGGAGTAATTGTATTCAGCAGTGAAACGATCTTAGAAATGGATAAGGTAGTTGTTACCGCTGATAAGGGAATGAAGCTCGTGGACGGAAACTTACCAGTAACAACCATGAAAGCTGCCGAAATTCAGCAAAGTGCGGTGAAATTCGACGTAGTGGAGTTGATCAACTCTATGTCCTCTGAAATTCAAGTGGATGCCGCGGGAGAAATCATCATTCGTGGATCAAGACCGGGAGATTTACTGTACCTCGTGGATGGAATTAAAACAGCAGAAGTAGGGGCCATGCCATCGGCAGCCATCGGTTCATTGACTGTGTACACAGGAGGAATCCCTGCAAAATACGGAGATACGCTCGGTGGAGTAGTAGCGATGGAAACGCAAAGTTACTTCGATCTTTATCGCGCGTGGAAAGCAAAACAATTGAAGGCGGGAAAAATGTAAGCTCTAGTAAGCAAATGCCTTCGAAAGGGATTCCGTAGTTGCTGGGATCCCTTTTTTGTTGCCTATTTGAGAGTTTGCGATTCTCGATCAATGATTTCTGCAAATTCTTGAAATATTGAGGTGTCATAATCCTCGGAAAGAACTCTAAATTCAATGCTATCATCCCCATCTAAGTATATCTGATAATCAATATTTTCCTTCGAGAAAGAAATTTCTGATGCTGAAGAATGCCAAGATGCACTGTGAAGTTTTTGATCCAGAGTTTGTGGTTGAATATGGTCTTTTACGATATTAATCAAATCGTAAACCCAACCACCACCATGAATATCCAAAAATAAATATTTAGGAAGTTTAGCTTCTTGCTCAACTAAATGGATGGCCATATAATTGAGAGTATTTATAGTGACTTCATAAACTGCTTCAACTCCTGTTCGTTCTCCTTGCGCAAAATCATCAAACGGTTTTCAGATTGAATGACAATATACCCGTCCAAACCGTCAATTATCGCTTCGGTTCCGTCTTCTAGGTTGATAATACAATTCGAAGTATGGAACGCATGCACCTTGTCACCGATCAGGGCATTCCCACGTTGGTCGTGGGTTAAATGAGTGTCTAGACTTCCCCAAGTTCCTAAATCCGACCAATCGAAGTTGGAAAGAACAACATCAATGTTCTGAGCATGCTCCATCACCGCGAAGTCAATGGAAATATCCGCACAAACTTCAAAGCAATGGTCTACTTTTTCTTGTTCCTGAGCAGTATTGTAAAAACTCAAATCGCCAGCAAATAGATTGTGCAATTCGGGCTGGAATGATTTCAAAGCATCCAAAACTGTCCCTGATTTCCAAATGAAAATTCCTGAGTTCCAGTAGAAGTTACCCGCATCAACAAATGATTTTGCTGTTTCTAAATCGGGCTTCTCGCGGAATTGCGCTACAGGAACGCAAGCGTTGGGTGTGGTCTCAGTCGCAGCGTCAAATTCGATGTATCCATATCCTGTATCAGGACGCGTGGGGCGAATTCCGATGGTCGCAATGCGATCGTTTTCCGCCGCTTCCAACGCCTTATTAATCGTCTCAGCAAAATTCTGTTGATTGACAATCAGGTGATCTGCCGGAGAGATAATCAGCTTGGCATTTGGATTCATCGCGTGAATTTTAGCCGCTGCATAAGCGATACAAGGAGCGGTGTTTTTACGTTGAGGTTCCATCAAAACTTGCTCTGGCTTCAAATCGGGCAATTGTTCCAAAACCAAATCTTTGTACGCCTTATTCGTAACGATGTAGATGTTCTCTGAAGGAGAAACGTGCAACAAGCGCTCGTAAGTCATTTGAATTAACGACTTCCCAATGCCCAAAACATCCAAAAATTGTTTCGGTCGTTCGGGTACAGACATCGGCCAAAATCGACTTCCAATTCCTCCCGCCATGATTACGCTATAATTATCCTTCATGCTATTTTTTTGACTTGCGCCAAGGCGCTGATTAAGTATTTTCTTTGATTATTCGTGTTCGTACATACGTAGCGCGTACGACGAAGGTTTCCTTTTCTGTACGATTTTCCGTTCAATTCAAAAACGCTATTCGCCTCCAACGATTCCAGGGTCACCATACCTTCTTTCGGAGCGTCGTATTTTATCAGTACACGATGCAAATTTTGATCGGTACACGATGAAGCTTTTACGTTCAAGAGGGAACGCTCAATCGCTTTCGCAACATCTTCGGGTAAGTGCCCAGCCTGAACCACAGGATATAGCATTTTCGAATAGGTATTTTGCCATTCTTTTCCATGCGGTTTTACGCGCGGGCCGTGTTCGTTGAAAGTCACCAAATGGGCAAATTCATGAATGGTCGTGATCAAAAAACTATACGGATTCAAATCGCCATTCACCGTGATTTTATGCAGTCCTTCTCGCTCCGCACGAAAATCACCCAGCTTCGTTTTTCGGGGTTTTGCCACACGAAATTGAACCGGATGTTTGATCAGTAAATCCACAACGTAGGAAACGTATTCCGCCGGAACGTACTTGCTCATCACCTTGTTGTATTGCGCTACTTTATTGCTCACCAATCACAAAATTAAGGCTTTCCCATAGTTCAATTACTAATGCTTCGAAATTGTATTATAAAATCAAGAAAAATAGAGCATTGAGCGGAGCCGAAATGCAGTATAAAAGCCCATGATACACATTTCTAAGCCATCAGAAGCAGTGCTTCTTCTTGCTCAATGTGTCAATGTGCGGATTAGGTGGGGAGGATCACTAGACCTAAATTATAAGAGCGTCATAATCCCTTGCGCCCTTAACAGGTCATGGTATCTAAATAAAGCCTCGTGCACTTCGTGCCCTTGTGGTAATCAAAACACCATGGGCATCCTTCCATAACCAGAAAAGTGCATTATCACATACTCATTGAAATGAACAGTCGGACTGACCAACAAATCCAATCCATCCAACTTTCCGCAACCTCCTTCTGCATTCAATTTTCAACCTTCTACCAACCCCTACACTTCTTATCCCCTCAAATAAATTGCCAGTAGAAAAAATACCGCTAAATTAGCATCGATGCTTAAGATTCTTAAGAATATTGGGAACTACATGCAGATGCTTTGGATCGTGTTTTCACGACCAGAAAAAGGCTCTGTCTTCCGTAAACGCCTGTTGGAAGAAATCCAGCGAATCGGTATTGAATCCATTCCAATTGTTGGTCTGATGTCCGTCTTCATGGGAGGGGTAATCGCCCTGCAAACGGCTTCCAATATGGATTCACCCTTGCTTCCCGAGTACACCATCGGTTACATCACCCGATCATCCACCATTTTGGAGTTCTCTCCAACGATTATGTCCTTGATTCTTGCCGGAAAGGTGGGATCGAACGTAGCCTCGGAGATTGGTACGATGCGCATCACTGAACAAATTGACGCCCTTGAGATTATGGGGGTGAACAGCCGAGCATATTTGATTTTACCCAAGATTTTAGGAGCCGTGTACTTCTTCCCAATCTTGATCATTTTCTCAATGGGATTGAGTCTTTTCGGAGGTTGGCTGTCGTTGGTAACGACGGATCTAGCATCCACTGAAACCTATTTGTACGGAATCCGTGCTTGGTTCGAAATCGGAAATATTTTCTACGCATTGACGAAAGGAATCGTGTTTGCCTTCTTGATTGTTTCCATTGCTTCTTGGTATGGTTACTATTCGAAAGGTGGAGCAGTCGACGTAGGTAAATCCGCAACACGCGCCGTTGTAACTGCCTCAGTTGCGATTCTGATTGCAAACTTCTTCCTAACCCAAATGATTCTACTATGATTCAAGTGGAAGGCGTCAATAAGACTTTTGGGGATCACCATGTCCTGCACGATATCAACGCACAGTTCGAGCGCGGTAAAGTGAACTTGATTATCGGTCAGTCAGGACAAGGGAAATCCGTTTTGACCAAGTGTATCGTAGGATTGCACCATCCGGAAACGGGGCGTGTATTGTACGACGGTCAGGATTTCACGGCCATGGATCGAAAGGAGAAAGTGAGTATCCGAAAGCAGATTGGAATGCTTTTCCAGGGATCGGCGTTGTTTGATTCCATGACCTTGGAGGAGAACATCATGTTCCCTTTGACGATGTTCACGACAATGACAAAGGCGGAGAAGTTGGATCGTGTCAATTTCTGTCTGGAACGCGTGAATTTGGAAGGTCGAAACAAATTATATCCTGCGGAATGTTCAGGAGGTATGAAAAAACGTGTGGCGATTGCCCGTGCGATTTCCAACTCACCGAATTACTTGTTCTGTGACGAGCCCAACTCAGGATTGGATCCTAAAACGGCCATCGTCATTGACAATTTGATCCGTGAGATCACCTACGAATACAACATCACAACGGTGGTAATTACCCACGATATGAACTCGGTAATTGAGATTGGTGATAGTGTCAACTTCATTCACAACGGCCGCAACTGGTGGCAAGGCGATCGCAAATCCATCATCACCACCGACAATCAAGAAATTCTGGATTTCGTGTACGCATCTGATTTCATGAAGGAAATTAGAACGACGATGCAAGCGAAGCGGAAGTAGGTTTGAACGGTTCTCCGCTATTCTTTCTTACCGACTCTCGAAAGTATGACTTTTCGGCATGAAGCATGAGGCGATGTTGTAACCTATTCCTTTTTCAGACAGTGTAATAATAGAGATTCTCTCTTACATTCCCTTAGGGGCTAGCCCCTAATTTTTTCTTTTTGAACTGTATGGGGCTCATACCCATC
>QCWI01000002.1:0-24266 GCA_003149635.1 Fluviicola sp. XM-24bin1
TTCCACATGTAACAATAATTAATTCGGTTGGTCGAATCTATAGCGCTCAAATTCCAGAATGAATTGGGTATGCGTGGAGTCTGAATTGTAAGTAAGGTTACCGTTCATTTTAACTACTGCTTTTTGAGAAATGGTTAGCCCAATACCAGTTCCTTTTCCCGGGTCCTTAGTGGTGAAAAACGGCTGCATAATTTTTCCTGCAACATCAGCAGGGATTCCATTACCAGAATCAGTAACTAAAACCTGAGTGCTGTTATCCAAAATTTTCGTCTCGATTTTAATCCATTTTTCCTCTAACGATTCAATGGCGTGGATGGAGTTAAGAATAAGATTTAAGATCACCTGGGACAAACTGACGGGGCTGCATTCCACTTCAATATTCTCATCTATGTTTATTCTAACGTCTATACCTGCATGGGAGCATCTGCTTTTACTGATATTCAATGCCACATCAACTACTGCCCTTATAGACGAAAATTCTAAAGCTTCAAATTTGTCATTAGACGAGAAGGTTTTCAGATTTTTGATTAAATCTGCGGTATGATCGACAGTGTCATTGATGACATTGATAGCTTCATTAATTTTTTCTGTTTCTTCTTTTTGTGATATGTTCAAACGTTGGAATTGTAGTTGAAGTAACTGCGCTTTCCCTTTTAAAATAGCTAGGGGATTATTTACTTCATGCGCTATCCCTGCGGCAAATTCACCCACGACGGAGAGGCGTTGTGCTTCTTCCAATTCTGCATCTTTTTCTTTGAGTGCTTTGTCAGCCTCCAATTTTTCTCGGTAGCGCAATTCTAACTCATTGATTTTGATTGCAAGTTTGTTTAGTTGTATTCCTGCAAACTAAGCTAATAGCCCTAGAAAAAGTGGTGCCGTATTAATAATCCATAAAAGGGGATGTTCTTGATGTAGTGAAAAGATACCGCCAAGGCTCATTTCCTACTCTTCAAAGTTGCAAAAAACTGCTAGAGCTATTATTGGGAAGCAGCAACCCAATAGGGAGCCCAAAATGGCGAAACGTCTTTGATTACGGGTTGTCTTGACCAAGTGAGTTTTTTTTTGTGATTTTCAAGGAATTTGCTCTTTGTGCCTATCTATACTTTTCAAATTCAATGATAAATTGGGTGTTCGGCGAATTTGTGTTATAATAAAGTTGACCATTCATCTTTGCTACTGCTTTTCTAGAAAGAGATAGCCCTATCCCTGTACCTTTTCCTGGTTCCTTAGTGGTAAAAAAAGGGTGCATGATTTTTCCAACAATATCATCAGGTATCCCACTACCACAATCTGTAACTAGAATCTGTAGTCCTTTCTCAGACGTTTTGGTTTTAATGCTAATCCATTTGTTTTCAATTGTCTCAATGGCATGAATAGCGTTAAGAATAAGATTTAAAATCACTTGAGAAAGACTGACAGGGCTGCATTCTACTTCAATTTTTTCATGAATGTCTATTTTCAACTCAATACCTGCAAAAGAGCATCTACTCTTACATATATTCAGGGCTACATCTATTATTTCTGAAAGCGAGGAGAATTCTAATGTCCCGAACTTATCTTTAGTTGAGAAGGTTTTTAGATTTTTGATTAAATCCGCTGTGTGGTTTACTGTTTCGTGAATAATTTCCAAGGATTTGAATAATTCCTTGACCTTATCCTCGGCGTCTATGTCCAAGCTTTTGATTTGAAGTTCTAATAACTGTGTTTTGGCTATTAATACCGCCAAAGGATTATTCACCTCATGAGCTATACCTGCCGCAAACTCACCTATCACAGAAAGGCGCTGAGCTTCCTCCAATTCTGCATCTTTTTTTCTTAATTTTTCATCAGCTTTAACTCGTTCACTGATGTCATTGGTAATGGCTAGATGTCCAATTTGTCCATTTGACATCTGATGAGGTCTCGCAAAAGTTTCAAAAATGCGCTCCGTGCCATTTAAAGAGACGATTTTGAAGATCAATGTTCCAGAACCACCTTTACAGATCATTTCGTTGAATTCCTTGAATCTTTCGCGATCATCTTCATGCACAATGTCATAAATACAGGCATCATAAACTTGCTCTGGTGATTCAGCCCCAATTAAATCGAGTCCTACAGGATTCACTTTTTTGAGATTTCCAAATGAGTCAATAAGCCTTACGCAAGAGGGCGAAGAATCTATAATAGATCGAAGGTCAGCCAGTTCATCCTCACTCTTGATACGGGTGGTTATATCTCTAATAAATGCGCACACAAAGATAGATCCATCTTCTTCCCAATGAAAAAGTGATAATTCTACCGGAAAAATAGATTGGTCTTTTTTCTTGGCATTTACTTCAATGGTATTACCAATAAGTTTGCCTTCACGAGTAGACATGAATCGGTTCATTCCATTGGTATGCATATCATGCATTTCATTTGGAATAATAATAGTTAAATCTTTGCCAAAGGCTTCCTGTTCGGTGTATCCGAATAATTTTTCAGAGGCTGGATTCCAGTAAACGATTTTACCTTTACTGTCACAAACCATAATAGAATCTAAGGAGAATTCGAGAACCGACTGCAGGTTTGAATTGGTATTGAGAAAGATTTGTTGGTCCATTTGATCAGAAATATAAAATAATTGGGTTTTTACTGAAATAGATCACCTATCTCTTGGACAAGACCTAGCATGTTAAAAGGCTTAAAAATCACACGGTCAACACTGTAAGCATCTAGTCGTTCATCAAAAGCTAATTGTCCTGTACATACCCAGACATTTGACTTTATTTCCTTTGATTGAATATAGTCTAGTACGAAATAACCATCCTTTACGGGCATTTGGATATCTGTGACAATCAAGTCAAATTGTTCTTTTTCAAGAGCCTTTGTAGCTTCCAGGCCGTTTTTTGAGAAATGGGCTTGGTGACCAAAGATTTCCAACATTTGTTGCCACGTCTCTTTGAGGTGTGGTTCGTCTTCAACAATTAACAAGCGCGGTTGTTTCATTTTTTTGGAATTTTATAAGGAGAATGGTTTTTTAAGTAGTTAATTTGGGCCAGGTTACAAATATACATATTTTTTGCAGGGATCCTTGTAAATGAGGATATTTCATATGTATTGAGTAGAAAGAATCTACGGCCAGGAATAAACGTTTTGCGACATAATTTATTCTTGATTTGATTCACCTACTTAGCCTTATGTTGCATGTTTAATCTTTTAGATTAGGGATTCAATGAATTAATTTCCTATGTTAACAGCTGTGTTCGCAAGTACCTTTAACAGGCCACCGAAGAATTTTTTAGAACCATTTTTCATAGCAGATTTTGCAGGGTTGTAATGATAAGGTTGATTGGTGTAATCACAACTCGAACGACTGGTTCTAAAATAGATCATTTTCAAACTTATTTCTTGACACTCCTACAAAACGCTTTGAATAGATGTCAAATTGTGATCTGGCACACAGAGTTTTATAAGTGGTTGGGAGAGACGTTGTAGGAGACTGACGTAAGCGGTTGGTAGAAAGTGGAAGGCGGAAAGTTTGGTTTGATAATTATTCCTAACTTAAATCGAAAACCTACCTACCATGAAAAATTTTAGATCTCTCTCTTTTTGGAGTATGAGTAAAGAATTCGCCGTTGAGATTTATGGCGCAACAAAAACTTTTCCGCGATCCGAACAATTTGGATTAACAAGTCAAATGCGACCTTCTGCAGTTTCAATACCATCCAACATCGCAGAGGGAACATCAAGAAAATCAGACAAAGATTTTTCACGTTTTTTGGACATCGCAATAGGCTCTGCGCATGAGCTGGAAACCCAATTAGAAATCGCTTTGGAAATTGATTATCTTACAAAAGATGAATACAACTTGTTGCACAATAAACTTGTGTCAATTACCAAAATGATCGGAACATATCGATCCAAACTGTAAACCAAACCTTTTACTTTCTACCTTACACCCTAGATGTCCTCACCCCCCAACATACTCCTCACCGGCGCCACCGGAGCCATCGGATCAGAATTCCTACGTCAAATGCAAGTTGCCAATCGATTGGGAGAAGTTGCTGTGCTTGTTCGAGATTCTAAAAAAACAAAAAAGAAACTCCGTCCCTTTTTAGATAAAATCACCGTGCATTATGGCGATGTGACCCGTCCAGATAGCCTGACTGAAGCATGTAAAAACGTGAATATCGTCATGCATCTAGCTGGAATTATCCCACCCTTATCTGAGGAGAACCCTGAATTATGTCGCAAAGTCAACATTGAAGGAACACTAAACTTAGTTCAAGCAGTAGAGAAATATTCTCCGAATGCGCTTTTCATGTTCAGCTCGTCTGTGGTTGTGTACGGAGACAGATTGAAGACACCAGATATTACCGTGAATGATCCTTTGAAAAAGGTACACAATGATCATTATGGTCTGGCCAAAATTGAAGCGGAATCCATCATTCAAAACAGTTCTTTGCGTTGGTCTATTTTCCGGCTGACGGCCATCATGGGAATTGGTAATCACAAGATTTCAGGGATCATGTTCATTGTTCCGTTGGATACACCGATGGAAATTTGCACCATCCGAGATACGGCAACTGCCTACGTGAATTCTATTGATCGTCAGAAAGAATTAGAGAATAAAATTTTCAATTTGGGAGGTGGTGCTTCCTGCAGAATCAGTTATAAAGATTTTATGTCTCGTGCCTTCAAAGCCTACGGAATGGGCCCCGTGAACTTTCCTGAATATGCATTCGCACGACAAAACTTTCATTGTGGATACTATATGGATGGAGACGAACTCGAAGAAATTCTCCACTTCCGTTCTGATACATTAGACACCTATTTCGAGCGATTCCGAGCTTCAGTTCCAGTCATTCAACGCGTTGTTACACGACCTTTCGCAGGAATCATTAAGTGGTTCCTAACCCGACTTTCAGAACCGTTGAAGGCATACAAACGTGGAGATCAGGAACGCATTAATTTTTATTTTGGGAACATCCAAAAATGATTGATCAATACTTCATAGAACTCAATTTCATATGGATTGGCGTGGCCGTGGTCACTTTCCTCGCACTTATAGTATTTAAAATCCGAGCGCCATACGGTCGTCATGCCAATGATAAATGGGGTAAAATGATTGCCAATCATTGGGGGTGGTTCTGGATGGAACTTCCGGCTTTTTTACTCTTTCCATTAATTACCATTTTCGGGCCCAGAGAAAAAGATCTCCTCACTTGGATCCTCGTTGGAATGTGGAGCTTGCACTACTTAAACCGTACCATCATTTTCCCATTTCGATTGCGCACCAGAGGTAAAAAAATGCCCTTAACTATCGTTTTTAGCGCCTTATTTTTCAACGGAGCGAATGGCTTTCTCAACGGTTATTGGCTGGGATTTCTTGCTCCGAAAGACAATGCATTTTCCATACTTACTATCTTAGGGATTGTCCTATTCTTTTCTGGAATGTACATCAACATGGGAACCGATAATCGTCTTATCGCCCTGCGAAAGCAACAAGGCGGATATCAAATTCCCCGGGGTTGGCTGTTCAGATATATTTCGTGTCCCAATCACTTCGGAGAAATGGCAGAATGGACAGGGTTTGCGATCGCCGCGTGTAGCGTTCCTGCATGGACTTTTGCCATTTGGACGATGTGTAATTTAATTCCACGTGCAATCAATCATCACGATTGGTATCACGAAACTTTCGAGGATTACCCAAAGAACCGCAAAGCCTTCTTACCGAAAATCTGGTAACTGCTCAATATGCATTTACCCAGATTTATTACAATCTTCACTCGCTTGTAATATTATTTGACAGAATGCGACTATATTTAACAACGATAACAAAACTACCATGAAGAAAAACGTACCCTCAGATATTGAAATTGCACAGCAGTGTGAAATGCGTCACATCGAAACGATTGCTGAAAAGATCAAACTGGATGCAGATCATTTAGAATTGTATGGTAAACACAAAGCGAAGCTTCCTCTTGAGTTGATCAATGAGGACAAAATCAAAAACAATCATTTGATTTTGGTGACGGCCATGACACCCACTCCAGCAGGAGAAGGTAAGACTACAACGTCTATCGGTCTAACGGAGGGTATGAACAAAATTGGCAAGCAAACAACAGTAGTTTTGCGCGAACCGTCTTTAGGCCCTGTATTCGGGATTAAAGGTGGAGCTGCTGGTGGAGGTTACTCTCAGGTCGTTCCTATGGAGGACATCAACTTGCACTTTACTGGGGATTTTTCAGCCGTAGAGAAGGCAAACAATTTGTTATCCGCCTTGATTGATAATAACATTCAAAGTAAAACGAGAAACCTTGGAATTGATCCACGTACCATTGCATGGAAGCGTGTGATGGACATGAACGATCGTGCTCTCCGAGATATAACGATCGGATTGGGTGGTACTGCAAATGGAATTCCGCGTCAAGATGGATTCAACATCACACCTGCTTCAGAAGTAATGGCGATTCTTTGTATGGCTGAGAACTTCGAAGATTTGAAAACGCGATTGGGTAACATCTATGTTGGTATGACTTTCGACAAGAAGCCTGTTTATGCTAGAGATCTTAAGGCGGAAAATGCGATGGCGATTCTTTTGAAGGATGCCATTAAGCCGAACCTAGTTCAAACAATGGAAGGAAATCCTGCTATCATCCACGGTGGACCTTTTGCCAATATCGCGCAAGGTACTAACACAGTTATCGCTACCAAAACAGGATTATCTCTTTCAGATTATGTAGTGACAGAAGCTGGATTTGGTGCTGATCTTGGTGCTGAAAAGTTCTTGGATATCAAATGTGTTTCTGCAGGATTAAAACCAGAAGCTGTAGTTCTTGTTGCTACCGTTCGCGCATTACGTCACCATGGTGGAGCACAAAAAGAAGAGTACAACACAGCTTCTGTGGAGCGCGTTTCGGCTGGATTTGCCAACCTAGAAAAGCACATCGAAAACGTTCAGAAATTCGGTCTTAATCCAGTGGTTGCTATCAATGCTTTCCCAACAGATACGAAAGAAGAAGTACAATTGGTTCAACGTAAGTGTGAGAAGATGGGCGTTCAAGCTATCGTCGCGCGCGGATGGGCCGAAGGTGGAGAAGGAATGAAAGACCTTGCTACTGCTGTTGTAAACGAAATTGAAGCTGGGAAAAACAAGTTTGAATCGCTGTACGATTGGAACATTTCCATCCAGGATAAGATCGAAACAATTGCTCGTGAAATCTATGGTGCTGACGGAGTGGATTACTCTAAGCGCGCCACAGCAGATTTGAAAAAGATTGAGCAACTCGGACTTTCTGGATTACCTGTTTGTATGGCAAAGACGCAAAAATCGTTTAGTGATAACGATGCACTGCTAGGTCGACCAACAGACTTCCGTATTACCATACGTGAGTTTGAATTCGCTGCAGGAGCAGGATTTGTAATTCCTATTCTTGGAAACATGATGCGTATGCCTGGATTACCAGCTGTGCCAGCATCGGAAGGAATGCACATCGATAACGACGGTAAGATCTCAGGATTGAGTTAAATCCCTGTCCAAATTAACTTGACACTGGCGAGAACTAAAACGAATGCCAGCATGTAACGTAATACCCTGGAATTCCATCGGTAACTGCCGAAGTATGCTCCAAAGAAACCTCCCAGAACAGCAAGAGAGACGTACAACCAAATGTAAGAATCAAAGGTAATCCCTGAATACAATTGGCCACCTAGACCAGCAGCTGAATTTACCCAAATGAATAAAGCCGAAACTGCCGCGGCTTGCTTGACGGATCCCCAACCTAAGAGTAGAATAACTGGACTCAGAATAATTCCTCCACCTATGCCAATCAATCCGCTGAAATAACCAATAGAACCTCCGATTAGCAGTCCCAGAGACCAATTCATTGGACTTGATGTAAAGCGATCCCCTTCTTCAGAATTCCCGAGCCAACCCATCATTCTTAAAATGGCAAAGATTAGCAGTACGCCTAAGATTATCTTGTATAATCCAGGATCTATTTCCATTGACCCACCGAGAAAAGAAAATGGCACCGAAATAATGGCAAAAACCAAGAATAGGCGCAACTTGAAATGCCCTGCTCTTGCAAATTGAATGAAAGAAATGCCCGCTACAAATAAATTCAATAACAAAGCTGTCGGCTTCATTGTATCTGGAGCGAAGGAAAATAAGGCCATTAACGCCAAGTAACCACTCGCTCCCCCGTGCCCTACAGACGCATACAAGAATGCAACGATAGGTAAGGCCACCAGAAAAAGAGTATTCATTTCCACAACGCGAAGTTAGGGGTAAAAACTGCTTCTCATTATTTTTTTTCTTACCTCAGGCAACCCATCCATTTTTTTTAGCGTTGCAGGTAAGTATGATCTGCTCATAAAGAACGCATTTAGCTGATCAGGATATTACCGCCATACCTTTTAAAACTTTACCACTCACACCTGTATCCTTCCATTTACAATTAACACCGCTAATTCTAAAATTATGTGTTATGAAAAGTAAATTATTATTACTATCTGTGAGTTTACTCACAACCTCCGTGTTTGCCCAAAACATGGAAGACTCGAAAAAAGTTCAAAAAATTCAAGAAAACCCTGAAGCCTACCAAAAGGCGGGAGGAGAAATTGGTGAAGAATTTTTAGTCACTCCAAGAAAGGAAAGAAAAGATCTCATTCACGAAGACTTTATTATTCATTACAACATCGAGGAAGAACAGAATGAATCAAACTTAGAGCGTGATTTTCGAAAACTTCGTTCTATTCAAAATCAAGGTTCCTACGAGTACATGAACGAGAAGGAATTATTTCTTCAAAAATATCCCGAAATGCGCCCTGCTCAGTGGGATGGTACTGTAGAACCAAAACCAACTAATGTGAATCATAAAAAATAAATAAGATGAAAACTTCTATTAAAAATACGTTAATGGGTCTTTTCTTCTTAGGCTCAATACCATCAATAAGTGCTCAATGTCCAAACAATAATATACAGTTTGGTACGTCAACAGCTCCAAGTACCGTCGGTGTAACAACTACACTTTCATCTTGCCTATACGGTGGGGAATACCGTCTCGTTACAAACATGCAAGCCGGCTCTCAATATAGTTTTGAAACATGTGGAGACACCGACTTTGACACTCAAATAACTGTTTATAATGCTAATACAGGTTCGCTAATAGCATATAATGATGACTTTTGTGGACTTCAATCCAAGGTTACATTTACCTCAAATGGGGATAATGTGCGCGTTTTAATTGATCGATATAATTGTGGTAGTCAAAGTACGTGTATGACTTTACGAGCAACCCGTGAAACAGGAGGTGCGCCTGCCCCAGATCCTTGTAACAGTATCACAGCTCTAACATGCGGCAGTACAGGGATTTTTAACCTAAGCGGAAGCGGTGCTTGGAACCCTCCAGGGCCATGGGGTACTCCGGGTGCAGAACAAGTATTTAGTTTTACACCATTAACCACAGGAGTGCATTCTATAGCTGTAAATAACAACTCCTTCTACGTAGATTTATTTATTAAATCCGGTTCATGTGGTTCTACTGGTTGGACATATATCGACGATATATCTAGTTTTGGAACTGCGAATAATAATGTTACCCTAAATGCTGGTGTTACCTACTACTTTTTGATCGACGATGAAAACACATCGCCAAGCAGTGGTACAATTTCAATTTCTTGTCCTAATCCTGCTGCAAATCCATGCAACAACATCACAAACATATCATCTTGTGGTTCTTCTGCCTCTTTCAATCTTTCTGGTGGCGGGGCCTGGAATCCACCGGGTCCATGGGGTACACCTGGTGAAGAAGCGGTATTTTCATTTACTCCATCCGTAAGCGGTGCCTATCCAATACAAGTTACCAACAGTGGTTTTTATGTTGATTTATTTTTCAAAACTGGATCTTGTAGCTCTTCAGGTTGGACCTATATCAATGATATATTCTCCAACGAAACAAGCACCGTCAATTTGATTGCCGGTGTCACTTATCTCTTTTTAATCGATGATGAAAATACATCACCTAGTTCAGGAACGATTTCAATCGGATGTCCATGTGTTCCTCCTCCAGGTGGAATAGATGGAAGCTTTACATATGCTGGAGATTTTACAATTTCTGGTACAACTATTGGCGCTTGTAACGACTGTAACTTGAGACCTTCTAATGATCGAGTTTACGAAATTGTTATTCCTTGTGCCAGTACTTATAGCTTTTCAACTTGCGGCAGTGCAAACTGGGATACGTACTTGTACTTGAGAGATGCCGCTTGCGGTGGATCACTAATTGCTCTAAATGATGATGCTTGTGGACTACAATCAAATATTACTGTTTCGCTTCTTGCAGGCACCTATTATCTGCATGTTGAGGGCTTTTCATCCCTATCTCAAGGAGATTTTGACTTGACTGTTTCTAACGCAGCACCCTGCAATCTTTCCGTAAGTACGACTGCAGATATCAAAAATTGTGGTTTTAATATCTCTTGTAACGGGGATTCTGATGGTTCGATTACTGCATCAGCGAATGGTTGTAATGTTTCTTACACTTGGTCCAATGGAGCAACAGGACAGACAGCTAGTGGACTTTCTGCTGGAAATTACACTGTGATAGCAACTGATCTCTTTGGCTGTTCTGCAAGCTCATCCGTAATTTTGACAGAACCCGATCCATTGGAGGTTGACGCAGGTTCAGACCAAATAGTTTATTATGGCTACACACCAATGGAATGTGCCGATCTATCTGGAACTGCTACAGGTGGCTGTCCAAATTATTCATATTCTTGGTCCTCGGGAGACAATACCCAGAATGCTACGGTTTGCCCTCAAGTCTCCACCGACTACTCACTTGAGGTCTCCGACGAAAATGGATGTATAGCATCAGATACAGTCAGAATATGTGCTGTAGATGTAATTTGTTACGCTGGAAATAGCAATGTTCAAAAGGTGGAGATATGTCATATTCCTCCTGGAAATCCTGGTAACCCTCAAAGCTTGTGCGTAAACGCAAATTCTGTACCCGCTCATCTAAACAATGGTGCTCAGCTCGGCGCTTGTGGTGAGGTTCAACAAATTTGTGGGGCAACTTCATCATTAAACATGAATTCACGAATCGTTCATGAACAGATTGAGCTTGTCAAGCAGGAGCCTTTAACCATTTATCCGAATCCTTTCGAACAAACTTTCACTGTAGTTATAGATTCAGATAAAAAAGGTCTATTTCAAATATCAGTATTAGATGCATCCGGGCGGGATGTAAAAGAAATCTATTACGGATATCATGATGGAATGCACAAAAATTTCGAGGTGCTAAATACTCATATTAGCCCAGGAATGTATTTAGTTAAAGTGACTTTAAACAATGAAGTAATAGCGACAGAGACTCTTATCAAACAATAATATTGCATACACTAACGCCCCCAAGTATTTATGATCAGGGGGCGTTTTTATCCTCTCCATTCATCAAGCATATTTAGCATTCATAAATTTAGCAGTATTTGATTCGACCTAATCGCTATCTTCAATACACTAAACTGCGATTTATGAAATCATTCAAAGCCATCTTACTAGTATTGGCAGTAGTAATATGTTCTCATTCTTATTCTCAAAAGCTTCAAATTGAGAATGCATTCCCCGAAATCAATGAAGGATTAGAATACAGATGTATCGGACCTTTTAGAGGAGGTAGATCAGCTGCCGTAACCGGAGTTGAAGGGAAGCCTATGCTCTTCTACATGGGTTCTACAGGTGGCGGTGTTTGGCGCACAGAAAATGGAGGTACTACTTGGGAGAACATCTCGGATGGATACTTCGGAGGGTCTATTGGTGCCATTGAAGTTTCAAAATCGCACAACAATGTGATCTACGTAGGCGGTGGTGAAGTAACAGTTCGTGGTAATGTTTCACCCGGAACAGGAATGTACAAGTCCATTGATGGTGGTCGCAGCTGGAACCAAATCGGATTAGAAAAGTCGCGCCATATTGTTCGTGTGCGCGTCCACCCAGATAATCCCGACATAGCTTACGCAGCGGTTCTTGGTGATCTATTCAAAGACACCGAGGAAAGAGGAGTATACAAAACAACGGATGGAGGAAAAACATGGAATCGTGTTTTGTTTGCGAACAATCGTTCGGGAGCAGTTGATTTAATTCTAGACCCTGTAAATCCAGAAGTGGTATACGCTAGTACTTGGAATGTACGCAGAACTCCATATGATTTCTCTTCTGGTGGAGATGGCTCAGAGCTTTGGAAATCAAACGATGGTGGAAAGACATGGGAATCTCTCATGGATAATAAGGGAATGCCTGAGGGAACAATCGGTATCATTGGTGTGACGGTTTCTCCTGCGAACCCAGATCGCGTTTGGGCAATTATTGAAAACGAAAGTGGCGGTGTCTTCCGCTCTGACGATGGCGGTGATACTTGGGAGAAAACGAATTCCGATCGTAGTTTGCGTCAACGCGCTTGGTACTATTCTAGAATTTATGCAGATACCCAAGACCCTAACAAGGTGTATGTAATGAACGTTTCCTATCACAAATCTTCGGACGGAGGAAAGACCTTTACATCGGCAAATGCTCCACATGGAGATCATCACGATCTGTGGATTGCTCCAGAAGATCCAAACAGAATGGTCATTGCAGATGACGGTGGTGGGCAAGTCTCTTACGATGGTGGGAAGAGTTGGACAACATATATGAACCAACCGACTGCACAGTTTTACCGCGTTACTACGGATGACCACTTCCCTTACCGTATTTACGGGGCACAACAAGATAATTCGACTATTAGAATCGATTCTCGTGCACAATGGGGCATGATTGGAAACAACAACTGGGAGTCAACTGCCGGTGGTGAAAGTGCTCACATTGCACCAGATCCTAAAGACAATGAAATCGTTTATGGTGGAAGTTATGGAGGGTATCTTACTCGCTACAACCATCATACCGATATGAATAGAGCTATTAACGTTTGGCCAGACAACCCAATTGGTTATGGTGCGGAAGGAATGAGATACCGATTCCAGTGGAACTTCCCGCTATTCTTCTCCCCTCATGACGACAATAAGTTATACACATGCTCTCAGTTCCTCCATGTTTCTTACAACGGTGGGCAGAATTGGGAAATAATTTCTCCCGACTTAAGTCGTAACGACAGCACGAAGCTAGTTTCTTCAGGTGGACCCATTACCAAAGACAATACGGGTGTTGAATACTACGCTACCATCTTCGCAGCGTTAGAATCACCATATGAAAAGGGCCTACTTTGGTGTGGTTCTGATGATGGACTAATCCACGTTTCAAAAGATGCCGGAAAAAACTGGACGAACGTAACACCTAAAAAACTTCCAGAGTGGTCACAAATCAACAGCATTGAAGCAGATCCATTTAACAAAGGAGGATTGTACGTAGCTGCGACTATGTATCGCATGGGCGACTATACACCGTACCTTTACCACACAAAAGACTACGGTCAAACATGGAAGTTAATCACGAATGGAATTCCAGCCGAACACTTCACGCGCGTTATCCGAGCTGATCAAAAAGTAGAAGGACTATTGTATTGTGGAACTGAATTCGGAATGTACATCAGTACGGATAATGGAGCTAATTGGGAACCGTTCCAATTGAACCTACCTCCAGTTCCTATTACGGACTTAGCGATTAAAGACAATGATTTGATCGTTGCCACTCAGGGTCGTAGCTTCTGGATATTTGACGATTTAAATGTTATTTGGGATGAAGTAAAAAGTAAAACGAACACCGAGGAATTACGCCTGTATTCTGTGCACCCAACTGTTGGATTGGGTGGATCAGACCGAACGTCTTTGAGAGCAGGAACGAATCACCCAAGTGGCGTTCGATTCTACTTCAATGTTCCAGAGGAAACAAAGAATATGACTATGAAATTCTTTGACCCTCAAGGTGAATTGATTCGTGCCTACAGTTCGAAAGCTTCTGAAAAAGTAGATCAGATAGACTTTGAGGATGGATTGAATACGTTCCATTGGGATACGCGTTATCCAAAAGCGGACGACTTTGAAGGCATGCTGATGTGGTGGGGGACACTACAGGGACCAAAAGCACCTCCGGGAATTTACACTGCAAGATTGATTAGCGAGAATGGAGATTCTGTTGATAGCGCTGACGTTAACTTTGAAATCCTATTAGACCCTCGCACAGAAGGAACTGCCGAGGATCGTCAAGCACAGTTTGCATTTTTGTTAGAAATCCGTAACAAACTGGATGAAACACATGATGCTATTCGTGCTATGCGAGGACTCAAATCTCAAATGGCTAGTTTGAAATCACGCATTGATAATGATAAGTACGCGTCAGTAATTGAAGAAGGCGAACGTCTCGATTCATTGATGACGGACATAGAGAAAGTACTGTATCAAACGAAATTGAAGAGTAATCAAGATATGTTGAACTTCCCTATTATGCTTAATAACAAATTGGCTCACGTTGCTTCGTTAGCGAGCATGGGAATCTACCGACCTACAGAACAAATGATTGGTGTTGCTAAGGATATTAGCAGCAAGATTGATGTTCAATTGGATAAATGGTACGCAATTCAGGAGAATGATATTCCGAAGTACAACGAGTTAATACGTTCTGAAAAGGTTGATGTAATCGGAGTGAAGGAGTAATTATTCTACAACAAAACGCTTCACTTCAATACCTGAAGTCGACGCTAGTTGGAATAAGTAAACGCCAGCATCCAATTCCTCTAGGCTGACAGTTTCTTCTTGTAAAGATTCTAGTTGCTTCACAACTTGCCCTTGCATGTTTGTAATCTGAAGTGATTGGACTTCATCATAGCCTTCCACAATCAATTTTCTATCGTGCACATAGAAGATTGATGCATTTACTGGTTCTTCAATCGAAAGCCAAGAACAATCGCTTAGACCATCGTAAAGTTGTTGTGCGCTTAAGGAGGTCGATACGCGCTTCAAAGAACGATCTGGGCATACAATGTATACCACAGGATAGAACGTCACATTATAATCCTGAAAAACGGTTCTATCGCCACCCTCCACTTGAAATATAGGATATGGAGTTCCGTCGAGCCAGTTCCCCGCAGTTACCCATGCAGGACCAATTCCGATAAATGCATCGTAGAAATTGTATTCGTCGTATTCTAAAGCAAAAACCATTACTTCTTCGGTTCCATTAGGACCATAGTTATTGTATAAGTCCTTCAATGTATTGGTTTGAAAGTACCCCCAGCACCCAGGGCAATGGGCCGCAAATATTTCTACGAAACATGTTTTACCTTGATCCAAATAACTATACATATTGTAGGTATTGCTGTCTACGATATCATCTAATGTGAAATCGGGAGCAGTCGAACCATCAGGTAACTGAGCGAACAAATTTGAACTTAGAAATAGGGCGATTATTAGAAAAACGTTCTTCATCATCTTAATTATGTGATGTCTTAGAACGTAAGTTACGACCAATTCTTACAGAAATCCAATTAATTAACTGTTCTAATCCTCTAGTTTGAAGACTAAGGGGATTCGAAATAGAGATCGCACTTTCGTTCCACTTTGCTCCCCTGGTATCCAATTCGGCATACAGCTAACCAATCTCGTACTGCTTCCGCATCAATGAGTCTTGACACTCCTCTCATTACGGTAATATTTGACAAACTCCCGTCCAATTCAACAACGAAGGAAAGATACACTCGACCTTGTTCTCCTGCCATAATAGAAGAATCTGGATAGTTTAAATTACGATTGACGAATACCCTCAAAGAATCAAAACCACCGGGATACTTGGCCTCTACCTCTACAAATTGATGAATAATTCGATCAGAAGTGTCTGGATAAGGATCGAAAGGTTCAGGAGGCTCAACGGGCTCATCCTGAGCAATAATAGTCAGCGGTGCCATAAACAAAAGAAGCAAAAGTGTTTTCATGCTACGACCAAGGCAAAAACTGTGCTACAAAAAAATCCCGTCTCTTTCGAAACGGGATTTTGCATATATAAAGTTTATTCTGACTAATTGTTGAGAGCTTCGGCTCCACCAACAATTTCCAAAATTTCGTTCGTAATTGCCGCCTGACGAGCTTTGTTGTACTCTAGCGTCAATGTACGTTTTAGTTCTGATGCATTATCAGTTGCTTTGTGCATTGCTGTCATACGTGCACCGTGCTCTGATGCATGTGAATCCAACAACCCTTTAAATAACTGAGTTTTCAAAGACTTTGGAATCATGTCTTCCACAATCTCTGATTTTGATGGCTCATAAATGTAATCACCAGCAGATGCAGTCTCATCTTGTTCCGCAGGAACTATTGGCAAGAACTGCTCTGTTACGATTTCTTGAGATGCGGCATTGATGAACTTGTTGTAGATGATCACTACTTTGTCCACTTTTCCAGTTGCAAACTCATCCATCAAGATCTCAGCTAATTGAGAAGAACGCTCGAACGTCAAATCGTTGAACATGTCCTCTGCTTCACCAATTCCTTCTGGACGGTAATTGTGCTCACTACGCTTAAATGCGTCATTCACCTTCTTACCAACCGCAATAACCTTAGTGTTGTAACCAGCATACTCTCCAGCCATCAAAGCATTCACCTGTTTGATGATATTGTTGTTGAATCCACCACAAAGACCACGATTGGAAGTAATTGCTACGATGTACGCATTCTTAACTTCTCTTTGGTGTGAGTATGCATTTTCAGAAAGATCAAGCGTTGCGCTCAAGTTTCCAAGAATCTCCTGAAGCTTCTCTGCATACGGACGCATCTGCGTAATTGCATCTTGCGCACGTTTCAGTTTTGCTGCCGATACCATCTTCATCGCAGAAGTAATCTGCATCGTCGATGAAATCGAGGTGATTCGGTTTTTAATTTCTTTAAGATTCGCCATCCTAATTTAGTTGAGAGTGTGAAGAGTGAGAGCGACACTAGTCACTCTCACGCTCAAACTTCATTTTAGTATTTCGCTGCCAATTCTTTCGCTACTTGCGCAAGAACGTCTGTTTCAGCATCTGTGTATTTTCCTGCTTTCAACGCGTCCAGTGTATCACGGTGCTTCGCATTCAAATAATCAAGGTACTCAGCTTCGAAAGCTTTCACTTTGTCTACAGGTACATTTTGGATCAATCCTTTTGTACCAACGTAGATGATCGCAATTTGATTCTCTACAGTGTAAGGATCACCCTCCATTTGCTTCAAGATCTCAACGTTACGAGCTCCCTTGTCCAAAACAGACTTAGTTGCCGCGTCAAGGTCAGAACCAAACTTCGCGAACGCTTCCAATTCACGGAACTGCGCTTGATCCAATTTCAAAGTACCAGCTACTTTCTTCATGGACTTAATTTGCGCCGAACCTCCTACACGTGATACTGAGATACCTACGTTAATCGCTGGACGGATACCAGAGTTAAACAAGTCAGACTCCAAGAAGATCTGTCCGTCTGTAATCGAAATTACGTTCGTTGGGATATATGCAGATACGTCACCTGCTTGTGTTTCAATAATTGGAAGGGCAGTCAATGATCCTCCTCCTTTTACTTTTCCTTTCAAAGACTCAGGAAGGTCATTCATTTGCGCAGCAATAGCGTCATCGTTGATCACTTTCGCAGCACGCTCTAGTAAGCGCGAGTGCAAGTAGAATACGTCACCTGGGTATGCCTCACGACCTGGAGGGCGACGAAGTAGCAATGATACCTCACGGTAAGCTACCGCTTGCTTAGACAAGTCATCAAATACGATCAATCCTGGACGACCTGTATCACGGAAGTACTCACCGATCGCAGCACCTGTCATTGGTGCGTAGAACTGCATTGGCGCAGGGTCAGAAGCGTTTGCCGCTACTACCACTGTGTATGCCATTGCTCCTGCATCTTCTAATTTCTTAACGATACCAGCAACAGTTGATCCTTTCTGTCCTACTGCGACGTAGATACAGTAAACTGGCTCACCTGCATCGTAAAATTCTTTCTGATTGATGATTGTATCGATACAAACAGTTGTTTTACCTGTTTGACGGTCACCAATTACCAACTCACGTTGTCCACGTCCAATTGGAATCATGGCATCTACCGCCTTAACTCCTGTTTGAAGTGGTTCGTTTACCGGCTGACGGAAGATAACCCCTGGTGCTTTACGCTCGATTGGCATTTCGAACAATTCCCCTTCGATTGGTCCTTTACCATCGATTGGGTTACCAAGTGTATCTACTACACGTCCTACCATACCTTCACCTACCTTTACGGAAGCGATACGACCAAGACGCTTAACAGTGTCTCCTTCTTTTACTTCAGTTGAGCGTCCAAGAAGTACGGCACCTACATTGTCTTCCTCCAAGTTCAATGCGATTCCTTGTAGTCCACCATCGAACTCAATCAATTCCCCGTATTGTACTCCTTTAAGACCATAAATACGTGCAATACCGTCACCAATCTCGAGTACGGTACCGACCTCTTGCAATTCAGCTTCCGAACGGAATCCTGAAAGTTGCTCTCTCAATATTGCAGAAACTTCTGCTGGTTTTACATCTGCCATCTTGTGTTGTTTTAATTGGAACAGCTCATTTCGACTATGCTCAATGTGCTATTCTAAAAAGTTATCGTGTTAAACGTTGTTTCAAATTATTAAACTGGCTTGCTACGGAAGCGTCGATTTGAACATCTCCCATTTTCACCATGAAGCCACCGATTAACTCCTCATCGATAACCTCTGTTATTTCCAAAGTACCATTGACACCACTTTGCACTTTAGCAACGATTGCGTCTTTGGTTTTTGCGTCCAATGCTGCGGCTGATACCAACGTCATTGGAACAATTCCTTTGTGTTCTTTTACTTGTGCTTCAAACGCCTCTGCGATTGCCGGTAAGTAAGCTTCACGACCGTTTTTCGTAATCAACTCTACGAAAGACATCGTCAATTCTTCAAACTGTTCGAAAACTTGTTTGAAGATTTCCAGCTTCTTGTCTGCCTTCACAATCGGACTAGCGATCAACAACTCGAAATCACGAGCTTCGTTGTTCACCTGAAGCAAAAACTGCATATCACCGAGCACAGAATCAACAGTCTTTCTTTCGACCGCCAATTCCAAAAGCGCTTTCGCGTAACGTGCAGCTACTTTAGTACCCTTCATGCTTTCTTAGTTCATGTTAATGTCCTCTGCCAACTTATCTGCCAAAGCTTTTTGCTTATCTGCAGATGACAATTCTCCGCGAACCACTTTCTCAGCAATTTCGATAGAGAATGCAGCAACTTGTGTTTTCAATTCTGCAATTGCAGCCGCTTTTTCAGCGTTAATTGAATCTTGAGCCGCAGCCAACATTTTGTTTCCTTCTTCTTTCGCTTTGTCCTTCGCTTCAGCAACCATCTTAGAAGCAGTTTCCTTTGCATCTTTGATCATCGCATCACGCTCAGCACGTGCTTCTTTCAAAAGGTTTTCGTTAGACGCCTTCAAAGATTCCATCTCTGCTTTTGTCTTTTCAGCCAATTCCAAAGAGTCTGCAATCTTTTGCTCGCGTTCGTTAACTGAGTTTAGGATTGGTTTCCATGCAAACTTGCGTAGCAAGAACAAAAGCGCCAGAAACAATACTGACTGCCAGAAAAACAACCCAATCGAAAATTCTTCTAATAATCCCATTTTTTTCTTTTTTCTCTTTTAACCTTTAAAAGAACCGGCACCGTAACCAACCGTTACGGTTCCCGGTTTCTCAATTCTAATTAAACCGCGAACAATGCAGCGAAACCGATACCCTCGATCAAGGCTGCAGCGATCAACATCGCAGTTTGAATTTTGTTAGTTGCTTCTGGCTGACGAGCAATCGCCTCCATAGCAGATCCACCGATACGTCCGATACCGATACCTGCTCCGATAACAACCAATCCTGCACCTACAATAGCTGGAATTTCCATGATGTGTATTTATTTATTGGTTAAAAAATTTACTTATTAATGTGCTGCGGCATGTTCGTGATCATGCTCTTCAGCTGCGGCCCCAAAGTACAACGCTGTCAACATTGTAAAGATGTAGGCCTGTAACAACGCTACCAAAAGCTCGATGATGTTCATAAAGAACGTCAATCCGATAAATGCTCCGGAAGCAAAGTAGCTGCTGAACCCGTATGCTGCTACCAACAACATTCCAAGTACAACGTGTCCTGCCAACATGTTCGCGTACAAACGAATCATCAAGGCAAAAGGCTTAATAATCGTTCCCAACAATTCAATTGGGAAAAGGATAATTTTCATTGGAACCGGTACACCAGGCATCCAAACGATGTGCATCCAGTAATCTTTCTTTGCTGTAAATGTTGTAATCAAGTACGTCATTACCGCCAAGGCAGCCGTAAATGCGATGTTACCTGTTACGTTGATTCCAAGTGGCGTCATACCTGACAAGTTCAGGAACCAGATAAAGAAGAATACAGATAATAGATATACCATGTATTTCTTGTAGTGTTTCTCTCCGATGTTAGGGCGAGCAATCTCGTCACGGATGTAGATAATGATCGGTTCTAAGAACTTGGCTGCTCCTGATGGCGCCAATCCTTTTTGGTAAGAGCGTGCCACTGAGCGGAACAAGAAGAACATGAAGATGGCCATCAAGATGGTAACCAATACGTTCTTTGTGATAGAGAAATCCAAAACCTCAACCGGCTCTTGCACGTGCATTTCCAAATCTGCGTCCCACACTTTCTTAGTGATGTAGTGTCCTTCAGCATCTGCTTTGTACACTTTACCGTCTGCGTAGTTCAAGCGGAAGTATTTTCCATTCGACTCAACTGTCTTGTGACCGTGGTCGAACTTTGAAGACATAAAGAAGTGAATTCCATCATCCCAAAGAATCACTGGAAGTGGGAAACCGTAGTGTGTTCCTTCTGATTCGTTTGCAAAAATTCCGAAATCGTGAGAATCCTGCGTGTGATGAATCACATAATGCTTGTTATGCGCTTTCTTCTGTTCAGGAGTGAGCTCTTTTTTGTGGTCATCCCCGTGACCTCCGTGTCCTTCTGAGCTAGCTAAAACTGCTGTTGGACCCGCCAACGCTAATACAAGTAAAAATCTTACTACTTTGTGCATAATTGAGGATTTGTAGTTGTCTAAATCCGCCGCAAAAGTACATATAAAATTAGAATGGGAAAAAGAATGTTGGTAATTCTTTAAATAGAGTTGATAACCCGTTCGAAAAATGGAAATTTTACTCCTCTTTTAGCAATTTCATGGCAATTACCACCTCGAAGATCATGCAGATGGCATAAGGAATAAAAAATGCTGCAAAAGCCGCTGATTTTAGCGTTCCTTCCATGTTCAAAGAAGGCTTAATAGCCACAAAGAAGATTCCGAATTTGATAAAACTGGATAATAGGAAGGTATAACCTAATTGTTTCGCATTATTTTTCGCTACGAAGTAAAAACCGATCAGAATAAGTACCGTGAGTCCATAATTTACCGAGTACGTGAGCAAGAGGGTTTCAAAGGCATCCTTTTGCCAAGATTGAACGACAAAAAAATTAATGGTAAACGCTGCGATGATAGCAACGGTGAGAATGACTAAGTTCTTACTTAGAATCTTCATCTTCCAATTCGTTTAAACGATTCACTTGTTTGAGCGTGCTGTACAATGCTACAGCAACGGAAAATATGGTAAGACCGATTGTCCACCATTTTTTATCAGAAGGATAGGTATTGTCCAACCAACGGCCGATGTAAGCACCTAAGAATATGGTCACTCCCATTTGAGCGCCAATCCCGGTAAGTCTAAGAAATCGATTTTTGGGACCTTTCTTTTTCTTTTGCTCGTCGCTCACTAATAAACAACGTTTTCTTCTGGCTCTGCGGCAGGTCTTCGCGTTACTTTTCCTGCGTTGCTCATCGTACAATTTCCAGAGAAGTTCGCACCTTCTTCTACTTGAAGTTTGCTTGTAGTAATTTCACCTACAATAAGCGCTGTAGATCGTAATGAAAGTAATCCTTCTACTTTGATCAATCCATCAACATTTCCTTCAATATCAGCGTCGCCGCACGTAAGGTTTCCATTGATTTGACCTGTTTTACCAATCACGATTTTCGCTGCAACGGTAACATTTCCTTCTACCACTCCATCAATACGCAAATTGGATTCCGTGATCATGTCTCCAATCACTTTGGATCCTTCAACAATTACGTTCAATCGATCCGGGCTGTCTGGTGCTACTGTTGTTCGTTTCTTCATGATTAATAGTATTCTTTGTAAAAGTCCTCGTACTCCTGGAGGCTCATTCGCTTAAACAAAGTTGCCATATTTTCTTTAGAGATCATGAAAATTTTAGCTTCATTAAGATTTAGAAGGTGCTTTTTGGTGTTTTTGAAGGCCGTAATGTAGTTTGTCGCCTTGATTTCGTCTTCAAATTCCTTGATCATCACCAATCCTTGCTGATCTTTCCCAAACAACTTGGTATCCAATGAAAGCCCTTCTAATCCGAAGTACTCATTATTAAATGAAGAAACGCGTGAGATTCCTGCCTGCGAAGAAACTCCTTTCGGCAAGAAGACAATGATACGCATTGGTGCACGCTCGTCGAATACATAAATTCCTGCATTCTCCTCGTAATTCACGTTTTGTGAGTATCCATTATTGATAATGTCAATCATTTCCTGACCGCGATCTGCTTCTTCCGTTCCCGGATATTCCTCTACAAGCATTTCCAATACAGGCAACAATTTCTTCTTATCACTTTCGGTTTTACCCAAACACATGGCTTTTAGCAACATGTATTTCGCACGATAAATATTGTCCGGCTCTTCGTCAATTACCTTGTTTGCTTTCGTCAATACCGGATAGTACAAAGCACGTTCGTAACGCTCCAATACTTTCACGTATTCCTGAACCGCCAAGGCATCGCGTTCTTTCTTTTTGATGAAGTAATCCGGATCGCGCAAGTAATTGGCGTAATCACTACTTGGATAGTTGACCAAAATGTACTGCTTGTAGTTTTCCGCTTTTACAGCATCTCTACCCTTTGCCATATCGTACAGTTGGTAGGCACTCAACAAATCATGCGGATCCGTCATGATACCTTTACCCAATGCTACTTCAAACTGCTTACGCGCCATATCCGGCTCTTTCAATTGATCGTTGTAAATGCGTCCTGCATCAAACAAAGCTTTCATCAAACGCGTGTTCGACGCTTGCATCATTGAATCCGTGAGCGGAATAAACGTCATGAGGTGATCCACCGTTAGGGTATCCTCTGGTTCAACGGGCTCCTCACCATCGACGACATCATTGCTGTCTAAATTTATATTGACTTCGAGTTTGTTGGATCGACGCCAGTTATCTTCATTCTCACGTTGTCCCCACAATCTTCGGAATTCTTCCGTTCCTTCGCGCACCACTTTCGGATTGTTCCAGTACCACTTCGATCCGTTTCCGACATCAGCGCTTAAATTCTGATTTTCTTGCAATTCTCTTAATCGCTCTTGCTCACGACGCTTACGCTCTTCCTCAGCTTTCTTTACACGCTTGATTTCGTCTTTGATGAATTTCTCACGGGTTGATTCATCCATCATGGCGATACGTTGCAAGCTATCTTCACGATTTGCAGTCTCTACTGCAACCACCAATTTTGCCAAGCTTTGCGCCTTCCCGCGAACTCCATCAGCATTTGGATAGGCATCGGTGATGACACGTGCACAACTATCGTAATATTTCTGCGCCTTTACGTAATTTCTTTGCTCGAAACGATAATCTCCCAAACGCTCGTACGCCATTCCTTTCTGACGCGTATTGTTCGTTGAATAGAATGCCGATTTGTGCAAATTATTAATCGCAGCTTGATCGTTTCCTTCATTGAATTCGATCTCAGCCATGGCGTAATAGATTTGATCCTTGAATTCAGAATTCTTTGGATCTTTCAGCATTTTATTCAAGTCTTTCTTGACTTTTTCACCCGTTCCAAGGAAAGCACGTTTCAATCGGGCGTTGAACACCATCTCAAACTTCGCACGTCCTTTGATTACTTCCGTGAAATGTTCCTGCGCCTTCTGCTTGTCTCCTTGATCGGCATACAATTGCCCCAAAATAAAGTGAACTCTGGCGACATCGTCCTTGAAACGCGCATGTTTCAAGGATGCCTCCAAGTATTCGATCGCTTTCTCTTTATCGTCTTTCTCCAGTGCAAGTTGCGCCTTCGTTTTTTCTAGATCAAAGCGAATTTCTTTGGGCACTTTGGCCGTTTCATCATCGTCTTTGTCTTTCTTGCTCTTGCTTTTGCTCTTCCCTGGAATCTTGCTTTTCTTCTTCTTAGTTGAAGTCGATTTTTCTTCACCTTGCTCTTCGTTGG
>QCWI01000002.1:25187-326959 GCA_003149635.1 Fluviicola sp. XM-24bin1
CTTATCAAGATTGTCCAAGTTGAACTTGGCATCGGTCAAATTACCCGTTGCGATATTGGTTTTTGCCATCCACAATTCACCGACGTACAACGAAGGATCGTTGCTGTAGAATTTACGAACGAACTTGAAACTTTTCATCGCTCCTTCGTAATCGCGGCGGTAGTACGAAGCAATTCCTATGGTTGTCCAGTTTTCATCAATCCAACGGTTATGCTCTGATTTTTTGCGTGCGGGACGATCGTTACTCGGCATAGAGTGATTCTGGATCACTTTCTTGCATTTTACAATCGCTGTGTCAATGGCAGGATAAAGTGCAGAAACTTCGGCAGTATCCGGAACAGGATCAATCGGAAGGATTTGGTAGTAATCTTCCACGCGACCGTCGCGGTAGCTGTTCATCCCCTGATCAATGAGTTCGTTAGCATTATACCAACCGTTATAATGTGCAGTAAGGCTGTGGTAATTCCGGTTGATCCAGGTGTTTTTTTCCGTAGAACACCCGACTACAATCATAGTTATGATCGCCAGTAAACCTCCTATTTTTGCCGTAGTTTTCATTTGTAACGTATCGTTCTTCTGGAAGAAGAACTCAAAATTGTTGATTTTATTGCCTGTTGCGCAAATATTTGCGCGTAAAATTAGCGTTTCTTTTTCTTGCGGATCACAACTGCGGTGCTGTGCATGCTATTCTTTCGCTTGTAAATCTCAATGTATTCGATCCAAGTTTCGAGATACGTCATCTCCGCTTCGGTCATATACACACTCTCAATACTTTCATCCATAAGGTAATCAACGAAGACTTTTAGTGTAGTATTGCTGAGCGTAGAATCTTGACCAAATCCTTTGTAATAAGCTGGAATAGAAGTATGTACATCTTCAATGATGTACAATCCCCCTTCGTTTAGATGCTGAAACAAAAATCCAAGTGAAACTTGTTGGTGATCCATGTAATGTCCACCGTCGTCAATGATTACATCAAACATCCCACCGGAAGAATCGATAAACGTTTGCAAGTGTTCACGATTTGCTTGATCGGCCAAATAAGTGTGAATTCCTAATTTCTCTACCCACGGTTTTTGCTTGATGTCGATGCCGTAGACTTCCGCACTATCAAAATAGCACTTCCACATCTTGTGAGACGCACCGTTGAAAATTCCGATCTCCAACAAACGATGAGCGGAATCCTGA
Organism: Fluviicola sp. XM-24bin1; assembly: GCA_003149635.1. Lineage (GTDB taxonomy): Bacteria > Bacteroidota > Bacteroidia > Flavobacteriales_D > Crocinitomicaceae > UBA4466. The sequence goes on from QCWI01000002.1 coordinate 26,376, forward strand.
AGTGGTGTCAAATGACGGTTGTACAGTTCGATGAAGTTATGAAACGAGGGCTGCTTGTCCGTATTGAAAATTTCCGACAACTCAATAAGATCGCGTTTATGAAGCGAATCCGGAAGTTCCTCCAAGGCTGGAGATCGAAGCTCGTTTAATTGAGCTTGAGTTGCGAATGCCAACAGCAGCGTAAGTAGGGTTAGTGCCTTTTTCATGACTTAGGCGATGTTTGTAAAGACTTGTTGAATATCGTCGTCATCTTCGATTTTATCCAACATCTTTTCGATGTCAACGTACTGCTCTTCCGTGAATTCTGTTGGCGACGTTGGGATGCGTTGCAGATTGGATTTCTTCACATCGATTTCCATTCCTTCTAGCGCTTCCGACAACGACCCGAATGATGTGTAGTCGCCATACACGAATACCATCTCTTCTGCTTCTTCAATCTCTTCCAGTCCGGCGTCGATCAATTCCAATTCCATCATTTCGAGATCCATTTCTTCGGTTTTCTCGAATTCAAATACTGCCTTTCTGTTGAACATATACTCCAAAGATCCGTTTGGAACAACACCCCCACCAGCTTTGTTGAAATACGACTTCACGTTAGCAACCGTGCGTCCTGGATTGTCCGTTGCACATTCTACAATCACCAAAACGCCGTGCGGCCCTTTTCCTTCATACACAATTTCAGTGTACGCGTCGGCGTCTTTGGCAGAAGCACGCTTGATTGCCGCTTCGATATTGTCTTTGGGCATGTTTTGCGCCTTCGCGTTTTTAATCGCGGTACGCAATGTTGCATTCATATCAGGATCAGGCCCACCTTCTTTGGCTGCCATTGTGATTGCTTTCCCCAATTTTGGAAATAGCTTGGACATTTTGTCCCATCGTTTCTCCTTTGCCGCTCTTCGGTATTCGAATGCTCTACCCATAGTTTACTTTTTTGCTTATGTGCAAAAGTAAAAAATTGACAATTGAATTTTTGGAATGCATGTCCGAATTCAGAATTCCTTGTTAAAATTGGAATTGAATGTCGCGACGTCTTTCTTCAAAATCTTCATCACCACTATCTTCCAGGTATTCCATTATCCGTGTTTTCCCAAGATAAATATCCTGAAGTCTAACGTTTCCATTTTTTACTCGAACATGAGCAGTGGCAAAGCCTCGAGCTCTGCGCAAAGCGAATTCTCCATCCTCAGCATAGTCCTCTGTGATGAAGTACTTTCCAAGATTGTTTGGCATTTCCACATCCACTGTTTTTCTACGGTATTCACCATTTCCTCCCAACATATCCCCCATAAAAACACCCGTATCGGAACGACTGAAACCATTCAATCGATTTACACGAGAGACCATGTAATCTCCATTTGACGGCGGTTCCTCTAAAGCTTCATCGAAGAATACGTATCCGTCTTGATCAACATCAATACTTAAGTACACTGTCTCACCTGGAAGCCAGTCTTCCTTATCCGTAGGGATTCCACGAGTATCGATATTAACGCGTAGATAATTTCCTCTGAAGAAATCAAAAGGGTCGTACCCTTCCATTCTGAATTTGTACAATTTTCCGTTGCTCAGAATATTTGCTGATGATCCTACCATGTATATCGGGATAAGCAGCACTAAAACCGCATACCCAATAAATATCCATTTTGTTTTACTTTCCATCGATAGTGCGTTTTTGGTTGCGTTGAACTTGATCTACTTTCTCCTTGACAAACATGTTGATTAGGAAGAATACAGCCCCAAAGGACATAAATAACAATCCCTTCCAAATGAATCCCATGTCGACATCAAAATAGCGGACGATTACCAGAAGTGCTAACACTAATAGTCCACAAAGCATTTTGAGAAACCTACCTTGTTCACTTCCCGATACCATGACAGTTATGGCAAGGAAGAAGACATAAGCGTTCATAATAAGTGTTAAGAAGTCTAGTGTCATTAATGCTACCATTAGGAGTGGCGCGAAAATGATCATTTTGTTACTGTTTTCGTAGTGATCTCTTGATTTGAAAAAGTTGTAATAAATTCCTCCACATTAACGCCAACAAGAGCAAGAAGTAATACCATTCCCCCGCGTCATAGTCATCTAAGTTATAGAATGAATCCCTACGAAGCCTACTCATGATCACAATGCGTGATGTAGCCAGTATTAGTAACAAAGCGATAGCCAGTTGGGTTGGAAAACTCATAAATCTAAGTGTTCCTAGATTTATAGTAGCGAAACGTTGTGTAATCATATAGAAACCAGCATTGTAGGTCAGTGCCCATACCAAATGATTGCCATCAACGCTTGCCATCAACGCACCGTATATGGAAACGTATATGATGAGTGTAAGGAATCGAAAACGCAATCCCTGGGCGCGCCCTTCTCGATTTATGGACATATAATAATGCGGTAGCAGCGCAAGAATGAAAATCCAGAACCAAATGCTATTCCCTCCAAAGTCAATTGTTCCTGACAAGATATCTACACGAAGATCCAATGAAAGGTAGAGCAATGCCAAGAGCAAATAAAAGAACGCAATTCCCGAAGCTCGTTTGATATAGAAAAGTGGAACCGTGGCACAGAGCATGGTTAAATAAAATCTTCATAATCGCCGCCCATGTGATAAATCCTCGAGATTGTGGCAATCGATGCTCCAATCATAAGCATAAGGAATAGCGATGTTGCTTCAATCCAAGCTGTTGAATTAGGATGTTTGGTGAGCATTCTGTAGTAAAAGAAAAGCGCCACAATGGTTGGGACGAAGCCTAAGAAAACACGTAACCATTCCGGGTAATCGTACCAATTATGCGATGAAATGGAATACACTCCCGCTGAAAAGACAATTGCCCCCAACATTCCACTAAGTACCAAAAACAGGTGCCAATGCGACGGACTTTCTTCTCTCCGTATGTACTTTCTGATTTTTCTGGCTTGATCAATTGAAACTATCTCCTTTTCCTCAAGTCGATCTGCGAATTTGACCAAATACTCACTGACATTATCTAATATAGTAGCATAGTGGTTTCATAATTTGTGTGATACAATATAGTAATTCTCTTCAAACTTATTCTCAACCTCTGATTCTCAGGGAGTGATCGATCTTTTTTGCCTACCTTTGTTGTATGAGACTTGCCATTATTTTTTTATTTATATGCCTTTCCTCGTCAGCGTTTTCGCAAGAGACAAAAGAAGCATATTTTCAATACCACATTAACGCACGTGCGATGGATACATCGATTCAAAAAAAGCAAGCTGCCGTTTTATACAACAACAACGTACAAAAGATTTATTTTCATGGCGACTCGCTCCGTGTAGATTACTCAATGGGAAGAGATATGTTGAAAACCACTGTTATTCTTGATTACAAAAAGGGGTTTGGGCTGATGCTCTCTGATGGACCAATGGGCAAGACCGCAAAGCATGACTATATATCAAACATGAACTTCAACGCCATTACAAAAGACTCAACGGCAGTTCTTGTGGAATTTGAAGAGAGTAAAACAATTCTTGGCTACGAATGCAAAAAAATAATGCTAAAGCATAACGGGGTATTATCAACGCATTGGGTAACACAAGAAATCGACATGAATATGCTACCTGAAGGCTTCACCAATCCGAATATTCCGGGATTCCCACTTGAATCGGTTGAAGTAGCCGACGGATTGGAAATCACACGTCGCGCTTCCGCTATTAAATTTGAGATTGACGATCCAGATACTGTGTTCAACTTAGTGAACCCTCCGGGATATCAATATCAATTCCATGGAAGCGATTCCGCTCAGCCTATTTCGGATTAAGTAAAATCAGCGCTACTCGATTCTTAGCGTGATCTGCTTCTGTACACGTTTTACAATCGATCTGTGGGTCTTCCTTACCCTTAGATTTTACTGTAATCTGACCATCACTAATCCCAGCATCAGTTAATTCCTTCGCTACGCGATCTGCACGCTTGTATCCAAGATTATAGTTGTAATCAATCGAACCTCTTCGGTCTGTGTGTCCTTCAATTACAATGGAACTCTTAGGATATTTCTTCAAAAAGACTATCAATTCATCAAGCTTGTTGAAGTCCTCCTCTAAATTAAACTTATTGTAATCGAAGTAAATTCTCGGCACTTTCCAATTATTCACAAAATCTGTAAACTCAGAAGAATCAATCGGTACTGGTGGCTGAACATATGGTTCTGAGAACTTTACAAAATACATGTCGTCATCACCAATTCCAGAGTTCCTGTTAGATGTATAAATCGCAGAATCCTGTGAGTCGTAATATTGGAAGTTGAAGTCATTCATGAAGCTATTCACTGGAGATTTCATATGCTCGGTGTTTCTGAAACTGGCGAATTGTACGCATGGGGTGAAAATAGCTCTGGTCAGCTAGGAAATGGAACTTATACTAGTTCTAATGTTCCTCAGCTTGTACCAACATTGTCAAACATCAAAACTGCGGCAACAAGTGAAAACAGTAGTGTTGCCGTGACAACTACGGGTGATCTTTACGTATGGGGTAACAATAGCCAGGGACAGTTAGGAACGGGTAATGGAGCAGTTATCAACTTTCCATTCCTCAACCCGAACATCAACAATGTTGATACAGTTGCGGGAGGTCGCGATCACTATGTCTTCTTAAGAAATGACGGAACGGTTTGGACTGTTGGTGATAACAGTGCAGGACAGTTAGGACAAGGGTTTGTTTCCGATAGTATTCTATCACCTGTACAAGTTGCTGGACTATCTAACATTATTTCCGTTGGAGCAGGAGAATATCACAGTTTTGCTATCTCGAATACAAACGAGTTATATGTTTGGGGGAACAATGGTTCAGGACAGCTTGGTCTTGGAGACTTAAACAACCGTCTTGTTCCTACTCTTGCATCTTTGGACAATGTAGCCAACGCTCAAGGTGGAGCTGCTCATAGTATCTTCCTGACAACAGACAACAAAGTTTATACTTCAGGAAATAATAGTTTCGGACAGTTGGGTACAGGAAATACGACCGATACGTTGAATCCGGTTCTTGTAGACGTACCAAGTGCCGCTTCAATCTCAGCTGGACAGTACACATCTCTTATCCTCCGATCTGATGCATCCGTGTTTGCATTTGGAAACAATATGGAGCAACAATTATCTACACTTCCAATTAGTGTTCCAACACCAACGCATTTAAGCAATGTTGATGGTGTTACCTTTATCGAAGCGAGTGCCTTCTCATCTCACTTCTTATATGGAGAGGAACAAGCGTGTGCATCTGCCGCGGTTACTGTTACGGTAAACGTAACTCCAGTTGTGACGGTTTCTGAAAACAACGGTGTCCTTACAGCGAACCCGGTTCCTGCAGTTCCAGGCGCTACGTATCAGTGGTACTTAAATGGAAACCCTATTGTCGCTCCTAACCCTACTGATCCAAGTATTACGATCACCGCTGGTGGAGAATACTCGGTAGAAGTAATAACTACAGATGGTTGTACAGGAACAGCTTCTTACACTAGTACGTTGGATATTGAAGACATTTCATCTAACGATGTGTACTTGTTCCCTAACCCGGCACAGGAAGTCGTTACTATCAAATTTGGTACTGCTTCTAGCACGGAAATCACAATTACCGATCAAACGGGTCGTGTTGTATTCGTAGAAACATTCACAGAGAATGAAGCCAAATTAAATGTTGAAAGCCTTGCCACTGGAGTTTACAATGTAATTGTAACAAATGAGAATCAGCAGAATACCTTGCGTTTCGTGAAGAGTCAAAAATAATCTTTGGAGTACGTGTTAAATTAATTAACACGTACTCTTCTAAAAGTTTTGTATTTAACACTTTGATAGGTTTGAATCATTCAATACATTTGATTGAACAAACAATGAACTATGCAGACTATACTCGTGCTCGGCGCAGGATTATCCTCCTCTTCTTTGATTCGCTACTTGTTAGAAAACTCAAAAGAGCACGATTGGACGGTTCGCATCGTAGATCAGCATTTAGAAACGGTTGAAAGCAAGATTAACGGACATCCAAATGGTGTAGCACTGTCGTTTAATGCTTTAGACAGAAACGAAAGAAAACCGGAAATTGAAAAGGCCGACTTGATTATTTCCATGCTTCCTGCTCGTTTTCATATCGAAGTTGCCGAAGATTGCATCGAACTTAAAAAGAACTTGATAACTCCTAGTTACATTTCGCCTGAAATGCGTGAATTGGATCAACAAGCAAAGGATGCCGGAATTGTCATCATGAATGAAATTGGTGTGGATCCAGGAATTGACCACATGAGTGCGATGAAGGTTATTGATGAAATCAAAGAGCGAGGAGGAAATATTACCAGTTTTAAATCGTTTACCGGTGGATTGATAGCACCCGAAAGTGATGACAATCCATGGAATTACAAGTTCACATGGAACCCAAGAAATGTGGTGCTAGCTGGTCAAGGTGGCGCTGCTTCATTCTTACGTAATCACCGATTTAAACACATCCCGTACAACCGTTTATTCGGTAGATTGGATTATATGTCGGTTGAAGGATATGGCGATTTTGTTGGATACGCGAACCGGGATTCGTTAAAGTATCGTAGCACTTACGGTTTGGAAGATATCCCAACAATTTTCAGAGGAACATTGCGTCGCCCTGGGTATTGTGAAGCCTGGAATATTTTCATTGAATTGGGAATGACGGATGATACGTATAGAATGCAGGGGACGAAAAACATGACGCCGCGCGAATTCGTGAATACATTCCTCCCATACCATGCTTCCAAAACAGTTGAACAGAAATTCAAAGAATTCATCCGAGAGGATCGCATGCATTTGTTTAGCAAGTTCGAATGGCTAGGATTGTTTGCAAGCGAGCCACTAGTTGGAATCAAAGACGCAACACCTGCCCAAGTGCTACAGAAGATTTTGGTTGATAAGTTATCACTAAATGACGGCGACAAGGACATGATCGTCATGATTCATGAATTCGAATTCGAGATGGGCAATGAATCACACAAGATTGTTTCGCACATGGTTAATATTGGTGAAGATCAGGTGTATACTTCTATGTCAAACACAGTTGGATTACCTGTCGCTATATGTGCGAAGAAAATTCTGACGGGTGAAATAAAGGACAAAGGAGTTACACTTCCCGTGGAGAAACACCTATACCTACCCATTTTGGAGGAACTCGAAACATTCGACATCAGATTCGTTGAGAAAGAGTTGGTTTTGAATTAAGTTCACCTGTTGATATCTTAGATATCATCGCTATAGCCTCCGATAACCGACATTTCAATCCACCAATTGTTAAATTGAATGTAAAGCTCCTCATTGGAATTGAAGAAATAAGTTAATTACAGTTCGTTTCGGTCCTCCCCTCACCCACTACTGGCTTTCCACTCAATTCATAACTCATATTTCAAGAATTCATCATTCAATAAATTATCTTTGCACCTTATTTCTATCATTTCAGAATGTCAAAAGCAAAATATACGGTTACAGCAGCTCTTCCATACGCCAACGGCCCCCTTCATTTAGGACACGTTGCAGGCGTTTACCTCCCATCAGATATCTTCGTGCGATTCCTTCGAATGAACGACCACGACGTTGCCTTTATTTGTGGAAGTGATGAACATGGAGCTGCCATCACACTACGAGCGAAAAAAGAAGGAACTACGCCAAAAAAAATTGTAGACAAATACAACGAAATCATTGGGAAGGCCTTCCGCGATTTTGACATCTCATTTGATATTTTTCACCGTACTTCAGCAGAAATTCATCATGAAACTGCTCAGGATTTCTTCAAAGTACTCGATGAAAAGGGACATTTCACCAAGGAAACGAGTCAGCAGTATTACGACGAAGAATTTCAACAGTTTTTGGCAGATCGTTACATCACCGGAACTTGTCCAAATTGTGGACACGAGAATGCATACGGAGATCAATGCGAAAATTGTGGAACAGCATTAAGTCCAACCGATTTGAAAGATCCGAAATCTACCCTGAGCGGAAAAACGCCGATTATGAAGGAAACTTCACATTGGTATCTGCCAATGGAGCGTCATGAAGATTGGTTGAAGGATTGGATTCAGCAAGGAACTTTGGACGGAGTACAGCAACATGATCCCAAAAAATGGCGGAATCAAGTGGTTGGACAATGTATGTCCTGGATTGATAACGGATTGCGTCCACGCGCAATGACCCGAGATTTGGATTGGGGTGTAAAAGTTCCGGTTACGGGTGGAGATGGAAAAGTACTGTACGTATGGCTGGATGCACCGATTGGATACATTTCAGCGACAAAACAATGGGCAGCGGATAACAATAAAAACTGGAAAGATTACTGGACAGGAGATCGAAAACTAATTCACTTTATTGGTAAGGATAATATCGTTTTCCACGCAATTATTTTCCCAATTCTTCTAAAAGCCCACGAAGGATTCGTTTTACCGGACAACGTTCCTGCATATGAATTCCTGAACCTGGAGGGAGATAAGTTTTCCACTTCAAGAAACTGGGCGGTTTGGTTGCATGAATATATCGAAGCATACCCAGACAAAACGGATGAATTGAAGTACGTTTTGACGGCAATTGCTCCGGAAACAAAAGACAGTGAATTTACCTGGAAAGAATACCAAACTCGCGTAAATAGTGAACTAGCTGATATCCTAGGAAACTTCGTAAATCGAGCACTTGTTCTGACCAATAAATATTATGATGGAGCCGTTCCTGAACAAGGAAATGTAACAGCCGAGGATCAAAAAATATTGGACGAAGTAGCTGCCATTCCCGCGCGCATGTCCAAATTAGTATACGACTATAAATTGCGCGAAGCCCAGGCAGAAGCTATGAATCTTGCACGACTCGGAAACAAGTATTTAGCCGATACCGAACCATGGAAACTGGTAAAGGATGAAGCAAATGCAGATCGCGTAAAAACGATCATGAATATTGCCCTGCAAATTACCGCAAACCTTAGCATCGTTTTGAAACCATTCCTTCCGGCGACGGCAGCGAAAATTTCCGGATTCCTAGATTTCAATGTTAACGATTGGAATCAAGCTGGTGCATCTGATCTACTTGCTGCGGGACACGGAACCAACAAACCTTCCATTTTATTTCAGAAAATCGAGGATGAATTGGTTGAAAAGGAAGTAGAAAAATTGAACGCCACGAAGGCATCAGAATCCAACTTCCCACCCCAAAAAGAGGAGACATCCTTTGATGATTTCACAAAAATGGATATCCGCTTAGGGAAAATTCTGGAAGCCGAAAAAGTGAAAAAAGCGGACAAGCTGCTAAAACTTTTGGTCGATACTGGAATTGACAAAAGAACAATCGTATCCGGAATTGCACAGCACTATTCTCCTGAAGAAGTTGTTGGGAAAACCGTGACGGTATTGATGAATTTGGCACCGCGTAAAATCCGTGGAGTAGAATCTCAAGGAATGATTTTGATGGCAGAAGACACCGAAGGAAACTTGAGTTTCGTGTCGCCAGAAAAAGATTTCGCTCAAGGAGGAGAAGTGCGGTAATTAACGCTTCTTTCTGAACGTACCGCCCAACATTCTCTGGAATTGGCGGCTGTAAGAAGCATCTTTTAGACTGAAGACAAATAACATTACGATTGGATCATAAGCGTTGAAAAAGGTGTAATAATGAGCTATCAACTAACAGAGCAACAATTTCTAGAGCATTTCCAAAACGCTGATTTCGTTCTCAAAACGCAAGAGCAAATCGCGAAGGATTTTGAACGCTTGGGATACGAAACCCCGAAAAGCCTTCGAGAAAAAGCTTTTTCCTACGATGAACTCGTAGACATTGTAGCCGATTTACTTATTGATGTCGTGAAACTGGGTGAATCTCAAACACTGCAATTGCTCTATACTATCGACATTCCACAGTCGAAATTTTTGGCCCTTACCACCGATCTTCATTTTGTAACGAAAGGTGCCGAACTCATTATAAAAAGAGAAGCTCAAAAAGTATATCTGCGCTCCCAACTTTCGGATTAAACGGTGCGTCTAACAGCCCGATTGGTTATTTCCTTATTTGTCTGTATCTTAGCCTTGGTTTACGATCGAGTTTCGATCGGATTGTGCTTTTTCTAACCAATTAATCTACTATGAAAAAAAAGCTACTCAAATTAACCTTTGGACTTTCTCTTTTGACCATCGGGCACAACGCCGATGCTCAATGTCCGGTCATTGTTTGCTCCAATGACACCATTGTAAATACCGATTCTTTATCGTGTTCAGCTGTAGTCAACTTCACAACGCCTTTAGCTACGGACACGTGTTCTGGAGGATTCCAAACGTTCAACTACACGGGAGCGCAACAAACGTGGGTAGTCCCGGCTGGAGTAACGAGTATCAGCGTTGATGCTTATGGCGCGCAAGGTGGATCCAATTCACCTACCACCAACGTCAATTACGGAGGACGAGTTCAGGCAGATCTTCCGGTAACGCCAGGAACTACCATTTATATCTACGTCGGACAACAACCCAATGGAATCACCGGAGGTTGGAACGGCGGTGGAAATGGAGAAACTGGTGGACAAGCCGGCGGAGGAGCCACAGATATCCGCATCGGTGGAACTACTTTGAATGATCGTATGATTGTCGCTGGAGGTGCCGGTGGTGGCGGATTCTGGAGCGGACAAGAAGTTCATGGCGGCCTTGGAGGTGATCTGATTGGAGGTAATGGATACCGCAGCACTCCTACCACAGAAGGCGGTTTCGGTGGAACACAGACGTCATCTGCAAATGGAACGTGTGTAACCTTCAACAATCCATCTGTTACAGGTGGATTTGGATTTGGAGGTGCTCCTTCTGGATGTGGATGTGAAGGCTACGGAGGTGGCGGTGGATGGTACGGAGGTGCCGGAAGCGGAAACTGTCGTGGCGGCGGCGGTGGAAGTAGCTACACAGATCCTTCCGCAACCAACGTAATTCATACGCAAGGTGTACAACAAGGAAATGGATCAATTACGATTACATGGAGCGGTGGGTCTCCAACAGTAACACAAATCGCTGGGTTGGCAAGCGGTTCTTCTTTCCCTATCGGAACAACGGTTCAAACCTTCGTGGCTGAATCAGGAGGAGTGGCTGATACATGTTCATTTAACATTACAGTGGCTGATACAGAAGCTCCAACAGTTACATGTGCTGGAAACACAATTGAAGTTTGTGAAGGAACACCAGTGAGCGCTCCGGCACCAGCAAGTGTAGACAACTGTACAAGCACACCTTCAATAACGTACAATACTACAGGCGCGACATCAACTAGCGGAAACGATTCTATCAGCAATGTTGTATTCAATGTGGGAACAACTACTGTTTGGTATGTTGCAGCGGATTCCTCTGGTAACGTCGATTCTTGTTCGTTCGATGTAATTGTGAATCCCGCACCGATCGTAGCTTTGGCTGCATTCAGTGTAGATTCACTTTGTAACTATAGCGATCCAATTGGATTGCCTGTTGGAACACCAACAACGGGTACTTATTCGGGAACAGGAGTTAGTGGAGCAAACTTTGATCCTTCCATTGCAGGTAACGGGACATTCTACATCACATACACATACACTGATTCGCTTGGATGTACAGGAATGGACTCTACTTCTATCGTGGTGCACGGATGTGCATCAACAATTGAGTTTGACCCATTTGCTAATCTTAACGTATATCCAAACCCATCACAAGGTGTCTTTAATGTGGTTACAAACGGTCAATCTGGTCAGGCTACTTACTACGTAACAACAGTTGACGGAAGATTCATTCAAGAGAATAACTTCCAGTTAGGGGAAATGCTAAGTATTGATTTAAGTGAAGAACCAAATGGTTTCTACCTACTTCAGCTGAACGGTGAAAATGCAACAAAGAGTATCACACTGATCAAAGAATAGATCAAACAAAATAGATTCGAACGCCCGACTGCCAATTGCAATCGGGCGTTTTTTATGTGTAAAGATGAATGTTTATTCTTCAGTCAATGTGCCTAACAAATGGTCAAAAAAATGAAGAGATTAGACACTTCAAATAGGAATGCGTGAAATACCCCCAATTTGCCATCCTCAATTCCCAATCTTTCCCTAACTTTGATAATTACAACTTCCGTAAAAAATGGATAAAGTATCATACGTGGGAAATGCAGATGTAAATGCAATTGACCATTTGTACAAAATGTATCTTCAAAACCCTGAAAGTGTAGATATTGGGTGGCAGAAATTTTTCGAAGGGTTTGACTTTGCCAGAACGAGTTACGAGGACGGTGGCGTTCCCGAAAACTTCCAGAAAGAATTCAAGGTGATCAATTTGATCAATGGGTATCGTTCGCGTGGACACTTGTTCACATCAACGAATCCAGTACGTGAGCGTCGTAAATATGCTCCAACTTTGGACATCGTAAACTTCGGATTGGAAGAAAGCGACCTGGACACAGTTTTTCAAGCTGGAGAAGAAATTGGAATCGGACCGGCAACACTTCGTGACATCATTGCAGACCTTGAAGAAACCTACTGTCGTTCTATAGGAATTGAATACATGTACATGCGTGAACCGGAACAATTGGAATGGTTCAAAAACGCAATCGAGTTGAAAAATCGTCCGCATTACGACAAAGATACCAAGCGTGAGATATACCGTAAGCTGGCTATTACCGCCGGGTTCGAATCCTTCCTTGGAAAGAAATTCGTTGGACAAAAACGTTTTTCGGTTGAAGGATTGGAAGTTTTGGTTCCTGCTTTGGATGCTTTGGTTCAGAGGGGAGCAGATAGTGGTGTTGAGCAATTTGTAGTTGGAATGGCACACCGCGGTCGATTGAATACATTGACCAACATTTTTGAAAAACGACCTCGCGATATTTTCCGAGAATTCGAAGGAAAAGAATTCGACATGGAACAGCGTTTTGATGGAGACGTAAAGTACCATCAGGGATTCACATCGAAAGTGAAATCCGAAAGTGGAAAAGATGTAATCCTTACGCTTTCTCCGAATCCATCGCACCTTGAGGCGGTGAACCCGGTAGTAGAAGGAATTGCACGTGCGAAAGTAGATAACGTACTAGAGCACGATTACAAACGCGTTTGTCCGGTATTGATTCACGGTGATGCTGCAATTGCAGGTCAGGGTGTCGTTTACGAAACGGTGCAAATGGCACAATTGGATGGATACAAAACAGGAGGTACGATTCATATCGTAACCAACAACCAGGTTGGATTTACCACCAATTATTTGGATGGGCGTTCATCGACCTATTGTACGGATGTTGCCAAAACAACGTTGTGTCCAGTATTCCACGTGAACGGAGACGATGTTGAAGCAGTTTTACAGGTAATGGAAATTGCCATGGCATACCGTCAGCATTTCCAAAGCGATATTTTCATTGACCTCCTAGGCTACCGTAAGTACGGACATAACGAGGGAGATGAGCCAATGTTTACGCAACCTCAGTTATACAGCGCCATCAAGAAACACCCGAATCCAGCGAAGATTTATTTGGATCAATTGGTAGGTGAAGGAGTGATGACCGCTGCAGAGGCCAAGAAAATGTCCGACGAATACAACGCGTATTTGGAGGAAGAATTTGAGCAATCGAAAACACGCGACAAAGCGTTGGTATATGATTTCCTGGAAGACGATTGGAAAGGATTCCGATTTGGAAACGACGACGATTTCAAGAAATCTCCAAATACCGGAGTAGATAAAAAACGTCTTTTGGAGTTGGGTCAGAAATTGGCAACGCTTCCAGAAGGGAAAAAATATTTCCGTAAGATTTCGAAAATCTTTAAAGACCGTTTGGCGGCAATTGAAGAAGATCGATTGGATTGGGGATCTGCCGAGATGTTGGCATACGCTACATTATTGGTGGAGGGACATCCAGTTCGTATGACAGGACAAGACATCGAACGTGGAACATTCTCTCACCGTCACGCGGTAGTAAAAACAGAGGATTCTGAGGAGGAAATCATTACTCTGAACATGCTGGAAGATGGGCAGGCGAGCTTCTCTATCTACAACTCATTGCTTTCAGAGTACGGCGTTTTGGGTTACGAATACGGATACTCTTTGGCTACACCAAATGGACTGACTATTTGGGAAGCACAGTTCGGCGACTTCTACAACGGAGCGCAAATCATGGTCGATCAGTTCATCACCGCTGGTGAGGACAAATGGGCGACTCAAAGTGGATTGGTGATGTTACTTCCTCATGGTTACGAAGGACAAGGAGCCGAGCACTCAAGCGGTCGTATGGAGCGTTTCTTACAGCAATGTGCGGACACAAATATTCAGGTAGTAAACACGTCTACACCGGCGAACCACTTCCATTTGTTGCGTCGTCAAATGAAGCGCGATTTCCGCAAGCCATTGGTGGTATTCTCACCTAAAATGATCTTGCGTCATCCGAAAGCGACTTCGACATTGGATCAAATGGCCAAAGGAGGATTCCAAGAGGTTATTGACGATGTAGATGCTAAAGCGGCAGATATCGATACAGTGGTATTCTGTTCCGGAAAGTTCTACTACGAAGCAAAAGAAGCAGCTGAAGAGCGTGGCATTACAAACATGGCATTTGTACGTATAGAGCAATTGTACCCGCTTCCAAGACCGCAAATTGATGCGATTTTGAAGAAGTACAAGAACGCTAAGAACCTAATTTGGGCGCAAGAAGAACCAGAGAATATGGGAGCATGGCGCTACATGGCAATGCAGTTGCGTGAATTGAACTTGACGGGTGTATGTCGCTACTCATCGGCAGCTGCAGCAGAAGGATCGCACGATTTGCACAAACGTCGATTGGAGCGCTTGTGGAGCGAACTGTTTGAATACGGGAAAGCGAAAGTTAAAGCCTAATTAATAAGGAAGAATAAATAAAGAATAAGAAATTGGAGAATATTGAATGGTTGGAACTTCTTATAAATCGGTAGAACCAATTCATTATTTCTTATTCATGATTCAACATTCATAATTACAGAAGTATGTCAGTATTAGAAATGAAAGTACCAAGCCCGGGAGAGTCAATCTCTGAAGTGGAAATTGCTCAGTGGTTGGTATCTGACGGAGATTATGTAGAAAAAGATCAGGCAATTGCCGAAGTGGATTCTGATAAGGCGACCTTGGAGTTGCCAGCGGAAGAAAGCGGAACAATTACGCTGAAAGCTGAAGAAGGAGATACAGTAGCCGTTGGTGCGGTTGTCTGTTTGATTGATACTTCAGCAGAACGTCCGGAAGGAATGGATGCGCCTGCGGCAGTCGAAGAGGCACCAGCAGCAGAAGCAGCACCTGCTCCAACTCCAGCGCCAGCAGCAAACAAAGCCGCTGCAGTGAGCCCGGATCCCGTGAACGAGAAGAAATCGTACGCTACAGGAACGCCTTCACCAGCAGCCGCAAAAATGATGGCTGAAAACGGAGTTGCCGCGCACCAAGTAAACGGAACGGGTAAAGACGGACGCATCACAAAGCAAGATGTCGTTGCTGCCATGGCCGGTGGATTCTCAACTGCAGACGCTGCAGGCTGGGGTGGAACACGCGAGCAGAAGCGCGAGAAAATGAAAATGTTGCGTCGTAAGATTGCAGAGCGTTTGGTTTCTGTGAAGAACGAAACAGCAATGTTGACGACATTCAACGAGGTAGACATGAAACCCATCATGGATCTTCGTACGAAATACAAAAAAGCATTCGCGGAACATCACGAAGTGAACTTAGGATTTATGTCCTTCTTCACAAAAGCGGTAACAGAAGCATTGAATTTGTACCCAGCGGTTAATGCGCAGATAGACGATAAAGAAATGATCTTCCACGATTATGCTGATATCGGAATTGCGGTTTCATCTCCAAAGGGATTGATGGTCCCAGTGGTTCGTAACGCTGAGCAAATGTCATTGGCCGAAATCGAGCGTGAGATCAAGCGCTTGGCGATCAAAGCTCGTGATGGAAAAATCACACCGGATGAAATGGCGGGTGGAACATTTACCATTACCAACGGAGGTGTATTTGGATCGATGCTATCGACACCAATTATTAATCCACCGCAATCTGCAATTTTAGGAATGCACAACATTGTGCAACGACCTGTAGCGATTGATGGGAAAGTTGAGATTCGTCCAATCATGTACGTTGCGTTGTCATACGACCACCGCATCATTGATGGAAAAGAATCTGTAAGCTTCCTCGTGAAAGTGAAAGAAATGTTGGAGAACCCGGAGCGCATGATCTTCGGTTCAAAAGATCCATACGAAGTATTGTTGGGACTATAAAGAGTCCTCTGCAAGGGAAAATAGAAGGAGCGTCGCGGGAAACTGCGGCGCTTTTTTTTGGTATTAGAGCCTCCCTCTTTGGAGTGTAATAATATGACTCGTGACAATTTTCGCTCTACCCCAATTCCTTCACATTTTTTACCAACCCCATCTCAAGAACTTGCGTATTTTTGGCAGTATCAAGCCTATGGAACCGATTGAATTTTACCATCAACGCCTCGACGCAATTCAGACCGATCTAAAATCTTTAAAATCGAGACTGCGTCTATTAGGAAGTTTGCGCTTGCTCGTCTTTATTTCTATTGGATTGGGCGTATATTTTCTCTTTGGTCAATGGCAGTTCGTTTTAGCGGTAATTGGAGTTGGCATCGTTGCGTTCTTATTCCTTCTGAATCGCTACGCTAATGTGCAGCGTAAATACCAATTTGCGGACGCATTGCGAAAAATCAATGAAACGGAAATCGCTCGATCGAAAGGAGATTTATCAGGAGCGGAAACTGGAAATAACTTCATTTTTGAAGAACACGATTTCAACCAAGACATCGATCTATTCGGAGAGGGATCATTGTTTCAGTGGATGGACAGAACCGCATTGACGAATGGGCAAAAAACACTGGCAGATTGGTTCAACAGCAACGATATTTCTAACATTAAGGAGAAACAGGCGGCCGTTCAAGAATTGAAAGATTGGGCCGAATGGCGACAAGAATATACCGCAACAGCTGCTCTGATTAAATCGGAAATGCAATCGGAAGACGTGAACCAATGGATGCAAAATCATAAAGCCTTTGTTCCGAAAATTCACGCGTGGTTGCCCTTAGTTTTCTCTGTGATATCTGTGCTTTTAATTTCAACGTATTTCATTGGACTGATCAATGGTTGGTTTGTCGCAGGATGGTATCTTTTGGGAATGGCCATCTCAGGTCCTTATGTGAAACGCATAACAGATGTATACAATATTACAAGCAAAATTGATGATCTATTAAGACAATATGCTAAGTTGATCGAAAAGATAGAATCGGCCAATTTTACAAGCGCACGATTAAAGCAGTGGCAAAAAACCGTCTTGACTGAGGGAAAAACGGCATCGAGCTCATTGAAAGAATTATCGCGAGAGATCGATAATCTGGGCAATCGAAACAACCTTTTATTTGGTTTCATCAGTAATGGATTAATGCTTTGGGATCTTCGTTGCACGTATCGAATAGAACAATGGATCAAAGGGTTTGATGGTGCATTAGAAGAATGGTTCATTGCCGCAGAGAAAATGGATGCAATGAATTCCCTGGCGAACTATGCTTTCAACCATCCGACGTACATCTATCCGCAAATAGCAACGGATGAAAAGATGCAATTGTCGGCGAAATCTTTGGGGCACCCGTTACTCGACCCATCGAAAGTAATCACGAACGACATCACGCTAAAACACGAAGATTTCTTCATAATTACGGGAGCAAATATGGCAGGGAAAAGCACATTCCTTCGCACTGTTGCCATGAATATTGTGATGGCAAACTCTGGATTACCTGTTTGTGCTGAAGCATTCGAATACAAACCTGTGAAATTGATTTCCAGTATGCGCACCAGCGACTCTTTGGTGAATGACGAGTCTTACTTCTTTTCTGAATTAAAACGATTGAAATACATCGTCAATAAGATCCAAAACGATACCTACTTCATCATTCTGGATGAGATCCTTAAAGGAACTAACAGTGTTGATAAAGCGGAAGGTTCTAAGAAGTTTGTGGAGCGATTGGTGAAATCAAAATCTACAGGATTGATTGCCACCCACGACTTAAGTCTGTGCACCCTAGCCGATAAGTATTCGGAGATTCAAAATCACTATTTCGATGCTGAAATCGTCAACGATGAACTCTTCTTCGATTACCGTTTCAAAGACGGCATTTGCCAGAACATGAATGCGTCCTTCCTTTTGCGAAAAATGGAGATTGTAGAGGAATAACGCGATCAGCGTATATTTATCCTATGCGAATCACGCTGCTGCTTATTGCTTTATCCGGAATTCTTCTTTCCTGCAACAAAGGGAAGAAGAATACCAAATCCTGCAATGGCTCATCGACACGACGAGATGTCAAAATCTGTATTGACGACGCTACTACTCAAATTGATTTGACCCCGACTACCATCGATGTGGCGAGCATAGGAGCTTTGGAGGTTCCTGAAATTGATAAAGACGATCCGCGTCAAGATGCTGAGAAAAAAGTCTACACAATAACGGCAACCGTTCACAAATTGAGTAAGCACAGAGACGGCGATTGGAAAGTCAAACTAACTGATGGCAACGATAAATACATCAACTGCGAAAACCCAAATCCCGGGTGCGAGTATGCAAAGGATTCTGATTTCTACGATGCCTTTTTAAATGTACGCGAATGGATTGAAGCCAATAAAAACGACCTTGTGGGCAAAACTGTAACAATTACTGGCGTTGGCTTCATAGACATCGATCACAAGTATCCCCGCAATGCCGCCGATAACGAAATGGAACTGCATCCAATTTTGAGCATTCATTATTAAAACTCCATTTCCAATTGCTCGTCCAATGCTTCCGAAGTTGGATTTTCAGCATCCAGTTTCGACATTGAAATTCCCAACAAACGCACCGCATCTTTGACCGGTTCCTGTGCCAACAACTCTTTCACTACAGGGAAGAAATCCGCCTTCTCCGATACATACCGCTCTATCGTTTTGCTTCGGGTCTGAATCGTGAAATCGCTGTACTTCAATTTCAACGTGATCGTTCGGGCATTTACCTTCGATTTTTTCATGCGGCCCTCCAATGTATCAGCAATGCGTTCGAGATGCTCTAGCATAAAATCTTCCTGAGAAATATCTTTCTCCAACGTTCGCTCCGCCGCAATGGATTTACGAATACGATCGGGCTTGACTTCGCTGTGCTGGATTCCCCGCACAATGTTGTAAAAATGCGCGCCAGATTTCCCAAAATGTTCTTCCAGATAATCTTTTGAGAACCGTCTCAGATCCATTCCGTAGTGGATTCCGTGCAACTTCATTTTCTCCGCGGTGACCTTCCCAACTCCAAAAAACTTTCGAATGGGCAATTGCTCCAGAAATGGCAGTACTTCCTCTGGCGGAATGGTTTTCTGTCCATTGGGTTTATTGATATCCGAGGCAATCTTTGCGGTAAACTTATTGATGGAAATTCCCGCAGAGGCATTCAATCCAACCTCTTGTTTGATATGATATCGAATCTCTGAAGCAAGCAAGGTCGCGGAAGGATGTCCGATTTTGTTCTCCGTAACATCCAAAAACGCCTCATCCAAAGAAAGCGGCTCTACCAAGTCGGTGTATCGATGGAAAATCTCTCGAATTTTATTCGAAATTTCCTTGTAGCGTTCAAATCTTGGAGGCACGAAAATCAACTCGGGACATTTCAAAACGGCCATTTTTGACGACATCGCAGATCGAACGCCAAACTTTCGGGCTTCATAACTGGCAGCCGCAATCACCCCACGTTCACGATTTCCACCAACGGCCACTGGTTTTCCCATCAAATCAGGATTGTCCATCTGTTCCACCGACGCATAAAAAGCGTCCATGTCGATATGAATGATTTTTCGGATCGGGAAATCCATAGAACACTAAAAATGGGAAAATTCTATCTTTACCAAAAGTACCCACATGTATCGATTCCTGCTCCTCTTTACGCTCATTTTCTTCGTAAATCTTGGTTATTCGCGCACCATGCCGAAAAAATTGGATACAGCATCCTCTTCAGCTTTTGTGGCACTGCCCAAGGATACTTCTTCTAAGAACACAATTACTGATGCACCAGACACCGCTTCTGTAGTCCAGCCAGTAATTAAAGAAGGTCAATCCAAAGAAGAAGACGAGATCGATAAAGACAGCTTGGGATATAAAATTGGATACCAAATTGGATCTTGGCTCATCCCCGGAATTTTGATGATTCTTGCGACGCTGATGTTCTTCTACCTGCGCAAGAAAGGCCGCGATCAAAATCCTGGTGTGTAAGCGAAAATAGACGGCAGAAAAGGTCATTTTCTGTGCGCACAGAGAAAAAAAATCAAATTTCACCTCAAGTTTCCTGAAAAAAGAGTTACTTAACAGATAACGAACTTTTAATTACTCTCACTATGCGTAAAGTACAGCAATGGCTGCTTGTATCTTTGCTGCTGCTTGTTTTCTCCCAAGCGAATGCACAAGATTCAACCACCGTCCAAGACTTGGAACTGTGGACGGGAGTCAATCTCAAAAAAAGTTTTCTCGACGACAAAATGCGCTTCGGTCTTACCCAAGAATTTCGTTTCGAGGACAACGCCACATCTATCAACAATTTCTTCACAGAAGCAGAATTAGGCTACAAATTCTTCAAAGGTTTCCGTGTAGATGTTGGATATAGATTCATCCGAAACAACCGAAATTCAGGATATCGAAGCGAAGGCAGAATCTTCACTGATGTCAATTACAAACACAAATTCGATCGTTTTAAATTCGGATATCGATTCCGTTTCCAGAACCAAAGTGTCTTGGGAAGCGATGCTACAGACGACGATATCATCAACAAGTATCGCGTTCGATTCAAATTGCAATACAACATCCGCAATTGGAAATTTGATCCGTACTTCGCTACGGAGGCATTTTTCGCTCAAACCACAAATCGCATCAATTACATTCCGACCATTACAGAGGAAGAAGCACGCGTTTCAGGATTCGAAAAAATTCGATTTACCCTTGGAACCAGCTACGATATCACGAAGAAAATCAATGTAGGAGCCTTCTACCGTTACGAACGAGAATTGGGATCGTATCCAATGTATTACAACACGCCGCGCCAGTATTTCATTGCTGGACTTAACCTCAATTTTGATCTATAAGCCTATGAAAGCATTTAAAATAACCTTGGCACTTGGAGCACTATTGACGCTCGCTGCCTGTAAGAAAGAAGCAGTCATTAACGGCGGAAGCGGTTTGGATGATTGGACAGACGCAACCCACGGATATAACGCAACACCGAATTACGATGTCGTTTTCAATCAGAATGAAGTGATGCGATTGGATTTTGTCATCGAACCAGAATACTGGCAAGCGATGCAAGACGATATCGAATCCATTTACGGTGGATCAACTGGAGGCGGCCCTGGAGGCGGTGGCGGATTCAGCGATCAAACACCAATGTACATTCCGGTTCAAATGTTCTTTAACGGAAAGCAATGGTACGATGTAGGACTTCGATACAAAGGAAATTCCAGCCTATCATTTGCCTATCAATCAGGAAATGGGAAATTGCCTTTGCGCATCAAAACGAATCACTTCGAAAATGAAAATCCGAACATCAACGGGCAATCCTTCTATGGATTCCAGCAACTTTCGCTTTCAAGCAACTACAAAGATGATTCGTACTTGCACGAAAAAATGGCGGCTGATGTCTTCCGTGATTTCGGAGTTCCAGCACCCAAAACAGCGTTCTACAGAATTTACGTCGACTATGGAGATGGCCCGATCTATTTCGGATTGTACACCATGTGTGAAGTGGTCTTCGATTCTCCGATGTTGAATCGATCTTTCGGAAATACCACCGGAAATGTCTACAAACCAGATGCAGACGGAGCTTATTTGAACAGCACTTCATTGTCCGCATTCAACGACATGGAATTTCCGTTGAAATCTGGAACGGATTACTCGTACGATGACGCGCGCGAGTTCATTAACGCTTTGATTTCCGATACGCGAACAACGGATCCAGCTGCTTGGAGATCGACGTTGGAACAACACATCGACATGGAGTTGTACTTGAAGTATCTCGCGGCCAATACGACCATTCGAAATTGGGATACTTACGGATTAATGACGCACAATTACTATCTCTACAACAATCCTTCATCGAACAAATTCGTATGGATTCCTTGGGATAACAACGAAGCATTTACTGACGGCCCTGGAGGCGGAGGTGGAATGGGGGGCGGAATGTCTGCCATGGAGTTTGATTTCTCCAACCTTTCATCTACACCAACCGGAGCGAATGGTGATGTCGCATGGCCATTACTCGAATACATCTACGATGATCCAGTGTACAAAGCGCAGTATGATTCGTACATCGATGAGTTCTTGTTGACAGCATTTAATACTTCAAATTTGACGAATCAAGCGAATTATTACCACAACCTCATTGCTCCTTACGTTACTGGTGCCGATGGGGAAATATCGGGATACACCAATATTAGCAGTGCATCCGCATTTAATAGTTCAGTAACTGATTTTGTGAGCTTCATTTCCACTCGATGGACGGAAGCGGATAATTATACGCCTTAATTGGGTTTACATAGATCGACAAAACGTCAGTGTGTATGAGTGACACATTGGCGTTTTTTTATGCCTTTTTGGAATGAACTCTGCCAAAATGGAAGTGAAAGCTATTTTCATTTTTCACCGATGATTTCTATTATCGATTTCAGTACAGCACTAATTGAAAGAAAATCAGAAAATATTCCTGCTTTTTTATGTGTACGCATAATAAGTAGCACCCTTGAATAATTTGATTGAGTATCAATTAGTTACCTTCTCTTCTATTCGCCATAAACCACCTATCTTTTTGATAATCAATTAAGAAAATATGTTAAAAACGAAATGTGGATGTAATTTTTCGGAGCTTACTGCGTTCTTATAAGTAACCATACGGTTGCCGAATCAGAAAAAAATTGGCACACAATTTGAACTGGTATCAGCAACTAAGTAGAAGTTAGTTTTCATAAGTAGTAGTAGTTTAGGTTTTGAAAGGGAGAGACGCCAGTCACTCCCTTTCTTCTTTTATATATACCTCAGTCCTCACTCAACACTTGCACCACACACTGCTCAAAAAGCACTTTTTGAGCCCTTCTTAGTATCATTTTGAACCTATCTTAAACCACTCATCACAAAAACACGGTAAAAAAAAAGTTAAAAACAATGCGTACATAATAAAGAGTCCCTACCTTCGTTGTATAAGTAACGATACGGTTGCAAAACGCAGTAATAAAATTGGCACACAATTTGAACTGTACCTAGCAACTAAGTAGAAGTTAGTTTTCATAAGTAGTAGTAGTTTAGGTTTTGAAAGGAGAGACGCCCGTCTCTCCTTTCTTCGTTTGTATCCTCACCCCAGCCCTTCCAAAGGGGGAGGACTTGGAACGCATCCATCTAACTAACTTAACCTCAACAATATAATGCATGCATAATTTTTGGCACGGGATTTGAAATACCTATATCAACTAAGTAGAAGTTAGTTTTCATAAGTAGTAGTTTAGGTATTGAACGGGAAGGACGCCAGTCTTTCCCGTTATTTTTTATCCTCTCCCTAGCCCCCTCCAAAAGGGGGAATAAAATATCCCTAACCCATCATGTTCTCGGTATTTTCCTGTACTTTTGTACGCTATATCCACAGCGGAATTAACCCTTTATGAAGAACATTCGTAACTTTTGTATTATCGCACACATCGACCACGGGAAAAGTACCTTGGCCGATCGATTGCTTCAAACTACCGGAACTATTTCTGAACGTGAAATGCAAGATCAGGCATTGGACGATATGGATCTGGAACGCGAA
This sequence comes from Fluviicola sp. XM-24bin1, assembly GCA_003149635.1. Classification (GTDB taxonomy): domain Bacteria; phylum Bacteroidota; class Bacteroidia; order Flavobacteriales_D; family Crocinitomicaceae; genus UBA4466. The sequence goes on from QCWI01000002.1 coordinate 50,160, forward strand.
CGTGGGATTACCATCAAGAGTAACGCCATTCAGATGGATTACGAACACAATGGCGAAAAGTACGTTCTGAACCTGATCGACACCCCGGGACACGTGGATTTCTCGTACGAAGTGTCGCGATCAATCGCCGCTTGTGAAGGGGCCTTGCTGATTGTAGATGCCGCTCAAGGAATTGAGGCGCAAACCATTTCGAATTTGTACCTCGCTTTGGAGCACGATCTTGAAATCATTCCGATTTTGAATAAAATGGATCTTCCAGGTGCCATGCCAGAGGAGGTTACCGATCAGATTGTGGATTTGATTGGATGTAGTCCAGACGATATTATTCCGGCTTCCGGAAAAACGGGATTGGGAGTAGATAAGATTTTAGAGGCTGTTGTGGAACGCGTTCCAGCTCCCGAAGGAGATCCAGATGCACCATTGCAAGCTATGATCTACGATTCAGTCTTCAATTCATACCGTGGAATTATTGCGTATTACCGAGTGAAAAACGGAGTAATTCGCAAAGGAGATAAAGTGAAGTTCTTCAATACTGGTAAAAGCTATAACGCGGAAGAAATCGGAATCTTGAAATTAGACCTCAGTCCAAAGAACGAAGTTCGCACGGGTGATGTAGGCTACATTATTTCTGGAATCAAGAAAGCGGCCGAGGTGAAAGTTGGAGATACGATTACTTTGGAAGAGAATCCTTGTGATGAAGCGATCAAAGGTTTCGAGGATGTGAAGCCAATGGTATTCTCGGGAATTTATCCAGTGGATACAGAGGACTACGAAGAACTCCGTTACTCCATGGAGAAATTGCAATTGAACGATTCTTCCCTGGTTTTCGAACCGGAATCGTCAGCTGCACTTGGATTCGGTTTCCGATGTGGATTCCTTGGAATGTTGCACATGGAGATCATCCAGGAACGTTTAGAGCGTGAGTTCGGAATGACGGTTATTACTACCGTTCCCAACGTATCGTACAAGGCGTACATGAAAAAGACGCCGGACGAAGAAATTATCGTAAACAACCCTTCGGAGTTGCCAGATCCTTCAGGAATGGAAATGATCGAAGAGCCGTATATCAAAGCGCAAGTCATTACAAAGGCTGAATACGTGGGTCAGATTATGACCTTATGTATTGAAAAGCGAGGTGAATTGACCAATCAGGTGTACTTGACACAGGACCGTGTAGAGCTGAGTTTCGAAATGCCTATGGGAGAAATTGTCTTCGATTTTTATGACCGTTTGAAAACCGTTTCTCGTGGTTACGCATCTTTCGATTACCATCCAATTGGGTATAAGAAATCGGATCTGATCAAAATGGATCTTTTGCTTAACGGCGAGCAAGTCGATGCACTTTCAGCTTTGGTTCACCGAAGCAACGCCTTCGAATTGGGGAAAAAGATTTGTATCAAATTGAAGGAATTGATCCCACGTCAGCAATTCGAAATTCCAATTCAGGCGGCAATTGGAGCGAAAGTAATCGCCCGTGAAACCATCAAGGCACTACGTAAAGACGTTACCGCAAAATGTTACGGTGGAGATATCACGCGTAAGCGTAAACTCCTCGAAAAACAGAAAGCTGGTAAGAAACGTATGCGTCAGGTCGGAAAAGTTGAAATTCCACAAGAAGCATTCTTGGCTGTTCTGAAATTGAACGACTAACGCTCGCTCTGACTTCGAGAGCCTCAGTCTTCGCGAGAATCCCGGAGTAGTTATTTTCAAACCATTTTATGCGCCGTTCAATTAGGCTCTCGAAATGATGGCACTATTCATCCCAACCCGCCTGACGCTGAAGTATATAGTGATACGTCAAACTACCATCATTATCGATGTGATAGTTGCTCAAATTCCCATCCATTAGCGTACATAAAATTCAGTGCATCCACCATGCTATTGAAGGAAGAGCGTTCTCCACTTTCATCCTTGATGGTTTGCTGTCGCCATGAGAAATCTTGTCCATAATCCACAAAAACTTTGATTTTCGTGAGGTTGATAAAACGTGTCTGCCCGACCAATTCCACATACTGTAATTCGTCCATTTTATTGATGTCTACTCCATCGACGATTACCTGTGCATTCCCTTCAAAAGAGAACAATCCGAGTGCTAAGACTACTAAAATCTTCTTCATAATTAGCTGTATGAAAGTTCGATCCAGAAATTACAAATTTTAGGCCATTGATTGATATTGGAAGTGCTGTGTTGGTAAAAAGTAGAAAGCGGAAGGCAGAAGGAAACTTTTCGCTTCTGACCTTTCCCTTCTTACCAATGAACAAAAAAATAGGGACGATTGCTCGTCCCCACTTTTCTTTGTTCCGCTAGATCGCTTACTCTGAGTCTGACGTCAAAGTGGTCAGCGGAACACTCGGATGATTTCGGTATCAATCCACCTTACTACTCAACTCATTCTTCAAACCATTCCATTCTATAAGGTGCATCTTTACCGTTCCAACCGGTATCTTTGCTTTGACCAATACTGGGATACGATTTTGATCCGCCGTTACCCAGAATTGAACATCTTCTTCGTTTTCGAAATAGCGCCCCGTTTGTACTACAGGCACGAACTTGTAACACTGGAATTCGCCTTTTCGAATTTTAATTTTCTCTTTTCCTTTGTACTTGATTTTCAAGTCATAAATCTCATCATCCATGAAACACTTGAAAGAAAATACCTTTCCTGGTGTCATTCCTTTCATATTCAGCGTTCGTGCCTTGTAGAAAGAAGAGATCATATCTTGCATCCCCATGGTGATATTAAAATCTTTCGATCCGTTGTTCACCTTCTTCACATGGTGCTTAAACGTGTAATTCTGATTGATTTTATATCCGCCTTCGTCTACATTTCGAACGAAGAACCAAGGCATCATCGATTTCTTATCAATGTAACTTTCATATACGTCGTGAACCTTGTAAATATTGTTGAAGCTTCCCAGTGTTTTACCTGTGGCAACCACATGCTGCAACTCTCTACCCTGCCCTTTCTTTGAAGTCGATTTCACCTCAATCGTGGCTTCTCCTGCATCCACAAATCCATAGGAAACACGATACTTCAATTTCTCTCCCGTTTTGAAGGAGTTATTTCGAACGTATGGATACGATACCGAAGATGAAGATGCGCTCACCAATCCCCCTAGGATTGCGGCAAAGCCCAAAAAATATAGATACTTTTTCATCGCTAACATTTTAACTGTTACTGTGAATAATACAAAGGCTGTGCCAAATAAAACGGCAAATTATCCGAAGCTATTGTATAATTTTATCATAACGATGCGCTAGGAAAACTTTTCATTGCGTTGGGAAATAGCGGCTTCGGTACCCGGACTTAACTCCTTAAATTAGGGATTGTAGAACACCAAAATTTGAAATTATGAGTCCTAAGAGTAATCTCGAGACCGGAACCAAAACCCGGTTGAGACTAAAAAGAACATTACTATTTGGAGCCAGTGCACTAGTCATTGGCGCCGTAGTTTGGAAAATCCTCTTTACCACTGTTGCGACGGTGTCCACCACAACGAATGTGCGCGCCATATTTACACCTGGAAGTGGAGCTGTAATTACTGGTCATACCTGGCAAGGAACCTTGGTAGAAGATCATCCTATCAATCAAATGCTCGCGATGAAAGTCCTAAAGGATTGGAACATCGATGTAGCACTTGCGGAAAATGGACGCATCGCGCTCGAAATGGTCGCGAAAGATGACTACGATTTGATTCTCATGGACATCAGCATGCCGGAAATGGATGGCTACACTGCAACCAAGGAAATCCGATCGGGAAATCATACGCACGATAAGGACATTCCAATCATCGCTATGACGGCTTCGGCATTGATTGGTGAGAATCAAAAATGCTTCAAAGCAGGAATGAATGATTACATCACCAAACCATTCGAACCTGAAAATCTAATGGAGAAGATTTACAACAATCTTCGCATCACTCACTTAAAAAGCGCTTAGTTATGGAAAATACAATAATCAACCTAGACTACCTCCATAAAACGTGCGGAGGATCCGAAGAAATGGTGCAGATGATTATTGATATATTCATCTCAACAACACCCGATTGCATGGCGGAATTGGAAACGCATTTCTCAAACGCAGACAGCGAAGAATTGCGGATGGTGGCTCACAAAGTGAAATCTTCCTTTCTCACCATCGGAGCAAAATCTGCGGGTGAGAAACTTCAGCAAATTGAAGATGCCGCAAAAGATTCTGACATCAGTCATCTCGGTCCTATCATTCAACAAGTAATAAACGAATCGGATGCGATCATTCAGGAATTGCATCACAAAAACAACGCGGTTATGAAAACAAACATCCTCAAAATATTTATCGTAGAAGACGATCCTTTCTATGGCGAAGTAGTGCAGCAGCAACTTCAAACTTTGGAGAACGTCGAAGTCACCCGATTTCAAACAGCCGATGAATTCGCATCTGCAAAAGATCTCAATCCTGATGTGGTAGTCTTTGATTACGACATGCCGGTTCGCAATGGACTTCAACTTTTGGAAGAAGTGAAAAAGATAAATGACGATACATTCGTAGTAATGTTATCGGGTCAAATGGAATTGAATATAGTAGTAGATGCTTACAACAAAGGCGCCGATAAATACATCATCAAAGATGAAAAGGCCTTGGTTGAGCTTCGGCAGATCATCGAAAACTTCCGAAAAGTGTTCAACACGCGGAATGAACTGGATCATCTGAAAGATCGACTCATCGACATCAACCGCTATGAGAATCTCATCGGCGAAAGTTTGGTGATGAAAGAAATGTTCCACTTGATGGAAAAAGTGGAGAACATAAACATTCCTGTATTGATCACTGGCTCCAACGGAACCGGAAAAGAATTGGTGGCCAATGCGCTGCATTACAATTCCTCGCGAAAACAACGACAGTTCGTTGCGCTCAATGTTGCGGCAATTCCAGAAGATTTAATCGAAAGTGAATTATTCGGAGCCGAAAAAGGTGCATTTACACGTTACGGCAAGTTCGAAGAAGCCAATGGAGGAAGCATTTTCCTAGATGAAATTGGCGAAATGCCTTACCGTGTGCAAGCCAAATTACTGCGTGTGCTTAAGGAAAACAAAGTGACACGTCTCGGTGGTAAAAAAGAAATCAATTTGGACATCAAAGTGATGTCCGCCACGAACAAAGACCTTTGGAAAGAAGTGGAAGCGGGACGATTTCGGGAAGATTTATACTTCCGATTGCAAGGCTTCATTATTCGCATTCCCGACCTCAAAGACCGTGGCAACGATGTGATTCACTTGGCCAAGCACTTCGCTTCGGAATTCTGCAAACGTCAAGGATTGCCTGAAAAGCAATTCGAAGTGGACGCATTCAAGGCAATGATTGATTACCGCTGGCCAGGAAATGTCCGTGAATTGAAATCAATGGTGGAACACGCAGTTTTGATTAGCAATCAACCGAAAATAACGTCAGAGAACCTCGTGTTCCTGGAAAAACATATTGCCTAGAGGATGGGTACCCGATGTCGACGCACGAAAAAATGAACGATTCATAAGAAAGATTTGGTGATCTATTTTCAGTCGGCGTCGGGTATATTCTCAGCATAGATAAAAGACAGAAAAGAGGAAAGAACAAAGACAATGGAAAGACTTAGTCGTAACCTTCGATTAGGTCTTTTTTCTAATTGTATCTTTTATACATCCATGCGAATCTTAGGCAATTGCCAGTTGTAGCGTACTGCAAATACGCGGAACAGAATCACCAAAACGATGGAGATTGGAAAACTGACCTCTGGAATAACATTCAAATAATTCAATCCGAGATAGGCAGAAGCTCCAGTTAATGCAGGAAGAGCGTACATCTCTTTTCGGAAAATCAATGGGATTTCATTACACAAAACGTCGCGTGTCAATCCACCGAAGCAACCGGTAATCATGCCACATAAAATCGCATACCCCGGACTGATGTCATAGCTCAACGCCTTTTCCATTCCTGCAATCGCGAAAGTGCCCAATCCGATAGCATCGAAAAGAAAAAATGACTTGCGAAACCGTTGTAATTGTCGGTGCAGAAAAAAGGCCAAAATGACGCCTACAACTGTAATTACGATGTAATGATAACTCTGCATCCATCCTACAGGATGCGAACCGATAAGTAGATCTCGAATGGTTCCACCACCGACTGCAGTGACAAAAGCAATGATCGCCACGCCCATTAAATCGAAGCGTTTCTCACCTGCGGCCAAAGCCCCGGAAATGGCAAATACAAGGGTTCCGACAATGTCGACTACGACAACGATATCATCGGTTGTGTAGAACATCAGATCACCACGTTCACGATTTTTCCAGGCACCACGATCACTTTCTTAGGATCTTTTCCTTCGAGCCATTTTTGAGCGTTTTCATTCGCTAGAACTTCTTTCTCAATTTGTTCTTTGCTCATATCCAATGGGAACTCCAATTTGAAACGCATTTTTCCATTGAATGAGATCGGATATTCATGACTGGATTCTACCAAGTGCTCTTCGTTGAACTCAGGGAATTTCGCGTAGGAAATCGTTCCAGGTTCATTACCCAAACGCACCCATAGTTCTTCCGCAATGTGCGGCGCATAAGGGGAAACGAGAATCGTCAATTGCTCCAAAATCTGCTTGTTGTTGCACTTCTGATCGGTCAACTCGTTCACGCAAATCATGAAATTGGAAACACCCGTATTGAAAGAGAAACGTTCCAAGTCGTCTCCGATTTTCTTGATGGTTTTGTGCAAGGTTTTCAAAGCGTCTTTGGATGGATCGCCCATATCCAAACTCACCTTATTGTTCTGATCGTGGAACAAACGCCACAACTTTCTCAAGAAGTTGTGCACTCCGTTGATTCCCTTCGTATCCCAAGGCTTGCTTTGCTCCAAAGGCCCGAGGAACATTTCGTACATACGCAATGTGTCTGCTCCAAAGTCTTCGCACAAATCATCTGGCGTTTGTACGTTGTATTTCGATTTAGACATCTTCTCTACTTCGTGCCCGCAAACGTAAGTTCCGTCCTCTTCTGTGATGAACTCAGCATTAGCAAATTCAGGGCGCCATTTTTTGAAGACTTCCACATCCAAAATATCGTTATCGACCATGGAGATATCAGCATGGATCGCTTGAGCATCATTAAAATCAATTGAAATCGATAATTCTTTTGGATTCTCAATTTCCTTTGCTATTTCATTCTTTAATTTCTCAATTTGAGCTGAAATTCGTGGATTCGAGAAACTATAGGGATCAGATTTGTATTTATCTAAGATTGGCTTAGAAATGAAAACACTCCTTAATATAGAATCTAATTTTAGATTAAGATCCATTGATTTTTTGATAGTATTAATAACACCCTCATCTTCAATTTCAAGGTTTACCAATGGCTTTACTCGATAAACAAAACTCGAACGACCCAAAATCATCCCCTGGTTGATCATCTTCTGGAACGGCTCCTCGAAAGGAATGTATCCCAAATCGAACAAGAATTTTGTCCAGAAACGAGCGTACAATAAGTGTCCGGTTGCATGCTCAGAACCACCGATGTACAAATCGACATTGTTCCAATAATCCACCTTCTCACGCGCTACAAACTCATTCTCATTCTTCGGATCCATATAACGCAAGAAATACCACGAACTTCCTGCCCAACCTGGCATGGTGTTGTATTCCATTCGGTCGCCTTCTTGGTAATTCCACGCACTTTTTTCGGCACGCGCCAATGGCGGTTCTCCGTCTTCTGTTGGCAAGTATTTATCTACTTCTGGAAGCGTGATGGGCAAATCAGCATCCGGTACCAAATGTGGTACTTCATTCTTGTAGAAAACTGGGAATGGTTCCCCCCAATAACGCTGGCGAGAGAATACCGCATCGCGCAAACGATACTGCGTTTTTCCTTTTCCAAATCCTTGTTTTTCGATCTCGTGAATTGCCGTTTTGATAGCCTTTTTCGCTGGCAATCCGTTCAAGAATTCCGAGTTAGCAATTACGGCATCTTTCTCTGCATACGCCGCTTCAGAAATATCTACGTTTTCGAAAATATTGATGATCTCAATTCCAAAGTGTTTAGCAAAATCCCAATCGCGTTGATCTCCACAAGGAACCGCCATTACCGCACCTGTTCCGTAAGAAGCCAAAACGTAATCTCCGATCCAGATTTGAACTTTCTCCCCCGTAAACGGATGAATGGCGAAAGCCCCCGTGTTTTGTCCGGTGATGTTTTTCACATCAGACTGACGATCACGCTCCGATTTCAAAGAAGCCTGACGTTTGTATTCTTCCACTCCCGCTGAAAATTCATCGGTTGTAATTTGATCTACCAAAGGATGTTCAGGTGCTAATACCATGAACGAAACTCCGTAAATAGTATCCGGTCGCGTGGTGAAGACTTCAATCGAATCCTCATGTCCATCTACCTTGAAATGTACCGATGCACCCTGCGATTTTCCAATCCAATTGCGTTGTTGATCTTTGATGGAATCTGTCCAATCGATCGCGTCTAAACCTGTGAGCAATCGTTCTGCATACGCTTTGATTCGCATCGACCACTGACGCATCAATTTCTGCTCTACTGGATGTCCACCGCGCTCTGAAACGCCATTCACCACTTCGTCATTGGCCAAAACGGTTCCCAAAGCTGGACACCAGTTTACCCAAGAATCGGCCAAATACGTCAATCGGTAAGACATCAACACTGTGCTTTGCTCCTTTTCGGACATTGCTTTCCATTCTTCAGCAGAGAACGTTCCTTCGAAATCGTGCTCTGCATTTACGTTGGCATTTCCTTCGGTTTCGAACTTGGCAACCAACTCTAAAATTCGAACGGCTTTGTCCGCATCTTTATCATACCAGCAATCGAACAATTGTTTGAAGATCCATTGCGTCCATTTGTAATACTCCGGAGACGAGGTGCGTACCTCACGATCCCAATCGAATGAAAATCCGATTTTATCCATTTGACCACGGTAACGCGCAATGTTCTCTTTCGTTGTTTTTTCCGGATGTTGCCCCGTTTGAATTGCGTACTGCTCTGCCGGAAGTCCAAACGAATCATATCCCATGGGATGCAAAACATTGTACCCTTGCAATCGCTTGTAACGCGAAAAAATATCCGAAGCAATATATCCGAGTGGGTGACCTACGTGTAAGCCCGCACCTGATGGATAAGGGAACATATCTAGCACATAATATTTCGGTTTGTCCGAGAAATCATCCGCTTTAAACGTCTTATTCTCAGCCCAAAACTCACGCCATTCCTTTTCTATTTTTCGAAAATCGTATTCCATTGCTTCGTGTCTTTTGAAGCGCCAAAGATAGTAAATGCATAGAGAAACAAACCACTTTAGAAGCGGGGAAACACAAGGAATTCAGACGATTCAAATTCATCATACATTCTAGATTTTCTTAACTTAGCTTCTTATGCTTAGAACCCTTCTCCTCTTCCTTTCATTTCTCGTTGTAGTGAGCTACAGCTCGGAAGTTCATGCGCAAGGGCGCGCCAAAGAAGAGCAACTCATTCGTTCGATTACCGCCGCAAGGTCTTCGCAGCAACGATTTGAAGCCATTCTGGATCTCGGGGATTACTACAAGCTCAACAATATAGACAAGGCCGATTCCCTCCGTAGAGAGATTCTTACAGACAGTCGAAAATTTGAAGATTCCCTTCGTTTTTCAGCCTTGATGTATAGCGCCGAAGTGTACTTAATTCGCGGGGATTTGGAATCCTATTACAGTACCATTCTCGCGTGTCAACCCTTTCTGAACAAATTGAAAGGCGACGAAGTGCAGTTTACCATTTATCGACACCTCGGATTCTATCATAGTCAGATGCAAGAATTCGAAACGGCGAAGTCGTATTTGAGATTGGCACTAAAAAAGGCCAAACGAATTCGTGATGTCGCCAAACAATCGGAGAGCTATCAGCATATCGCGCTGAACTTCATGCGCTACAATCAAAAGGATTCATCGCTATACTACGCAAACAAGGGAATTAGTGCCGGCCGACGCAGTGGGAACAAAGCAGAATTGGCCAAGGCGTTTAATACCATTGCACAGATTTATAGCTTCTTTGGACAGGCGGAACTCGGCGTGGCGAAAAACCTCGTAGCACTCAATTTGGCACAGGGAGCTGGGAACACATTATTGCTGGCAAGGTACTGCCGTGAGATTGGGCAAACACAGCGAGAAATCCTCAATTTGGACGATGCAGAATATTACTTCCGACGCTCTTTAGGCTATTCGCAGACCATCAACGACAAGCGTCAAATGGCCTTGGCATTGTCTTATCTGGCGACGGTTCAATTGGATCGCGATCAATATGATAAGGCCATTAAAAATGCGAATCGCTCCATTATCCTATTGACTTCATTGAATGACTTGAATGGATTGGGACTCACGCACAACATCCTCGGATTGGTCTATAAGGAGCAAAAGAAATACAGCGATGCTTCCATCAACTTCAACAAGTCACTTGTATTCTACGAATCAGTCAATAACAAAGAAGAAATTGCGGAGGTATATCACAACGTAGGTACTGTTTTTAAAGAGCAAAAACGATATCAAAACGCCTTAAACTACTTGAACCGATCCATTGAGAGTCGCGAGCAATATCAGGGACAAAGTCAGATTTATCAGACCTATCGCGTCATCGCAGATGTGTACAAAGAACTGAACAATAAAACGCTGGCGCTGGAGTACATGGAGAAGTACTTGGATTATGTAGATAGTAATACGACTGTTCAGGCGGCGACTCGAATTGCGGAATTGAGCGAATCGTATCGATCGGAACAACGTGAACGACTGATCAACGAGCAGGCAGATTCCATCCAGCGACAACGACAGGAACGTGAAATGACTACCGCACGATTGGAATACAGTCAGCTGCGAAACAACTTCCAGATGTATATTATCATCGCCTTCATCATCATTATCGTGATGGCCGGATTGATTTTATTCTATCGTTGGAATCAAACGCAAATCAAGCAGCAACAGCGGGAGGCCGAAATGTCTCAAACACTCCTCAGGACGCAGATGAATCCCCATTTTGTCTTCAATGCGATGTCGGTAATTCAGAGTTATATCTACGATAACGACACGGAGAATTCGTCCAAATTCCTCGTGAATTTCTCCCGATTGATGCGATTGATTCTGGAGAACTCGCCGAAGGAACACATCCCAATGGAAACGGAAATGGAGATTTTGAGTAAATACCTCGCCATGCAGAAATTGCGCTTCCAGGAACGTTTTGAATATGAGATTGAAGCTGATGATGAATTGATTGCAGAGGCAGCTCACATTCCACCGATGATTACGCAGCCGTTTATTGAGAATTCCATCGAACACGGACAATTGCACACAATCGAAGGTGGATTCATTAAAATTTCTTTCAGAAAGGTAGACAAAATGCTCCATATTACGATTATCGATAACGGGATCGGCCGTAAAGCATCGAAAGCGAAGAAGAAAAGTTCAGCGCATAAAAGTATGGCGATGGAAATCACCGCGGAACGCGTGGAAAACCTGAATAAGAAGTTCCGAACAGACGGTTATCTTCTCATTGAGGATTACAATAAAGAGGAAGAAACGGGGACAAAAGTGTTAATTTCATTACCTTACACTTCTGAAGCCTGAAACGAAACATGAACAAATAACCAGAACAACTATGAAGAAGGTATTGATTATCGATGATGAGAACAGAACACGAGAATTGATTGCTAAAATGATTGATTCTTTTGGATATGATGTAGAAACCATTCCAGAAGGAGAAAACGTGCAATCGGCCATTGCTGCGATCCAAAATCATCAACCAGATATCGTCTTTATTGACATTCAAATGCCCGACGGAACGGGATTCGATGTAATTCGTTCTATCGAAGACAAGCAATTCGAAGTGATCTTCATTACGGCACACGAAGAATTTGCTATCAAGGCGATCAAGTTCAGTGCCCTAGATTATTTGTTAAAGCCTGTTGATACTTCGGAGTTACGTGCAGCTTTGGAAAAAGCGCTTTCAACCATCGATGATCGCAAAGAAGTGAGTCAGTTCGAAGCATTGCACAAAAACATCCAACCGAATGAAAAGCGTCGCTTGGTATTGAAAACACAAGAAAGCGTTCACGTTGTGGAATTAGATCAGATCATCCGTTGTGAGGCAGATCGAAACTACACTTCTTTCTTTTTAAAGGACAACAAGAAGATTTTGGTTTCAAAAACTTTGAAGGAATATGAAACGCTTCTTTCAGGACATAATTTCCTTCGTGTGCAGCAATCCCACCTCATCAATATTAATTACGTAGATCGTTACGATAAGAAAAATGGGGGTGCCGTTGTAATGAAAGATGGTTCGGAAGTGCCTTTGTCTCCAGCCAAAAGAGACGCATTCTTTACAAGTTTGGAGAATCTATAAATCGAAAAATCATTCTAAATCGATAAATATTCATGCAAAAGCCCTGAATATTCATTCTACCCAAAACTTTCGAAAAGAACTTCCTATACTTATTCTAAGAAATAAGGAGAAATGTCAGGTAATTTTCTTTGAGTTTCGCTTTGAAATATTAGAGGATTGCTGCTTGGAGAGGCAGTTTCATTTTCTAGTTTGATTAAAGAGTATAACAGTTCTTAGCCTCTGTTTTAAAGCACGTCTGAAGAGACAAGGCTTAAAGAAAATACCTGATTTTTTTATTTCTTGTTTGAATAAGGTTTTAACTACCTACTACGAATAAGATTGTTGTTACAACCACTACAGAAAAATTAACTTACTATTGACAGAAAAAGAGTTGACATTAATCAACTCTTTTTTTGTTGCCCTAACTTTTCTCTTACTTCGATTGAATTTCATACAGCACCGGACGACTAGGTGATGCGTCGTTTTCAAAAGGTGCTACCTGAAGGTTTAATATATACTCCCCATCTGCAATTGTATCCGGAACGAATATCAATTCAGTAATGGTTCTTTCGTGATTGGGATTTTCCGGCACTTCCCAAAACTCATGATGAAATGCCAATTGTCCTTCATCGGACTCGCGATCCACGGACGGAAGATCCAATAAGAAATGTTTCACACCCTGAGAAATCAAATAAGAAGCGATCTCTTTTTCCAAATAGGCTGGGTTCGTATCCGAATAATTAAATGTGTTTTTCTCCATCCCATTCGGAAGGGTTCTTAGGATCAATGCCTCCTTATGGATCTCAATTGCCTGCATCTGCTCTAACGTAATCACGCGATCCTCCTCTTCCCCATTGTTTCTTGTTTCCGGTTTAAGAGAAATCACCTGGGCTTCAAAAAAGTACTCATTCAATTTTTCGTTGATCGAATACACCTCCTGCGTTATATGACCCAAGCATTCCGTGTGCGTTCCATGTCCATGCGGATTGAAATAAATGTCCCGGAAATTCACGGAGCCGCCCTCTGCAACAGAACCCGTATAGTGCTCCGTCCGAACTGGCTCGAAGCTGGGTTGATCTACATACCAAGCTCTAGGATTCTCCGGAGTGTTGCTCAAACCCATTGAAATATCCAAAGGTTGGTTCGTATCTATATACCGCTGTTGATCAAGGAAAAACTTCATTTTCCGAAGATATATATTTCCAACAGATGAAAAAATTGTAAATATTTTCCTTGATTATTGTTACCATGGTATTTAATTCATATATTTGGTCACCCAAATTGATAAAAATGAAAAAAGCAAGCGTATTTTTTTTGGCTGCAACAGTACTTTTTGTAGCCTCTTGTTCATCTGGAGAAGAGACAACTGATGAAAATGGAACAGATGAGAAAGTAGAAGCGGTAACGTATAAATTGGATGCGGCAGCATCTACACTTTCTTGGCACGGAGAAATGAGTCCTGAGTACGGACACGATGGTATGGTTAAGATTTCTGAAGGATCCCTAACAATGATGGGAGATGCTTTGGAGTCTGGGTCATTTACAATTGACATGAACTCTATCGAAGTGACGGATGAAGGAATGGATGACATGAAGAAAGGATACCTTGCGGCGCACTTGATGGGAACCGCTCCGGATGAGGATCACCCACAAAACATGTTCTGGAACACTCCAGATTTTCCAACGGCGACTGTTACATTGAACTCATACGAAGACGGACAATTGTCAATGACATTGAACGTTATCGGGAAAGAAGTGAAATCTACAGTTCCTGCAACAGTGAAAGTTGACGGTGATCGCGCGATGATCATGGGAGATTTCGCAATCAGCTTTGCAGAAATGGGAATCCCAGGATTTATTCAAGATCCAGAAAACGGAGGAATTAACCCAAGCGTTGAATTCTCATTGAACGCCGTTCTTACAAAATAGTAGTAAGTTTCGTCTAAATAGTTGAGGGATTCACTTCGGTGAGTCCCTTTTTTGTTGGTTTCATTTTCACCGCAAAGTTAGTTGTACCTTTACGCCATGAAATCTGAGTTCGAGAATATCATATTTGATTTTGGAGGTGTCATCATCAACATAGATTACGAAGCGACCATAAATGCTTTTAAAGATTTAGGCATTTCCGATTTCGATGCTCTTTATTCTCAGGCTGCGCAATCTGATCTATTTGACGCCATTGAAACAGGCCGAATCTCCCCTCAACATTTCATCAACGGCATTCTGCAACTCTTACCTGCAGGAGTCACTCCAAATCAAGTTGTACACGCTTGGAACGCAATGATTTTAGACATTCCTAAGGAACGGATCGAATTTTTGCAACAACTAAGTCAAACGCATGACATCTATCTCCTCAGCAATACCAATAGCATCCATATCGATAAAGCAATGCGTGAATGGAATAATAAGACTCAAGCCGATATCAATGATGTCTTCAAGAAGGTATATCTATCTCACGAAATGGGCATGCGGAAACCGGACGTAGAAATCTTCCGGCATGTATGCCAGGAACAAGGCTTAGATCCTTCCAAGACCTTATTTATCGATGACTCTATCCAACATATTCACGGTGCACGAGAAGCTGGACTCCATGCGCATCACCTTTTATCTAACGAAACGATTCAATCGATTCTTTCCTGACAGAGCTCAACGAGCAATCCGTGCGTAGATTTTGGATGTAGAAATGCGATGCGCTTGTTATCTGCGCCTCCTTTCGGTGTTTGATGGATCAATTGAAACCCTTCTCCGGCCAATCGTTCTAATTCCGCATCGATGTCATCTACCTCAAACGCAACATGATGAAATCCTCCGCGGTTCTTTTGTAAATACTTAGCGATAGCCGAATCTTCATTGGTCGCTTCCAACAATTCAATCTTGGAGGTTCCTACCATTAAAAAGGCAGTCCTCACCCCTTCCGATTCCACCATCTCTTCTTTATAGCACTCTGTACCTAGGAGCGTCTCAAATGTTTTCACTGTTGCGTCGATGCTTTCTACCGCAATTCCAAGATGTTCAATTTGTTTTACCATGGCATAAAAAAACCCTGACGATCTCGCGATGTCAGGGTTGATTGATTTTATTCTTAAATCTATTTCTTGATGAACTTTTCGTTCACGTTATCAAAATTGATGTAGTAAACTCCGCGAAGCAAGTTCGAACAGTTTACAGAAGCTCCCACACCTTTCTTCACGATGTTACCGTAGGCATCGTAAATCTCGTAACGTGTTTCAATCGGAGATCCATTTGCTAGGAACTTGATTTCGTTACGCACCTGAGCTGGTGTCTTCGTTACTGTAGGAATGTCTGAAGTAAATTTGATTTCATCAGAAGTACGTTTTGTACCTGAGTGATCCACCTGCACCACACGAACAGTGTTTACTCCTGAGTGCGGAGACACTAGGAATTCGTATGAGTTTGTCTCACCAGAACCTTTTCCTTGCACCTCACCAACAATTACCCATTTGTTCCAACGGTACTGCTCAATAGTAAAAGGAAGCTTACCGCGCTCGCCTTCTGTAGTCCAAGTCAATTTACCGTCATCAGAAATCTTCATTTCTTTTACAGTAAACGTAGAACGCGGACGTAATACCTCTGGATTCAAAATCTTTGGTTTACATCCTTCGTTGTGCTCAATTACGATGAACACTGGTTCTCCAATTTCAATATTGAATAGGGAGAAATCAATTTCAAAGGCCCCCATGCTCGTTCCACCTGGCATGATGTCTCCGTTTACTGTCACCTTTGTAGCACAGTAACCGAAACCTTCATCATCCAATGGATTAGAAACGTACAAGTTTTTTCCCTGATAAGTGCCGTCAACAGACAACGCAGCAAAAACTGTTACGTTTAATAAGAGAAAGCCAACAAGTAGTGTTAAGTTCTTCATTTGTCAAGTGAAATATAGTCAGTAGCGCCTGTCTTTTTTTGCCATTTCAGCAACTAGCAAACCATTGGCTGTAATTTCAACGACCAAATATAATACCTTTTTGTTTTAAAATCGGCTATAAAAAGAATTATTTGGCAACTTTCACGTTAATTTAACGTCAAATCAAAATTCTGGCAATCTAACGACGAACTTTGATCGTTCTTCGATGGATTGCAGTTTTTGATAGATTTTTGTTATTCTTGTATATTCATACTGATTGATTTAATTGCCCTTGCTGAATAGAATATCGCTCATCTTAATTTTGTCTCTTGTACTCTTTTCGTGCAGCGAAGAGGAACGTAAAGAATTTGAGCATGCAGGTGGAAAAATCACCATGGCGCTTGACAATCAACCAACTACATACATTCCTCAACAGGTTGGTGACTTCTATTCCGCTACAGTTCTGAGCCAAATTACAGAGGGATTGGTGGGCATTGATCCGAAAACATTGAAGATTGTTCCGAGGATTGCAACGCGTTGGACGCAAAGCGCAGATGGTAAAACTTACACCTTTCATCTCAGAAAAAACGTCAAATTTCATAAGCACAAGGTCTTTAAATCGGAAAAAGAGCGGATTCTTACCGCAAAAGATGTAATACGTAGTTTCGAAATTGGATGTACCAAGGATAAGAAAGGGGAACCTTTGACGACGTACAGCATGATTTGTAAATCGTTGGTAAAAGGAGCTGATGCCTTTCACGAGGGTAACGCAAAGAATATCTCTGGGATTGTTGGCAAAGGAAACAAAGTAACCTTCCACCTTGAACACAGCGATCATAACTTCTTGTACAAACTAGCGCAAGTAAGCTGTCATATTGTTTCGAAAAAAGTTATTGACGGTGGTTACGCCGTAGATGTTATCGGAACAGGGCCGTTCAAATACAAGAAAGAAAAGTCGAATCAGGATTACAAAAGCTTATTGCTTGTTCGCAACAAGGACTATTACCTAAAAGATAAGGACGGCAACGCACTTCCGTATCTAGATGAATTGGAATTCGTTTTCCAAAGCCGTAAGATGGCACAGTTGGAAATGTTCGAAAATCGAAGCATTGATTTGATTAAAGGAATTCCAACGAGCCAAATCACGAAGATGATGCAAGGTCGCTTGAAAGATTTCAACGGCAAGCCACCAAAATTGATTTTGGACGACAACCCGCTTTTGGAAAGTAATTACTACTTGTTCAATATGCAGGACGAACGCTTTAGCGATCCGAAAGTTCGAATGGCATTCAATTATGCTATCAATAAAGACATCATCGGTAGCGACATCCTTCGCAATCAAATCAATGAGGTGGGATTGTATGGAATTACACCACCGGTTCGACGTACGTTGAAAGGATACGATTTTAAAGGCATCGGAGAATCGGGCTATTCGTTCAATCCTGAAAAAGCCAGAAAGTTGTTAGCAGAAGCTGGATATCCAAATGGCGAAGGATTCGGAACGGTTCAATTGCGCTACAACATCAATGACATTCATTCAGCAGTGGCCGATGAATTCTCGCGACA
The DNA here is from genome assembly GCA_003149635.1 of Fluviicola sp. XM-24bin1. Taxonomy (GTDB): domain Bacteria; phylum Bacteroidota; class Bacteroidia; order Flavobacteriales_D; family Crocinitomicaceae; genus UBA4466. The sequence goes on from QCWI01000002.1 coordinate 67,946, forward strand.
AATTCGCTCTGTATTGAACATCAACGTGAATATTGACGGTTCTACTTTCGAGCAATTGATCACAGATGCTGAATCTGGAAATGGAGACATCTTCCGATTGGGTTGGTCCGCAGATTACCCTAGTCCTGAATCATTCTTGGTTAACTTCTATGGTAAAAACATCCCAGCAGATCCTAACGAACCTTCAAAAGTGAACAAGTCGCGATACAAGAATCCGGTTTTCGATGAGTTCTACGAAAGAGCAGCTGGGACGAAAAAACAAACGGATCAATTGAAGTTCTTCGCGAAAGCAGAAAAGGTACTTTTAAGTGATCCACCATTAATTCCTCTTTGGTACAGCGGTGATTACGCTATCATCTATTCGGATGTGCGTAACTTCCACTTCAACTCGCTGAATTACCTAGATTTCACCTATGTCTACAAGAAGAAGTGGACGAAGGAGGAATTCCTCAAGAAACACGTTGGAGATAAGTAAGCTGAACTTCGAACGCTCTAGGAGTAAGGAAATCTCTTTCTAAGAAAACCCCTTTGAACCAGTCGGTTATATTTTTATTTGCGTTAATCGCAAGATGTTATCTTTGCATTGCGTAAATCGGGAATTGGTATCACCATTTTCGGGCTATGTTTGACGCAACAAACTATAAAACTCTATTTATGAAAGTAGTACTACTCCTACTCACGCTGTGCAGCTTTGCAGCTTATGGACAGTCTCCTACTCAATCGGTTCGCGGAAAAGTGTTTGATTCCGAAACCAACTTTCCCATTTACGGAGCGAAAGTCCAGATTTTCACCAATGATTCCACATTAATGCTTCGAGCACTAACCGATTTCGACGGCGAATTCACTATCGCGGACGTACCTGTTGGAAAACATGAATTGGTATCCACTTATTTGACGTACGATGCAAAATCAGTGACCATTGAAGTAACCTCTGGGAAAGAGGTAATTGTTCAGGTTCCGATGCAGGAAAGTTTCGTTGAGCAAGAAGAAGTGGTAGTTGAAGCTCGAAAAAAAGGTGAGGTGAAAAATGAATACGCATTGATGTCGGCACGACAGTTTAGTGTGTCCGAAAGTGATCGCTATCCCGGTTCACGATCGGATCCCGCACGTATGGCATCTAACTTTGCCGGTGTCGGTGGAGCTGATGACTCCCGAAATGATATCGTGATTCGTGGAAACTCACCGTTAGGCGTTGTTTGGCGCGTTGAAGGTGTTGACATTCCGAATCCCTCTCACTTCGCGATTGCAGGAAGTACCGGTGGGCCAGTGACCATCTTGAACAACAAAATCCTCGCAAATTCCGATTTCTTTATGAGTGCCTTCCCGGCTGAATACGGAAACTCTACTTCGGGTGTATTTGATTTGAAATTGCGTAATGGAAATAACAATACGCACGAGATGACAGGTCAGTTCGGATTCCTCGGAACAGAAGTTTTGGCGGAAGGCCCGATGGGGAAAGATGGCAAGAACAGTTACCTCGTAATGGGTCGATATTCAACCCTTCGTCTTTTCGAAGTTATCGGACTGCAAATCGGAACGGATGCCGTGCCTACCTATGGTGATGCAGCATTCAAATTCAACTGGAAATTGAAAAATGGTGGCGCCCTTTCCTTATGGGGAATGGGAGGAGCATCAGATATTTCCATTAAAATCTCGGATCAATACCCGTTGAACCTTTCTGAAAGTGCAGCATCGGAAGAATTGTATGGAGAAGGAGATCGCGATCAGTTCTTCGGAACGATGATGGCAGTGACCGGAATCACCTACAAGAAACCTCTGAACGAAAAAACCTATCTAACGGCAACTGGGGCCTACTCTATTGAGCGCCAACGCTCGAATCATAATTTCCTTTCACGTCGTGCAACAATTACAGCAGAAGGAGATTCCATCGTTGATTTGTTTGCTCCCGTAGGTGATAGCATCTACGCATTGATGGCCTACCAATTCCAGATTCAAAAAGCTTCGGGGTACGTTTCGGCGAACCACAAATTCAACCGTCGTCACTTGATCAAATACGGATTGAACGTAGACGTATTCATGTACAACATGCAGGATTCAGTGCTTCAGGTGGGACATACGGCTGATCCATCAACGCACAACTGGGTGAACCGATGGGATTACGTTGGATCTGCGGCATTGATTCAGCCATTCGTACAATGGAAATGGCGTATGACTGAGAACATGCAATTCACCGCTGGATTACACAATCAGTACTTCACCTTGAGCAACAGTTTCAGCATCGCAGAACCGCGCGTTGGTTGGAAATTGAACATGAGAAACGGGCAATCGATTTCAGCTGGAGGAGGAATGCACAGTATGACGCAACCGATGTACACGTATTTCTACCACCAATTGGATCCGCAAGGAAACAAAGTTTACGAAAACATCGATATGGATTTCTCTCGTAGTATCCATTCGGGTGTAGGTTACGAAAAAGCATTCAAAAAGAGTTTGAACTTGAAGTTGGAAGCGTACTACCAGCATTTGTACAATGTTCCGGTAACTTTAGCTCCATCGGCATTCTCCTTGATCAACATGGGAAGTGGATTCCAACGTTTCTTCCCGGAAGATCTCCAGAATACAGGAACAGGTAAGAACTACGGAGCTGAAATTACCCTTCAAAAATTCTTCGATAAGTCGTTCTTCTTCTTGTTCTCAGGAACGGTGTTCAACTCATTGTACACAGGAAGTGATGGCATCGAGCGTTCGACTTCTTACAACGGAAACTACATCTTCAACTTGCTTGGAGGAAAAGAATTCCAGGTAGCTCCGAAACATACCATCTCTCTTGGTTTCAAGGCGACGTACGCAGGAGGTCAGTTGTACGGATATGTGGATACAGCGGCTACGAACGAATTACAGGAAATCATTTTCTTGGATGATCGTTTCAACGAGCGTCAGTTCCCAGATTACTTCCGTTTGGATGCGAAGATTAACTGGAGATTCAACGCGAATAAAGTAATGCACGAAATCGGATTGGATTTGTTGAACATTACAGGGCAGCAAAACATCCTTGGATTGGCATATGCTCCAGATTTGTTCAATCCATCTGCGGAGCCAACTGCTGAACGTTACCAGCTAGGATTCTTGCCGTTGTTCTATTACAAGGCCGAATTCAAGATTCGCGGGAAGAAGTCGAAGCAGTAAAGAGGTTAACTCAGTAAGTTCGGGGTTTCTTTTTTGAAATCCTAGGGAAAAGTGATTTTTTAAGTCGGCATTTCCCGACGAACCAAAATAGCAATATCACGTTATTCGAATATCGCAGAATTGCAAAAAACACAAAAAGCCAGTCCTTCGGGATTGGCTTTTTGCGTCGGAATGACTATTACTAGTCAACCATTTTATTTACTGAATATGAGCAACGCAACGCCAACGTGGCAAAACACCACATTAAACGATTATCTATACACAGACGGAAACATCCCAGCAGGATGGGAAGACTTCTTCAATGATGCCAAAACGAAATCGGCCATTGCTGAAATTTCAAAGGGTTTGACAGAAGCGCTTTCGAAAACTGCCACTTTAGATCCACCGCTACACAAAGTATTCAAAGCGTTTGAGTTGAGTCCGTTGGACAAAACGAAAGCAGTGATCGTAGGACAAGATCCGGCACCGGAACCAGGATTAGCACAGGGAATCTCCTTCTCTATTCCATCGAGCAAAAACACAAAACACGTACCTTCCATTCAACGCATTTTGTTAGAGGCTCAAAACGAAGGAATCAACGTGGATATTTACGATGGAAACCTAACTCCTTGGGCGGAGGAAGGTGTACTTCTCTTGAATGAAACACTAACGATTTCCTGTACCGAAGAATCATGTACTCCAGATAGCAACTTGCAATATTGGACACCTTTCTTGCCTTTACTAATCGACTTCCTGAACGCATACAACAAACCATTGGTGTATATCCTTTGGGGAGAGAAGGCACAACAAAACAAGCCCCTCATTAAAGGGTCGAATCATAAAGTATTGACAGGCGGACATCCCTCACCAAAAGCGGATGGCAAGTATTTCTTCTGCGGACGCTACTTCCTGAATGCAAACGACTTCTTGAAAGAAAACGGTGTCGCTGAAATCGATTGGACACTTTCCGACAAACCGAAGAAAGATTACGGAGCCTGGGGATGGGGCTGGGATTCAAAAGAAGAAAAGTCCTACGAGCAAGAGAAGTGTACGGGGAGTGATCGGTGATTGAGTAATGATTTCATATCGGTTGTACTAGTTAATTGTAATGAAAAAAACTAATCAAATAAAACTACTTCTTCTCTTAGGGATTTTATTGGTAGTACTATCACCATTCTTTTTTACGAGGAGCCTCGGATGGCTTGATTTCACCCAATCTGGACAAATTGGTGATACTACTGGCGGCATTACAGCTCCTGTCGTTAACCTGATAGGTGCAATTTTAGTGTATTATGCATTAAATGCTCAAATAGAGGCAAATAGAATCATTCAAGAACAAATTGATGACCAAAAGAAGGATAATGATGAAACTAAACGGTTGAAATATATCAACACGTTATTCTTAAATTTTAAGGAGGATGTTGACTCATTTCATTACTCAGAAAAAGTGCGCCTTAGAAATTCTACTGGTGCATTTGAGTCGATAAATAATCATCAAGGTGGAATTGCGATTTCCAAGTTTTTAGACAACATTAAGTTTTACGCAGATGATCCACACGATGAATCAACAACACATAAATACCCCCAACTTAGAGAGTTCATTGGTATAATTGAATTAGGCAACATTTTAATCGATAAGATATACACTGAAAAAATAAAGAATGAGGATAAAAAATTCTATTTCGAGTATTTGAAGCATTACTTGGACTTTAAAATCTGGCCTATGTTCGGAGAGGTTAGCAAAAATTTGATCAAGCAAGGGGCATGTGAACAGTGCGGGAAAGCTCATGGTAAAATACCCGTCAAGCTTTATGATGCAATGCATAATTTTAAAGAAAGTATCGATAAACATACAGAAGCACTTGCGGCATGAAACGTCTCACCATACTCCTCTTACTCCTCCTAATCGGATGCTCAAGCCCTGAAAAAGAAGTAGTGCCCAATCACTGGCCTGAGAAACTTCGCGGAAGGCAAATTGGTTTGAAAGTGACCCATTCTGTAGACACCGTATATGCCACTTTAAACACCAAAGACCCAGAGAAATGGGGAACGTATCAACCACAATTTTCAACAACCGTGGAAGCCATGGATGAGGAATTGGAGATCGTGAAATTCGGAGGATATTTATGGGAAAATGGTAAATGGGTGCTCAGATCAATTTACGACCGTCCATTTAACAAAGACGAATTCGATAAATGGTACCACGCTAAAAACGGAAAAATTGAACCGGGTAAAAAGTACACCGATGATGACAACTGGCTGGGAAAAACGAACACTTTGAATGGCCAAACCTACAAAGGATTTTGGTATTTCATCGGTAAAAACGAACAAGGAGAAAAGTTCGTTGGAGGGAAGGAAATTATTGGAGTTTTGAGAACCAAACCTAAAAAGTATAAGCGAAGTTCAAACAAGTATCTTTCTCATTTCCACCCTTGATTCAATCAAAACTACTATCTTATTGCCTTTAACCTTTAAACTTACGCTATGGAAGATATTGTACAAGACATAATATTTCGCCAGTTGCGGTATTATGGTATTGCCGTTTTCGGATTCACCATTATTTTATCCGCACTCTATTTGCTCCCTGGAATTCAGGCCTTGATTACTTACAACAAGAAAAGATGGCTTGAAAAACGATTCGCCGCCAACCCTTCATCGGGTGAGGCCGAAGACAAATTCCGCGATGACCTACTCGAAGCAGCAGAACCGGGACAATCGTATCCCATCTATAAAATCTTTAAATTTTATTTCGCCTCTGCAGGTATCATGAGCATTATCATTGGATTCCTTTTAGTGGTACTGCCGGATGATCTTGGCCCTGACGCCATCGACTGGTTGCTCTTTATTCCAGGTATCATAGGAGCTGGTTTTTATGCCTTGTATCTCATGGCGCTGAAGGGTCATGGACTTTACCGCGAATTAGCCTCTGTATTTGCCTTTGTAGGGATTACGATTACCATGGTTACGGCCTACGGAAACTATGAAATGGACGAGTGGATGCGTTCCGATATTTTGGCATTCCTCATTCTTGGGGTCGGCGGATTTATCATTTGGCATTCGAAGTCCGTCTTAACTTCGTACCTCTACATGATTGGTGTAGCAATTGCCGGAGCGACGGTTTACTTTACACTCGAAGACAACTGGCTCTATTTCTTGCCGCACCTATTATGGGTATTCGGAGTTGCAATTTTGTACATCTGGATCCCGAAACTAATAGCAGCGAAGGACATTGGGGCCAAAGAAATAATCTTCGGAATCTTATTCTGTGGAATGATCTTGAGTCTTACAATGACGCAATTATCTGCTTCCTCAGGATTATTGTTCCCTTCATTGGCAATCGTACTTCCTGCGCTGTACATCTTCTCTAAGACGTACTTCTACAAGACGGAAAGCATCATAGGAAAGCCGATTGAGATCTTCATTATTTCCATTGTAATCATCATGGCGTCTATGCTGATAGTAGAATCTTCAATGGAAGGCGCAAGCGACTCTATTTACTTGTTCGAAGAATACTCTTTCGAGAAGCAAGTTTCCTACTTCATCCTTCTAGGATTGATTGGAGGAATTTTCTGGATGTTGAATACGGATTTTGATGACTCCGACGCAGAAATCAACCCGATTATTGCATTGTTCCCGTTTGTAATTTTCATCGTTGCCTACATTTTAGGAGAGTACGGTGGACACTATATCGTTCTCCTTTCGCTTCTTGGACTCGGCTACTGGTACGTTCGGAAGGGTATCGAAAACAAGGACTCCATCCGAGTCGGACTGGGTGCAACCGTTTTCGTGTACACGCTTATTATCAAAGCCAACGACTTATGGGCGGAGGACTTGTATGATGATAAGACCACAACGGGAATGTCGCTGATTCTATTCGGTGCACTTTTCCTTGGCTCAGTGATTTACATTCGCAGTCAATGGAATGTCACTGGATCTAACGATGCAGTTCAATCTTTCAATAGTGGCGATAGCGACTTATTGGATCGAAGCGAAGAAACGAAGTCAGATAGCGGTTCTGAAGAACAATAATAATTTGACAATAAACAATTTAGAAAGGTCGACTACTAGTCGGCCTTTTTTATTGAAACCAAAAATTGGATCAAACTGTTTCTATTTTTAAATCGTCTAATAGACTTAATGCCATACGAAGTCAATTTGTGCTAGACTCATGGTAAACAACGAAAACATGGGGAGCATAATGTTTTCTAAGAGCGAATTAATTTGTGGGCCTTTAGCCAAATCATAACTGACCTGAAGTTTAATTGCAAGTACATTTGATATGCCGGAAATGTCCTAGGTATTTATACCTGTTTTTTAAACGAGTAAATGCTCATTTTATCCTTTTTCTAACAGAATATCACTTATAATCAATACATTTAAAGGAGACAAGACTCAATACTCCAAAAGGATTACAACTGTACTGATCAATAAATCTATTCACTATGACTCTAAAGAAATTTATACTATCGAATGCTATATTGGCCCTCCATATTGGCATAGTCTTAATTAATCCTATGGAACTTAGTGCACAAGAAATTTGCGGAACCATGCATAATAGAGATCAACTGGTAATAATGCATCCAGAACTAGATAGTATTTATGGGTTACAAGATGAAATCTTGTTAGATTCTACGTACTTGAATAAGAATGTGGTCACTATTCCAGTGGTATTCCATGTCATATACAATACTCCTTCACAGCAAGTTTCAATGACAATATTAAACCAAGCGATTGATATTCTTTCAAGAGATTTTCGTAGACAAAATCCCGATGCCAGTTTTACTGGTTACTATGGAGGATATGCAAATCCAAATGGTCTATGGGCGAATAATCATAATAACGTGGCTGCAGATTGTGAAATTCAATTCGAATTTTGCGGTGTAACCTATGATTATACTCCTTATTTTTCAATTGACTTATCGCAAAACGCATACTTTTTAAAAGATAATTATCCATACTATCAAACATATCCTCCGGCCAACTATCTGAATGTATGGGTATGCAATCTTAGTGGTGGGTTACTGGGACTGGCTGAATTTCCCGGAAGCCCGGCTGACCAAGATGGTGTTTCAATAACATATTCGGCTTTAGGGTACAACAGCACGGATAACAGAGTTCTAACTCACGAGGTAGGACATTGGCTAGGATTAAGACATATTTGGGGTGATTGTTTTTGCTGCGATGATTTTGTCAATGACACTTACCCACAACAAGCTGATAATAGTACGATGGCAGCACAACCTCCATTTCCCACGTATCCGAATCAATACCCTTGTGCAACTTGGACGGCATGTCCAGGAATGAATATTTGGGGAGGTGTGAATTATCCATACGTCAATATGGGTGATAATTATATGGATTATTCACCTTCATCCTGCATGAATTTCTTTTCACTCGGACAGAAACAAAGAATGTGGTATTTCTTGAATAACTATCGCTCTGGTTTGTTTTCCAACATTGATTGCGATGTCAGCTTGGAGGAAAATTTATTTACTCATAATTCAATATTTATTTTCCCTAGTCCAACAAAAGATGTAATCAATATAGAAAATATTGAAAGTAGTACGGCGGTCGTAATTACAGATTTATTGGGGCAAAAGATTATCGAAACTGTTTCTTCCGATAATCTAACTCAAATTGATGTTTCTAGTTTATCCAATGGTATTTACTTGCTTAACGGCATGCGCTTTGTCAAAAACTAGAATAACACATTATTACGTAAAATTGATTGACTTCGAGGATTGACACCTTACCACGTCGGGCAACTGTTACATCCATTCGTTGGGCGGATGTAAGCAAAGAATCCAACTACAGTATTGAACTCTCCATACCCCAAACTTTGTTGTGCGTAAGACGATGCATTGTTCGGACGTGTGCGCACATTTCCTTGTCGAATGAATCCGGCTGATAAAGTCGGTTGGATAAAAAGGTGGTTGAAGAATTCAAATCTTGGAGCTACGTGTAATGCCGTTCCAAATCCAGACATACTTGTGGTTCTTTTCGTTTCCTGACCAGCAAACTTGAAATCGTTTCTGGAAAGAATTCCTCCCAAACTGAATCCGAGGTCCGTTGAGAATTTAAACTGATCGCGATTCCCGGCGCTGAACCAAGTATCGACACGATGCAACTGCAAACGTATGAAGTTCATTCCATCAGAATTCTCGTAATGGAACAACTTTCGATTGGTAACAATAGGCTCCGCATTGTACGTTCCCGACCAATTTGTAACATCATCGACTCCGGGATCAATCGTTCCACTCAGAAAGACTTCGTTGTCATCTGCGAAGATGTATTTGAAGTGATCGTACCCCAATGAAATGGCCCAATGATCGCGGAAATTGTATCCAAGACGTAGGTTGAACTGAGGTACCGTCAAATTTGAAAGTCGCAAGTAATTATTCGCGCTGATAATCGGTTGTTCATCGTGACCTTTAGCGTCGGCCAAGGTAAAATCATATCCCGGGCCTACAAAACGAATACTGCTATTGGTGTATCTGGTACGGTTGTATCCCCAATAGCCCCAAAGTGTTCCCTTCGAGTCCGATTCTTTCTTCTTCATTCTTCGGTGCTGCGCATCAGCGGAAAAACTTCCACCAACGATAAGCAATACGATCAATGTCCAACGCAACATGGTTTATGTGTTTTGTGTCATTTTCAAAAATCCAACTTCTCTCTCAGTCAAATGTCTGTATCTCCCTCGCGGAAGATCTTTCTTTGTCAATCCTGCAAAGGTCACACGATCCAACTTTCGCACCGTGTAGCCCAAAGATTCAAAAGTTCTGCGGACAATTCGGTTCTTTCCAGAGTGCAGCTCCACTCCTACTTTGCGGCCATCTTCATCGTCCAAAAATTCCGCAGCATCAAAACGAGTCGTTCCGTCTTCCAATTTAATCCCTGCTGTCAATTGTTTCAAATGCACAGAAGTAACGTTTTTATCCAATTCTACTTCGTAGATCTTCCCTGCTTTGAAACGAGGATGCGTCAACTTCTTAGCCAAATCGCCGTCATTGGTAAACAACAACAATCCCGTAGTTTCTTTGTCCAAACGACCTACCGGATAAATGCGCTCTTTACACGCTTTTTTGACCAATCCCATCACTGTTTTTCGCCCCATTGGATCATCCATCGTTGTGATGAATCCCTTTGGTTTGTTCAAGAGGACATAGCGCTTTGTTTCCGCGTTGATTGTTTCTCCATCGTAACGGATTTGATCGCCCGGCTTCACTTTGTATCCCATTTCAGTGATAATCTCACCGTTTACCGTTACAACACCCGTTTGGATCAAAACATCCGCCTCGCGACGGGAACAAATTCCAGCATTCGACAAAAATTTATTCAAACGAATTTCGTTGTCATTGAAACTTGGTAATGGATCGCCTTTCTTCTTGCTATCCTTAAAATCAATATACTTCTGCTTGCCTTTCTGCGCCTTGGATAGACCTGGTCTTCCTGTACGCGTTTTACCCTTAGATAACGGGCGCTTGTTGGATTTGTTACCGGATCTCCCACCGGAATTTCTTGAGTTCTTCACGAGCTTAAGTTAAAATGTACGGCACCCAAAAATTGAGCGCGAATACAAAGGTACGCTATTCTGAACGAAATAAAGCCAGAAAAGGTTTCAAAGCGTTGGATAGAAGGCGTTTTGAATGTGGTCGATCCGTGTTTCGTACGCATTGTGAATGATGGAGATCACATCGAAGCGAACATCCAAATCCAATTGGCGTTCCTGAATGTATGCATTTGCCGCCTTTATCAGATTTCGTTGCTTGACTCTAGTTACAGCATTTTCCGGTGCTCCATACGATTCATGTTTTCGCGTTTTCACCTCAATGATGATCAACTCATCCCCTTCCCTTGCTATAAGGTCAATTTCCTGCTTTTTCCATCTATAATTGGAATCCAAAATGAGCATTTTCTGATCTTTCAAAAAGCGTTTGGCAATGATTTCACCCTGTTTGCCGAGTTCTATGTGATTCATAGTATTTGATTAGTGGTTATTATAAGTTAGTAAGAATTAGCATGCTGTTTAGATCTGGGAAACAATTAATTAATACAGCAAGCCTTTCATAATTAAGGAATTCGCCGTAATTGGTCGACCACTGCTAAAACTAATGCTATGAAAACATTCTGGTCAAGCTTGCTGACCGCCGTGGCTTTATGCTTCATTTTTGATGCAAACTCACAGTTAACGGTCAATAACGGGTTCACCGCGCAGCAACTGGGAAACAACCTTGCTGGAAACAACGTAAACGTATTTAACGCATCCATCACTGGAGATCCAGATCAGTACGGACAATTCAACTTTGTTGGATCTGGATTGGGACTAAACTCAGGTGTTATCTTGAGTGCCGGAGATATCGCAGATGCGATCGGGCCGAACAGTGCTGGAAATACCACTACTGATTACAACTTGCCGGGAGATGCCGATCTTTCATCTTTGGCTGGGTTCAACACGAATGACGCCGTAGTTTTCGAATTTGAATTCGAAGTTCAGGGAGATGAAATTGAGTTCAAATTCGCGTTTATGTCAGAGGAGTACAACGAATTCGTAAACTCTGGATTTAACGATGTCTTCGCCTTCTACATTTCGGGGCCGGGAATTGTTGGACAAGAGAATTAAGCAGTGGTACTCGGAACGACAACTCCCGTTGCGATTAACACCATTAACAACGGATCATTCTTCCAGTATTACAATGACAATACGGGGAATTTAGTTGACGTAGAATTTGACGGTTTCACTACGCTCATGACGGCGGCTCGGGACAGTTTGACGCCTTGTGTAATCTACACACTTTCCCTTCGAATTGTGGATGGTAGTGATGGCGCGTACGATTCAGCCGTGCTCCTTCAAGAGAACTCTTTGGTGCAATCAAATATCTCAGCAACAAGCTCTACATTCAGTGGAAACAATACAGCCTTAGAAGGTTGTATCGACGCTAGTTTCACGTTCCAATTGGACAGTGCATTGACAACGGACGTGACCATTCCAATAGGAATTGGAGGTACGGCAACCAATGGAGTAGATTATTCTCAAGTTGATACGCTAATTACCATACCGGCTGGTCAAACTTCGGCCACCATCATTATCGATGCCATCGCAGATGGTATTACCGAAGGTCAGGAAGTAATTGAGTTATACTACACACCTTCTCCATGTCAACCACAAGACACGATCTTCTTATTTATTGACGATTACACGCCTCTGGAATACCAGATAACCCCAACCGACGTCACCTGTTTCGGTGCAATGGATGGAATGGTTGATCTTTCCATCACCGGTGGATTGGCACCTTATACCCTAACACTCACCGATTCGGCAACTGGAACTCAAACCCAATACACCAGTTTCCCTGTAACAGGCTTGGATATTGGAACCTACTACGTAGAAGTAATTGACGGATACGGATGTACAGCAGAAGATTTAGTAGCAGGTAACTTCTTCGATGCTGGTCAAACGTTCTTACCGGATGGAAACGGGGTCTCTTATACTAGTGACCTTACCATTTCGGGATTCCCGGTAGGACAAACGATCACCGATATTAACCAAATTGTATCCATTTGTGCCACCATGGAACACTCCTATGCCAATGACCTAGATATCGTCATTCAGGCACCGAACGGAGCCCAGGTGCAATTTAAAAACAATGGGCCAACAACGGCTCTCCATTCACATACTCGTGGAATACAGGGGCAACTTCACAAGACCTCACGTTCTTGTTACCTGGAACTTACACCGTGACAATCACAAATGTATGGGGTTGTACAACAACTGAAACTTACGAAATCAAAGATGTAACAGGGTTGGATGATTTATCAGCGTTCGAGATACTGGTGTTCCCGAACCCATCTCAAGGCATCTTCGAAGTTCAATTTGCTAATGCTGGATCGAATGATCTTCATTTGAAAGTTACCGACGCAACTGGACGCATTGTTCAAGATCTCGGAAAACTAGAAACCAATGAAGGATCCTTGAAATTGGATCTAAGCATGTACCAAACGGGAATGTACTTCCTACAAATTGAATCGTCAACGCGCACGGTTCACGTAGAAAGGTTAATTGTGAAACGTTAATCACTATCAGATAAATGAAAAGGGCTGGTCGTAATGACTGGCCTTTTTTTTTTGGAAAGAGTTGTGTTTGTAGAAAGTTGAAAGTAAAAGGACAATTATCCTTCAACTTTCTGCCTTCCGCTTTCAACTTCTACCAACAATAAAATATCAACCCGATAACAATATACCTTACCAACTTCCCCACAAACACCGTTGCGCATAACGGCCAGAACCGTGTTTTCAAGAATCCGAGAATTACCAACATTGGATCACCGACAAGAGGGAGCCAAGCGATTAATCCCAACCAAAATCCCCAACGATTGGAGCGTGCTTCCCACCGATGAATGCGTTCCATATTGATCCCAAACTTCGACAGCATGCGATCACTATTGGCAACATAACCCAATCCATAGTTCGTCATGCCACCTAAAAAATTCCCGAAAGTTGCCACGGTTATCGCCAATACAGGATGCATCCCCAATCCCAAGGAAGAAACGAGCAAAGCTTCAGACGGAAAGGGAATTAATGTCGCAGCAAGAAACGATCCTAGGAACAATCCTGCATATCCGTATTCTATCCAATCCGCTGACATCGAACAAAGGTACTATTCGTAAAAGAAGTTCTTGTATTGAACGAATGCCACCATCGCCTGTACGGTGAAGCATGAAATACATCGTTCTTATCCTTTCCTTAATCTCTTTACAAGCGAGCGCTCAAATTGGCGATCGTGCGTTGGTGATGGGGAACGTAGATCGATTGTGTTTACCCGATTCTCAACTGGTCATAATGGACAGTCTTCCTGCATCTCTGGATTCCTTTAATACCATTTTTCTGTTCTCGAACGCTACCAGTTTTTTGTCCTCAGACGATGTCGTGATGATTGATTCATTCGTCATCAAAGGAGGTGGATTGTACAATGGTTCCGACAATTGGCCCTTGCAAGCAGAAGCCAATCAAATGACGCAGAAGTTGTATCGAAAAGAGAGTTTTGGAAACTACAAAGAAACCGTGGCAAAATCAGGAGAAGCAGGGAATTTGGATTTGGAAGAATTGGACACCATTCCTGCCGGAAAAACGACCTCGGCGTTTCCGATGGACTATCGTTTGAAGGTGGAAGCTTGGGTGGCAGATCAACCTTTAATTCTTTCGGGACATCATGGAAAAGGGCGGATTGTTATCGACACTGGGTATTCGCGTTTTTATTGCGACATCCGCGATGAAAATACCGATGCGATTTTTGAACGGGTGTATCGTTTTTTAAGAGGTGAGGTGGATTATCGGTAAATGTAATTAGACTTGTCACCCCCTCTTTTATTCTGCCCTCAAGGGGACAGGAAGTTCTCCTCCTCCCTTGAGAAGAGGAAACGACTCAGGAGTTTTCGATAACCACAGGCGGAGGGTGATAATTTGAATCAAATCTTTTTTACAACTCCCCAAGCAGTTCCAAAGTCTCCTTAGATGCCGCCTGTTCTGCCTTTTTCTTAGATGATCCAGATCCTCGTCCGAATTCCTGCTCGTTGATGACCACACGTACTTTGTAGTTCCAAGCAGAACCCAAATTTTCTTCCGAAATTACTTCGAATTCTAATGGTAGACGATTCTTTTGGCTCCAGATAAAGAGTTTGGATTTGAAATCGATCTCTTCCTCCAAAATTTGGTTCAAGTCGATGTATTTTCGAAGGATGTGCTCGTTGAGGCTCTTCTTCACTTGAAGATATCCAGCATCTAGATACAAGGCTCCTACCAATGCTTCAAATGCATTTCCTTCAATCGTTGCCATTTTGATCGATCGACCGCGATTGTAGCGCAAGACCTTACCAATTTCCATCTCTTCTCCGATCAAACTGAGCGTTCGGCGGCTTACCACCTTCGATTTGATTTTCGTGAGATGTCCTTCGTCTTCTTCAGGATAAAGAGAGAAGAGCATTTCTGCGATGACGGCATCCAAAATAGCATCGCCTAAAAACTCCAAGCGCTCGTTGGAAATTTCGTCGTTGTTATGTGCGATGGATTTGTGCGTTAGTGCACGTCGGAATAACTCTAAATTTCTGGGACGGTATCCAAAACTTTTCTCCACGAACTTAACGACGACCATATCGTCTTCGCTGTAACGTTTCGAGAAAAAAGGAAATAGTGCAAGCACTGTGTTAACCGTTGTACTTCTTAACGATCACAGTGGTGTTATGACCTCCGAAACCGAAGGTATTGGATAACGCGATATTCACTGTTCGTTCCTGAGCCTTATTGAACGTAAAGTTCATTTTCGGGTCAAGGTTCGGATCGTCGGTGAAGTGATTAATAGTAGGTGGCACAATGTCGTTCTTCACAGCAAGCACACAAGCAATTGCTTCTACGGCTCCCGCTGCTCCCAACAAGTGTCCCGTCATCGACTTAGTGGAACTAATGTTCAGGTTATAAGCATTTTCACCAAATACCTGCTGAATGGCTTTCACCTCAGCAACGTCTCCCAATGGTGTAGAAGTTCCGTGAACGTTCACGTAATCTACTTCAGAAGGATCGATTTCTGCGTCTTCAAGAGCCGCTTTCATGGTATTCTTCGCTCCAAGTCCTTCAGGATGTGGTGCCGTCATGTGATAAGCATCTCCTGACATTCCACCTCCGATAACTTCCGCGTATATTTTCGCTCCACGCGCTTTCGCGTGTTCGTATTCTTCCAAGATTAGTGCACCACTACCCTCTCCCAGAACGAATCCATCACGATCCAAATCGAATGGACGTGAAGCAGATTCAGGAGAATCATTACGAGTAGACAATGCTTTGAGGGCGTTAAAACCACCCATTCCCATTTCGTTTACACATGCTTCTGAACCTCCTGTTACAATCGCATCGGCTTTACCCAAACGAATGTAGTTGTAGGCATCGATGATGGCATTTGTTGAGGAAGCACAAGCAGAAACCGTAACATAGTTAGGCCCGCGCAATCCGTATTTAATGGAAATATGTCCTGCGGCGATATCCGCAATCATTTTCGGGATAAAGAAAGGATTCAATCGAGGTGTCCCGTCACCTGTAAAGAAATCTTTGGCTTCATCCTGGAATGTTTGAAGTCCTCCGATTCCTGATCCCCAGATAACACCAATTCGGTCAGTATCAGGATTTGATTCCATCAACCCCGAATCTGCCATAGCTTCTGTAGAAGAAACCATGGCATATTGGGAAAATGGGTCCAATTTTCTTGCTTCTTTACGGTCAAGGTGATCTTTAACATCAAACCCCTTTACCTCGCAAGCAAATTGTGTTTTGAACTTCGATGCGTCAAAATGGGTAATTGGAGCAGCACCACTCTTTCCATTGGTTAGACCTTCCCAGTATTCAGAAACGGTATTTCCGATTGGGGTAAGCGCCCCTAGTCCAGTGACTACAACTCTCTTTAATTCCATAAAACGAATCGTTAGTTCAACAAAGTATTGTTATGTATAAACGGGGATTAGTTTGCGTTCTCTTCGATGTAAGAAATCGCATCTCCAACCGTTTGGATGTTCTCAGCTTGATCGTCTGGAATAGCGATATTGAATTCTTTTTCAAATTCCATGATCAACTCAACTGTATCCAAAGAATCTGCACCAAGATCGTTTGTGAAGCTAGCCTCGTTTGAAACTTCTCCTTCTTCAACACCCAATTTATCTACGATGATAGATACTACTTTTGATTTAACGTCAGACATTTCTTCTTTTTTTAAGGGTTAATTCAGCCGCAAAGAAAACCACAAATTATGAAAAGACAAAATTATTACTCATAATATTCGATCACCTCATCCTTGCCTTTGCGCTCCAAATCGGGGACTTGGACGTTATCGACAGGATATCCCACGGGGATCAATAGGAACGGTCGCTCATTATCAGGTCGTTCCAGCGCCTTTGCAATGAAATTCATCGGGCTTGGCGTATGCGTTAAAGCCACCAATCCGGCGTTGTGAACTGCCATTAGGAAGAAACCTGCTGCCAAACCTACTGATTCATTTACATAGTAATTCTGGTGTTTTGATCCGTCTTCTTCAATTTCATACGGACGTTTCAGAATGATCACAATCCATGGGGCGATATCAATGAATTCCTTCACCGCGTCTGTACCCAATGGTTCCAAGTCTTTCAACCACTCTTCGCTCATGCGGCCTCCGTAGGACTTTCGCTCTTCTTCTTCGGCCAATTCACGGAGCTTTGATTTCAACTCAGTATTCGAGATCAGGCAGAACGTCCAAGGTTGTTTGTGTGCCCCAGAAGGAGCCGTTGAGCCCGTCATGATCAGATGCTCCATTACTTCCTTTGGAACTGGTTTATCCGAGAAATCTCGAACGGATCTTCGCGTATCGGCCCATTCGTAAAACGACTTCGAGCGCTCCAGCATTTCTTCCGCACTATAGTGATCCCGTGTGTAAGGGACAAAAGGGTGATCTTTTTCTAATTCCATGATTCGTTGCGTTCCTACGAAGATACGGATTGTCAGGTTTTCGTGCGTTACCGTATAATTCACTAATTTGTCCAATCATGGAATCCCTACTTCGAGATATTCGTGCTTGTACGATATGTAAAGATCATCTCCCTAACGATCCTTTACCTGTTGTATATGCCAGTGAAAAGAGCAAGATTCTAATTGTAGGTCAGGCGCCCGGAAGATTGGTGCACGAAACCGGCATTCCATGGAACGATCCAAGTGGGAACCGATTGCGCGATTGGTTGGAAGTAGACCGAGACCTTTTTTATAATGAAGATGTCTTTGCGCTAATCCCGATTGGCTTTTGTTATCCGGGAACGGGAGACAGTGGCGATTATCCTCCTCGAAAAGAATGTGCTCCGCAATGGCACCAGCAATTATCGGAGGCTATGCCGAACATTGAACTGACCTTATTAATAGGTGCGTACGCCCAGAAGTATTATTTGGGGTCGGATATGAAAAAAACTTAACGGAAACCGTGCGATCAACACATGAATATTATCCAAAGTTCATGGCGTTGCCCCATCCGTCTCCTCGAAATAATATCTGGATGAAGAAACATCCGTGGTTTGAAAAGGAGGTGTTGCCGCTTTTGAAGAGCGCTACTGCAGAGATTTTATCGCACTAATTTTTCTTAGGATCACTTACAGAAAAGAGTATTTTTAGTACTTTCTCTCTACAAAATTGAAATTATGTGGATTGCCCTTGGAATTGTTGGATTCCTCCTACTTGTATTTGTAATCATGTATAACATGCTTGTTTCACGCAAAAATCAAGTGGAAAATGCCTTTGCAAGTATCGATGTTTATTTGAAGAAAAGAGCTGAACAGATTCCTTCTTTGGTGAGCACCGTGAAAGGGTATATGAAGCACGAAGAAGCAATACTGACCAAAATTACGGACCTGCGAAACAAGGCGAAAGACAGTTCATTGGGTTCAAACGATCGCGTGGATGTAGAAAACCAAATCACGGATTCTATGTCGAAAATCATGATTGCTGTGGAAGCTTATCCAGATTTAAAAGCCAGTGAAAATTTTGTCATGTTGCAACGCAGTATCAATGAAATTGAGGCACAATTGGCGGCTTCACGACGCGCGTTTAATGCATCGGTAAACGATTATAATAACGGGGTGGAAACCATTCCTATGAATACGGTTGCTGGCATGATGGGATACAAGCGTAAGAATTCGTTCGTGATTCCTTCCGAAAGCAGAGCCCAATTTGAATCTACTCCTGATATCGTTCTATGAAAACCGAGGAGGAGTTTAAACAGTTTTACAATTTGGATTTAGTTGCAGCGCTAAGCGACTTAGAACTGGACCGAAAGCGGGGCATAAAATTGACAGGTTTTCTGTTTATGTGCGTCTTGGGAGCCATTATTCTATGTTCGACATGCACCTCGATTATTTCTAACGGCAATATTCTATCCGGGGTAATCGCGGTAATTGTACTGTCGACAATTGCCCTTGTTATCATTTTAACAATCAAGCTGTATCGCTTACGAAAGTCCATTAAGACCAGTTACAAACAGCGCGTTATAAAGGAAATGATCGCTTTTGTTGATCCCCATTTACAATACACTCCTAAGGGACGTATTTCCGAAACTGTATTCAATGCAAGCAAGATTTTCCTGAAAGATCCTAATCAGTACAGCGGAGATGATTTGGTACAGGGAACCATTGGTAAAACGGATGTCAGCTTTTCTGAGCTTAATGCAATACGCGTAAATCGATCTAAGAAGAACAATCAGTCTGAGCAGATCTTCAAAGGGATTTTCTTTATCGCTGATTTCCATAAAAATTTTATCGGCGAAACATTCGTTCTTCCTGATACCGCTGAGAAAATGTTTGGAAAGTTTGGAACCTTCCTTCAGAAAATGAATGTTTCTCGACCCAAGCTAGTGAAGCTTGAAAATCCAGAATTTGAAAGAACTTTTGCCGTTTATGGAACAGATCAGGTTGAAGCACGATATATTCTTACACCGGCTTTGATGGAACGGATCATGGATTTTAAACGAAAATCAGGCAACGTTCATCTTTCATTCCTTCATTCCAAGGTTTATATCGCTATTGAAGTCAATAAAAATCTCTTCGAGCCACCTTTTTTCAAATCCATGCTTGATTACAGCCTCATTTCGGAGTACTTCAGCTATTTGATTCTAACGGTGAATATTGTCGAGGATTTAGACCTCAATACCCGCATTTGGAGTAAGGAATAAGTCCGCTCAATTTAGAGCAATTTAAAGGAGGCTCCGTTAAAAGTGTATGTAGATTCGGCGATTGTAATGCGACCTCCCTTTCGAACATTTTCCAAATTGATTCGTCTTCCGTTGACAAATACATTGCCTCCAGTTGCCTTTGCCAAATTGAGGTAACACTCGCGAACGGTCGTCACATCTCCCGCCACCAATACATGTGTCTTCATTCGAATCTGAGAAAGTAAGTTCTCGTCTCGGACATCAGAGAAATTATCTACAATCAGTAGAAGCGCATCGGCATTCGATTGATGATTTTGTGCGGCTAGAACTGCTTCAAAGTCGTTTTCAACAATATCGCCTCCATTTCCATTGCGCATTGCTTCCATAAGCGTGGCGGGTAAATCTCTCAATTCTGTTCCGTGATAAATTCCTCCTGTTTTTCCCGACTTCTTTTTCTTATCGTCAATATTATCGCCATCATTGAAGAAAGTGTAATGAACTACGTTCAAACTATCGGCGCTATTTGCAACCCACCAGTTCATTGCGGCCAAATGAAGCGTCATACTAGAAGTTACATCCATAACCATGGCGACTTTTTCTCTGGTAATTACCTTCTCCATTGATTTGAATACGGAACTATTTTCCGCAGTTTCAATGCGTTTTTCTGCCTGTTCATCTTGCACTTCGTTGATGGCCGCAGCCCGAGCCGCTTCATCCTGTGAAAAACTTGGTTTTTTTCCATCTCGATAATACATTCCTCGTACGATGGGTGAATAGCTCAAACGTACATCCAAATTGACTTTAGAAGTAGTCGGTTTTCCATCCTTTAAGGCAGGTTTCCATTTGGGCATTTCTGATAAAATCTTGAGAATTGGTTCTTGATGGTAATCTTTGGGGTTTTCCCGAAATTGAATGTTGCTTATTTCTCCACTTTCGTCCACATCAAAAGTGAATTTCACCCAAATATCCTCTCGATTCAAAGAAACTTTTCCGCCCGCCGGCAGGTTTTTATGAAAGTATTGAAATAGTGCAAGGTTACCATCCGCGAAGTTGGCTTCGCTATCTTCTCCTGTAGTTACTTCAAGGGTAGATTCAGTTTTAGAAGACTCCGCTTGAGAAACTTGTTCAAAAATGGCGGAAGTTCCGGGATCGTTCTGCATTACAAATCCAGCGCTTGGATTTTTTAGAAAGGCCTCTAAATTGGCGATTTCTTTTTCACGATCTTTCGCTGAAACTGCGGGTCTGTATTCCAAAACAAAACCGTGGAAGAAGGTTCTGCCCATTTTCGGTGAGGAGCATGCGGTTTGTTCAATGATTTTCCATTCCACGTATCGATTTTCCAGCACCTCTGGAATTTGCTTCGACAGTCTTCCAATACGTTGCCGGTTCAATGCTTTCTGATCGAAGGAAGAACTCTGTCGATATCCAGTATAGATATAGTACACCGTTTGCAGTGCTCCCTTGGATTGAGCCGTCACATTTTTCAATGATTCTTCGGAGAAAGAAGAGGGAATTATGACAGTATTGGCTTCCTGCTGCGGTTGCAATTGCGCAATTTTCCGGGGTTCTAAATTCAGGATGCGATCCAAGGCGTTTGATTGCGAAAAAACGGAGGATGCGCAAAGGAGAAATGAGGAGAGAATAGTAACAGTTCGTATCATATTTCTATAACACCATCTTCCCGTTTTCGTAACACCTATTATATGGTTACGAGACCCAATTTGCTGGTTAGGAATGTATAATTCTAAAATATTTAACAGATTACCTAACCTTTTGTGAAGTATTTACGATATATATTTGTACCCGTTATTTATTAATAAATAAGAACTAATGAAAAAATTTTACGTAACTCTACTTTCGTTGGCTGTAGTTGGAACTGCTTCTGCTCAGGTAACGAATACTACTGTTGTCGGAAAAACATTGCAATCGCCAGTGCACAACACAAAAGCACCGGTTGAAAATCCGACAAACGCTCAAAAAGCAACGCTTTGGGGGCCTAACACATTCTCAAATCCAGCTGATTGGACATTCGTTGACAACTCTGGATCTGGTGATGACTGGGTAATTGGTACTACTGTACCTTCTGGAGCATTTGCTATCCCAGGAATTCAGTCTACTACTGCAGGAGATGGATTCGCTCTTTACGATTCTGACCTTATGTGTTCAGGAAACCAAAATGCTGACGTGATCGTTGCTCAGTCAATTGACTTGACAGGAAACGCGTCTGTTGCGGTTCAATTTGAATCATACTACCGTGCGTACCAAGGTGCTTGTTACGTAATCGCAAGTGCTGATGGTGTTAACTGGACAGAAATTCCGGTACACTCTAACATCGCATTGAACAGTTCTACAGCGAACCCGGTAA
This sequence comes from Fluviicola sp. XM-24bin1, assembly GCA_003149635.1. Classification (GTDB taxonomy): domain Bacteria; phylum Bacteroidota; class Bacteroidia; order Flavobacteriales_D; family Crocinitomicaceae; genus UBA4466. Next base: position 90,136 of record QCWI01000002.1, read on the forward strand.
CCGTACAAGCAAACGTTTCTGCTGTTGTTGGTGATTCTGCTACCGCTTGGATCGGATTCCGCTACGTTGGTGGATGTGATTACGCGTGGATGGTTGACGATGTATGTATCGTAACGCTTCCAGACAACGATATGGCGTTGATTCGTGGATGGCACGCTGACATCATCACAGATTACGAATACTCTATGACTCCATTGACACAAGCACGTGAAATGATCGCTGGTGTTGTTGTTGAGAACCAAGGAGGTATGGCACAAACTGTTGATGTAACTTGTGACGTTACTGACGGATCAAGCACATTGGCTACTTCAATGCAGACTGTAACATTGAACCCAGCTGAGATGGACACATTGTGGTTCAGCACTGGATTTACTCCATCTGCAAACGGAAACTACCGCGCAGAATTCAGTATCCCAGCGGATATGGTAACTACAAACGATCAGTTCACGACTTCTGAATTGGACGTGAACGACAACTACATGGCGCACGATTACGGTGCAACTACAGCACTTGGATGGGATCCAGGAGCACAAGATCCTACAAACGCGCAGGCGTCTCACTCTTGGGGTAACGTTTACTACCCAGAGGTGAACCAGGAAATCCGTGGAGTTGATGTAAACTTCGCTTCTGGAACAACTGCTGGATTATACTTATTGGTTCGTGTTCAGGAAATGGATCCAAGTGGTTCAATTCAAGATCCATTGATCTTCAACAACGAAATCGATCACACAATCGATCAAAGTGAAATCGGTTCTCAAATCACAACAATTGTATTCCCTGTACCTTCTATCTTGGAAGCTGGCAAAGGATACATGATTGATGTACTTAAAGTAGACGGAACAAGTGGAAACGAAACATTCAACATCGGTGCCTCTGAAGGAAATGATGAAGATGCTGACTTCGGTGCATTTGGATTCGGGCCTTACGGTGTAAACGATGCTGTAAACTACTACCTAGGATGGGATGCTTCTCCAATCGTACGTGCGAACTTCGATCCAACTTTGGCTGTTGAAGTAAACACTTTGGAAGGTGTTCAGGTGTACCCGAACCCATCTACTGGTGTAATCACAGTATCTAACGATAACGGATTGGCTAACTCTATCCGCATCGCGAACACTGCTGGTCAGATTGTTTACACACAGGATGTTAATTCTGAAGTAACTATCGATTTGGCTGCTTTCGGTGCTGGAATGTACGTTGTAACTGTAGAAGGTGAAAACGGATCATTGGTAGAGAAAGTAGTGATTAAGTAATCACAGAACTTAAAATACGAAAGCGTCCTGAGCAATTAGGGCGCTTTTTTTATGCTCTTGATTAAACCCTATTGCTTGCTACGCATCTAATTCCTACATTTTAGCTCTGATATGAAAATTCAACTTGTTCTTTTGCCGCTGTTTTTTGGAAGTTTTACTTTCGCTCAATCGCCAACATCACCATGAGGTGACGACTATGGATCGGCACAAGACGAGGCGAACATCATTCAGCAAATGCGCTTCGGTTCTATTACGGATGCGCAAAATGCCATTGAACAAGCTAAAAATTCTCGGGGAACGAGTTTGGGATGTCCACAATTGGCGTACAATTACAATCCCGCCAATTACAATCAACCAACACTGGCAGAAGTAGGGAATATTTGGAATACGGTACATCTTCCTGCGATAGAATCCTACACAAACGATTGTCCGAGAATCGGTCGGTATGAGAACAATTCAGCGCTGGGTGCCTATTACGCTCGAATCGCCGGGTATTCAGCGGATCTGGACGTTTTAAATGATATCGCAGTGATGCAAATGGCGCAACAATACACCAACTCCAATGTAATTACACCCGATCCTCAACACGAAGGCGTTTATGCATACGTGCACGTGCCTTCGAACGATCCTTGTTATCCTGGCGGCGTTGTCGGATCTTCGGTTTCAGCAGTTTGTGCCAATATACCTTCTTATTGCATTGCGCATGACAACGGTCTGTTTGCAGGAGAAAATTTTCTGATTGGTGACCAATACGATCCCTTGTCCTTTTATGATGGGGGCATTGCCTATGATCATGGTTGGATTGGCGTTCAGATGATTGAAACGGGGATCCAGCAATTCGACATGAACCGAAAAGTCGATGCGCGCAATTCCGTGGTAAAAGCATCGGAATGGGCCCTGAATCAAGAGGTTGTGAAGAATCACAATTACACGGCAAAGCTCATTTGTTATTGGCCCAGATGTATAATTGGACGAATGACACGATCTATCGAAATGAACTCAATTACAAACTGGATAAAAACCTACTTCCTTCGGTATTGATGGATGCCGATACCGACGGATTGGTCGATGGAACCAATCCAGCGATTGCGTTTCAAGATTTGACATTGACCGCACAAACTCCGGGTAGAAACTGGGATGGACACAACTCTCTTCCGTGGTACAATGCCATGAATGCTTGGGCAATCACCGATGCCTATGTCGCATTTAGAGATCGGGGAGATATTCAACGAGCACAAGAATTGAAACCCTACGTTCTTGCGATGTTGGACAATCTCTCTTGGGAAATTAATAACCTTGGAATCATTGACGATCAATTGGGCGTTCGGGATTTGACGTACGCACTTCTCAATGGCATTTGGAAAGTGGCGCGCTACGAAAATGAGTCACATCCGGAATGGGAAACCGCCGCTTGGGCCATGTGGAATTCGGGCTATTTTGACGTCTACTCCACCCATAGCGTTTGCGTTGAATTGTATTTGTGCATTCTTACGGATACTCCGTATGAACCACCTTTTGTACGTGAGTTCTTTGCCTCAATAGACGAGAATACGATGGCATCTGTCCGGCTTTTTCCCAATCCAGCAGAGAATGAAATCCGTGTCAAATTGGAGTCGAATGAAATCTATACCGTTGAGATTTACGACTTGAACGGGCGCAAAGTTCTATCCAAAGAAAACGTTCAAAATTCAGATCAACTGAATGTTTCCAAACTTGAATCGGCACTTATCAATGTGTACTAAGAAATGTAGATGATACGGCCGTTCACTCGGAGTTGATCGTTGTTCGATAATCATCGCTTCACAAATCGAACTCTTGCCGGGTGATTCGGGAACTCCTCTGAGTGAATGGAAAGAAAATACGTTCCTGCGTTAAGACGCTCCAAATTCATGGATACTTCGGATTGAGATGCCTTTTGGGAAGTAATCAGACGTCCCGCTACATCCAAAACTTCCACCTGAGAAATAATGGAAGCACTCGAAATGTTCAACATTCCAGAAGTTGGATTGGGAGCGACTGTAATACTTTCCTTCCAGATTTCTTCTAGTCCTACAGTCTGAGCGGTGATATCCGCGATTAGTTGACATCCTTCGGCATCCGTAACAACCACCTGATACGTTCCTCCGCAGAGATCCGTTGCATTGGCGGTCGTTTGAGATTGCGGATCGTTCCATTGATACGAATACGGCGGAACACCGCCTGAGATATTGAGGTAAATAATTCCGTTGCAATTATCAGTATCGGGAACGAGGAAGGTACTGTAAGCCATTGCTGGTGGGTCAGCGACATACACGCAGTGATTGTCAACCTGCCCCAGATTGTCCGTGACCTGAACGCAATACACGCCACCCGGAAGTCCCGTTACGGTTGCAGTAATCGCATTTCCTGCGGCTGCATCCCATTGATAGGTATATGGTGGTTGTCCTTGATTGGCATTGATGGTCGCCACTCCGTCTGAGGCTCCCGCACACGTCGGAGATTGCACTGTTGGATATAGCGCCAATCCGTTGCTCGTTGGATACGTCACCAACACTTCCATGGCAACTGGCAAGTGGTCGGACATGTAATACAATGCGCTTACCACAGAATCGGGATACGAGGAACTGGAAGCGTTCAATAGGTTGGTATTGAAATGATTTCCATCGTTCCCCACTGCATCGTAGGAATTATTGATGTATTGAACACTGTCGACGCCCGTCATGACATTGGAAGACACTAAAATTTGATCAAAACGATCGTCTGAACCACCCTTGCTTCCGCAATCAAAATTTAAGCTAGCGCGTGTGGATTGCGTATGAATTTCCGCGAACGAACTGTTATTGTTCCAACTTCCTGGTTCATTAATCGGATCTACCAAGGCAAACGGCCCAGTGATAAGATTTTGATATCCCGATTCGTTGGATGTATAAACGTTCAAGTCACCACATACGAAATGGTGATGATCGGTTGGCTGCGTTGCAATGTAATCCATCAATAATTGCGTTTGCGCAGCTCGGATAGTCACATTCGAACCGCCGTTTCCCGCTTTCAAATGGCACATGTACACATCGATGAAAGTGGTATCGTAGAACGTGGTCAAATTGGGATCGTTCAGATACAAAACGTAGTGATCAATATCGCGAGAGCTGGTTCCAATGACGTCTTGACTGTAGAAAATCAGTTTGTCGGAGTTGTAGAACATTTGATTATTCAAATTTCCTCCGTTTCCGTTGGCGTGCCATTGCGCCGATTGGAAACTCGTTACTCCATTTACGTTTAAAGAACGTGTTAGAATGCTATCTGCTCCGGCTTCCGTCTGGATTTCACATGCAACGAAAATATCGGGTTGAAGGTAACTCAAAACTTTTCGTAAGGTGTCCGCTCTGTTCGGAACGACCGTATTGGTTCCACAATCGTCGCGACCATCTGGAAAATTCAATACGTTGTAAGCAACAATTTTAACCGTTTCGGTTTGAGAAAAAGAAGCAAATCCGAGGAGTGCAAAAGCGCAAAGGAGAATGAATTTCATTATTCAAAAATACCCCATTTTTCATCAATCTCCGAATCGGAAACGCCCGTCATTGCTATAAAACGGTTTAGTCAGGGGAAGAATAAAGATGGAAAGAAGAAAGAGTAAAGACTAAATGAAGTTTAACATCTATTGGCGCATTCTTTCAGAATAATTGGGTGCAGATTCAACGAATGACTACCTTTGCGGCATGCAAAAGAAACGAATTGCCATATTTGCCTCTGGTACAGGGAGTAACGCTGTGAATCTGATCCGCTTTTTTCGGGAAGATGCGCAGGTAGAAGTTGCTTTCGTATTGAGTAACAAAGCCGAGGCAAAAGTTTTGTCTTCTGCCAAAGAATTGGGGGTAGCTACCTTGCATTTCGACAATGCGCAAGTGGCGGATGGTAATTTTCTGGTTCAACTGTGTCAAGAACATCAAGTTGATTGGGTGGTTTTGGCAGGATACCTTCGTTTGATTCCAGCTGAACTAATTCAAGCTTTCGATCGTAAAATGATCAACTTGCACCCTTCTTTGTTGCCAAATTATGGTGGTAAGGGAATGCATGGAAGAAACGTACACGAAGCGGTAATTGCCAACGGTGAATCGAAATCTGGAATTACGATTCATTTCGTGAACGAGGAATTCGATAAGGGAGAAATTATCGCACAGTTTCATTGCAAATTAACTTCGGAGGATACTGTGGAATCTCTGGAGGGGAAGATCCGTTATTTGGAGCAAACATATTTGCCGACCGTTGTTCGCGGGGCAATCCTAAATCAATAAGAACGTCATGACAGCATTTTTTGGAGGATTCGATTTGGTCGAATTGTTTAAGGCGACCATGGTACTTTTTGCGGTAATCGATATTGTTGGTTCGATTCCCATTATCATCAAATTGAAGGAACAATCGGGTGAAATTCACGCTTTGCGTACGAGTATTGTATCGTTGTTGATCATGGTCAGTTTTCTCTTTTTGGGAGAGAGCATTCTGAACTTATTTCATGTAGATGTGAATTCATTTGCGGTTGCTGGTTCTTTGATCTTGTTTGCAATGTCCTTGGAGATGATCTTGGGCGTTCAACTCTTTCGTGATGAGCCTTCTGGAAAAACGGCAAGTATTGTTCCCCTAGCCTTCCCGATTATCGCTGGGGCGGGATCGATGACTTCGATTATCTCCTTACGCGCTGAATACGAGAGTATTAACATCGTGCTGGCAATCATCATCAATATCGCATTGGTGTATTTGGTGTTGATTCTAACGAAGCATATCGAACGTTTGCTTGGGCCAGGTGGAATTGCTATTCTGAAGAAGGTATTCGGAATTATTCTATTGTCAATCGCCATTAAGTTGTTTAGCTCGAACGTAACGACCTTGTTTTAGGGAGGGCTTATTGTTGGTAGAAGATGGAAAGTTCCAAGTAGAAAGTAGAAGGATGATTTTCCTTCAGCCTTTAGCCTTCTACTTTATACCAACACAGCTCTTCTATCATCACAACACAGCTCTTCCTTCCTCACAAAACCGCCTTCCGATATACCGTTACTGGCGAGCCATCGAATAGTTGAACAGATTCCGGTTGCGCATTGGATAGATGACTGAATTCATCGCCGAAGACAGTTCCAAAATCGAAGGAGACATCACTTTCTAGCGTTTCGTAAATCTTCCATTCCGAGCGATCGACTTCGTACACTGTACATTTTTTGTCGTTGATTTGAGCGGTGCCCCAATAATGTTTTGAGAACAGATGTTCCGGCGTATCTTCCTTCACAGCTTGCGCCTCTTTCCCGGTAACAATGCTAATCTGATGCCAGCCTTGCTTCTTAATTCCGTAAGAAGTATGCAGTGCGTCGGCGTCTTCCGACCAGGAGTGTCGCATTCTACGTGTTTCGTAATTTTCTTTGTAAATGCTATTGGCGACAATGCTTACAGCTCTTTTGGGAAAGTACAATTTGGGGAATACAACTTCTGAGCGCCATTCATTTTCATCGATTTTACGCTTTAAGTACACGCGCAAATTGATCTCTTCAAACTTCCGATGAAATGGAACCGGGACTTTCATCAACTTGGTGTTGGAATAAAGAAATGCCACCAAGCTCACATAACAGGTATCATTGTAAAGCTCTAATTCAGTGCCCTTCGGAATGTACTTTTTGATCAAATCGGGATCAACCACATAATTGGCGGAGATCATTCGTCCCCAATCCGTTTCCAAGAATATTTTTCTGTCTTTCCTTCTGCTCAAACCCTTCTTAATTGATTGTTACACCCGACTGTTTAAAGGTAGGGAAAAGAAACTATACGTAGACGCTAGATCAAGAGACGCTAGACTTAATTACTTTTCCAATTTTACGATTCTTCCTTCTGTTTGGGTTTGATTTCTGCCTCATTTCGCGATGGCACTTGGGCATAATCCTTTCTTTCAACATTCAAAAAAAACTAATCGAAACTCGAGGTGAGTTTAGATAAATTCACCTCTTATTTGCAGTCCTTGCAATCGTCGCAGTCTTTGCACCAGCGAGTCGGGATGATGTAAGGATCATTTGGATCATGCAGGCAGCAATCATTCGGACAATCCGTTGTGTAGGCAATTTGAAATTGATGCAAATAGTCTTTTTCGCCTTTGGTATTAGCGGTATAAGTGTTGATGAGTTTGTCGCGTTTCGATGCTCCCCACTTTTTGACAAATCGTTCTGATACCATGCACAGGTTCGGTTCAATGATTTCTGCACTCACGCGCTTCACTATTATCGGAGCCAAAAACACTCCAATTTTCGCCTTAAACTTTTTGTATGGAGGCGCATGATTGATCGCATAAGCCTTGACGATTTTTGGGTCTCTTTTTTCGATTTCCTTCAGTACGCCCGGAAAGAAACTGGAAACGAAAAAGTAATCATACAAGCCCTCACCGAATTGTTCCAAGCGCGGTTTCAGCAGGGCGAATAAAGCGTCAACGCCTCGGGTCATGGATTCACCATTCGGCTTGAAATCCAGCTCCAGTAAAAACCCTTCGGCGTCCAATTCGGGAATCATGGCGCCGAGCGTATCCACCAATTCTGATAAGGTACATACATATTGAACTCCTTGCGACGAATCTCTCAACGGAATCGCCTTGATTTCTGCCAGCGTCATTTCGGTGATCAAGGTTTTCGCCTCTGTATCTAACAAACGATGAATGGTATCATCATGGAACAGCACCAGTTGATCGTCTTTCGTGAGGTGCACATCGACTTCAATCGCATTGATTCCATTTCGGACATTGTTTGTGATCGTCTGAAGCGTATTCTCAGGCCCATTGGCAAAACCGCCACGATGCGCAAAGCGTTGTTTTTGGAAATATTCTCTATCGAAATGAGAGTTAAAATGCTGTGAGAAGACCACTCCTGCGGTCATTTGAAATACAATGAATAGTATAAAGAGGCGCATGCGCCAAAAGTAGCAATTCTGAACAGCTATAAATAAAAAAACGACCCAATTGAATTGAGTCGCTTTGTTCGTTTCTACTTGCCACTAGCAACAAGAGCAATTACATGTGCATGTGCAGTTACATGTGTTTTGACCTTCGCTTGGTTGGCAACATTGATTGTTCTTTTCCATCTCTTTGTATTTTTAATGAATATTTCTTTCACTTTTAGAGACGGGAGATTTCAAAAGGGACGCAAAATCAGCAATTCTTTTTCTTGCAAACGTGAGAAATAATGTTCCCGTAGACATCCGATTCGATATCACAACAACCTTCAAATGCCGCTCTCAATTTTTCTCTAGCCCTTTGGACGCGGGATTTTACCGCAGAATAAGAGAGATTATTTAATCGTGCATATTCTTTCTGACTCATTTCGCCGAAAGTCGTTTTCAGTAATACGTCCCGATCCGATTCTTTCAATTGATTGATAAAAGGAATCAGGCATTTTGAAAAGTCTGTTGAGACCTCATCGATCTTTTCAGGGAGCAAATCGTCGATGGGTAACTCGGTACCTTTTAGATGACTTTTGCGATACGAATCGATGATGGTATTGCGCGTTATGTTGTACACCCACGAGGCAATTTTCTTCTCATCTTTCAGCGATGCGATATTCTTATGGATCTTCATAAAAACATCCTGAAGAATGTCTTCCGCCAAGACCTAATTGGAAACTCGTTTTTTTTGATGAATCCCAAAAGTCTTTCATTAAAATCAGACCATATGCGCTCCGTTAACTCCATTTTCTATTTAAAGACGTATAAGTTAAAAAAAGACGCAAAAAAATTAGATAGACCTTGGACTAAACACCGACAAAACGAATTAATAATTGAAAATCAACTACCCGTTTTTACGAATTGCAATTTCTATCAATGAATTATCAACCGGACTAGAGAGCATTCGATAAATCCATAGCAAATACCTGTAGACGACTAAAGATTGCGGATTGGAGAAATTCACTGCGTATTCTCCTGCATTTTCAACATCAATGTAATAGAAATATTTAGCCCTTTTCCCAAAACCAATACTTGTTGTCCATAACCTTTTTGCCCTCTTAACCGAAATCTTTTCGTTACTACGAACATCAATCAATGAAACCGAAAAACTATGTTCTTCTATGTAATAACCACCAACAATTAGTATGTAATATCCTCCCGGAGATAGATGAATTTTCTGATGATTTTGATTAACGTTCAGTAAAATATCCACCCTTATTATCGAAAGATAAAAGCCTCAGCGTTCGTTTTTTAACGCCCTGGAGTAAACGATCCCGGTTGGTTCGTTTGCCCTTCGATGACCTGCATTCCGTAGGCATATTCACGCTCCTGAAGCACACGACCGCGTTTGTCGTAGATGATGAACTTTCCGTGCTTGAGTCCATCTTTGTAATCCATTTCCTGAAGAAGTTTACCACGTCGACTGTACTGCTTCATCGAACCGTGGAGTTTCCCATTCTTGTAATTTGAAATTACTGCAGGAAGACGTCCTCCTGGATGGTAGGCAATCCATTCACCGTCTTTTTCGCCTTCCTTGTATTCACCTTTCTCTGTGAGTTTGTAATCTTCTGCAGAATAGCTTTCCGCCGGGCCATGCTCTTTGCTTTCCATGTGAACACGATCACTCATGATTTTATCGTTGAACTTGTTCTTCTTCTTAAACAGTTTGTACGTGACGAGATCTTTCAAACGACCGTTTTCAAAGTACTCACGCCATTCACCCACTTTTTGATTGTCTTTGTATTCTCCCTGAACCAAAGGCTTTCCATTAGTGTAGAATGAATTCCACTCACCGTCCAGGTTTCCATTAGAAAACGTCGCTTTGTTTTTCAAATCTCCGGATTCCCAGTAGTTCTTCCATTCACCGTTTTCTTTTCCATCGACGTAATCACCTTCCATTAGCAAGGTTCCGTCTTCGTACCACGTTCTCCACGTACCGTTTTTCTCATCCTCGGCAAAGGTTCCTTTTTTGAACTCTTGTCCGTTTTTATAATAGTACGTCCATTCGCCAACACGATCGCCCATGTCGTATTGCGCGTAATACGAAAGCTCTCCGGTTGGATACCAATACACCCATTTTCCGTCTTGCTCTCCCTCGGTGAAGGTTCCTTCCATGTCTCGGTCACCTTTGTTGGTGTACCAAGTCCATTTGCCTTCCTTTATTCCGTTTTTGTATTTCCCTTCAACGTTCACTTGTCCGTTGTCATAGAAATATTGGTAATCACCATTCAGAACGCCGTCTTCGTAATGGCTGATTTTTTCTTTATCTCCGGTGTAGTAAAAGAACTCCCACTTTCCGTCTTTGTTTCCGTTCTTGAAACTTCCTTTAAGCGTTGGATACCCGTAAATACTGTATTCTATGAATTCACCGTGTTTGAGACCGTCTTTGTAATTGTACCATTCCTTGGTGGTTCCAGTTGTATAATAATCGGCCATTTCGCCGTTCCCGTCTTTTACGGCTTGGGTATGTAATGAATCTGGATAATAATACTCCCAAAGGTAATTGTCTTCACCTTTGACCTCTTCCACCGATTTCAAGTGTCCATCGCGGTAATAGTACTCCCAACGCCCCACGGGAACATCCATGTCGTATTCTCCCTTTACTTTGACTTGACCGTTTTCGTACCATTCTGTGTAAATGCTGTCTTGTCGGTTCCAACGGAAAAAGCCCTCTGTTTTTTTATCGCCGTTATCGTAGTATTGAGTAACCTTTCCGAACAACATTCCTTTGTAATAGTTGCGCACTTCTTCCACCTCGCCACTTCGAGTGTAGTACTCCCATTTTCCGTGCTCATCAGTAGTTTCGCATGCCTCGTCATTACAGGTACTATCCTTGTAGTATTTTCCACGGGAAAGCACGTGCTTTTTTTCGTAATCCCAGAACGTACGCTTGGATTTCGTCAGGTTGTATCGACTAATCTCAATGTCCTGAGCTTGGCTTCCGAAAGCCATCAAAATTGCGAATATGAAGAGTATTTGTTTCAAAGGATATTGTTTACTAACTATAACTTCAATGCATTACTTGGTTACCAATCCGATGATTCCTTGGGTGACCAGTACCAACCCAAACCCGACAAAAACGAGGCCAACCATTCGATTCAGTCCCATGAGCAATCGTGGAGTCACTAATGATCGAAGTCGTTTAGCACCGAGAATTTTCAGAAAATCGATTGAGAAGAACGTCACTAGGATGTATGTCAGATAGAGGATCATCGACGCATCTTGATTGCTTCCTTCTCCTGCACCGAGCGTCATCACCGAGAACCAATAGAACACCACTAGTGGATTCATCATGTTCAACAAAAATCCTTTCAAAGCCAAAATGATATACCCGGCGGCGTTCGGAACTACCTCAAATTCTTTCGAGGCCTCACTTTTTTTCACTTTTTTGAAAAAAGTGTACACTCCATAGACTAAAAACAAGGTTCCTCCGACCAAACGAAGAATGGAATTGTCGTTTCCTTCAGCGAGATCGGCTACTTGCTTGAAAAACACGAACGCAATAATGATGTAGACAATATCGGAGATTAAAACTCCAAGGTCTACTGCTAGCGCGGCTTTTACGCCTTTACGGATACTGGTTTCAAGAAGGACAAAGAAGACAGGGCCAACCATAATGCTTAGCAAAAGTCCGGTAGCAACGCCTTTCAATAATAGATCCATTTTTATAGGGCTGATCTTCGTAACAAAAGTACGATTTCATTTAACTTTCCCCATTCACAATGCGCTTTTTATAAAATGTTCGCCGAGCGTTTGTCGATATTGGAGTAAGTTAATTACTTTTGTCTGCGAAGTAGATAAAAGGTATCATCCGCATTAACTAGATTATGAAACTCGAAGCAGCTAATAAAAAACTCGAAGCGATCATTGCAAGCGTGGAAAAAGAAGGTCTTTCCGCTGACAATTTGATCGATAATTTGAAGGAACTTCGTGAGTATGCTTTGAAGGAGCAAGATCCTTTGGTAACAAAGGTATTGCGCCTGAGCTACGAGTATCTTGGCGAGAACAATGCATTTGATATTCAAGCACAGTTCGAAGAGGACGAAGAAGAAAATGAATACCCAATTGAAATTGAGGATACCGAGAACTTCTTGTATTTGATGAATTTGCTAAAAAAGGCAGATCATAAAATCAACCGCGAAGAAATTAAAGATTACCGCACAGCATTGAAATTGGAGCTGTACTAGGAAATCTTTTCAAACGACATTGAAAACCGGCGCTTCGAGAACCTCAGCGACCGGTTTTTTTGTTTTCCTGAATTTGTTTTTGGGATAGATTGAGTTCATCACTCTCATTCTCTTCTTAATAAAATTTACTGGATACTTTATCGAAGCCCAACGTATATTAGCGACCGCAAAGAGGCAAAGATCGCGAAGCATTTCATTGAACTAGATTGTAAAGAGGTACGCAAGGGATTATGACGATGTCATAATCTAGTGTCCTCAGTTATCTGTTACGCCAGTCCGATTTGCTCGTGTCTTTGTGCCTTCGTGGTTAAAAAACTTACTTTTTTCATTTTTTTCAAACAACGTTAATCCCAGTAAAATCAAGGGATTGAGCCTTCTTACTTAGAATCATTCTAAATTTTTTTCGTTTTGCGCCAACCTTTTTTCAAACAGGTGCGTCTTAGTAGTGAATATTGAAATTCTGGTTTATTCAATATTTGGTTTTATTTTCCTTGCAGGTACCTGAAAAGAGCTCCTACCTCGGACTTAAGTCATCGAGTTCTTTTCAGGTTTTTTTGTGCTCGAAAACTTTTCCGCTAAGGCGCCATGAAAGCGGATTCTGACTCCAATGACATCTCAACTACGCTCAACGTGCGTGCTCATATTCAAGGTTTTACTTGTAACCGATTTTCTTTCGATGCATTATGAGGGAAACCAGAATTTATTATGCAAGCATTATTTTACTCACTCATCACAGGGGCTTTCCTGCTATTACCCTTTGTGAACATCGCCCAAGACCAACCCGAATTTTCTTACGAACTACGCCTCACAAACACCAAAGGTCAACCCGACTCAGGAAGGGAAGTTGTCTTCGTTGAGACTGAAACTTTCGAACGACTTGTTTTCAAAACCAACTCCAGCGGAGAACTTTCCCTCACTTTTGATCACGGAAAAATTTGGCTCGGATCGGTTGGAGAAATGCGCAACTGTATCGAAATTGATGTCTCATATGGAGGCCGCGGAAATCGCACCATGACGTACGATCCCGTTGCGTGGGAACGTGAAAATCAAAAACTTCCCGATCGAAGAACGATTTCATTTACAGAGGTAGATCAAACACGATTAACTTCAGCTGAAAAGCCGACCACAACGGAGACTGTATTGACCCTCGTTCTTCAAGATCAGCAACGAAAAAGTTATTCTAAAGTAGAAGTGGCCCTCGTTTGTTTTGAAACAGCAACGAAATACATTTCCAAAACCGATGGAGCTGGAAAAGCAGTTTTCAAACTTCCAATCAATCAGAATTATGAAATTGATGTAGACGGCGTTGAATCTCTTAAGTACGTAGATCTTGGATCACGCGCGATGAAACAATCGATGCATATCATGTATCAGCCTCGCACATTTACGGAGAAGAAAGACGATCGATTTATCGTTCAAAATGTTCCAGAAGGTACGAAGCCCAGTTCTTCTCATGCTAGAGTGAAACTGAAAGTTCGTAAGGACTACAACAAAGCGATCGACGAGGATGTTTACGTTCGTATGCTTAAATCGAATAAGGTGTATAAAGCAAAGACGAACGATCAAGGCGAAGTAACCTTCATGCTTCCCATTCGTGCTCAATACGCGGTAGATTTCAAGTACCAGCGCAGCGCCGATTTCATCGATTTATCGAAGGTGAAAGGAATCGCTTTCCAGAATATGGGCGTGAATTATATCGTAGATCCTCGCTTGGCCAATATTGAAGAATTCATTCCCGGTGTTGACGAATTGGTGGAATACGATATGCATAGTTTCGTACATGCGCAATTCCCTGAACCGACTGTAAACGATGTCGATTTCCAACTGAAATGGGGGAATAAGTTCAATGAGAATTCCAAGGAAGCTCTGTTAGAAGTTGGAATGCGCGTGAAATCGAAAATGAATCGAAAATCACCAGATCCTTTGAACGTTTGCTTCGTAATCGATAAAAGTGGATCGATGTCGGGTGAAGATCGCATTGGGCAATTGAAGGAATCGTTGATCAAGTTTGTGGAGCAATTGCATACCGACGATATGGTCTCAATTGTGGTTTTCGATGGTGACTCGCGCGTTGCTGTTCCTGCATCGAAGTTGCGAAATAAAAAGGCAGTTATCGATATCATTCATGCCATTCAAGCGGGAGGAGGAACAAACATCTATTCCGGAATGGTAAAAGGATTCGAGGAGGTGAAAAAACTCAAAACTGCGAATTCTATTGATCGTGTAATTCTATTGACGGATGGTTACGGAAGTACGCCTCCAGAGGAAATCATTGCCGAAGCGAAAAAGCACATTGCTAGTGGCGTCGAACTTTCGTGCGTAGGTGTTGGAATTGGCTACAATCAGGAATTGTTGTCCTTATTGGCATCTGCGGGAGGAGGATTGTTGCACCTCGCTTCGACATCAGAGGGAATCGAAGAAGTGTTCCAGCGTGAATTGGAAAGCATCTTGTATCCCATGGCGAAAGAGGCAACGTTAACCGTTCGTTACAACGACAAAATTGTTTACCGCCAATTGTATGGATACGCCAACGAAAAAGTAACGCCTGGAAAAATGAATGTGCAGATTCCGCATCTTTTCCCTGGGTTGAGTCAAATGGCGTTGATCAAGTTCGACCTTATCAATCCGACCAAAGCGATCATAAATGAAAAGGTGGTAGTAACGCTTGAGTACACCGATCCGGTCACGAATAAAGCGGTAAAGATTGAAAAGAAAATTTCGCCTGAATGGACGGACGCCACGGGTGAACTGGATATGGCCATCGATATGGAGCATAAGAAAGTTTTGGCCGTCGCAATCGCAAATCAATCGTTGAAACAGATGTCGAATTCGTTTGAATCGGGGAATAACGACGCTGCTAAGGTGGCTCTTGAAAGCGCAATATCACAGCTACAAAACTTGTTCCCGGATGCCACACCTTCTGAGTTGCTTGCAGTAGTGGATCAGTTACAGGTTTACGTTGATGCGTTCCAATTGTTGAAGGAACAAAGCAATTATTAGTTCGTAGTAGATAGAAAGGGGCGGTTTTTGATCGCTCCTTTTCTTTTTAGGTTCAGCAGAATTTTTGGGAATTCCAAAATATCCGAATGTTTTTACGTCGGGAAATGCCGACATTCCAACATTGAAGCTTGATTAAGATGCATTATTCCTCAAAAGCCCCGATCTCCTGATATCGCGTCCCTTCCACCGTCTTGCTCAACTTCACTTTCACCAAGATCTTCTTATCATTCGGGTTCTTCAAAAGGACAATTTCATTCGCACTAACGTAAACGGTAGCCTCGCCTTTGCCATCCAATCCAAATCCCTGCGTTTGCTCGTTGAATTCTTTGTCCACGACACTCACCTGCATTGACTTATTACTCGTGTTGTTCAACTTCGCCTTGTAAGACGATTCCTGATATTCTCCCAATACAAATTCCTATCCAGCTGGGATGGTCACGTTGGCATTATTCGAATTGGGCATTACCCAAGTCAGTGAAAGCAGAAGAAAAAACACTCCGCTCAAAATCCCCGACACATACAATCTTGCTTTCATACTTCTCTTTTTTTTAATTTGTGCCTGTCCGAACGGTGGCACTTCATTGACCCTAGCATACGGATACGTTGCGATGCGCTTCAGGCTATAATAATTATTCAAACCGCCGATTCCGACATCAAATATTTTATCCAATCGAATGTATCCTTTGTCATCTACGCTATCATCTGGCAAGATGATTTCCTGAATTTCACCGATTATCATTCGGGTATCATTGGCTTCAATTAGAATCTCTTCTTTGAACTTCATCCCGATCTTCACATAACTCTCCTGAACAAAAGGTGCAGCGAAATCGTAGAGGTACTCTTCCGTTAGACCGCAACGCTCAAATTCCGACTCACCATGATCGAACTTAGCGGAGGTATAATGTGATTTCTCTGCGATCGTCTCGTGTACATGATTGATAGTGTAATATCCAGTCTCCTTGATATTATCATAGGTGTTTCTGTTGACCTCGCCTGTCGGTCGAAGAATGAACCCTAATAATGGCGGATTGCTTCCTAGATGCACCACCGAACTAAAAATACTTACGTTACTACCATACTTTAGAGAAAACGTTCCGATCAAATTAGCCGGTTTAATACCTGTAACCCCGTTAATTAGGTTCAATCTTCGAACCCGGTGCATGTCTTCAATGGATTTCCTATTCACTCGCATACCAATCAATTTAAGTAAGCTACTTTCAACTCCTCAATCTGTTCCTGAAGATGCTTTGCCTTTAATAATTTTGCCTTGGAGGCGGGAGGATTTTGAATTCGTAACAATTGCGCATCTCGCACTAAAGCTTCATAACGATCGGAAAGCTCATCAATCCGACTTCTAAATCTGAAACGATACACCATAACTCATCTATTTTGTTCCGGTGAATGATCCTCCACTGCTGGATTTAACTCATTCCATCCGGATGTAATCCAAAAATTCTCTTTTCGTTGCCTTGTCCTGGAATTTACCACCATAAAAGGCAGTTACCGTTGCGGAATTTGTGTCTTCGATTCCGCGCGATGCCACACATAAGTGCTCGGCGTTAATCACTATAGCAACATCTTCTGTACCCAAAATCTCCTTCAATTCATTCGCAATTTGATTGGTCAATCGCTCCTGCACTTGAGGGCGCTTTGCAAAATGACGTACAATGCGATTCAACTTGGAAAGTCCGATTACTTTTCCATTGGAGATGTAGGCTACATATGCTCTACCAATGATTGGCACGAAGTGATGTTCGCAGTTAGAAAATAAGGTGATATCCTTCTCAACAAGCATCTCATTGTACTTGTATTTGTTGTCGAACAACGCCACTTTCGGCTTGTTTCGATCGTCCAATCCAGAGAAGATTTCCTCTACATACATTTTGGCAACACGATCTGGAGTTCCGCGAAGGGAATCGTCCGTGAGATCCAGTCCCAAGGTCTCCATGATATCGCGGAATTTCTCAGCAATGATTGCCTTTTTTTCTTCATTTGATAGCGCGAAGGCATCCTCGCGCATCGGTGTTTCTAATGACGTCCCGATATGTTGATCTCCAATCTCCTCAATCGTGTATCCACTCCCGCTCAAGGCACTTGTGCCGTCAACCTGCGGGATATTCAACAATGTTTCGTTCAGTTTCATACAGTTTTACTTTTAATTCAAGTTCATCGGGTAACGCTCCTCTCAACAATTCAAAAATTACCTTAGCTATGTTCTCTGCCGTCGGATTTACATTCTTGAATTCCTCTGTATCCAGGTTCAAATTTTTGTGATCGAACTTCTCCACTACGAGCTCCCGAATCAAGTTCTTTAAAATTTTAGCATCCATGACGTATCCCGAGTCCTCATCGATAAATCCAATCACTTTCACCTCAAGATCGTAGTTGTGTCCGTGGTAATTTGGATTGTTGCATTTACCGAAGATTTCGCGGTTCTTTTCATCACTCCAATGCGGATTATGCAAGCGATGTGCTGCATTAAAATGTTCCTTTCGAATGATTGCTGTTTTGTACGCCATTTGTGCTAATTACAAGACCAAGGTATAAAATGTTTAACGATTAATGAAATTTGTTAAACAAAATATCTGTTAAAAAATTACCCGGGTAGATGTATTATACCCAATTAGAGGGTGCTAGTTAACAATACTTACAGAAGGAAATAAAACCGGAATCGATGTGTTTGAAAGGAACCGAAGTGTCGTACACCTGTTCTAAAATGGTTTGCAAGTATTCAGGGAAAGCAGAAACGGCGTCGTTCAGTTCCACCGCCTTTGTATCTAAATAAAACGGCTCGCTTTTACCGGAAACGAGTGAAATAATTGTTGGATCGGCCAACTTTCCTTCGTTTTGTTGATACAAAAACGCGTATTGTAGGAGCTGGAGTACGTGCTTCTTATTCGCCATGGTCTCTACAAATTCTACCGCTTCGGAATCATTTCTTCGAGTTTCAACGTCAGTTTTCTGCACGCGACCTGTCTTGTAATCTACAATACGCACACGATCTCCGATTCGGTCTACGCGATCAATAATTCCGCGCAAACGCACTTTCTTTTCAGTCCCGCCAATATTGACGCTAATGGTCGATTCGTATTCTTTCTCGAGTGCTTCGATATATACCAATTCGGTTTGTTGAGAGATGAAGGACACTTCAGATTTCAGGAATCGTTCTGTTAATTCCATGGCCATTTTATAGGAGAGAAGATTTTTCCCCTTCATAAACGCCGATTCCTGCTGATTGAAATGTTTCATGAACTCGGCGTGCAATACCAGCGGATACTCCTTGAGCATCTTCTCAATATCAAAGGACGTGATGTTCTTACCTGATCCGGCGAATGGTTGATAGAGCTCCTCCAGGGTATTGTGAATGAAGGTTCCGAACGTGCTGTGCTCCACTTCCTCTTCCACCGCCGATGCCTCGCCAAAATCCATGACGTATCGGAAATAAAAATCAAGCGGGCAGGTCAGATACTTCTTCAACATGGAAGCCGAAGTCGATGCTTCGAACAGTTCATCCAAGCGGGAAATGAGTTCTGGCGTCTTTTCAATTTCACGATGCAATTCCTCCTTCTCCGCTTTGAGGGAATAAATGCGCTTGTTGACATTCATATTCGGATTTACCCTCGCCAATTCCATCTCCAATTGCATCAAATAGCGACTTGGCTCGTTGCTTCCGATGGATTCGTCCGCACTAGTATAGGTAACCAAAAGATCTTCGCAATCGTGGAGTAATCGGTAAAAATGATGTGCGAAAATTCCTTGCTTTTCCCTCGGAGTTGGCAATTCCAGGTAACGGCGTAAATCCATCGGGATTAAGGTCTGAATCGGATTGGTAGGTGGCAGCATTCCTTCATTCATTCCCAAACAAATAATGCGTTTGAAATCCAAACCACGCGTCTCCAACATCCCCATAATCTGCAAGCCGTCTGTCGGGTTTCCGTGATACGCGATACTCTTCTTCGACCAATGCTGTTGGAACAACAAACGGAAGCTTTTCAATTGCATTTGTGGAAGTCCTTCATTGACTAAGTTTTCCATTTCCATCAGTGCACCATCAAAACATTGCAACATCGCTCTTTCGAAGGCCATGGTGTCCGTTAATCCGCCATATAATCGCTGATTCATATCTCGGAACAGTGCCAATGCATTATTCCAATTTCCGCTCCAATCGGAGGTTATGAGTTGCAAGAGGTCTTTGGCGATACCTCGTAATTCGATGGAATCGCTGTTTAGAAAAATTCGATTGCGTTCGATAATCTCATGCTCCAGTTTGAGCTGTTCGGCTTTTTCTTCATCGGAGCAAACGGCTTGTACCAAAGGATGATTCCAGAAGGCTTGTAAATCTTGAAAGTAGATGGCCTGTGTTCTGAATCGTGCTTTGTTTTCCTGAATTCCGAACACCAAATCCACCCACGTTTTGATGGCTGTATTGCGGATCGGAAGTCCGAGGGAAATGTTTGCTTTACCAATCGATTTTGGTAAATTTTTGACCATTGGAGCAATCAAAGATTCATCCGCTAAAAGCAGGAGCGTATCGTTCAATTCCTCCTTGGATAATGTCGCCAAAGCCGTTGCCGCTACTTTCACCTGACCGGTTTTCTGCACCGATTCAATAATGTTCACATCCATCGCTTTCGATGCTAAAACATCCTGAACCCGCGTTAATTTTGGTTCCTCTAGGTATTGAGAAATATCTCGTAAGAAAGTTCCGGCTTCGTGCGTTTTCTTGTCGTAGTAAAAGCGATCAGCGTCCAATACGAAATGTCCTCGTCCATAACGCACCAACTGGCGAATGATGCTCATCTCAGCTTTGGAAAGCGCGTTGAATCCCGCGAATACGAAATGACGTTCCTTGTCATCGGCAAAAGCCGGTTGGATGTCTTCGGCCAATGCCTTGTAGGCACTCCCCATGTAACATTGTTCATTAGCGTCCAGCTTTTGATTCAGCGCGTAATAATAACCGGGCAATCGATCCCAGAACTCCATAAATCGCTTCTGACTCGCTGTTAATTCTTGCTGACCAAAGCTCCAGTTTTCAATCTCTTTGATGTCGGCTAGATTTCGGAATACTTGCTTCGCATCCAACAAGTAACGATCAATCTCATTGAAATCAGAAAGCAGGATATTTCCCCAATTCAGAAACTCTTCAAACGATCGATCTTCTTCCGTTTTTGCTTGATCTAACTGAATCTCGAAAAGGGATAACAAAGTTCTTGTGGAATCTATAACGGTACGTTTGGACAATCCGCGCACCCATCGATCCATCGTGATCATCTCAGGCGCCAAAATGGGTTTGCCAGCTGCCTCCACCAAGGCAACCGAAACAAATTTTCGTATCCGTTCGGAGGGCAACACAAGTGTCACGTGAGCGAGGTCTAATTCCTTCTCTTCCAAATAATGCGCTATGTACTGAACAAATGTCATTTACGATCTACGTGTGAGAAAATTCCAATACGTTGTCTTATTGAGTACCGATGTTTTCGCCTCTGGATAACATCCTTCGAACGACTTCGGAATTCGGACTTTTTTGCGTGACGCATAACTGAACATCGACGGATCTGCCTTATATGCCATCAAGGTATCCGATCCTTTTTCAATGAAATCCATTTGCTGGCGGGTGTGGGTTCTCCAGAAGTACAGATCTTTTTTAATTCGATGCGTTCGGAGCCATTTGACACGTTCCGAAATCATATAATTGCGCCATAGTGCATCCAAATCGTTGCGGAATTCAGGCTCATGGAAATTTTGAATTAAAGCATTTCGAATCCCGTTATCCTGGAAATAAATGCAGTGCGTTTTCTTCAATTCGTAACGGTGTCCGTTGTGAAAAGATGGCAGGCGGATGAGTAAGAATGCCTTCTCGAACAAATCGATGTAGCGTTCGATAGTTTCATTGTCAACTCCACAGCGTTGCGCGATATCATTGTAAGAAATAGGATCTCCGCATTGAAAAGCCAGAATCTTCAACATTTTCATCAACTTGTCCGCTTTGTTAACACGGTCTTTAGCTCCGAGTTGGGTCTGTAGAACGTCGTCAATCATCTCAGATAGATGGGTCGATGCGTTATCCAAATCACTCAATACTTTCGGGTAATTTCCAAAGATCAAACGTTCTTCCATCAAATCAATTTCGTGATTCAAACCGAAGTGATGGGCCGCCTCACTGAACGATGGCGCATACAACGAAAACAACATGCCTTCGATTTCCAACGCTTCGCGTAATTCTGGATCCATCATGGGCGGATACGAACACGTGACAATTAAGGTCGCTTTCAATTTTCCCGTAAGCGTCATTTCCAAAATGGATTGCAAATTGGAAAGAAATTGCGCCTGTCGAAGAATTAAGAAAGGTTCATCGTATTCGGCCAATTGCTCTGGGTTTTCTTCTACCGATTTTCGGACGGATTTCTGAGACAAATCGATCAAGGCAAAGGACATGGATTTTAACTCCAATACCTTTCCAATTAAGGTTTGTTTTCCGGCTCCTTTCGGGCCTTCAATAAGTACCAGTTTGCTTTCGGAAAAGGCTTTGGAAACTGCCGCGTGAATACCGCGTTCTATCATGTTGTTGTTTTGAGTCGAAGATAGCTTTTTTGTACTAATTATCGCTTTTTACTATTGAAATTTGCGTTTTATCTGAATAAGCTGGAATGTTAGACGGATTAGATAAATTGGATGGACGGATAGTTGGACTGTCCAAAAGTGCAGCGATCCAACATGTCTAATTAATCCAATTCTACTTCATTCGCAACGTATCAAAAAAGCGAAAGGCACGTGGGGAATTCATGAATTTATTTCCACCAGATGCTTTGAGAACGATCACATATTCCTCGGTCAATAAAACGCGCATCCAGATCATGGATTTGTCCCAATATTCTTGTCCTAATCCTTGAATGGCTTCACCTCCGTTTGACAACTCAATTTTCTGGTAAGGACTTTCTTCAGGACTCGGTAAATATTCGGCTGCCGCATCTTCCCAAGAATCGATATTGAGTCGATCGTACACCTCAACGGAGTATGAATTTCCCTGACCTAATTCTCGATAGATGCAGTTTACATGTTGTGTATCGTATAATCCTAATTCCTGAGGTTTGCCCGGGAAGGAAATTACAAGTCCCAACGAATCGACAGAATACGGATAGGATCGCAATGCCTTCACGGCTTTCTCCTCTGAAGTTTTGAATTCGCTGTACGTCGCATCAATTTTTCGCACTTTATACCCTCGACTCAAAAGTAGACTAATGATCCCTTTCTCGCCTGCCAAATGTCCTGCGCCTACCGCGCAAAAAACAGACTTTTCAGTAAGCACTGTTTCCAAGGAATCCACCATTCCGACATTTCGATCGGTGATGAGTGTTTGGTAATAACTTGGCACGATTGATAATGAAGTCTTGATGAAATCATTGAGGCTGTAGATGTCGCCTTCCAAATACAAGTCGACCATTTCTTCCTTACTGGATAACAGCGCTCCAAAATTTCCTTCTTCCAGATCGTAGGCCGAATAATCGAATACTTCCGAAACGGCATTCAATTGAAATTCGATGGACTCTAACGGATAAAATTCTTTACCAGCGTTATAGGAATATTGTTGGAAATAAGCATCCAGAAATTGCGGCATTCCGTCCTCGTCACCGTAGGCCGATTTACTCGCGCGCGCATTATTGGTGTAAGGCTTTCCTTCGCTATCGAACTTGAGTTTTACGTTTCCTTTTCTCCCATCAAACGTTTCGAAAATGGAGAAGATATCCGTTTCCAAAGAGATGACCTCTGCTCTATCCAATGCTACGTAGACACTATCCGGCAATTGGAACAAGCGCTTGTCGTTGGAATGCATGCTCCCAAACAGATAGGATTTTGTGCCATTTTTTGCCGTCACTTCCCACAACAATGCATAGTGTTCTTGCTGTCCGAACGTGGTTCCAGCGAACAAAATGAAGATGAGAAGGATGAACTTATTATTCATAGCATTTGGGTTGCATCAAAAAATGAGCCGTTCAATAAGCTGATCTCCAAATGCATAGGGAATATACGCCAAATTTGGGATTTCTTTGGTAAGAATCACCGGTGTTTTTTTACCAAGTGAAATGGTGCCGTGAGTTTCGGATAAATCCATGGCATAAGCGGCATTGATGGTAAGTGCATTCAGCGCTTCCTCCGGGTTCATTTTCATCTTGACGCAAGCCAGAGACCACACAAAACTCAGGTTTCCACTCGGTGTTGATCCCGGATTGAAATCGCTTGCCAAAGCAACAGGTAGATTGTTGTCCATCAAACGACGCGCATCACCAAATGGAATTGATAAGAAATGAGAACAGCTCGGTAAAATGGTCGGCATGGTATTCCCAGATTTCAGTGCGACTATATCCGCCTCTTCTAATTCTTCCAGGTGATCCACGGAAAGTGCGCCTAATTCAACCGCTTTTGCGATTCCTCCCAAGGCTGAAAATTGATTCACGTGCACCTTCGGTTTCAATCCGATATTGATTCCGGCTTCTAAAATTTCCGCCATTTCCTCCACAGAGAAATAATTGCGTTCACAGAAAACATCGATGTAATCTGCCAGTCCTTCCTCTGCGATTTTCGGAAGCATTTCGTTTATAATCAAGTCGATATACCCTCTGTGGTTCTCTTTGTATTCGGTTGGAAAAGCATGCGCTCCCAAGAAAGTCGCTTTGATGGCAATTGGACATTCCTCTTTCAATCTTTTGATGACGCGGAGCATCTTTAATTCTGCATCTACCGAAAGTCCATATCCCGATTTTATTTCCAATGCACCCGTTCCGTAAGACATCAATCGCTCCACTCGCACTTTTGAAGCTTCAAACAAATCATCCTCCGACATTTCTGCCAATCTTCGAGCCGAGTTCAAAATCCCACCGCCTTTCAGGGCAATTTCCTCGTAAGAAAGTCCATTGATACGATCGACGAATTCTTCTTCGCGAGATTTGGCAAACACCGTGTGCGTGTGCGAATCACAAAAAGCTGGAAGTACGTATTTCCCTTCCGCATCGATAACTTCTAGATCTCGCCAATCGGTAATTCCACCCCATTCGGACATTGGCCCGTAAGCAATTATTTCACCATCCTCCAAGGCGAGAAAAGCATCCTCCAAAATGGGTAGATTTTTCATGTCTGCACCTTTGCGAATCTGCGGTAAATCTTCTCCGCATTGCACCAATCCTTTGATGTTTTTGATGAGTGTTTTTGCCATGAGACAATGTTAGTGAAAAAAGGTGGATTCCGCCGAGTACAAATATTTTGGTGAGTGCTTTGCTATTTTAATAAAATGGCTATCTTTGCCCTCGCTCTATCAGAGAAAATGCCTGGGTGGCGGAACTGGTAGACGCGCTGGATTCAAAATCCAGTTCCTTCGGGAGTGAGGGTTCGATTCCCTCCCCAGGTACAAAAACCAGTGTGAGTAAGAGAGCGAGAGCGATATTACGAACACTGGTTTTTTCTTTTCAACTATTCACACCGATGTTCTACGTTTATATCCTGTACAGTCAAGCGAAAGATCGATTCTATGTTGGGCAAACCAATAATCTTGAAAATAGAATTGAACGGCATAATAACGGGTATGTGAAATCGACAAAAGCTTACCGACCATGGATGGTGGCTTACACTGAAACATTTGAAGAAAGAGCTGCCGCTGTGCGCAGAGAAACTCAGATAAAAGGGTGGAAGTCTAAATCAAAACTAAAAGAACTGGTAGAAGCGTCCCGATTATAATCGGGATTCCTTCGGGAGTGAGGGTTCGATTCCCTCCCCAGGTACAAAACCTCTTCGAAATTCGGAGAGGTTTTTTTTGTATCTTCAGGTGTAATGGCCACTGTTTATATTATTTATTCTAGGATAATTAACAGGTTCTACATTGGAAGTTGAACCTTGAGGAAAGATTGCTTCAGCATTATGAGGGATACTTTGAGGGTAGTTATACTTCCAAAACTAAGGACTGGACTTTGCACTTCTCAATTGGAGACTTAAAATATCAGAAAACTAGAAAAATAGAAAATCACATTAAACGAATGAAAAGCAGAAGGTACATTGAAAATCTGAAACGCTATCCGGAAATTTCCTGCAAGCTTATTCAGAAATATTCGAGTTCGTTCCGATAGCTATCGGAACCCTCCCCAGGTACGAACACTGGTTTTTTCTTCTACACTCACACTCTAACTCAATCTGCGACATTTTCTAAGCTTTTTGACTAACTTATATGGTGAAGTAACAACTACACTATGTTTCATTTTGATATACTCGAAAAGGCGGGAAAGAAAAATTTGAATGGTTTCATGTTGGATGTGCCGCTATAAAAACAAAGATCACTGTCTATTTGACTTTTGATATCGGGAAAGAAGAGGACACCCTCAAGAAACTCGGGAAATGCAAATGGGAAAAGGATGTTTGTACATCAATAAATTGGCCGATGTCGACTTAGAAGTTTTAAAATTATTCAATCAAAAAAGCAAAGACGCTACTTGGCACTAAGCTCAATTTCGAATTAACTTTATCGTATGGAATTGGGGACAATGACGACAAAGCATTCCGAAATAACTTTCGAAAATATTCGGGTGTTTCTCCGAAGGCCTATTGACAGAAGTATAATAGAGAGATGACGATGGTGTGATGAGGGACTACGTTCTTCAGAGAAATTATGGAAGTCCATATTGTGTTTTTAACCACAAAGTTCGCGAGAAGCACAAACAGAACTACAGGTATACGCAAAGTGATCTCTTCGAGATCTTAATCGAACCAGAAGAAAGTTGATATTGGAGAAATATTCTTCTCTCTTTTCGCTTATCCCTTCCCACTATCAAGGTTACATTTATTACGCACTTTTAGCACTCGAGAGAAGCCAACCTACAAAGATATTAGCGGATTTTTTGAGATCAATACCACAAACAAGGTATTCTGTATCCCTTTATTAACAACGGTTGCGACTAATATAAATGGCCTCATACCACAAACATGGTATTTTTTATTTTTATTTAGATTAATTCTACATAAGATGCTAATCATTTCACATTCCTGCCTTAGTTTTGTTCCAACAACAATTCAAAACCAATTCAAAAATGAAAAAAGGAATACTACTGGGAGCGCTGCTAATTGCAGGAACAAGTTTCGCTCAAGACAGTAAAATGGATCAGGATAGAAATGCTATCAAAAGCATGTGTGGATGCTACGAAGTAAAATTCAATTTCTCGGAAACATTCTCTTACAGCGATGACTCAACTTACACGCCATCACCGGATAAGCACAGTGGCGGTTTGGAATGGGTACAATTAGTAGAAGATGAAGAAGGTCGTATTGTAATGCAGCACCTTCTGATCGTTGGAAGCGAGAATGATCCTATCATTATCAAACACTGGCGGCAGGATTGGCTATTTGAAAACACCGATCTCTATACGTACAATCACGACAACAAATGGACATTTCAGCAATTTAGCAAAGACCAAGTTGCCGGGCAGTGGACGCAAAAAGTATATCAGGTGGATGATAGTCCACGCTATGAAGGTTCCGCTAGTTGGGTGCACGTGGACGGGAAAAGCTATTGGGAGAACACAACCGATGCTCCGCTTCCACGCCGTGAATATACACAACGAAGCGACTATAATGTGACCGTTCGCGGTAATCGTCATGAAATCACAAAAGACGGTTGGATTCACGATCAAGACAATCAAAAGGTAATTCGAGCAGAAGGTAAAGAAGATGTAATCCTAGCCGAAGAAAAAGGATACAACACTTATACGAAAGTGGCCGACTTTAAATGTCAAGCGGCACAAGATTGGTGGGCGGAAAACCATGAGTTCTGGTCGGCAGTACGTGATTCTTGGGATGAAATTTTCGAGAGCAATCAAAACGTGGAACTGGCGCATAAAGTAGACGGGAAAGCCCTTTACGAAATCCTCTTCGACATGGATCCAAAATCGACAAAACCGAAAAAGGTGGACGCAACAATCAAATCATTTGTGCAATAATAAAAGATCAGAAATCATGACAAAGTACTTTTTTGCAGCTCTTTACTTTAGCGCCGCATACTCCTCAATGGCTCAGGTGGAAGATTCCATCACGATGCAAGCTGGGAGAACACATGAATCGTATTACAACTTGAATTCCGGGGAGGTGGCCAATGTCGATAATATGGACTGGGATCTCGCTTTTGAATTGAGCGGTTTGGGCTCTTCAATACGATCCAACGGACACATTGGAACTGAAGTATTCGTATATCCCAACGGAACGGATTGGAACTCGGTAGATACTACCGGAATGCAATGGGAAGCTCTGCATAACAGCGAAACTTCTTGGGAAACTGGAGCATTTGATCAAGATGCCGATCCTCAAGATCCGTTTGATACCGGTTGGGGAGAATACAACATGATCACCCATTCTGTAACAGGTAACAGAATCTTTATTGTGACGTTGATGTCTGGTGATTACAAGAAGGTGGTTATTGACTCCCTCTCAGGAGGCGTTTTCTCCTTCCGTCATGCCAATCTTGATGGGTCGTCCGAAGTGATGCAAACCATTACAAAAGGCGATTATGTAGACAGGAATTTCGTTTATTACTCCGTAACGAACGATCAGATTATCGACCGCGAACCGGCGAACAATTCATGGGATCTTGTATTCACAAAGTACATGGCGACTTTGGCTCCTGGAGTTGTATATAACGTAACAGGAGTCTTGTCAAACATTGGAGTTCACGTGCGTCAAGCAGATGGAGTGGATCCAACGGTGGCAGACTACAACAATTTTGCAGTTGATTCTGTGATTGACGTAATTGGACACGATTGGAAATCGTTCAACGGAGTAACAGTTTCGTACGATATCACATCGGATCTTTCCTACTTCGTTGAAGATTTGAACGGAGATTTGTGGCACATCGTGTTTACGCGTTTCGACCTAGGATCATCGGGTAAAACTGTGTTTTCGAAAGAGCGAATTTCCCAGGCGGATGTTTCCGAAATTGCAGATCTCCAATCCTTTGGAATGTATCCAAATCCTACAAACGATTTCGTAACTATCGCATTTAACTCGGAGGGTAATTCGACCGTAACGATCACGGATATGAACGGCTCCATTCTTGCGCGGGAATCGATGTCATCTTCCGGTTTCCATACCAAAACAATCGCCGTTCAAGATTTTCCAGCGGGAGTTTACTTAGTGCGTATTTCCACCCAAAACGGAACCGCCACGGAAAAGTTAATTATCAATTAATCTGTTTATCGCCGAAGAGGGTCTTGAATTCGTTCTGGGCCCTTTCCAATCTTACTAGGATGAAAGCAATTGTATCATGTATCGCCTTGATTTGTGCCATCGCAACGGTGCGCGCGCAAGTGAGAATTTCGTTCGTAGACGAATTAGAAGATCCGATCGTAGGCGTCAAAACACAATTTTTTCATTCCAACGGAACGCTCATTCTTAAATCCGTTTCTGATGAAAATGGAGTCGTTTTGATTCCCTCCGAAAAGGCGCACAAATCATCTGTTATTCGCATCAATGCTGTAATGTTCGGCTTCGAGCATTTAGATACCGTGGTGCAAGTGGCATCCAACCTGCGATTCGCTCTGGAAAGTGACATTGCAGTACAGGACGAAGTGATTGTGACCGC
Source organism: Fluviicola sp. XM-24bin1 (assembly GCA_003149635.1). Lineage (GTDB taxonomy): Bacteria > Bacteroidota > Bacteroidia > Flavobacteriales_D > Crocinitomicaceae > UBA4466. The sequence goes on from QCWI01000002.1 coordinate 119,124, forward strand.
TCAATATGGAACCAACACGGTTGAGAATTCCGTGCACCGCATCAAAGTGATTGACCGCGAAAAGATGGATGCCATGGGGGCGGTAAATCTGCGTGATGTGCTCACAAACGAAATGGGCGTACGTCTCGCTCAGGATAATGTGCTCGGAAGCAGCATGTCCTTGCAAGGAATTTCAGGGGAGAATGTCAAAATTCTCATTGACGGTGTTCCCGTAGTTGGGCGATTGGACGGCAATATCGATCTTAGTCAAATCAATCTGAATGAAATTGAGCGCATCGAAATCGTGGAAGGCCCGCTGTCGGTGAACTACGGAACCAATGCCTTGGCGGGAGTGATCAACCTCATTACAAAAAAGCCAACGCGGAATCAAATTTCTTCTGGAGCCGGCAGTTACTGCGAAAGCATTGGTCACTATAACGCGAACGTTGATGTCGATTTTGGCAACAAGAATCACTCGTATGGATTTTCAGTTGGTAGAAACTTTTTCGATGGTTGGGATCCCACACATGCCACCTTCCGAAATCCGATTCCAGTTGCGGATGAGCGACGTTCTATTTTGTGGAATCCTAAGGAACAAATGTTTGGCAGCGCCTATTATCAATTCGTCAAATCAAAATGGAACATTCGATATAAATTCGACTTTTTTGACGAGTACGTTTTGAATCGAGGACTGCCACGTCAACCGTATTTTAATACAGCTTTCGACGATGAGTACAACACGCGACGTGTCGATAATTCCGTGAATGTGAAACGTCGATTGGGAACCAACGGCAAGTGGAACTCCATGTTTTCATACAGCAGATACGACCGTGTTAAGAATACGTTTTTCGTTGATTTGACCAACTTAGAAAGACAACTCACAGCTTCCGAATTGGATCAAGATACTTCCATGTTCGATCAGTGGGTATTCCGTGGGAGCTACGCGCACAGCAAGGACTCTTCGATTATTAGTTACCAGTTCGGTTACGACATCATGCTCGAAAGTGCTACGGGGCGACGCATTCTAAATCGCAGGCGGCAACAAGGCGATTTTGCACTCTTCACCATCGCTGAAATTCGCCCGCTTCAAAAAATGGTGATTCGTCCTGGATTGCGCTATTCGTATAACACAGCATACAACGCTCCGCTCCTTCCATCATTGAACATCAAATGGACATTGGCGAAGAATATTGACTGGCGGGCCTCCTATGCTCGTGGATTTCGAGCTCCGGGAATCAAGGAATTATACTTTGAGTTTGTCGACATCAATCACAACATTGTGGGAAATGACAATCTCAACGCTGAAAGTTCGCACAATCTATCTTCGGCCTTTTTACATAGGTTCAAAAGTGAAAAATGGAGTTTAAAATCGGAGCTCCTTGGGTTCTACAACACAATTTCGAATCGCATTAGTTTGGCTGCGGTAGATGCTACCCAATTCTCTTACGTCAACATTGGATCGTTTCAATCGACGGGAATTCGAGCATCTTTTCAGTTTCGCAGGGATCAACTCTCGGTAAATGCGGCAATTGGTTGGATTGGAACGGCAAGCGATGTCTTCTCAGATGCATTACGTAATGAATTTTTATTCTCCCGAGAAGTTCAAGGATCTCTGATGTACGGCATTCAAAAGACCAAAACATCGTTGGGCATCTTCTACAAATATCAAGGACAATTACCGCAGTTCATTTTAGATGATGACGGCAACGTGGCACAAGGATTTACAGCCGATTTCCATACGCTAGATTTCAGCGTCACTCAGAAATTCTGGAACGAATCTTTTCATTTAACCTTAGGAGTCAAGAATCTGTTTGATATAACAAATGTTGCTACGAATGTAGGAACGGGTGGCGTTCACTCCTCAGGAGCGAATGCAATCGCCATAGGAACTGGTCGCAGTTACTTCACCTCCCTTCAATACCGTTTCAAACACAAGAAAAAACTGAAAAAATGAAGAAGCAATTCATTGTTCTAATCGCTGTAACGTCGGTTTTCTTAACGTCTTGCTTGAAAGATGAAATTCCGGTACCTCAGCACAACCCAGGAGATGTCATTCTCAATTCTTATGAGATGGGAACTGACTACCGTTATAATGCTTACTACGATTTCGAGACGAATACCTTCGTGAAAGAGCACCTAAAAACGGATTGGGATTTGGGGTTTGAAACGGGCATTCTCGGCTGGCGTATCGTACTCAACAATTCCAAAGCGATGAATGCTGGAGCGTCACCTATTTCAGATTTTGAGATGGTCTCGGATACCATGGGCGTTGTTTGGAAGAGCGACGCAAGTTCTTGGAATTTGGACACTACAGCCATTGGAGATTGGCGAGATTTCCCTGCGGTATATTGTATCGACAGAGGATTTTCATTCGACGGCACACATCTCGGTTATAAAAAACTTGAAATTGAATCAGTGAATTCAGATTTCTATGCCATCCGATATTCGAATTTGGACGGAAGCGATGAGATCACAACCGAAGTCCCAAAAAATGATGACAATTTTAATTTCTCATTCTTCTCTTTCGATTCAAACGATGTTGCATCCATCGAACCAGAGAAAGAATCTTGGGATCTCGTTTTTCGGCAGTACACACATACCTTTGACGATGGCATCAGCTACCTCGTCAATGGTGTTTTATCCAACAGTCATGAAGTTGAGGTCGCGGAGATCTTTCACAAAGAATTCGAAGACGTACAATTTGAAGACATCAACACGGTAGCATTCAGTTCGGACATTGATGTGATCGGCTATGATTGGAAAACTTTCAATGGAGCCGACTTCGATATCCATCCTGAGCAAGTCTATATCGTAAAAACTACGGAAGGGCTTTTTTACAAATTACGTTTCGTAGATTTCTATAACGCTCAAGGAGAAAAAGGAACACCGACTTTTGAGATGCAGGCACTTTGATTCAGACTCTAGAACGCTTCGCCACTAGAAACAGAATGCTAGACTACGAATAACATCATCTAGTGTCTACAACATCAACAAATTCTCCTCGATCCAAGCGTGTAATCGAAGGTCTTCGTCAAAGCGTTTCAAGCCGTCAATCAGCATACGCCCGAAAGGATTTTTCACGTAACGACCGCTTTCCAATAACTGAATGATTTCGGTGAGAAACGGCTCCTGATCTTCATGAGAAATAACATGCGTATTTTCCTCTTTAATTCCTGAAATGGCTTGTGGGTATAACACTTGCTCTTCGTGCTTCATGTGCCACTGCATTTCCAATTGAAACTTCTGGAACAAATTAAAAACCGCACCCAAGGCCGGAGCGTTAGGATACAATTTCATCAAGCCTAAAAACTGTTGTTCAATTTTCGGGATTTTGACATCGCGGTACGCCACGTGCGAAGCCATTAGGTAATCGACAATTTCTTGTTTGGTTCCTTCAAGAAGGTGTAGAGGAACATCAATGAATTGCACCTGGTGTTGAACGTGTGGATTTGGCATGAAGAACAGATTAAAGCGTGTTTCTCAAATTTAGACGATTTGATCATCCATCGCAATACCCTGTTTGGGGTATAATTAATCGTGATACTGAAAGAGGTAAGAGATTTAATATACGAATCGTTGACTTAATATCTTTCTGTTATCACCCTCCGCCTGCGGTCATCGAAAACTCCAGAGTCGTTTCCTCTTCTCAAGGGAGGAGGGAATGAACGCCCTCTCCCCTTTGAGGGGAGAACCAAAGAGGGGTGACAACCTTAAAGCAGAAAATAAATTATGAAATACGTGCATTGGCGCCTTTCTCTATGAAATCTCCCTCCCAAATCACGGTAGGGCCAGGGGGAGGACTATCCTAAATCCAAGTCAATACCACTTTTATGGTATTCTTGATTAAATCCTGATTAAGTCTTTGTGAAACACACTTTTGAATGTTTCATTTAACATGCTGATTATCTGTTCATTATAGAAATTTCTTATTTAGAACAATTTTAAATACCACATTTAGGGTATTGTGAAAAATACGCTTCGTTCATTTCTTTGCAGTGCATTTAACTACAATAAACACTTTCAAATATGAAGCTGACTTATATCACATTGATTCTAGTAGCAGGGGCGTTGACATTTACGAGTTGTAAAAAGAAAGGATGTACGGATCCAAATGCTCTTAATTACGATGCTAGCGCTGAAAAAGACGATGGGTCTTGTCAAGAAGATCCAGGGCCGACTTATACGATTCCAACTACCTATTTGTTTACGGACGCTAACGGAAATAACACTGTTGTGTATCAAGGGCAAACAGATCGTTTGAATCAGTTGAGCGAAATGACAGCATTGATGGGAACAGGAACTTCGGCTGCTGTTTCTGCACAAGACTTGAAAGATATGTTCGCGAATGTAGGTGATAATGGAAACGGAAACTTCTCGTTCTCTACAACCAAACAACTAAAGGACAAAACATTCCCGGTAGACCAAACATTGTTTGAAGGTTGGATGGATGATTTTGCATTAGCAAGTCAATCCTTTGCATCCACAGCATCTGACGGACAAGCAGGTACTTTGACTACAGGTTCGGGGTCGACATACTTGTTCGATGCGAACGGAATTGAGCACAAACAATTCATCGAAAAAGGATTGATGGGAGCTACTTTCTTGTACCAAGCATTGGTGGTGTACTTTGGAGAAAGCAAAATGGATGTAGACAACACAACTGCGGTTGATCCAGCGAATGGAAAGTACTACACAACCATGGAGCACCACTTCGATGAAGCTTTCGGATACTTTGGAGTTGACACCGATTTCCCTGCTAACATTCCAGATCGATTCTGGGGGAAATACTCGAACCAACAAGACCCTATCATCAACTGCAATGCCGATATGATGAACAACTTCCTGAAAGGTCGTGCAGCGATCACTGGTAACGTGATGGCAGATCGTGATGCTGCAATTGCTGCGATTCGCACAGAGTGGGAAGACATTTCAGCATACCAAACAGTGAAATATATCAACGACTGTTTGGGATACTTCGGATCGGATCAAGCGGCTTTCTTGCACGCATTGGCTGAAGCGTATGCATTTGCATGGAACCTGCGTTACGCTCCGACGGAAACACGTCGCATGACAACTACAGAACATAACGATTTGATGGCCTTGTTCCCAACGAACTTCTGGAACACAACCATCACTGACTTGAACAATATCAAGAACGCGATTGAAGCGAAATACTAAGAACATGATGACATTTAAACGTCTTTCAATCTTAGGCTTAATGGCTGTGCTCATATTGGGGACAGCCATTAGCTGTAAAGAGGACCCGCAACCAACACCAGAATTCGACAAGGCTTCGTTATTGGTCAACATTGCTGACAATCAGATTATTCCTGCCATTAATGATTTCGAAACGAAAATCAATACGTTGGAAACGGATTACCTGGCATTTCAAGCGAATCAAAATGCAACGACTTTCGAGGCCGTGCGCAACAGCTGGAAAGCAGCCTACATTTCATGGCAAACAGTAAAAATTTACGATTTCGGCCCTGTGCGTGATTACGCATTGAAAGGAGCCACAGCTACCTATCCAACGGATACGGCGAAGATCAACGCTAACATTGCTTCAGGTTCGTACACTTTGGGTACGGCAGCAAACGTAGACGCCATCGGCTTGCCTTCATTGGATTACTTACTTTACCGTTCGGATGCTTTGAACGAAATGATTAACAGCACCAATGCTACTCAGTACGGATTGGACGTGATACAAAAGATGAAAACGGAAATTGGAACGGTGAAATCACAATGGACTTCTTACCGTTCAACGTTCATCGCTTCAACGGGAACTGAAACGACATCATCTTTTTCTGAGTTCGTGAATGAATTCAACCGTGATTATGAATTGGCTAAGAATGCCAAAGTGGGAATTCCGATTGGGAAACAGAGCTTGGACATTGCCTTGCCGGAATACTTCGAAGCACGGTACTCTGGATTCTCATTTGAATTGTTGGAGGCGAGCATCATCGCATTGAGAGATGCGTACACCGGTGGTTCAGGCGTTGGATTCGACGATTACCTGTTGCATTTGGAGCGCAGTGCATTGAACAATACCATCAATACCAACTTTGCTGGAATTTTGACAAAAATTGGAACGTTCAACGGAACCATGGAGGAAGAAACTGCCAACAATTGGGCCGATATGAACGATTTGTACACGCTGTTACAAGGACAGGTAGTGTATTTGAAAACAGATATGACTTCCGCATTTGGGGTCTTAATAACATATCAGGACAACGACGGTGATTGATACACTGAAAGACAAATTATCCTTTCACAAAGAGGTTTCCATCGCCCCACTAGTTATTTTCAGAATAATTTTTGGGGCTTTGATGCTTTTTGGCGTTTTACGTTTTATCAGTAAAGGCTGGGTGTATCAATTGTACATTGAGCCACAATATTTCTTCGGTTATCTGGGCTTCGAATGGGTAAAACCACTAGACGGAAACTGGATGTATCTACCCTTCATTTTGATGGTGATCGCTGCCATTGGAATCATTCTTGGAGCCTTCTACAGAGTATCCGCATTTGTCTTTTTCATCTGCTTCACCTACGCTGAATTATTGGACAAATCCAATTACCTCAACCATTACTATTTCGTGAGTCTGATGAGTTTCCTCATGATTCTCGTTCCGGCGCACAGACGTTTTTCTATCGATAGTTGGATCAATCCGAACATCCTCCAAAAAACCACCGAGCAATGGCACATCGGCATCCTGAAATTTCAATTGGCGGTGGTGTACATTTTTGCCGGAATTGCCAAACTGAATGCCGATTGGCTCTTTGAAGCGCAACCGCTCAGAACATGGCTTCAGGCACATCACAATATTCCTATCCTTGGTGGATTGATGCAAGAGAAATGGTTGGCATTTGCTTTCAGTTGGACGGGCTGCATCTACGATCTGTTCATCGTGTTCTTCCTTCTGAGCAACCGATTCCGACCGTACGCTTATTTCTTTGTCATCTTCTTCCATCTGGTGACTTGGTACCTCTTCCCTATTGGCGTTTTCCCATGGGTGATGATCTTCTCTACATTAATTTTCTTCCATACAGAAACGCATCAAAAAGTATTGAATTGGTTGGAGGGACTGTTCACCAAAAAAGAACGAAAAACGCTTATCACAAAACCACGAGCGACTTCTCCTGTCTTGCGTTATTTCTTGATCGTTTTCATCGCAGCGCAATTGCTCATCCCTTTCCGATATGTATTGTACCCCGGCGATCTTTTCTGGAACGAAGAAGGGTTCCGATTTTCATGGCGCGTCATGTTGATGCACAAGGAAGGATACGCAACATTCTACCTGCATGACAAAGCAACCGGACGCGAATCGGAGATCAACAATGCGAAATTCTTGACACGAACGCAAGAAGATCAAATGGCGACGCAACCCGATATGATTTTGCAATACGCACGGATTTTGAAAAAGCATTACGACGGAAAAACATTGCATTATGGCGATCAAAAATTCAAGATTGAAGATCCCGCCATTTATGCACGCATTTACGTGACTTTGAACGGACGCCCATCGCAATTGTTCGTGGATAAGAAACATGATTTGGCATCTTTGCCGTATAACTTGAAACACCGTGAGTGGATAGAACCATTTGCCCCTTGAAATACATACTTCACATAGCGTTCCTTTTCTTTGCTTTCTCCGGATGGAGTCAGCTTTCGGGTATCGTAAAAGATGCCAAAGGAGGTACAATTCCAAGTGTGCATATCAAGGACATGAACAACGGTAAGATGTGTCGCGCTGATCTGGACGGAAATTTCCGATTGGAAGGGAATGTTGGTGATACGCTACGTTTCTCAATGATCGGGTTCGACACCTTATTCGTCGCATTTGACGAAGCATTCAAATCGATTACGCTTCCAAGCATTCAGGAGATTGGAGAGGTGAACATCATTCGTAAACGATTAGCGGATTTCGACGTGGGTTATCTACCTCCGATCAAAGGCGTTCAGATTTATACAGGAACCGGACAGATCATCAAAATGGATCATCTGAACGGGGCGAAATCAGCAGCAAATCCACGTGAGATGTTTGCGAAAATTCCCGGATTGAATATCTGGGAAAGCGACGGTGCCGGAATTCAGATTGGAATCGGTGGACGTGGTTTGAGTCCGAACCGAACGGCGAATTTCAATACCCGCCAAAACGGACACGACATCAGTGCCGATGCCCTAGGCTATCCCGAAAGTTATTACACGCCTCCGTTCGAAGCATTGGAATCCGTAGAGATCATCCGTGGGTCGGCAGCACTTCAGTTCGGAACGCAATTCGGAGGATTGTTGAACTTCATCATCAAAGAGCCGCCAACGACAACTCCGTTTGAATTCACATCCAGAAACACCGTTGGAACCTATGGTTATTTCGGAACTTTCAATCGTATTGCAGGATCGAAAAATCGTTTCTTTTATCAGATCTATCATCAATACAAACGAGGCGACGGATACCGTGAAAACAGCGAGTTCGATCAACACCAATTGTTCGGTCAAGTTGGGTACCACATCTCTGAAAAAACGAAAGTTCGATTGGAGTACACCCACATGAATTACCTCGCACGACAAGCCGGCGGACTTTCAGATTTGCAATTTGAAGAGAATCCGAGACAAAGTCTTCGCGATCGCAACTGGTTCAATGTGGATTGGAATACGCTCGCTTTGCACTTCGATCATGAATTTTCGGAACGTGCGTATTTGAATGTTCGCGCCTTCGGAATGCACTCCAGTCGTAAAACGCTTGGATTCCTTGGGAAGATCACACAACAAGATCCGGGAGGAAGACGAGAAATGCTTGCGGGAGACTTCCGAAATGCCGGAGTTGAAGCGCGATTCTTGCGTCGTTATATTCCAAGTTTGGGGAAAGACATTCGCGGTGCGGTACTAATCGGAGGGCGTTACTATCAAGGGAAAACAATTGCCAATCAAGGAACCGCAACTGATGGAACCGATGCTGATTTCACCTATCAAAATCCAAACGATCTAGAAGGTTCATCGTTTACGTATCCTTCTCAAAACGCCTCGTTGTTTGCTGAGAATATTTTGTTCATCGGGAAGAATTTGACCTTGAATGCTGGAATTCGTTTGGAGCACATCAACAGTGGATCAGGTGGATATTACAAGCAGTATCTCATTCACCCTATCAACAACGATACGCTGAACATATACACGAGAACGGATTCGAATCTGGTTTCGCGTCAAGTGCCGTTATTCGGAGGGGGATTGTCCTATAAAGTTTCGAAACGAACAAAATTGTATTCGAACTTTACGCAGAATTACCGAGCGATCAACTTTACAGACATCCGCGTGAACAATCCAAATGTGGTGGTTGATAGCATGATGCAAGACGAATACGGATATACGGCCGAACTTGGATTCCGCGGAATGAAAGATGATTTTTGGATTTACGATTTGGCTGCATTTTACGTTTTCTACGGTGATAAAATTGGATTGGCGCCGAAGCCAGGAACAGTCTTGAAAGAACGCACGAACATTGGAGATGCACGCAATTTTGGATTGGAGATTTTCAGTGAGTTTGATTTCGTGAAAGCGCTTACCGATTCATCTGATCATTCTTTATCGTTGTTTGTCAATGCCGCGTACATCAACGCGAAATACATCCGCTCGAAAGAACCAAATTTCGTGGACAAAAACGTAGAGTATGTAAGTCCTGTAATTGTGAAAACTGGAATACGGTATAGATACAAAAGCTGGAGTTTCCAAGTGCAAGGAAGTTACAATGCGGCACAATTTGCCGATGCTTCCAACTCGGTAATTCCTTCGGGAGATGCTGTGATCGGCGAAGTGCCGGCGTACTATGTTTTCGATATGTCTGGCCGTTACGCTTTCCCGAAATATTTCCAGGTAGAATTTGGGGTAAACAACTTCACGAACCAATCCTATTTTACCCGCAGAGCGACGGGATATCCGGGGCCAGGAATTCTTCCATCCGATGGGATTACGGCGTATCTAACCGTTCAATTCAAGATTAGTAAATAAGCGGCAGTTTGTTCGAAATGACGCGCAGTCGTTTCACTTGATCGGTGACCAATTCTCCATCTACCTCCATGTGCAGCGTTGGGTGTAAATCCTGAAACTCAATGTCCGATGCTGATGCGTAGGTCAATTGCTTGTGTCGAATGTGACGCCCATTTTTCAAATCACCCAATTTTGAAGCGTATGTGAGTAAGGAAACATCTCCAACAATGGTGATGCCCAAATCGCCGCTATTCAGTGATGCCTCCGGGTGAATGGTCAATCCATAACCAAAATCACGACCGTTGCAGAACGCGATCAATAAGGCCTTCCCCTCCCAAGATTCACCGTTCAATAAGAGCTGCACTTTTCGCTTTCGATAGCTTAGAAAAGCACGAACGATCGCCATGGAGTAGGACAATTTTCCGCGCAAGCCTTTGTTGCGTTGCCGCTCCAAAAGCTGAACCACTTTGGCTCCAAAACCGAGATCGGCAATGTTGAGAAATACCCGTTCGCCTGAGTTCATTTCTACCAATCCGTAGTCGACTTGTTTGACGTTGAGCGCTTCCAGATTGTACACAAATACGCGCGGATCGAAAGGGTTGAGCATGCGTTGAAAATCATTTCCGGTTCCGTCAGGAAGTACGCCTATGGCACAGCATTCTGGTTGCGTTTGATGCCAGCCGTTCAAGACCTCGTTGCAGGTGCCATCGCCTCCAACGGCAATCAATACTTGTTTGGATTTCGACCAGTTTTTTGCGAGTTCAATGGCATGGCGCGGATATTCAGTGGTCGCCACTTCGACTTCCAATCGGGGAGATTTTTGAGCCAGTTCAATGGTGTTCAAAGCGCGTTCGCTCTGTTTTTTGGCACCATTTACTATGAACCCAACCCGTATCATGTCATTACAATGTAACCATTTCCATTAATTAGACTGGAAATTGGGGGTTGGGTTGCGTTGTTCTGTTCGTCCGTGTCCTCCCCCTAGCCCCCTCCAAAGGGGGAACAATTCTTTCATTCGGATTTACAACCTACCGAAAACCTCTCTCCCCTTGAGGGGGAGAAAAAGAGGGGTGACCCCTATTCACTGCATTTCTAACCCCATCAGCTTATTCAAACGATTTATAATCTCCCGAAATCCACTTCCCCTTTGGAGGGTGACTTCCTAGATAACGTCAAAACACTCTTTTTTTTTGCACCACAAGGGCACAAGGTCCAAGAAGATTTGTTTTGCAAGCGCACTAGATAAAGGACACTAGATTATGACAACGTCGATAAGCAACTTGCCGAAATTGTAGCATCCATGCCTGAAAAATGGACGCCTGCTGAGAATTCAAAAGACGAAAAAGTAGATCAGGAATTGGTCTTTTTCTATGGACTGATTGGTTGCTAAAAAACAAAGACGCATCACTTTCATGATGCGTCTTCTTATTTGTATTTAGGGATCTTCTTATCCGAATACTCCGTCAATTTCAGTCATTACCCAAGCGTATCCACCTCCGGCTAAGGCCACATTTTGAGTTTGACCTTTGAATGCCACAATGGATTGTCCAGAGGGTGCGGAAACTTCGTGTGTTTGCGTTCCTGAAACTGCCTTCATTTCAGGTATTTGTGACTAATGATGCATGCGTACTAATACCTGATAAACGCAAAAACGGCACCCTGACTTCCGATTTTCATCGGGTCAAGACACCGTTTCCTACGATATGCTTGTGCCGTCATCCGCCGAGGCGAATTGCCTGCAACTTCAGGTTAGCACTATGCAGTAAGTCTTACTCCGCCAGTTCAACCTCACCTGACGGTGCAAGAGCATCTTTAATACGTGCTTCCAGTTCTTCCATCAACTCTGGGTTGTCTTTGATGATTGCTTTTACTGCATCGCGACCCTGTCCCAAACGCGTTTCCCCGTAAGAGAACCATGAACCGCTTTTGTTGATTATACTCATTTCAACTCCCAAATCGAGGATCTCTCCTACTTTGGAAATTCCTTGTCCGTACATGATGTCGAACTCCGCTCGTCTAAACGGTGGTGCTACTTTGTTCTTCACAATTTTCACTCGCGTGCGGTTCCCGATCACTTCTTCTCCATCTTTGATTTGGTTGGCACGACGGATATCGATACGAACCGATGAATAGAATTTCAAGGCATTACCTCCTGTTGTTGTTTCCGGGTTTCCGAACATCACACCAATTTTCTCACGCAATTGGTTGATGAAAATGCAACAACAATTTGCTTTGTTAATTGACGCGGTTAGTTTACGTAGTGCTTTTGACATCAAACGTGCCTGCAATCCCATTTGGGAATCACCCATTTCTCCTTCAATCTCTGCCTTTGGTGTCAAGGCTGCTACGGAGTCAACTACCAATAGATCGATAGCTCCCGAACGAATCAAATTGTCTGCAATTTCAAGGGCTTGCTCTCCATTATCAGGCTGTGAAATCAAAAGGTTTTCAGTATCCACACCCAATTTCTCTGCATAAAACTGATCGAATGCGTGCTCTGCATCGACAATCGCAGCGATTCCTCCTTGCTTTTGTACTTCTGCAATTGCGTGAATTGCCAAAGTTGTTTTACCTGAAGATTCCGGCCCGTAGATTTCTACAATACGCCCCTTTGGTAATCCGCCTACTCCGAGTGCAAGGTCTAATGTCAAAGATCCAGTTGGGATTACTTCTACAGTTTCTACTGCTTCATCTCCCAATTTCATTACAGTTCCTTTCCCATACGTCTTATCTAACTTATCCATTGTTAGCTTCAACGCTTTCAATTTGTCCGGGTTAATTTCTTTTCCTGCCATATCGTAATTAATTTTTATTTGCGCTGACATCGATACTGTCTATGAGGTTGTGGCACTATTGCCGTTGATATCTAAGCCTGCGCTTTCGTTATTGTATGATACAAAGTTGCAATCGCAGATCGTAAACTATTTACGTTCTACTTTTTAACCGTTGTATATTTCCAAAATCTCACGCGTGTGATCCTTTGTTTTAGGTTTCTCAATAATCCCAACGATGGTATGTGATTCGTCCATCACAAAAGTGGTACGGTGAATTCCGTCATATACTTTCCCCATGAATTTTTTCTCGCCCCAAACGCCATACAATTCAATCAGCTCTTTTTCAGTATCCGCTAACAACGGAAACGGCAAATCAAATTTTTCGATAAAGTTCTGGTGCTTCTTTTCAGAATCCATGCTTACACCCAAGATCGCGATCCCAGCATCCTGAATGGCGCTGTAATTATCACGAATGTTACACGCCTGCGCGGTACATCCCGGTGTATTGTCCTTAGGATAAAAATAGATCACCACACGTTTTCCTGCGTAATCTTCCAACTTCACTTCCGCCCCGTTCTGATCTACCGAAGTAAATGCCGGTGCTTTGTCTCCTACTTTCAAATGTTTCATTGATCAATTTTTAGTCACGTTAATGACGAATTATTAATCAAATATAATGGCTATTTCTAAAATGGCAAGTGAAAATGATTAGTTTTTAGACAACAGATCGTTCCCTTCGGTCACTCTTAGACAATAGACCGCTTGCTGCGCTTCGCTTTTAGACGTTTGGATAGTTTTATAAAATAGATGGATTAGACAGATTAGATCAATTAGACCATCTAATCTGTCTAAGCTGTCTAATATCTACCCATTTACCCTCTTATTGTCAAAATCACGTTTTCAAAATGAAAATGGTGATCGTGCCAAAAGGCCAAAAATCCGACCACAATTTACCAACAGGGTTTTGAAGTCGTTCGTGAATAAAAACACGCTGAAACCGCCTAGTTATGGGGTTCTTATTCCATATCTTTATAATTGCTAAAACAATTAAACTCACTTAGAACTCCTTATTATGAAGTCTTTGAAAGGAACATTATGTGCTCTCCTTGCCTTCTGGGCTCTCTCCGCTTCTGCCCAGGATTGGCGCGAAATGATGCACGACGAAAATCCCAACTTTGCTGCCATACAAGCTAGTTTCTACGCCGAATTTGGCGATAGCGTAGGCCCCAAAGGTTCCGGTTGGAAACAATTCAAGCGCTGGGAATACTATTGGGAAAGCCGATTGGATGAAAACGGAAACATTCCAGATGCGACAGAACGCTACCAAATTTTTCAGGCATACGAAGCGTTGCAAACGGCGCAGGGTAAATACGCCGCTGGAACGGGAAACTGGACTGAACTAGGGCCGGTATCGCTTCCAAACAATGGTACGGGACAGCCAAACGGTATGGGGCGAATCAGTTGTATCGCATTTCACCCAACGGATGCCAATACGCTCTATGCTGGAGCGGCTTCGGGAGGTTTCTGGATCTCCACCAATAACGGAGCAACTTGGTCGAAATCAGTTACAGGATTGACGCGCCTCGGTGTTTCAAGCATCGTTGTGCATCCAACCACGCCTAATATTATATATATAGGAACAGGCGATCGTGACGGGGGAGATGCTCCGGGATACGGTGTTTGGAGAAGTACAGACGGTGGTGCTACATGGGCATCATACAATTCTGGTATGGGAAACCGAACGGTGTACGAAATCCTAATGGATCCAACGAACTCGAATCGTTTGATCGCGGCAACTAATAATGGACGCATTTATCGATCTCTGGATGGAGGTGCAACTTGGACATACTCCAGCGGGTTGACCAATGCCAAAGACATCGCCTTCAAACCGGGTGATCCCAATACAATTTACGCAGCGGGAACACAGTTTTCTTACTCCACAGACGGAGGAGTTACCTTTACTTTAAACGCAGGAATCCCATCGCAATCACGTTATGCTATTGGTGTAACAGCTGCTAACGCTAACTACGTATATCTTATTGGAGGAAGCAATAGCACAGGATTGACAGGAATCCATCGTTCTACCAATAGTGGCGTTACATTTACGACTCAGGCCACAACACCTAACTTATTGGGTTACGGAACCACTGGAGGAACGGGAAGTCAAGCTTGGTACGATTTGGTAATGGTGGCGGATCCAGCCGATGCAAATACGGTGTATATCGGAGGGATCAACAACTGGAAATCTACCGATGGTGGTGTCAACTGGTCTATTATTTCACATTGGACGGGATCTGGAGGAATTCCAGCGGTTCATGCCGATCAGCACGTTTTGGAGTTCTCCCCTTTGAACGGTGCTCTATATAATGGTCATGATGGAGGAATCCACATCACGGCAGATGGGGGAACTACATGGACGGAAATCTCCAGCGGATTAGCCATTGCACAAGTGTATAAAATCGGCGTTTCGCAATCAGCGGAAGGAACAGTAATCAACGGATATCAGGACAACGGAACTGCGATTTACTACGATGGTACGTGGTCTACTGAAATCGGTGGTGATGGTATGGAATGTATCGTAGATCCAACAGATGCTAACTATATGTACGGTGCTTTGTACTATGGAGACATCCGGAGATCGACGAACAACGGAGCTAACTTCTCTCAAATTTCTGGCCCCGTTACGGAAAGTGGTGCTTGGGTAACGCCATATATTTTGGATCCCAACGATCCGAACAACATGTACGCAGGATATGCAAATGTTTGGAGATCGACGGATGTAAAAGCGGGAACGCCTACTTGGACGCAAATTTCATCATTCTCTGGAAGTAATACAGTCAGAACCATGGCCATGGCACCGTCGAATAGCGATGTATTGTACGTAGGTCGTGCCAATTCTTCGGAGCGTTTCTTAAAAACGACGAATGCATCAGCAGGTACTCCAACATGGACGAACTTGACAGGAAATCTACCAGTGAACAGCCAACTCAAGGCCATTGCAATTGATTTCACTGATGAGAACCACTTATTCATCTCGATTGGGAATGACATTTACGAAAGTACAGATGGAGGGCTGAATTGGACAAATTACTCCGGATCACTTCCGAACATCTCATTGAACACGATTGTTATTGATTCGAATAGCCCAACAAATGCTATGTATGTGGGACACGATGTGGGGGTGTATTACCGAGATAATACTATGGCGGATTGGTCATTGTACTCGACAGGATTGCCAAACGTAGAGATTACCGAATTGGAGATTTACCAAAACCCATCTGAATGTAGGAGCAAATTGTACGCTTCTTCTTACGGGCAAGGATTATGGGTAAGCGATTTGAAAGATCCAGGGAACGTGGCGCCAGCAGCTTGTTTTGAGGCATCATCCGAAACTGTTTGTGGAGCAAACACCGTTCAATTCACAGATCTTTCTGACTTCACACCAACAACTTGGACTTGGAGCATTTCTCCAGGGACTCATACTTACGTGGGAGGGACAAGTGCTAGTTCACAAAACCCACAAGTGACATTCTCTGCACCAGGAACCTATTCGGTACAGTTGACCGCAACAAATGCAAACGGATCTGATGTTGAATCCAAAGCCTCATATATTACCGTTGTTGCTTCTACTGCAGCAAGTTCGTTCAATGAAGACTTTGAATCAGTTGCTACTTGTGGTACTTCGAACGACTGTGGGGTGACGGTGTGTAGCTTGACGCCAAGCCTATGGAAAAACTTGACGAACGGAACGGATGATCAAATTGATTTCCGCGTAGATGAAAACGGAACGCCATCAGCTAATACAGGACCAAGTGTTGATTTTGATCCAGGAACGGCGACAGGAAATTACGCTTACACCGAGGCTTCTGCGTGCTTTGGAAATACTGCAATTTTGGAAGCAACATGTATTCTTCTTGACGTAGATTATTCCTTCGATATGGGATACCATATGTTTGGTGGAAACATGGGAACATTGACTGTGGAATTGTTCGATGGAATCAACTGGAATACGCTTACGACTATTTCAGGAGATCAAGGAAGCACGTGGCAAACAGTGAGTTTGGACTTATCCGCTTGGACAGGAACCTCAGTAACGATGCAAATTCGCGGAGTGACCGGAAATGGATTTGAATCCGACATCGCCATTGATGATATTGCTTTCAATCCAACGTCTGGATTGCCGGTGGAACTGGTGGAGTTCAACGCGGAAAATGTTGAGGATCGTCACGTAGCTTTGGATTGGACAACAGTGACGGAGCAAAATGCCGATCATTATGTGGTTCAACGCGCTCAAGATTTGAATCTTTGGGAAGACGTTACGGAAGTCGAAGCAGTTGGAAATACTACCGAAACAACGAAGTATGAAGCATTGGATTTGCATCCTTACCCTGGACTTTCGTACTACCGACTGAAAGCAGTGGATACAGACGGTTCTTTTGAGCACTCTAACGTGCGATCTGTGAATCTTGGGAATGCGGTTATTGCAAAGGTATTCCCGAATCCAGTTATGGACGGAACATTGATCGTTTCGATGGAAGCTATTGAAGATGCGAATATTCGCATTGTAAGCGCTGTTGGACAACGATTAATCGTGAATTCAAATACACTAAGCGTAAGCGAAAAAGCATTTGAGGTAGGTCACCTAGGGAGCGGTGTTTACTTCGTAGAGATTGAACAAGACGGAATGGATATTCAACGTATTCGCTTCGTGGTTCGATAGCAGCCTACCCTGCAAAATTTAAATGTAAGTTAAGCCGGTCACCGAGACTCTCGAAATGACCGGTTTTTTTTGTGGATATCGTTGCAGGGAGATACTATAAAATAGCTAATATTTTTGATGCTTCCCAGAAAAATATGGGTTGGTAAATAACCAAATGGTTATATCGGAATATTGCCATTTCGTTATATAGTTAAATAGTGAATTAGTCATTTCGCTAATTGTCTAATTCACGAAATAATTGTTCCCTAACCCCACTCGCTAACATTCTTTCACCGATCCCAATATGCGGGTACCATCTATCCGCTTTTATCCCCGTTGATTCGAAGAAATTCTTACATTTAAGTAAAACACCAATATATGAATCCACAAGAATTAATTCCGATTGGTATAGCAGGACTCTTTGCTTTGGTTCTGATATACAAAGCGGTAGTTATTACCAAACAAAAACAAGCCAACCTCATCGAACGTTTGGGGAAATTTAAGTCCATTCGAAGAGCCGGATTTTCATTGATCATTCCGTTCATTGATAAAGTGGCCTACAACCAAGACTTGCGTATCAACGAGCTTACGGTTGACATCGAAACGATTACCAAAGACAAGGTATCGGTGCATATTTCCGTGGCCGTACAGTACTACATCAAGGACACACCTGAGAGCATCAAAAACTCTGCGTATGAGTTGTCCAATTTCCGTCAGCAGATTCGATCGTATGTATTCGATGAAATTCGGGCAGAGGTTCCAAGAAAAGAGCTGGATCAAGTATTCGAAAACAAGGAGGATATTGAAAGAGCTGTAAAGACAGGGTTGTCCAGCGCCATTGAGCAGTACGGATTTATCATTCAGAATGCCCTAGTAGTAGACATCGATCCAGATCCAAATGTGAAGGACGCAATGAACCGAATCAACGCTGCGACGCGTGATAAAATTGCTGCCGAGGAAGAAGGGGAAGCTGCTAAAATCCGTAAGGTAAAAGCGGCGGAAGCAGAAGCGGAATCCAAGCGTTTGCAAGGACAGGGGATTGCCGATCAGCGTAACGCGATTATCAAAGGTTTCGAGGAGTCCATTAGTGCCTTCGGAGCGAACACGGATATCGATCAGAAAGAGATTATGAACTTTGTGATTTTGACGCAGTACTACGATACGATGCGCGAAATGGCGAAGGATAATCCGAATGTGATCTTCATGCCTCACTCACCAGAAGGACAACGATTCACTTCTGAGATGCTCGCCGCTGAATTGGCTGCAGAGCAATTGAAAAATTCGGGTGGCCATAGCGGAACCGATGTAGGAAACGGTTAAGCGAGTCATCCCATACCATTAAAAAAAGCCGCTCCCTGAGGTTCTCGAAGGGAAGCGGCTTTTTTTAATTAAAGCGCCACCCAAGCGATACACTTGCTCTTGCTGATAAGCCAAAATAACCGCTACCCCAAGAAGAATTGAGCGTTGGTTCATCTGACATCTCATCTCCTCTAAATAACTGATAATACCCTCCAAATCCGACATCTGAGGTGATGTATAATTGTCCCCAAAACTTCCATTCAATTCCGTAACCCAAATGCAATTGATAAATGCGATTTAAGTACGTCCTCGTAATATCATGGGTTTCATTGGGTATAGAAAAAGCGTCTGCATAGCTGAAAGATGTCTTTCTATAAAAGAACTCGTTATTGATCAGTAAGAAAGAGGAAAATGGAGTATGCTTTGAATTAGGATAATACTTGTAATTCGCTTCTGCTCCTATGTGTGTACCTCCTCCGTTTGACACTCTTGTATAAAACTTTGGGCCTACTTCAAATTGATGCTTGTGATTGGAGTGTGTTATCAATGGATTGATCATGAACGTAAACTCATTGGAATTCAAAGAAGTTCCTAATTGGAAACCGAATTTGTATTCCCTCTCGCTATTTGTTGAATCGCTTTGTGCAAGAGTAGCAAAAGTCAAAAGCAGCGCGATAAAAGTTACAGATATCTTCATTCAAGTGGTTTCTAGAAGAACAAAACAGGGGTAAAATAAGTTACAACAAAACTAGTGAACGCTACACGTTTTTTCAACCCAAGCTACTGGGAGACATAAACAACGGATTATTTTCCCTTCCCATACTTCTTTGCAAAAGCTCGCATTGCAGATTTCGCACCGTGAGAATCGCTGCTTGTGATTCGGATAACCTCACCAGATTCCAGATGAATCCGTAAAATCTCGTATCGTTGATTTCGTGTATGAACACAGTTTTGAATAGAATTCAGTGGAATACTTCTCTCTTTGAGGAGCGTTAATTTGGGTTTCTTCACCCATTCAATCTTCAACTCCTTACCGGTATTTTTAACGCTGACAATTCCTTTAGTAAGTTCCTTATTGCCCCACCAAACAATTACGAGTAAGATACCTCCAATCAATAACTTTAAGAGAAAAGGGAACTCTGTTAGGATGGCCATTGCTCCAATGATTAATGAGGCAAAGACAATCCACAGTCCCATGAAGATGAGGCTAGATTCTACCTGTATTTCAACTTTTTTCATCCGGGATTATTTCCCAAACTTCGTCCAGGGAACAAATCTTGGAACCGTGCGCTGATACTCTTTGTACTCAGGATATTTCTCAGCGGTAATCCCCTCAGAGAAATCAGAACTGGACTTAAACAGGATAACGAGCAATAACACTCCTGTGATCGACCAATGCAGCCATTGTCCGGTAGTTTCAATAGTGAACAGGTAGAAGATGATCCATACCAGTTGCTCCATTGCGTAATTCGGATGACGCATGATGCCCCACAGTCCAGTTCGTACAAATCCGTGGCTGTATTCTCCCAAATCTTCTCCGGCATTGATGCGGCGGTATTTCTCCGTTTGGAAATCGTATTGTTGTTGATCGGCTATGAACTCCAAAACGATGGCTCCGGTCATTAGAATGGCCAATCCCCAATCGATAAGAGTAATAGTCTCTGCTGATGGCTCTCCCGAAAGCGCTAAAATCGGTACTGTGAATAGGAAGATGAGCACTTGCTGGTATCCTGCAATGAAAAACAAGTTGAATAGCATCCAAACGAATCGATTGTTGAATCCTGGTTTTTGACGCAGAATATCCCAACGATAGTCTTCTTCGCCATCCCAGAATTTCCAGGAATAACCACCACGCCGACCGAAATTGTAGGTGAGTCGAACGCCCCAAAGTGTCACCAAAACTGACATCAAAACCATTTTATCTGGCATTCCCGACATCCATGTTGCGTACCACGCATAACCAATAGGTACGATGCTCCAGAGTTTGTCCGTTTGAGATGTGTTTCCTGAAATCTCACCAACAATAAAACAGTAGGCAATCACACCTCCGACAATGTAAATTAATTCGTGCATGATGTAATCCTGAGTGTAATTCAGCGGTTCGCCGTAAACAAAAGTTGCTAACGGTACCACAACCGCGGTAAGAACGAGAAGAAAAGCAGTTCCAAGCATAGCTTAAAGTTAGTGAAAACAGTGCAGAGTTTGAGATGGGAGTGTAGAGATTTGGAAACAAAAAAGCCGGTGCTTCGAGAACCTCAGCGACCGGCTTTTCAATTTAGATCTATATTTGTTACTTCAGAAGCTCTTGGTATTTCTTCTGAACGTTTTCGAATGCTTCAATTTTCTTACGGGTTTGATCGGCGTAAGCGGCATCATTGTTTTCTTCGTAAGCTGCTAATTCTTCCTTCAATTCCACAATCGTTTTGGTGAAGTATTCATTAAGGTAGTTTACGTTTTGTGGAATGAACATTTGCATGTAGTAACCTCCATTGTCCAATTCTGTTTGGTAAATTTCAATGGCTTTTTCCGCAACGGCAGCATCGTGGTTCGCAAGGTATAGGGTAGTTGCATTGATGGCTCCCAAGCGATCCCATCCTTGTAGCGTCGATCCTTTCATGGCATTCACAAAGAAGTCTACTTTATCAGCGCTTCCATGCACCGCGTACAATTGCATAATTCCGAACAACATTTTCGAAGATTTCTCTCCTTCCAATTTCTTCGCTTCTGCCATTGCCATATCTGAGTCGATAGATGCCAAACCAGCCAAGGCCTCAGTTACTACATCGTACGATCGATCTGTCTTAACCACGCTTGCGTAGATTTCCTTGCGGGCATCTTCGCTTTCCATAATCGTTTCCAATACCGTAATGGCTCGTGAACGAACACGTGATTTTGGATCCATTTCTACCATGCTCTTAACGATTTTCATCGCTTCTTCGGCATTCGCCCCTGTCAATGAATTCACTTTGTCCAAAGCCAACTCACGAATGTGCCAGA
Organism: Fluviicola sp. XM-24bin1; assembly: GCA_003149635.1. GTDB lineage: Bacteria > Bacteroidota > Bacteroidia > Flavobacteriales_D > Crocinitomicaceae > UBA4466. The sequence goes on from QCWI01000002.1 coordinate 140,848, forward strand.
ATTTGTCTTTCAAGGCATCCAATACCATTTTCTCTGCATCTGGAGAACGATCGAATCCAAGCTTTAACCCTTCTTTGCGTGCATGGTAGCGCTCACCGTTGTAATATTGATAACGGTACATTTCAGCAGGCTTGTCCGTTACCTTCTTCTCTCCCAACATCATTTGCTGGTTGTCGATGATGTACCCCTTCAATGTTCCTTTGAATGGAATCTTGAATTCTTCTTCCAATTCATCCATGACCACTTTATGAATGTGCTTTCCTTCGTCATCGAATACAGCAACTTCCATCGGAAGTTTGTAGATCGGGCACAAATCCAAATCTTGTTTTTGGTAGGCTTGAATCACCAATTCCTGATTTTGCTGATCAGCGAAAGGAACAAACATCAAATTCGGGTGACCTGAACCAAGGAACCATTGATCGAAGAACCAGTTCAAATCTTCCCCGCAAATCTCTTCGAAAGACAAACGCAAGTGGTGGAACTCGGCCGCCTGGAACTTACGTGTTTCCAAGTAATGATTGATTCCCGCAAAGAATGCCTCATCTCCCAAATAGTTGCGCAACATGTGTAAGATACGTCCTCCTTTGTTGTACGAGTGGCCGTCGAACATCTGTTCTTTATCGTCGTAATCGAACCAGATCAAATCGTGGTATCCCTGAATTCCAGCAGATTGATAATATCCATTCGCTTCTTGCTCTGCGTAGTAATCGGCTTCATCCACTCCGTAACGATGCTCATCCCACAAGTATTGAGAATAGTTCGCAAAAGATTCGTTCAATGGAAGGTTTGACCACGATTCACACGTTACCAAATCTCCAAACCAGTGGTGGAACAATTCGTGTGCAATGGTCGATTGATCGTTACCATCCAACAATTCACGATCTGTTCTGTAAACGAAATCACCAAAGATTACCGCTCCCGTATTTTCCATCGCCCCTGATACGTAATCGCGTGTTACGATCTGGTGGTATTTGTCCCACGGATATTCAACTCCTAACAACTCAGAGAAGTATCGGATCATCTCAGGTGTTTCTCCGAAAATGTCTTTTGCGTAAGGCTCCCACTCAGGTTCTACGTAGTAGTTTACCGCCATTTTCGATCCATCAGGGCGTGTGTAGCTGTCTTCTACCACTTTAAATTCTCCGACACCCATCATAAACAAGTACGGTGCGTGCGGCAATTCCTGACTCCAGTGATCGATGCGCATTCCATTCGCTACTTTCTTACTGGAAACCAATTTTCCGTTGGAAAGTGTTGTGTATTTATCATCTACTTTGATGAAAATTTCCTGCGTCGTTTTCGCATTTGGCTGGTCGATTGTTGGGAACCAAACAGAACTTGCTTCTGTTTCCCCTTGCGTCCAGATTTGCGGCATTTTGTTCGGGTCTTCTCCCGTTGGATTAATGAAGTATAATCCTTTATCTGAAGTAATAGCAGCACTTCCTCCTTCTTCACGTTCCTCTGGCTTTGCCAAGTAATCAATGACAACGGTGTACTTGTCGTCACGTGTGTATGTCTTATTCAAAGTAATGTTCAAGATATCATCAGCGTATTCAAATGTCAAGTCTTTTCCATCCATTTTAACGCTGTTGATGTCCATTCCTTTGGCATCTAAAATCAAAGTAGATGAAGGATAGAAATGGGGTTTCGCAGTGATGGTCGCTACACCTTTCATTTGAGATTTTTCCCAAACGAATTCTACTTCTAGTTTCGTGTGAACCAAATCCGTGAAGAGCGTTTCTGTAGCTCTGTAAATAGGACGAACAGGATCCACCCAATTGTCGTCGATAATCGTAACAGGCTCTTCGGGTGTGTCCGGAGCGATCGCTACTTCCGGTTGATCTGGTGTGTCTACATCCTTGGGCGATTTACACGCAAACAACAAGGAAACAATAAATAACCACAGTAATTTCTTCATTTTTTCGAATTTGGATTCATGCAAATCTCTGTATTTATATCTGATTCTCGTTCAAATTCTACAGCATCGGAAGTGTATTCTGTTATTTTTGTACGAAATACCGGATAAATGGCAAACCGTACCTGGACGATTGATAATAAGGAAGTAGGCTTTTCAGAAGGCGCTGTAGTTCGTTGGGACAATGAGAAATACTTTTCATTGGAGTACAACGGGAAAACGTTTTTTGGGGAGGTAATGGAAGATGCAACAGAGAGCAATCGCTTAAAGTTGAAAATCAATCACCGCGTATTTGAAGTTCACAAGAAAGGCTCTCTAGACGATTTGATCAAGGCGATGGGATTGGACAAACCGAAGGTGAAGAAATTGAAAGAACTTCAAGCGCCTATGCCAGGTCGAATTGTGAACGTCGCTGTTTCTATCGGAGACGAATTGAACGTAGGAGATGAAATCCTATCTCTTGAAGCGATGAAAATGGAAAACGTATTGAAGGCCGAAGGTGTCGGAATCGTGAAGTCCATCAACATCGGAACAGATGACGTTGTAGATAAAGGTGCCGTTTTAATCGAATTCGAATAAGACTCAATTATCCTGCTGCCATTTTTTCCAAGGCGGCAACGAATTGATCCAATTCTCTTTCTGTCGTATATAAATTGGGAGTGATGCGTACGCCGTGTACATTCGGTCGGTTAATTGCCACCGTCCAAATCTTGTATTCCTCCAACAGCACTTTTGACATTTCAGAAGAAGTCATTCCTTTCACCAAAACATTCGCAATAGCGCACGATCTTTCGTCCTCGTGCGGCGTGTTCAGTTGAATGTTCGGATGATCTTTCACCTTCTGCGTCCAGTATTGTTTCAAATATTTCAATCGTGCTTCTTTGCGTTCTGCTCCGATAATATTGTGATAGGCGATCGCATCGGCAATTCCTAAATCCACGTGAACCGGTTTTGTTCCGGTGTGATTTAAGCGAAGAATATCATCGGGTTCTTTTTCGCTTTCCGCCATTAACGGCCACAGATTTTTAATCTTGTCTTTCTTGACATATAACATTCCGGCACCCATGGGAGTGCTTAACCATTTGTGCAAACTGGTTCCGTAGTAATCGCAGCCGAGATCTGCCGGCTTAACGTTCAAATGCGCGAAAGAATGGGCTCCATCCACCAAAACTTCAACTCCCTTGCTGTGTGCCATCTCACAGATTTTTTTGACCGGAAGCACCTGTCCATTGATGTTCACCACGTGGCACACCATCAATAATCTGGTTTTATCCGTGATCTGGGAAGCATACAAGTCCACGATTTCCTCATCGCTCTTCGGATGATTGGGCAAATTGATCTTCTTGCTTACCACGCCATATCGCTCGCCCATCAATCGGAACATATTCAGCATGGCGCCATAATCTTGCTCTGCCATTATTGCTTCATCTCCTTTCTCCCAATGGATTCCGCCTATTACCAAATCCAACGCTTCCGTGGTGTTACGCGTAACGACTAACTCGTCGGTGGAGCACCCAGTCATTTCTGCCAACTTTTCACGCATCAACAAGTTGTTCTCATCTTGGACGGTTCGCATGTAATACGACGCTTCGTAATTCAACATCTTCACATGCTCCAAATAACGATTCAGCGTATCCTGAGGCATCATGCAATAATATCCGTTCTCCAGATTGATGTAATCTTCTTTCAATTTATAATGTCGGCGAATGGACGACCAAAAATCCATTGTGCGTGCGAGTTTGTTCGCTGGAAGCAACTTGTTTTCTTCCACCAATGCAGCGATGGCATTCATGGTCGGCGTGGCTGCGAGAAGTCCCAGTGAAAATTGTTTCAGAAATGTGCGTTTGTCCATGATAGCAGAATGTTGCTTTAAGATAAGAAACATTCCTAATTATGCCTCACCGCAAAGGCGCAATAGACGCAAAGTGATAACCAGTATGTACATTACATAAGGCGCAAGGGCTTCTGAACAGTCAGAAGCTTCTGTTCAATTGTTCGAAAGGATAATAATCAATCTTCGTCGGATAGCGTCTCATGGGTAAACTTAATCTCTCTAAATTGTGTAATTTCGAGTAACGTGACGCGGACCTTAGAAACAACCCAGACTCAAGCAATCAAAACGGGGATATTGAAGCATTTGCTTTACTCTGAGGTCTTCGCGCATCCATTAAATCAGGAAGAATTAATCCGATTTTCTTGCACCAAAGAATCGATTTCATTCGAAGAATTGCACGCTATTCTCGCAGAGCTAAAATCCGATGGATTAGTGGAACTTCACGATAATCACGCTTGTTTGTTTTCTGTTGATGATAAAATTGAACGTAGAAACGCGGCGGCAAAACGCGCTGATGGTTTATTCGATCGGGCTATTCGTGTTTCACGATTTATTCAAAAATTTCCATTCGTAGAAGGGGTCGGAATCTCCGGTTCTTTGTCTAAGGGAATCTTGCATGATGATGGCGATTTTGATTTCTTTATCATTGTAAAACCCCATCGGGTTTGGATCGCACGAACGCTGCTGATTTTATACAAAAAGATCTTTCTCCTCAATTCTCGAAAATACTTCTGCGTCAATTATTTCATTGACAGCGATCATCTGGAAATCGAAGAGAAGAATCGATTCACGGCTGTTGAGGTCGCCACATTGATTCCCGCCTGTGGAGACATTTTCGACGCATTTTACGAGGCCAACAATTGGGTCGATGATTTCTTCCCTGGGAAAGGGCGCACGGCATTCGAAACGCATCAAATAAAGAAACCCCTTTGGAGTCGAATCTTGCAAAGCATCTTCAGCGGCGCTTTCGGAAATTGGACGGATCAAAGAGCGATGAAAATCACTTTAAATCGTTGGAAGAAGAAGTTCGGTGATTTCGATAATGAGAAGTTTGAATTAACGATGAAATCCAGAAGATACGTATCGAAACATCATCCGAACGATTTTCAGAATAAGGTGTTGTCGAAGTACGAAGAATTACGATCTCGCTACACGGAACAACACGCGCAAGGATTGAAAAAACAAGGCATAGAACTGTGAAGATATTCGTCACACATAGCTATTTCTATCAGTTGGATCCGAAACAATGGATCAACAAAACGCCATATCCGCCTCTGGCAACGATTACGGCATTGGCGCATTTGGAAGCGAACGATTTCGCGTCGGATTTCTACGATGTTGCACTTGATCCTTCCCCTGCTAATTGTCAGGAAAAAATCGCTGAGGCAAATCCGGATGTGGTGGTGATCTACGAAGATGGATTTAACTATCTCACCAAAATGTGTTTGACCAATATGCGTCATGCGTGTTTTGATATCATTGAGACCGCAAAATCGAAAGGCGCTACGGTGATTGTTTCCAGCTCCGATTCAACCGATCATTGGGAATTGTACCATGAAAAAGGGGCCGATGTCATTATCCATGGCGAAGGGGAACATTCGCTTTTAGAAGTTGTTCAGAAATTGGAAGAAGATGCTGATCTCTCCACAGTTAACGGAATCAGCACAAAGACTTCAGGTACCCCCATAAAACACGCACCAAGAACGAATGAACGTGATTTGGATGTGTTTGCTCAAGCGAAATGGGAGGTTATAGATTTGGAATCCTACCGTTCGATTTGGAATCAAGGGAAATTTCCTTTCACGCTGAACATTAGCACGACGAGAGGCTGTCCTTTCAAATGCAATTGGTGTGCGAAGCCTATTTACGGCAATCGATACAACTCCCGATCGCCCGAACGTGTAGTCGAAGAGATGAAAATGCTCCAGGAAAAATGCGGAGTGAAGCATTTCTGGATCACTGATGATATTTTTGGTTTAAAGCCGGGTTGGGTAACAAAATTTAACGATCTCATTCAGGAAAGCGGGTTACATTTGAAGTACAAGATTCAAAGTCGCGCTGACTTATTGATGCAAGACAAAACCATCGATGAATTGGCGGCTTCAGGATTGGAAGAAGTTTGGATTGGTGCAGAAAGTGGATCCCAGAAAATTCTTGATGCGATGGACAAGGGAATCACCCTAGATCAAATCAAGAAGAGTACGAAATTCCTTCAAAGCAAAGGGGTTCGCGTTGCATACTTTCTTCAGTTTGGTTACCTCGGTGAAACGAAGGAAGATGTGCAATCGACCTTGGACATGGTTCAAGAAAATGCTCCAGATGACATCGGAATTTCAGTTTCGTATCCGCTTCCAGGAACCAAATTTTACGATACAGTGAAAGCACAAATGGGAGAGAAATCGAACTGGGAAGATTCAGACGATTTGGACTTGATGTTCGAAGGTACGTTTTCACCAGATTACTACCGAGCACTGCAACGATTTGTGCATCATCGCTTCCGCATGAAACAAGGATGGCGAAAATTATTTGGGGGGCGCTCGTACGTTTCATGGCGCTATGTAGCGTTGATTCCGTATAATTGGATGAAAGCGACCACACTCAAACGAAAGTTAGGATAATGGAAAATTTTGATCATGCCGCAAGAAATTATGACGAGGCCTTCACGAATAGTTGTGTAGGCGTTGCACAGCGCGAGCAAGTATGGAAATATGTGGATAAGCATTTGAACAAGTTTCAGAATGTATTGGAGGTGAATTGCGGTACTGGTGAAGATGCCCATCGCTGGGACTTCCGCGGGAAAGGAGTGGTAGCCACGGACGTTTCTCCAGAGATGATTCGCATCGCTGAATCCAAGTTTCCTGAGCTTCATTTTCGCGTACTAGACGTCAACAATTTATGTAGTTATGACAATACCTTTGATACACTTTTCTCCAATTTCGGTGGCTTGAATTGTCTCTCGCCAGCGCAACTCAAAAAGTTCTTTGCCAATGCCTGCGATGAGTTGGATAAAAACGGTCACCTGGTGGTTGTCATGATGGGTAAGAAGTGCGTTTGGGAACGATTTTATTTTGGGTTCCGCGCCAAATTTAAAAAGGCAGGAAGACGAAATACCAAGGAATGCGTGGATGTACACGTGGAAGGAGAAACTGTAAAAACGTGGTACTTTTCTCCAAACGAAATCAAATCCATGGCTTCCGAAAAGTTCGAATTGGTGAAGCAGAAGCCCATCGGTTTGTTCATTCCGCCTTCCTACCTCGCATCAAAATTTGAGAAGCGCAAACGTACTTTCGCCTTTTTGAAATGGTTGGATGGCATCTTTACCCATGCGCGTTTCAGTAATAACGCCGATCACTATCTTATGATTCTTAAAAGTCGTGGATGATCCAAATTAAACGCACCGATTCTACGAATGCCGACTTTGTCGCTTTAGTAAAAGAATTGGACGCATTTCTGGCCAAAGTTGATGGTGATGATCATGATTTCTACAATCAGTTTAATGGAATAGATTCATTGAAGCATGTCGTTGTTGCTTATGATAATGATGTGCCTGTCGCTTGCGGTGCGATTAAATCGTTTGATGCACAAAGGATGGAAGTCAAACGGATGTTTACTTTGCCAAAGGTTCGCGGAAGAGGCATCGCGAGTCAAGTTATGAATGAGTTAGAAATTTGGGCGGCTGAGCTTGGGTATGAGTATTGTGTACTAGAGACAGGGATTAACCAGCAGGAGGCGATTTGGTTGTATGAGAGATTGGCGTATGAGAGGATAGCGAATTATGGGCAGTATGTTGGGGTGGAGAATAGTTTTTGTTTTGAGAAAAAGGTGTGAAATACATTTCTCAAATTCTACAATTCTCGAATTACCAAATTGTACATTTCTAGTAATGTTGAATTTTTTTCGCTATCTTAAGTAGTATAACCTAAACACTATTTATTATGGCTTCAATCCAAAGAATCGGGTTCACCCGTGACCAAAACGACCTATCTAAAATTTTCAAAGCACTCGCCCACCCAGCGCGAATCGCTATTATCGATTTACTTCTTGAAACCAACCGAATCAACTGCAAACAACTCGCATCTGAAATAGGCTACGGCTCCCCAACAGTAACCCACCACCTCAAAATCCTAATGGAATCCGGCCTGATCGGTTACGAGAAAATTGCCAATCTATCCTTCTATGCCGTGAACCCAATTCTTATCGACAAAGCACAAAATGCCCTCAAAGTTGTCAGCAACAAAGCCGACGATCAACAAACCGATTTTCGCAACATCATTTTTTGCCAACAACCCCTCCCCGATAGTTTTTAGTATTTCCGTAACTTTAATCTCCTTCAAACGAGCCGTAAGTTGCTATGAAAATTGTCTTAACCCACGCGTATTTCATCTATGAAGATGTCAAGGAGCAAGAAATTATGCGACCCTACCCTACTCTTGGATTGCTATACATCAGCGCCTTTCTGAAAGATCAACAAAAAGATGTTACCCTTATCGATAGCACCTTCTCGACTATTTCCGATTGGCAGCAACAAATTCTCAGCGAAAATCCAGAGATCATTGCGTTTTATACCAACCTCATGACGAAAGTGGAGGTGCTGCAACAACTGCAATTTTTGAAGAAGGAACTTCCAAAAACGACGTTTGTGGTGGGTGGGCCCGATGTTACTTACAATCAAGAGAACTATCTCAACACGGGATTTGACATTGCAGTGATCGGTGAAGGGGAGCAGACGATGTTGGAATTGGTCGATGCCCTCGAAAACAAAGGTGATTTGACAGCAGTTCCAGGAATTTCGTTTTTGAAAGATGGGAATTTGCATGAAAACGAAGCCCGAGTAAAAATCAAAGATTTACCATCACTACCTTTTCCTGATCGAAGCGCAATTCCTTTTGAAAAGTACCTATCCGTTTGGAAAGAGCATCACGGGAAACGCACCGCAAATATCAGCACCCAGCGTGGTTGTCCGTACACGTGTAAATGGTGTAGTACGGCGGTTTACGGACAAAGTTATCGCAGGAATGATCCTAAAAGAGTAGTGGATGAAATTTTTCACTTGAAAGAAGATTTTGGCGTGGAAGCCCTTTGGTTTGTAGATGACGTTTTCACCGTAAGTCATAAATGGTTAGGGAACTTACATGCCGAATTTGCAAAGCAAAACCTCACCATTCCTTTCGAAATTATCACACGGGCCGAACGCTTAAACGAAACCGTATTGTCCCAGCTCAAAGACATGGGATGTTTCCGAATTTGGATCGGGGCGGAAAGTGGATCTCAACGCATTATTGATAAAATGGATCGAAGGGTGACACTGGAGACGGTTCAGGAAATGATGCAGCTAACTCGAAAATTTGGAATGGAAGCCGGAACTTTCATTATGGTCGGATATCCCGGTGAAACGCACGAAGACATCACAGCGACCATGGATCATATAGAGAAATGCAATCCAGATTTGCTTACCATTACGCGGGCGTATCCTATCAAAGGAACGGCATTGTACACGGAAATTGAGAATGAAATTACTGTGAAACCCGATTGGAATACGAGTACCGACCGAGACATCCGTTTCAAACTTCCCTACTCCGATGCCTATTACGAAAATGCGATTCGATATCTCGTAAATGGTTGGCAGGCGCATAAGAACAAATCACTCAAAAACAAAGTAAAAAGTAAAGCGGCTTATCAAATGATGCGCGTTGCGAAATGATTAACTTCCCACTATGTCCAAAGCATTCGATCAAGTCACTTTTTTAACTCCTGCTGACAGCTCCTTTGAGTCGCAATACAAAACCGTTCGAGATCAAGAAGGTCGATGGCTTTCAGATAAGGCGGTTAAAAAACTACCCGAAGTCGATCGAAACAATCCGAAGTATTCAGAGTGGAAGAAACGCGCTTGGATGCTCAATAAGTTCGAAACCTATATGAGTCTGGCCTCTACTCTCAATGTCTTGGATCTTGGATGTGGAAATGGTTGGATGACAAATCGGATTTCAAATCATTGCGAAACGATTACCGGATTGGATGTTGGCGCTGAAGAATTGGAACAAGCCGCACGGTGTTTTGGAACAAAGGACGTTCAATTTGTGTGTTCTACCGATTGGTCGTTACTACCTCAGGGATCATACAACTTGATCTATTTTGCTGGGAGTTTTCACTATTTCGAACCCGATGAAGCCTTTTGGGAAAGCTTGTTCTCGCTCTTGGCTCCTGAAGGTGAAATCCATATTCTGGAGACGCAATTCTACAGTAATGAAGACGTGGAAAACGCGCGTCAGCGATCAACAGAATATTTCCAAAATCTCGGAACAGAAGTCGATTACTACAAACACCTGACTTGGGATGTACTACCAAAAAATCACGAGGTTTTGTATCAACCAGATTTTAGGAACAAGTTGTTTAAGAACCGATCGCCTTTCCCTTGGATCCGGATTCGTAAATAGTCTGATACGCCTTTACGGTTTCCGAAACTGAAAAGATTTGACTCTCTGGCTGATCTGATTTCAAAAGCATTCGTAACATCGCTACATCCAATTGAGGATCACCAATCAAATGCGGAATTTCCAAATCTCTAGCAATCCCGACGGGCGTAGCCAAAACGTGCGTTTCATTCGTCAATGCCTCAATGATCGTCATTCCAAAACCTTCAAAGTCTGATGCATGAACCAAAACTTTCGATCGCGCAATCCAAGCTTGTGTCTCCTCATATGACATGGAGCCCATGAGCTGAATGTTCGACTTCAAATTGTTCGATTGAATCTGATTCTCCAAAGCTTCACGGTCTGGGCCATCTCCAATAACGATGGCACGAAATTCTTCTGCATCAGCTCGCATTTTAGCACAGAGATCAATGAAATAGCTTGTGTTCTTTAGCGGGATTAATGATCCCACACAGATGAGGTCAACATCCTTTTCTTTTCGAAAAGATTGTTCAATCCCCCAGGGAATCACGGCGGTTGGAATTACACCTTTCGCTTTCAAGGCATCTGATTGAAACTCGGAAATCGAAACAATGGGAAAATCAGCATCTTTCCACTTTGCAAAACTTCGCTTCGGATTTCGCATCTCCTGCCCCATGGCAGTGGCCAACATTGGAACTCTCAAGGATTTGCTCACCTTTGAAGCGATCTCAGTAGCTCTGTGCAACCAAAAGGAGTGCACCAAATCAACAGGTTCATTCCTATGGATCTCATGCGCACGACGAATTGCTTTTTTACTTAATGTTAGCTGCTTGAACTTTTTATTTGCGCCATTCAAAGGGTACACCGAAATTCCATTCCAACGATATTGCTTCTCTACAAAAGGATATTGTAAGCTGATGATGGACACCTTCATTCCGGAATCAAAAAGTGCCTTGGCGTAAATCCATAAGGCAGGAATACATTGACTGTCCGCCTCGCTTTCTGGAAACCCCGGAGTGATGAATAATATGTGCTTATTGGATGCGATAAATGCGCCAGTTTTCAGGAAGATCGTCAATTATTTCCAATTCATACAATTCATTGAGTCGATTCCAATTCTTCATTACACGACTATTATCTTCGAACAACTCAGGATTGAAGATCACGTACCCTCCTTTTTCGAAGTCAATGTCTTCCCCCCACAGATCAACCCTAGGATTCGGAACATCATAAGATCCCAATGACGGAGTTACATAAAATGCATAAATAGTTTTGGAGTCGTCCAAAGCATGAGTGGCTTTCGCTACCTTCTTTTCAAATCGATGCATGGCGAACATCTTAGAGAAGGAAGAATAGAAAAATGCAGAGTTAAACAGAAGAATTCCGCCAACGAAGACCCACCATAATTTTCGATTTGATAGTTCGCTTTTCAAGGATTGAAATGCTGGGTAAATCAGGAGCAATATCGGCAGATGTGAAATGACCAGGAAGCGTTGGTTTTGGAAACCGATTCCACCGATAAAGATCAAATAAACGAGAACGCCAAACCACAGAAACTTCAAACGGAAATTCCATTGTTTCCACCAAAAAATTAGCAATACTCCAAAGCTCAAATATCCGATATGCGCGAAGTTACTCCAGATATAGATACCGTTCGGCACCCAATACGACTCAACGTGTGATTGAAACAAAAAGGTGCGTTGAATTAGGTGCAAAGGATTCCATCCTCCAGCGATTGAGCTCGAAACATTAATCGCTAGATTGTTCGCAAATAGGAACAATAATCCGCCTCCGACAACAGCCAACGCCGCACCAATTTTAAGCAAGACATGCCAATTTTTCGAAACAATCCAAGCGCTATGAAGCAGAGGAATAGCCATCAACGGCACTACAGCATATCGTGTGAATGAACCGGCAACCGCGAATATCAAAATCCAAACAAAAAACTGAAGTTTCGCATCTTTGCGTAATCTGAGATAATTAAAAACTACACCCATGACGAAAAATGCAGCCAATGCATCCGTCATCACCAGCATCCCAGATCGAACAAAATAGACCTGCGTCGCAGCGGCCAAAAGCAAAAACCAGCTTCCAGAGGTATTGTACAAAAATTGCAAACTCCGTTGCGCAAATAATAGCGCTCCAAGCATAGCGAACAACGAAATCAGCTGTAAGGAATATCCAATGGGAATGCCCGTAAATCCAATGACGGTGCCCAGAACTGGAAACAACTTGGGCCAAACGAAACTCCCGGGGTCAACACCTGTTTCCATAAGTGCACTCAACGCTTTGGAATAACGCAAATACTCATGCGCATCCTGACCGTACAACCCGTTGAAATCAAATCCCAAGCAAAGCACCAGAAACAACAAGGTAACTGTAACGTAAGGAAGCCATATCGAGATCCGTGAGTTCAAATTGAGCGTATAAGTCCTGAAACGAATGTACAGAATTCTACGCCACCTCGGACTTTCGTATATTTGATTCTGAAATGAAAAACGCCTTAACTCTTCTACTCGTTTGTATTGGTTGCACTGCCTTTGGTCAGAACCATAATCGACCTGCACCTTTTGAAACCTTCCCGTACGAATTTCAGACTGCTGGAAACTCAGTACCTGGTTATTTCATCTCGGCAATGTTCAAGATTAATGTTCTACCATCCGATCCCAATTACATCTCACCCTATCCTGTGATTTATGACGAAAACGGTTATATCGCATGGTATGCGAAACCAAGTGTTCGAAATGCCTCGGATTTTAAATACTTACCTGAAGCAAATCTCTTTTCCTATGGAACAGTTGAACAAGGACAGGATAGAAAGTTTATAGTATTGGATGGAAATCTCAATCGAATTGATACGCTAAACACCATAGGTCATGCTGAAGATATGCACGATTTTCAGAGGGCAGCCAATGGAAATTGGTTACTCAGTGTTCGTTTTATGGACACAATGGATCTTTCGGCGTATACATTCGATGGAGTGCAAGGCAGCGCCCAGACAATAATTCGTGGTTATGGCGTGCAAGAAATTGACCCAAATGGAAATTTGATTTTTGAATGGAACAGCAACGATCACATGCATCCAACAGAAACGTATGACTTTTACGGCTATAATGCTAACGATTTCGATTACTGTCATGGAAACGCAATAGCCGAAGATGACGACGGACATTTACTCTTTTCCATGCGTCACACGAACAGTATCATCAAAGTTCATAGAACAACAGGCGATATCATTTGGCGCCTAGGTGGGCAGCTTTCTGATTTTACAATCAATTCAGTGTGGCCTTTCAGTGCCCAACACGATATTCGCAGGAATTCCAACGGGAACTATAGCCTTTACAACAATGATAATATGGGATTGGTTCCGACTTGGTCTCGAGGCATGGAATACGAGCTTGATACGATAAATTGGACAGCATCACAAGTATATGAATACGGGCATCCTGACATCAACTATCACCGATCCATGGGAAGTTATCGACATTTGCCAAACGACTATAAAGTCTTAGGTTGGGGGTATTCATTCCGCCCTGCTCCTACCGCATCTTTGATTGATGATCAAGACGACATACTATCAGAATTCTTTTTCGACGATTCCATAATGGTCTATCGAATGCTCTTTGACATGGACCTCGATCTTCCTCGTCCCGAAATTACATGTGTTGATACAGGAAACGGATATGAACTGACTGTTAGTTCGGCGTCGAATTACCAATGGTCGACTGGTGAAACAACACAATCTATTCCTGTGACAACGGCAGGCACATATCAAGTTTGGATTCCATTCGGAGAAGGGTTTATTGGTTCGTTGCCTTTTGAAGTGATCAATCCAAATATGCCGTGTACAGCTAGTATTTCTGAAATTCAACTTGACGATCAAAATTTCCAATGGTGCAACATGCTCGGGCAGAAAGTGGAGTACCCAGAAGCAGGTCGTTTGTATCTAAAAGTCTACAAATCAGGACTGATTGAAAAAGTCATTTTCCAAGAGTAGCATGGCCAAACACGTTGTTCTTTTCAACCCAAGGAGTGCCGATGCCAAACACCGCATTCCCAATTCTATTTTGCAGGTGGGTTCCTCCATCGATGGGAAATTTCCCTTTCACTTCGTAGATGGAAATCTAGAATCTGATCCACTTCAGAAAATTTTAGCTTTGATTGAATCGAATGATGTTGGATACCTCGGAATGACTGTCATGCCTGGCCCGCAATTGACACAAGCGATTCCGTTTACGAAGGAGATTCGTCAAAAATATCCCAATATTAAAATCATCTGGGGAGGCTATTTTGCAGCCAATCAGCACAAAGTTGTCCTTGAATCCGGATGGGTCGATTACGTGATCAATGGCCCGGGTGATTCCGCCTTTCCCGATCTTTTAGATGCGCTTGAGACAGATAATTTAGAAGCAATCCCATCGATCTGCAATCTCATTTACAAGAACGAAGAAGGAAAGATCGTTTCCACCAAAAAGGAGCCGCTCCCAGACATGGACAATCTGCCCAAGTTTGCCTACCAAAAACTGAATGAAACCTATCCTTTGGAGAGCTATTTGGCTAAGACCTTCATGGGGCGAAAAACACTTTCGTATCACTCCAGTTTCGGATGTCCATTTACCTGTTCTTTTTGTGCCGTCGTTCCTATCTACAACGCACGTTGGAAAGGATTAAGCGCCGAACGAATGGCGGATGACGTCCTTGGATTCAAGTCTAAATATGGCATTGATGCGGTGGAATTTCACGACAATAATTTCTTCACTTCTCGAAAGCGCGTGGTGGAATTTTCCGAGAAGATTAAGGACGAAAACATTGCTTGGTGGGGAGAAGGCCGCATTGATACGATCAACAAATATTCCGATGACGATTTGCAATTGATGCAAGAAGCGGGATTGCGTATGATATTCCTCGGAGCGGAAACCGGAAACGATGAAGTCCTTAAGCAAATGGACAAAGGCGGAACGCAATCTGGTGCGCAAATCAAGGAGTTTGCCGGACGTTTGAAAAAATTTGGAATTGTTCCGGAATACAGTTTTGTCCTTGGAATGCCGGGGGACAGCAGCGAAAAAGTGATGCGTCAGATCAATCAAGATATCCAATTCATTCAAGAGATCAAGCGGATCAATCCAGAAACGGAGATTATCATCTATGTCTATTCGCCCGTTCCAACCGAAGGCAGTGAGTTGTATGAAACTATTCAGGAACAAGGATTTTCCTTCCCAAAAACGTTGGAGGATTGGCTTTCACCCGATTGGGAACGCTTTGATCTAAGAAAGAATCCGTTAACGCCATGGTTGAACGCAAAGCACATCAAACGCATTAAAAACTTCGAAACGGTACTCAACGGAATGTACCCAACGAGCAGTGATTTCCGAATTACGAAAGGTAAGAGAAAGTTACTCCGATTGGTATCGTCCTGGCGCTATAAAACCGGATTTTTCGCGTATCCATACGAGATTAAGTTGCTCTTGAAAATTTGGAAATACCGCCAGCCGGAAGAACAAGGATTTTACAGCGAATGATCCGAAAGAAACTCAAAAATATTTGGTTCCGACTCTTCTCTGCGCGCATCGTTCGGAAGATGGAAAACGATCGTTCGTATCGCTACAAGGACTTGACAATTGAAATGGAACCGGGCGTTTTCCATCCTCGGTATTTTGATAGCAGTCAGATGCTAATTCAATGGGTAGAGGACAACGATGTCGCTGATAAAAACCTGATTGAAGTGGGATGCGGAAGTGGGATTGCATCATTACGCGCTGCTCAAAAAGGAGCGAACGTTTGGGCCATTGACATTCATCCGAAAGCCGTCGAATTGCTCCAAAGAAATGCCACGGAGAATGGTGTTCAATTAACGACTTTAAAGTCCGATCTATTTACGAAAGTTGATGATCTTCATTTTGACTACGTGCTGATCAACCCTCCGTTCTATCCTAAAAATCCTAGATCGAATGCGGAAAAAGCTTGGTTTTGTGGAGCTGGATTTGAATACTTTCACGCACTCTTCGAACAGTTGAAAAATAGAAATCTGTTCAAAGGCATCCTCATGACACTTTCCGATGATTGTGATTTGGAACGGATTCAATCCATTGCCAAGAAACATGGATATACCTTCGTTTTGAGCCAGACCAAAAAGAGTTTTTTCGAGAAGAATTTTTTGTTTGAGGTTACGCGTTCATAATTTGCACTTCGGCTACGCTCAGTGCGCTTACCCTCGGACGTACATTGAGCGTAGTCGAAATGTACCTTCTCCCTAAAAAGGATACACCAAAGGCGCCAAAACCGAAGACTCACCCAGAATGATCAAAATGGCCAAAATCAAGAACGCAAGCAACAAAGGAAACAACCAAAACTTGCGCTTTTTCCAAAAGAATTTTCCTAAAGATCGTGCTACTTCCCAACGACTCATTTATCCCATGTTTTCGTACTCTTTCGCGTTTGTTTTATCCTTCCAACCCGGACTGAGATCCACTTTTACGAAGAGTTTTCCGATCCAAATAAACAGAAAATAGAGGATAGAAAGTAAGATTGAACTCACAATTTCACCCACAAGTTTTCCGATAAAGAACCAAATGAACAGAACCGGATAAAGTAATTGCGGGAGTAATAACCATCCGAGGGCCATTACCGATAGTGGAATGATTCGGCTGAAGAACGGCGTGGTAAATCCATACCAACGAAAGAAAAAGAAGGACACCAGTAAAAATACCAACCCGACAAACTGCAATTGTTTGTTGCGCTTCGAGGCCAATGCCACACTCTCTTGATATATACTGCTAATCCAACTCAAGTCGAACGTCTTTAATTTTTACATCGGGATTTTCCTCCTTGCGCACCATGAAATTGCCCATAACCAGAATGTCCAAACCACTTCCAAAAAAGGTTCTGAGTGCATCTTCCGGACTGTGAACCATCGGCTCACCTCGTCGATTAAAGCTGGTATTGATGAGCACCGGAACTCCTGATTTCTCTTGGAACTTCGAAAGCAAATCGTACAATCGCTTGTTTTGATGTGCATTTACCGTTTGAACTCGGGCACTACCATCTTGATGCACACAAGCCGCAATCTTCTCCGCATTCACGGCATCGAAAGTGAACAACATTTCATTGGCGTTGCGGACATTTTTGAAAAAATCTTGTGCCTGATCCTCCATCACAACGGGTGCGAATGGGCGGAACTGTTCCCTAAATTTGATCATTTCATTGATCCGATCCCGCATTTCCACATCGCTCGGATTTGCCAAAATACTTCGGTTCCCCAAGGCTCTTGGGCCCATTTCATCACGTCCTTGGAACCACGCGACAACACTTCCTGAATTCAATAGTTCGGCGGTTTGTTCTAAAACACTGTCATCATCCAACTCCGAATAGGTCACTTTGTGCGTTTCTAAAGCGGTTTCGATTTCGTCCGAACCAAAGGATTTCCCCAAGTACGAAGGAACAATTTCAATTTCCCTAGAAGCATCTTGATTCGCGCAAAGTAATGCTGTCCCTACTGCTCCACCTGCATCACCGCTGGCACTGTAGATGAATATCTCCTCAAATATGCCGCTTTCCATCAATCGTTGATTTGCCTTACAATTCAAGGCGACACCACCTCCATAGCACAAGTATTCTTTACCTGTTCGGTCTTTGATGTGCTGGGCTGTTTTCAAAACAATTTCCTCCAAAACCTCTTGAATGGAAGCTGCCACATCTTTGTAGAATGTACTGATATGCTTCTCTGGTTTCAATGCGGGTTTCCCCATAACCGCCTCAAATTTCGAGTTGATCATGCGCATTCCCCGGTGGAATTTGAAATATTTCAGATTCAATTCGATGGAACCATCATCGCTGATCGTTACGAAATTGTCCTTTATCAAGTCTACGTATTGAGGCGTTCCGTATGGGGCGAGTCCCATCAATTTGTACTCGCCGCTGTTAACGCGAAATCCGCAGTATTGTGTGAACGCCGAGTACAACATCCCCACCGAATGCGGATAGTTTTGTTGCGCAATTTGCTTCACTTCATTGTTTTCGAAAGTTCCGAATGAAGCACATGCCCACTCGCCCACTCCATCTAACGTAAGGAAGGCTGCCTCATTAAATGGAGATGCATAGCACGCCGCTGCAGCGTGTGATTCATGATGTCCTGCATAGAAGAACTCGCCTTTGAACCCTAATTCTTTACGAATGTTGTGCGGTACCCAGAGTTTCTCTCTGAGCCATGATTTTACCGTTTTTCGAAAAGGAAAAAATGCCTGCGGGTAGAACGATATTTGCGTTTCCAATAAGCGTTCAAACTTTTGAAAGGGCTTCTCGTAGTAGGCAATTTTCTGAACCTCATTTATAGAAATTCCAGCTTGCTCTAGGCAAAACTTTGCGGCTTTTACCGGCAGACGACTGTCTTGTTTTTTACGCGTCAATCGCTCTTCTTGAATGGCAACAATTACCTTCCCATCCTTGACCAAAGCTGCGGCCGAATCATGGAAATACGCCGATATCCCAAGTATATATGTCGATTCTTCTACTGCCATATTGCTTTGGTTTCCTCACTTAAGAAATCGAACAAAGCTTTTTGCCCCACCTCATTTAAGTGCGGATCATTACTGTAGTACAATTGCTGAACGTTCGATTCCATTTCACGAAAATACCGCATTGGATTCAAAACGTTGACACCTTTCACCTTGGATATTTCCCTCACGAATCGATAATTCACTTTCATGGAAGATTTGCGTCCGGAAAGCTGCTCATAATTCTTGTTGTACTCCTTCGTGACCTGACTGAAATGTGGAATAATGACAATGAATATGGGAACCTTTTTAGGAACCAATTCACGTAGGTATTGGATCGATGCTTTCGCATCCTCCATTGCGTCGTGCATGTCACCTTTCAACTTAATGGAATGATTGATGTAATCTGATTCCGCGCGGATCATCATTTTCGTTCTTGGCGAGTACAGTTTACGTGAAAACTTGGCGTCGTCCTGCTTGAGTTTCCTCGGGTCAAAATCCGACTGCAAACC
Organism: Fluviicola sp. XM-24bin1; assembly: GCA_003149635.1. Classification (GTDB taxonomy): domain Bacteria; phylum Bacteroidota; class Bacteroidia; order Flavobacteriales_D; family Crocinitomicaceae; genus UBA4466. The sequence goes on from QCWI01000002.1 coordinate 159,990, forward strand.
ACTCAATCTTCTTGAAAACAGACCAAAAATCTCAAAATACGGCTTCACCGACCAATAGCAGTTGCGTGAAAACGAAAGTTCTCCCCAATTTACCAGCGGATCGATGTCCGTTAGGTCATTTCCGACGTACATTTGATAAATTACAGCTTTCGGCGGGTAATCAGAGATTCGTCTGGAAGCCATCAACTCCATTTCATACGGGCCGCTTCCCGGCATGGAACAATTCACCACATTTATTTCTGGATGGGCTTTACGAAAATGTGAGACGTACCCATTTGGATAGGCAGTAAAAGAATCCCCGAAAACCAACACATTCGGTTGATTGGATTTGATGTTTTTATTGAGCGCGTTGAATTCCGTTTTGAAGAAATCGATCCATTGATAGCGATAGGCAACTTCCAAGACCATCAAGGTGCAAAACAACACCAACAAGGTCTGCCAGGTGCGTTTCCAAATTTTCTTACCGGTGTTCTTCCAATTCAACAGCACCAATTTAAGTATTTGATAGAACCTGAAGGTAGTGTGTGCCGTTGCTAATTTCCTTAAATTCGACCACAAACATCAATTTTAAGCATTGGCTCGTAACATCCTTACATATTTTGGCAGCACTCACGCAGACTTTTTACACGCGGACGGGTTGCGATCGACTGGAATAATTATTGAACATTTGGAGGGTCAATCTGGAGATTCAATCCTAGAGATTGGATTTGGGACTGGTGCCACTCTCGTAGAATTGGCGCATCGACTTCAAAATGCAAAATTGCATGGCTTGGAACGTTCCCAAACGATGTTGGAGATTGCAAAAAAGCGAATCAAAGCTTCTGGATTTGAGGATCAGATTTCGTTGCATAAGTCATCTGATACTACCTACCTCTTCAGTGAAGATCAATTCGATAAAGTTTACGTAGAAAGTGTCCTGGCTATTCAAAGCGACGAAGATTTGAAACATATTCTCCAATCCGTGAAGAGGTGGTTAAAACCGGGCGGCTTGCTGATTTGTAATGAAACCATTTGGATGCCTCACGTACCTTCGTCCACGATTCATGAAATCAATCAAAAATGTTTGGATCAATTCGGAATTATACAATCAAATGGTAGTTATCCATATTCAAAAGATTGGGAAAAACTATTTCAATCAATGCACTTTGAAATAATTCAATCGAATGCCATTCGACTGGAGACCGATGCCAATTTTGAACAGCATAAAAAATCCAAACTGTTTACTCGGAAAGGTAAAATTCGCTCAAAGTTCAACCGAAATCTACAACGAGAGTGGAAAGAATATGAACGCGCCATGAATGAGATAATTCCACCGGGAAGCGAACTCATGGAAGGTTGGTTGTTCAAGTTGGTGAATAATAAGTGATTTGAACACAGAATCACGCAGGTTTCTGCTTTGATTTTTGCACATTCTTTGACAACCAAACCAACGTACCCAATCCTGTAAAATACAGGAACGCCATTTTGCTTTGATCCATGAATGAATTGAAAATGCCATGGAAGAAGTAGGTTGTTAAACCAAGCAGAATTCCAAGGTTTAGGATGCGTAAAAGCGGATCTTCCAACACCTGATGATTCTTCATTCCGTAGAAAATGGCTCCAAAAACAATCAATAAGAAGATCACTCCTCCAAAGATTCCTTTCTCACTGAGGTAGGTTAAATACTCAGAATGTGCGTTTCCTTTCTCCCCTTTGTTGGATGAAATGTGCGTTTTGAATTCGGTTGTTTGAAATTTGTTGTATTCGAATTGATACGTCCCGGGGCCGTACCCCAAAAACGGACGATCCTCAAACATCCGAGCGGCGCACACCCATCGATTCACACGCTCCAAATTGGAAGCATCGGTTTGAATATTGGTCACCGAACTTAAATGATTGGACACCTGTCCGTCGTTACTTACGGCATCGGTTTCTTCAAAGTATTCGTAGATCTGATCTTGCATTGAAAACACAACGATTCCAATTCCTACCAGTCCGATGAGCAAAGATCTGAAACGCATTTTCCAATGTAAAAGTAAGGCGAAGATCAATGCTACTCCCAAGCTTAAAATGGCAGCACGAGATAATGCGATGAACTCAGAGGCTATGGCGACTATGGTAATTAAGAAAAGTGCCGTAATCTGCCATCTTTTCCAATTCAGTTTCTTCCAATGAATACAACAAAGGATCAATAGAGGGATGATGAACGCAATGCAAGCACCATAAACTGTGTGGTCTGGGAAAAATGGCTTCGAAATCACAAAGACTGTCCTCGGATCGAACTCATACATTCTGAAATTTTCAAAGGTGAACCACATCACTGGTAGCAATCCAATCATGTAAGCCATCCACACTTTGAACAATCGCTTGGGATCTTTCAGCATGGTAATCGTTGTGAAGAAACCTACAATGAAAATGGTGTGGATGATCCATCGTTTAAACGAAATATCAGGATGCGAGCTGGTGAGCGTTACAATGAGCTGCCAGAAGATGTCCAACGCCAGAAAAATGGCAATCGGATGGATACTGGTTCTACGCAATGCTATGGAATACTCCTTATGAAACAACATAAGAACCAACAAAAGCATGAGAAGCATCAATTCTGATGGACTGTTCACTTGTGCGCCGTAGCCCAATCCAACGTCAATAGAAAGTGGAATGAGGAACACCAAGAGCAGATAAAAAACAAAGGTGCGCTCCAGAGCTAGAAAAATGGAAAAAACGAATCCACAAAACAGGATCGCTGTGGTTGCGGTTCCGTCAACGTTGCCGAAATATTTATACAAACCAAGGAGCATCAGGACGGCGATGAGTAACGCCAGCCATTCTTTCTTTCCGATGCCCAAAGCTTTCATTACGACTTCGCTTCTTGCTTCAGTTGCCCCCACTTCTCAAGGGAATATCGCACGACGAAAGTCAATGCGAACAATGCGAGTGCTCCCAAGGCGATATTCAGCGGGAACGAAGGCGAAACAGCACGGTAACTTGGTTGCGCGCGATCTACCTTGTACACAGAAGGAATAGGTTCCTCCATGGCTTGTTTCTTTGCGTCGTAATCGTTTCGGGCAGCTACGAATTGATCGTATGAGAAACGATAATTAATCACCAATTTTTCCAATTCCGGAGAATTGACAAACTCAGAAGGATCATAATTTTCATTATTCAAGTTCTCGAGGAAGTTGAATAATAGAGCTTCTTTATCACCTTTAGTCGCATAAATGGCTTCCGCCAAACTGTCCTTTTCTTTTTCTATAAGCTCCATTTTCTCCTTGGACTTCTCCAAATCTGCCATTCGGTTCTCTTCAAAAATGGTTGCTCTAAATTTATCGACTTCATCGATCTGGAAATTCGCTATATCAGCCGCCAATTTTGGATCTTTCATTGTTACATTGATGACTACGGAAAGATACTTCGAACGCATTACTACCACGTCTCGTACATAGCGTTCTGTTAAATCTGCATTCCAAGAATTCTCGTTGGTGTCTAGATTGTAGTAATCGTACAGTTCGAACTTCTCAATCGTTCTATCACGCATGGACTTCGAACTCAATAATTGCATGAGTTGTTCGGATTCGAACTCAAATCCAAATTGCGGATTGCTAATGAGATTTTCGCGCGTTTGCGAGTTGTAGGGATAGACGATGGCCGTTGAGAGGTATTTGGGTGAAATGAAAAAGCTGATTCCAGTTCCCAATGCGCCTCCCAAAATCAAAGACAAAAGCCAAAGTTTACGGTATCTGAATAGGAAATGGATTCCTTTCTTGTTATCGTTCATAGCGTTTCTGTTGCTAAGCAAAGATAAAAGAATGGGTGGAGGAAAGTTACAGTTGGCAAAAGGTTGAAAGTTGAAGGCGGAATGATGCCTAGTTGATAAGCACCTTCCTCTAATAAAAAAGTCGCCCCTTTCGAGACGACCTTCCATTTAGTTTGTTGTTGTTTGGGCAAACGCCCCTTTAATAATTTTGGGATACTTCGTTCCGAATTCGGTGATGCACCATTCTTGGAAACGCTGTACCTCCTCAGCATCTGTAATCCACTTTAAAGCTTTGTGGAGCTCTTTTTGAAATAACACTGCGTCGAAACTTACGTTGCGCAGAATTTTCTTTGTGAGTTCAAGCATAACTTGTGGTTTTTAGAATGGATACTGAAGATAACAAAAATTTCCGCGCTTTATTGTCTCAAAAACTGTTAAAACCCACAAACGGTTGCCACATCCTACAAATGGCAAGCCCCGCAGAATTTTTCCACAGGGCTTGAATGTTTTATTCACAACTAATTGATATTGTGAAGGATACAATAAGACCTAAAGGATCTCCTGCTTGATTACTTGATAGATTTCTTCTGTAACGGCATCTCGCACATAGATCAGCAAATGCATGTTACTTACATCGTACTGATTCGGTAATTCATAGATGTAATCATAACGGAATTTGGAGGGTGCTACTTGAAAAATGGAGTTCACCGGAAGCCCTTCCCAACCACTCAAAATACAATCACGCATTATATTTTTATGGACGTAATCTGGCTCCAATGAATTATCGCTCAATAACTGTGATCCAACGGCAGTATCCTCAACCAAATACACTACCGTGTACATATCGTTAGGAATACCTGGATCTATAATATCTACTTCCGCATGGACAAACATTCCTCTAGTGTTTGGGAAGTAATTTACATCTGCTTGAATATTAACACGGAGCGGAGCACTCAGAAGGGATTCAGTAATGTTTCTCCATAGTCCCTCGCTTTGCATTAATTGTCCGTTGAAACGAACTCTGTTAATCGTACCAAGCGGATTGCCGATAAACTGAGACCCCGGAAGATTCCCAAAATGAAGCCCGATGCCTAATCCATCCGCATTCGTCCAATCCGTTGAAAAATCAGGCAAAATTACTTCCTGAAAAGTTGCTGTTCCTATCGGACTGGCATGAATAGTAGCCACAAAGACTTGACCTACATTCTCTTCACGAATTGCTTCCGCAGTATCTGTGGCAGTTGGACAATTATTACATCTATGTCCTGTAAAATCCTCAAGCAAAACATTTCGTTGTGTATTGGTATTCGTGCCGAAAACAGGCCCCATCGTCGACCAATATGTTGCCGAATCCATACCGGCGTAGGTAACATATGGATCGTTTACGTTGTTTTGATTTACAGGCTGCGGATTTTGAATCCTTATTACAAGAAATCAGAATTGCAATGCCCAGAAAACCTGGTAAAAGAAGCTTTTTCATAATACAAACAATTTACACTCAAACAGGATCAAAAAAAAGCCCTGAAGATGAATCTTCAGGGCCTCTATCAAATTTTACTTAGCCTAATCAATAAACTCTTGCTTTACAACATGGTATATTTCCTCGGTTTCGGCATTACGCACGTAAATCAACAAATGCATGTTTTCCGCATCATACTGTGCTGGAAGTTCAAAGATATAGTCAAAGCGATATTTGTTAGGCTCAACCTCATTCGCTGCGGTAATTTGTTTACCCTGCCAATCACTCTGAATACAATCACGCATTACCTCCTTGTGAACATAGTTCAGGTTCGTTGAATTATCCGGCATTTTCTGCGCACCTACTATTGTGTCCTCAATAAGATAAACTACAGTATATAGATCATCTGTAATAGATTGATCCAACACTTCAATTTCTGTATGCAAGAACATACCTCTTGTAGAAGCATAATAATTCGCCGCGGATTGAATGTTCACTTGTAGCTGAGTAGGTAAAGCTGCTTCAACGCTATTTCTCCACTGAAGTGGGCTTATCGTATGCTGACCATTTTCTAAAATGCGATTGATGGAACCTGTTGGATTACCAATAAATTGTGAACCAGGTAGATTTCCAAAATGGAATCCTATATCTAAACCATCTGTATTCGTCCAATCTGTTGTGAATGTTCCATCCGTTTGTTGAAACCCTCCCAATCCATTAGGGCCAGCATGTATTGTAGCTACAAAGACTCTCGTAGGATAATCATCGTGGAGCACCTCTGCAGTATCCGCGGCAATGGGACATGAATTACATTTGTGTCCTGTGAAATCTTCTATCACCACATTTCGATCTGTATTTGGATTTGCTCCAAATACAGGGCCATCAGTTGCCCAATATGCTGCAGAATCTCCTCCTGGATACAAACTATAATCCCCTTGCTCATTTACTGGGTATGGGTTTTCTACCTTATCACAAGAAGCGAACAAAAACGCTCCTGCTACGAGACCAAATAATATCTTTTTCATAGTTCTTCTTTTAGAAACTGTGTGTAATTGATAATGTCAAACCGTTCGATGCCGGAACAAAGCGACATACTCCTCCAACGCAAAATAATCCAGCACGTTGGCGCCCGTACCCTGCAGTAACACGAGTTGGCCCCATGATATATCCAGCAGATGCGTAGATATAGTGGACTTGACGGCTTTCAATAGGGTTTCCATAATTGTACTGATCCATTACGCTAAAGAACCAGTGCGGTGAAACATTGTACTCAATCAAAGCAGTAACCCAATTTCCCTGATCGTTGATTTCTCCATCTTTCGTATCGTTGATAAATAAGGCTTGCAACTCTCCACGCAAGGAATGTTTTCTACTAATCTTGTATTGTGCTTCAATCACACCAATACTTGTAGTCAAAACTCCCTTTGCATTCTCTGCTACTTTCGCTACATCGTTATTCAGCATGATATTGAAGTAGCTGAATTTCATTTTCAATTTCTTGTTGAATTTGCGCTCGATCTGAACGTTGATATCTTGCCAGTAAAGGCTGTCGTCCATATCGAAAAGACCTGTTTGGTAGAAAACGCGATTGTCTTCGATCAAAGTAGAATCCACCGCGTTTCTGTTCGGCCCGTAAGCCGTAGAGTAGTTGGCAATAATCGTTGTTCCATATTTACCACCCAACTTAGATCCTCTTGGGATTGTATATACAATTTCCCCTTGGAATGCCATCTCACCTACAGGTTGCGTTGCATATGGATATAAAGAAGCAACCAAGTTGTACGTGTGAATTTTGTTCATCGGAGGCAAGAAATTAATTAAGGCATCTTGCAAAACCGCGTTTCTGTCAGATCGGAAACTCATGTTATCTACTGACTTCGCGGCCAAAGAGATTCCCAATCCTTTTTTCGAGTACCCTGCATTGAACAAGGCAGCGTGTCCGTAATTGTAATTGAAACCGTTGTCTACGGAAGGGTCTTGTTCTTTGATGGCATATTCACCATCCAACGTGAATCCTTTGTATCTAAATTTTGCTCGCCCAGAGTACGAACCAACGTTCTCTGGAAGAATCAAATCCTGTCGATCGTCCTCTTGAAACTTGCTTACAAATGAACCTCCAATTGTTACTTTGAACTTCTTGTCTTTCAACGATGGAATCGCCTGATTCAAGTTTACTTCACCATCGAATCCACGAACTACTGCTGGAGCATGTACGATTCGTCCTTCTTGGAAAGAGAAACGCATCAATCCGTACACTCCTTTGAATTTCACGCCTGGTCGCGGACGTAAAATCACGCGCGCTCCATCTAAAAAGGTATCGTATCCAAGGTTTCGATCTTCAAATGCACGGAAAATCAATCCTGAACCGAACTGCTCGTAAAAAGATCCAAGTGTAATGTCTACGAAGTCGTTTTCATACCCAACATAGCGCATTCCGATTCCTGTTCCCGAGAAACGGTTTGGATATCCTTGAATTCTTGGTAAGTAAGACTCCAAGCGCATCCCAGCCTTGAAATTTCCATTGGTGTAGAACACGTTGATGTACGAGTTCAACAGCCCTTTTTCCGGCGGCTGATTTGCACTAATTACAGAATCTTCATTCAGGTATTGGAAAATGCTTTCGTAATTACCCGTGATGGTTCCAGTGTTGCCTTGAGACATTGCGCCTGTAGATAGCAGAGCGAAAAGTCCGACAATCGTCAGTTTTTTCATCAATTAAGCAGTTTAAATAAGTTTCGTAGCAGTAATAGGCAAGTTGTACTTGCTTTCGTATTCGGTATTAGTGTTCTTTCCCTTCTACCAAATCAAGTAAATGTTCGTAAAGTTCGATTTCATCACCATCTGCGTAGTTATTGTGAGAATACACCACGTTTCCGTTCTCATCAAGCAAGAATGTATGTGGAACATTGTTTACTCCCATAGCACGCTTGAAATCTCCGTTTGGATCCATCAATACAAGATATTCCCAGCCTTTACCATTCACGTAAATCGGCACACGACTTTTCGTTTGTTCGTTATCGACAGAAACCGCTACTAGAGTCACTCCAGTTTCTTCTTGCCAATCGATGTACTCTTCGTGGATGGTATTCAACTCACGTTTACAAGGAGAACACCAAGTAGCCCAGAAGCTGATAATTACAGGCCCGTCCAATCCAAGATCGGCTGTATTCACAACGTTCCCTTCCATGTCTTCAAGCTGAACGGAAGCAACTTGTTTTCCATCTTCTTTGTTATCTTCTTGAGCAACGGCAGTCAGTGTAAATGTAAATCCAATAAGGAGTAATGCTAGTTTTTTCATGTTACGTTTATTTAAGTATTTGCTGCACAGAATTCAAATACCCTGCCGCAAATTCAAAAATAGGGCTTTTTTCCCCTCGCAGTTCCCAGAACTTCGTAAAAACTCTTGGAATCCTATCATTATTTACTCTAGTGGATCACTATAGATAAAGGGATTCTTACTACTTTTATCTTGCAATTTAAAGAGGAGGAAGAATGAAGATGAAGAGAATTGCGTTGGTCTTGGGAAATTGTCTGTTTCCCGATCATCGATTGTTGCAGCCAGATGATGGTACCGTATTCGTGATGATTGAAGATTACGGATTGTGTACACATTATAAATACCACAAACACAAATTGGTGCTGTTCCTTTCGGCTATGCGATCGCATTCCGAAGCGATCCGAAGTCAATATGAACTGAAATATGTTTCATTAACAGATTTTGGGCCAGAGGTATCCTATGAGCAGCGTTTAGAAACCGTTCTCGAAGAATATCCAGAAGTAACGGAAATCACAACTTACGACATAGAAGATCATTTTTTCGAGAAACGATTGAAGGCGTTCTGTACTGAGAGACAATTGCAGCTCAATCAAATCGACTCTCCGGGGTTCCTTACTTCGAAAGCTGAATTTTCCAACTACTTTCAAAGCGTAAAGCGACCCTTCATGCATACTTTCTATCAACAGCAGCGGAAGCGACTAAAGATCCTCGTTGATGGAAACGGTGCACCTCTCCACGGTCAATGGTCATTTGATGCTGATAATCGAAAGAAACTGCCTAAAGGAATTTCCATTCCGCCCATGCTTTTTCCCGAACCAACGCAACATACCAAGGAAGTCTCTGAACTCGTGGAAATGGAATTTTCTGATCATCCAGGGAGTTCCAAGAATTTCTGTTGGGCGACAACACGTGAACAAGTACTTGTCCTTGTTGAACGCTTCTTTGAAGATCGATTTCAGGATTTCGGCCCTTACGAAGATGCCATTGATGCGAACGAAGTCTTTATCTTCCATTCCGTCTTGTCACCATATCTGAATATGGGATTGATTACTCCGGGAGAACTCGTAAATCAAGCCTTAGGATTTGCAGATCAGAACGAGGTTCATTTTCCAAGCGTGGAAGGCTTCATACGACAAGTAATTGGCTGGCGGGAGTTCATCCGTGGGATGTACAATGAATGCGATGAAGACCTCAATAACAACTATTTCAATCACCATAGAAAATTAAAAAATTGCTGGTACGAAGGAGCCACTGGGATTCCTCCTCTAGACGATTCCATTCTCAAGGCGAATACATTTGGTTACACGCATCACATTGAACGATTGATGATTCTTGGAAACATAATGCTCCTATGCGAAATCGATCCTAAGGAAGTTTACAAATGGTTCATGGAAATGTTCGTTGATTCAGCCGATTGGGTAATGGCACCGAATGTCTTTGGAATGAGTCAATTCGCGGATGGAGGGATTTTTGCCACCAAACCTTACATTGGAGGAGCGAATTACATCCGAAAGATGAGTCATTATCCGAAAGGAGACTGGGAAGATATTGTGAACGGTTTATACTGGCGATTCATTGATCGGAACGAAAAAACCTTCGCGAAGAACCAACGAATGTCTATGATGGTTTCCACGTTAAAAAAGATGGATTCTGAGAAAAAAGAACGCATTTTCAAGGCGGCCGAAACCTTCATCCAACAAACCACAGAATAAGCGGAATACTACGCACACACAGGGAAAGAGTTACATTAAAACGTTTAAATTTTCACAGCCTTACCACCTCCATTCTCCTGTATCCCTTTAAAAATGGGCTTTCGTAGGATTACAATTCTTTTCAACCTTTTTTGGCATTTTTTGGCGTAATCCTTGCAGCTTACTTGATCTGTACAGGGTTTATACATATATTTGTTAGACACACGAAATTGAAAACGTATGAAAAAATCATTACTTTCTTTATTTCTGATCTCAGGCGTGGCATTTGCTTCAACTGCGCAGGTAACAATAGACGTTGATGGAGGGAACACTGATATAGCTGGAACAACAGAACAATATAACATTGCACCACCCACTCAGGATTTACACATGATTGATTTCCTGATTACAAATAATACGGGAGGTTCTACAGACATGTATGTGACTCGCAGAATCATCAGTCAACCAAATGACTGGGAAGAATATATGTGTTGGGGACTAGATGGACAATTGGGACTATGTTACGCTCCGAGTCCAAACGAATACTTTACATCGACTGCAGTAAACTTTGCTGACGGTGAAGTTGGTAGACTTGCGACGTACATTAATTCAACCAATAATGGTGTAGCTGTATATCGTTTTTACGTATCCTACGATGGACAGAATTACGTAGATTCGGTGGACTTTCAAGTTAACGGAACTGCAAGCACTCCGGAAATTGCACCTGAATTATCAGTAGGTGTGAATCCAAACCCTGCATCAGATAACTTTACAGTTACAGCGGGAGGAGTTAGCTCGGCTAATGTCCAAATCGTTGACGTGCTTGGAAACGTTGTCTTGAATACAACAATTTCCGGTTCGAAGACATTTGATGTTGCTGAATACCGAAATGGAATTTACTTCGTGACTGTATCCTCAAAAGGTACTCGTGTGAGTCGCAAAGTAATTGTTCGGCATTAAGATGTAGATTTTACTATAATTTAAAGTCCTGGCGATTCGTCAGGACTTTTTTTTGCCCGAAAAAAACTGCCTTCATTCTTTAAATCTTACCTGTTTTGTTAGGATTCATGGTTTGATAAGAATAAAATTTTCATGTGCAACCAATTTGATTTATCATAGCAGAACAAATTAAAGAACTATGAAAAACATCTTTACTCTTATACTGTCTTTGTTGGGTTTCTCAATGATCTCATTCTCGCAATTTGAATTCTATGTTCAAGGGGATGCTAGTAATACGAATTATGCCGGTAGTACTTACAATTACCAGGCTATGAATGATCAAAGTGAAAACGCCGTTCTCGTTGATGTAGTTAATAAATCTGGATGGGATAGTTCGTTTATTATTTCTCGCCAGAAGCTAACACCTTCCGCACCATCTTCTTGGGAGGACGGATTCTGTTGGAACGGTGATACGGGCTTTGGAATTTGTATTCCCCCACAGAATATGACTCAAGACTATTTCCAAATGAACGGAAATGAAGCTCCTATAGCTCCAGACGCAATGGGCTTGCTGAAGCCTCAGTTCTTTCCTAATGCGACGGATCCGGGAACTCATGTGTATCGTTACTATGTAGGTACAATGAATAATGTAAAAATGGACTCTATGGATATCGCTGTTTTAGTTACGCCTCTCTCTATAATCGAAAAGGCAAAATTGACAGTAGGAATCCATCCGAACCCGGCTTCATCTTACATTCAAGTAGAAGCTGATGGATTTGAATCAGCGGATATTGAAGTAGTAGACGTACTTGGAAACTTGGTGTACACATCTACGCTTTCAGGATCGACAAAAATCGATGTGGCTGAATTCCGTAATGGCATTTACTTCGTGACTGTTTCTGCTGAAGGAACTCGCGTTAGCCGCAAGGTGATCGTGAGACATTAATCTTATTTAAGAAAGATACATTAAGCCTTGATCGATGATCAGGGCTTTTTCTTTGGGGGCATTTTGCCTATTTTTACAGTAAAGAACGTATTGGATTTTCCTTCCTACTATATGACTGCACTCAAGGCCTCTATCAAGGCTTCGGAAGCGATTCTGGAAATCTACCAGAAAGACGTGGTTGCAGTGCAAAAGGAAGACGGATCTCCAGTTACAGTTGCTGATATCACCTCCTCTAAAATCCTCAAAGAAAGCTTGGAATCCACAGGGATCCCATTCGTAGGTGAAGAGGAAGAAATTGCCCCCTACGAAGAGCGTCAGAACTGGACAGAAAATTGGTGTGTTGATCCTTTAGATGGTACGCGCATGTTTCTTCGGCGCAATGGTGAGTTTGCTGTGAACATAGCACATTTGATCAAAGGGAAATCGGTATTCGGAATTATCGCCAGTCCGGTTCAAAAACGTGTTCTTTTTGGCGGCCCAAAAACCGGCGTGTATATCGCTTCTTTCGATCAAATTGAATCACCTGACGATTGGCAAGTGCCGAAAATACGCGAGCAATTGAACAATCCGGTGACCGTTATTTGTTCACGAAGCTATACGCATGGCAGCGGATTCAAATACATGCAACAATTGGAGCGGCACTTCGGTGAATTGAATTACATCTACAAGGGAAGCGCATTAAAATTCTTCGATTTAGTCGAAGGTCGTGCGGAAGTGTATCCTCGTTTTGCACCAACGATGGAATGGGATATTGCCGCAGGTCAAGCCATTCTGGAAGCACTTGGAGGTACCGTGGTAACAGTGAAAGACAATGATCCGTTACGGTACAATAAAGAAGAATTGTTCAACCCTCGTTTTATTGCAAAAACGAAAGCATTATTGAAGGCATGAAAAATTGGATCGTACTTCTGATTTTGATGTGTTCTGGCTTTGTTCAAAGTCAGGTGAGCCTCGTTTCGCCTCAATCTTTCTATAAAGACCAAACCTTTGCCAATAAACGAAGTAAACCTTTCAATTCTGGAGATTTCTTCCCTTACACGGAAGCATCTTACGACCTCATCTCCGCTATCAACGATTCTTCCAAACAGTATTACGACGTAACAGAAACCCTTTTTAAAAAACACCTGTTCGAACTTAAAGGAGATGGGTACTATTTGACCATTTCACCTACCTTCAATTTTTCCTATGGAATCGATCTGGAAGACACCACGAATACGCGTTTAACGCGTAACACTAGAGGATTCCTAATCGAAGGAGACCTCTTGGATAAAGTATCATTTTCTACCTCTTTTTATGAAAACCAGGCCACATTTGCCCGATATGCAAGTCAATATTTCGCAGATGCGGGTGAATTGTATCTGAATCAAAACGGATATTTCACCCAAAATGCCGTAATTCCAAACGAAGGTCGAACGAAAGTCTTCAAAGAAACAGGGTTCGATTTTGGTTATGCCATTGGAAATGTGATTTACCGCCCTTGGAAACAACTGACCATCGCTGTGGGTAACAACAGTCATTTTATTGGTTCCGGGCATCGTTCATTGCTTCTCTCCGATAATTCGTACGCTGCACCCTATTTCCGCATTGACTGGAACATTCACGAAAAATTTCAGGTGCGTGTTCTTCGATATAAACTGTTAAACTTACTCCGCAGACCGTTCACCAGCTCTGCCGAATCGTATTATGAAGCAAAGGGGTATTCGGTCAACTATCTGACTTGGATGCCGAACGAAAACCTCAACATCAGTTTGTTCGAAGGGGTGATTTGGAATCGTGGAGATTCGGTTTCGTACCGATCTGCGCATCCGTTGTTCTATAATCCAGTTCCGGGGGTTGCCAGTGCGTTGGGTCAAGACGAAGTAAACAGCATGATTGGAATCAATGCTTCGATGCAATTAAAAGACGTACATCGTTTGTACGGACAAGTGGCCATCCCGAATTGGAATTTCGATCGTACCGGTTTTCAAATTGGATACCGAGGATACAATTTCTTTGGACTCAACGATTTCATGATCCAAGGTGAGTTCAATTACATTCCGGAGGAGATGTACGGGGCGCAAAACCCACGTTTGAATTACATCCATTACAATTTGCCGCTGGGTCATATTCGGGGCGACGGAATACAGGAAATTTTGGTTCGATCCAACTATGAATACAAACGAGCGTATGTTGATCTGCTTGTTTCTTACATGATGTTGAGTAATTACAACCCGCGCGGATTGCTACCAACAGATGCATTAATTGATCCGGGAACCGAAAGCTCTTTCAATACCACAAATATTCAGTTGGAACTTGGATATCGCTTCAATCGAAAGTTGAATTTCAGTGTTTTTGCACGAAGTGTTCTTCGCACGTCTACAGCGGAAGACCCGGTCAATGGAACCATTCTTCAAGTCGGAATGCGCACTGCTTTGTTGAACCAATACGATGATTTCTAATGAAACCATGGTTGCTCACATATCTCTTTATTGCCGTTTCTTTCGTAGGATTCGGTCAGCAGCCCGTAGATTCGATTACGACTATCACTAATAAGGAAATTGTCGAAATTCGAGATTACTACGAGCAAGCTTCATACAAAGGATATCTTCGCTACTACAACTTTGATTTTGACTTATTCCCTTCAATCCGTGAAGGATTGACATCACATTCAACGATGAAGCCTCTAACACATGGTGGATATCGATCGCATCGGGTGGTATCGTTAAAACAGACGAAATTCAAACCACTCTTCGATTTTAACGGGTTTGGAACCAATCCAAGTAACGGCGATTTCGAAATTGGATATCGAACGGGGGCCGGAGCGTATTGGGAAGGACATTACAAGGACAAATGGAACATCTATCTCGCCGGAGTAGCGGGAACTTATGATGGTGATTCTTCCTACATGCCGCGATCCTATTTCAATTGGCAGGAAGGAACGACTAATTTGTACGCTGATATCCGAAGTCGGGTGTCCTTTTCACCAAATAAGATCTTCAACTTCCAAACGGGAATAGATCATAATTTCATCGGTGAAGGATCGCGTTCGTTGTTCATCAGCGATTATGGAAATCCATATCCTTTTGGTTTGATCCGAGCGAATTTCTGGAGAGTTGAATACACGGTTTTGTATCAATTCATGCGCGAAGGAGCACCCGGAAACAGGCAAGGTAAATTTTCGTCATCCCACCACATCTCATTCAATGCTGCAAAATGGTTGAATATTGGTGTTTTCGAAACGGTGATTTTCAATCCTGCTGATACGTTACTGGGTCGTGGATTCGATGCAGAATATTTGAATCCTGTCGTCTTCTACCGTCCTCAGGAATACTCTGTCGGATCTTCGGATAACGTTTTACTAGGATTGGATTTAACGGCAAGGCACAAGAATTATACATTCTATAGCCAGTTCATCATCGATGAATTCGTGATCTCGGAAATTCGTGCACGATCGCAGTGGTGGGCCAATAAGTATGGTGGACAGTTCGGAGCCAAAGCAAATTTCAGAAAAGGTAACAACATCTTCTTTGCTCGCACCGAGTTGAACTTCGCGCGTCCTTATACCTACGCCCACTTGAATGACAAATTGAACCACGGCAATCAAGGAACGGCACTCGCCCATCCTTATGGAGCCAATTTTGCTGAAATGTTGGCAGAAATTCGTTGGGCACGCAACGCCTGGCGTGGACAATTCTTCATGAATTACGCGCAACGCGGTGGCGATACAGACAGCATCAATTACGGAGCAGATATTTATCTTCCGTATATCAATCGACCGGAAGATGATTTTGGGCATTTCATCGGTCAAGGTACGGCAACCAATACCTGGTTGTTCCGATGGAGAGTGGCGTACAAACTTCAAAAATTATGGGGCGCCTCTGCCTTCGCGGAGTGCAATTTGAGATACACAGTTCAGAATAATTCGACCCAACATATGTTGTCGGTTGGAATTCGAACGAACCTGTGGAATGATTATCGTAACTACTAGGATTCCAATTCATTTACATCTCGCTCAATTTTAATACTCATTCGAACTTCCAAATTGTTCGTTGCGAAATTCACTTCGTACTTTATTGTGTTTCGAAAGCATTCCCATTGTTCCATGAAATTCAAAAAAGTTAAAACCCAGCGTTTCAACAATAAGCTCCGTTCTCTATGGTTGAAGAAACAAACTTTAACACGAGATGATATGAAAAAGATAAGCTCTGGTTTGGCGCTTCTATTGCTAACCGCCACTACTGTTTCTGCTCAAACTGAAACCACCAATCCTGCACCCAAATGGACGATTCACTCCTTTGGAATTAATTATGGAAGTGTACATGATCGTTACCAAGATATGAGCTTGGAGATGATGTACGACTTCACTAAAAATCCCGCTTTGTTGGATCGAAACCTGACCGGGTTAGAAGAAAATCTCTACCGTGTTTCGACAGGGTATCGATTGGGAATTCAGACGACCTTTCGAGCGCAACGTCCTAATTCTTCCATTGGACATGAAATTCGACTTGGCGCTTCATGGTCGGGACGCGAACCGTTGATCTCATTTTCCGATCCATACAACGAGGAACAAATGCAACCACGCGACGAAATTATTTACTGTAATGTGGTCAATGAATATGGTTTGGACGGAGCATACCTCTTACGCAAATCGTTTGGAAATGGATGGTTCAGTGTTTATTCTGGCGCTGGTCTATCCCTTGGAACTTCGGTAAACAGTCAATTGGTTGTCATGGAGCGTTCCTACGATGAAAACGGAATGATGACTTCCGATACAGATAGTTTCTATGGCGCGAAATCAAGCTTGTTCTCGCGTGTTCAAGTTCCAATTGGAATTCAATTTACATTACTTCAAAAGGTGAATTTCCTCGCTGAAACTAGATTCGGCGTTGGAATGCAAAGTATGTTCGGAGGTAGAAGCTACTTCATGCCGTTAGCCACCGGATTCCGCCTTGGACTTTCTTACAATCTCTAATCAAAATCGAGAGGTTAATTCAGGAACCTGCAGTCTTCGGATTGCAGGTTTTTCGTTTTAATAATCCCATTGTAAGTCTTCAAGGAATGTTTACCAGGGCTAATCAAATTTACGAAGTATAGCCCTGATTTCAAATTTGACACATTCAATGTGTAGATCTTACTTTCTCTAACGTCTAGCTGGTCTATTAATCTTCCCATTCCATCATATGTAGTGATCAATGGGTTGGATTCAACTTCGAACATCAACTACAAGGATTGATCATGGATCGGATTCCATTGGTGAACCGATTAAAAATCCGAACGGTTTACGGAGCAAAAGTGGTAATGGGCAGTTTCTCTCAAAACAATAGAGGGTCTATTTTACTACCCGCCTTTTCTCAATCTTTTGGGAAGAATCCTTATGCAGAAGTCAGCGTTGGAATCGAAAACTTATTCAAGTTTATCAGAATTGATGCCGTTTGGCGTGCAACGTACCGTAATAGCATCGGACTCGGTGGAATTCCCGCTCCAAACTTTGGCGTTCGAGTAATGTTCGCGACGGCATTGTAATAAAAGCCCCCTGATGAGGTTGATATCAGGGGGCGTCACATGATGGTTCTTAGGTTAGGTATCCATGTAACTCAGTTATAAACCAATCACGTGCTTTACTTCCACTTCGGTGATTTTTCGTTCTTTACCGTCCTTGTTAAGGTAGGTTCGGTGCACAAGTCGACCGTGAATTGCGAGTTCATTCCCAATCTTCGCGTGGTTTTCCATGAACTGAGCCATGTTTCCCCAGGCAAAAACGCGATGCCACTCCACCCGGGCCTTCTTGTCTTTCATAGTGTAACGGTTCGTCGCAACTCGGAAACGCGCCACCTTGCGTCCATTTTCAAAATTGGTGATTTCCGGTTTTGAACTCAAACTTCCAATCAACGTTACGTGGTTCTTGAGTGTTTGCATATCGTAGGGTTAGGTTAGGTATATTTTATAATATCACAAGGTCATTTACTTCGACTTCCGAGACAAAGTGGCGCTGTCCGTTGCGATGGTAGAAGCGCGTTGTCAATTTGCCTTCGACGGCCAATTCCAGCCCGACATCTCCTAGTTCTTCCAAGACTTTTGTCCAACGTCCCCAAGCACAGATGCGGTGCCAATGACTTTTCTCTTTCGGGTTGCCGTCTTCATCTAAGTAGGTATCGTTAGTGGCAATCGTAAATTGAGCTACTTTTCGGCCAGTAGGCAATACATAAAATCGGGGTTGCGATGTGATTTTTCCGATGAGGTTTACGTGATTCATTTGAAAGTGTTTAGTGGTGAAAAAAATAGAGCTGGGAACAGGAACTCCCGTCCCAGCTCTCCGAATACGAGCTTCTTTCGAAGCGTTGATATCCGGACTAACCATCATTTTTAGCTCCTATTGCCAAGAACTCATTCATTTCGATCTCCGTACTGAAGCGTTTCTCGCCGCTCTTCGTTTCGTAACTCTTATTCACGAGTCGCCCTTGCACTATCACTTCTTGTCCTTTATTTAGGATCTTCCCTACGAGGCTCGCGGTATTCCCCCAGGCAACAATATTGTGCCATTGGGTCTGCTCCTGCCATTTCCCAGATTTATCCTTGTAACCTTCGTTCGTAGCGATACTGAAACGCGCCAACGTTCTCCCACTCTCAAATGTTACCAACTCAGGCTGCGCTCCGAGGCGGCCAATCAAACTCACTTTGTTTCTTAATGCGTTCATCTGTACAATTTTTTCGAACTAAACTTGATTTCTGTGTCCTTCATCAATCCATTCGTTGACATCGACAGGACAAAGTTGGGGTGGCATCAAAATTTTATCCGGTTAATTGTCATTTTCTGTCGAATGTTTTTCGTTTGTACTCGTTTAAATTCATTTAAAACCCCTCATAATGAGTTAAACGCAAAAATGCGTTTTTGCTAAATTGAAGTAGGTTTTTTTCCGATTCCCAATAAAAACTGCCCGAAATTCCCCTCGCATAATACCCGGCCAACCAACATTTCTTTGAAAACTCCGCACTCCTGCGTAATTTGCTAGTATGAAACACCTAGGATTCACTCTATTCATTGCCTTACTTCTTGTGAGCTGCAAGAAGAATCAAACTCCGGCATATCCTGATTGCTTTGCGCAACTACAGGCAACACATACTTCTCAAACCGCATTTGGTGGCGGCGAAGTTGTTTCACTATCGGATACAACAGCGCTAATTTTCTATCTGAATGACGCGACCATTGGCATCGGAACGGCGTGCGAAAATGTATCCGTTTCTGATCTTGGGAGCCACAGTTTCATCGAATTCGTGGAATGGAAATTACATCCGGATAGCATTCCTCCGGATTTGGCAGGAGATGTTTTGTATCCCAATATAAGTTCGTTCCAGTGGTGGCCCCTTTCGAGTGGAGATATTCGAAGTGCCGTATCAAAAGTGGCCGCAGATAGAGATCAATCGGAATGGTACAATATCTCAATTGAACTGACGAATGCCATTTTTGATCGATCGCAAGACGGACTTCCGAATGTTTCTATTCCAAACATTGTGATAAAAGACGGAAGTCAATTCTAAAAACAACTAACTTGATCCGACATGGAATTTACGCTGAAAACAACTTTTAACGCCACTCCGAAAGAAGTTTACGATGCCTGGATGAACAGTGAATCTCACACCGAAATGACTGGTGGAGACGCCAACATACAAGACGAAGTGGGAACTCAATTCTCGGCATGGGACGATTATATCACCGGACAAAATTTGGAGCTTGTCGCGAACCAAAAAATTGTCCAATCTTGGAGAACAACCGAATTTGAAGAAAGCGATGAGGATTCTAAAATCGAAATCCTACTAAAGGAAGCTAACGGTGAAACAAATCTTACCCTTATCCATACGAATTTGTCTCTTGATGGAGAACGCTACAAAAACGGCTGGATAGAGCATTACTTCGAACCTATGAAAGCGTATTTCTCTTAAAACTAAAAAAGGGCCACCTCATTTTCTGAGCGCGACCCTTGATTCTTTATTTTCGATTTAACTACTTCTCCGCCAAAGCAGCAAGCAAGCTAAATTCAATTACTGGCGAAATAGACTCATCCTCTTCTTCCTGAGGCTCGAACAACGGAACGTTCAAGCTTGTGAAATCTACTGTGAAATCTCCTTGGATTTTTGCCACTTGATTCTCAACAGTAATACTAACTGGAACCGTCGCCGGAACTTCTTGCCCCAAAACGTTCAAAGTAATACTTAGTTCTCCGTCTTTGTACTCACCAAGAGTAACCGAAGTGGAAGCAAATTCCGCAATGTTCCAAACATCTTCAGCTCCAAGGTGACCTTGCAATTTCGCTTTGTACTTATCAGGCATTCCCTCGTCTGTCACTTCAATGGAAGTCATATCTACAACAAACGATCCTGATTCCACAGCATCTCCCTTCATGGTTAAGCTTCCTTCGGAAAACTTGATTGTTCCAACGTGGAATTCGTCTTCACCCTCAAACCCTTTCCATTTCAAAGTCGATTTATCTACATCCAATCCATAGCTCACAGATTCAGCGGCCATTTCTTGTTCTTGCTGTTCTCCAGACTCATCAGTTGTTTCTGTTGTTTCCTCACCAGCACAAGAAGCCACCAAAAAAGCAGCAGCGCAAAAAGCGAAAAATGCATTCTTCTTCATATCAATTGTCTTTTTTAGTTTCATTTTACGTTGCGTAAATATAAGAGAAGCGAGGTGAAGAAATCCAATTGACGCTCAGAATACCTTGTTTATGGTATGTTAACAAAATCTCCAGCAATCATTTCACACAATAGATTTACCTTGTTGTAGTTATTCTCTTAAACTTCTATTATGATCAAATTACTTTTCACGATAATCGGCGCATTTTTAATGTCAACTTTAGCACAAGCACAAGCAAATACTTTGGAATTGGGATCATCTCAATCGATGTGCATTTCTGGTAAAGGCCCGGGACAAGATGGAGCGATCAATCCTAATTGGAACGGTGCAAGTATTGCCATCGTTAAGAATTTGGGAGATGAACGTTTCAATTTACGCATTGAGAAAGACGGAAACATCATTCGCAACATTGCCGTTACTGGGCAATCCACAAAAGAGATTGAATTGGCGGAAGGAGAGGTGATGTATTTCGATACCACAATGCCAACAAAAGTCAAGGTCAAATTCAAAGAAGTCGAAGAGAAATAGATCCGGTTGTTGTATGTATTTTCGGATATTTTCGTCCAACGGACTAAACAAACGAAATGCATACAACTATTCGACCTGCTACTAAGAACGATATTCCTACCATGAAATCTGTGGTAGATTCCTGCGAATTGTTCCCTTCCGAATATTTGGAAGATATGATGCACGATTACCTCAATAATCCGAATACGGAGGAGATCTGGTTTGTGAAAACGGAAAATAATCTGCCTATCGGAATTGGTTACTGCGTCCCTGAAAAATTTACAGAAGGTACATACAACCTTCTAGCGATCGGTGTTTCCAAAGAAATCCAAGGAAAAGGAATCGGTGCCGAAATGATGCAATACATCGAAAACGATTTGCGAGAAAAGGGAGCAGTTCATTTTGGAAAAAGATGGGAAGATCAATGCAGAGTACAACGCTTGGTCGTTTGATATTAAAGCAAAGTTCAAAACGGAGCGCACTTGGGTGATTTCAGTCAAAAAATCGACGTATACCAACCAAAGTATTTTGTTCTCTCAGAAATGGTTGAGCAATCAGGAAATCATTGAATTTCGTACGCGAATCGCCGATACAGATTGTCCAGACTTTCGCATCGTTCCTTCAACTTGGAAATCCAAATTGGTGAAGCACAAACTTTGTCTTGCTGTATATGAATTGATCCAACCCATTCAAAGTCGTAAGGAACCCGCTTATGCTAAATTCA
This sequence comes from Fluviicola sp. XM-24bin1, assembly GCA_003149635.1. Taxonomy (GTDB): domain Bacteria; phylum Bacteroidota; class Bacteroidia; order Flavobacteriales_D; family Crocinitomicaceae; genus UBA4466. The sequence goes on from QCWI01000002.1 coordinate 181,880, forward strand.
AGCAGGGCGAACTGAATTTTAAAATCAATCATAAGAACGATAATTTTGATCTTGTAGAACGTATCATTCAAATTATTGATTCCATCCAATGATTTCTATTCCCACTAGTAACATATCGCTGGTAATCGATCCTGCTATTTCTTGGGGAAATTACATGCCTTTAGACCTTTCTGTAACGAATCCTACAATCGAAAAGGTGAAGGCGAGTTCCAGTGCGGATTGGGAAATCTACATCAACGAATTGTTGGCGCGAAATGGAAAGAAAATCGCCTTCGGTGGGTACTTAGAAAAAAGGAATATTTACCAACGCAGCGAATACTTTAAAGATGCGGCCAATGATAGAAATATCCATTTAGGAATCGATTTCTGGATTGCCGCAGGAACGAGTGTTCACGCCTTTACAGACGGGATTATTCATAGCTTCCAAGACAATCGAAACCACGGAGATTACGGGCCGACAATTATCCTGGAACATCATATTGACGGCACCACTTTTTATAGTTTGTACGGACATCTCAGTCGTGAATCCTTGATGAATTTATCTATGGGAGACACCGTTAAAAGCGGACAAAAAATCGCTGAACTAGGCGATGCCTCTGTGAACGGTGATTATGCCCCACACCTTCATTTTCAATTAATCATGGACTTGGAAGAAAAAACGGGAGATTACCCGGGAGTCTGCGAGGAATCCGAAATTCCAAAGTATGAAGAGAACTGTCCAAATCCCTTACCATTCTTCGGATTGAGCATTTAATTGACCGTTCTGAAAGCGAAACTTTTGTCCCTTCTTTATATTTTGTTTAACTTTACACTTTATTTGTTAAACAAAACTATTTGAGGGGTGGAATTTTTTGAACATTCTGGACTTTACAGTCTACATACTAAACAGTTTCTTCCAATTACATTGGATAAGGCCTGGCATTTCTTCTCCACCCCTCAAAATTTGCAGAAATTGACTCCGGGTGATCTTGATTTCAAAATCACATCTCCGAAATTGGATGGTATTTATCAAGGACAAATGATCACCTACAACATCAAGATCTTCCCAATTTTCCCGTCAAAATGGGTTACGGAAATTACCTCGGTGGAAGATCGAAAATTCTTCATTGATGAACAACGATTCGGCCCTTACAAATTATGGCACCACCAACATCGTTTTGAAGAAGTGGAAGGAGGTGTTTTAATGAAAGATATCGTTCATTTCAAATTGCCTTTTCCTTTGTTGGCTCCATTGGCTTACAAGATGTACGTCAAGAAAAAACTCCGCGAAATTTTCACCTTTCGTATGGAAGTTCTGGACGAACTCATTGCTAAAAACGCCTTGACATAATGCGAGCTCTCCCGTTCGTTATATTCTTAATAACCAACTTTGGTGCTCTTGCCATTGGCGGATTCCTGATGGGTGAAGGCCCAACTTCCGATTGGTATCAGGAAGCCAATCAAGCACCGTGGACGCCACCCGGATGGGTGTTCGGCGCTGCATGGACGTTCAGCATGATCTTCTACTCCGTGTACATGGGCATTGCTTGGAACCGGATCAATCGCACCACCTTACTTGGCGTTTATGGCGTTCAATTGATCTTCAATATCGGATGGAATCCGGTGTTTTTCAATCTGCACGAAGCAGAAATGGGCTTATTGATCATCTCCTTTTTAACACTGTTGATTTGGATAAAGATCTTCCTATTCCGAAAGCAAATGAAAGGTTGGAGCCTCTTACTCCTTCCCTATTCCATTTGGTTGGTTATCGCTACTTCGTTGAACCTTTACTTCCTGATGTACAATTAATATGAAAGTCTCCTTTTTTTGGTTCCGACGTGATTTACGCCTCCACGATAATGTGGGGTTTACGGCAGCTCTTAAGGGTCAAACTCCTGTTATTCCCGTTTTCATTTTCGATGAAGATATCCTAAATGAACTCCCAAAAAACGATGCAAGGGTACAATTCATTCATCAGCAATTAGAATCCATTCAAGCGGAATTAAAAGAACATAATGGCAGTCTAACTGTACGGAAAGGAAAGCCTTTGGATGTATGGAAATCACTCCTAGATGAATTCGATGTTGACAGTATTTACACCAACGGAGATTACGAACCGTATGCTTTGGAACGCGATGTAAAAGTACGTCAACTTTGTTCGGATGCCGGAGCATCATTAAAAGTGTACAAAGACCAGGTCATTTTCGAGAAAGACGAAGTACTCAAAGACGATGGAAATCCTTACACTGTTTTCACACCGTACAAACGGAAATGGCTTCAACGCATGCACGAGTTTGGATTACCAGAAGTGCAGCAGCCGAATTTGTCTAATCTCTACGAGCATTCTTACAAATTGCCCTCTCTTTCTGACATTGGGTTCGAACCCAGTCCGATAATTGTACCTCAGTTTCATCTAGATCGCGTTACCGATTATGAAAACACACGCGATTTTCCAGCAGTGGAAGGAACAAGTCACTTGAGTACACATTTGCGTTTCGGAACCGTGGGAATTAGAAACATGGTGCGCGAAGCGCTGCAGCTAAACGAAACATTTTTAAGCGAGCTCATTTGGCGTGAGTTCTTTATGCAGATTCTTTACCATTTCCCAAAAGTGGTCAACAACAATTTCCGAGCTAAATACGATGGCATCGAATGGCGAAACGACAAAGATGATTTCCAACGTTGGTGCGAAGGAAACACCGGATATCCTCTAGTTGATGCGGGAATGCGCGAACTCAACGAAACCGGACTCATGCACAATCGCGTACGCATGGTAACGGCCAGCTTCCTCTGCAAACATTTGCTCATTGATTGGAAATGGGGCGAAGCCTATTTTGCTAAAAAGCTTTTGGATTACGATCTCTCTGCAAACAACGGTAACTGGCAGTGGGCCGCTGGAACGGGTTGCGATGCCGCTCCATACTTCCGAATTTTCAATCCAGAATCACAGCTTAAAAAATTCGATCCAAAACTCATGTACACCTTGAAATGGGTACCTGAATACGAAGGATTTGGTTACCCCGAGCCCATGGTGGATCATAAAATGGCCCGAGAGCGCGCACTATCAACGTACAAGGCTGGAATGGGAGAATAGTCATACAACGTAGCCCTCCCCCTCCACCATACTTGTGTAAGGACGGGGAAAATTACCGAGACAATATCAGACATGCATGATTTAAAACCAACCACAATGGCACAAAGATCACTATGTGAATTATGATAGGATAGCTTGAGGCGTGTTAAGAGCACAAAGGATTATGACTTTGTCATAATCTAGTGTCCCTTTTCAAGAACAATTGTATCCCTCTTCATTTTGTGTCCATCGTGCCTTTGTGGTAAAAATAATGACAGGATATCATCAAAGTCAGCCGCGAAGCTAAAATCTTGACAGTTCTTCTAAATGGGGAGGACATTTGAACCAACAGACTAGATTCTTCCCGAAAATTCAAACATTTCCGCTAACTTTAGATAACCAAATTCTATTGTTTTGGCAGATACAACCAAAGAAAAATTGCGCATTGGAAAGCAATACGAACACGCAGCAGGAATGAACGCTGTAATCGTTTCCATGAGAAATATCTTCAAGCGCGTGCCCGTTGGGAAAAGCTTCAAAGTTCTCAACAAATTGAATCAGAAAGAAGGAGTAGATTGTCCTGGATGTGCTTGGCCAGATCCAGATAAGCGTTCAAAACTCGGCGAATACTGTGAAAATGGCGTGAAAGCCATCGCCGAAGAAGCAATGACCGCGCGAGCAAATCCTGATTTCTTCGCGAAACATTCCGTTTCAGAATTACTGGCGCAAAGCGATTATTGGTTGGGGCAGCAAGGACGCTTGACGCATCCAATGGTGATTCGAGAAGGAGGAACGCACTACGAAACAATCTCATGGAATGAGGCCAATCAACTTATTGGAGATCATCTAAAAGCATTAGACGATCCGAACAAAGCCGCATTTTATACCTCGGGAAGAACGAGTAACGAAGCTGCATTCTTGTATCAACTTTTCGTTCGGATGTATGGTACCAACAACCTTCCAGATTGTTCGAATATGTGCCACGAATCCAGTGGAGTTGCTTTATCTAGAACCGTCGGTATTGGTAAAGGATCAACAACTTTGGACGATTTATACAAAGCGGAAGTGATCATGATTTTCGGTCAGAACCCCGCAACAAATCATCCACGAATGTTATCCGCTCTGGAGAAAGCGAAAGCCAACGGAGCAAAAATCATATCGATAAATCCGCTGAAAGAATCTGGATTGGTTCGATTCAAGAATCCGCAAACGATCAAAGGCGTTTTGGGTGGTGGAACTATCATATCTGATCATTTTCTTCAAGTACGCATCAATGAAGACGTGGCATTACTGAAGACCATCATGATCAAATTATTCAACATCGCAGAATCCAGCCCGGAAATTTTAGACTCTGAGTTCATCAATTCAAAAACTGCTGGCTTTGAAGAATTCAAGGAGGATCTGATGAAGAATGACCTTGTAAATTTGTTAGAACGAACGGGCATCGACGAAAGCGAAATTGACGCAGTTGTTGCTTTGCTTGCAGACAAATCCAAGATTATCACTTGCTGGGGAATGGGGCTAACGCAACACGTTAATGGCGTCGACAACATTCAAGAAGTAGTGAATCTACTTTTGATGAAAGGAAGTATCGGAAAACCAGGAGCCGGAACGTGCCCTGTCCGCGGACACAGTAATGTGCAAGGCGACAGAACGGTTGGAATTGCTGAAAGACCATCGAAGGCGTTGTTGGATAAAATCAGTGAGCATTTTGGTTTCGAACCACCAAAAGAATCCGGTTTGGACGTTGTCGCAACAATCCGTGCGATGCACGAAGAAAAGGTGAAAGTATTCATCGGAATGGGAGGAAATTTCCTTTCCGCTGCTCCCGATACCAACTTTACTTCTGAAGCTTTCCATAAGTGCGATCTTACCGTACATATTTCCACGAAGTTGAACCGCTCTCATTTAACACATGGGAAAACCGCGTTGATTCTTCCGTCGATGGGACGAACTGATAAATACATGAAAAATGGAAAATCTCAGTTCGTGACAGTGGAAAATTCCATGGGAGTCATTCATACGTCTCAAGGGGTCTTGCAACCGCCTTCCGAATTCGTGGAAAGCGAACCGGTGATTGTAGCGAACATTGCCAAAGCAACCTTGAATCAAGATAAAGTTGATTGGGATTTTCTTGTAGAGGATTATGCAAACATTCGCGATCTCATAGAGAAAACCATCGCCGGATTCGAGAATTACAACGAGCGTGTAGCCAAACCAACTGGATTTGAATTGCCAAATGGCGCACGTGTCGGAGTGTTCAATACACCCAACAAGAAAGCCAATTTCACGGTAAACAAATTGTCTGAAAACAACGTTGACGCCGATGAATTCCTCATGATGACAACTCGAAGTCACGATCAATTCAACACGACTATCTATGGATTGGATGATCGTTATCGTGGTGTCTATAACGGTCGAATGGTTGTGTTCATGAATCCCGATGATATGAAACGGTTAGGAATCAAGCAGGGGGATTTACTAACGCTGCACAACAATTACGACAATGTAGAACGCAGTGTTTCGGATTTCGCAGCGGTTCCTTACAACATTCCGAAAGGATGTTTGGGGACGTATTTCCCTGAGGCAAATCCATTGGTGCCGAATACTTTGCAGGCGAGATCAAGTCATACACCAGCATCGAAATCGGTAAAAGTCAACATTAAAAAACAAGCGTAAATGAATGGACGTTCAATTGGAGCGGTAATCGGAGGAATTGTCGTAGGTATTATAGTCATGTTCCTATTTAATATCGTGGTGGATAAACTCTACCCACCGGATTTTGAAGCCATCAAAGCGCTCGGTAATAATCCTCAGAAAATTGCACAGTATTTACGAGATATGCCGGCAGGATTTCATTTGATGGGAATTATCGGAGGTTTATTGCGTTTGATTGCTGGATTATTGGTCGGGTCGATCATCGATAAACAGAACTTGATGACGCCTATCGTAATCGCTGCATTCTTCCTTCTTTTAGCTGTTTTGGATTCGTTCGCATTCCCACATCCAACGTGGTATGGATTGGTGTACATCACTGCGATTATCGTGGCTTCGATAGGGTTTGTATATATGAAGCGAAGAGCTTAGGTTGACTATATGAAATAGTGTTTTTATCCGAGAGTTGAAAGGGAAAACTATATTCCTTTATAACTATTCCTGCCTGGCGCAGGCACGGTGGTTATATATCAATATGCCAATTAAGTTAATTAGTTATTTAATCAATTCGCTAATTATTGAAATGTACCCTCAAACCACATAAAACCGTAATTTTGTACCATGTTTACAGGGATTGTTGAAGGATTGGGCATCGTAAAAGCCATTGAAAAAGAAGGCGAAAACGTTCATTTCACACTTGCATGTGATTTCACGAACGAATTGAAGATCGATCAAAGTCTGGCGCACAATGGATGCTGCCTTACCGTGGTAAAAACGGAAGGTGATGAATACGTGGTCACGGCTATTCACGAAACCATGATCAAAACCAATCTAGGTAGCTGGGAGATCGGCACGAAAGTAAATCTGGAACGTTGTATGGAAATGAACGGGCGATTGGATGGACACATCGTTCAGGGGCATGTTGATACCACGGCAAAATGCATCGCTATTGAAGATCAGGATGGCAGCTGGAAATTTACCTTCCGTTACGACTCTCCGGACGTAACCGTTGAAAAGGGTTCAGTAACTGTGAATGGAACCAGTCTCACCGTCGTTGATTCTAAAGACCAGAAATTCTCTGTTTGCATCATTCCTTACACATATGAGTACACAAATTTCCATCAGTTGAAAGTCGGAGATGATGTGAATCTGGAATTCGATATCATTGGAAAGTACGTAGCGAAGTTGTTCAGAAAAGACGCCTGATTCGCCTTCCAATTTCTCGTTATCTTTAGCCTGTCTTCAGAGTTGAAACTATGAACGCTAAAAGAGTTGACGTACTGAATATTGGATTGATCATCTTGTCTGCTGTCCTTGCATTTCAATATCCGGTAGAATTGTTCCTGATCTCGTTCATATTCATCGGTCCACTGCATTATTTCACCGAAATTAATTGGCTGGATAAGAAAAATTACTTCATAAAGGGTCCGAATCGGTTGTGGCTGTGGATTGGACTTGGGGCGTCGGTTTTGGTCATGATTCCCAAGTTTTATGTGTTTCTCTCCACGACCAGAAGTGACTCTTTTTATGAGGGAATGATCGCTTACGATAGTTGGACGAATGCCTTCTATTTCCTGAGTCTGGTTGCTGCGGCAGGATTCGTGTTAATCAAAAAACCAGTGTACTGGATTGCCTTGCTCATACCTGCAATTGCAGTTGCCTTGATTTTCAATTCCGATTACATCTACAAAAGCATGATTGGTTTGTTTCTGCCGACCATTATTCATGTATACATCTTCACGTTGTTCTTCATGGCATACGGAGCCAAGAAGGCCAAAAGTAAACCCGGGTTTATTGCTGTGGGAGTAGCATTGTTTATACCCGCAATTATAGCAGGGATAGATGTTCCGGAAGGGACCTTTCAGTTCAGTGCTTCAACCCTGCAAGCGTATGAAGATAGCGGATTGCACAGTTTGCCTGCTAAAACTGCTCAGTTTTTTGGATGGAGTGATGGCTCCGTGTTCAATGTTAGCGGTGGAATGGGGTTAAAACTGATGACCTTTATTTCGTTCATCTACCTCTACCATTATCTGAATTGGTTCTCCAAGACTTCCCTGATTCAATGGCACAAAACACTGACCTGGCAACGAAGCCTGATTATTGCTGCTACCTGGTTTGCTTTACTGGTTACAATGTATTATCACTTTAAGTTGGGATTGATCATTGCAATCTTTGTTAGTACTGTTCATGTAATATTGGAATTTCCACTCAATCTGATTAGCATCAGAGGGCTGTTTGCCAAATGAAAATCCGGCCCCAAATAGAGCCGGAATCCTATACAATTGCGTCAGCAGACCACATCTACAATTTAGCATTGTATTTATTTCTTGACGAAAGGGTAAATAGCGCCGTTTGTCATAAACAAATAAGTTCCTGATCGTAACGTCGAAATATCAATGGTTTCTGATACTTTGTGCGTTGCGCCTTCCAGAAAAACTCTACCCGAATAGTCTGTAATCGACCATAGCCCGGTGCCAAATCCGTTAAGCGAAATCTGATTATCGGTCGGGTTTGGATAAAGGACCATTTTTTCAGTTCGTTCCACCTCAACACGGACTACTTCGAATATTTCAGAAACTCCGTCGAAGTCAATTTGATGCAGTCGATAGTAGTTAACGCCATGGTACGGTTCTCTATCTTCAGCCGAATATACCTGCGCCTGATTGGTGGTTCCTGCTCCATCTGCGGTATGGACCAAATCCCAGTTATTTCCGTCAATAGAACGATATATTTCAAATCGGTCATTGTCTTTTTCCGACATCGTTTCCCACGTCAGGTCTACGGTATTATCATTCGAAAGAGATGCATCGAAGGATACCAATTCAACCGGTAATCCTGATCCGTTAAATTCATATGCGCCAATATCTAAGGTTCCCGAACGTACAAAATTTCTCTGATCGTATGTTGGAACGGTCACTGTAGCATTTGACCCGCTCGCCCCGGCATCAATTGCCACACTTCCTGAGGAGAGTGATAAGGTCATTACTCCATTCGAAGCGCTGTTTGTTGCCAGAGTACTCGATAAATTAAGGTTCGCCTGAATTCCGGTTAGCGTTCCGGTGCCCGAAGGTGTAATGGACGATCCATCGAACCTTTCGACAATATTAGAACCATTATCGTGTACATTCGCTGCCCAGGAATCGGTATTAAAGTTGAGGTCTTCGGCTGATCCGTTTACGGTGTTTTGAGCGATGATATTATTCTTTAAGTAAAGCTGTCCCGGACTTTGCTGCATGAATACCACGTATACACCTCCCCCTTTTCCTGAAGACGATGTCACAGAGTTATACGCAATCGTATTGTTGGTCAAATAGGTTCTATTATACCACGAAAGAATAGCACCGCCAGAGGTTTCGGCCGAATTTCCGGTAAATGTCGAATTGGTCACTTCAACGGTATTAAAACGGAAGAATCCAATAGCACCTGCCACGTTATGATATCCTACACCAAAACTGCTCGCATCGGTTCCTGAATTGCCATTGAATGTGCATCGATTGATTGTCACAGTATTTGACTGCATGGAGTACAAAGCTCCTGCACCATACGCCTGACCATTGGCTGTATTGTTTCGAAAGGTACAGTCGTTCAATCGTAAATCCGGATGAAATGACGTGTTTCCGCGAAGATAAATTCCTCCGGAGAAATAATAGTATCCACCTGACGTACCGTTGTTGATTTCATTATCCTCAACAATACAGCTGTTAAGCGTGACGATGTTATCCCGAATGTCGTCCATTACTGTTATGGCTCCTGCGTTATGCCCTTGATTGACGTTGTATCCATATCGAATCGTTAAATCTTCGAATGTTATGTCATCGTTGATGGTAAACACACAACGATCTGCCACACCAGAAGATGATGCCGATTGAATAAAAGTTGAACCGGCTCCCTGCCCGATTATCGTGAGACTTTTCAAAAGCGAATAACCGGTAGCCGCGGCATCCCCTGTTTCACCAGAATTTGTCCAGTCAAAAATACCCGAAAGCAACAGGGTGTCCCCTTCAGCCGCATTGGTATATGCGGTATGAAAAGTTTGATAGGGATTCCCAACTGAGCCATCGCCAGTAATATCCGAACCTGTATCGGCGTTCGCTGAAACTGTATTGGAATACGCAGAATTGATGGGCAATACTGTAAGAAGCAATGCTCCGCTAATCAAAGTAAGTAATGAATTTTTCATGATGCTAAATTGAAGTTTGAACCTCAATGTAGCTTCATTGGTCCCGGCAGTAATGCCCCAGTATTACCAACGCAATCAATCAATTTCCGAGCGTCGAAATTTCGTAAAATAGTAGACTAGCTTATTTCCAGCTTTTGTCGATGCGTTTGGCTACCTTCTTGCGCAACTTTCGCATTACCTTCTGGCGACTTCCGGCGTTTCCGCATTTGATGATTTCACTGTGCACCAATTTGCCTTTTCTGAAGAATTTGTACTCAAACGATACCGAAACCACTCCTTCCTGATAAATGGCGAATAAGTTTCCACGAGATAGTGCTTCGGAAAGTGTTTCGTCCGTGTTGGAGGTCTTAAATCGTTTGTCGTACCCTCGTACTGAAATAACCATGTAGGTATCGAAGCCTTCTCCGCTAAGTTCGGTCGAAACAGAATCCGATGCCAATGTTTGAGAATCTGCTCCCTGCTTGATTAAATTCAGAGAAGCTTTCGATTTGATTCCTGCATTTCCGAACAATTCACTCATGGAAATTTCCACAGAATAGCGATCCGCCGGATCATCCATTTGACCAATGATGACAACATTCGTCAATTTCAATGGCTCCTTATCTTTCTTTTTCTTCTGTGCCTGTGCTCCAAAAACGAGCATCACGGCGCATAGTGCAACAATGAGTTTCATAGTCTAGAATATTTCTTTCGCGATGGCTTTCACCGAATCGGAATTGGACATTGTATAATAGTGAATACATGGAACATTTGCAGCTTTCAATTCTTTTGATTGCTGAATTCCCCATTCGATTCCTACTTGTTCAGCGTCTTTGTTGTTCTTACATTTCAATAATTCTGCTGAAAGCGCTTCCGGATAATCAATGTGGAAGAACTTCGGTAAGAATGAGATGTGACGCATGGTTTTAATCGGTTTCAATCCTGGAATGATTGGAACGGTAATTCCTTCTTTACGACATGCATCAACGAAGGCGAAATACTTCTCATTATCGAAGAACATTTGCGTAACGATGTATTCGGCTCCAGCATCTACCTTCTGCTTCAAGTACTGCAAATCCGTACTTAAATTCATCGCTTCGAAGTGCTTTTCTGGATACCCGGCCGCTCCAATACAGAAGTTTGTTGGCTCCAAATTCACATCGTCCATCAAGTAATTTCCATTGTTCATCTCACCGATCTGCTCAATCAATTCAACCGCGTATGAGTGTCCATCTTGATGCGGACGGAAAGAGCTCTCCGTTTTGATGGAATCTCCGCGAAGTGCCAAAACGTTATCAATTCCAAGGAACTGAAGGTCGATCAAGGCATTCTCCGTTTCTTCACGACTAAATCCACCACAGATCAAATGAGGCACGGCATCTACCTGATACTTGTTCATAATCGCTGCACAAATTCCAACCGTTCCCGGACGTTTTCGAATGGCGATTTTTTCCAACAAACCGTTTTCTCGTTCCTTGTAGATGAACTCCTCTCGGTGGTACGTAACATTCACAAATCGTGGATTGAATTCCATCAATGGATCAATTCCGTCAAATATGGATTGAATGCTTTTACCCTTCAATGGAGGCAAAATCTCAAATGAGAACAATGTGCCGTCAGATGCTTTTAAATGCTCGGTTACTTTCATGGATTCCAAGAATAGGGGGCAAAGATAATGTTATTGAGCCTTTAACCTTGAATAATTTGCACCATTTAACAGGCGCTGGGAAAGTTATTTCAGTAGCGTTTCAGCCAACAAAAGATCCATCGGTGTCGTGATTTTGATGTTCTCGTCATTGCCATCTACCAAATGAATGTATTCACCACTCTTCTCCACAAGGCTGGCATCGTCGGTAATCGCGTGATGATACTCCTGCGCATAAGCTTGCTCCAACACTGATTTCTCGAAGCATTGTGGGGTTTGTACATTTCGATATTCCGAACGAATCACCGCTTCGGATTTCTTACCGGATACTTTTCGCAATGATTCTTTTACGGGCGAAACTGGAATCACAGCATTGTAATCTTCCAATGCTTCCACACAACGATCCAATGTTTCTTGAGAAACTAGTGGACGAACACCGTCATGCACCATCACGATAGGTTCGGTACAATGCTGCAACGCATTTTTAATGGAATGGAAGCGCTCCTGACCACCCGCAACGACTTGATGCGGCACGTCAAATTGGTAGGTATTAATGAGTTCCTCCCAATACTCAAGCCAACTTTCCGGCAAGGTCACCAGAATTTGCGCAGATGCATTGAATTGATGAAACAACGAAATGGTATGGAACAAAATAGGTTTTCCAGCAACCTCCATAAACTGCTTTGGGATTTCGCTTCCCATGCGTTTGCCAGTTCCACCAGCTGTGATAATTACTGAAATATCCATGTCGTAAAATTAGGGTTTCTTTTCGACGATGTGTGTGAACGTTGGTTTATAACCAAATGGTTATATCGTGATATGGCGATTACTAAAATATTAAGCCACAAAAAAACCCTGATTATCTTTCGACGTCAGGGCTTCAATATCATTTCTTTACGATTACTTCAACTGATTCGGATCGTTTTCAGCTTGCTGATTGAACTTCTTCTGCCAGTTTAGCCAGTAGAACAATCCAACAAATCCAAGAGCAATACACGCGTAGTTGAACATGTTTCCAATCATGTCAGCTTGCAACAATGTAAATGTCCATTGCAAAAAGTCTCCTAGTCCCCAAAAAAGATCGTAAAGTGTCATGTCTTAATTTTTAACTGACACAAATTAAATCAATTTTTTCCGTTCGGCGATGCAAAGTCGCGGAAATGTTGATGAATGCAATCAGAAATCATCTTTGGTCAATTAATGATAATCCTTAAACACTTGGTTGCGTCATAATTGGAATTGCGACCGTGACGCATTGATTTGCATAGTAAGAACATGAATTGGTTGAATATACAATTCGACATTATATTTACAGTTGTATGCGAAATGAAACCGTTTACGATATCCTACTTGATTATCTCAATCAACGCAAGAACGCAGAACTTGATTCCGAATCGATTAAAAGGCGGTTGAAAAGAAACGGTAAAAATGAAGATGAGATTCATCAGATTATAGTCGAATTTGATGATGAATGGGATCGAGAATGTATTCATTTGAAGGAGGTGAAATATTCAAAAACTATTTTTATTGGAGGATTGCTTGCCGCTGTTTGTATTGGAATCATCAGCATATTATCAGCACTTGGATTTGGCATCTTCCCAAATTTCACCTTGACTTGGTTTGGTGGAGTAGCAGCAGGACTCATGCTTGCCATTAAGGGATTTAACGGGATGCGAAAAAGAACCCTGAGAGAAAAACGCTTGAAGATTAAGTACCAAAACTGGTAACTATAACATACGAAAAGAGCATTCCTACGTTGGGAAACTGTCCCATGAAATCTTCAGACATTCCTATTACTTTCCATATACTTCAAATGAATAGTTATGAAAAGTTTACTAATACTCGTCGTTCTTTTTCTCTCAACTTCTACATTCGCTCAATCCGACACTCGTTACATAGGATACTCTTTTACTCCTACTTTATATGAGAGTTCTAGCATTATAGCCTTTGGACATAAAATAGAAGGAGGACTTGAGTACCGATCCGGTTGGAATTTACTGGGCGGACTTCAGTACAATTTTAATAGATCTCAACACTCATTCTCAAATTATTCTTACCGATCTCAAGGTTTGTCAGGCTCGATTTCTCTGCTCCGAAGATTAACGAAATCGTATGGAATCATTAGTCCTATTGGAGGTGTTTGTTTGGGAGGTTCATTCTTAAATTCAGAGCGAAAAAATCCCAATGGCGATCTTACAGCAATCAAATCAGCTTATTCAACGCAAGAATTCTCACCTCGCTTTTTTGCCACTTTGATGCTGCAACTTGATCTCGCAATCGGACCCTTTGCTTTAAGAGGAGGTCCGTCTTATACTATTCAGGAATTCCGAACTTCTGAGAATGATCGAATGCAGAGTACATTATCCAGAGCTATTGGGTTTCGCTTTGGGTTCTTTTACATCTTAAACAACACGCAAACGCTACGGAAAGTTCATATTCCCTCTAAGGGACTCATTAAGAACAAGTATAGGTGATATTAAGACGACTCTAATTTGGATTCAACCGCCTGAGTGAGTTCAATAAATTGTTCAACACTTAGTACCTCTGGTCGTAACGTTAAGTATTCGTGATCGAAATCCTTGCCTTTAATCAGGGGTTTCAATCCGTTTCGAATGGTTTTTCGGCGCTGATTGAAACACATTTTGACAATCTGTTTAAACAATTTTTCATCGCATGGAAGTGTCTCACGATCGTTTCTGGTGCATCGAATCACTCCTGATTTCACCTTTGGTGGCGGATTGAACACGTGCTCGTCTACAGTGAAACAATATTCAATATCATAATACGCCTGAAGTAATACACTCAGGATTCCATACTGCTTACTTCCTGGCTTTTCAGCTACGCGTTCAGCAACTTCTTTCTGGAACATTCCCATGATCTCTGGAATCTGATTCCGGTACTCCAGGCATTTGAATAAGATCTGGGAAGAAATGTTGTATGGAAAATTACCAACAACGCCAAAGGGTTCGGTTCCGAGGTGTTGTTGTAAATCCGTTTTCAAAAAATCGGCTTCCAGGATTCTATCTGAAGGAACTACCTTATTTACGCGCAAGTATTCGATACTTTCTGAGTCGATGTCCATCACCCAGGTTTCCAAATCGCGAGCTACTAAGAAATCCGTCAAGGCGCCCATCCCCGGGCCGATTTCCAATACACGCGTGCAATCGTTTTTTGCACTGTACTGATCGGCAATTTTACGACAGATGTTTTTGTCGGTGAGAAAATGTTGTCCCAGATGTTTCTTCGCCCGAACACTCATGGTTTGAATTCTTCAACAATAGTCATCATCGTTCTGAAAGCCGCGAATCGACCACTATAACGTTCCGTATGTTCTCTTTGAAGTGCCGGTGCATGATTCGATTGGTACTCATCGAACTTCTCTTGATTAATCGCTACGTAGGAAATTGCATACGCCAAACCACCGTGTTCTTCTGCGTGAATTCGTGACAATCTCGCTTCCGTGAAACAACCGGTGTTAATTACATCAGGAATATGCTTCGAACGCATCCAATTCAACCACTCCTTCTCGGCGCTTTCGTCAATACTAACCGTTACATTGTATAGAATCATGGTGCGAAGTTAGTAATTAGACAAAAGATGGAAAGAATAAAGAACAGAGAGCTGGAAAGATGGATTAGACAGATTAGATCAATTAGACTTTCTAATTCGTCCAATCCATCCAGACTTTCTAACATCTAATACGGTTCTGCCACTCCGTAAACGTCGATCAGTTGGAATTCTGCGACGGAACTCCCTCGTACCATGAACTTCACATTGGAGCGCATCGTTGATTCCAGTTTCAAGGTTGTATTGATCGATTCGAAATAGTTTTGATCGGTGCTGCAGAAATGATATCGGAATTTTCCTGAAGGTTTTTCCTCTTGAAAACTACCAACCGGAGGAACGAACGGTACAAATTCTTGACCTACAACCGTGGTCAACACGTCGCCGTCATTCATTTCAAAAGAGGCCGTCATTCCGTACTTCACCATGAGCGAATAAACATTTCCTGAAGTCTTGTTATCACTCACATAAACGATGATATCATAATCACTACCATTTCGGAATTCCACCGATTTAGACGCCGATCTTTTGGATAAATCTTTAACTCCAGGATATCGTACAAAAGAGACTTCAGTCGCGCAGCTATCACTGTAATAATTCTCCTTAAGGGTTACATCCATGTTCACGTCCGAGAAAATTTGCTCCATCAAGGGCGTCTTAAATGGATTCCGAAGGGAAATCTGCGAACCGCTTTGAATAATGATATCTGGATCTACCATGCGGCCTTCCATGAAGGATTCCTGTTCAATGACATCCGTCAAAGAATCAATTTTATTCAATTCTTCATCCGAGAAATCCGCATTGGCGCTGTCATAAGCGTGATAAACATCCGCCTTGCTAAACGGCTTGGCCACTAACAAATAGATTCCAGCTCCGATAATGCCGAGAATAATAATCCCAACCAAAATCGGTCGTACGCGTACTCTTGATTTCGCGGCTTCCATCTTTTTCACCTGCAAGTTCCCTGCGGCCAAATCTTTTCGAAGCTCGGTCAATTTCAATTCGTGCTCCTTATTCAGCTCCAGACGCTCCATTTGTTTCAAGATCCAATTGGCGAATCGAACCGTACAAGAAGGTGCATGAATGGCTTCCATGATCCGATCCACGTATTCCATTTTCATGGCATACGATCGTTTCGACAAGTAATTCATCGATTCAATAAATGCATCGGAACAAAGAGGAGTAACTGTATTGATGAGTGCTTGCTCGTTGGATAAGGTATCCGCTTTGGAAACGATGTCAAGGTAGATCCGAACGGATTTGAACAACTGCATTTCTACGGTTGCTCTTGTATCAGCTTCCAATAAAGGACAGTACGAAAAATAGTCGGTCAGCGGTTCAATCTCACTAGGAATGTTCTTCAACAAGATGTTACCCAAATACGGTGAGATGAATCGTTGAAATCCAGCGGCGAATGTGTGACTCAATACGTTTTGATCGTCTCTGAACTTGCCCGTTACTTTCTGATTGCTGAGTGTCTCTCTTAATGTTTTGGACTGATTAACCCAACCGTGAAAAACAATGGATTCTGCAGTTTGAACGGAGGCGACAAATTGAAGAAAATCGTTTCTGTCAATTCCCGCTTTTTCGCGAAGAGCATCCCCTTCTGCCGATTGCAAGCGTTGTAAAAATGCTGCATGCCCTTCCGGAGAAAGCAAATCTGATTCCTTGGAATATAAATCTTTGAAAGTGGAAAGTGCGATCCAGCGTGCCATGCTTCAATTTGATTTAAAAATACCAATTTTTATTACGCATCGTAACTGGGATTAAATTGCCAGAATCACAATCTATACTTGCTTTTTTACCGCAAAGGCGCAAGGGCGCTATTTTAACTAGGACTTACAGTCGGTGAAAAGATCGCAATGGATTATGACAAGTCATAATCTGGTGTTCCCATTCGTAAATCGCGATGGGCTACTTCAGTTCGCGTAGTGCCTGAATCACTTCCGTATCGTAATCGTCACGAACGATAAATACACCTTCTTCCAACCACAATTGACGGGCAATCTCCGATTTAATCGTTTGCTTGATGCGCGTTTTGCTCGCTCGTAATCCCTCGCTGTCTTTAGCAATTCCGTACTCTTCCGCAGCGAAATTGGCGAATTGCTGCAAAATGCTTTCCGTTACCACAAAGGTGCGAGCGAAGTGCTTGGCATCCTTCCATTTCTTACGTTTGTTACTTACGTAATCAAAGGCAAAAGCATTGAACACAGGACTTACCTGCAAGCGGGTGTAATACCAACTTCCTCCAGTAGAATCGAATGGAACAAAAACGTCCGGCATGATCCCTCCGCCGCCATAAACGACTTTTCCTTTCTTGGTAACGAACTTGAGGGAATCTACAAATATGCTGGAATCCACTTCGTACAATTCTCCGTTATCCATACGCTCGGAAAGATCGTTTAGATAAGCTTCGTTTCCTTCCGCGTAAGGACGCTGCACACAACGACCCAACGGTGTGTAGTAACGTGCAATGGTCAATCGAATGTTACTTCCATCGCGCAATTTTGTATCCTGCTGCACCAACCCTTTCCCGAATGAACGACGACCTACAATGGTTCCTCGGTCGTTATCCTGAATCGCTCCGGCAAGAATCTCGGAAGCAGAAGCACTGTTGGAGTTAATCAACACAGCAACTTCGGTTTCTTTCAAAATTCCATTTGACGTAGATCGGTACACTTCATCTCGTACATTCTTACCCTTCGTTTCCACGATTTTCAATCCTCCGCGAAGGAATTCATCCGCAATATTCACCGCAGCAGAAAGTACCCCTCCTGGATTTCCTCGAAGATCCAGAACCAGTTTTTTCATTCCAGCTTTCTTCAACCTTGCAGCGGCACTGCGGAATTCCAAAGCCGTATTTTGTGAGAACGATGCGATTCGTATAAACCCTGTTTTGGAATCTATCATGTAGCTTGCCGTAACAGAATTCAATGGAATGGAACCGCGGGTAATTGTCTTGTTGAGTTTTTTCCCATTGCGCCACAGCTGGACTTTTACATCGGTACCACGCGTTCCTTTCAACAGCTTTTGCACCTTGTCGTTTGTGATTCCGTTGCTGGCGATATTTTTACCGTTGACTTTAATAATCTTGTCTCCGGATTTCAAACCAGAATCTTCGGAAGGCGAACCTTTAACTACGTTGGTCACACACACCGTATCGCGAATAATGAAAAAGCGAATTCCTACACCTCCAAACTCACCTTTAATGCCTTCATTCAATGCTTTCAATTCGTCCGCAGGAATATAATTGCTGTGTGGATCCAATCGGTGCAACATATCTGTGACGGTCGCTTCGAAAAGTTCTTCCACGTCAACTGAATCCACATATTTTTTGTCGATCAGGTGCATGATGTCCTGCAATTTTCGCGTGTGCGAACCCTGGTACGAGAACTGCTCCTCGCTTGGTGCAGGATTCAATCTTCCTCCAATTAGCAATCCAATCGCAAGCGAAACGGATACAATCAGCGGAATTAAATACGTTTTACTTCTATTCTCCTTCTCCATCAAATGGGTTTTCAATTTGTTCTACGTTAATACCAGCCTGACGCAAAAATTCAACGCCACTTTGATCTTTGTATCCCTTTACAAAAACCACTCGACTGATTCCCGATTGCACAATAAGCTTGCTACAATCCTTACAGGGCGATAACGTGATATATAACGTTGCATCCTCACAATTATGCGTTGACTTAGCCACCTTCAAGATCGCGTTCGCTTCCGCATGCAGTACGTACCAGTGTGTTTCTCCTTCGTCGTTCTCGCAGCAGTTATCGAAGCCACTCGGAGTTCCGTTATAGCCGTCAGAGATGATCATGCCGTCTTTGACAATCAACGCCCCCACCTGTTTTCTGTTACAATGCGACAATCCGGCCCATGTAGTCGCCATGCGCAAATAGGCTCTGTCGTAACGCAATTGCTTGATCGCACTTTTTGATGCTTGCATAAATTCAAAAGTAGCAAATTGTTTTACCCAAGAGAATGGGTTCCGCCGATTTCCAATGGATTACAACCTTTTTTAACTACTGCGATTCTATTCGTCAGGTGTGAACTTGTATCCAACCCCTCTGATCGAATGGAAATACTGAGGTTCTTTCGGATTTTCCTCGAACAGTTTTCGGAAGTTCAAGATGAAATTATCAATCGTTCTGGTGGTTGGAAATTGATCTTTCCCCCAGATTTTATCCAAAATCTCAGTTCGTGAGACCACTTCTCCTTTTTTGAACTGGAACAATTGAAGCAAGGCTACTTCTTTCTTGGATAAGGTATTTGTTGCTCCCGTTTTATTGTTCGAAACTTCGAAAGTCTTGAAATCAATATGACAATTCCCTATTTCCATCGATTCGATATCAGGGCTTTGCACATTTGCGTTCAGAAGCACAGCCACACGAAGTAACATTTCTTCGAGATCGAAAGGTTTGGGAAGGTAATCGTTCCCACCTGCTTTTAATCCTTCGATGCGATCGGTTGTTGTTCCTTTCGCTGATAAAAACAATACAGGAACCTGCGAAGTTTTGCGAATCACGCGGCATAAATCCACTCCACTGACATTTGGCAACATGACATCAAGCAGCACCAAATCATAATCGAAAGGACGCTTGAAAATTTCGAGGGCTTCCGCTCCGTCAGGTACCACCTCAACGACGTATCCTTCCAATTCAAGGTTCAATCGGACCATATCTGCCAAGGCGGCTTCGTCTTCAACTACGCAAATAGAATACATGGGATAAATGTAAGAAATGATGTTTATTAAGTCTTCTTTGAAGAAACGATTTGATATGGTAGGCTCCAAAGTATTTTGGAAAGTTCGGAAAAAGCTAATCGATGAAAATTACTGAGACTTCGAAGGCGCTTGTCGTTTAGATGCAAATCCACCTGTTCGTTAGACTCAGTTTTTCATCGATTGCGCCGAACGACTTATAATACTTCTTGACCTTTTCGTTCTTTTGGCTTGATCCAAAAGGACAAAAAAGAAAGAATCCTGTAAGAATCCTCCACCCTCAATCCCCCTCCAAAGGGGGAAGAAGATTACAACCCATTTTTCGCTTTTCCCATCCAATTCTTACCACAAATAAACCCAATTCCACCACGCTTAATATCCTTCTTAAAACAGTTAATAACTCTTGACAAAATTTTACACTCCAAACCAATGATTTGGAGTACTTTTGCACTTTCAATTTTTTTAACTGTAAACGCAAGGAAATGAGCGAACGCAAAGCCATCAAATCTGCTTTGATCTCCGTTTTTGACAAGGGAGGACTAGAACCAATTATCAAAGAACTTCACAAGAACGGTGTGACGATCTACTCAACAGGTGGAACACAAGCCTTTATTGAGTCTTTTGACATTCCCGTTGTTCGCGTGGAAGATTTGACGTCTTACCCATCTATTTTGGGCGGTCGTGTTAAAACTTTGCACCCGAAGGTTTTTGGTGGAATTTTAAACCGTCGTGATCTTGAGGACGATCAAACACAAATCGAAGAATACGATATTCCTTCATTGGATTTGGTGATTGTGGATTTGTACCCATTCGAAGACACCGTAGCTTCTGGTGGTGATCACGCTGCGATTATTGAAAAAATTGACATCGGTGGAATCTCTTTGATTCGTGCCGCAGCGAAAAACTACAAAGACGTAGTAGTTATTCCTTCTAAGAATCAATACGAGCCTTTCTTGAAAGTGATTCAGGAAAACGGAGGAGCGACAAGCATGGAAGAGCGTAAGAATTTCGCTCGCGATGCTTTCAACGTTTCATCACACTACGACACACATATCTTCAACTACTTCAACCAAGGAGAAGAGGAAGTATTCAAGCAAAGCGTTCCAAATGCGCAAGTATTGCGTTACGGTGAGAATCCACATCAGAAAGGAATTTTCCACGGGAACATGGACGATTTATTCGACAAATTGCACGGAAAAGAATTGTCGTACAACAACCTTTTGGACGTTGACGCAGCCGTGAATTTGATGGCCGAATTCAAAAATGATGATCCAACTTTCGCAATTTTGAAGCACAACAACGCTTGTGGTTTGGCAACGCGTTCTACAATCAAACAAGCATACATGGATGCCTTGGCAGGAGATCCAGTGAGTGCTTTCGGTGGAATTTTGATCAGTAATACCAATATTGACAAAGCCACCGCAGATGAGATCAACATGTTATTCTGTGAGGTGGTAATCGCTCCGTCTTACGATGCAGATGCTTTGGAAGTCTTAAAAGAGAAAAAGAACCGAATTATATTGGTGCAGAAAGAAGTGGAGCTTCCAAAACGTCAATTCCGCAGCTTGTTGAACGGCGTGTTGGAGCAAGACAAAGATTTGATCTCGGAAAATGCAACGCACCTAGAACCAAAAACGAACAAACAACCGACTGCGGCTGAAGTAGATGATTTGTTGTTCGCAAACAAATTGGTGAAGCACACGAAATCCAATACAATTGTATTGGCGAAAGATGGTCAATTGTTGGCAAGTGGAACAGGACAGACTTCCCGTGTGGATGCATTGCGTCAGGCGATTCAAAAAGCGAATTCATTTGAGTTCGATTTGAATGGGGCGGTGATGGCTTCTGATGCCTTCTTCCCCTTCCCTGATTGCGTAGAAATTGCAAGCGAAGCAGGAATCACAGCGGTTATTCAGCCGGGCGGTTCGATCAAAGATCAATTGTCGATTGACTTCTGTAACGAAAACGACATGGCGATGGTATTTACTGGAAATCGTCACTTCAAACACTAAACGAAACCTTTTAACACAAATACCGTAAAGAAAGATTAACAATTTGGGTATTTTACAGGAATAGGACGAACTAATGAGAGTATTTGGCTTTTTAACGCAAGAAATTGCAATTGACCTTGGAACTGCGAACACGGTCATTGTTATGAACGACAAGGTGGTTGTTGACGAACCATCGATTGTTGCGAAAGACATTCAATCTGGTAAAGTAGTAGCGATCGGAAAACGCGCTCAGCAGATGCATGGTAAAACGCACAAACTCATTGAAACCGTTCGACCGCTTCGTGATGGAGTAATTGCCGATTTCCAGGCTGCCGAGCAAATGATCCGAGGATTGATCAAAATGATCGGAACCGGACGCAACCTGTTCAACCCTTCCCTTCGAATGGTAATTTGTATTCCTTCTGGTATTACGGAAGTAGAGAAACGTGCCGTACGTGACTCTGCCGAACATGCCGGAGCGAAAGAAGTGTATTTGATTCACGAGCCGATGGCTGCTGCAATTGGTATCGGGATTGACGTGGAAGAGCCGATGGGTAACATGATTATTGATATCGGTGGAGGTACCTCTGAAATTGCCGTAATCGCTTTGGGAGGTATCGTTTGTGATAAATCTATCCGTGTTGCCGGTGATGATTTCACCAAAGACATCGAAGAATACATGCGTCGTCAGCACAACATCTTGGTTGGGGAACGCACCGCTGAAGAAATTAAAATCAACGTTGGAGCTGCCCTTCCAGAATTGGAAAATGCTCCTGACAATTATCCAGTACAAGGTCGTGACTTGATGACGGGTATTCCAAAAGAGATCGTGATTTCCTACACAGAAGTTGCGCACGCTTTGGATAAAACCATTTCTAAGATCGAAGAAGCGATTTTGAGCGCCTTGGAGATGACACCACCGGAACTTTCAGCTGATATCTACAAAACGGGAATCTATCTTGCTGGTGGAGGATCTATGTTGCGTGGTTTGGACAAGCGAATTTCCATGAAAACGAAATTGCCGGTGCACATCGCAGAAGATCCGCTAAGAGCTGTTGTACGTGGAACAAGCATCGCCTTGAAAAACATCGACAACTTCCAGTTCTTGATTCGCGATTGAGCCTTGAGCGGAGTCGAAAGGCGACTCTCAAGACCTAACATCCAATGGAAAAAGTAAGATTGATCCTTCAGTCATCTGATCCAGCGCCTTTTATTGCGATCTTGAAAAGATCCTATCCCGTCGATTCTGTACTCCGGACTATAGGCTAACACCACGTATTTATCGTGGAATTGCATAACCTCATTGCAGGTTATCGACTGAATATCAATGTCGTCATAGAATGCGTTGAGGATGTGCTAATAATTGACATTATGATGACCGGCGGCCCTCTCGGAATGGCTAAGTTGTTTGCGCGATCGCCCTAAGGTGAAGCAAAACGCCTCGCCAATAAAATTGTCGATTACTGCAACAGACATGATATTCAAGGGCATCAAGTGAAGGGTGAGTCAACTATTTGAATTTAGGTCTGACTTGAGGCGACCCCTCCTCCCTTGAGGTAGGTGCCGCAGGCGGAGGGTGACTCTCAAGAATTAAAATTTTACCATTCTCATCACCCTCCCTAGACCTCCCTCAAGAGAGGAGGACATTCTTAACAAACTTCTTTTAACAAAGAACTTTAACGCACGCATTGTCAGAAAGGCAAATTCGTACTTTTGTGTATGCGCAATTTTCTGGCCTTCCTACGACAATTTCGTGTCATCCTGTTTCTCGCATTATTGCAGGGTATTGCGCTTACTTGGTATTTCACTTTTTTACAATATCCACGATCACAATATTTGACATCCGCAAACGCCGTTTCTGGAACCATGTACAAGTGGCAACATGAAATCACGGAGTTTGTTCATCTAAAGCAAAATAACGACTGGCTGCAGAAGAAAGTGGCACGTTTGGAAGCGAAACAGGTGAAGAACTTGCTTAAAATCGATCGGGAAAATGTGAAAATCAACGATACTTTGTACAAGGTGCAGTACGTGTACACGCCCGCGGAGATCATCCGTTCCACGCACACGATGCGCAACAATTACTTCACCATTAACATTGGCGCAGAACAAGGAGTTGAAGTTGGAATGGGCGTATTTGGAGTTAACGGCGTGGTTGGAACGATTCATAACGTCAGTGATCATATGGCTACGGTAAAAACGTGTTTGACGGAAAACATCAACATCGCTGCCATGATCGAAGAGTCGGGCGAGCATGGATTCTTGAAATGGGACGGAAAAAATGCCCGAAAAGGATCACTCACTGGAATTTCCAATGATAGAAAAGTGAAGAAATGGTCAAACGTCATTACGCGTGGTAGTGCCGGAACCTTCCCTCGCGGATTGCCTATCGGAAAAGTACAGAAAACGAAAGCCATTGAAGGAAAACCACTGTGGGATGTGACCGTTTTATTCGCGGAAGATTACCGACGCATTCAACGTGTGTTCGTGATCAAGAACTTACTTCGTAACGAGCAATTGGATCTTGAAGCTAAAAATCCTGACCCTAAATGAACACGACCATCTTAACACATATCATTCGATTGGTCTTGCTGTTCATACTGCAGGTCTTCATCCTCAATTACCTTGAGGTCGGCTACGGCATCCAGATGATGATTTATCCTTTGTTCATCCTATTATTGCCGGTAGAGTTGAACGTATTTTACCTGATGCTCATTGCTTTCGGGTTCGGAGGATTGATCGATATTTTCTCAGATACTTTCGGAATGCATGCCTCGGCAGCGGTCATCTTTGCTTACTTCCGCCCTATCATTTTTAAGTTGTTTGCGCCTCGCGATGGCTATGACATTTTAATGGAAACCAATATGTTCCAAATGGGATTCGGATGGTTCCTGCGAACTTTCGGGATTTTGATCCTCATCCATCATCTTTGGTTTTTCCTTCTGATGATTTTCCGAGTGTCAGAGATTTTGTACATTCTACAGATGACAGGGCTTAGCGCTGTTCTCTCCTTTATCCTTTGCATTCTATTCCAACAATTGTTCTTACGTAAACCGAAGAAGGAAGCATGAAATACGACGGTCGTAAATATGTCATAATTACGTTCATTACGTTAATTGGAATCATCTACGCTTTCAAGCTATTTTACATGCAGGTAGTTGATGATTCTTGGAAATTGCGCGCTCAAGAAATTGCGGAAAAACGCCGCGAGATCACGCCTCCTAGAGCGGTCATTTTGGATCGAAACGGAAAGAAAGTTGTTGAGAACAAGACCTACTACAACCTGATGATGTGTGAGGATGAAATTGTCGATCTTGACACGGCGGCATTCGGCAAGTTGATCGGTTGGACAAGAGAAGAGATTCGCGAACGCTTCAAGGAAATCAAAACGGAACAAGGGAAATTCCGCAACCGCCAAACGGGCAAAATGGAATCGAATTATCGTTCTTTCCGCACCTATCCGTTCTTGAAAGAAATGACCGCGGACGAAATGTCCACCATTGTCCCACATCTGGAGCAATTCCCTGGGTTCCGTGAGGAAGTATCCAGCATGCGTAATTATCCGTACGGCAATGCAGCCAACATCCTGGGTTATCTCGCAGAGGCCAACGCCGAGGAAGTAGGCCCTCGTAAATTCTATAAAAACGGAGACTACATCGGTCGCGCTGGAGTTGAGCGTTACTACGAGGAGGAAATCCGAGGAAAAAAAGGAATCAAATACGTTGTTCTGGACGCCGTTAACGACAAGGTAGCCTCTTTCGAAAATGGTAAATACGATACCACAGCAAAACAGGCTGATCCTATCCACCTGGGATTGGATATCGAATTGCAAGCCTACGGAGAAACTTTGATGCAAAATAAGAAAGGAGCGATTGTAGCAATTGAACCGAAAACGGGTGAAATTCTCACTTTGGTTTCAGCACCTACATACGATCCCAATTTGCTTGTCGGTAAAAAGAAGATCAAAGAGAACTACCCAGATTTGGTCAATGACGAAAACAAACCGCTCTTTCCGCGCCCTCTAGCTTCTGCATACATGCCGGGGTCTACCTTCAAAACCATTCAATCCTTGATTGGAATGCAGGAAGGAGTGATCACTGAAAACACGGGAATCCCTTGTAATAAAAGTGTGGTAGGATGTCACAATCACCCCTCTGCTCAGAATGTAACGCAAGCGGTTCAGATGTCTTGTAACCCCTATTTCTATGCTGTTACGCGACGTATCATTCATCAAAAGAAGTCCAAAAATATTAACGAAGACGCAGCCATCGGATTGGGCAAATGGGCGGAGTACATGCACAGCTTCGGACTCGGGAAAAAACTAGAATCCGACTTGACTGGGATCTCTTCTGGTGTCATTCCTGATCCGAAATATTACGACAAGTGGTATGGTCACAACAATTGGCGTTTTTCTACCATTCGATCCATTTCTATTGGTCAGGGAGAAGTTCAGTTGACGCCTTTACAATTGGCCAATGTGGCGGCTATCATGGCAAATCGTGGGTGGTACATTACGCCGCACGTTGTGAAATCGGTGGGTGATAGTGGACCATTGGAACGTTTCCGAAAGAAGAATTATACGATGGTGGATCGCAAATACTTTGATCCTGTCGTAGAAGGAATGCGACGTTGTGTCCATGAACCCGGAGGAACTGCCAGACGAGCGAGAATTCCCGGAATTACCATGTGTGGAAAAACCGGAACGGTAGAGGATCAACGTGAATTGAAAGGAGGAAAATTGTTGAAGCGCCCGAACCATTCCGTGTTCATCTGTTTTGCACCGATGGATGATCCAAAAATCGCCGTTGCCGTATTTATTGAAAATGCCGGAGGTGGTGGTGGTACTTGGGCCGCACCAACAGCAAGTCTCATCGTGGAGAAGTATCTGAATGGAGAAATCTGCGAACAGAACAAACCTAAGGAACAGCGCATCCTTGATGCCAAACTCTCTCTCTGGGAATGAGAAAGAACCAATCGCTAACCGGTAGTGTTGATTGGCCACTTCTAATCGTGGTTCTCTTATTCATGGCAATGGGAATTGCGACAGTTTATTCCACAGCCTACAACGACGACCATCCGAGTCTGTTCGATTTCTCCATGGTCTACGGAAAGCAGGTGATGTGGGTAGGTGTTTCGCTCTTTTTGGGAATCCTCGTCTTTCTCATTGACTCCGACATTTACAGGAAATTTGCGGTCCCCATCTACGGGTTCAGCATCACGCTTTTGGTCATTGTACTCTTCCTCCCAGCGAAGAACGGAGCCCATTCTTGGCTAGGATTCGGTAACCTCGGAATTCAACCCGCGGAGTTTGCCAAAATTGCCGTGGCTATTCTATTGGCTCGAGTTCTCAGTGATCTCAACGTCAATCAACAAAACATCCGGACAGTATTACTCACGAACGCCATTCTGTTACTGCCGATGGCGCTCATTCTCTTGCAAAATGACGCCGGAACCTTCATCGTATTCACCTCCTTCCTCTTTGTGATGTACCGCGAAGGAATCAGCTACGATCCACTTATTTTGGGACTTGTCAACCGAATTCCAGGGATCCGTTTCAAGCAAACATGGCTCGGAACACACTTTATCCCTATCCTTTTCGTTGTCATCTTCCTTTCGATCACTACGCTCTTGCTCTCTAAGGAGACTATCACTCTAGGCTTTCTTCCAGGGGAAGAATTTCCCGGCTTCTACGGATTGGTCTTTTTCCTTTTCATCTTCTGCTTGGTGGGATATGCATTGTTGCGCCTCATACTCAGCAAACGAGATCGGGGACGCGCCTTGATTATCGCCGTAATTGCTTTTGTTTTGTCTACCACGATTTCAGGGGCCGTAAACTTCGGTTTTGATAGTCTGCAACCCCACCAGAAAGTGCGTATCGAATTGTTCCTTGGAATCATTGATGATGAACTGGCAGATCAGGCAAAAGACGGTGAAGACTACAACCGAAATCGTGCATTAGCTGCTGTAGGTTCCGGTGGATTGACAGGTCGTGGATACAAGAACTCTATGCTGGCAAATACACGAACGGGACACGTGCCTGAAAGCGAAACCGACTTCATTTTTTGTGCTTATGCCGAAGAATGGGGGTTTATGGGATCGGTGGTTTTGGTCGCGATGTACATCTTTATGATGTTAAGAATTGTCAAAATTGCTGAGCGTCAGCGCTCAAGATTCAATAGAGTTTACGCTTATTCCGTTGCCATGATATTGTTTTATCATTGCGCGGTGAATATCGGGATGAACATCGAATTGGCCCCAGTCATAGGGATTCCGCTGCCATTGTTCAGTTATGGAGGATCCTCCATGATGTCCTTTTCGATGATGCTTTTCATCTTACTTAAACTTGATAGCCAACGCAAGGATGTACTCAATTGATTTTTCCAGAAGCCCGATAATTGGGGATAATCCTTATTTTTAACCCTCTACTCAAATTCCATGAAAAAAGAGCCTAAATCTGAAAAGCTACAAGCCGCGTGGTACTGGGTTACCGGACGAAACAGCGACGGTACAAAAAAGCAGAAAACACGCTTCGCAAAACGAACGACGTGGATTATGTTCGTATCCTGTTGGCTACTGGCCTTAACCCCGATTTTTGTAGTCTGGTATATGTTCGCGAGTCAGCCGGAAGAAGATTTGCCGTCTGTAGCTTCTTTGGAAAATCCACCGGAATTATTGGCTTCCATCGTTTATGCGGATGATGGTAAAACGGAATTGGGTCGCTATTGGAGCGTCAACCGTACCACGGTGGATTACAACGAGATTTCACCTTACGTTATCGATGCATTAATTTCTACGGAGGATGAACGCTACTTGGAACACGCGGGGATCGATTTCAGAGCCTTGATGCGTGCCGTGGCAAATATGGGTGAAGCCGGAGGAGCCTCTACCATTTCTCAACAGTTGGCGAAACTCTTATTTACCCTTCAAAAACGCGATAAAGAACGCGCACTTCGAGCTGCCGGAAAACCCATTCCGAATCAGCAAACGGGAATCATGCGTCGTATCAACGAGAAGATTCAGGAGAACATTATCGCGGTTCGTTTGGAAGAACGCTACACGAAAAAAGAAATCATCACCATGTACTTGAATCAGTTTGATTTCTTGTACAACGCCGTGGGAATTGAGAATGCCGCGAAGGTGTATTTCAATAAAAAACCCATCGATCTTACAAAAGACGAAGCTGCGATGTTGGTTGGGATGTGTAAGAATCCATCGCTCTACAATCCGTACTCGTACAAGATTAAAAACTACCGCCCTGCAGCAGCAAGAAGCAATGGAATTTCCATGGAAGCGGTGACGGAATCACAAATGCAAGCCCTTCGAACTAAGGATAGTTTGCGTTCACATTTGCGCCGTGATCAAGTTTTGAAGCAGTGGTTGAAAAACAGCAAATCGAAAAACAAGGCGCTGCAGAATTACATCACACAAGCCGAGTACGATACACTCCGTTTGAAGACCTGTGAGATCGATTATCAAGTAGTGGATCACAAACAGGGAATTGCACCTTATTTCCGTGAATCACTTCGCGCCGATTTGACGGCATTGTTCGAACAAAAGAACGCAGACGGATCGTATAAATACGCCAAAAAGGACGGCTCACCTTACAACATCTATAACGATGGTTTGCGCATCTACACTACGATCAACGTAGAAATGCAGGAGTACGCGGAAGCTGCCATGAAAAAGCACTTGAAGGAAGATTTGCAACCCGCTTTCGAAAAGAATAACGCTAAATTGAAAAACTTCCCGTTCGCGAATAATATCAAGGAAGATGTTGTTAAAAACCTCATGAAAATGGGGCGCGGACAAACCGAACGTTACCGCAAACTCAAACAGAAAGGCGCTACAGAAAAACAAATTCTAGAAGAGTTTAGCTATCCGGTACCAATGCGTGTTTTCACTTGGGACGGCGAAGTTGATACTGTAATGAGTCCGGACGATTCGATCCGTTATTACAAAAGTATTCTTCGTTCTAGTTTGATGTCCATGGAACCATCCACTGGCTTTGTGAAGGCATGGGTCGGAGGAATCGACTTCAACCACTTCGCATTCGATCAGGTAAAACAAGGAAAACGCCAGGTAGGTTCGACCATCAAGCCATTCGTTTACGCAACGGCTTTGCAGATGGGAACTTCCATGCCTTGTACAAAATATGAAGAAGGGTCTTCTTTCTGTGTGGATGTTTACGGGCCGAATGGAAAAGTAACTAAGACATGGTGTCCAGCGGGTAAAATTCCATCCAACGCAACGATGGAAATGGGATTGGCAGCATCGAACAACCCGATCACCGTAGGTGTAATGTCCAGTATGGGAGGATACGCCGGGCCAAACAACATTGCCAAGTTGTGTAAAGACGCAGGATTGGAAATTGCGAAAGAGCAAATTGTACCTTCCATGTGTTTGGGAGTAATGGATCTTTCCGTTCACGATATGGTCGCAGCACAAGCCATGTTCGTCAATCAAGGAATTTACGTGCAACCAACCACAGTTTTGCGCATTGAAGATCGAAATGGGAATGTGATTTACAGCGCCAATCCGAAAAGTAAAGAAGTGCTGAGTTCGCACATTGCGCACCGAACATTAATGATGATGAAAGGGGTGGTTGATTTTGGAACAAGTACATCGCTTCGTTGGCACCAAAAATGGGGTGGCATCAAGCACCCAATGGCTGGTAAAACGGGAACTACGCAAAGTAACTCAGACGGTTGGTTTATCGGATTGACGCCTGACCTTGTAACGGGTGTTTGGACAGGTGGTGAAGAACGTGCCGAACGCTTCCGAAGTATGACTTGGGGACAGGGAGCCAGGATGGCCTTACCTATCTATGGCTATTACATGCAGAAGGTGTACAAAAGCAAGAAATTGAAAATATCGACGGCAGATTTTGAAGAACCCATTGGGTACGATCCGACCGTATTTGAATGTGAAAATAATGGCGGGGATGTTCCCGATTTTGGCCTCGATTGATTTTAAAAGAACATGAATAAAGTGGTAAAAAACGCCGAAGAAGCGTTACAAGGTATCGAAAGCGATATGACCCTAATGTTGGGTGGATTTGGACTGTGTGGTATTCCTGAAAATTCCATTCAGGAAATGGTTCGACTTGGAATTAACAACCTCACATGCATCTCCAATAATGCCGGAGTGGATGACTTTGGATTGGGATTGCTTTTGCAAGGAAAACAGATCAAAAAAATGATCTCATCATACGTGGGTGAAAACGATGAATTCGAGCGCCAAATGCTTTCAGGTGAGTTAGAAGTAGATTTGATTCCTCAAGGATCTCTCGCGGAAAGATGTCGTGCCGGAGGAGCGGGAATCCCTGCATTCTTCACACCTGCTGGGTATGGAACGGAAGTTGCCGAAGGAAAAGAAGTTCGCGAATTCAACGGAAAACCGCACATTTTGGAATCTGCTTTAACCGCTGATTTCGCTATCGTGAAAGCGTGGAAAGGAGATACGGAAGGAAACCTTATTTACAAAGCGACAGCACGTAACTTCAATCCGATGATGGCAATGGCGGGTAAAATCACCGTTGCTGAAGTGGAAGAATTAGTGCCTGCCGGGGAGTTGGATCCTAACCAAATTCACACACCAGGGATTTTCGTTCAACGGATCTTCCAAGGTGAACGCTTTGAAAAACGCATTGAGCAACGCACGGTACGACCGAAAGGATAAAGCCGCAACTAGAATATTTTAGAAAAGCACGGGCGATAGTCTGTGCTTTTTTTGTCTAAACTGGACATTGAGCATAGTCGACCGCGAAGCAGAGACGAAGTCAAATGTCAGATCTCTGTGCACTAATGTCACATTTCGGCTACGCTCAATGTGCTTCTAACCGCCCGAATTGTTGTAATTTGGAGGAGCAATGAAAACACTTTTCATATCACTTCTTCTACTCTTTTGTATCAGCCCGACTTCTTGGGGTCAGCAAAACGCCTGCGTTTCTGGGCAGACTTTCAAAATTGTGGTATTGGGATCCTCCACTTCTGCCGGTGCGGGAGCGTCCCACCCAGACAGTGCTTGGGTCAATCGATATGAGAATTACCTTCAAGGAATCAACCCTGCGAATGAAGTGGTAAATCTGGGTGTTGGGGGGTATAACACCTATCGTATCATGCCTACAGGATTTGTTCCTCCACTGGGGCGCCCTGATCCAGATCCGACCAAAAATATTACGGCGGCATTGGCCGAAAATCCGGATGCCATCATTATCAATATGCCGTCCAATGACGTTGCTGCTGGTTTCAGCTATGCAGAACAAATGTTCAACCTGGATACCATCATTTCCATCGCCGAACTAAACAATACACCCATTTGGGTCTGCACTACGCAACCTCGAAATTTTGGGAATCAAGCACAATTGGATTTGCAGTGGGAAATCAAAGATTCCATCTATGCCTACTTCAATCCCTATACGATCGATTTCTGGACGACCATTGCCACTCCGGGCTATACCATCGATTCCACGTATGATTCCGGTGACGGAGTTCACTTGAACGATTTGGGACACGGAATTCTCGCCAATCGGGTAATTCAAACCTCCATTTTGGATAGTATCGTCTCGCCTCCTGACACCATGGATTATGGAATCATCGCCATGAATGTTAATCCGAGTGTTTGTGGTGATTCCCTTACCGAAGTTCAGCTCATTGTTGCGAACCTTGGTCTAGACAATCCGACACCAACGAACGTTGATTTGCAATCCGTAAACACGATTTTCTGGACATCAGAATCGGATAATAATCTATACTCCTCAGGATTGACTTCTTGTATCGCAGATACCTTGTTATTTACGATCAACACGCATGAGGTTGGTAATTATCAATTGACCGCAACGATTTCCAATGCACTAGATTCCATTGCTTCCAACGATGTCGTGCAGGTTCAATTCAGTACTTCAGGCCATCCTGATCCGTACATCTTAAATGATACACTTTGTGATCCCGGAATGGCGCAGTTATATACTTTGACGAACATTGATGATCACGTTTTTTGGTACGATGATACCACTGCGGCTCCTATACTAGAGGATGAATTGTTGACGCTCCCATTTATTGATACTACGTCCGTCTTTTATGCGCAAGTTGTTCGAGGAAATTTGTTCTATTCGAGTGATTTGCAAACAACGCTCAATTCCAACATCAACTTTAATGGAACGATGTTCGATTTGATCGCAACGGACAGCATTGTGATCGATAGCTTTGACGTGAAAATATTCTCACCGGGCATGCAAGGCGTTGAGGTATTCTATAAATCGGGGTCGCATCTCGGTTTCGAGACAAATTCAGCTGCATGGACTTATTTGGATGATGCCTTTGTAGATGTTGTCAATCAAAACGAATGGACTACCGTTCCCATTGGAGGTTTGTCCATTGCACAAGGTGATACCGTCGGAATTCATATCCGCATGCAAAACACCGGATCAAGTCTTTCGTATGCCAGCGTTCCGTCTCCTATCACCCGATCTACACCAGAATTGACCATGGTTACTGGAAGTGGAATCAGTACCAATTTTGGGAACAATTATTATCCTAGGGATTGGAGCGGTGGTGTTTATTATCATCACGGATACCGCGCATTAGGCGACTGTGCTACAGAAAAATTAGAGGCAATTGCAGTCGTTAGCGAGAGCGAATTGTTGGCTGGAAATGACACGATTATTGATATCGCAGACACTTTAATTGCGCAAGCTTCAACTGGATTCAATACGTACAATTGGTCTACTGGAAGTGATTCATCCAGTACGTTCATTCCCGCCGTTGATCTCGGAATGGGGGTGCATTACATCGATGTTTATGGAACGGATTCTTTGGGCTGTCAGCGCTTCGATGAATTCGTTGTCGCCGTTGCCGATCTTGTTGGATTGGATGAGCAGTACATGGCCATTTCCATTGCGCCAAATCCAACGAAAGGTGAAGTGGTGATTCACGCGCCAGCCACATCTACGATATATTTCACGGATTTGAATGGAAACCGATTGGATGTGCCTCAAAAAGGTTGGTTGACCCAGTATTCGCTTAAACATATGGCTTCGGGGGTCTATCTCGTTCACATCCTTCTTGGAAACGACCATTTCATTGAAAAAATTGTCAAGACGGAATGACCCGATTCATCATACCGATTCTGGCATTTGCATGCGCCTTTTCCAGTTGTTCGGAAGATGAATCCAAAGCAACAAGTTTGCCTCAAATTCACCTCACCTGTGATGAAGAAGAATTGAATCCAGGAGATTATCAAGTGGGAGATTTGACTTGGCATGATACCCTCGGCAAAAAAGTTTGGGATGAGAAAATCCGCTTGCGATCGCGCGGAAATCGTAGTGCGACATTCGAAAAACATTCGTTCGCATTGAAATTGAGCGAGGCATATGAGATGCTCGAATTGCCGGAAAATAAGAAGTTCAAATTGAACGCCGAGTACATCGATAAAACCTTCATGCGAAACAAGCTCAGCTACGATCTTTTCCGATCCTTTTCTCCCGGGAATTACGCTCCACATGTGGAGTATTGCGTCGTGTACATGAACAAAAAATATCAGGGGATTTATGCGATGACGGAAAGTGTAGACGCTTCAACGCTGCAATTGACCAAAGGTGATAAAGGAGCAGTATTGTTCAAAGAACCGCCAGTTTCCTATCCTCCCGATGAGCACGCAGATCGGTTCGCGAAATTCAAAAAATACGTGCAACGCAGCGTTCGCTACAAAGACTATTCGATAAAGGCCCGATACAAACTGGAAGATGAATGCTATTTCAATCAGCGCTATCCGGATCTCAAAAAGGAAAACTGTTCGGATGAAATCTACCGGGTCACCGAATTTATTTTCAATACTACCGATGCAGAATTTAGCAATCCAAAACGCTTCAAGAAGTACTTTGACCTTAACAACCTCATTGATTGGCACCTTCTCATTTTGGTCACCGCCAACGGAGATGGTACCTACAAAAACTTCTACATGAGTCGGAAGGAATCGGGCGAACCGTATATTTTTACACCGTGGGATTACGATCATTCTTTCGGGCGCGATGGTGATGGTGAGCCTTCCAAATTGTCTATCATTCCAGTGAAGGACAACATGGCGCTCCTCCATCGATTGATGGAAACCAATGCTTTCAATTATCGCCAAAAACTGTACGAAAAGTACCGATCGCTGCAAAAAAGCGGATTGCTCACCGATAAAAATATTCACCGAATGATCGATGCGAATGTGGCGGTGTTGAAATCGGAAATAAAGGATAATGAAAAGCGCTGGCCACCGGGAGCTATGAAATATTTCAAGAATGCTACGTTTGATACAGAAGTACAGCGCATGAAGAACTGGATCACCAATCATCTGCCCAATTTGGAGGAATATTTACGCGAACAAAGCGAACTGCCGACTCCCGAAAAGAAAGCAGAACAACTGGTGCTTCCACCCGATTTTCCAAATCTCATTCTCACTAGTACTGTACAAATGTTGGAGGAAATGGAAGACTTGACCGATTCAATAAAAACGCCAAACTAAGTCATCAAAACCCGATTGTACCATAGCACCTTCTGGGTGTTTTCTGCACTCTATATTTTCGATTATCTCGTCGATGAATTTCCCATGCAGGAAGCAATTGGATATACGCTGTTTGAGACATTTATATTGATTGTCGGATTCTACGTCAATCTTTCGGTATTCATCCCCAAACTCTGGATGCGAGGCAAACCAGCGTTGTATTTCTTGAGCTTGATCGCTCTTGCAGCTGCGTCTTTCGGACTCTACTTCATCACCGGATTCGATAAACTGCTTCTGTCCGATTTAGTTCCCAGAGCAGCGGTTTCCTTTGTCCTGAATTATGCCTTCTTCCTTTTCATCTCTTTCATGATATGGTATTTCGAAAAGTACTCTGAAGAACGCGTCAAAGCCTTGCAATTGGAGAAAGAAAAATTGCGATTGGAGATCACCGTTTTAAAGTCTCAGATCAGTCCTCACTTCCTTTTCAATACTTTGAACAACATCTATTCGTTGGCAGTTCAAAAAGATGATAACACGCCTAAAATGCTGGCAGCTACCTCGGATATTCTGAGATATTATGTCAACAATGGCAATCAATCCTTTGTTACGTTGGAAGAGGAATTGAACATTTTACGCCAGTTCGTTGAAATTCAGAATAAGAGAAATTGAAAGGATCCATTTCGATGGATTTGCCAGAATCAGATCAGCTTAAAAGCAACCGTATTCCGCCTTTGGTGCTTTTGACTTTGTTGGAAAATGCGTTCAAGCATGGTGATATCGGTACAAATGAGAATGGATACGTTTCGTTAAAGATGGTCTCCTATGATAGCGAAATGTCCATAGCAATAGAAAACTCTTTCGGACATCGAAAGGAGGTTCCAGGCATCGGATTGGAAAACGTAAAAACGCAATTGGACATCCTTTTGGGCCATACATTTACGTGGTCGGTAAACGACAATCACCCGAAGTATG
Source organism: Fluviicola sp. XM-24bin1 (assembly GCA_003149635.1). Taxonomy (GTDB): domain Bacteria; phylum Bacteroidota; class Bacteroidia; order Flavobacteriales_D; family Crocinitomicaceae; genus UBA4466. Next base: position 218,123 of record QCWI01000002.1, read on the forward strand.
CCATAACTTTACAATGGAAATCGAATGAAAGTGAATGATTTCTCTTGCATATTGGTCGATGACGAGACGCTAGCCCAAGATTTGCTTGCGGCACACCTCGAACAGTTTCCTGAACTTTCTGTTGTGGCGCGGTTCAATAATCCGATGGAAGCACTGAAATATGTGGAATCCAATCCGGTAGATGTTGTTTTCCTGGATATCGAAATGCCGGGGCTAAACGGCATGGATTTCATCCGACAATTGAAGACTGATCCAAAGATCATTTTGACCACCGCATACGCTGAATTTGGACTAGAAGGCTTCGATTTACAAGTCGTTGATTACCTATTAAAGCCCAATACTTTTGAGCGCTTCAAAATCGCCGTTCAAAAGGTGTTGCATCTCCTGCGATTGGAGCAAGAATCCGACTCTCAAGAAACGACAACTGAAGTCAAACATTTGGTCATTAAATCCAGTCATGAGTTGATTCGAATCGCTATTAGCGATATCCTTTACGTGGAAGGCATGCACAAATACGTCAAAATAGTTACGGCGCACGACAAGCACACCACTTTATACGGATTGAGCGCACTGGAATCAGAACTTCCATCGCAAGATTTTTCCAGATGTCACCGCTCGTTTCTGGTGAATATCAATCAGGTGGAAAAAGTGTCCGGGAATGAGGTGATTGTTGGACAACAATCGGTTCCAATCAGCAAAGGAAACAAATCGGGATTGCTTGAAAAGATGGGCAAACAGATTTGAAATTGACTTTCTGTACCCAAAACAGGTCGATTGGGAGAAAATAATTGTAGCGAAAGGGCAGATGGCTCAAATTTGATGAAACGGACAAAACGAAATGTCATGAAAATCGTCAAAAACACTTTACTTCTAGCCCTAATTAGTCTTGTCTCATTTGGGGCCGATGCACAACCTACTTATTTTATGCCAGGAGAGGATCTCCCGCACGAAGGAACTTGGTTGCAATGGCCACACAACAATCTGTATGGCCCGTTTTATCAAGGTGATGTACAATCGACATTTGTGGGAATGGCGAACGCATTGCAATCTGGAGAAAACGTGCACATCATTGCCTACGATGCTAATCATCAGAATCAGATAATCCAAGCGCTCAACAATGCCTCTGTTCCGATGACGAACATTGATTTTTATATCTACCCGACCAATGACGTGTGGGTGCGCGATAACGGCCCGATCTTCGTCTTCGATTCCAATGATGAAATGCATATTCTGGATTGGGGATTCAACGGATGGGGAAATGATTCTCCATACAACCTTTGCGATCCGATTCCCGGGATGATTAGCAGCGATCTTCAAATTCCATCCGTGGATTTATCAGCGATGATTTTGGAAGGCGGCGCTATCGAACATGACGGTCAAGGAACCATGATGGCAACAAGCAGTTCTGTAACACATAGCAGTCGGAATCCGAATCTGACAGAACAAGAAATCGAAACGTACTTAACGAATTACATGGGCTTCACCAACTTCATTTGGTTGGATGGCGTATATGGAACCGAGATTACCGACATGCACATTGACGGATTTGTGAAGTTCGCGAATGATTCCACTATTGTTACAATGAACACTGCAGATTTAACTTATTGGCAAGTAAGTCTAGCGGATCAATCCACATTGATCAATGCAACCAACGTAAACAACGAGCCCTTCAATTTCGTAGCGGTTCCGCTTACGCAGAACGATGTTGTGACCACATATGGAAACAACTTGGGTTATAAAGGATCGTACTGCAATTACTACATCGGAAATGATGTTGTTGTAGTTCCAACGTATAACGATCCGAACGATAATGTTGCACTTGGCATTATACAAAGTGTGCATCCGAATAGAACCGTTGTTGGTGTGGATGTCCGAAATATTTACGAATATGGAGGGATGATTCATTGTCTTACACAACAACAGCCCGAAGCTTCCGAATTCGTTGGAATGAATGAAGTCGCTCCGGCGAATGTGTTGAACGCAAGTTTGCACCCGAATCCCGTTTCCGATGTAGCGACTGTGCAACTATCTGAAGAATTAACAGGAAAAGTTACGGTTCGCATCTTCCAAATGAATGGACAAGAAGTGACGCAACATCAATTCAATACGGTATCGACCAATACGCTATCCTTTCCAGTGAGCAATTTGGCTGATGGAATGTACCTCTATCAGGTAGAAATCAATGGAGACCTATCCGCCCTACAGCGAATGATCGTTCAGCAATAGATCAGTCCTTTCCTGTAGCGTCGAACTTGTGCACACGACTCGGTGAAATCACATAATCAATATTCCCTGCGATCTGAGAAAACATTGCTTTCAGATCGTCTAGCGTTACTTCATTCAAGTGATACACACGCATAATCGTACCGTCTTCAGTATATAGGAACTGTACGTCGAATACAAGGTCTTTTGTGAACAACATCTCACGACTTGCTTCTTCCATGCCCTGTGTCATATCCTGTTTCGAGAACACGAAATCGGTAGTCGAAGCACCTTCGCTGAATCCTTTATAAACGCGGAATGCGCAGTGCTCGTACCGTTCGTCATTCACTTGAGTATAACCCAATACAACAAACAACAAACAGATAGTGGTGATAATAGTTTTTTTCATTATTCTACGATTAAACGTGTCATTTCAAATTCGTTCGCTTGACGTACAACCACGTTATACACACCTTTCGAAAGGTTCGCGATATTAATATTCTTTTTAATCAATCCGTTGATGGTAATTACTTCGTTATAAACCATTTGTCCGGACATTGATACGATTTCGATTGTCGCATCTGCAAAGCTTTCGTTATACAATTCCAAAGTAACCGTACTCTTCGCCGGGTTTGGATACATGTTCAAGAATCCTTCACGCATTGGCTTGCGGTTCAATGAAATCATATCACTCACGGTTGTTGTTCCGTCTACGTCTACTTGCTCCAATTGGTAGTAAGTATCTCCGTTACGCACGTCCATGTCGTTGAATTGGTAGTTCGTTGCGATACTTGAATTTCCTTTACCATTAACAATTGCAATCTCTTCGAAATTTTCTCCGTCGTAGGAGCGCATCACACGGAAGTAATCGTTGTTGTACTCCGTTTCCGTTTGCCAGGAGATAATGTTGTGATGCGTTGACGCGATCGCGTTGAAGTGCACCAGCTCAACCGGAAGAATTCCAGTTGCTGTCCAGTTGGATACCGTGAACTCACAGTTATCTCCTCCCCAGCCATCTACCATCAATACATACGTATTTCCAATGGTCAATCCTGTTGCCGTAACCGTTCCAGTGGTTGCAGTTGCTGGATTCCAACAGTTAGAAACCGAAGTCAATGAAGTACAACATCCATTTACATCCGTTGTTGCTTCGTACACCTCAGCCTGGATTCCACTATTAGAAACACAATTCGTTACCGATGTAAAGTCGAACGTCTCCGTCGTACTCAAAGCGGTAAACTGATACCATGAGTTGTTCTCCACACTACCACAGAAGGTTCCTGCTCCATAGTTCGATGGTGGATCGGCTGTATAATAGTTGTATGTGCTCGAAGTCCATGATCCTGGCCCTTGGGTCAAAATTGCTGGCGCTTGACAGTAGTCATTATTATTAGCTCCACCGCATACTGTACCTTCTGTTAAACAAACGTCAAAAGTGGATGTGGCTCCCGATGTAGAACTCCAAGTGTTGACACGTAGATAGTATGTATTTCCTGGTGTCAATCCTGTAACAGACTGCGAGTTCGGGTCACTACATGATCCTGCTACCAAGGTAAGTGAAGGACATGTTCCCTCCCAAACAGAGTGGTACATATCTGTTGTTGAACCTGCAATGTTCAATAGACTAACGTTTACTGAACCTGTAGCCGGAGCAACAAATGAAAACCAAACGTCATCGTTTTCTGTACCTCCACATGCTGTTGGGTCTTGTGTGGAAGCAGTCGCCCCGCTCACTGTACCTGCAGTTGTTGAAGTACAAGTAGAGGTATTCACCGTCAGAGGCAAGGCTCCTACACAATCATCATTTGATGGCGCTGGTGGCGGTGTATATTCCGTAATACAAACGTCGAAAGTCGATGTTTGTCCAGTAGTTGCTGTCCAGGTGTACACTCGAACAAAATACGTAACACCCGGTGTCAGTCCATTCACTTGTTGGCTATTTGGATCGCTACACGTAGCTCCGAAAAGTGTTAATGTTGGACATGTTCCTTCCCAAACAGAGTGAAACATATCTGTTGTACTACCAGCAATATTTAAAAGATCGATATCTACCGCTCCTGTTGCCGGTGCTACGAAAGAGAACCAAACATCATCGTCTTCAGTTCCGCCACATGATGTAGTATTTTGCGAAGACGCTGTTGCTCCATCCACCGTTCCGGCTGTTACTGAAGCACAACCAGCAGTGGTGTTAACCGTAACTGGATACGCCCCTGAACAATCATCATTGGCTGGTGGTGGTGCTACAACGGGTTCGAAGGCACAAATATCAAAGGTTCCGTTGTTGTTATTTCCGTATTCCCACACACGAACCCAAAGTGTTGCTCCCGGTGTTTGTCCTGTTAGGGCAATCATTGGCATCAATCCATTCGGGCTATCGTCGTCGTCACATTCAATTAACGTAAGTGACGCACAAGACCCTGAATAAATGGCCATTCCCCCATCTGTAATTACTCCAGTGTTTAAATCCACTGTTACATCACCACTTGCCGGAACGGTAACCGTGAACCATACATCTCCACCTGAGTAACTCGCACATCCTGGTGCAGGTACACCAGCAGATGCTGTAGCTCCTGCATTTGTGTACGTTGCAAAAGAACACGATGCTCCAACCGTCAATGCCGTTGCAGCACAAGGATCATCATTCGCTGGTGTACCAACTGGTGTTGGTTCGTAAGCACAAATATCAAAGGTTCCGTTATTATTGTTTCCGTATTCCCACACACGAACCCAAAGTGTTGCTCCCGGCGTTTGCCCAGTCAAGGCAATCATCGGCATCAACCCGTTCGGGCTATCATCATCATCACATTCTACCAACGATAGAGATCCACAAGTTCCAGAGTAGATGGCCATTCCTCCATCAGTAATAACTCCTTGACTCAAATCGACAGTTACATCACCACTTGCTGGAACGGTAATCGTAAACCATACATCTCCTCCAGAGTAGCTGGCACAACCTGGTGCTGGCACTCCAGCTGAAGCTGTAGCCGTTGCATTGGTGTATGTTGCATAAGAACATGAGGCTCCAACAGTTAATGCTGGCGCTCCACAGGGATCGTCACTTTGTGCAAGGGAAAGTCCTCCGAGGAAGGAGGTGACTAGCATGGTTAGTGCTAATTTGTAGTTTTTCATAGCTAAATGTAATAACCTTGGTAGCAAGGGTGTTAGTTAGTCTGGCGCTAAGATAGACTAACTTTGTTTATTTAATAGTAGTGATTTTATTGATGAAGAAATTAACACCTCCGTCGATCATTTTTGTGCTTTCATCGTATATTTACCCTCGCAACTATTTCACATGTCGTTAAATTTATAACTGAATAAAATATTACTTTTGAATTAGGATTAAATCACTCAAAAAAAGAACAAAATGGCCCTCGACAAAAATGGCATTGCGCAACGAATCGCACAGGAACTTCAAGATGGATGGTATGTAAATCTTGGCATTGGGATCCCGACGTTGGTTGCCAACTACATTCCCGACGGAATTGAAGTTGAATTTCAATCTGAAAATGGAATTTTGGGGATGGGGCCGTTCCCTATTGACGGTGAAGAAGATGCCGATTTAATCAACGCGGGTAAGCAAACGATTACTGCGCGTCAAGGAGCCGTTTTCTTTGATTCAGCGACATCGTTTGCTATGATTCGTGGTCAGCACGTTCAATTGACAGTTCTTGGTGCCATGGAGGTGGCTCAAAATGGAGATATCGCAAATTGGAAGATCCCAGGAAAGATGGTAAAAGGTATGGGTGGCGCCATGGATTTAGTTGCTTCTGCAGATAATATCATCGTTGCTATGATGCATACGAATAAGGCGGGTGTGTCCAAACTGTTGAAATCGTGTTCACTTCCATTAACCGGGGTTGGATGCGTTAAAAAGGTGGTTACGAACCTAGCTGTAATGGAAATCAAAGACAATCAATTCCATTTGATCGAACGCGCTCCGGGCGTGAGTGTTGAAGAAATCGTTGCTGCCACCGAAGGAGATTTGGTGGTTCCAGATAACGTTCCAGAGATGGTTTTGTAGTGAGATACTAGACTTTTGTTCAAGTGGACTGTTTGATCGTTCGACTTCTTGACTTTCTGACCTTTTGACGAATTAGTGCACTGAGGCTCTCGAAGTGGACTTTTAGACTGCTTGATTGTTCGACTGTTAGACTGTTAGACTTTTCGAGGTCTTGTTTATCTAGTGTCTTAGAATCTAGGCTCTAGCGTCTCTCAAAAGGATATTTACCCTGACCGATGAAATCTACCGGAACGTCATTTTCTACAGTTCCAACTTCTCCCACATGCTTGTTTTTGGGCAAATAGAATGTCCCGAATAGTAGATCCCAAAGAATTAAAATCTTTCCGTAATTCGTATTGGACTCTTTTATAATCCTTGAGTGATGCCATCGGTGCAATTGTGCCGAATTGAATACATAGTTCAACCATCCGGCTTCGAAATCTACATTGATGTGCTCTAGAAATCCGGTGATGGAGGAAATGGAAACCACCATGATCGCCACTTCAGGCTCCGGCCCGAGGAACAATACAGGGAGGAAATAAAACATCCCACTGAAGAAAGCCTCAACCAAGTGGAACCGACCGGCGTTCATCCAATACACGCGATGTGCTCCATGATGAACCGCGTGAAATCGCCACAAGAACGTGATCTCGTGCGTGGCGCGATGAAACCAATAATAGAAGAATTCGCTGGCGAGAAGTAGCAAGAGCACTTGAGCGGCAAATCCGTAATCAAAGAAATGACTCAAGGTCCCATACGAATCATGCATCCACAACACTGGATAATAAAAGAGCAAGGGCATCAGAAATTCCGCTGATTTCAAACCAACCGGTAATACCAGAATTGTTCTGAGAAAATCTGATTTAGTGTCCTCATGCACACCATTCCATTCCGGTCGATAGGGTAAATATCTTTCGCCATAGATGAAGATCGGCAAGCAAATAACGATGAGCGCGAAGGGAATGATCGAATAATAAATAGGATCGATCCACTGCGACATGCTCCAGGTGACGAGCACCGTTATAACGAGCAAAAAGGGATAATATGTGTATCGAAAGAACGATCGCATGGAGCTCCCGCTAAGATACGGCTTCTGATGCACTACATAATGTAAGTATTAATGAATTTCGAAACTTGCTTTAATTCAACGAATTAGATTTATACTTTCCTAGGAATTGCCACAGATAATGCTATTTTTATCGTGCCCATTCTTTCAAACTACTCATGAAGGACATTGATCTACTACAGGAATTAAACAGCATATCCAAAACACATACGCTTCAGCGAAACGAAATCGATGAAATCATGATCGAATTTGCTGGAAGAATTACGCGCTCTCTGAAAATTGAGCGAATGAGCGTTTGGCTCTTGGATTACAACAAACAGGAAATGACATCCATGGGTGAATACGATTTACGGGACGAATCCTTCAAAAAGGAGAGTGTGATTCCGATGTCAATGTGCCCGGAATATTTTGCCGCTCTTGAGAAGGATGAATTGCTTTACGTTCCTAATGTTTTGGAGTCACCAATAACGAAAGGTCTTAACGAGAGCTACAACAAACCTTCTGGAATTATCACTTTGCTGGATATCCCTTTGCGCTTTGACGGGCAAATGATTGGCGTGATGTGCTTTGAAAAAACGGGGGATGAAGTCAAAGAATTCGACAGCAAAGAACGCTTTTTCGCACAGGCGATATCCATGGTATTCTCTTCAAACTTAGAAGCCAGAAAACGACGTGCCTTGCAAGCGCATTTGGATCAAGAACTGCATGAAAAAGAAACGTTATTGAAGGAAATCCATCACCGGGTGAAGAACAATCTGGCAGTCGTTTCAAGCTTGGTCAACATGCAAAGTGCGAAGGCGAAAGACGATTATCACCGTCAATTGCTGGATGATTGTCGGGGTAAAATTCAATCCATTGCCGACATTCACGATATCGTTTATCAGACAAATTCCTTCTCGGCCATCAGCGTTCGAAAGTACTTTTCCCAATTGTTGGAGGAGATTCTTCAGTTTTATGATGGAGACGAAAAAGATATTTCGGTAGCACTGAGAATTGACGATTTTGAACTTTCAACGCAATCATTAATTCCCTTAGGACTTATCGTCAATGAAGTGGTGACCAATGCTTTCAAACATGCTTTCGAGGGCATGCAAGGTGGTGAGGTGTCGTTTACATTGATTCGGGACAAAGGATTTCTGCAATTGAATATTATCGATAATGGCGTTGGTTTTGGGGATTCAGAAAATGGACATGAACGCTTGGGCATGGAGATCATTAAGGACTTAGCCGAGCAAATCGATGCGACGTTTTCGTTTTATAGTGATGAAGATGGAGTGACGTTTCATTTGAAGGCGCCATTGGAGTAAGTGTCCACCGTTTTGGAATTACGGAATATTCGAATAATGGTATATCGGAATATTCCGATTTAGATTGTGTTAAATCAATAGGAATCACTAAAATTTCTCCTTAACTTATTAAGTTACCGCCAGCTCAACACCCCTAGTCAAAACGCATAATCAACAAATTGTAGCGCTTAATATTTCAAGTCGCTTTTTCTCACGTATCTGCGCGATACTTGAAGAAAAGCACAGTTCTGTTTGAAATCAGAAAACCTCAAAATCGAAAAGTGATACGTCAAATTGTTGGTAAATGGTACTATCGAACAAAGCGCCGAATGGATTGGACGTTCAGTGACAAAAAATGGGCCCAAGAACGCGGCGAGTTGATCACACAACATACTTTCTTCCAACATCAATCGCTTATCCTTCGTCCTTTGAAAGACGTGGATATGTATTTGCAAGAGAACAAGCGGGTCAACTTGCAATTGGCCGTGGCACATCTGAATAACATTATCATCCGACCGGGCGAGACCTTCTCCATCTGGAAACTTGTTGGGCGACCTTCTCAACAAAAGGGATACCTGGATGGATTGGTGCTCAAACAAGGGCAAATTAGCAAAGGAACCGGCGGCGGATTGTGTCAATTGGGAAATTTGCTTTTCTGGATGTTCGCTCACAGTCCATTGACAATTAAGGAGCGATACCGCCACGGATTTGATGTCTTCCCCGATGTCAATAGAAAAGTACCTTTCGGTGCTGGTGTTACGCTGGCTTACAATCACATCGATTTGCAAGTGAAAAATGAGACGAATGAAAGCTTTCAATTGAAAGTCTGGCTGGATGAAACGCATTTGCGCGGCGCACTTATTTCTAGTGAACCTGTGGCGGCGAACTACTCGGTAGAAGAACGCAATCATATTATCAAACAACAAATTTGGGGAGGTTATTCGCGTCACAATCAAATCGTTCAAATCAAAGAATCTCCTGACGGATCTTTCGAAGAGCGCTTGCTGGTCGAAAATCACACCATCATGATGTACAATCCGTTTCTGGAAAATTCGAAGGCGGGGTAATAACAGAATGGGAACAACGAAACATCTAAATTTTGGAAAAAGCTATGTTGGAATGCCGTGCCTGACGGCAGGCAGGTCGGAATATCCCGACGTAAAAGAATTCGGATAAATTGGAATTGCCGAAATTTCTACTAACTTCTCAAGTCAAACCAGTGTTTCTTTGCCAACCCCTACTTATAAAAATTCATCTCGTCCAAGTACTTGAAAACCGGCTCGGTCAATAAGTATTGAACGTCTTTTTTCTCAGAAATCAATTTTCGGATGAACGATGAGGAAATTTTCATCACCGGAACTTCATCGCACAAATGCACGTTCGGATGATCAGAAAAAGCATTCGCACTTCCGGCTAATGATTTCGTCATTTCTTCTTTCTCCTGAATAGTAAGTGCACGCGGATACACGTATATCTCGTGGTTCTCCAAAATGTGATCGTGATTGTGCCATTTATGGAAGGTGCGCAAATTGTCCTCGCCCATGATCAGCGCAAACTCTTTGTCGGCAAATTCATCCTTGAGATAGGCCAAAGTCTTGGAAGTATAACTAGGGATCGGCAGTTTGAATTCAATATCGCTCGCTTTCAATTTCGGGTTGTTCTCTATCCCGATGCGAACCAGTGCCAATCGATGGTAATCTGCCAATAATGAACTCTTCTCTTTCAAGGGGTTTTGCGGCGAAACAACCAACCAAACCTCATCCAAATCGGTATTGTCTGCCATGTAATTGGCAATGATCAGGTGTCCTACATGCACCGGATTGAAGGTGCCGAAATACAATCCAACTTTCGTCATTTATCTAAAAATTCCCTCACAAATGATGCTGCCTGATCACACGCTACGTCCAGGTCATCATTCACCAACACTATATCAAACTCCTTCGAAAACGCCAATTCCTTGGTCGCCTTCTCCATTCGTTGATTGATTTTATCCTCTGATTCTGTACTGCGCCCGCGTAATCGTTTTTCCAATTCTTCGTAGCTCGGTGGCTTCACGAAAACCGCTAAGGCGTTATCCTGAAATTGCTTCTTTAAATTGAGTCCCCCGATGACATCAACGTCGAAAATCACGGCTTTGCCTTGTGACCAAATGCGCTCCATTTCCGATTTCAGGGTTCCGTAGAAGTTGTTCGTGTAGACTTCCTCCCACTCCACAAATGCATCTGATTCAATTTTTTGCTTGAATCCCTCTACGCCGAGGAAATAGTAATCTTTCCCATCTACTTCATTGGGGCGTGGATCACGACTACAGGCCGAAACGGAAAATTCCAATCCCAAATCGCGGCTCAATAAATTATGAACGATGGTCGTTTTCCCGGCTCCCGATGGCGCGGAAAAGATGATGCATTTGCCTTGTAACGGTGATGACATACCTCCTTCTACGTAAAGATTTACAAAGTGTTCAGTATTTGCTCCTTTATTTTTTCGAGTGCGTCTTTCATCCCGATGACCAACTTCTGCATTTTCGCATGATTACTCTTGCTTCCAAGCGTATTGATCTCGCGTCCGATTTCCTGCCCGATGAATCCTAGTTTCTTTCCAGACCCCTCATTGCACATGGTTTCCTCGAAGTAATCCAAATGGTTGGAAAGGCGCATTTTTTCTTCGGAAATATCCAGTTTCTCTAGGTAGAAAATCATCTCTTGCTCGAAACGATTCTCATCGTAACCACCTTCCACTTCCTCCAATCCTTTGCGCATGCGTTCGCGGATCACAGAAATTCGCTCGTCTTCGTAGTTGGGAACCTCTTCCAAATATCCTCGGATGTCACCGATGCGACCCATGAATTCTTGTTCTAGCTCCTTCCCTTCTTTACGGCGGAAATCGCACAAATTGTTGGTCGCTTCTTCGATCAATTCCATCAACCAAATCACTTCCGATTCCTCCAAAGCTTCGGTCTTGCTTTCCATTACTTCCGGCATTCGCAACACCAATGACAGATAATCTTGCGATTCTTCGTTGAGCGCTTCCCCAAGGGATTTTAGCTCTTCGTAATACTTCTTTGCGAGACTTTGATTGATAGAAACAGAACTTTCCTCGCCCATGCTATCCAAGCTAATCGATACGTCCACCTTTCCACGATTCAACGCATTTGAAACGTATTTGCGAACATCAGCATCAAGCTCCTTGTAGCGCTGTGGCATACGAACGTTCAAATCGATGGATTTGCTGTTCAAAGAGCGAATTTCAACGGATACTTTTTTTGATTGGTGGCTTCCGGAGGCTTTCCCGAAACCGGTCATGGACATGAGCATATCTCAAATTTTAGGCGAAGGTACGAAAAACAGGATGATGTGGAGTTGTGAGTAAAAGGTAGAAGGATTATTCACCTCACTATTTTTATCCTTCTACTTTTCACTTTCAACCTTTTACCAACCCAGCACGTTCCTCCCCTTGCAATTCCAGAGAATAATTCGGAAATTAGTGTACGATGCATCGTTTAAAATATCTACTTGTTTTTACCTTGCCGTTGACTGTGGTGGTGGCTTTTGAGATGGAGGGATTGTGGACTTTCTTCCCTATGTTAATCTTCTTTTGTGTGGTTCCGATTTTGGAGTTATTCATTCCTCCGGATAGGGCTAATTTGGAAAAGAAAATCGCGGAGGACGAAAAGAACAAACGGATTTACGATTACATTCTGTACGCCACACTGCCCATTCAAGTGGGATTCGTGGGATACTTTCTCTTCGTGATGAACAACACGGTTTTCGGATCTCTCGAATTTTTTGGAAGAATCATATCCATGGGATTGATGTGCGGTGTGATTGGAATCAATGTGGGTCATGAACTAGGACATCGATTGAATCGCTGGGAGCAGTTGGTTGGAGAAATGTTGCTATTAACTTCTCTGAATACGCATTTTCTGCCGTACCACAATGGTGGACATCATAAGAATGTGGCCACCCCTGCCGATTCAGCAACAGCCCGAAAGAACGAGATCATTTTCCTCTATTGGATCCGCTCTCATTTTGGAAGTTACGTGGAAGCCTGGCAACTGGAAAACGAACGTTTGCAGCGAGAAAATAAACCCTGGTTTTCCTTTCGAAATAGAATGATTGGTTATTCGATTGCCAATGTTTTGTTGCTTTCAGGAATTGGTTTCTTTTTGGGAATCTACACGCTAATGGCTTTCGTAATTGCTGCAGTTATTGGGATTTTGCTTTTGGAAACGGTTAATTATATCGAACACTACGGCCTCTTGCGAAATCAACGGGATAATGGTTCCTATGAACCCGTTCGACACCAACATTCTTGGAATTCTGATCACGTTCTCGGCAGAACGATCCTTTTCAATTTATCGCGCCACTCTGATCATCATTTTAGCGGAAGTAAGAAATATCAGGTGCTGAAATCACACGCGAATAGTCCACAGATGCCAACGGGTTATCCGGGAATGATGCTCATGGCCTTGGCGCAACCCGTCTGGTTCCGAATTATGAACGAACGACTGAAAAAATATCAACCTGAAACCTAAGACCAATGAAACGATTCTATTCCCTATCCCTACTAATAGTATCCTTTGCCTTCCTAATCTCCAGTTGTGGATTGGGAGATGCCGCGGAAAAAGCAGAAAAGCAAGCCGATAAGTTTCACACCTTCCTTAAGGCTGGAAATGAAAATGCCATGTTAGATATGGTGCATGAAGTTGGAATGCGAGACGATGGCCCAGCATTTAAAGAACTCATACACCAATTGGCTACGGAAACCAATATCACCAAAATCGAAAAATCAATGGGATTCAATACCTCCATTAGTAACGGGGTTGCCACGGTTCGATTGAACTATGTTCTCCATGATAAAGAACAAGGCAAGGTGACCGAGGAAATCGTGTTGAGAGACTCGAAAGATGGGGTAATGAAGATTGTTTCATTGAACTACGTTCAGAATTAATCCATTGATTAGTCACGTCAACATAAATTGGATTCTGAGATTCGTCTGCCTTGGCCTACTACTTTTCTTGATAGTGAGATGCAATAATCCGGATGTCAAGGAAGATTCGCAGAGAAAGACTCCTTCGGAAGAAACAGTTTCAAAGGAACAACGAGTAAGCTTTAGCGAAATTAGAAAATCGCTTCGTCCAGATGTTCAGTCATTTCAATGGAGTGGAAAACGAGATAACATAATCACTTGCGAACAAGGAACCAAAATCTTCCTGCCTAAAAATTGCATCCAAAAAATCGATAAAAACGCAGCTATTGAAATTGAGGTGAAAGAGTGTTACCAACTTTCTGACTTCATTTCAGAACACCTAACTACTCTGAGCGACGATCAAATTTTAGAGACAGGGGGCATGATTCATATCTGGTTGCATCAAGACGACGAAGGAGTAACACTTAAAGGTGATGAAGAATATGCGGTTCTATTTCCAAAAAGTGCGGACAACAACGGAGAAATGTCAACATTTTACGGAGTTAATGATAGTTCGGTAAACGTGACATGGCAACAAGCCCCGAGTTGACAAGGCAGAGCTCAACTACTACGTTTTGAGTGCGAGTAAGTTTGGATGGATCAACTGTGATCGTTTTTGGGAAACCAAGGATCCAAAAATTGATTATTACGCAGAAACGGGTAGTATGACGTCAAAGCTTTATTTGGTATTTGAGGACATCAACTCAATTATGCCCGCCACTCAAGAAGGAGATCGCTATGTATTTCGAAATATTCCTTTGGGAAGAAAAGTGAAAATCGTTGGTATTGGATACATCAATAAAACACCACAACTCGTTGTAACGAACTCCAAAGTAAGCAAGTCCGAACTCCAGATAAGTGGATTCAAACCCTTCAAATTAGATGAGCTGAAAAAAGAACTTAATTCGTTTTAAACTCTCTGGGCATCTTTCTTTGAATCAGGAACTCGATTGACTTTTTCGTTTCAGCAATGCACCTGAACCTGTTAGGAATACTCCGACGAAGATCAACAACATGTACCCAATTTTCTCCCAGGATATGCTATCAGTGTAATCCTCTGCCCAACCCATCGCGCTGAAGAAAACGGCAAAGAACATCACCAATACAGGCTGTAGGTAAATATAAGCGCTGGAAACGGCTGGGCTCACATACTGCAATCCATAAACCGTGAGAAGATACGTGAGAAAGGTAACCCCGATGATTACATAGACGATTACCCCCCATTCTGTGCCTGAAATTGCTGAAAAATCCATTTGACTTACTTCCATCAATGAAGGCGGGTACATGGCGACATAACACAATCCGAAGGTGAAAACCCATGTGATTACGGTCACGGGTTTGTAACGTGCCATTAACGGCTTCACCAGAACGAGATACATCGCGTAGCTCGCCGCATTGATGAAAATAAACAAGTCACCAATCGCCGAATCTGTCGCTCCAGATGCACCTGTCAAGGTCAATAATACTGCCCCGGTAGCACCAATTAAAATTCCAACAGATTTGCGCCAAGTAATTTTTTCCTTCAGAATGAAGTACGAGAGAATCACGACCAGAATCGGATTCACAGTCATGATAATCCCTGTATTTATGGAAGACGTAAGGTTCAGTCCGTTGAAGAAAAACAACTGATTCAAAGCTACACCAAAGAGTCCGCAAAGTGCCATCAGGAAGAGGTCTTTGCGCGCCACTTTCTCCTTAACGAAAATGGATTTTACAAGCCAGAACAATAGCACGGCACCAGCCGCCCTGAAGAATATGAATGCATTGGGTTCCATTTCTCCCGCCATGACATCTTTAGCAACGACATGATTGGCGCCATACAAGGCGTTAACCAAAAATAAAGCGAGATGCGCCTTTAAAATGGAACTGATTTTCACCTTACGATTGGAACGAAGCTACAGCGGCTTCAACCGTTTTTTTCGCATTTCCGATAAATACTTCCTCTCCGTTAATCATGAACGGACGCTTTAAAAAGGTGTATTCCTCTAGCATCAATTTGCGATAATCGTCTTCGGTAAGCTCCTTTTCGTGCAATCCCATTTGGCGGTATTTCATCGCCTTTTTGGAGAACAAAGCTTCATACGATCCTACTTTTTCTTTCAAAAAATCTAATACTTCCGGTTCGATGTTTTGCTCCTTGATATTCTGCATTTCCACATCGCTTCCCGGGTTGACTTCCTTGAGAATGCGCTGATTCGTGCTGCACGTTTTGAGGTGATAAATCTTCTTCATTAACGATTTCTTTGCGTGTCTTTATCTTGATCGTTCGTGATTCCCGTTGCACATCCTTTTTGTCTTTTCGGGAAGCAGTACATGAACTTCACTTGGAATAAAATCGGCCAGTAGCGCGATGAGAAAAAGTGCATGGATGGTTTTCCCCAATAGTTTTGCTTATCTCCTGATCCGTCCATAGCTTGGGCTGCTGAGTGATATCCTACAATTGGAAGACGAACCCCAGGAATGATAAACACACTTCTTCGTGGGCTCCAACCGAAGCCAAGTCCGTAGTGTAATTGCGCATGGAACGGTCGGTAATATTGCTGATTTTGCTCCATCACTGGATACCAATCCGTGTATGTGTCCGCTGTATTCAATACACGATAATCAAAGTTCAATCCCAATGAATTGTCAAGGAAAAAATTCGCTTTCTTTCCTGTTTTCTTTGACTTGAAATAAACGTTCTTATGTGCTGAGAAACGCCCGTAAACGTTACCATTCGAGAAATTAAATGTACGATCTTCCGAACCGAGATAACCTCCACTAGCATCTTCGAAATTTGCGGTTATTTGCTCAGCTCCACGGAAGTATTTGAAGCCCAATCCCCAATCGAAATAGCTTAATAGGATTAGGTATTTCTGTTTCCCGTTATCGTCTTTCCCAATTTTGATTTTTGGGAACTTCTTAGGAAAATGAAACATACCGATTTCCCCGTATGCCCCTATTCGCGTCTTCGGATTCAAAACGTAATCTCCACGGAAAACGCCGTCAACATCAACCCGCTCATTGCGTGGTGAATTCATCAAAAACGCAGGCCCCAACTGGAATTGAATTCCATACAGGTTGTAATCTTTGAACGATTGTGCTCCTCCGAATGGGTTACCGTTTCTTGGGTTCAAATCGCGCTGTGCCATCCCGGCAAATGCCATTCCAACTAGCGCTGTGGTGAGTATCCATTTCATACTTGTTATTTTTTTAGAGCAATTGGACTGGTTAGATATAATGGACATATCAGAATGTCAAAAACATCTAATTTTGTCTAATCCGTCGAATTTCCTCTATCCTATTTTCTCAAGGATTTGCTCCATTACTTCAGGAGAATCCCATTTTTCTTCAATATTCGGTGTGGACGCCATCACATCTTTCATGATCTTGTCCTGCTGCATTCCCAATCGATGTGCATCGCTATAACGTACTTCGCTAAAGGTTACCATCGAGTATAACGGCATCCATTTGTCTGGATACAGTTCAGAGAATTTCGCTTCAATTTTCTTCTGCAATAAAAAGTCGGGATCTGCCACATAATCACGCATTACGTAGTAATTGTGCAGCGATAAATCTTGCAGTGCATCTCCATCCGGCTTGCGGACTACGCTGTATTCTGCAAATACTTTATCCCAGTCTTCGTTGTGTTTTTGCATCAATTCAGACAGTACGGTACAATCTTCAAAACCGCCGTTCATTCCTTGTCCGTAGAAAGGAACAGTTGCATGTGCTGCATCGCCCATCAAGGCCATTTTGCCATCGTGCCAAGGATACGAACGCATAATTGCCAATGACGAAAGTGGATGATCCTCCCAAGCATCGCCAATTTCCGGCATCATTTCGAAGAAATCAGGGAACGTCGTTTTAAAGAAATTCTCCACTTTTTCCTTCGAATCCAGTACATCGAACGAATTCTCATCCCCCGAATGCGGCATGAATAACGTACATGTAAACGAACCATCTTCATTCGGCAATGCGATCAACATAAAACGACCACGCGGCCAGATGTGCAATGCGTTTAACTCCAATTTATAACTTCCATCTTCGTTGGCTGGAAGCAAAATTTCGCGGTACCCATCTTCAATATACATTTGACTGAAGTTGAATCGATCCAGCTTCTGAAATGCATTGTATCGAACGGCTGAAAAAGCCCCATCCGCAGCAAAAACAACATCTGCTTTCGCATCAATAACCTCACCTGTCTCACTATTCTTAACGCGAATTGAACCGTTTTTTGTATCCGCACTCAAACATTCGTGGTTGTAATGGATCTCCGCGTTTCCATATTCTTCCGCGATATCCATCATTTTTGCATTCACTCCCCCACGAGAAATGGAATAAATCGCTTGCCCTTCTTTTCCATAAGGTTGATAGGTCAAATTTCCTTCCGTATCGTGCATCACACGTCCCGTCATTGGGATGGCAATCTTTCGGATTTCATCTCCTACTCCAACCGCATCCAATGCTTTCCATCCTCTGTTTGATAACGCCAAGTTGATCGATTTTCCCGCTGAAATTTCCGCGAGTCGGATATCTGGACGTCTTTCGTAGATCGTTACTTTGTAGCCAGCTTTAGACAGATACACTGCCCACAGGGAACCGACCAATCCGGCCCCAACAATTATCGCTGATTTACCTTCGTTCATTTGAGTTTATTTTCGTTTCCACCCCTTGGCATAAGGAGTTTCAAAAAATTCGTTTTTTCTTCGTTGCTTCTGCTTTCGCTTGTGCATGTAATTGGAGATTCTCCAAAGGATGATTCCTCCAACGAGGATGGCAATAGTTTGAACGGCTAGACCCGTGTACAATTCCGCGTCGGTATGCGCTCCAGAGAATTGAACCTTAATGATATTTTGATAACCGTCTGCCATGCTTCTAATTTACCGAATTCTACTGAATTGCCGCTTCCAAACATTGCCCAAAACGGAAGCAATCTTCGAATGAATTATACAATGGCGCTGGCGCAATTCGGATCACATTCGGTTCGCGCCAATCGGCAATGACTCCTTGCTCTGTCAACGCATCAAACAATGCTTTTCCTTGACCATGTGCCAAAATGGATAGTTGCGCGCCGCGTTTCTTGATATCTCGTGGTGTTACAATCTCGAAAGTACATCGATCGGCATTGCGCTCCGAAATATCGTCTATCACGGATTCCAAATAGGCCGTCAATACATCACGTTTAGCTCCAATGCGATCCATTCCTGCTTCATCGAAAATATCCAATGAAGCCAAATGCGCAGCCATTCCCAAAACAGGTGCATTACTCAATTGCCATCCTTCAGCTCCGTACATCGGTTTGAATCCTGGTTCCATTTGGAAACGCGTTTCTTTATCGTATCCCCACCAACCCGCAAATCGTGGCAAGTTGGGATTGTTCGCATGACGTTCGTGGACAAACATCCCGGAAACACCTCCGGGAGAAGAATTCAAATATTTATATCCACACCAGGCAGCGAAGTCCATACCCCAATCGTGCAGTTGCAAATTGATGTTTCCTGCGGCATGCGCCAAATCAAATCCAACAGTCGCACCAACCGCATGTCCTGCTTCAGTGATCTTTTTCATATCGAACAACTGCCCCGTGTAGTAATTCACTCCTC
This sequence comes from Fluviicola sp. XM-24bin1, assembly GCA_003149635.1. Taxonomy (GTDB): domain Bacteria; phylum Bacteroidota; class Bacteroidia; order Flavobacteriales_D; family Crocinitomicaceae; genus UBA4466. The sequence goes on from QCWI01000002.1 coordinate 237,230, forward strand.
CAATCATGACCAAGGCTAACGTATCTCCAGCTTCTTCGATGGCAGCAAGAATATCCTCTTCGCGGATTAAGTGCTCCCCTTCTCTCGGTGCCACTTCGATTAAGTCCTTTTCAAGGTCTAATCCATGAAATTTCACCTGAGACTCTAGCGCGTAAGCATCGCTTGGGAAGGCTTTTGCCTCACACAAAATCTTTGTTCTGTTTCCTTCCGGACGATAAAAAGAAACCATCAATAAATGCAAGTTCGTTGTCAAGGAATGCGTTACTACCACTTCTTCAGGCTTTGCTCCTACAACTTTGGCCGCTTTTCCCGTTAGGAACTCATGATACGAGAACCAAGGCTTTTTCGCCATAAAGTGCCCTTCTACACCATATTTTGCCCACGCGTCCAGTTCTTCTTGAATGTACGCTTGCGCTGTCTTTGGCTGCAGTCCTAGTGAGTTTCCAGTGAAGTACACGACTTCTTTCTCATGAAAATCAGGGAAATGGAACGCATCTCGAAATTTTCTAAGTGGATCTTTAGCATCCATATCACGTGCGTATTCCAAGGTATTTTGATGGGACATGTTCTAGTTTTTAAGCGCTGTAAAGATACTCAAAAGACCTCTTGAGAATTCCAGAAAACTCCTGCATTTATGCACAATGGAGTATGGAAGTTTTCCAACATTAGAACAATTGGTGAGATTGGATACATGTGCTCGAAATTCAGATTTATGGCTTACGACACCATCAATTCCCTACCTTTAGGAACGACTTAAAACTATTCACATGAAAACAATCTCTTTTTATACAAAGATGGCTGTGGTGCTATTTATCACCTCCACACTTCTTATTGGCACGTCTTGTTGTCAGAAAAAGAACCTTGCTGTCCAGACAAAGATCCAACTCCAAGCATGGGCGAAAATACTATTGAAACCGCTAGTTTGGCGCAACACGATTCGTTTTGGATCGAATGGCGAGTAGCCTGCAGCGTTCCAACCAGTAGCTGGGATTCAACTTCATTTACTACAGCAGGTGTTCACTATGATACCTTCCAAAAATACTATCCTCGAATTCGAACAGCAATGATTGGCATGTACAGCTCACCTAGCTTAGGAGCGCAATATTTACCCGACGTAGTTGAATCTGGAAGCACGTATCCAGTGACCGCTTATGCCGACAGTGCCACAAATCTCTACAAGTTAGTTGCAAAAGGCGGAAGCATTATTAATAGTCCGTCTGCCTATTACTTGACGAAGACACAACTGGACGCGCTCAAAGCACATCCGGCTCTTATGGAACAAGACCTGGGACTGCCATTAACAAGTGTTTCAGGTGAATATTGGATCTACACAATCACTTCTTTGAAGGATAGTAATTTATTTTTCCAGTCTACAGTTGCGCCAACAGTTCAATACGGAACGAGACCGCTGCATCCTATTTACAATACTCCGGGTGGAGCTACTCAATCGTTGATCCTGAACAACATGGACACAACACTTTGGTTGAAAAGTACGACATATGAAGTCTTCGCGCCGACTGTTTTGCCCAATTTAAAATGCAACTCACTTGTAAAATAGAGTCGAATTAATTTGAGTTTCGAGGAACAAAAAAGATCGGTTTGAAATAGCCCGAAATCCTACCTTCTTGCCCCTTTTATTCGTAAATTTGCAAAAACTCATTTGGTAGGTATGCGAAATATTTCAACGCCCAATTCAGATGCTTTATTTGAGAAAGCACAAACCTATTTTCCAGGAGGCGTAAATTCCCCTGTTCGAGCATTCAAATCCGTAGAAGGCGGGCCTTTATTTATGAAGAAAGGCGATGGATGTTATCTGTGGGATGAAGACGATAATAAGTTCATCGATTTCAATTGCAGTTGGGGGCCGCTAATTTTGGGACACAATCATCCGAAAGTGTATCAAAATGTGATGGAGACCATGCAAAATGGAGCGAGTTTCGGAACGCCGACGTTGAAGGAAAACGAATTGGCCGAGTTAATTTTATCTCGTAATACCTTTATCGACAAAATTCGATTTGTAAGTTCAGGTACGGAGGCCGTAATGTCCGCGCTTCGATTGGCTCGTGGATACACTGGAAGAAAGAAAGTTTTGAAGTTCGAGGGCTGTTATCACGGTCACGTAGATTCCATGTTGGTGAAAGCCGGAAGTGGATTGGCAACGTTGGGGACTTCCTCCAGCGCAGGTGTTCCTGAAGAATACGCGAACGAAACTTTGGTGCTTCCGTTGAATGATGTTGACGCATTGAAAGCATGTGTCGCGGAGCATATGGATCAAATTGCCTGCGCGATCATTGAACCGATTCCAGCAAACAACGGGTTATTACTTCAGGACAAAACGTTCTTGACAGCGCTTCGTGAAGTGTGTACTGAAAATGGCATCCTTCTTTTCTTCGACGAGGTAATCTCAGGATTCCGCGTAGCATTTGGAGGAGCAACAGAATATTTGGGCATTACTCCGGATATCGTTACTTACGGTAAAATCATCGGAGGTGGACTTCCTGTTGGAGCTTATGGAGCCAAGAAAGAAATCATGAGTCATGTGGCACCTGACGGCCCAGTTTATCAAGCTGGAACGCTTTCAGGAAACCCGGTCGCAATGGCCGCTGGAATTGCCCAATTGACGGAATGTGCGAAGGAAGGCTTCTACGAAGAGCAGCAGCGTAAAACGGAAATGTTTGTGGGACGCATCAATGAATATGCGAGCGACAAAGGTTATCCATTTGAAATGGTGACAATCGGTTCTATCTTCTGGTTGTCCTTCGAGGGTAAAAAGCGCATACAACGTGCCGATCAAATTGATCCGGACATGACGCACTTCAAAAACTTATTCTCGGAATTGTTGAATCGCGGTGTGTATTTGGGGCCAAGTGGCTACGAAGTAGGGTTTGTTTCTCAAGCGCATACTCCAGAAGTTTTAGCAGAAGCAGCGAATGTTTTCAAAGAAGCTTTGGATGTGATATTTGCCGAGGAGTTAGCTTAAAGCTTATTCCTTTTTCTTGATACAGAGGAATCAAAAATCACGAAGGATTTATAGCGTCCTGTTCATTCGACGATTTGGCCAAAAGTATGAGCCAGAATTACTTCTTACACCCCTTTTGGCGTTTCTTCATCTCATCACCTGACATTTGGTAATAACGTTTGCACGCTTTGTCACGATCATTGCGAAGCTTTTTCATCTTCTTAGCATCAGATGCATTAGCCTGGCGTTCCAATAAGTCCGCTGAGAACTTGTTGAGTTTGTCCGTCACCTTGATGCATTTACAAAACTCCGGATCGTCGATACTGCCATCTGCCTCTTCGCCCGAACATGCCCACAACATCGCAAGTAAAAGTACTGGGAGCATCCAGATTCCTAAGTTTTTGCGTTTCAGAGAAAATTTCGGTGTACCAGACATATTGATGATTTTAAACGAAAATACAGATTCTTTCCGATCAACCCCCTCTACTACGACTTCGAGAACCTCAGTCTTCGTTTTTCGAATAAAGCCAAGGCCACTAAGGCTCTCGAAGCGCAACTATTCATCATTCATAACTCATAATTCATCATTCCACCTTATTTTTATCCCAAAACCAACAAATGTCCAAACTTCCAAACCTAGGAACGACCATTTTCACGGTGATGTCAAAACTGGCAAACGACCATCAAGCCATCAACCTTTCGCAAGGATTCCCCAATTTCCCGGTAGATCCGAAACTCACCGGAATTCTTGAACGCAAAGCCACGGAAGATGTGCATCAATACATGCCTATGCCAGGATCGCCTGCAATACGAACCGAAATTTCAGCAATGATTGAAAAGGTCTACGGACGCAGTTTGAATCCAGATGGAGAATTGCTGATTACCGCTGGTGCGACTCAGGCTATATTCACTGCAATAATGGCTTTGGTTGAAAACGGTGACGAAGTGATTGTTCTGGATCCGGCATACGACTGTTACGATCCAACCATTCGTCTGTCTGGCGGAACTCCCATTCATATTCCATTGAACGATTCCTATCAACCGGATTGGGAGAAAATCAATGCGGCGTGTAATGAGAAAACACGAATGATCATCACTAATAATCCGCACAATCCATCAGGAAGAATGTGGAATGATTCGGATTTCGATGCTCTGGAAGAATTGATGGAAAACAACGAGCGGATTCTATGGCTCTCAGATGAAGTCTACGAGTTCATCACGTTTGAGAATGATCACATTTCGGCGCATCATCGACCTGCATTGCACGATCGAAGCATCATTACTTCATCTTTTGGAAAAACCTTCCATATCACAGGATGGAAAATGGGATACATGGTCGCTCCAGAGGCATTGATGTCGGAAATCAAAAAAGTGCATCAATTCAATGTCTTCTGCGTGAATAGTGTTGCACAAGCTTCACTTACCGAATACTTGCCGCAAGTAGATGTCAACCAATTGGGAGCCTTCTATCAAGAAAAACGCGATTTGTTTACCTCCTTAATGAAGGAAAGTAGATTCAAATTATTGCCTTGTGACGGAACCTATTTCCAACTGGCAGATTACAGTGAAATCAGCGACGAAAGCGATGTCGATTTCTGTAAGCGTTTGACGACTGAATTTGGCGTAGCAGCAATTCCGGTTTCCGTGTTCAACGATCCACCAATAGATCGAAAACACATTCGTTTTTGTTTCGCAAAAGACGACAACACATTGATTAAAGCAACTGAGAAACTATGCAAGATTTAAGAGTAACCCTCGTTCAGGCGAATCAGGTTTGGGAAGATCCCAGTGCCAATTTCGAAAACTACACAAAGCTTCTAGAAGGTGTCGAAACCGATTTGATCTTGCTCCCGGAGATGTTTCATACCTGCTTTAGTATGAATCTCGCCCTCGCCGATCCTTATGATGGCAATGCAACAGTTCAATGGCTGAAAGACTTGTCTAAAGCAAAAGATTCCGCAATCTATACTTCTTTAATGGTAAAGGATAGCGATCGGTATTTCAATCGCGGTGTTTTTATCACTCCAAGCGGTGACATTTCTACCTATGACAAGCGAAAAACCTTCGGAATGGCGAAAGAAGATGAAAATTTCGCTTCAGGTCAGGACGCCACGATTGTATCCTACAAAGATTGGAATTTTAATCTACAAATCTGCTACGACCTTCGTTTTCCTGAAATCGCGCGAAATAAAATTTCCAACCAATCACCGATGTATGACGTTCTTCTCTACGTGGCAAACTGGCCGCAGAAACGATCAGTGCACTGGAAATCCCTCCTGCGCGCGCGGGCAATTGAAAATCAATGCTTTGTTGTGGGAGTGAATCGTGTTGGAACCGACGGCAATGGATTTGAATATTCCGGCGATTCCCGATTGATTGATGCTTTGGGCCAGGAGCATTTGCTCGAACAAGGAAAAGAAATGACACAAACGTTTGTTATGAAAAAGGGCGAATTGGAAGTAATTCGTGAAAAGTTGCCTTTTTTGAAGGATGCTTAATCCTCAAAGGCACTGATAATTCTGGAAATCTAATATGAATCACATATATTTGTTACACTTTAATTTTTAGATCTATGAAAAAAGTATACCTAAGCTTTCTCCTAGCAGGTTTTGCGGCTACTGCTTCGTACGCGCAGCACAACACAAAGCCGATTACTTTCGGAGAATTACCAAATGAGGCTTCATTGAAGCCAACACAATCGCAAAACCAAGCAAAAGCCTTGGGAGTTACCATCTTCGAAGACCTTTTCGATAATGGTAGCAACTGGGTTATCGACAATGACGGTCAACCTGGTGGAGCATTCGGATGGACAATCGACGCAACTAATGACGGTTGGTGGAGTACTAACGGAATCTCTTCTACTTCAGGTGGAGGATATGCTGAGTTGTCTAACGGAGATGCACAAGCAAGTACACAAGCATTGGACGTAACGTACACAATGACAAGTATCGCAATCAACGTTGATTCATTGACTCAAGATGCATTGGGTACAGCTACGAACTTGGTTACATTGGAGTTCGAGCAGTACGGAGCATTGTTCAACGATGAGCAAACAATCCAAATCTCTACTGATGGTGGAAACACTTGGGAGATTATGCGTGACAACCGTGATTACTACGAAGTATTGTCTGCAAGTGGAGGAGATCCATACCCGAACCCGGATTTGATCACTATTCCACTAGGGCCATACCTTACAGGAGCATACACAGATGTTCGTATCCGCTTCCAGTGGACGACTGCATTCCCGCAGTTCTCTACAAACAGCGCTGTATGGATTACTTACGGATGGTACATTGATGATCTTCGTATCAACACAAACCCTGATTACGATGCAGCAGCAGTTGCACCTTACTGGGGAACTGCAGGATTGAACTACTCTCGTATCCCAGGTACTCAAGTAGCTCCAATCGACTTCGCTACTTTCGTAAGCAACGACGGATCAAACACATTGACTGACGTTACTTTGAACGTTGATGTGAACACAGGAGGATGGACTGGAACTTCTACACCAGTAGATATCCCCGTATTGACTACTGATTCAATCGGTACTTCAACTCAGTACACACCAGCATCTACGCCAGGATCTCACTCTTTCACTTGGGAAGTAACTCAAAACGAAACGGATGACGTTCCTGCGAACAACATCATTACAGGTGATGCATTCGACGTAACTGAATTTGTTTACGCGATGGATGATGATGTAATTGACGGATCAACTGGTAACGGTGGATTTGGATTCGAGAAAGGAAACTTCTACGATATCTGGGCGGATCAAACTGCTTACGCTATCCAAACGAAGATTGCTTCTAACGCTGTAGTTGGATCTATTGTTTACGGAAAATTGTACCGTTGGGATCCAACAAACGCAACAACGTTTGCTGACGCATTGTTCTATGAGCAACAAACAGATTTCTACGAAATTACTCAGCAGGATCTTTCAGGAGGATTGTTGACACTTCCATTGTTGGCTCCAACTTCATTGACTGCAGCAAACAACACTTACTTTGTCGTTGTATGTTCTGACGGTGACGGTGGCGCTTCTGACGATGTACAGATCGCAACTTCTGGAATTTCACCAACAGGATTCTCTTACTTCTACGCTGCGGATGATGATGCATGGTACTTGCAGCCTCAAACGCCAATCGTACGTTTGGACTTCGAGAACACTATCGGATTGGAGGAATTGTCTAACGTATCTGCGTTGAACGTATTCCCTAACCCAGCGACTGACGAAGTAAAAGTTAGCTTCGATATCACTGACGCTTCTGACGTTAAAGTTACAGTAATGGATATCACAGGAAAAGCTATCGAAACTGTAGTTGACGCTGCTAACGTAACTGGAATGCAGAACAACACAGTGAACATTTCTGATTACGCTGCTGGTGTTTACGTGATCAACATCACAACAAACGCTGGAACTATCCAACGTAAATTCGTTAAGAAGTAATTCTTAATTAGAAATATTGAAAGCCTCGGCCATTTGGTCGGGGCTTTTTTTGTTGGGATTTTATCATAGGCAAATTTATTTTCTTGTCACCCTCCCAAGACCTTCCTCAAGGGAGGAGGAAAAATCCCCTCTATCATCAATCCATCCACCTATTTTCACGATATTTGCCAAAATTTTCCGGCATGAAGAAACTCGTAACACTTCACGAATTTATCATGGATCGTCAGGCTGACTTTCCTTACGCAACTGGTGAATTATCCCGTTTGTTGTCAGACATTGCTGTGGCATCGAAAGTGGTAAGTAAAGATGTCCGTCGTGCCGGATTGTTGGAAGATTTCCTCGGTGCCCAAGGATCCACCAACGTACAGGGAGAAGAACAACAAAAGTTGGACGTTATTGCCGACAACCAGTTCATTCAGATGTTCCAATCTGGAGGGGAGGTTTGTGGAATTGCATCGGAGGAGAACGACGATTTCATGGCCTTCGAAACGGAGTATTCGAAAAAAGGTAAATACGTGGTGTTGTTCGATCCGTTGGATGGTTCATCCAATATTGATGTGAACGTTTCCATCGGAACCATTTTCTCCATCTATCGCAGAAAGAGTGAAGTGGGAACAAAGGCAACATTGGAAGACATGATGCAAGTTGGAAGCGAGCAAATTGCTGCCGGATATGTTCTTTACGGATCATCAACCATGTTGGTGTACACTACAGGACGTGGTGTCAACGGATTTACATTAGATCCATCTATTGGTGAATTCTGCTTGTCGCATCCTGATATGAAAATGCCGGAAACAGGTCGTCTGTATGCGATGAATGAAGGAAACATCAATATCTGCGAGTCGGGATTGAAAGAATACATCGAAACGTATTGTCAGCAGACATTACCAGGAGCTTCGCGTCCGTATTCAGGTCGTTACATTGGTTCGTTGGTAGCAGATTTCCACAGAAATCTGATCAAGGGAGGAATTTACATTTACCCAGATACAGAAACAGATCCAGAAGGAAAACTACGTCTGTTGTACGAGTGTAATCCTTTGGCTTTCATTGCTGAGCAAGCAGGTGGATTGGCAACCACAGGACGCCAACGCGTCATGGATATAGTTCCAGAAAAACTCCACCAGCGAATTCCATATATCGTTGGTTCCAAAACCATGGTGGAGCAAGCCATGAGCTTTCTAAAATAATTATGGAGCGTAAGGATTTACGTACATCTTTCTCGAAACTTGAACCCATCAATCGCACCGCGAATGAGCTGCAACTTGTGAGTACAAAAATTGCTTGGAACGGTCTCATTGGTTCGTCGCGATCTATTTGCGCAGCAGCGGTTGCTCAACAAGCTCCTGGAAACCATTTGTTCCTTCTTGGTGACAAAGAAGAAGCCGCGTATTTCCTAAATGATTTGCAGGAAATGCACCCGGATCAATCCAATATCCTGTTCTATCCTGCTTCCTATCGCGTTCCTTACGAAATAGAAAAAACGGACAACGCCAATGTCGTTTCTCGCGCCGAAGTTTTGGAAAAGATCAACAGCGGAAACAACCTCTGGATTGTTACTTATCCCAAAGCACTTTTCGAGAAAATTCCGAGTAAAAAAGTACTGGATCAAAATACGCTGAAGCTGGAAGTTAGGAAATCGTACAGCATCGATTTTATCAATGAAATGCTCATTGAATTGCACTTCGACCGAGTGGATTTTGTGTACGAACCAGGACAATTTTCCATTCGTGGCGGAATTGTAGATGTCTATTCGTATTCGAATGACGAACCGTTCCGAATTGAGTTTTTTGGAGACGAAGTGGAAAGTATTCGAACCTTCGACGCCAGCACGCAGTTGTCCATCAACCAGCATCAGTTCTTTACCGTTGTTCCGAATGTACAAGGGGAAATGGTCAACGCCGGGAACGAATCATTTTTGAGTTATCTAGGCGATAGCGCCACCATCTGGCTGGATTCTTTCTCGAAAACGCACGACACCCTAGACAAAGAATACCGTAAAGCACTCAAGATTTACGATAATCTGGATCATCAAACCACACCTACCATTCCTGATCATTTGTTCCTACATCCTTCGAAACTGGAGGAGACGTTGCAAGCGCAGTCTGTGATTGAATTCGGGATGGAGCAGCATTTCACGGCGCAAACTACCGAGACTTTCAATTTCAAGCCGCAACCGAGCTTCAATAAGAATTTTGAAATCTTGGCAGAGGACATTCTGGAACGTACGAAGCAAGGATATACGGTTTGTATTTTTTCAAATCAGCCGAAGCAGATTGTACGTCTGGAGCAAATTTTCGCGGATACGAATTCTGAAGTTTCCTTCCGACCAGTGCCTGCTGCTTTGCACGAAGGATTTATCAGTCCTGAGAATAAGTTGGTCTGCTATACCGATCATCAGATCTTTGAACGCTACCATCGATTCCGTTTGAAGGAAGGGTTCCGTCAAGCAAAACAAGCGTTGACGCTGAAGGAATTGTATAATCTTCAAAGCGGCGATTACGTAACACACATCGATCACGGGGTTGGTAAATTTTCCGGATTGGAAACCATTGAGGTCAACGGTAAACCGCAAGAAGCCATTCGATTGCTGTATCGCGATAACGATGTGCTATACGTTGGAATTCACGCATTGCATCGCATTTCCAAATTTACTGGAAAGGATGGCGCTGCTCCAAAAATGAATAAGCTGGGAACGGCTGCATGGTCGAATCTCAAACAAAAGACAAAGAAAAAGATCAAGGAATTGGCCTTCGATCTAATCAAATTGTACGCGAAACGAAAAGCGCAAGCTGGATTTGCTTACAGTCCTGACACCTATCTTCAAAATGAGCTGGAGGCTTCGTTTATGTATGAGGATACGCCGGATCAGTTGAAAGCAACGATTGCCGTGAAGGAAGACATGGAATCGGACACGCCCATGGATCGCTTGGTTTGTGGTGACGTTGGATTTGGAAAAACGGAGATTGCCATCCGTGCGGCGTTTAAGGCGGTTGCCGACAACAAACAAGTCGCCATTCTCGTTCCAACGACGATTCTCTCCATGCAGCACTATCGTAGTTTCAAGGAGCGATTGAAAGATTTCCCGTGCAACATTGATTACATCAATCGATTCAAATCGGCGAAGCAAACCACCGAGACTTTAAAGAAACTCGCCAGCGGTGAAATAGATATTCTCATTGGGACACATGCAATCGTTGGAAATCGGGTCAAATTCAAAGATTTGGGCTTGATGATTATCGACGAGGAGCAGAAATTTGGTGTTTCCGTAAAGGACAAATTGAAGACGTTACGCGCCACGGTGGACACCTTGACGTTGACCGCTACACCGATTCCGAGAACTTTGCAATTCTCTTTGATGGGCGCACGTGATTTGAGTATCATTAATACCCCTCCACCGAACCGTCAACCGGTTTTAACGGAAGTGATCCAATTCAAAGAAGAGACTTTGCGCGATGCTATTGCCTATGAAGTGAGTCGTGGTGGACAAGTCTTCTTTGTACACAACCGCTTGCAGAATATCATGGAAATCTCCGGTATGATTCAGCGATTATGTCCGGGAGTTCGCGTTGGAATTGGTCATGGGCAAATGGACGGTCAGGAATTGGAAAAAATCATGATGGGGTTCATCAATCATGAGTACGATGTTCTGCTCGCCACCACGATTATCGAATCTGGAATTGATATCTCGAACGCGAATACGATTATCATCAACAACGCGCACAATTTTGGGATTAGCGACTTGCATCAATTGCGAGGGCGTGTCGGAAGATCGAATAAGAAAGGATTCTGTTATTTGGTCGCTCCAACAACTTCGGCCATGACGACCGAGGCACGCAAAAGATTGGAAGCACTGGTTCAATTCTCCGATTTGGGATCAGGATTCAACATTGCAATGAAAGATTTGGACATTCGCGGTGCCGGAAATATGCTGGGTGGTGAACAAAGTGGATTCATCGCGGATATCGGATTTGATATGTATCAAAAGATTCTGAACGAGGCGATTGAAGAATTGAGAGAATCGGAATTCAAGGAATTGTTTGAGCAGCGCAACTCGGATAACCTTACGCAATTCGTTAAAGACTGTGTCTTCGAAACCGATTTGGAAATTCGCATTCCTGATGATTACGTCAACAATGTTGCCGAGCGCTTGAGTTTGTATCAGGATTTGGACAGTATTAAGGATCAAGCTGGGTTGGACGAATTCCTTGAAATGCTTACCGACCGATTTGGGCCGGTACCGGATTCCGTTCATGAGTTGGTTCGCTCTTTCCGTTTGCGTTGGCAAGCACAGGAATTAGGTATGGAAAAACTTGTTTTGAAATCGAACAAGATGATCGGTTACTTCATTTCAAATGCGCAATCGCCTTTCTATGAATCGCCTGTATTCACCAAAATCCTAGATTTTATGCAGCGCTATCCTTCCAGAGCAAAGTTGAGCGAAAAGAACGATCGTTTGCGCATCATCATTGAGGATGTGAGCTCATTGGGCGATGCATTCAATCGTTTGGAGCAGATTATGAAAGCATAATTAGCAGTGCGAAGGGAACAGTGAGGAATGGGAAGCAGTGACAATCAATACAACACAACCACATGCCCGACGAGTACCTGCTCATCATTAATCGCATCATCTTATGTAAGTTTCCAAGTGTACACACCGGTTTGAACCATTCTGAAATTGTACGTTCCGTCCCAGAATACGGCAGGGTCTTGCGTTTCGAAGATGCGCTGACCTCTGCTTCTGTTTTTTCCTCTGTGAGCTCCAACACGTAAATGTTCTGAAGTTTTGGATGAATGAACGGACAACTGTATTCCTTGATCCACGGAATGGTGTTCAATGATTAAACATCACGCGTCGACTTTACATTTAGGAAAAAAGAAGTTGATTGACCAAATGAGAAGTTCGAAAATAGGAAGACTAGCACGCTTGTAAACAACGTCAACTTCAAAAATCGAAGGTGATCATTCTTATGAATCAGTCTGTTCATATGTTTACGCATTCAGTTATTTAGTAGGCCCGTTGCACGCAAAGTTAAGGATAAACAAGGATTTATGCATATTACCAAAATCCTTTTATCAAAGATATGCTTTGATTGAGCAATGTGAATCAATGAGATGACGATTTAACATAGATTTATTACACAATTGCCAAACCAAATGTAGATTCGTATCGTTAGACGAATAAATTCACTGCCATGCGCTACGTTTATTTCTTGCTGCTCTTTGTTTTTGTGACCAGTTGTGCACAAGGTCGTCTGCGTTTGAAAAAGGTAGACAAAGAGGATCGCATCGAAGTGGCTTCGTTAGAAAACAAGAAGAAGCGTTCCGTACAATCAGACGAGCCGGATCAGGAAGTAATTACTCCTTCTTCGATGGAAGAAGAATCAGAGTTCTTCGCAGAATTTACCGAAGCATCAAACGAAGTTAATTCTATTGGTACATTGGATTCGCCGGAAAATGAAGGAGTAGAATCTTTGGACGAAACTACTGAAGACATTGAAGAAGGCCCCACGAAGAGACAAAAACTCCGAATAGCACTAATTGCGGAACGAGATGCACGAAAAGCTAAAAATGCCTTCATATGGTCGTTAGCCATGCTCGGATCTTTCTTCATTCCTATTTTGGGTATTGCGGCGCTCTTTTCTCTCATTCCTTTTATCATCGGAAGCATCAAATTGAATCAGTCGAATAAATCCGATTATATCACTCCCGAAGGAGAGTACAATGCTAGATCTGCTCGTGTTATGCAGTTGGTTTATTCTGGACTCGTAATTCTGATGATCCTTTTCATTCTGCTGCTGATTTTCGTGATCTTCTAAATCCCGTGTTTTTACTACCTTCGAAGCATGTCCAGACCTTTGAAGGCAATTGTCTCTGTTACCAACGATTTGTACACCGATAATCGGGTTCATAAGGTATGTACTTTTTTGCATGAAAATGGGTATGAAGTCCTCTTGGTTGGGCGTAAACGCCGTTCTAGCGTTGCTCTATCGCCGAGAGCGTATGAAACGAAGCGCATGAAGCTGTTGTTCGAAAAAGGGGCGGCATTCTATGCCTTTTTTAATCTCCGTTTGTTTTTCTTTCTGCTCTTTCGCAAATGCGATGTTCTGGTATCAAACGATTTGGACACCTTATTAGCCAATCACATGGCCAAGAAGTTCAAGCGCAATTGTAGATTGGTTTACGATTCTCACGAGTACTTTACCGAAGTTCCAGAGCTCGTTAACCGACCGAGCGTGCAACGTATTTGGCTCAGCGTAGAAAAGTGGATTTTTCCACAACTCAAAGATGTGTACACTGTGAATGATTCCATCGCGAAGATCTACACGGATTTGTATCAGAAGGAGATCAAAGTGGTTCGAAATATTTCGCAACAATGGAAACCGGAGAAGATCCGATCGAAAGCGGAACTGGACATTCCTGAAAACGTTCCGTTGATCATTTTGCAAGGTGCTGGAATCAATGTAGATCGTGGTGCAGAAGAGGCGGTGGAAGCCATACAACAAATAGAGGCAGTTCTCATGATTGTGGGAGATGGCGATGTCGTAGGACAATTGAAAGACCGCGTCAAGGAATTGGGATTGGAATCGAAAGTGCGTTTCTACGGAAGACGCCCGTATTTGGAGATGATGCAATTCACCTATCACGCCGATTTGGGACTTACTTTAGATAAGGATACCAATCCTAATTATAAATTCTCGCTGCCCAATAAGGTCTTCGATTACATGCACGCTCGTACTCCGGTGGTAGCAACAAATATCATCGAGGTAGCCAACGTCATTCGCAGAAACGACATCGGTGTAGTGTTGGAAACTTTCACTCCAGATTCATTGGCAACGGCCCTTCGTGAAATAATCGACGACCCCAAACGTTTGGATGCCATGAAGTCAAGTTGCGCGAAAGCTGCGGAAGTCGAAAATTGGGAAAACGAAACTTCTGTTCTCGCAGAAATCTATTTAAATCATGGCTGAAAAGCGATTGCATATCATCAGTTTTGACGTACCGCTTCCGGCGGATTACGGAGGAGCCATCGACGTGTTTTATCGTTTGAAAGCCTTGCACGAATTGGGCGTAAAAATTACGTTGCACTGTTATGAATACGGACGTGGGGAATCTTCCGAATTGGAACAGTACGCCGATCTAGTGATTTACTATCCGCGACGCAAACGTTTGATGGATGTTCTGGACAAATTACCCTTCATAGTAAAGACACGATCTTCCCGTGCATTGATGCGCAACTTGTTGTTCAATGACGACCCCATTTTATTCGAAGGATTGCACACCACTTTCATGCTCAACGACGAACGATTGAAGAACCGAATTCGCATGGTTCGAACTCATAATATTGAGCACGAATATTACGGCGCATTGGCAAAACAAGCTACTGGATTTCGAAAGAAATTTTATCAATCAGAAGCAAAGAAATTGAAGACGTACGAACCCCGATTGAAATTCGCAACTCACATTTTTGCCATCAAAGAAGACGACGCTTTTTACTTCAAACAGTATTGCAAAAACACTTACGTTTTGCCTGCTTGTGCATTCACGGAAAGTGGCGCAAGTGAAGACACGCTCCCCTATTGTTTGTTCCAAGGAAATCTCTCGGTACCAGAAAATGAGAAAGGTCTTCTTTGGTTGATCGATAACGTTTTTGCGCCACATAATCTCACAAATAAGTTAAAAGTTGCGGGAAAACGACCTTCAGAAGCAGTTATGCAACATTGTAAGCAATATGATATTGAGCTCATCGCCAATCCAGATGATGCCCAAATGACCGAGTTAATTCAAGAGGCGCGCGTGCATGTTTTCTATTCGCATCAAGATACAGGTGTGAAGTTGAAAGTGGTGAATGCGTTACGATCTCCCGGAGCGATTTTGGCGAATAAGAAAATGTTGCACGGATCAGATTTCGAACACCTCTGCGACGAAACGAATTCGCCTGAAGAATATGTCGAGCGCATTAACTCGTATCTTATTTCTCCGGTTACTGAAATTCACTTGGAATTGCGCAATGCCTTTTTAGAAGAACACCTCAACCCGGTTCGAAATTGTCGAATGATTTCCGATCTCTTATGATACAACGTTTACTCATTTTATTCCTCCTCCTTCCCCTATCGAATTACGCACAAAAGTTTGAGGGAAAATGGTACTCCAGTTTTACGGTAATGGGAACTTCCATGCGGATGAATTTGGACGTCACAGAATCGCCTGAAGTGAAAGTTTTGATTTCGAACCCAGACGTTCCAGCGTTAAAACAGGAATGCAATGAGGTCACCATTGATGGCAACGATTTCTACTTTGAGTTGGAGTCGTTCGGACTGGATTTCAACGGCTCTTTATACGGAGATAGCATCCGCGGTGAGATGCAACAACATGGGGTCAAGTGGATGGTCACTTTTACTAGAGAGGAACAAAAACCAAAAGTTGTCAATCGACCGCAAGAACCAAAACCTCCGTTCGATTACACCATCGATTCTTTGCAGATTGAAAATGGTGACATCAGTCTTGGAGCGACTTTGATACTGCCGAAAGACTTTAATGAGAATACACCTATTATCATTTTGTCGTCAGGATCAGGCGCTCAGGATCGAGATTGCCACATAGCCGGACACAAGCCATTCTGGGTAATTGCAGATCATATGGCCCGACAGAAAATTGCAACCATCCGATTTGATGATCGTGGTCAGGGAACCAGCACCGGAAAATTTCAGGAAGCCACATTGATGGATTTTGGATCGGACGTTGAAGCCATTGCCCGCCATGTCAGAAAGAAATTAAAATTCAAGAAAAATCCATTGGGAATGCTCGGACATTCTGAAGGAGGTATGCATACGTTAATCGCAGCGAACAATTACAAGAAGATTGATTTCCTTGTGCAAATGGCAACCGTTGGAACGAATGGAATGGATGTGTTGGTACAACAACAATATGATATTCCCAAAGCTTCGGGAGAATCACACGAACTATCCGAATGGAATAAATTCTTGTACGTTGGAATGTGCAACATCGTTTTGCAGTATCCACAAGATATCGCATCGGATTCTCTAACGGCTTACCTAGGAAATAAGTACGACAATGCACCGGAGGAATTTAATAAAAGTGGTGCAACCAGACTGCAATTCATCATAGGGAATATCATGTTCATGAACAACCTATGGATGCGAGAATTCTTGCTGTTCGAAACAGAAAACTATTTGCCAAAATTGGCGAAACAGGGAACTCCAATCCTCACGGTGCATGGAGAAAAAGACATTCAGGTGGCTCCCGAATCGAACTCGGCTGGTTTCAGTGGTTATCCGTATGCCCAGCGTGAAATAATGCCGGAGGTTAATCACCTGATGCAACATTGTAAAAACTGTTCGATGCAAGAATACGGAACATTGGAAGAGACCATCTCTTCTAATGTCCTCTACCTTATTTCGGATTGGGTTCGGGAGTTGTATCTGACGCACTAGGAGCTTCGTCATCCTCGTCGTCTTCAACTGTGTTTTCCTTAAAAGCAGATGGAATCAAATCTGGGATTAGTTTCAAAAGTAAAGGCATTAACACCGCACCTCCGGGGAGCATGAACACGGTGAGCGCCGGAATGGATTTCGCCAAATCTTTGAACTGATTTTTCAACGCATCTTTCTCTTCTGGGGTCAATTCCTGACTTCCCGACTTACGGATGAGCAGCACCAATTCTTTGCTTTCACGCAACTCCACTTTGAGCTTTTCGCTGTTTCTAGAGATGACTTTCGTCCAACGTTTCGAAAAGCTTGAATACACCTTATCGTATTTCGAGCGATCGCTCAAATAAGCCACTTGATCTTTACTCTTTAACACGAAGTTTTCAACCATTCGCATGGATGCCTCCATCTCCAATTCTTCTATAAGCAAATGTTCTCCCAATTCAATAAGGAAAGCCACCTCCTCAGGTTGCGCCTCATGCGTTGCCAAAATGGTAACTATCGAAATATCAAACAGGAATCGTTTCAGCAAGAAATGTCGTGGAACAAAGGCTGAAAAATCTTTGAGTGTCGCACCTTTTTTAAAACGCTCCAGAACCAAATCACGATCGTCTTCATCTAAATTCGCACTGGCTAGAAAGAAATGAAATAAGTCCGATTCTTTCGCTTCAATAATGCCATCTGAGTATACCGAAAGTGTAATCGCAGTGAGTGCGTTTTCTGCATAATTGTCGTACTTCTTCAAAGCTTCGTCTTCACGCTTGTGCTCAAAATCATCGAATAGAATAACGTCCAAATAAGCGAAGGCATTACTCAAGGAATTCACCCACCATTTGTTCTCAAAAATATTTGCCTTGATATCGACACGCTTGGCTAAAACGGTCTCCAACATTTCCTCATTGGATTCCTTGCGAAAGGCCTTAAACATTCTTGAAATGGCACTGGCATTGTGGTGGCGATAAAAGTTCGTCAGCGACTGAAGAAATGCGTCTTTGTCGAATTCATCTCGCACATAAATCTGCTGATACACCAAAAGATGCGATTCGAACAGCAACAACTTCAATTTCTCTTCAATCGTCCACTTAGAATCATTCAGATCTTTGGCAAAAATCAGTTGCAAGGGATATCCAAACATGATTCCGCTATGTCCCAAGGTAAGATGCATGAATTGCAACTTTCTTGTTTCATCCGGGCGGTATAAATCCAGCGAGATCTCGCCATGTTCGACAAGGTCAAAGTATTTATGAATCCAGCCTTTTGCTCCCGGTGATAGCATGCGTTTCGCGTTTGTTGGCGTTGAAACAAAAATAGAGAAAAGACGGAAAGATGAAAGAAGAAAGACAGTGCTGGCAGAAAGTATAAAGTAAAAAGCAGAAGGATCTCTCACTTTCTATCTTTTACTTTCTGCCTAATTACCCTTTTCTACCTCGCTCCAAACGCATATCGCGCGGCGAATCCAACTTTGAAGCCTAATTCGAAATCGGGAATCATTCGGAAGGTAGGGCCGGCATCCAGTGCTACGTTGATTGGTATGAAATCGAAGGTGTGTTCAACTCCGAAGACGCCCGTGGCTCCGCCCCAGAATCCATTCGTGATAGGAGAGAAAACACGTCCATTTGTGTAGCCGAGATCAAGCCCGCCACCCGCGTACCAATCGAAATTGTTCTTCAAAGGATGATTGTAGAGGTACAATCCTTCGAGCCAAATAAACCGTCGACCGGCACCGAAGTTCACTTCAAAGGCATTGGGTGCTGCAAAGAAATGTTTGACACTAAACTGTGCCATATCAATATTGAGTGTTGACCAATCGCCCTTGATTCCAACGGCTGTTTTGTACTGTTGTGCAAAGGCGTGAGATCCCAGCATGGAGAGTGCCAGGATAAGGAGATGTTTTTTCATTTTCTTGCTGGTTTGTAGTATTCAAACGCGCAGGAAAACAAATTTAGTATGTGTGCACAAGATTATTTGGCTATCATCAGCGTGATGTCGAAGGTCTTCGTGCCGTCCATATTTTTCCATTCACCATCCAACTTACCGCCTTGCATTACTTGCAAATCGAACTTTCCTGTGGTTTTGTCATTCACTTCTTCAGTGAAATGAACATAAGCGGCATCATCCAATTCTCCGCTTAGCTTGATCGGTTGTTTTACTTTATCGTACCAGTACACGCCGTAATAACTATCACCATAGGAATGTTTCACGATCATCGTGATCGGATACTTACCTGCAATTTTTCCCTTCAATACTTTACCAACAGGAACCGTTACGTGATTGTAATTCAGTTGTTCTCGGAACATGAGCGCGATTCCGTCATCCGACATCATAGATTGTAATTCGACCAAAGAATATTCTTCGTAAAACTCCCAGAGTTCGTCTAGCGCAGCCATCATGTGATTGGAACAACGTCCTTTAACAAAGGTGATACTCGAATCCGTGAGGAAATAGTATTCTTCCGAAAGACTTTGTGGCTCCACATACCATTCAGCGCATTCTGCATACAATTCATATTGCTCTTGGCCATAACCTTCGGGATCTTCCAGATCGATGTTGTTCATGTAGGAAACAATCTGCTCGTGAATGGACGACGATACCCAATCTGCCAGATCGTACATAGCAGATAAACCGAACATGTCTGATAGTTGAATCGGCTGCCCCGTCTTGGCGTCGAAGTTGAAGTATTGCGTGTGGTATTCGGTATACGCTCCGGTGTACGCACACGTAATCGAAACGGAAAAATAACGATCATTATTTGCAGTGATGTTGTAGGAAAAATCATCTGCCCCGTGAAATTCTCCTTCCGGAGGAAAGACATTTTCAAATCGGTTTTCATCTTCTTCCTCATACACTTTCTCCAAAGCATAATGATGTAATACAATGTTGATCAACTCAGCTGCTTGAGGATTTTCAGACGAACGGATGATGGGAAACTTGCTATCATCATATTCGCTGTCGTACACGAACGAATCGATTTCAAATTGAGCTTGAGCAGAAAGCGCTCCGACAATAAAGGTGAGTAGTGTAAGTGTTCTCATAGGGTTCCTGCTACAACAAATACTTTCCTTCCGACAAAAATCAGTCCACCTTGAACATCAAAGGCTTCAAAGATGCCAACGTATGGCCCAATGGATGCTTTGGTTCCGTTGTCCGTTACCCCCTGCCATGAGAGTGTTCCTGTGGTGGAAAGCAATTCGTTATCAATAACTGTGGCTACTTTTCTACCGCGATCGTCGTACACCGTGAAAGTTCCAACGTAACCCGGTGCGTTCATTTCGTAATTGATCTGCAATACGTCCTCAAAACCGTCATTGTCCGGTGAGATAGTTTCGCTCGTATAACTGAAAGTTCCATTGCTCAGAGCAGGATAGAATTGGGAATTTTCGCCTCCAGGAGTTCCAAATCCAACATTTTCAGCCGCCGTATGCCAGTTGTTCTGATCATTAGAAGATGCGTTTGGATCGATACGCTCCAAGGACTTTCCATCATCGTCGTCCATCAGTTGGAAGTGCCAATCGTCTAGATACGAAACGGCATCAATTACTTGATTTCCGTTGATCAAATACACCGTTCCTTCATCATTACTGTAGGTAGGTAAATCGCTTTGAACAAATCGACCGATTACCGCAGCCGGATATTGCTGTTGTACCTGAGTTGAATCTTCTGTGATGACAACATATTCGCCTGGGAACAGCAAAAAGTTCGTTTCTATGATATCATTATTACTAATGGTATCGTTAGCGAGATTGGCCAATTCCAGTCCGTTCACATCAAGCAACTTGTCGGAATTGTTGTACAGTTCGACGTAATCGTATCCGCCTGTTACTGGGTTGAAAAGAATTTCATTGATGATTAAATCCCCGGTTTCGATAATCGCAGGAAGCGCAAAAATGGCATTAAGATTGGCCGAATTTGACCAACAATCCGCGACGTTTTGCAACTCAATTTGATACACCTGAGAAGTTGCGAGGTTTTCTTGAAACTGTAACGTCATCATCGATGGATACGCCTCAATCACATAGTTATTCTGGATCGTTAGCGTCGGATTGATGGTAATGTTCGCATTCGATAATGACGTTGAATCCATCCCTTCTGAGAAATGTACTTCTAGGAAGTTAGGCGCCAAAGCAACGGTTTGAGCAATGGTTGGAGCATCAACATCTGGAGAGAGATCGTAAATCGAATTTTGAGCTCCTGGCGTTCCTCCACTAGCATCATTACTCGCTGCCCAATCATCTATATCAGAACACGGATCTTGTGGATTGATGCGCTCAATGGAATATCCACCTCCGTCTTTTGTGTCGTCTTTATACCAGTCGTCGGTGTAAACAATGGAATCGATTGCAACGCCTAAATCGCTAGTCAACACGATATGATCTCCCGCATTGTTCAAGTTCGGAAAACTGGTCACACCGACTGTCGCAAGAGCGAATGAATCTACATTTGTAGTTGAGGTCAAAATCAAATATTCTCCGGGTAATAACCATGCATCTTGTACAGTTCCATCGCCAGTTTCATCACCTAATTGCCACGATTGGACATTGAAGATTTTACTGCTTCGGTTGTACACCTCAACGAACTCAGCATCGGGCATTCCTACCACAGGCGTTGGATCACAAACAAACTCATTAATTACCACATCTCCCCAAACAGGAATTTCAGCAATCAGATACGCAAAATTCTCATCCTGACTTGTGAGCGAGTTTCCTTCCTGATCCTCCACATTCGTAACCGTCATAGTGTAGTTGGTTCCGTTTGTTAACGTCCCTGCAATGTCCAAATGAACCAATGCTGGATTCACACCGTCCAAGGTTGCAGTTGTAATTGCTGAGCCATTCGGAGCGTATGAATAATTGGAAGTCGTTTCAGCCGTTACCTGATCCACCGCTTCATCGAAAAGAACATCAATTTGGTTGGCGCTTATTGCTGTCACCGAAGAAACCGTAGGTGGTGTCACATCAATAATTTCATCTCCAACATACACGTCGTCGTAAAAGAAATTATCTGCGTTGCTCATCGTGTACTCACTGAAAAATCCGAAATGCGTACCTGACAAGCTCAAAGGTTCGGTTCCCGTTGCAGCCAATGCATAAGATGTTCCTCCGGTATCATCCAAATACAATTCCCACATTCCTGCATTGTCGCGCACGACGCGTACGCCCATCTGAAAACTAGAAGCTATTTGACCTATTGTTCCGGCACAAATTTCAACATCTAAACCTCCCTGAACGATAAAAAGTCGCACGGCATCCGTTGAACCGGCTTCACCAAATTGGAGATAATATCCGTCGGGATCTGTAGTCAAATCTGCCGATGAAGCCGAAAGGTACACCCGTCCGTAATTACTCCCTGAAGGAGAAAAAGATTGACGCACATGAAACCTCCATTCTTTATTGTCCAGATTGGCAAGAAGATGCGGCGTCGATAAGTACGATGTCGCAGCAATGGTGTTATTCAATTGCAACTCAAATGATGCATTTACAGTGTAATCTGCGTCGGTTCCCGACCAAGTAGGATTGGTCGTGAAATTACCATCGTTAAAATCGTCTGTTAATTGTGAATATAAAGTGTAATGTGTTAAAATAAACACAATAACGAAAAACTGCTTCATAGTACCAGTATCAGTGCTGTTAAATATACTAATTTTGACATCGAACGAAAGTAGATATTCAATGAAAGTAGCTGTTGTTGGCGCCACTGGTATGGTGGGAGGTGTTATGATGGAAGTGTTGAAAGAACGCGCATTTCCAATTACTGAATTTATTCCGGTTGCATCGGAGCGATCTGTGGGTACCAAGGTTTCTTATGATGGCACTGAATATTCCATCGTAAGTCTTGCAACTGCCTTTGAAATGCAACCAGATATCGCGATCTTCTCAGCTGGAGGTTCTACCTCTTTGGAATGGGCACCGAAGTTTGCGGAGGTTGGAACAACAGTTATCGATAATTCTTCAGCATGGCGTATGCATCCAGATCACAAATTGATCGTTCCGGAAATTAACGGGCATCTGCTGACAACAGAGGATAAAATCATTGCGAATCCAAATTGTTCGACCATTCAGTTGGTATTGGCGATGAAGCCTTTGCACGAAAAGTACGGAATCAAACGTGCTGTCGTTTCCACGTATCAATCCATTACTGGAACCGGAATGGCAGCGAAGCGCCAGATGGAAAATGAGCGTAACGGCGTGGAAGGTGAGATGGCATATCCATACACTATTGATCGAAATTGTTTGCCGCATTGCGATGTCTTCCTTGAGAACGGTTACACAAAGGAAGAAATGAAACTCACGAACGAGACGAAGAAGATTTTGGATCCGAAAATCAACGTAACGGCGACCGCTGTGCGCGTACCCGTAATGGGAGGTCACTCAGAATCGGTGAACATCGAATTTGAGAATGATTTTGATCTGAACGAGGTTCGACGTTTGTTGCACGAACAAGATGGGATTACTGTGAAGGATGATCCTACAACCAATACCTATCCAATGCCGCTTTATGCAGCTAACAAAGATGATGTTTTTGTGGGTAGAATCCGACGCGATGAATCACAGCCGAACACGCTGAACATGTGGGTGGTTTCTGATAATCTTAGAAAGGGAGCTGCAACAAATGCGGTGCAAATTGCCCAGTTGATTTTGGAAAGAGAGTTAGTAGGGGCTTAATAACGCATCGACTTTAAAAACATTCCGAACGTGATAGATCTTCATTCGTGGGGAATGTAACTTACTTAAGTTCTTAAGAATCTTTAGGAATTCCTAAATTTTCGAATGTCTCTTCGTCGGGATATTCCGACATTGCGATATTGTGGTGGGATCGTTTCCAATAACTCCATTCGATTCCTGTATTTACTGTCTATTCAATCACTGAACTGAAAAAACATAGACCAATTATCTGAAGCTATTTCCCTTCTTCAAGCCAATCAATTTGCAAGTGCAGAAACTGCCTTTTCGAACCTTCTGGAAAATGGAGAAACCAACCCTCAAATCCATCAACATCTTGCTGAAAGTCAGCTGCATCAGCAAAAGTTTCCCGAAGCCATTGACACGCTGGAAGCTGGGTTGAAAATCGATCCAGAAAAGAAAGAGTTGCTTACCTATTTAAGCCAGGTTTTCTGGGGGACCGGGCAACGAGATAGGGCGCTGACCCTTCATGAAAAAGTAGTAGAACTGAACCCACAAGACACCCAATTGATTTCCAATCAGGCTTCCATGCACTACGAATTGAATCGGAAAGATGATGCCGTTCGAATGTTCGAAAGAATCCTTGAGGCAGCTCCAGAAGCACATCAGATCCATTTCAGCATCGGAACGATTCACTTGGAAGAAAATAGATACGAGGATGCTATCAATTCATTCCGAAACGGACTTCCGAATGAGCCCAACAACAGCTATGCGAATAAGCAATTGGGCATGGCATTGCATATTTCTGGGGCAATCAAATAAGGATTGGAGTACTATGAAATTGCATTCGAACATGCTGCAACGGAGGTAGAAAAAGTGGAGACAATGGTCTTACAGGGAAATGCATATCGTGATTTGAATAAAACGGATCGGGCCAAAGAATTGTACGAGCAAGCATTAGAACTAGACCCTGCCAGCGAGATCGCCAAGAAAAACTTAGAGACTTTGGCGAAGCGTACGATTCCTTCTTGGCACTTCAATATGCTAGCGGATGCCTCTCGAAATGACGCAGCAAGCAGAACAAGTTGTTGAAGTGCCAAGAAAAGCGGTTGGCGCCTATCGAAGTGTTCAAGGTGTGATGGATCCATTGAGTTGTTATTGCAGTAATGGTGGTTATGTGGATAGTCCAACAGGAGAAACGGTGGCAGTGTGTTTCGACAATAATCAAAATGTTGGAAACACAGATTACTTTTTTATAGAAGGAGTAATGACCACGCGCACGATTGATTCCAACGGGCCGTGTCCAGCTGGGACAATGAGTTATTTGGTCGCGGAGTCTTATTCTTTGACGCCTTAATCTATTTCAATTCCAGCAATACATACATCATCCACTTGTTCGTTGGATCCTTTCCAAGCCTCAAACTCTGTGGCGATTGCCAATCTTTGATCTAAAATGGATTGTGTGGATGTCTCCAACAAAAAGCGCTTCAGCTTGGATGTTTTATATTTCTTATTGTCCGATCCTCCGAATTGATCTCCGAAACCATCCGTGAACAAGAACAGGCGATCACCAGAATTCAGTTCTAGGTCGATTGAATTAAACGGCACACGATTTTCGTAATACCCCACAGGCTGTCGGTTCGCTTTGATTTCAATCAAAGATTTGCCCTCGCCTTCCATCACGCGGAACTGATTGGATTGTAATTGACCCGTAATTGCCTTGACGTCTTCTGATACGATCCAAAGTCCATTGTAGGCTCCAGAAAATTGAACGGTTTTGTCCTTTAATCGAATCAGCGATACGTCCATCCCATCATTCACATTTTCTTTCGATTCACTGAACGATTCCAGCACCAGTTCCGTCGTTTTATCCAAAATCGCGCCTGTCTCTTTCAATCCAAATTCCTTCGTCGCACGGTTCATCGCATTGCTACAAACGATACTTACCAATGCGCCCGGTACGCCGTGACCGGTACAATCTGAAACGGCGAAAAAAGTATGCTCAAGGGAAGTATGCATCCAATAGAAATCTCCAGCAACAATATCCTTTGGACGGTACCAAACGAATTGCTCAGGAAGATGTTTGTTCAAACTTTGCTCGGAAGGTAAAATGGCATCTTGTAAACGTTTTGCGTAGGTTATAGATCCTATGATTTCATCATTTTTCTCTTCGAGTGAATTCTTCTGCTGACTGATTTGTTTATTCGATCGTACTTTGTTGCGATAATTCCGCAGGAGCAATCCTAAAATGAGAAGCAATCCGACCAATGCGAATCCCAAACCATATTTGATTACTTCTTCTCTTCTGCTTTTCTCTTCAAAAATCTTCCGATTAGCCACACGATTCAAACTATCGCTCAATGCCTGTTCTCGCAATTCTTGTTTGTAGCTGGAGCGCAACAATTCCTTCGTTTCCTCCAATCCGTACAAACTATCGCGAACCAAATAGTAATTGCCCAGTGCTGAATAGGCGGCCTTCAAGTCTCCTTCCGAGGCATACAACTCATGAAGGATTTCGTAATTGCGCTTCATGATCGCCATATTGTTGGCGCGCTTGCAATACTCCAGGCTTTTCTCTAGTAGCTCTTTCGCTTTGGTCGGATTCCCCAATCGGAAGTGCGTTTTCCCAATATTCGTCCAACTTTCTGCTAAACTGGATTCCGTAGCCTCCGATGATACCGATCGAAAATGATAACCCTTTTCGAAATAAACCAATGCCGAATCGAATGCCTGAATTTCATAATACATCGCACCGATGTTGTTCAGACTTTGACCCATGGCGTAGGTGCTATTCTCCTTTTTTCGGATGTTGAACGCCTTCCGATGGTAATAAATGGTGGAGTCGGGATTGTTGAGTCTCGAATGGGCCAGTCCAATATTGTTATAAATACTCGACCGTACCAAAGGCTTATTCTTTTCTACTTGAGCTGTTATCTCGGAAAGTGCCCGTCGGTATTTCGAAATGGCGCGATCTGGCAATTGAAAGTTCAATTCCAAATTCCCGAGTATCATCAAACATTCAATTCTGGAAAGAGTTGGCAATCGGTATTCCTTGGCTAATATTTTGTTGAGGATGTCTGTAGTGCCTTCAGCTTGATCGTTATCGTAATAAGCATATGCTAACCGCTTTAGGTATTTAGCCATCACCGGCTTCGATAACTTTGAACGACGACCTGAAGAGACCAAGGTATCCATGTACACCTGACGTTCAAAGTACATTTCGCGCGCAACAAGAGAATCGTCAATTGCGAGGAGGGCCTTTCCATGCTTAGATTCCTTTTCTATAAATCTTCCCGCCGATTGAAAATCTTTCAGCAGCTCCGTTCGGTTATCAAGATGCACATAGACTTTTGATTTCCAAATTTGGAAGGATTCCTGCCCAAAGGTGTTCAGTGAAGCAAAAAATGCAACTATATAGACAATGCGGTTCGGCACAAAACAAAGATAGGGAATTGTGATTTCTAACCCACTGACTAGTGACGTCGATGAAATATCCTTGATTTCATCACGCTTTCACGGAAATCGTCCAGATTTTCATCCACTTTATTATTCAGCATGCGCTTCAGCAACTTGTGTGTTGTCTTTCCTTGCTTGTACATGAATTCGCGCTCGAAAAGGGGTACGATGGCTAAAAAATTAACCTCTTTATCTCCAACTTTCAATGGACGCAACTGTTGTTCCAGCAAAATCGGATTGGAAAGCATGAAGTAATTCTGTTTCATGGTATCAGAAAGGGGCAATGCTTCTTTTCCAGTAGGCATCGTGTGTCCATGGCCAAACCATGTTTCCTTCTCCTCCACATATTTCGCGATGCGCTGAATCCAATAATAAATCCAATTCATACGAGGATTATCCAACTCTTCCGGCTCCCAATAAGACGGCAAACAGAAATACAATTCGTTGTATTCTTTCCCCACTTCTGCCTCAGGTACGGGCATCTTGTAATTATAGAGGCCGTTGGTCATAAGCACGCGAACTTTGCTTCCAAGATCCAACTCAATCATAAGTAAGGGCATTTCACCCTCCTTTACCGGAACCTCAGAAACATTTTGTTCTCCAAATCGCTGTATGAGCTCATTTTTCACAGGGCAAAAGTAAGTAATAGTGAGATGGAAAAGGTGGGAAGGAAGAAGTTTGGATGCAATACTGGAATAATTCTTGATTTCTAGCGCATATCATCCCTTCTCAATTCGTGCAAACACTTCTTCAATTCATGTAACATTATCCCAATGTTACGCTAATGTTAATTCGTAAAAACACATATAAATAAGGGTTTTATTCAAATTTATTGTAACAAAATTTGGATTACTGCGTCTAATGTTACTATATTGTTAACACAATGTTAAGTAATATTATAGAAATAGTGCGTCGAATTATCTTCATATCGTTCTTGTTTTTTCTTACCATTCCAGTGGTAATGGGGCAAGATACGCGCATCATCTGGCAAAAGTCAATTGGTGGTATCGGATACGATCGTATCAATGATATAATTACTGATGATGCCGGTGATGCTTACGTGCTTTCTACAGTGCAAGTCACTAACAATCATGAGATTCAAGTTTCCAAAATCAGTGAAGATGGTGACTTCCTGTGGACGAAAACAATTGGCGGTGAGCGCGACGATCGCGGGCACAAATTGTTGTTGGATGCATATGGAGATTTGTTGATTTTAGGAGAGACGAATTCTCAGAACATCGAAGGAAAGTCTACGCACGGCTATATTGATATTCTTTTGATCCGATTGACATTATCTGGGGGGGTTAAAGATGTACACGTGTACGGAGGATCGAAATTCGAAGAATCGGCATCCATCCTTCAAAAACCGGATGGAAATTACATCTTGACTGGTACCACTATGTCTACGGATTTTGATGTCTCTTCCAACAATGGACAAATGGACGCTTGGTTGCTTGAGATCGATTCCAAAGGGAAAATTGTTTGGGAACAAACGTATGGCGGTGTTGACGACGAATGGGCGGTAAATACAAAATTGCTTGATGATGGATCATTGATCACAGTTTCCAGCACCTCAACATATCAAAATGATTATTCAGACAATCATGGCGATGCTGATGTAGTAGTGTACCATACTTCTGGTTCTGGTGACTTGCTTTGGAAAAACCTCTACGGTGGATTCATGTCGGATTACCCAGCGGATTTGGAAATCCTACCGAACGGACATTTCCTTGTTGGAGCAAACACGTATTCGAATGACGGAGATATTCCTTCAAACAACGGAGGCCAGGATGCTTTACTGATGGAGATCGACCAAAACGGAGATTTGATTTCGGCGCAAACCTATGGTTCTTTCGGAAACGATCGCATTGCTGCCATTGAACCAAAGGGTAACGGATATGTGATTTTTGGATCTAGTAACTCTGCATCGTTGAATGCTGCAGTTGGTAACGGAAGTCAAGATTTCTGGATGTACGAAATCGATAATAACAAAGAAGTAATTCATCAGTATTTGTTTGGAGCTTCTGGCTTCGATGAAGGAGTGACGTTCAGTTTGACGAAAGACGGCAGCGTAATCATGGGAGGTGAATCCAACTCTAACGATGGAGTGATTGGTTCCAACATGGGAAAAAATGACGGTTGGCTCTTAAAAGTTAGCAGCAACTTCGATGAAAATATGACGGAAGCTTCTGTGCATCCGAACCCTTCGAAAGGCATCGTGTACATCAACGAATTAGAAGAAGGTGCCGTGTTGACCTTGACGAACATGCAAGGGGCTCCTATCAATAGCACTATCACGCCTTACGGTACGTCGCGAATCCTGGATTTAAGTATGGAACCAGCTGGCGTTTACATCCTACAGGTGGCGTATCCGGATCGAAAAGAAGTGCACCGAATCGTGCGTAACTAGAACAACGCTTTTTCCAACTGCATCCAAAATGCTTCACTGGAATTCACACATCCTTGATTTAACATTTCATGAATTTCCAATTCGCGTTCTTTCGTGTACGCCTTTGTGTTTCTAAAGAAGGTAAGTTCTGAAGCATCATGCACCAACGCTTCATGAATTCCCTCCGGAGTAGATAAGTCCACCGACTCACTTTTAGCGTTGATGGAAATCATCTCAATTGCATCGGGTTTCAACTGAAAAACCATGCAAGACGGCTTCGATCGATGCTCAATAAATTTGATTTTCTCGTACACTTTCTGAAGTACGGTATCCGAAAACAAGCCCACCAAGTTTCTGGCTTCATCAGGATGTTCCTCATTCATTTTCGCCCATTCATCGCCGTGCACGCCATGTACAATTAAGAACTGTTTCAAATCCTCTTCGAACAGCGGCAACTCATCATCGGTAAGCATACGGTATTTCATGAGGCAAAGGTAGTGAACCGTACGGAGTAAGATGTGAGAAGTGATCGGTAAATCCCATTTGCGAATTTCGCAATTAACGATTTAGTACTTGCCGAATTGAGGAATGATTCCGGACGTCTGAGCGATACATTTGGAATATGAAAACACTTCAAATGAAAACGATTCGTACTTCGATCATTAGCTACATCCAAAAGGATATGGGGCTGTACAAAGGTCATGGTTTGATCCAAAACAGTCGATCCCTTTCACGATACACCATCGAACAAATTCTATTGAAAACGCGTGAGCATTCACTGAGCCGAACGATGGAAAAAGTTTCAATTCTATACCATAACCTTGCTCAAATCATCGCCTAATGACAACACTGCTACCCTACTTCGCACAATTCCGAACTCGAATTATCGACCATCGCTACGCTTGTATTTCCATTGGAAGTATGGCCATTTTAATGCCTTTCGTTTTAATCGCTGGAGACATTTTCATGGAAGGGAAAATGCAATTGCAACCTTCACTTAGCCACTATTATTACACTAAAATCGGTGGACTCTTCGTTGCTTGTCTCTTACTCTTCTCTTGCTTCTTGTTGTTGGATCAAACGGCAACACCTCGGGAAAAAGCTTGGACTTTGTTCGCCAGTATTTGCGGATTTGGAACGGTGGCGCTTCCAACGATGCCGATCGGTAGCAAACTTGATTTTGTATATACATTGCACTTAATCTTTGCATTATCACTATTCATTTCTATGGCCGTTCTTGCTATTCGCCATTACGCTAAAAGATCGACTGGAAGCATCCGTCAATATTTCCATTGGGCAGGATACGGACTCTTGATCAGCCTCGCTGGATTGATCGCGTTTTTCGTTGTCGTTACTTTGAGTGGCGGTCATACGGTAGATAGTAATGTCGTTTTGTATATCGAAATTATCATGATCGCATTGCTTTGAAGTGTTTGGTTGGTAAAAGGACTGGATGCGACTGATGGGGAGAAGTAAAAACCTTCATACTTTCTACTTATCCAAACTCACGCTCATACCTGTATATATAGTACCTTTGTTTCATGCAGCAGAAAAAAGGCATCGCCATTTTAGGATCAACGGGTTCCATTGGCACACAAGCACTGGAAGTTTTAGAGCAATACCCGGATTATTTCGACTTACAGGTAATTACAGCCAATCGCAATGCTGACCTGCTGATTGAACAAGCCAAGAAACATCATCCAAACACAGTTGTTATTGCAGACGAATCTCTTTACGAGAAAGTGAAAAATGCGCTTTGGGACGATGATATTCATGTATATGCCGGAGCCGATGCTTTGTCGCAAGTTGTTTCTAGCAATGAAGTCCATACCGTATTGACTGCTATGGTCGGTTATTCTGGATTGAAGCCAACCATTGCGGCTATTGAAGCGAAGAAGACCATCGCATTAGCCAACAAAGAAACATTGGTGGTAGCCGGAGAGTTGATCAAGAAGATGGCACTGGAAAACAACGTTGCCATCTATCCTGTAGATTCTGAACATTCGGCAATTTTCCAATGTTTGACGGGCGAATTCCAAAATCCAATTGAGAAAATTTACCTTACTGCTTCCGGTGGGCCGTTCCGAGGATTTACTACCGAGCAATTGCAATCCGTAACGAGAGCACAAGCACTGAAACATCCGAACTGGAGTATGGGGGCGAAAATTACCATTGATTCGGCCAGCATGATGAACAAAGGCTTGGAAGTTATCGAAGCGAAATGGCTCTTCGATTTACGACCGGATCAAGTAGATGTCATTGTGCATCCGCAATCCATTGTACACTCTTTAGTGCAATTTGAAGATGGAAGCATGAAAGCACAATGGGGATTGCCGGATATGAAATTGCCCATTCAATATGCCCTTACCTATCCAGATCGGTTCCCAACAAAGTTTGAGCGTTTCAACTTCATGGACTACCCAGAATTGACTTTCGAAAAACCGGATCCGAAAACCTTCCGCAATTTGCAACTGGCCTACGATGCGATGGACGCAGGAGGAACCATGCCTTGTGCACTGAATGCCGCTAATGAAATTGCCGTTCAAGCGTTTCTAGAGGAAAAAATCTCGTTCTTACAAATCGCTGAGATCAACGAAAAGACGATGCATGCCGCTGCAACAAAAGGAACTCCTGGATTGGAAGATTTCGTGGCCATTGATTCTGAATCACGTGCGTTCGCTACAGGATTGATTAAGTAACTGTCACCCCTCTTTGATTCTCCCTCAAGGGGAGAGTAAATTATCCCTCCTCCCGTGAGGGAGGTGACGTTGATACAAAGAGCATTGAGCGTAGCCTGAGGCTCTCGAAGGCTACCCTCCCCAATCCCAACACTTCACTCAATAAAAACCACACTCAACTAACTTTTTAGTTAATTAACTATGTTTTTAGTTTGTCAACTAAAGAATTAGTTATATGTTTGTGATGTAATCTTAATTACTATGCAAGAATTAACAAAAGCAGAAGCGCAGGTGATGCAATACCTCTGGGAATTGAAGGAGGGCTTTGTAAAAGACATCGTGGAGAAGTTTCCCGATCCAAAACCTGCCTATAATACAGTATCTACCATCATTCGAATTTTGGAAAAGAAAGAAGTTGTAGGTCACAAGGCGTACGGTAGATCTTTCATGTATTACCCTCTTATTACCAAAGAGAGTTACACGAAGAACACAACCAATCAACTTGTAGATAATTACTTCTCTGGCTCGGTGGAGAATCTGGTTTCCTTCTTCGTTAAAGAAAAAGAAATCAGCGTAGATGAGCTGGAAAAAATCCTAAACGAAATCAAAAAGTCATGACATTATTACAATTTATCCTCATTCAAGCGAACTTGGTTGTATTGTTTGGATTGTACAAATGGTTGGCTGCTAAAAATGGTCAATATAACTTCAATCGTTGGTATCTGATTTTAGGGCCTGCAGTAGCGATCGCATTACCATTCATGATCTTTGAAAGATCCACGGAAACTACCTTGTCGGTATTGCTTCCTGCTGTTGAAGTTCTAAAAGATGCCCAAGCTTCCAATGCAACGGTAATCGACTGGTCGCAAATTGCTATTATCGTCGGATCTGCCTTAGTTTTTGGAATTTTTGCCTATTCCCTTTGGAAACTCATCGGTGCGAAACGCGCCACGTATGTGGAAGAATTCCGAGGAAAGGAAGTGTACATGTTATCCTCAGAAGATGGAACCACACACTCACTTTTCAATCGTATTTACTTGCATCCAACGCACGAAAATTTCCGAGAAATTGTGTTAGAACACGAATACGCACATTGCAAAGGTCGTCACTCATGGGATTTAGTCCTGATGGCATTTTATAAAGCTCTTTTTTGGTACAATCCTGCGATTTACCGCTGGGGAAAAGAGATGCAATTGAATCACGAATACTTGGCTGATGCACACGTGCTCTCGCTAGGCGTTCCACCCAAAACATATGGAGCAACCTTGCTCGCTCTTAATTTTTCACACAGTGGAGGACATCTCGTGCACGCGTTCAATCAACCGTCGTCGCTCCGCAAAAGAATCGTTCACTTTAAACATCAAAATAAATTCAACATGAAACATCTATTGCTTATCCCAGCAGTTGCCGCAATGGCATTCGCGACTACGTCAATGGTTTCTTCCAACCCAACAAAGCAGACTACTGCTCCGACTATTCAAACTGTGGAAGTTACTGGTGACGAGGACGTAACCCAAGCCGAATACCCCGGTGGAAAAGAAGGGTTGATGAACTACCTAATGACTAATCTTACCTATCCAAAACAATTGGAGAAAGAAGGTGCAGAAGGAAAAGTTTTCGTGAAGTTTACCATCGCAAAAGACGGTCAGGTGAAAGACGTAAACGTTGTTAAATCATCTGGATTCGAAGCGTTAGATGCGGAAGCCGTTCGCGTGATTAACAACATGCAAAGCTGGAAGCCTGCTACGAAGGACGGAAAGAAAGTAGCTTCAGAAATGACACTTCCAATCGTATTCAAGCTGTAGTATCTTTTTGATTTACAGACTCTTTTAAAGCATCGATCCCACCTAACTTTCGGATCGGCGCTTTTTTTTGTCCCAACGCACAATAGTTCTCTTACGTTATCGTTGTTACTATCGAGCTCCTTATTAGAAAACAAACGAAAACTACTTTATGCGTTTTACGACCAAGAACGTCAGTGAAAAGGACGACTCTGTCATATTGCTAATCTGTGCAGTTGTTGTCGCGCTGATCACACTTTTTCTCACATCTGGAATCGAACATTTTGAGTGGATAATTTTCACCTTATATGCCGTGTTCATTTTCATGGGAGAGTTCTTGATGTCTTCGTATATCTTCCGTCGCAAAAGTATTTTGTACACGATTGCCAGCATCGCATCTGGATCTGCATTTGGAATTGTTTTCGTCTTGAAAGCCATTCTTCCTTTTTGGTAGAAATACGTCAGCGTGGAAATCGAAATCACCAACAATAAACAAAACGGTCAGTTTGAATACCGCACTGATGAGCATTTGGCTTATCTGGCCTATCGCATGCGCAAAAAGACCATGTTTTTCATGCACACCAAAGTACCGGATGAATTGGCCGGACAAGGAATTGCATCAGCTCTTGCGTCCACAGCATTGAATTATGCAAAAGAGAAAAAATACCAAATCGCGGTGATGTGTCCATTCGTTTCAGGTTATGTCGAAAAGCATCCCGAATGGCATGAATTGTATGATGACGAATACCACGAGCACTTTCGCAAGCCGAGAAGGCCGTAAATAGAAATCACATTCGATGCTAGCCGCATCGCAGGAGATAGGTACAAATACACATTCCAGTACGTACAAATACCCTATTTAAAATTAGAGTCTAGTTACCCCAATTTTTTTGCCTAGTATTAAGCATGGCTAAAATAATTTTCAATGCAGACGATTACGGATTCTGCGATCAGATTGACGATGGAGTGGTTAAGGCGATTAACCAAGGATTGATTAACTCAGTTGCCGCTTTCGGTAATGGAAACAATGGATTGCAACGCCTCAAAAGATTGGCGGCATTACAAGATAAGGCCGATATCGGCTGCCACATCACGATTACCTCCGGAAGACCGCTTACGGATTGTGACCTGTTTTACGAGACTTCTGGAAACTATCGTTACTTCCGTAAGTTCACTCAATTGGAACGTCCAAAAGATGATGCACATCAGGAAAAAGCCAAAGCGCAATTGAAGAAAGAAATCAATGCGCAAATCGATGTTTTGGTAGACGCTGGAATCGATGTGAAGCATTTGAGTAGCCACCATAATTCACTGATTTTCTTCCCTGAATACTTCGAAGCGCAAGTCGAAATCGCTCGTGATCGCGGGATCAAACTGCGTTCTACGTCCATTATTCCTGAGGGAAAAAACAACTTATACATCGCTCAATTGGCGGTTCGATCATTGGACAATCTCGGCGTTAAAAACGTAGTGGAGCTCTTCACATTTATGAAGAAGATCGATAAATGGAAATCGGGCTACACACAGCCTATTCCACCTATGCCAGATGCGATTGATGGAAGTCATTACGGGCCGCTCGGAATGGATAACATCAAAACGAAAGGCGAATTCAAACGTGAGCTGAAGCGCAAAGTGAAAGATCTGAAAAAGAACTTGGCGGAATTGCCATCTGATGCTGTAATGGAGTATTGTATTCACATGACGGATCCAGATGGATTGCAATCGTACGCGTTCACGAAAGAAGGCACCGATGATTACTATCCAGGGGTAGATTGGAAATACTTCGATTCCCGCAAAGTGGAGTTCGCATCCTTGGCGCAGCTCAAAGAAGACGGAGACTTCCCGACTTTATCTCGCTGGAACGACATTTAAACAGTGTGAGTGTGAAGTGTGAATAAGGAAGCCCTATTCATGATTCTTTATTCAACCTGCCTGCCTTAGGCGCGGTATTCATTATTGCTACGCTACGCGTGCGCAATTCATAATTCATAACTCATCACTCATAATTCCACTCTGCGCTCAATCAAAAATCACCTACGAATTATGTTACATTAACATCAGTAGAGCGTTGTACCTATAATATGCGTTCGATCATTACGTATATTTAACACTACAATGTTTTTTATGAAGTATTTGAACCTAACACTACTAGTTCTCAGTTTGCTAGTTGTGACACCACTAATTTCACAAGTCGACTCTCTTCAAATTGACGGTAAGTATTACAAAGTGTATCCCATTCGCCAAAGGATGGAAATCACCGAAGAATACTGGATCGCCGTTGACGACGAAGCTTATTTTCAGGACGAAGAAAATTACTTTAAAGTATTCGGTGAAGGCGATGCCTGGTTTACTCGTGCAGCCTTTGATACTTCGGATGCGATTGATCAGGCATTCTTGAGAGAAGAATTGGAAGAGCGCTGGAACGATTTAACCAAAAAGCGCAAATATTTCCGAGGTAAGTTTGTCAAAGCCGTCCGAAAAAATCCGACGAGTTTGTTGGATCCGCACATTTCAAACGATACAGATGTCTTGCCTGCATTTAGTGCCCTTCCCGATGGAGATTACGTCCAATTATTCACCGATTTCTGCTATCTGAATGAAGATGGAACATGCCAAGAGCAGGCGCCACGGGTCGCAGCGTACTTCAGCATGAAGAACAATCTTTTGGACGGGCCCGCCCTTTGGATCAATACGAAAGGAGACACGCTTCGCTACGGTCAATACAAAAACGGACTTCGCACCGGAACTTGGAAATTTACACAGATTGGTACCTACAGTTACTATTTCTACAGTTGGGAGGCCAAGTATTTTGCCAAATATGGAGCACGCCCCATGGATACCTCCTTTATCACCAAAACCTATCAGGCAGGTGAGTTGGATGGGCCGTATGAATACAGAACTCCAAGCGGCTGGTCTCGAAGCACGGGGTTCTACAAGAATGGTGAACCTGCCGGGAATTGGCGCACCTATCGATACGATACACTAACATCCAATTTGACCTACGCCAATCCTTCGGACACTACCGTTTCACACAAACCCATTCTGAGAACATCCATGCCTCTGGAGGACTACATCGAATGGAATGTCGCCTACGATTTTACTTCAGCCGTCTATCCTCGTTTGTCCATTCCACAAATCCTCAAATTCGACTTCGGAAATGATATAGAGCGCGAGTTGGAACTGGAAGAAGAAGGTTTTCAATCCCATACCCTAGAGTACGATCGTTATGGCTATGATTATGGAGAAGGCCCGATATATTACGACGAATACGGACTTCCCATTAATAAGTATCCAGAGCGCGTAAACGAACGATTAAATGCCAATCTTCCGGGATATCGACGCGCGCAATCGGGATTGTTCTCATTGATTGATGATCCGAACAACGACACCACAGAAACCAGAGGATATTTCATCGATAGCCTAGGGGCTACAATGTTGTACCAGGGCACCTACGAAACGTTCTACCCGAACGGTCAGTTGTTTACACGTTACGAGTTCCAAAACGGCGAATTAGTTGAAGAAGGCCCATTGTATTGGGACAATGGTCAAGTGTGGGATGCCATCGAATTTGTTCCGGACTCCAATCATTATCTCCGCACGGTGTACGATTACAACGGTCTGAAAACCAACGTAGCCATCTACGATTCACTCGGTGATTTCTTACGCTATGATGTGGAAGAGGAAGTAAGAGAAGTCGATGAACTTCACATTGACGGCCTTGTAGCAGAAAAAGAAGGGTTGCGCGGAGAATTTTACTACGGCTACCGCTCACGTGATTCACACAAAAAACTTAGAACCTTATTCACTGGAAATTATACCTACCAAAATCCGATTGTGGTTGCGGATAGCATCATTCCAGATACGTCTTTTATCATGTATCGTGAGTATAACGGATTCGATAAGAAGACCAAAACGCGAGACATCACGTTCGACCCTGCGACAAGAACCTATGTCCACAACAACATTTCATTTACCGGTGTGAACTACACAAATACCTCACGCACGTTCACGGAGAATTATAATGGTTGGACGGGCAAAAGCACTTGGAAATATGGCAAGTTTACCGTGATCGAAACATCATCTGGAATTTGGCGTGAAGATCCTTTGGATCCGGAAGAAGATACCGTAATTCATATGGGGCGAATTATGTACCCGTACGACGGTTACTACGTGACAACCGATGTTGAAATCCTCAAAGACGGAGTGCCATACACAGGAAAAGTAGTCTTGAAAAATCGTTCCATGTTCAACCGAACGAGCAAGAACAAATTGGTGACGCGCCAACAGTTGTACACGAACTCTAAAAAGTCCGGAAAACGATTGTACAGATATCTGAAAAGCAGCAAGAAACATCCATCCCTTGATTTGATGAGTGGTCCATCAGAGTTCGACTATATTGCATCTTCCATTGCTTACAACTTATTCCAAACCGCGAACAGCCGATTGTTTAACGGGTTCCGTCCTAAGAATTATTATGGTTGGGGCGCAGGTGGAAAACCCGTCCGCAAAGTGAAAGGACAGTACTTGGAAGGGAAGCCTCAAGGATACTGGTGCGGAAAACGCTTCGGAAAATTGACCAGCGAAATCCAGTACGATCTCGGTGAAGAATTCGGCACGTACAAATCCTATGAATTGGAATATCGTTCCAGCAAATGGGATCGATTGATGGCAGATGACACATTGTCGAAGAAAAAAGTGCACTATCTGGACATCACCATTGAGTTCGACAAAGGACGTCGACAAGGTGAATTCCGAAACTATAATTGGGTGGGTGACATCGAAGGGCAAGGTACCTTCAAAGATGATTTCGAAGAAGGAGAATTCATCCGCCGAGATCCAAGAGCCTACTCTGTTTCGCAATACAAAAACGGATACTTGGATGGTTATGCGCAAACCTATCTAACCTTCCCAGGAATGGATACGGTGCTCTTGTACGATTTGAACTTCCAAGACGGAGCCTTGAACGGAGAATCCAACACCTACCACATCAATGGTAAATTGGCGAAACGCGGATTCTTCCTCAACGGAGAACCGATTGACGATTACGAAGCATTCGACACACTTGGATTCAAATATCACTACGTGAAATTCCAGTACGGATTCCCGATTGAAGAGAAAATTTGGGAGGAAAATGAACTGAGTCTACGCTACCAATTCGATTGGAAAGATTCGATTCCATTCGACCCTTCCGATTTAATGCAATCGCAAAGTCTTGATCGTTTGCTGTACGATTACGGATACAACGATTACGGATTGCAACAGGCTTATTACGGTCGTGATCGTTTGGTGAACAAAGACGGATTGGAATATCATATGACCAAGTTCTATCCGAATGATACCATTGCCCGAATCGGACGCATCGATAACGGTGAGAAAATCGGATTGTGGAAGTTCTACGACTATGATGGACTTTATTTGTACAAGGTCGATTACTTCGATTCCATCATTGAAATCAACGATTCCATTCGATTCAAATCCAAAGGAGTTTTGACCAGCTTTAATGCCCAAGGCGATTCGATCTTCCGTGCTCACATCATCGAAAAGATGGAAAAATACGATTGTGCGCATACGGATCATTACGAAATTCGCCAGTTGTACACCATATGGGAAACGCCAGATAGCACCAATCGAATGAATGGTTATGTACGGAACTATTACGATAACGGCGTGCTTCAGAACGAAGGCTACATGAAAGATGGATTGCCAACTGGATTATGGAAATACTACGACCCGTTCGGGAAGCTCAATCTCATGGGAACCTTTGAGCAAGGAAAACGAAACGGCCGTTGGTTACAAGGGGATTTAGAGAAGAAAAAATACCTCGGTGAAATCTGTCTGAATCCGAACTTGCCGAATCTCGAAAAGGAGAAAAAGTACCGCGAGAACTTGCTTGATGTGACCATCATCAATTACAAATTGGGGAAAACGGTTAGCAAGCAATTCTTCGATTTGAACCTCAACAAATATTCGGATATGATTGATGATTAAATTGATCTCCGATTTTAAGATTTATTGTCTGAATTCCATCCATTGAAATCGGTTTGAATCCCTTTAAGCCGTACCTTTCAAGTATGAGATGGTTGTTCATATGTTTGATTTTCGTCTCCTGCAATTCAGGGGAAAAGAAGATCGTGCAACAACCCGCCCCACCGCTTCCTGCAAATACTCCAGAAGTATTAAACGACAATGTTAAAGCGATTCAAATTAGGCTGAATAACAGTACTAATGTGATGGTCGAAGGAGTCATCGTGGACAGTTTGGAATTGAAAAACTCAATTCGAAATGCCAAACGAAGTAAGGGGGATACGGCCACGGTGGTCATCCATTTAAAAGGAGATACCGAATTTGGAATGTTCACGGCCGTGCATCGATCCTTGGAAGAACTTTTACAAGAAGAGCGCGACAGTGTCGCTCAATTACGCTTTAACGCCGATTATGGGAATCTTTCTGAAACGCAGCAGGCCATAATCAAGCGAAAACACCACCTTCGGATCATTGAGAAGATGAAGCGCTAGGACGTTAAAGAAGTACAAATACCGTTATTGCGTGCTATTTTTGTTTAACTTTATAATGTAATCGTTAAACAGTTATGGAAAAAGAAACAATTCTTAGCGCGTATTCTGATTATCTATTGGATCATCAGGAACGCCCGAAATCCATGCATCATT
This sequence comes from Fluviicola sp. XM-24bin1, assembly GCA_003149635.1. Taxonomy (GTDB): domain Bacteria; phylum Bacteroidota; class Bacteroidia; order Flavobacteriales_D; family Crocinitomicaceae; genus UBA4466. The sequence goes on from QCWI01000002.1 coordinate 277,671, forward strand.
TCGCCAAACATTTGGAAATTGGCGAGCAAGAAATTTACGCACACTTCGCCTCTTTCGAAGCTATGGAGGCAAGCATTATGGCGCATTTCGTAGAAAATGCAAGAGATCTCACAGTAGAGCAAGCTTCTTCCAATGAAGCATTTACCGATCAGCGTACCCAAATGGTGACTTTTTACTTGACATTTGTAGAAGTATTGAAAGCGAATCGCAGTTTGGTGCAATTGCTTTTGCCACAAGGAAAGGAGCAATTACAGGCTTGGAAAAATCTCAAGCAGGCAAAACACACCTTCCTTGATTACGTGCGATCGCTAGACATTAAAATTGAAGCACTTTCATTCATCCCGAGTGATAAAGTGAAAGAGAAAACCCTCGACGTTGCCGCTTGGGGACAGTTCATTACCATTCTGGCTTTCTGGATGAAAGACGATTCGCCTGATTTCGAACGCACAGATATCTTCATCGAAAAGAGTCTCAAATTGAGTTTCGAAATTTCCGACTCTACCATCCTACACAGTATTGTTGATCTTGGAAAATTTGTGACGCATAATGAAGAAGCTAGATAAAATCCCAACGTCAAAAACGCAACGCGCCGCCAAAATGTTGAAGGTAGGAACCGGTGTTGGAGCAAACTACGTAAAGTATTGGGGCAAGAAATTGGTTTCTGACAAGGAAGCCGCGAAAGAGCAATTGGATGAAGCCAATGCAGCCGTCATTTATGATGGACTCAGCGAGATGAAAGGAAGTGCGTTGAAAGTTGCTCAGATGATGAGCATGGATCAAAGTATCCTGCCGAAAGCATTCGTGGAGAAGTTTTCATTGGCTCAATTCCAAGTTCCCCCTTTATCCGCTCCTTTGGCTCGAAAAGTGCTTACCAAAGAACTCGGGAAATCGCCGGAAGAAATTTACGACTCGTTCGATTACGACAGTCGTTTTGCGGCGAGCATCGGTCAAGTGCATGAAGCTTGGAAAGACGATCAAAAACTAGCGGTGAAGTTGCAATATCCGGGTGTTGCGAAAAGTATTAGTAGCGACCTTCAAATAGTGAAACCGGTAGCGATGCGCATGTTCAATCTGAAAAGTGAGGACGTTGCCGAATACTTCGAAGAGGTAGAAAGCAAATTGCACGAGGAAACCGATTACACCTTGGAATTGCAGCAATTACAAGATGCTATTGATTCGTGTTCTGTAATGCCAAATCTGACCTTTCCGAAACCGTTCAAAGAGATGTCGACAAAGACGGTTCTGACGATGGAATGGAAAGAGGGAAAACATTTGTCGGAATACGACGGAATGGAACCCACGCAGGAGCAACGCAATCAAATTGCACAAACGCTTTGGGATTTCTATCTGTTTCAGATTCATGAATTGCGTAAGGTACACGCAGATCCGCACCCCGGGAATTTCATGGTAAGTCCAGAGAATGAATTGATCGCTTTGGATTTTGGATGTGTGAAGGCACTTCCCGACGATTTTTACAATTCGTATTTCAAACTGACGCATCCAGAGAACATTTCCAATCGGGAAACATTCCTTGGTATTTTAAAGGAATTGGATGTCGTTACGGAAGGAGATACTCCTGAAGAACAAAAGTTACTAGCAGATACTTTCGAGCGTTTGCTTACGATCGTCAACAGACCGTTTCAATCGGAAAGGTTCGATTTTAGTTCTCCCGAATATTTCCATGAATTGATGATGCTCGGAAACGAGTTAAAAGATCAGAAGGAATTGCGCAAGTTGTCTGGAAAACGAGGCTCACGCCATTTCTTGTATGTGAACCGAACTTTGTTTGGATTGTTGGGACTGATGAATGCGTTGAATGCAGGCCCGGTGGATGTTTATCATCATGAGAAGTATTTGACGAAGCGGGCGCTGAATGGAAGGCGAGCTTAGTTGAATTTTGAGGAATTCCAGATGTACACCACGTTCGAATATCGGAACGATGCAATGTTGGTTCGTCGGAATATTCCAACTTAAAACATCAAATTTTTCTGGGATTTATCCCTCAGCTTCACTAACTTATAAAGTAGTCCTATAGCCCTAACTGCTTCTGCATCCCTTTCGCCAACGCATCTTTGTGCGTGTAAACGTAGATCGTTTTCATCTTGAAATAACTCTCCGATACAAACAAAAATCCTTCAGGATGATTCGTCGTTCCCCATGAGTTCTTCACTAGGAAATAGTTCGTTCCATTCTGATCTTTGTACAATCCAACAATGTGCATCAAGTGATCGTCTTGAGTCGTTTTGTTTTCATACCCTTCTTGACGAAGTTCAGCCGTTACTTTCACTTCCTCGGATGGATTCAAAAACGCATTGTCCTTCTCTGCATCTAACAAATCTGCATCTTTCGGATTGATGGCCAAACCTCTGCCGTGACTGAAACCATCCTCAGAAACGTCGGCCGTCCATCCTACAGTGTATCCATTTTGCAATGCCGTAACCGTAGCGTTATACATCTCATCCAATGAAACATTATAAGCATATTGACGTGACCAGTTATCAGGAATCGCCAATTGGAAAGGGGCATTCATTTCCTGATGCGTAAATGAAGTAAGGGAAACATAGTTGTCCATATCCAATCCAAGGAATTCCGCAAAGCTCTTCGGCGTGTACTCTTTTCCTTCAAATTCAAAGGACGTCACATCTTGTCCCAAATAAGCATCCAAAATTCCAGAAATCGCATCTTTCCAAGCTGATGTCAATCCGTTGAATCCACGGCTGTTCATTTGTTGGATCACACCGCTCATAGCGCCTTTCAAAACCTTGTACATTTCGCTATGATTGTGCTTCTCCGTTCCGTAGTTCAATCCGTCATACGCCGATTGCGGAACAACTCCAAACTCTTTAATTACTGCCGGAATATCGTGGAATTCTCCTCCTTGTCCGAAGTTTGTTTTACCGTCAAGGCGCACGTACATCTCTGCCTTTTTCTCGTACGCCTTTCGAACGATGAACATCTCTGATAAGATGGTCTCTTTCTTACCCATGCGCAAAAGTTCCGACTCGAAAAATGACATTCCAGAGAAACTCCAGCAAGTACCCGAGTTCCCTTGACTCAATACAGGTGTAGCGTCCAAATGAACAATTTTCTCAAACTCGTAATTGCTTTCTTCAGCGTTCGTGACTTTGTCTTGTGCGAATATCGGAAGTGTAAGCAGCGATAGTAAAAGGCCTAAGTATTTCATGGTGAGAATTTTGGCAAAGGTATGCAATTGTACCGTACACCAAGGATACTAAGGCAAGAATGTGATAAATGGGGGAATGATGGGGTTGACTAGCGCAATCTCCATCCAGACAAGCCCATCGCGTCAGCTTTAAGCTTGATCGTTTGGTACGACTCTTCTGAAATGGCACCTCCTGCAGATACACGGTGCAAACCTCCTTTCACGTCTACAATCATGGCGTCAAGACCATTCGCTTTCAATCTCGCAACGAGATTATCGGCATTGGTTTTGTCTCCGAAACATCCAACTACGTAATGCATGGTATTCGCATTGAAAGATTCATTCGATTCGTTGTTTGGAATTTCAACCGGATCTTCGACAACTTCTGTAGATGGATCTGCCTCTTTCTCAGGAACAGTAACCGCAATGTAGGTATCCGATGCAAACTTGTACATGTACACCTTGTTTCCTTCAGACAATTCAGCAATTTCCTCGCTGAGGCTTGTTTCTTTCGTGTTCTCTGTATGCTTTTCAGTCGTTTCCTTCTCTGGCTTATACGTAGCTTCCTGACGTTTATGGAAAGGATTGAAGTCGCTAAATGAAATCATTCCTGACTCCAAGACATCGGTTCTCGCCGGAATCCAAATTGAATAGAACGCAATTGGCAAAATACACGCAGCTGCAACATATCTCCAAGCACGATTTCTTGATTTCGGCGCTGCCACGTTTTCCTGCGGAACCACTTTCGTTTCCTTGGCGATTGGCTTCGCCTTCTGAATCGGAATGATCGGTGTAAAAACCTCTTTCTCTTCTACCGCGGAAAACTTCTCTTCAGCAACGACCTTTTGCACTGGTGCCGCTTCTTCCTTCGCAGGAATTACAGGAGCGATCTCCGTCTTTTCCTCCTTAACTGGAGTTACAGTTTCCTCAACCGAAATCTTATGTTCTACGATTCGAACGTCTTCTTCTGAAACGAAGTGCACTGATCCCAAACCGAAAGACTCCAACAACAAATTGGCGAATCGATCTTGCTCGAAACAAATATTGCGCTCTTCATCGAAGAACAAATTCCCAACGCGTTCAATTTCAATACGACCGCCTTGTGTCAAGGTCACATTCCACTGTTCAACCAACGCGTCTAATTCCTTCGAAGCTTCGTCGAATGAAACGTTGTTCTCACGCGCAAATTCATTCACAAGCAACCCGTCGTTATTCAACAACTGACGATTGAAAAGTATCGACTTTCCAGGAGGTAACATTGTTCCGCTCTTGTAATCAATGCGGGCAGAAATCCGCTGTGCGACAAACCCTCCAAAAGATGGAATGATGACGCAATTGTGACGCAACAATAAATTACCAATAAGTTGTTCGACAGAAGTCATAGTACAAAGATACTGATTTTGTGCTTCTTGCCTTTATACGGCGGAATGCTCGTAATGTTACAGTTTTACGACCTTATGCATTTGTACGTTATCGAACTGCACAAAGTAGATGCCTGCACTCCATGCGCTTACGTCAATTTTTAGGGATTCGCCAATCAATTGATAGTGTCCCATATCTTGTCCGTTGGCATTTATGATTTTTATTTGGATTGTCTGTTCAGATGAAGAAGAGAACGTCAATTCGTCCTTGGCTGGGTTCGGGTGGATGCTTACTGGAATCACATTATTTTCGGTCAATCCAGCTACGGTATCATTCTTTAATACGCACGTGAAATCGTCAAAAGTAAAGCCCTCGAAATCGGCATTGTAATACGCATCCTGATTGTTGTTGCTTTCCGAATAAAAATGGAATCGAATGCGAACGGCGCTTTCCCCCAACAAAAAAGTATGGTTTTGATTATCAATAGCGATTTCTTCCATCACCCATTTATCTCCTGAATCTCCATCATAAAGTGGCGATCCATCCGGTTGGAAATCGTTGCTGATTGAAGACTTTCCTGAATACGTGTTGTTTTCATCCGAAGCGCCAGCTTTCGTGTATTTACCGCAAAGTGGCGTCCAATTGAAGCCGTCGGTCGAAGCTTCCAACTGAACATAATCGAAACTGCGTTCCAAATCCCATTTGGCAAAAAATTGAATGCAGGCATCTGTTCCTTCGGATAAATCAAGCGGAGTGTTCAATTCGAGAGTTGATTCCAAATCATTCAAATATGGAGGCGTGTCCGTTAAAGTAATAGCCGTAGATCCCGAGTATGCAACGGAAGTTTGTACCCAACCGCTGGTCGCCGTCCAATTCGAAATTCCATCTACATCAGGGTTGTCCTGAATTACAACTGAAGGCTGGAAAATCTTCACCATCTCATATTGATAAAGAATACTGTCCGATGCATAATCGTTGGTCAAGGTTACTTGATATCGAATTGTATCGTTCGGTTGAATAGACGGATCCAACGTATAATTGATGGAAATAGAACGCTGCTCTAAAACGGTCATTCCAGATTCCACTGCAGGCGACCCAACGGAAAGAATGTTGGTTGAAATTGGATCAATACTTACAATGAAATCGCTTGGAGTTTGCCCCAAATTTTCTACTCCAAAGTTGAAAACACCAGAGGTTGAAGCGACATTCAAAGGAGTAAGATCGTGTAATCGTGCGTACTTGCCACTGAAATACGCTGCAAGAAAATTCATTCGCACTGCTCGCTTGGCAATCGGAACGAAAAGCGACGGCGAGGGCCAAAATCCCCCTTCACTCAAACTGCCGTTTTCTGGCGTCCAGGCTAAGGTGTGTTTCCCAGATCCAACTCCTGTTGGTGTTCCATTCGAACTAACTCCCACAGGCCCTCCAAGCATCCAATCGTTCATATTTCCACTATTCAGCGAACTAATCGAGGTACTCGGCCCGTACGCATAGCGATTGTAATAACTCATGTCGTGGCTGTACTTTGCGTATTCATCCGGACGAGGGTTGGTAATAGTTGTTCCCGCGTACCCATGCAACATCGCATTTTTATAGGAGTGATGATTGAGTGCCAATTTGAAATCGTGCAGGAGAAATAAGTCACGCATGATTTGCGTTTCGTTCTCTGAAAATGGCCCAGTCCCGAGGTACGTTTGCGAGCAATTGTTGGAAGATGCGCCTCCATTTCCCCAATAGTAAGCCGAATTACGATTCAAATCGACGCCGTCATCGAAAGTGCTACAGCCACCGAAAGTATTTCTATTCTTGCGTTGCATTCCTCCTCCGTCGGGACTTTGCTGCTCGTTGTACACGAACCCATCTGGATTGTACACCGGAATGAAATACAAGGCTTGATTGTTCAGCAAACTTTCAATGGAGGGATCTTCATCGTAGTTTTCGAGCAGATACCACATGAAATACAAAAGCTGCATGATAGAACTGGCCTCTCGGGAATGAATCAAGGATTGATACAAGGTTTCTGGTTCGTTGGCTTCATCCACATCGGGATTGTCGGAAATGCGAACGTAATACATCGTTCTTCCTTCAAGTGTCGTTTGGTTCGTAGGCGACGCGTCCAATTTGGATGAAATCAAATGCGGGTACAATGCCTTCATACTGTCCAGCTCTTGAAGTACTTGAGCATAAGTCAAACATCCACCAAATGAGTTCGGTGAGTTGTTCGGATTCAAATGAAAATTTTGAGGAACTTCCCAATCGATTTCTTCGCATCCATCGTATTGCCCTACACTTTTTGCGGCGTTCTTTTCTTTCTTCTGCGCCGTTGCTTTCATTTGCTCCAATTCCTCACGCACAGCAGGTAATTCTTTCGCAGCGCGATTCGCATACTGCGCCGTGACATCCTCCACAAGAACCGAATATTTGATTCCTGCTTGCGCAAGTTGTTCCAAAGTGTATGTATTCAACTCTAGGAGCAAACTATCATTGCGATACACGGCACCGCACTCCAAATCAACGCCGATGTTGTCAAGAATAGGAATTACTTCGACAGGATGTCCAACAGCAACACGCTTGTAAACCGGTGCTTGAGACCAGGAAACGGTAGCGTAAAAAATCAAAAAGAAGGCAAGAAGGCAACGCATAACTTGAAATTAAAGATAAAATGGTCGCCTTCCTAACAAATCGTATCGAACATGCCTCCCTACGAAACCGGTTTGTCTTTATCGTGCTCCACTGAGTAGGAGAACTCCAAGATCTTTTCCTCTCCCGGTTTCATCTCAATTTCCCAAGTCAAACGACCTGTTTCTTTGTTGAGTTTGGCTCCCCCGCCATCTTCTAATTTGATGGTGATTTCCTCGTTGTTCGTGATTGGAATTTGATCCTCCACATTCATATTGATGGACGCTCGTGAAGTATTCTTGATCACAATCTGGAACGTGTAAGTTTTCACGATGTTTTTAGAAAGCAATCCCTTCTTTTGCTCTTCGTTGGTCTTCTTTCTTTTGGAGATAATCCCCTCATCTTTACCCAGCGTGATTTCCATTGTATCCGCCAAAATATGAGGATCCAAATAGGTATTCCCAACAATGGTTTGCTTGAAGTAGATATTGGCTTCGCCCGGCAACAAACTCAAGTTTTCCCAATCACCGATCTTCGCCAATAGGAACGCATTTTTGTTTACACGTGGCAACATATAGTGCAAGAATTCCGCCTCCATTTTTTCACTGGTAACGACCATCAATTTGTGCGTACCATCCGCTTTGATTGTATATGAAAGTTTGACGCTGAATTCGACACTCGAGAAATTCTGACTTACCTCCGCCATGCTTTGAATGGAAATCAATTGCTGATCAAACGTAATCTCTTCTTCGTTCTTGAGCACCTCCAAACTGAGTTCCTTTTTCGCGGATTCCGCCTCTTCCTGCGAATAGAAATTCTGTGTGGCCTGAACCGATACTTTCTCAGCGGCTCCAGTTCTTGGATTGATTCGCGGTTTGTTGATGGTGTAATCCAAGCGCCAAATCCCAATCGTTGGTTTCTTCGCAAATACGTTTTGGTTGTAGGTAGACAAAGTCAAGTTCACCTTATCCCAATCTTCTCCCGTGCTTTGATATACATGCGCTTTGTAGGTGATCGTCACGGGATCGGTGGTGTTTTGTGCACGCAAATCGTACGCTGGAATCCAGCCTGCATTTGCAACCAGATAATTCACTCCAATTTTCCCGTAGGTGGATACATCTGAATACGTTGTGACCAAAATATGATGTCGTGTTCTAGCAGGACGCGCAGGCTGACCTGTGTTCCTCGCGTAGTTCTGCAATTCGTTGAGTCGTGTTCGAAATTTATTTTCGCGTGCAATGAGTAAATGCTGGCGTTTCTTCCACACGTGAATCAGTTCGTTGATTTCGTCTAGCTTTTCTCGGTAGAAGGCCACCACTTCTTTGAATTCGGGAAGCGTGTCGCTGATTCCACCAGACTTAATTAACTGATTTTCGGTAATTATACGCTTCTCCTCGTTCAAGTTGTGCAGCTTGGCCGCAATGCGTTCTTTCTCGAAACTAATGAAGAGAATGGAATCGTTCAGCCAGCTGATTTCCTTTTGCACTTTCTCTGGAACCACCGTCGGTTCGACAGCAGATGGAGGCACATATTCCGTTTGATATTGCACGTCCAAAATCAGGAAGTTTCCGTATATTTAATGAACTAATTTTGAACCAAAACAAACGTTATGAAGCAATTAATGATCACTGCGCTTTTCTCATTCTTCTTGCTGTCGGCAAATGCACAGACTGGTGTTGTGTATACTTTCACCTTTCGAATCGATGATGAATTAACCACACAGTTGAAAGTTCAGAGCAAAGAGCATAAGATTCTTAACATATCAACTGTTGAGGATATGCCCAAGGAATTATCCGATACAATTCTCTTGATTACAGAACAAATGTTAGGGGCGTCACTTGGGTCTGAATTGATCAGTATGGTGCCGGAGGAAAAAATGGTCATGGCTGCGTTGCCAGAACATTTGATGTATTTACCAGCCAATCGATTTAAAAAGGCTGTAGAGACATATGATTCACTTGATTTATTTGTGAATATTGACTGTCATATTGCCGCTTCAGGAGGTGTGAAGGTTACTTTAGGGAACAATTCTCGTTCAAAGGTAAAGCCCAAGTTGAGACTGATTATCAAAACATTTGATAAGTCAAAAACACTGCTAGAGAAAAAGGAGGTGACACTAAAGGACTTCGAAAAATTACGTTCGCGCACATTTGAGAAGACGTACGGTATATCTTCTTTAAATACCAATGAAGTGACGGAATCAGAGACTTTAAATGCGAATGATGTGCTGAGAATGTATGTAATGGGGCTAGAAGAGCTCTTGCTGCAGTAGGGATAATTTCATTTTACAGATTTTGCCGTCCGTACAATTGGGGGTTGGGTTGGTTCATTTTGGAAGAAAAATGGAAAGAGAAAAGAGGAAAGACGGGGAATGATGAATTATGAGTTATGAATTATTAAATGGGGATCGGCTTCCCGAACGCTGAGGCTCTCGAAGTGGAGGGGGAGTATAGGATAGTTTTAAATTAGATAAGACTCTTGGTTAAAGTACTTCAACGAAAAATACTAACTTCATGAAAGACTATATGCTGCAGACTTCAAATCATTAAATGATCCTATGGAGGGACGCTTTCGATATACGAAAGGGAGATATAGTAAAGACCAAATTCGCGAGATTATTCTTGAAAAGGCTGAATACAAAATACTTTCACTCAGCGAGGTTTGGAATAACTATCTCTTGTGGTCTTATTACGCTGATGGGCACAGTGGATTCGTCGTTGGAGTTCAGATTAAATCGAATAGTAACATAAAGGTTAGAAGGATTAAATACGTAGACGATTTTCACTTAGAAGAAGTCAATCCAGAATCTGTTTTTTCGATGAAACACAATTCATGGAAGCATGAAGAAGAATTCAGGGTACTACAATATAACTACGCTGAGGTAAACCAATTTGTTGATGTCAAAATAAAAGAATTGATAATTGGAAAAAATGCTAATCGAGATAACGAGACAAAAGTCAATTTATTAAAATCTCTAGTTTCCAAAATAATGCCGGAGGTAGAAATTCGTGAATTGAGCAATGCTGAAATAAAGTAATGGATAGACTGAGACCCTCACATCTCCCCCAACACCTTCTCTAAATCTTCCGGTGTATCAATATTCGGCGTTTCGATGTTGGTTGGGATGACACGGATTTCATAGCCGTAATACATCCAGCGGAGTTGCTCTAGGACCTCCATTTTTTCCAAGGCGCACGGTTGTAATTGCACTAATTCTCGCAAGGTTTCTTTGCGATAGGCGTACAGTCCGATGTGACGCATGAATGGGAAATTAGCCTTCACTTCCTCTGATGATCTTTCGGTGGATGGAATGGCACTTCTGGAGAAGTACAACGCGTTTCCATTCTTATCGCAGATTACTTTTACACGATTGATATCTCCAAGATCGTCTGGGGAAACTTGGGTATGTCCAAGCGTTGCAATGGTCACGGAATTGTCTTCGAAAGCCGAGCAAAGTGTATCGATCTGTCCCGGGTTTACCAAGGGTTCATCGCCTTGCACATTCACGATAACATCCGCATCCAATTTTGTCGCTACTTCGCCGCATCGATCTGTTCCTGAAGGGTGTGATTCGGAAGTCATTTCGACATTTCCACCAAAGGCTTTTACGGCATCGTAAATGCGTTGATCATCCGTAGCGACGATCACGTAATCCAAGGATTTGCAAGCGGCCGCACCTTCGTACACACGCTGAATCATCGGTTTTCCTTTCAAATCAACCAGAGGCTTGCCCGGAAATCGGGTGGATGCGTAGCGCGCCGGAATGATGCCAATCACCTTCATTTGCTAGAATTTCATTTGAAGCTGCAAAATAAAGTTTCTTGGCGCTTGAACGTCACCCGGACGTGAAGTATATTCTTCGTTCAAGAAATTATTGACGATAAATCCAATGCGGTAGTGCTCCATGAAATTGTATCCGATGCGCGCATCAAACACCAAATTTCCTCGGTTGAATTCCTCGCGATAATTAGCCAATCCCGGAAGAATGTACAATCCGTTGATTAATTCCTGTTCGAAAATCGCGTCAATGTTGCGCATGAAACTGTCGTAACGACAAGAGATTCCGAGTGAAATTCCTTTCCATTCCGCTTCCATATCGCCTTTGAACAAGTGATTGAATCGGTACTTCAAAGTTGGATCGAATGTCGCTGTTTGCGTGGTCGCATCGTACTCGTAGGTTGAGAACGTTTCGATGTACGCTGAATCCTTATTCTGCGTTTCAGGAATCATGTAGGTATAACCGATCAAACTCGTCAATTTCACATCGCCAATCGTTCCCTGGCTGTTGAATGAAATTTCTGCTCCCATGATGCGCGCCGATTCTGCGTTTTCTGCGCTAAATCCAAAAATGTCGTTGATGGTATATCCCGTAGATGGATCCAAAATATCCGCTACCGTTTGATTGTAGTCCGGTGCTGTTGGATCCAATCGTTCGCCCGTTGCCGGATTGAAAATTCCGAAAGTGAACTCCATCATGTTGTTGTATTGGTTCACGAAACCTGCAACATCGATCAATCCTTTCCATTTCTCACCGATCTGAATTGCTTGTTTGAATCCAATTTCTGCCGCCCAACCCGTCTCTCGTGCCAAGTTCGGATTCGCAAATACGTTCAATGCACCCACGTTCGTTGCCACGTAGCGTTCTGCCACAGATGGATATCGAATCCCTTGCCCAAATGACGCTCGAATATGCGAATACTTCGCCACTTGATAATGCGCTCCAAATCGCATGATTGGATACACCGGCATCATGGCTCCGGTAGTGTCACCACTAAAACTGAAATCAGAATCACCGCGAACGCCATCCATTGCGAAATACTCAAGACGAATCCCTCCGGTCAAATCCAATCGGTCTAACTTGTATTCATATTGACTGTACAAGGCGAGGTTGTTGGAATAATGATCTCCTACCAATCGCGATCGGACATCCGTTCGAATTCCTGTAAATCCACTGGTTAAAACGGACTTCTTTCCCCACTTTCGCTGGAACTGATAATCGGCGTAGCTTACTGCAGATTGCGACGACTGTGACGGGTTTGTAATGTTGTTGTTATTGATGAAATAATAGCGTGTTTTCAAGGAGTGCAAATTGCGGTTCTTGTCAACGTATTTCACGTAAGGATCGACGCTAAATCGAACACCGGATTGATAGGTTAAAGTAGATGCCTCAAGTGAAGTATCTGCCGTTCCGCTCGGCGTATATGCGAAAGTATCGCTTTGCCAAATGATGAAGTTTCCGGTCTTTTGATACTGGAAATTGGTGCTCAATCCCGCTTTTAAGTCTGAATATTTTTTTGGTCGGAAGAAGAAGGTTCCACTCAAGCGAGCGCGATCTTCCTGCTCTCCTTCGCGATATCCCGGTGTTGTGAATCCATTGGCTGAAATGGTATAACCCATGTTTTTGTACATCTTTCCGCGATACACTTCTGCTTGATGAAACCATGGATTCTGCGACCACCAGCGCAATGATTCTCGCTTTGGATTCCCATATACTCCAGATTGAATTTTAGCGCGCGTTTCACCTTTCAAAGATGGCAATCGCTCTTGCAATGAAATGATTCCATTCAATGCACCACTTCCGTACAGCACCGAAGAAGCTCCTTTCAAAATCTCCGTTTGCGAAGCACATTCCATGGGAATCGCGTTCCATTTGGCATCACCAGCGTCACCTGAAAGAATCGGAATTCCATTCCACAGTAACAAAACTCGGCTTCCGGCACCATAAGCGAATCCACTTCCTCCGCGGATGCTTACTTGACCGTCCATGGTAAATACTCCCGGACTCTGAGAAACGGCATCTTCTAAATTCGTCAATCCTTTGTTGTCGATCAGTTCGGGCGTTAAAATTTCCATGGAAATGGGAACGTCTTCAATGTCTTGTCCGCGGCGCCCAGAAGTGACTACGATTGTCTTTAATTCCTGCGGTTTTGCAAGGATAATTTGAATGGTTCCCGGGCCAGTGACGATGAGTGTATCGTTCTCGAAAGTCGCTGCTTTGGTAACCAAAGTATCGGGAAACTGGGTTGTATTAATTGAAAAGGAACCATCCACATCGGTGATCGCTCCTCCGCCTTGCGACGAGATAACTTTTGCGCCAAAAATGGGTTCGTTAGTACCTCGTTCAACTACTTTACCATCAATTTGAGAAAAGGTCAAAAAAGGGCATAGAAGTAGTAGGAGAAGTAGAGTTTTCATTAGCAATTTTCGTATATTCAAGTAGCCTAAAATACCAATTATTTTGAACCTTACCTACCACCACTACCAAACGGCACTGGCATTTCTGCACGGTGTTGGCCCGAGAAGAGCTCGTGCCTTGATGGCGCATTTGCCGTCCATTGAAACTCTCTTCACGGCTTCTTCAAAAGAACTTTCAGACATCACCGGGCTCTCCCCAGGGTTTTTTGGGAAGATGCAACGGAACTCCGCATTAGAAAAGGCAGATCGCGTGATGGAGTTTCACGCAAAACACGGAATTCAATCCATTTTCTATCAAGATTCAGAGTTCTCCCGTCGATTGAATCAATGCGCCGATGCACCCACGCAGCTGTTTATGAAGGGCGAAATCGACCTAAATCAAGCACGATTCGTAGCAGTAGTTGGAACCCGTTCTTCCACAGAATATGGACAACGCTTGTGCAGGGAATTGATTGCTTCATTTCAAGGAAGAAATATTGTCGTCGTCAGCGGATTGGCCCTCGGAATTGATGCATTGGTTCATCAATACTGTTTAGATTTTGGAGTCCCTACCATCGGTGTTTTAGGACATGGATTGGACAGGATTTATCCCTCGGTGCATCGTTCTTTAGCGGCCAAAATGATCGAATCGGGTGCACTATTGACCGAGTTTGTTCCTGGCGTTGATCCTGATCGTGAGAACTTCCCGAAACGAAATCGTATTGTAGCTGGAATGTGCGATGCCACGATTGTGGTTGAAAGCAAAAGTTCGGGAGGATCACTCATCACTGCGCACATTGCCAACAGTTATAACCGCGATGTATTTGCCTTTCCGGGATTAGTGCATCAAGAGACTTCGCAAGGTTGCAATGCTTTAATTGCTTCCTCGAAGGCACATTTATTGGAAACATCAGAATCTTTTGTGGAATACATGCAATGGAACGAAGCAGTGGAAAGTAAAGAGAAGTCGCAGTTCGTATTTTTCCCGGAGCTATCGAAGATCCAGCAGGAAATTGTACACGAAATTCAGTCGCATCCCAAAGTGCAACTGGACGTCCTTTCTGCACAATTGGCACTTCCAATTTCTACGCTTCAGGTAGAACTCTTGCAATTGCGATTATCGGGGATTGTGGAGGAGTTGCCGGGCAAACGACTGCAATTGTTGCATGGCGTTCACTCATCGACTTAAAACAAAAAACCCGTACACCTAGAGAACCTCAGCGTACGGGTTTAGTTTATGTCTTTGTGACTTTCTTAGTTTCTGATGCGAATTGCTGAGAAACGTCGGTTGTCAATAATTTCTGCCATCTCTTTCAAGGCGTTCAATGCCATTGATTGAGTCTGATTACGACGCTCCGCCAACATTTGGTTCTTCTGCGTTGTGTAATCCTTAATCTCAGGTGCATTTTGTGATTTTTCAATTTTCACAACGTACACTCCGGCGTTACCTTTGATTGGCTGCGTCATTTTTCCATCTTTCAAACCACCGAACAAAGCTCCAACCACTTCTGGCTCACGAGCGCTTGGCCCGAGGTTTGATTTTCCAAGAACTACTTCACCTGTTTGAGCAAATAGGTTCTCGTCTTTTTCCAATTGAGCAATTGACTTTCCAGACATCTTAGCTCGGATGCGACGGAATTTCTGTTCTTTCACGTATTCTGCCTCAACGATAGAACGACAGTTTTCGAATTTCGTTTCTCCCTTCACTTTGATATCTGCCAATACAGCAACTACCCAGCGGTCTCCATCTTTGATTGGTGACTGTACCAAATCTCCGATTTCAGCTCCTTCTTCGAAGGCCAAACGGAAAATCTCGTTCTCAGCGAATTCAGAAGTAAATCCACCAGAAACTTTAGGCTCGTTTTCAGAGATCGTCATAGAACGAACGATCATGTCTGCACGCTTCGCCAAAGTATCGAACTTCACTACTTTTCTGTAGTTTCCTTTCACACCGCTCATTTTCGTGTACATGTTGTCCAACAACTCGTACGCACTTGTTTCGGCGTTGTTAATTGTCTCCATGCTTGGAGTCAACATACGTTGTACCACAGCAAGGTAAGGAACCACTCCTTCCTGACGATCCAACACTTCAATGATGTGGAATCCAAACTGTGTTTGAACGTAATCAATAGTTCCAACAGCTTTATCTCTTGCGAATTCTTCGAATTCAGGAACCATCTCCTTGCTCAGGAAGTTCTCGTATTTCCCTCCTTTGGCAACTGATCCTTGGTCGTCACTGAAATCAGTAACATATTGCTCGAAGTTGTCAGCGTTGATCAACGGCATCAATGAATCTACCGTCTTTTGTGCTTTGGCAACAGCAACACTGTCCTCACGTGCTCCACCGATCAAAATGTGACGTACTGAGTACATATCGCCTTTTCCGATCACCTTAGCCACACGCTTTCCTCCTGCTTGGTCGTATGGGCCGATTACATCACCGATCTGTGCATTCGAGAATGTAGAATCCATCGCTGCTGGATATGTAAATCCTTGCTTTGCCATTGAGTTTTCTGATCCTTCTGGACGGAATCCAGCTTGGCTTGTGTAAGGAAGAGGATTGGCTCCTGCATTTCTCACTGTAAACAAAGAATCGTTTGTAGACTCCTCGAATCCTTTTACGATATCAGAAAGCTTCCCTTCGAAATCAGCAGTATCTTTAGACGATGGGAAAACTTTGATGTCTGCCCAGCGAACAATACGCTCAGAATTTCGGTTTTTATATTTCGCTTCTGATTTGTGTTTTTTGTAGTATGCGCGAAGTGCTTTCGTGCTTTTATCGATTGTTTTGTCATCAACCGTGTTGTAGTTCATAACCACAAACTTCACTGCCTTCTTTTCTTCGTTAGCCAAGTACTGTTGCTTCGCTTCAAGCTTTGTAACATACATCCCTTGAGAAACGATATCGAAGTACTTCTGACGTTGACGCAACTTCATGTAGTAATCTTTCGTTTGCTCCCATCTCTTTTTAGACTCAGGATTTTTGTCGTTTTTCAATTGGTTGATCTGAGCTTCCAAGGCTTTCGGATCAAAGTTCCCTTGCGCATCTTTGAACGTATTCATCAAATCCGGAAGTGGATCGAACCCGTTACGAGCATAGAGGTATGCATCGAATTCGTCTTCACTCACGTGAATTCCTAACGCCTCATATTCTTTCTCTAACAAAGATTCTTCAACGAACTGATTCCAGATTGCGTCTTCGTTCGGTTCCTGAACAGGCTGACCTGAAGCCGCTGCATTTGATTCAGCAATGCTTCGTGCATCTTCCACTTTCGAATTAAATGCATCGCGATCCAATTTCTCACCGTACATGAGTCCGATACCGTATTCCTCTTCGATTCCTCCGCCGAAGTTAGGCCCTCCGGAAGTGAAAATAAATACGACAATTGCGCCTCCGACTACGATTAAGAGTAACCAAGATTTCTCGCGAATTTTACCAATTAGTGCCATTATTTTTGCTTAAATGAGTTTGCGAATATAGTTAGATGTATTCATTTAAACAAACTTGTGCTTCTCTTATGTTTTCAGCATTTGAGATCAATTTTATGCACAAAAAAAACCGCTCTGGTTCACAATGAAATCGGAGCGGTTTCAAATAGTATTTCTGAAGCTTAACGGATACCTCCTCCACCTCGTCCTGGAGCAGGCTTTTTCTCTTCCTCAGCCTTCTTTTTTGCTGCCTCTTCTGCAGCTTTCTTCTTCGCTGCTTCTTCAGCTGCTTTCTTAGCCGCTTCCTCTGCTGCCTTTTTCTTCGCTGCCTCTTCAGCCGCCTTCTTAGCCGCTGCCTCTTGAGCCGCTTTCTTGGCTGCTGCTTCTTGAGCCGCCTTTTTAGCTGCTGCTTCTTCAGCTGCTTTCTTAGCCGCTTTCTTGGCTGCTGCTTCTTGAGCCGCCTTTTTAGCTGCTGCTTCTTCAGCTGCTTTCTTAGCCGCTGCTTCTTGAGCCGCCTTCTTGGCTGCTGCCTCTTCAGCTGCCTTCTTAGCTGCCGCTTCTTGAGCCGCCTGCTGTTGACTCTTTATTGTTCCCGAACCATTTGTGTTTTGATCACGGCCACCGTTTCCAGTTCCGCCGCCTCCGCCAGAGTTTCCTCCACCAGTGTTCGTTCCTCCGCCGTTATTATTACCGCCGCCGTTATTGTTACCTCCAGTTGTTCCTGAACCTGAAGTGTTTCCACTTCCTGTATTCGTTGTGGAACCTCCTCCACCTGGAATCAATCCTCCTCCGGTTTGACCGCCATACGTGTTGGTTTGTGTTCCTCCACCTGTTCCATTCTGTTGGTTAGAACCGTTGTTATTCCCACCTTGGTTGATAACTCCCGTTCCACCATTCTCACAAGGGCTCGTTGGTCTGTTCACACCATTTCCAAATGCTGGAACACTTGATGCTTCAATACAAACTGACCAGTGACCCATCGATCCTGGGTTGGATGTACTTACGCTTACCGTCAATACTCCTTGGAACAAGTAGTACTGTCCATTTTGCAATGAGTAAGGTGATCCGTTTACAGTAGCGTCACCTCCTCCAGCGATCGGCTTGAAGAAAATTGAACTTGCCGGCCCGGAGTACGAGAATGAACTGTTGTTCGCCAAGTCGTCTCTGCTGTACGTTCCTGAAGGCGTTACCAAACAGAACTCCCAATCAGCGTTACCAGGGTTAAATCTTGGTCCACACTCAGTAGGACAAGGCCCTTTCGTAGCTCCATCAGCCTGATAAATTGGCCATTCCGAAACTGGAATTTCCATTTCCTGTGGACTTGAGCTTCCAGACGGCTGATAACAAATCAACATGGTTGGCTCAGATATCTTATCCACTGTAACTTGACCGTTTGCGCTACCACAGTTATTCGTGGCAGTAACTACGATGTTGTTCGTTCCATCGATCAATGGTACAGATGTCGTGTAGATGTTCGTAGAACTGTTGTACGATCCACCTGAAACAACACTTCCGTTTACAGTAACAACCACTTCAGAAGCACTCGTTACATTCATCACCGTTGCGCTAAGGTTCACATGATCATCAGATGTCTCCGATCCATTTGCTGGTAAAGAGATGGTAACCGTTGGTTCATCACATGGCTCATCGTAAACGAGAGTCAATGTTGCTCCGTCCACTCCACATTCATTAGATGCTTGAACTACAATTGTATTCGTTCCAGCTACCAATGTTGCTTGAACCGTGAATGTTCCGGCATTTGCATCGTATGTACCTGTTACTCCGCTTCCATTTACTGTTGCTTGTACACCAGATTCACCTGCAACTCCTGCTACATTCGCTACAACAGTAACCGTTTGGTTCGCTGAAGTTCCTGCTTGCGGAGAAGTAATCTGAACAGATGGCGCCACACATGGCTGGTAGTTAACATTCAACGTTTCTGTAACAGTACCACAAGCATTCGTTGCTGTCAATACGATAGCGTTCGCTCCTTGGTTCAGTGAAATGTTCGAGCTCAACCCTCCGTTCTGATCCAGTGCAATGTACTGCTGGATTCCGTTCACAACCAATTGAACACTTCCTGCTCCCGTTGCTCCGGTTACAGTAGCAGATACCTGAACCATGTTGTTCGCAACCGTTGATCCATTCACTGGTGAGTTAAATGTAATCTGAGGTGTGTTACAAGGCTCATCGTACGTAATTGTTCTTGTGTGACTATCTGTTCCACAAGCGTTCGTTGCCGTGATTTCGATTGTGTTATTTCCACTTGTCAATGTCAATGGAGCGCTAAACGTGTTCGTCGTTGTGTTGAACGTTCCGCTTACCGCGTTTCCATTCAATGTAACATTGATATCGTTTGCAGATGCCACTTCGGTAATCACCGCTTGCAAGTTCACATTGGCATTCGTTGTTGTTGTCTGCAATGGAGACACAATCTGAATCGATGGCGTCACACAAGGGCTGTACGTTACGTTCACCGTTTCCGTCGCAGTACCACAATCATTCGATGAAATGATCTCAATGATGTTGTTTCCACTTTGCAATGATACCGTTGCAGTGTATTGGTGCGTCGTACTGTTATAAGAACCGTTAACCGTCGCTCCATTCACCAACAGCTGCACTTCTCCTGCAGTTGAAATATTTACAATCGTTGCTGCAAGCTGTACTGTGTTCGTTGCCACTTGTGCATTGTTCATTGGTGTTGCAATACTCACTTGCGGTGACAAACAAGGCTCATTGTACGTTACCGTCACAGACTTGCTGTCGTTACCACACTGATTGCTTGCTGCAACAACGATGTTGTTCGAACCATTTGTCAGTGTGATGTTCGCTGTGAACATGTTCGATGTTGTGTTGTAAGATCCAGATACTGGTGATCCATTCACTGTCAACGAAATCTCATTCGCTGAACTTACGTTCGTTACAACCGCTTGAAGTGTTGTAGTTCCATTCTGCGTTGTTCCCGCTTGAGGTGCTACCAACTGAACTGTCGGTGCCAAACAAGGCTGGAACAATACTGTTACCATTTCTGATGCGGATCCACAGTCGTTTGTTGCAATTACTTGAATTGAGTTCGATCCCTGCGACAAGTTTATTGTTGCTGTGAAGGCTCCAGTCGTTACATTCAAGTTTCCTGACTGCGTGGTTCCATTCACCAACAACTGTACTTGACTTGCACTTGTTACATTGGCAATCGATGCTGACAATTGAACTGTGTTGTTCGCTGCAGTCATTCCGCTTGCAGGAGACGTGATACTCACTTGCGGTGCATCACAAGGCTCAACGTAGTTAATTGTCGTTGATTGAGAATCTGATCCACAATCATTCGATGCTGTAACAGTAATCGTGTTCAATCCATTAACCAACGTCACTGTGAACGTGTACATGTTTGTCGTTGCATTGTACGATCCTTGAACTGCGTTTCCGTTGTGCGTCGCTGTAATTTCACTTGCGTTGCTTACACCTGTTACAAGTGCTTCAATAGTCACCGACTGCGTATTTCTCAATCCACGTGGTGTCGTTACAAACTGAACAGACGGTGGCGTACAAGGCGCATATGTGATCGAAGTAGATTGTGAAATCGTTCCACATTCGTTCGTTGCTACTACCTGAATGTTATTCAATCCAGAGTTCAACGGTACGTTCGCGCTGAACGCTCCAGTTGTAGCATTGTATGTTCCAGAGTACACAACTCCGTTTACAATCGCTTCGATATCATTCGCATTCGCTACGTTCAATACTGTTGCTGTAACAACTGTATTCGCATTTTGCGTGCTTCCTCCAATTGGAGAAGTAATCGATACGATAGGCTGCAAACATGGCGAGTAATCGATCACGAATACTTCCGTTACTTCGCTACATCCGTTGTCCACAGACATAATTACTGTGTTCAATCCAGGCTGCAACGTGATGCTGTTATGGTACACCTGCGTGATGTGGTTGTACGATCCAGAGATGTCCATAGAGCCATTCACTGACAATTCTACGTCGTTTGCGCTAGACACATTCTGAAGAATCGCTTGTACATCAAACTGCGCATCTGTTACAGATAACTGGCTTCCGAATGGATTGATCATCGCGATGATTGGATCGTCACACGGCTGCGTGTAGTACACAACGATCGTCTCGCTATCTGCACCACAGTTATTTGTTGCGTTGATGGTAATTGTGTTGGCTCCTTCAGACAATGCCAAGGTCGCTGAGAATACATTCGACTGGCTGTTGAAGAATCCTCCTTGTACCGGTACACCATTCAATGTAAGTGTGATCTGGCTTGCAGAAGTCACGTTTTGAACTACGTACTGAATTGGCAATGTAGACTGATGCGTTGATGTGATTGTCGATGCCAATGAAATCATTGGAAGCGGACAGTTCACTTCGTACAATACATTTGTTGTTTCAGAGTCGCTTCCACAATCGTTGGTAACAATGATCTGGATGATGTTCGTTCCAGCATTCAATGCTGCCGTGTTCGTGTAGATGCGTGTTACTGGGTTGAAGTTTCCACCTGCTACCTGCACTCCGTTCACCAACATTTGAATCTGGCTCACGTTCGTCGCATTGGTAACTGATGCTTCCACCAACTGCGTTCCGCTCGTATTTGTAATTCCTGAACGAATTGGCGTCAAGATGTTCACCATTGGACTCGTACAAGGCGTATAATTAATTGTAATGGATTCGATGTCAGTACCACAATCGTTTCCAACTGTAATTTCGATACGGTTCGCTCCTGGCGACAACAATACATTTGCTTCCAGTTGGTTTGATCCCGTGTTGTAGTTGAACGATCGGTTCGATCCATTCACACGGAATCCAATTGCATTTCGGTTATCAATTCCGAAGATGGTTGCTCGAACCAATGCTCTGGAAGTGTTTACGTTGATCACAGATCCGTTTCCTGAAAGGAAGTTCACTCGTGGATCTTCACAATCTGAGTAGTTAATTGTGATCGTTTCTGTATCTGTTCCACAATCGTTTGTTGTGGTAATCGTAATCGTGTTCGATCCTTCTTGAAGTGTTACTGTGCTCTCAAAGCTTCCGTTTCCTTGCTGGTAGAAGAAGTTCGAAGAAGTAACTCCGTTCACAGTATAGTTGATTGATCCACCGTTGGCGATGCTCGCACGAACTCGGTACACTGGATTGTCAACGTTGATGCTGTTCTGAGATGGGTCAATAAATCGAACGATAGGTGCACGACATGGGTTGTAGTTAATCGTTACTGTTTCCATATCCGAACCACAAGAGTTCGTTGCTACCACCTGAATGTTGTTCGATCCCTGATTCAATACCACACTTCCTTCCAAAAAACCTGTTGTTGTGCTGTAGAAGAAATTGCTTGATTCCACTCCGTTCACACGAACACGTACATTCTGAATGCTGTTGATGTTTTCAATCTTCGCACGGAATGCGTACACTTGATTTTCAACCGTTGTGCTGCTTACGTTCGGACGCTGCAACTGGATAATTGGATCCGGACACGGTGCAATGTTGTTCGTTGTGTTGTTATTCGTGTTTACCGATCCGCTTCCTCTCAAATGGAATCGAAGGAAGAAGCTCGTGTAGTGGTAAATATCGTTTTCACGACCCCAAAGTCCTGGTGTTGGATCTGTATATCCATCCCAATCATCTTTACGTGTGAAAGTTGACATGTGCTCCAATCCAAGAGCGAATCGCGGGCCTGGGTAGTACGCAAGTCCAACTCCGATGCTCGGCATGAAGTCTACGTTGTACTCATTGTTTCCAACGCTTCCCGGGTTCATGGCTGTTTCATAAACGCCATCCAAAAAGGCCCCACCGGGCAACGTGGTTGAATTAAATGTTGGATCGTAATCGTATTGACCTGTAAATCCGAAAGAGGAATCACTATCTATCAAATCCGATAAGGTCTGGTTCCAAGTGATGTTCGCTCCTCCAAAAATGTAAGGATCCCATCCGGTACGCTGACGCAATCGATTTGCGTGCAACACCAATTCCAATCCTAGATGATGATTACGCGCTGAAAAGTTATTGTAGGTATATCCTGGGTTATCAGCATACGCTTGGTATTCTGGCGGAGTATAGCCTTCGTAACCGTTAAGGTTTGTAGAGTCATAATCCTGTCCATACCAGTTCCCTTGGAGGTAACGCAAACGCAGATCCCATGCGAACAGGGCATCTGGTCTTGTTGTAAAACTTCTACCAAAAGTGAATCCCCAACCTGCGTTGGTTTCATTTTGGATATCCGTCGAGTTCCAAGCGGCTCCAACGTTCAATCCCAAAAACCATGGGGAGTTGGAGTCGTAACGCTGAATGCTCTGTGCGAACAGCCCGGGCATTACATACAAACAAAATGCTAGGGTAATCAACTTTTTCATAAGCAACGATTTTACGATTTGTGTACACGCCTCTTCCAGAATTGTGCCAAACCGCCAAACGGGCGGTATTACAAGTATTATTTTTAAGTTTTAGGTGACCAAAAATATCTTAAATTTGTTAGAATAACTAGAAAAATCAAGCGTTTTAAGGGGATATGCGAACTGTTGTTATTTTATTGTTAACGGCGTTATTCTCTGGGCCTTACGTCATCGCTCAGGAATCCTACAGCGTTTGTCAAAATGCGCTCGAGTTATGTCCCGGCACCACTTTCTCGGTCAACAACATTGATGCGAACATCGTGGGGTGCGTCAATTGCGAGGACGACTTCAATTACTGTTTCGCTCCCGATAATACCATCTGGTTTCAATTCACAACGAATACGGCAGGAGGAAATGTTCAAATCGATTTTACCAATCTAGTCTTCGAAACGAATCCAGGGCAAGACAATGAATTGCAAGCTGTTTTGGTAGAGGCAACAACTCCTTGTGCAGCAAATACATATACGCAAATTGGAACCTGCCACTTTGATGAAACGGCCAATTTCGCACTAACGGCTGCGGGATTGCTTCCAAATACAACCTATTATTTAATTGTCGACGGAGACAACAATGGAGCAGGAATTACCGAGCCGGCGGAATGTACGTTTGAACTCCAAATATCCGGCGTATCGGTAGATCGAATTCCACCAACATCGGCGGTGAACACCACCACTCCTATTGCGTGTGAAAACGAGATCGTAACTTACACAGTGGCATTGACCGATTGCCCAGACACGAGTGATTTCTCTTGGTTCGTGAATGGAAATTTGGTAGCAACCACAACCGATCCCTTCTTTCAATCCTCTGGATTAGCGGATGGAGATGTGGTATCTGTGAGCAACACTTGCTACAATGTTTGTCCGATCCCCGTTCAGTCGACTGCGGTTGCGATCACTATTCAATCCGTTCAGGTTGATGCCGGAAATAATATTTCCGTTCCGACGGGTTCTACGGTGCAGTTAAACGGATCCACCAACGCATCCTCGTGGGCGTGGTCTCCTCCCTTTTTGGTAAGCGACACCTCGGCTCTGAATCCTTTTGCAACGGTCGATGAAACAACGACCTTCGCTCTTACGGCCACAGAAAACGGATGCAGCAATACGGCATACGTCACGATCATAGTAGATGACTTGCTTGATATTCCGAACACATTTTCTCCGAACGGAGACAATGTAAACGACTCATGGGAAATCGACGGTTTGGAGTTATATCCTGACAATCAAATGGCAATTTTCACGCGATGGGGACAGAAGGTATTCCAGACAGCTGCGTATTCGAAAGCGAAAATGTGGGACGGCGAAAATCATGCGGAAGGCGTGTACTATTTTGTACTTGATCTCAACGATAGTAACGGGACTCAGTACAAGGGAACCATAACCCTGATTCGATGAGAAGAGCGCTTTTCCTACTTTCTTTTCTGATCCTTTCCCATCAGAGTTGGTCGCAACAATTACCTCAATATTCACAGTGGTATTTGCATCAATTTGCCATCAATCCCGCGCACGCCGGAATCAAGCAATGTATCGATGTGCATACTTTGTATCGCAATCAGTGGCTGGGGTTTGAAGGGTCACCGCAATCAGGATTTTTGAGTTTGAGTATTCCACTACAGGCGCGAAGACGTCGTGTTTTTGGCGCCAGACATGGAACAGGATTTAAATTCGAAACGGATCAATTTGGCCCACTTTCCATGTCGCGATTGAACCTCGCTTATGCCGCTCATTTCAACTTTACGCAAGACAACCGATTGTCATTAGGAGTTTATGGAGGTGTAGTTCAAACTGGATATGATCCTTCCGATTTAACGACACACGATCCTGATCCATCGGTGTTACAGCAGTCGAACAATCTTTCACCGGATGCCTCATTTGGTGCCTGGTGGAATTCGACGAATTATTACGGAGGACTGATTTTCCGCAATTTGTTTCGCTCACCTTGGGAAGATGTCGGCACCGATTCTAGACATCGTTTTCATGTTTCATTGAACGGAGGATATCGTTGGGCGATTCGCGAAGAATGGACGTTGCTCCCGGGCATCAACCTGCGTATTCCACCAAGAAGTCCAGCTTCATTGGACTTAAATCTTCATGCCGATTACAATAACGTTTTTGGCTTCGGTGTTGGTTTCCGAGTGGGTGATGCCATCAATGCGACGGCGGTTTATAAGATCAAAGAACAATTCGCCATTGCGTACACATTTGATTACAGCATCACGCGCATTCAATCCGTAGCAAATAACACGCACGAAATCTCCCTTCGATTCACGACCTGTAAGCCGGAAAGAACAGGTACGGCAAGCTGTCCACTCTTCGAGTGAGTCTTGGTCTGCGTTGCTTTTATTCGTATCTTGTAGGCTGAACTTAATACTCATGTACTTATGAAACGAATCTCTGTGGCAGCCTTGCTGCTGGCGGTTATTCTTCCTGTCACAAGTAATGCTCAAGAATCACAGCTGCTCCTGCGCTCAGGGGACTATGTCGTTCCAGATGTTTCTGTGAAGGATTGGAACACCAGCGAAGTTATTGACAATCAATACTTACGAATCATTGTCTTTGATGAAATTCCGACAAACGCAATGAAAGATGAATTGCGTAAATACGGGTTTTCCCTTTACGATTATTTGCCGAGAAACGCTTTCTACGCGTCGGTTTCAGTGAACGCTGATTTCTCTGCTTTGAACAATGCCATCGTAGTGGAAATCGAACCGGAATTCAAGCTGACGGAAATCCTTCGTGATAAAAATTATCCGCATTGGACATTGTTTGGCGAGGATCAAATAGAATTGATCGGTGCTTACTTTGCTCCGTTTAATGAAGATCATGCAACAGAACAATTGGCAAGCATCGGAGGAACTTTGGTTTCGCATAATGCAGCACGCAATACGATGAATGTTCGTGTTCCGTTGGATCAATTAGATGCGTTGTATGCCTTACCAGGGTTTTATTATTTCGAAACCTTGCCGGACGAAGGTCAACCTGAAAACCTTGTTGGAAGAACCAACCATCGAAGCAATACTTTGTATTCTGAATATGGCCCCGGTTTGAAATACAATGGAGAAGGTGTAACAGTTATGATGCAGGACGATGGAGCTATCGGGCCGCACATTGACTATACCGGACGTATTGACCAGTCGAACTGTGCAGGTTGTTCAACGAACCCTGCGAACGATCACGGAGATCACGTTTCTGGAACCATTATGGGGGCTGGAAACCTTGATCCAGATAACCGAGGAATGGCGAATGGAGTAGACCTAGATGTGTACAACTCTAGCAACAACAACTACAATTTATTCCCAGGTTTGTTTGACAATGACGAGGTCGTAATTACCTCTAAAAGTTACAGTAATGGATGTAACTCTGGTTATACATCTTTGGCTCGTCAATTGGATCAGCAAGTGCACGATCGACCTCAGTTAACGCACGTTTTCTCAGCGGGAAATAGCGGAGGAGATAACTGTGGATACGGAGCTGGAGCTGGATGGGGTAACATTACAGGAGGTCACAAGGCTGGAAAGAATGTGATCGCCGTTGGGAACTTATCACACACAGACGTTTTGGCTGGATCTTCTAGCCGAGGGCCGGCAGAAGATGGTCGAATCAAGCCAGACATTTGCGCCGTTGGATCATCGGTGACTTCTACAGGGCCAGACAATATTTACTTTACCATTTCCGGTACTTCGATGTCATGTCCAGGGGTTTCTGGAACGATTGCTCAATTGTATCATGCCTACCGTGATATGAATGGAGGAAATGATCCTGATGCCGCGCTTATCAAAGGTGCTGTTTTGAATACAGGAGAAGATTTGGGGAACACTGGGCCAGACTTCCGATTTGGATGGGGGCGTATCAATGCCCGCGCTGCTTACGAAGTAATTAGCAACAACCAGTATATCGAAGACAATGTTTCTCAGGGTGCCACAAACACGCACACGATTACGGTACCTGCTGGAGTTAGCGAGTTGCGCATCATGACGTACTGGACAGATTTTGAAGGATCGACTTCTGCTGCAATTGCCTTGGTGAACGACATCAATATGACGGTTGAAGATCCGAACAACATTACGCACTTGCCTTGGTTATTGGATCACTCGCCAAACGCAACGGCATTGAACACACCGGCAACTACTGGAGTTGATGACTTGAACAACATGGAACAGGTTTCTGTTACCGATCCTGCGAGTGGAACATATACGGTAAGTGTGGATGGGTTTGCTATTCCTGAAGGGCCTCAAAATTACTACGTGGTGTACTATTTCATCATGGATGATGTTGTATTAACGTTCCCAATTGGTGGCGAAGGAATCGTTCCAGGAAGCAATACCATTCGTTGGGATGCTTCTGAAAGTGCAACAGCTTTTGATTTGGAATACACGACTGATAACGGAGCTACTTGGAATACCATCGGATCTCCGAATGCAGATCGTCGCTACTTTACTTGGGTCACTCCAAACGTATTGACAGGTCAAGCGAAAGTGCGTATTTCTCGTGGAGCTCAATCAGATGAAAGCCCGAACGTATTCACCATTATGCAACAACCGAACGGATTGAACTTCGAATGGGTGTGTCCAGATTCTGCGAAATTCACTTGGAATCCAGTTTCAGGTGCTACGGGATATGAGGTAAGTATGCTCGGTACGAAGTATATGGATTCCATTGGAACGACAACAACGAACAGTTTTGTGATTCAAATTCCAGCAGCGAACGACGGATGGTTCAGTGTTCGTGCTCTTGGGCCGAATGATGCTCGTGGTGAGCGCGCTGTGGCGATTCAAAAACCAACGACCGAATTTGGTTGTTTGTGGGCACCACCAATCTCTGGATTCTCTGTGGATTGTCCTGATGCCGGCGTTGGACATTGCTTCGATTTGATCGATGAGTCCATCAACACGACTGGAAGTTCTACTTACATGTGGTATTTCCCTGGGGGAACCCCTGCAACTTCGACAAGTGCGACGCCAACGGTATGTTACTCAACTCCGGGATCGTACGATGTAGCTATGGTAGTTGACAACGGTTTCGGTACAGATTCCATCAACATGATTGGAGCGATTACCGTTTTGCCTACGCCAGGTCTTCCATACTTTGAAGGATTTGAAAATTATACCAACTTCTTCAGCATTGATCAATGGGATACGGAAAGTCCGGGGAACTCTGTAGCGTTCTTGATTACAACGCAAGCGGCTTTATCTGGAAGCAAAAGTGCGATGCTGTTCAACTACACGCAATCGGCAGGATTGACGGATGAATTGATTTCAGGGCCTATTGATTTGAGTTCATTGAACCCAGGTGATGAAATGACCATGAGTTTCCGCTATGCGTATCGTAAGAGACAAACGAGCAACAATGAGTTTTTGCGTGTTTCTGTAACGGAAGGCTGTGAAGATAACTGGGTGGTTCGTAAAACGATGTTTGGTGATTTGCTTTCACCTTTGACAGCTACAACGGCTTGGTATCCATCTGATACTTCAGATTGGACGACGGTTCACATGATCAATATCACGGACAACTTCTTTACGGGAGATTTCCGCATGAAGTTCGCGTTTGAATCTGATGGAGGGAATAACTTCTTCTTGGATAACATCAACTTATATGCTGGAGCGCCATCCGATGATATCATTTCTGGGATTGGTGAAAATTCGGGTATTGACAACGTGAATGTATATCCTGTTCCGACTTCGAATGAGTTAAACATTGCCTTTGGATTAGAGGCTTCTGAGAAAACGACAATTCGAATTTTGGATCTAACAGGTAAGCAAGTGGAAGCGCACGCGGTGAACGGTGCAGTTGGAAACAACCTCGCTATTTTGGACGTGCAATCGCTCGCTCCGGGGACGTACATCGTAACGATTGAAACTGTCAGTGGAAGTGTACAGAAACGCTTCGTGATTGAATAGATTTTAGAAACGAATAGTAAGAGGCTCGCATTTCGATGCGGGCCTTTTTTTGTGATGGAATTTACTGTAAGATGACTAGCGTGTTTTTTTTACCGCTAGGGGCGCAAAGTCGCAATTAAGCCATGGTGTATAGTACGCAAGGGATTACGACTTCGTCATAACCTTAATAAGAAGATACTTTTACAGAGCTTGGATTTCGTCGGATTGGAAGATGTGTTTTTTACTCTCCGAGTTAGCCAGTTTGATCATAGCTTGGGTTATTTTTCCTGCTTTGATCGATCGGTATTTCTTCATCCCGCCGAATAAAATTGGATTGAAGATTTTCATCATTGCAATGGAGAATTTCTCTCCCCCACGATGTTCGTTTCGGTTGCCAACGATTAGTGATGGGCGTAAGATGTGCGTATTAGGAATCTTTCGTTCCAAGACGGCATTTTCCATTTCCCCTTTTGTTCTGAGGTAAAAGCTGGAGCTCTTTTCATTGGCGCCTACAGAAGAAATAATGACTAGGGTGTTGATTCCGTTTTGCTTGCACAATTCGGCGGCAGCAACTGGAATTCCGAAATCAATTTTACGATACTGCTCTTCGTTGGGCGTCTTCTTTTTGGTGGTACCAATGCAGCAATAGACTTCGTCTCCTTTGAAATCTTCTGTAAACGTTTCTAGTCGAAGTAAATCACCGTTGAACTGCTGTACTTTTTTGTGATCCACGTCGATTTTCGAGCGACCGAAGAGCTTTATGCAATCGTAGCGATCGTCTTCAAGGAGTTGTTGAAGGAGAAGACTTCCTGTTAGGCCGGAAGCACCGAGAATGATGGCTGTTTTGAGCATTGAATTGAGAGAATGATTTGGAATGTCAGCGATTGACGCGCCTTAAGAAGTTAGTAAGAAAAAATGAACATTACTAGAATTTTAGAAATATACAATTCGAGAAATGTCGAATTTGAGAAAATAAAGCGCAGTAAGTGAGATAATTTATGACCCTATCAATACGTCGCCTCAATTAACTCATACGCCTTCTGAATTTCAACGAAACGTTCTTGCGCAATTTCTTGTTGTTCCTTTGCTTCCGAAGCAAAACGATCTGGGTGGTGCAATTTTACTAATTGGCGGTAGGCTTTCTTCACCTCTCTTTTAGCGTTGGGTGTACATCGCTATAACTTGATCATACTCCTTGGGAGACAATTCCAATTGAGATTGCAAATCACGAAGAAAGGTAAGCTCCTTTGTATTAAAACGCCCATCAACGAAAGCAAGGCCTGCGAGAAAATACAAAACCTGCAATCAGTCTTTATGATTCAAATGCGTTTTAATCCAAAGGGCTGTTTTTACTGCAGGTACCGAATCATGGATCGCGATGTTCAAATCATAACTTAAACTATCAATTTGATTGGGAAAGTGCTTGTGAATATACGATTGAATGTATTTTGTCTTTTCACGTACATCCGCTACTTCTTTTCGTAACATTTGGGCGCTTAGACTGATATAGGCCAGTGCCAATCTATTCTTACTTAAATTTTCATCTACTACATCGGGATTACTCCAACTTTTAATCACATACCAAACGATGAGATATATGAAATAAAGAAAAAGTCCACCCAGTAATAATGCAGGCAGAACGCCACCTGCTTCTGGATCGCTTTCGTAATGCTGAAGTGATTGGAGGTGATCAGCTGCTCCGTCAAAATCATACATAGTGGGTTATTTCCTCAACACATCCTGAATCTCCGGCTTCTTCTTGAACATCGCTGCGGCGAAGGGACATAAAGGCAATACTTCCAACTTGTTCGCCTGTGCGAAATCCACCGCTTTGTTGAGCAATTGCATTCCTACGCTTTTTCCTTTCAATACCTCATCGACATGTGTGTGATCGATAATCATGCGCGTTTCTCCTGCCATGGAATAGGTCATTTCGGCCAAAATTTCTCCGTTTTCCTCATAGAAGAACATTCCTTTTGAGCCTTCTGCTTTGTGTTGAATTTCCATTAGATTGCCTTTATAATTTCCTCACTCATTGGTTCTACCGTTGGAGCAAATTTCTGTTCCAACTCACCATTTTCTGAAACAAGGTACTTTTGGAAATTCCATTTTACCGATGAACTGAATTTTCCATTGATGTCTTTGTTTGTGAGCCAAGAGTAGATATCGTGCTGATCTTTCCCACGCACTTTGATCTTTTCAGTAATTGTGAAGCTTACGCCGTAATTCTTCTGACAGAACTCTTGAATCTGTGCTGCATCTCCCGGCTCCTGAAAAGCAAATTGATTGCACGGCAAACCGATGATTTCCAATTGACCGCCATGCTCTTGATGCAATTTTTCCAATCCTTCGTATTGCGGAGTTAATCCACATTTTGACGCCACGTTCACGAACATCACTTTCTTTCCCTTCAGGGCTTCCAAATCCAATGGCGTACCATCCAACTTATTGATTTCAATATCGTAAATGCTCTTAGGAACTCCGTCGGTTCCCTTCTTCCCTAATCCAAACATAATTCTTGTTTCTATTCAAATGTACAAATAAGGTGAGTTCGGAATTCGTGTTTATAACCAAAAAAAGAGGGGCTCTGCTCAGCCCCTCTTTAGCTATAAACGCTACAAACCTAACCCTACACTATAATCGTTTGTGTTCTGGTGATTTTCCATCTTGCTCTTAGAAAGGGGGAGTCTTTGTGAAGTCTCCCCCTGACTTCCTTCTGCTCAAAATCTACCTTACACTAATTTCTTGTTGGATTCTGATTGAGCTTTAAATAGAGGGGGAACTCTGCTAGGTTCCCCCTAACCTATAAACGCTACAAACCTAACCCTACACTATAGTCGTTTGTGTAAATTGATTTCTTCCTTCTCTGCTTTTTAAAGGGAGGAGTTCGAATGTTCTCCTCCCAATAAAATCTTGAGCCTCAAATCAACCTTACACGAATGTTTTGCGCTTGGGTTTAACGAGCGATGAATAGAGGGGGGAACTCTGCTAGGTCTCCCCTAACCTATAAACGCTACAGACCTAACCCTACACTATATTCTTTACTTAACGTTAAAAGCTGATTGGCTAGCTCCTGCTGCAGTGTTCACTACTAGCAAGTACTGTCCTGATGCCAAATCAGTCACATCAATATTCATTTCTCCTCCTGTAGCATTGATCGTTTTCAATACTGCTCCATTCATGGATACTACTTGGATTG
The DNA here is from genome assembly GCA_003149635.1 of Fluviicola sp. XM-24bin1. Taxonomy (GTDB): domain Bacteria; phylum Bacteroidota; class Bacteroidia; order Flavobacteriales_D; family Crocinitomicaceae; genus UBA4466. The sequence continues at coordinate 309,881 of QCWI01000002.1, forward strand.
CGTTAATTTCTTGATCCGCTGCCACTGTGATGAACTCAGTAGCTGGGTTTGGATACAAGTTCACTACGATAGTGTTCTCGTCCAATGATGCCGTAGCTGGATCCAATACTTTATTGATTGCGTGAACCACTCCGTTGTCTACATCTACGTCTGCCAATGTAACCTCAGCATCGTTGATGAATACACCTCCTGTAAGGTTCACAACCACGTCGCTTCCTTCCATTGTAGTCACGTTACCAGCAGTCAATCCTGTAGACAATACTTCTGAATCCAATGTGTGGTACAATAGGATGTCTGCCAAGTTTGGCAATGCCAACAAATCGTTCAATGTGATTCCTGCGTCTGCAACGAAATCATCAAATGCTTGATCCGATGGAGCGAATACTGTGTACTCTGCAAATGGATCTGTCAATGCAGGAAGCAATTCAGCAGTAACAACCGCTGTAGTCAATGTTGTGAAGTTGTTATCGATTGCCGCGTCAACAACAGTTTCGTTTGGCAATACAACCGCATCCATTGTGTGAACCAACCCGTTGTCTGCTGTCAAGTCAGTCAATACAACTTGTGCTTGGTTAACGAATACGTCTCCTGTTCCAGTTACAGTAGTTTTCAACGTGTTTGTTGCACTCAATGCTGGAACAATTCCCCCGTTTGTTACGCTTGCCGCATCCACTTCAGATCCAAGTACGTGGTACAATAGGATATCTTGCAAGTTTGGCAATGCCAAGATATCGTTCAATGTTACTCCAAGCTCTGCTGCCAAATCGTCGAATGCTGCGTTGTCTGGAGCAAATACTGTCAATGTTGCGAATGGATCAGTCACTGCTGGCAACAATTCTGCTGTTGCAACTGCTGTTACCAAAGTAGAGAAGTTGTTATCGATCGCGATATCAGCTACTGTTTCATTTGGCAATACAACAGCGTCCATTGTGTGAACCAATCCGTTGTCCGCTGTCAAGTCAGTCAACACAACTTGCGCTTGGTTAACGAATACATCTCCTGTACCAGTTACCGTCGTTTTCAACGTGTTTGTTGGGCTCAATGCCGGAACAATTCCACCGTTCGTTACGCTTGCCGCATCCACTTCTGTTCCTAATACGTGGTACAATAGGATGTCTTGCAAGTTTGGTAATGCAAGGATGTCGTTCAAAGTAACACCCAATGCAGTCGCTAAATCGTCAAATGCTGTGTTATCTGGAGCAAATACTGTCAATGTTGCGAATGGATCTGTCAATGCTGGCAACAATTCTGCTGTCACAACTGCTGTTACCAACGTAGAGAAGTTATTGTCAATTGCAATATCCGCCACAGTTTCTCCTGGCAAAATAACTGCGTCCAAAGAGTGAACCACTCCGTTGTCTGCAGGAAGATCAGCTGCATTCACCTGTGCTTGGTTAGCGAATACATCTCCTGTTCCTGTTACAGTAATTTTTACTGTATTTGCCGCGTTCAATGGAGTTTCAATTTGTCCATTAGATAGAGACGCTGCGTTGTTTGTTGTTCCAAAAACGTGGTACAACAAAATTTGATCAAGATTTGGCAAAGCAAGAAGTCCCGGCACTGTAGTTCCGAGCGCTGTTGCTAAGTTGTCAAATGCTTGATCGTCTGGAGCCCATACTGTTAAAGAGGCAGTTGGATCCTGTAGCGCACCTTGAAGGTTCGCCGCTAAAATTGCCGCTTCCAAACTCGTGTGATTCGGGCTTGGAACGATGACATCGTCAAATACGTTTGTTTGAGCCGATGCCCCAAAAGTCATCATGCTCAACGCTGCTGCTGAGAATATTGCTTTAATGGGTAGTAACATCTTTTTCATGTTGTTTTGTTTAATTGATTACCGAAATAGTTCAACAAACATACAACACAATGTTTAACTATTCCAATATTTCGTTAAACATTTTTCTTGCTAATAGTGGTTTAATTACCATGGTAATAAACGCAAAGCCTTTATTTTAGCGGGATTCGGCTAATTGTTAAAAAAGTTAAATGATAACTATAAATTGACCCTTTTTAAACTGATTTCAACCGATTTAGGGTCAGTTTTCTTCAAAAACGGATGATTTTGTTTAATGAAAGTTCCACAAAAATCCAGTGAGCTTCTTTCCTTATCCAATTGAAAGTGTGCAAAAGTTCTAATCGATCGCTCTCAACAAGGCTCTTCAATACATGATCTTTGTATATATATAATAGTGTCATTATGAAATATCTTGTTGCCTGTATTGCTTTTGGTGGACTTCTTTTCTCATGTGTGCCCGCGAAGAAATACAATGAACTTTTAGAGAAAGAACGGGAATGCAGTGAATCGTTGGCAAAGTACAAGAATGATGCTTTGAACTATGAGGCGAGCTCGAAGGACTATCAAGCAAAGTATGAATTGGCCGCAGAACAATTGGATCAACTTGTAGCGGACTCTGCGAAGATGGGAGCCGATTACCGCTTGCTTCGCGCCAAGTACGATAAACAAGTGGCAACGATTGAAGCACTTGAGGTGAACTATAACAAATTGCGTTTGAGTGGGGCGAAAGATGTTGCGGAGCTCAGCGCTGAATTGGAGGCCGATCGTATTGAGCTTCAAAAAAAGGAAGATGCCTTGTTAAAGAAAGAAGCTGATCTTAAAAAACAACAGGAACTGATTACCGAACAACAGGAAGAATTAAAAAACCTTCAGGAAATCATCCGCCAGCAAGAAGAAGCTACACGATTGCTTAAGGAAAAAGTAACCAAGGCACTAAAGAATTTCGAGTCTCAGGGATTGAGTGTTGAAGAACGCAATGGTAAAATCTATGTGAGTCTTGAAGCGAAATTGTTGTTTGCTTCTGGAAGCACGGTCGTAGAACCGAATGGGAAAAGCGCCCTAGTTGAGTTGGCCACCGTACTAGAAAATGAAAAAGAATTGGAAATCATCGTGGAAGGTCATACGGATACCGATCCAATGAACAGCTCCAAGCATCCTAAGAATAACTGGGAACTTTCCGTGCTCCGCGCGACGGCGGTGATTGAAATCATGCTTGGGAATTCCAACATGGATCCGAAGCAATTGATGGCTGCAGGAAGATCTGAGTATCATCCAGTGGATCCAAACAACAAAGCAAAGAATCGTCGAATTGAGATCATCATCTCACCGAACCTTGACGCTTTGTACGAATTGATCTCGGAGGATTAATAAACAGCCTCTTCTTCCGCTTCTCGTTCGGTTGCACGTCGGCTCCTTCCCTGCTGATTGATTTGCTCTTCCATCTTGTCCAAACCAAGACCCAACAGACTGTAGGGAATCTTATTCAAGGTCTCGTCCATGCATTCCGTATCAACCAGCGCTTTCATTAGTTCGCGCGTATATCTCTTTTTCTTCTCTAGACTTAAGTAATCAAGATCCTGCTCAATTTTTCTGAACACCTTCAATAATTTGCGGGGAAGTACTTTTTGCGTTTTTTGCTCCACTGCTCTCATTTCAGATCGGTCTTGCAGACTGAAGACATCCAAATCGGTGATCCCGGTCTCCTTCACGCACTCGCAAATTTCGTCGGCCCTTTTCTCAACTTTCGACTCAGGTGAATTGCATCCCATAAGCAAGGCGAATAGAATCAAAGATCCCGCAAAGAGTAGATATTTCATGCTTTTCATTTTTTCGAATGTATAAATAATATACTTTTAGTCTTATGGCGGAGGTGTCGGAGAAAATTAGGAACAAACTCAAGGTGCTACCCGATAAACCGGGAGTTTATCAGTATTACGATAAGAACGACACCATCATTTACGTCGGAAAGGCGAAGAACCTTAAAAAAAGAGTTTCGTCGTATTTCAATAAAAATCAGGATTCTGGCAAAACACGCATGTTGGTGCGACAAATTTTCGACATCAAGTACATCGTCGTGGATAGCGAATTGGATGCCTTGCTTCTAGAGAATAACTTGATTAAGAAGTACCAGCCGAAGTACAACATTCAACTTAAAGATGACAAAACCTACCCGTGGATTTGCATCAAAAACGAACCTTTCCCGAGAGTGTTTACCACACGCCGTGTCATTAAGGACGGATCGAAGTACTACGGCCCGTATCCAAGTGTTAAAGTGGTAAATACCCTATTGGAACTGATCCGTGATGTTTATCCCTTACGTTCTTGTGCGCTGGATTTGTCTGATAAGAAAATCAAAGAAGGGAAACATAAAGTATGCTTGGAATACCACCTTGGAAATTGCAAAGGCCCTTGTGAGGGAAAAGAAACGGCGGAAGAATACGACCAATACATCAAAGATATTCAGCACATTTTGAAGGGAAATCTTGGCGCAGTTATTCGTTCGTTGAAAGAAATGATGCAACAACATGCTGAGAATTTAGAATTCGAGGAAGCTCAAGGTGTCAAGAAGAAAATTGATACGATTCAACGCTATCAGGCGAAATCGACTGTGGTGTCTCCGACGATTCACGCTGTTGATGTGATCACACTAGTACAAGATTCAAAAATGGCCTTCGTGAATTATTTAGTGATCAACAACGGAGCCATTATTCATGGTTTGACAGTCGAAGTAACCAAAAAGCTGGACGAATCTGAGGCCGACATCATACAATATGTATTGCCTCAAATGCGCGAGCGATTCCACAGTCAATCGAAAGAAGTTTTGGTGACAAATCCAATGGACTTGGATACTGAGGAATATTCCTTCTTCACGCCTATGCGCGGAGATAAGAGGTCGTTGGTGGAGCTTTCCACGCGAAACGCCACATTCTATCAACTGGAAAAGCGTAAGCACGAGAAAATTGTAAATCCGGAGCGCCATACAGAACGTATTTTGGAGACCATTCGTAAAGATTTCCGTCTGGATACTTTGCCGGTGCACATCGAATGTTTTGACAACTCGAACTTTCATGGAACGCATGCGGTTTCGGCCTGTGTCGTCTTCAAAAATGCCAAGCCGAGTAAGAAGGATTATCGCCATTTCAATATTAAAACAGTGGATGGCCCGGATGATTTTGCATCGATGGAAGAAGCCGTTTTTCGTCGTTACAAGCGTTTGAAAGAGGAAGAGCAACCGTTGCCTCAACTCATTGTGATCGATGGTGGAAAGGGACAATTGTCATCGGCGGTGAAAGCTTTGGATGATTTGGATTTACGTGGACAAATTGCCATCGTTGGGATCGCGAAAAAGTTGGAGGAGATTTTCTTTCCGGGAGATTCCTATCCTATCTACATCGACAAGCGCTCTGAAAGTTTAAAGGTGATTCAGCATTTACGCAACGAAGCCCATCGCTTTGGAATTACGCACCATCGAAACAAACGAAGTAAGGCCGCTCTCGTTTCTGAAATCACACAGATTAAAGGCATAGGCGAGAAGACCTTTGAGGAATTGATTCGCAATTTTAAGTCCATCCAAGGTGTGAAAAAAGCATCACACGAAGAATTGGCAGAGGTCATTGGGAATGCCAAAGCGAAGATTGTGTTTGATTATTTTCAGAAGGAGGCTAAATAATTTATGCTTGGCGGGACATTGGATGCCCAGAATACTGTTCAACCGCAAAGGCGCAAGGGGCCCAAAGTTTTTAGTGTTGAATGTGTTAGTTAAAGTACGCAAGGATTACGACTTCGTCATAATCTTGTTCCGTTACAAATTAGTATAACTACCTTAGTCCGTCCATTCAACTCACACTCCACACTCAAATCTGATCAAGGGGGTAGGGTATTCTTCATCTCCCATGTTTAATATACACGAATTATTAATTATACTAAGATGAAATCACTTCTATTAACTCTTTTCAGTCTGTCCGTTTTCTTGTCATTCGGGCAGCCATTTACAAGCAGTCACCTACCGATTGTAGTAATAAACACAGGAAATTCAACGTACAACGACGCCAATATTCCCGATGAGCCAAAAATCACTGCGACCATCGGAATCATCGACAATCTTACGGGGACGAACAACCTGACCGATCCGTTCACGTACACTTCCTCTATTGGAATTGAAACACGCGGGAACTCCACACAGGGTTTTGATAAAAAGACCTACTCTTGGGAATTACGTACCAACGCTGGACAGGACACTTCGCATGCGATTTTAGGCATGGGAAAAGAAGAAGATTGGATCTTGCACGCCATGGTAATAGACAAAACTTTATTGCGCATCCCGTTTACGTTTTACCTAGCACGGCGAGCAGGACATTATGCTTCGGATTGGCGCTTTGTAGAATTGGTTGTGGACGGAGATTATCGCGGTGTGTACATCATTTGTGAGCGCATCAAACGCGATGACGATCGTGTGGATATTTCCAAACTTAAGACAACGGACTTAACAGGAGATCAATTAACTGGTGGATATATTCTCCGCATTGATTGGTTGGAAGACCCAACAGGGTTTCAATCCAATTACAACGCGCAATCGGGTGATCCGATGTTCTTCCAATGGTATTATCCAAAAGCGGATAGCATTCAACCGGCACAAGCGGCGTACATTCAAAGCTATATGCAAACGTTTGAAGATGCTGTATTCTCGCCAACTTTTCATGATGCCACGGGAACTCACTGGTCGCATTATGCAGATTTGACCAGCTTTGTCGATTTCCTCCTTATTAATGAAATCAGCAAAAATTCGGATGGATACAAATTGAGCTCCTACGTTCACAAGGACAGGGAAAGCAAAGGCGGAAAATTCAAAGCAGGGCCCATTTGGGATTTCGATCAAACCTATGGACACTCGGAAGTCTGTTCCGATAACGATCCAACGGGATGGTTGTACTTGCAGAATCAGCCACAATGCGAAGATTTAGAATCGATGCCGATGTGGTGGCAAACAATGATGACAGACCCGGTGTTTCAAAATCATTTGGCCTGTAGATGGCAAACTTTGCGTGCAGGGCCATTGCATCAAGACAGCATTTACGCCTGGATGGATCAGAATCAAGCACTTTTAGGTACTGCAATTGACCGAAACTTTGTGAAATGGAATTTTCTGGGGCAGAACATTTGGATTCAACCTGATCCTATCCCCGCGGATTACGCAGGAGAAATTTCCTACATGAAGAACTGGATTTCTCAACGCTTGGCCTGGATGGATGCCAACATGCCGGGAGATTGTTCTCAAGATGTTGCTTCTACGATTTCATTAGAAGCACCGAAAATTGAAGTGTTCCCGAATCCTGCTTCAGATCAATTGTTCGTACGCGGATATGCCAACACGCAATTGGAACTCCGATCAATGACGGGGCAAATTGTAAAATCAATGGATTGCCAATCAGATTTAGTGGAACTCAATGTGTCTGATGTAAGTGCAGGTGTCTACCACTTGGTCATTCGCAATGCAAGTTCACAAGTGACCAAGAAGGTGGTAATCCGATAAATTACAATTCCAAAAAATCAGCATAGCGCCTCTCCTGTTCTTCAGTGGAATACGGTAGGTGCTGTTGCATTTCTTCCGAAGCTTTTTCCGCATTAACCAGTGCATTTTCCAAATCTTGTGGGAAGGTCTCCAGCCTGTAATAAAACGCGGCCGTGTGCATTTCTTCGATGTGTCCGTATTCCTTATGGATCATCATGGGAACTTTATATCCGAACGAAACGGTCATCGCTCCTGAAATCTGATTGCGAAAATATTGATCGGCGCTGGGTGTCTCAGGATGTACGAGCGGTAAAATGAGATCGCTACTTCGTACCACTTTATCAAACTCTTCCTGCGAGACAAAATGATCATACGTCGTAATTCGATCCTGTAATCCCGCTTCTTTGATCGCGTTTAAAAACAGTTCCACTTCTGGCTTTTCAGGATCGCTTTTTCCAAGGAATACGAATCGAATTTTTTGGTCGTCCAAACGTTTTACTATCTCTAAAAATCCGTGCAAATCCTTACGTCGCTCTTCTACCCCACCAATAATCACTACCTGCTTATTTCCTCTTTCTTGAGGTACATCAGATTTTGGAAATCGAAGCGCATAAAAATGTTCTAACGCCAATCCTTTCTGTGGTGAAACCTTTTCTTTCAAGTATTCACTCAAAAGGAAATACTTCTTGATTTTCCGGTGAATGATCTTCTGTGTAAAGCTTTCTGTAAACATGCGTGTTGTGTGAATCACGCCCACGAATTCGATTTTTGAAAACAGCGCCTTCAAACAGAGATCACGTACAACTTTCCCTTGTGCTGTATTTAAAACCGATAATTCAATCTCGGATAATTTTAGCTGATTCCAGACCTTGCGCACCTGAACCTTGTTCGACATTCCCGCAATATCCAAGGTGAAAACCTCGTTGGTATAAGACGCAAAAGCCGGATTTCGATCCACCACTTCCGGAGTAGTGATCAGAAGAATTTCGTGTCCACGAGCATGGATAGCATGCATTTGAGTGAGCAAACATTCGTCGTGTGATCCTCCGATTTCTATTAAAGCGATGCGTTTTTTCGCCATGTCGATTTCAACAATTCGTTCTTGGAAAGCTTTTTGCAACACAAAGAAACAAAAAACAAACCAGCGTATTTTTATCCCGTGAAACTACTTTTTCTCCTCATATTCAGTGTGCTTTGTGCTGTAACTCCAGTTGTGGCTCAGAACAAAACGGTTACGTTGGTTATCGATCCGGGGCACGGAGGTGATGATCCTGGACACCTCCCCAACAATACCAATTTGTTGCCTGAAAAGGATCTGAATCTGAAAATCGCCAAATATTTCGGTGGATATATCGAAAAGTATTTGCAGAATGTGAAAGTGGTGTACACGCGCACTACTGATACCTATCCATCTTTGGACGATCGTGTGGACAAAGCGAACAACCTCAACGCAGACTATTTCATTAGCATTCACTGCAACGGGAACGAACGCACTTCAGTACGAGGTACCGAAACGCACGTGCACTCGATGAGCTTGAAGAACTCAGTGGAATGGGCGAAAGCGATAGAAAATCAATTCTCGAAACGGGCCGGACGAAAATCTCGCGGGGTGAAAGACAAGCGTGATTTGCAGCATTCGTTGCAAGTTTTGAAATTCACCAACATGACCAGCGTTTTGGTTGAATGTGGATTCCTGACCAACGATGCCGAGGCAGCTTATCTCAACACAAGTTACGGACAAGAAATCATCGCATCCGCAATTTTCAGAGCCTTCCGATCCACGATTGAATCGCAACATCCGAGCACTGCATTTCGAAAAAGTGCCAGTTCAACTAACACAGATACAACGGCAAGCACAAATTCTACGGAAAAAAAATTCGCGATTCAAATCGCTTCATCCAAGTCTCCAATCGATCCAAAAAAGGATCCTCAGATGCGCAAATTAGATCTTGCAGTTATCCGTAAGGAGTTGAATACCAGCAGCGCATACAAATACATCTACCTTGCCGGCTCCTTCGATTCTAAGGATGATGCCAAGCAAGCATTGGAAGGCGTAAAGTCGTCAGGATTCCGCGACGCGATCATCGTTTCAAAATAATTTCGAAGAAATAAGCAACCCTCCTTTAACTAAATGCGTTTAGTTGTCGTGTTAAGACTTTAACAATCCAATAGGCATTTGTCGAATTGTTCTGGAATTGGCACACAAACCGTTAAATTTACGGCTGCTAACTATAATGGAAACTTGCAAAACTCTCCTTATGCAAAGTAATAGACTCCTTATGGCACTTTACGTGCTGTTCTTCTCTGGCATTTCTCTCGCCCAGGCGCCAATTAACATGACTCCTGCGAACAACAACCTAACTTTCAATACCTGTAACGGATTCCTGATCGATTCAGGAGGTCAAGGTGGCCCCGGATACGGCAACAACGAAAGTATCGTGATTACGATTTGTCCGGACACACCGGGTGAAATAATCTCAATCGTCTTTAACCTTTTCGCGCTAGACCCAACCAATACAGGAACGCAGCAGAATCCCAATGTGGATTTCATGGCGGTATATGACGGCCCTTCTACGGCATCGAATACTCTGGGAACGTACACGGGAACGCAACTTCAAGGAGTTGTTATTGAGGCAACACAGTTGAATCCATCGGGATGTATTACGTTGGAATTCTACTCGAACAGCGTGGGAACTGGTCAATTTACGGCCTCCGTTAACTGTGAAACACCTTGTGCCGATCCGCAAGCGGGAGGTGTTATTATGAACGGAATCACACCGGACAGCATCCGCGTTTGTGTGGGAGACACCATCACCTTCCAAGAACAAGGATCGTTTGCGCAACAAGGATTCAACCTAGTAAACTACATGTGGGATTTCATGGACGGAGATACATCTAACGGAACTACGGTGTCACACGTGTACGATGTTCCAGGATATTACAACGTTCAGCTTTTCGTCACTGATGACAACGGCTGTTCCAACCCGAACCTCATCGATCTTCAGGTGCTTGTAGGTACCATTCCAGACTTTACGGGATTCCCTTCAGACACTTCCATTTGTTTGGGTGAATCGATGACATTCGTAGCCGACCCTGAGTCGTATGAAGTAAGCTGGAACGGATTCCCAGGAAGTCAGCAAATTGACGATGGATGTTTGCCGGATACGCTCTTGGGTGTATCTCAAGACGTACAATTGTTACAAACAGGATTTGCCGCTGGAACTACCATTCAAAACGTGAACGATCTTACAAGTATCTGTTTGGATTTGGAGCACTCTTACATGGGAGATCTCGTAATTCTTGTGGAATGTCCAAACGGACAAAGTTCGATTCTTCACCAGCAAGGAGGCGGTGGAACACAGATCGGAATTCCGAACCCATTGGACAATGTGGATTGTTCGGATCCATCCACGCAAGGAACTCCCTTTACTTATTGTTTCACTCCTCAAGCGACACAAACCTGGGTAGACTGGGTAAATGCACAAGGAGGATTTGGATTGACCATTCCTGGAGGTAACTATGCATCGGTTCAACCTTTGAGTAACCTCGTTGGATGTCCTACGAACGGAGTTTGGACGTTAACTGTAATTGATAACTGGGCCGCGGATGACGGTACCTTGTTCGGATTTAGTTTGACGTTGGATTCGTCGTACTATCCGCCGCCACAAACATTCGAGCCGCAAATTGGTTTGGCCAATGATTCATCATACTGGTTGAATCCGCAATTCGAAACGTTCTTGTCGCCAGATGCCGATTCATTGATCGTAACACCAACGCAATCTGGAGCTTTCCAATACGATTACTACGTAATTGACAACTTCGGATGTGAATACGATACTTCTGTGATGTTGTATGTCGACCCATTGTCTCCAACATTTGCTGGAAACGATACTTCGTTGTGTGATAACTCTACCCTGTTCATGAACGGTCAGGTTACCGGTTTGACCAACTCTTGTGATTACGTTCTGACCATGGAAGATTCTTTCGGGGATACCTGGAACGGTAACACTTTAACGATTACAATTAATGGAGTCTCCACGACATACACCTGTGCGAATCCATCTATACAAATTGAAAACTTGACAATACCAGTAGGCGCTACCGTCACCGTGACCTTTAACGCCAATGGTAACTTCATCGGAGAATGTTCCTGGGATATTGTTGATGGAAGCGGCAACGTGGTTATAAGTATGAACACTGGACAAAACGCTCCAGTTACAAGTACTTTCACTGCGAACTGCGTTCCTTCTTATACGTATGCATGGACACCGCAAGGATCGGTAAGCGACCCAACGATTGCTGATCCGCAGTTTACGGGTAACGCATCGCAACAATTGATTTTGACAACGTATCCTGTTGGACATCCATTGTGTGCTACAACGGATACCGTTCAAGTGAATATTTCACAATCGCCTTATCCGGGAGAAGACACAACGATCTCTATTTGTCCAACTGCAGGAGCCTTCGATCTCTTCCCGCTTCTTGGAACAAATGTTTCTACGATGGGCGCTTGGTTTGACGATCAAGGAAACCCTGTGAACATGCCGTATGATCCGCAGGTATTGCCAGCTGGAAATTACACGTACCAGACTGACAGTTTGGGATGTACGGATGAAGCCATTGTGACAATCATCTTCGTACCAACAACGATAGATAACGTGAATAATACGGATGCACTTTGTGACGGAAGTTCGAACGGAACAATAACCATCGACGCGACCAATATGGTAGAATACACCGTGAATCAGGGAGCGCCAGTTGCAGCGGGAAGTCCATTTACGATCAACGGGCTGGCAGCAGGAACCTACACAGTAGCTGTATTCTCCGCTGACGGATGTGCTGATTCTGTAGATGTGGTGATCGGAGAACCTGCCGTTCTTCAGGCAAGTGCTATGACTACAGATGCAACATGTTTTGGCGACTGCGATGGACAAGTTCAAGTAAGCGCTATTGGAGGAACAGCTCCTTATACTTTTGTTTGGTTGCCGGGAACGAATGGAAACCAAAACGGTTTGGGCATTGATCTTTGCGCCGGACAATACATTACAGGGGTATCTGATGCCAACGGATGTTTGGATTCTGTTTCCTATACCATCAATGAGCCAGCTCCATTAGAGCCAACCATCATTGCGGATGACTTGGACGGATGTTTCCCTCACGAGGTGAACTTTACAAATACTACCGCTGGCGCCGTAACTACTACAGAAGTAAATTTTGGTGACGGTTTGGTGGAGACCTATCAAGGAACAAATTCATTCACGCACCAATACGCGAATCCGGGATTGTACACCGTAACTGTTACAGTATTCAATGCCAATAACTGTTCGTACTCTGTGACATACACAGACTACATTACAGTGTACGGAAACCCGAATGCCAACTTCCAGATTAATCCGAACAACATCTCCATGTTGGAGCCGGTGACATCTTTGATCAACACAAGTTCTGCGGATGTCGTTTCTTGGTATTGGGAAATCACGGGCGGTGAGCCGGCAATATCTACCAACGAGGATGTAAATCCGGTAACGTTCCCATTCGATCAACCAGGAGATTATCCAATTCAGTTGACAGTTGCTAATGCAGCGGGATGTCTGGATTCTGTCACCTACACCGTTTCGATCGTCAGCGATGTTTTGATCTTCGCACCGAACACTTTCACTCCGGATAACGACGAGTTCAACCAGACTTGGATGGTGTACATGTCAGGAATTGACATCTACGATTTCGAGTTGGTGATTTACAACCGTTGGGGAGAAATTGTTTGGGAGTCTCGCGATGTTTCTGTTGGATGGGACGGAACGTACGGTGGCAAGCTGGTCCAGGACGGAACGTACACTTGGTTCATCAAATGTGCGGATCTTCTCAACGATAACAAATATGAATTCCAGGGTCACGTAAATGTGATTCGATAGATACTTTGTGGGCCAGTATGTCGGGAGATGTACTGGCACTGCGAAAAAAGCCGATTTTTTTCTTCGGAATCTATTTGGAAAATAAATTCTTTGTATATATTTGCACTCGCCTTTGAAAATAAGGCAGAGCGCACCAAGAAGGTTGTGAAACGCTTCTTTAGCTCAGTTGGTTAGAGCATCTGACTGTTAATCAGAGGGTCCCTGGTTCGAGCCCAGGAAGGAGCGCTAATTGGAAATCCCTGCGGGACTCACGTCCTGCGGGGTTTTTTTATGCTCCAAAGGGACCGTTTGAGTAATATTCACATCAATAGAAGCAGACGATTTTCACGGTAATTAGAGTCCTCGGTGTGTGTAAAGGTGTGTACAATACTTGGGGTATTGGGATATTGCTAATATTCAATCTAAAGCAAGTTGAACTTTAATGCTAACAGAGCAACACCTCTCAGTTGATACGTAACAATGCTTCCTGCCCTTCTTTTCAATAGCAGTGATTTATTCTGAAGTACTACTAAATAGTTGTGAGAAAAAGTTTGAGAACTAGTTGCGTCAAAATCTTCGATGCTTTCAAACTCCTGCCAATCAGACGGTTTAACCTTTTCTAATTCCCCTATTTTCTTTAAAACACCAACCTCAACATCCTTAAGGTTAAGTGAGCGTATTTCATCAACCACAATATTCTTCAGATGTTCGTACACTTTACTCTCTGAAATCTGATTTTCAACTAGTACCTGACCCATTACTTTGTCGAAAATATCATCAGCAACACCGAACCCTTGAGACATCACAAGTTTTCTAGCATCTGTAACTACTCTCAAACATACCTCTTGGCAGTATTTGAATACAAAACGTATTTCGCCATTGGATGATTCAAATAACATAGTGTATATCTCTTGAGGAATTGGTGAGGTTCCCTCATACTCTCCATCATGAAATTTATCTACCCTTTTATCAACGGCTTTAATCAAGTCCTTTACTTCAATTGGCAACAACTCTTGGTCAAACGTTATCCTTTGAAACACTTTCTCCTCTTGAGTGCGAATGAGACCGCTTAATCCTGACTGCCCTATTATGACCCACCAAACATTATCTATCGTAAACAATGTGTCGCGAAAAGATAAAAGGTTGTCTCGAAGTTCATCATCTTCAAGGTTCTCAATGTTATCTAAAACAATAAAGCATCCCTCAAAATCTAATTGAGTTACAACCTCACTGCTTATTGATTCAATAATATCAACCAGTCCATTAAATGAAATGCTATCTATTGATGGAATTTGAACCTCCCTTCCAATATTTCCACCATGACCATATACTGTTAGTCCGATCGAAAACGAAGAACCTCTCTCCTGCCTAATCCATTGTAAGGTTTTTTTCGTTTCGGAAGGAATAGAGAGTCCCCAGATATTACAATACTCTTGCACAGATTTGCACAAAGCTTCCACGGCACTTAAAGCTATGTTCATGGGCTCGTCGTGAGGGTGGACAACACATAGTTGTCTTGCTGAAAGTATTTTTCGACCAAAATCAGCTTTTCCTGTTTCCAATAAATACTGTTGGACATTTAAAAAACTTGTCTTACCAACTCCTGGAACACCTGATAAGATCAAAGTACCATTTGTTTCAGATTCAATGGCAGTCTGAAAATCTACTTGCTCATCTAACCGTCCTAACAACAGTTCTACATCCTCCTCTCTAACTGTTAGAGGATCTGTACTATATGGGTTTGCTCTGAAGCCTAATCTTGACCACGTTTTGTTGCTCATTTGAAAACATTTTTAGGGTCATGAATTTAACCATATTTACCCAACTTGGAGGTTCAAAGCTGTTCCAGCCTCTTCTTAACTTATCTCCTCTGTGTTTCCAAAAATCAAGATGGCAACACTCAATTTAATTCTGGACAAACGAAGAGCCAGAAAAGATGGGACATATCCCCTCGTATTCAGAATTCGAATAGGAAAGAAGTTCAGTGATATCCGGACTGAGTTCAAACTAAGACCACAAGAATTCGATTCCAAAACCTCATCAATTGTGAATGACTTGTACAGCAATGAGCTATTGTTGGACCTCAAAAAACACTACATCCAAAGACTACGATCTTACATGATTAGTAATGTGGGAAGAGAGGATGTAAAGGAGGCAAGGAAGTACCTGGTCAACAAGCTACCGGATGAGGTTACTATGCATGAATTCTGGTTAGAACAAATAGAAGAGCTAAGGACTGCAGGAAGACAAGGTGGTGCAAGAGTTTATCAAACTGCACTTTCGGTTTTATCTCAAGAAACGAATTTAAACAGACCCTTTAGTCAGTTCAGCTACAAAGACCTTATTCAGTTAGAAAAGAAGCTCTATCAAAGAGGTTTGAGTAATAATGGTATCAGTGTATACATGAGATCCTTTAGAGCTATTTGTAACAAAGCAATCAACTTTGATCTAGTAGATTATTCTTGGTATCCCTTTAGAAAGTATAAGTTCAAAAAAGACAAGACGACTCCAAGGGTTTTAACTCAGGAAGAGCTTAGAAGATTCTTCAGGCTTAACTTGAGTTCAGACCACCCATTCTATCAGAGTTGGTTACTGGGTAAGTTGATATTCATGCTGAGGGGAATAAATATTACCGATCTCCTGTTACTATCATCAGACAACCTGCAGAATGGTAGAATTATCTATAAACGAGCTAAAACAGGCAAGGTTTATAGTATCAAAATGACAGATGAGGTCAAATGCACATTTGAGAAGTTTGAAGCGAACAAAACACTCGTTGGACTCATCACTGAAAAAGACTTAAAGGACAGGCAGAAGCTCGTTAATATTCTTATCCAAAGAAGAAAGGTCATAAACACTCACCTTAAAAAGATTGGTAAACTGATTGAAGCAAATGAGGCTATTACCACATACGTATTCAGGTACTCCTATGCTAATATTGCCAAGCAATTAGGGTATTCAAAAGATCTCATAGGAGAGGCTCTCGGCCATAATGTAGGTAGTAAAATTACAGGCATTTATCTAGAACAATTTGATTTGGAGGTTGTTGATGAGATGAATCAAAGGATAATCAAGTCTATATCATAGAAATGCTGCCCTCTAAAGAGGGTGGCTTTATTCCCTTTTGAAGGCTGCTACAATATAGCTCAACAAAAACCCAGCTATAATTATTGATATCACTTTTGTGATCCAACTATTTCCAAATAAATATTCAGCTCCTCCATAAAGAAGGACAGATATTGCTATCGCTACAAGTACTCGCAGAAAAATCATATTTCCAATTTTAAGGTTCCCAATTTATCTCACAATTAGGCAGTAGTTTTTCAATTCTTCTTTTTTCTATGGAACTAAAGTTATTGTAAGCTAAATCCAATGATTCTAATTTTTTAAGGTTACTAATACTACTTGGTAATGAACTTAGCTTATTACCCCTAAGATAAAGCCTTTTAAGCTTTGTAAGCTCTCCAATGGACTCCGGTATTTCTTCAAGATCATTTCCCACCAGCGCGAGGTATCCTAAACCTTCCATATTACCAATATTTGAAGGTAGGTACGACAGCTTATTATCATTTAAAACCAGCCAGCTTATTGACTTCATATCACACATGCAAGATGGGATGCTCGTAAGGTTTGCCCCTTCCATTTCAAATGATTTTAAGTGCGATAACTCACAAACCAAATCCGGAATTTCATCATAAACTTCACCGCTAAATTCTGGGTTATACTGAAATTCATAGACGTTCTCTCTATTGTCATAAGCTTTGCCAAATGTTGTATAGATGTCATCCTTAGGATTTGAGCAGCTCACTATTGTGATAAATAATAAAATCGAAAAAGAAAAAGGTCTCATAATTCTTTGCAATTAAATTTGGCCTTATAAATGTAAC
>QCWI01000002.1:327571-357017 GCA_003149635.1 Fluviicola sp. XM-24bin1
GACCTTTCACTTGTGGATGAAATGAATCTATCAATCATTAAAAATATCTGGGGAGAATAGCTTCCCGGATATTTGATGAAGCATTACTTTTTATCCATCAGCACTATCCTTTAATTGTTGATTCTTTTTTGACGTTGTACTTTCAATTACGGATTTATACTCCTGTTCATCAGCACATTGCTTTTTTACATAATGGATCCTATTTCCCATAAATATCATCTCGGGGTTGATCCAATAATAGTAGTTGTTTGTCCTACTTTTTTCCCTTTTAATTATCCCTGCCTTTGCCAACTTACCAAACACTCTTCTTAATCTTAAAACTGGATATCCAGTATGAGCACTCACATCGTCCGGGTCAAGTTTTATTTTCTCTTTCCCAGAATACATTTTCGATAGTATGTATAAAAGCACGGCAGCTTCAGTAGTATCGGCTCCTTTTTGACAATAATGCTCTAATAGGTCTTTGGATATATGTATTGCGTTCTTGTCACAATCGATTGTATTCGTTTCGAATAGTGATTCCCCATTATTCTTTTTTGTTTGTGTCACATTCGATACTACTAACAGTTTTCTCGTTCTAATTGTGCTATTAAATACGAATGGGTTTCTTGTCACTTTTTTTGGTCTTCCAACTCTCGCCATAATGTCTATTTTTTAAACGTTTAAAGGCTATTATTCTTAATTAAAGCTCTTTATTGTGTGTTTAATTAGTTCTATATACCCTTATTTATGCGGTTTTCTAATATTTTTTTCTTGAATATATATATTATATATAATAACAATATAAATCTATTAATACAACTTTATTCCTATATTTTGTGCTTAGTAAATCCACATTCGTAAGGAAAAAGCATGATCACTGGAGAGTTAAAATCACAAGTAGACAAGATCTGGACATCGTTCTGGAATGGAGGAATATCCAACCCTCTTACTGTAATTGAGCAGTTTACGTATTTATTGTTTATCCGTAGGCTGGATGAACGTCAAATGACTGAGGAGAAGAAAGCCAATCTCATCAAGAAGCCATTGTCTACTATCATCTTCTCTAAAGAACAAGAAGAGCTGAGGTGGAACTCGTTCAAGAATAAAGATCCTGAAACCATGTTTGACCTATTCACCAAGCCAATTGTGGATGACATGAGTGTGTTCGATCACATGAAAACTGTTGGAGCTGATGGAGGTGTATTTGGTGAGTTCATGAAGGGAGCCACTTTTATGATCCCTACTCCACGATTATTGGATCAGGTGGTGCAGATGATCGACCAAATCAAAATGGACGATAGAGACACCAAGGGTGATGTCTATGAGTACCTTCTATCTAAAATAGCAACAGCTGGAACCAATGGACAGTTCCGTACTCCAAGACACATCATTCAAATGATGGTGGAAATGATGGAACCACAAAAGACCGATACAATTTGCGACCCATCGGCAGGATCTTCTGGATTTTTGGTTGCTGCAGGAGAATACATGCATGATAATCACAAGGAATGGTTTCATGAAAAAGACTTTAGAGAGCATTTCAATTCGGATATGTTCACAGGGATTGAGTTCGATAGTACCATGCTTCGTATTGGAGCAATGAATTTACAGCTTCACGGAATTGAGCACCCAAACCTGATCGGTAAAGATTCACTCAGTGAAAGCAATGCAGATATACGTGATCAGTTCTCATTGATCTTAGCCAATCCTCCATTCAAAGGAAGTCTGGACTACGACAGTGTAGAATCCTCTCTTCTAAAGATGGTGAAGACCAAGAAGACGGAATTACTCTTCCTGGCTTTAATGCTAAGAATGATGAAGACCGGAGGAAGAGCTGCAGTCATCATACCGGATGGTGTTTTATTTGGCAGCTCTAAGGCACACAAACAGATCCGACAGGAGATCATTGAAAATCATAAGCTGAATGCAGTTATTTCCATGCCAAGTGGGGTGTTTAAACCATACGCAGGAGTAAGTACAGCTGTCATCATCTTTACGAAGACTGGTTCAGGAGGAACTGACAATGTTTGGTTCTATGATATGGAAGCTGATGGCTATAGTCTGGACGATAAACGATCTGAAGTAAAAGAGAACGATATTCCTGATATACTATCACGATATAAAAACCTGAACGATGAGGTTTCAAGAGCAAGAACAGAAAAGAGCTTCATGGTTCCTTTTGAGGAGATCAAAGAGAGTGATTGGGATTTGTCCATAAATAGATACAAGGAAATTGTTTACGAAGAGATAGAATATGCTCCTCCTACAGAAATTATCAAGGAGATTGAGTCTTTGGATGAAGAAAGAAATGATGCTTTAACTGCTTTAAAAGAAATGTTGAAATGAATCAGGTAGAGCTCAGTAGTGTTTGTGAAATAAAAAATGGCTTTGCTTTTAAAAGTTCTGAGTTTCAACAAGAGGGTACACCTCTAATAAGAATTTCGAGTTTTGATAACGGCCCTGTTTACTTTGATGACAACACTGTATATGTTGACAATGAATACTTGAACACAAAGAGTGCTTTTAAAGTGGAACAAGGTGATGTTCTAATTGCCCTGTCAGGAGCCACAACGGGTAAATACGGAATATACACACATCAGGAGCCGAGTTTACTTAATCAACGAATTGGATTGTTAAAGAGTGGAACCTCTGAAGATCTTGACGATAAGTACTTCTATCACTATCTATCTATTCTAAAGTCCGAAATACTAAGAAAAGCAGGAGGTGCAGCACAGCCCAACATTAGCACAAAAGCCATAGGTGAATTAAAAATCCCCCTTCCCCCATTAGACCAACAAAAAAAGATTGCAGCCATATTAGATGCAGCAGATGCTTACAGACAAAAAACAAAAGCTCTTATAGCTAAGTATGATGAGCTTACACAGAGTTTGTTTCTGGATAACTTTGGGGATCCTGTTCTTAACCCTAAGAATTGGGAGACAGATACTCTTGAGAACATAGCAGATTACTTTATTGGTTTAACGTACAAACCTGCAGATGTTTCCAAAGAAGGCACGATTGTCTTAAGATCGAGTAACATCCAAAATGGTGAGCTTGATTTCAATGATATTGTCAGAGTCCAGAAGGAAATAAAAGACAAATTATTTGTTCAAGATGATGACATTTTGATGTGCTCAAGAAATGGAAGTGCCAGGTTAGTAGGAAAAGTAGCTCTAATTAGTGATTTGAATGAAAAAATGACTTTTGGTGCTTTCATGACTATAATCCGTAGTGAAATGCATCATTATCTGCTTCACTACTTTAGAACTCAAGGATTCAGGAGGCAAATTTCAACTGGTGCTACAACGACTGTGAATCAAATCACGAAAAACATGCTTAACAGAATCAATCTGCCAATTCCTCCTAAACACGTTCAAAATGAATTCGTGGAGAAGATTCAAACAATAGAATCACAAAAAGCAAAAGCACAAGAAAGCTTAGCTAAGGCAGAAGAATTATTTAACAGCCTTCTTCAAAGGGCATTTAAAGGAGAGTTATGTTAACAGCAAAGACATTGAATGAATTAGTGCCACACAGTGATATGTGTAATGAACTTTTCGATAAAACTTATCCAAGTGGTCTTCATACTGCCGGTTTCGGAAACTTCTTTACAGTTTATCAACTTATTGAAGAGTACCCCTATTCAAGGTTGTTTGCACAGAAAAGACCTGAACCTCCCAAAATCAAAATGATCAAGGAAGAATTCAAAAAGATATTAAAAGATGCTTTTGAGCGTAAAAGAGCTGAAAAGAACTTTGTCGCATACGAAAAGGAGGAAGAGTATAAACGCATGAGGATTTTTGTGGAGAAAGAAGAAAGAAGAAGAGCTCGGCAAAACTCAAAATAGTAGCAGTTTATGAGAATGTCTTTTTGGTATTGGTTCAGCCTGATTGCATGGGGTGCATTTGCAACTGCATTCTTCGTTCTAAATCGAAATCATGATTGGATTTCAGTTGAGGATTCAAACCTTATCTTGGGAGGTATTACAGTTGCCATTTCTATTCTTTCTCTTGGTCTTGCCAGTATGAAAAAACCGAAATTCAAGGGTAAGATCACGTGCTGGAATGTAGAGAAAAACAAGCTCAACGTGAATAATAATTCAATAAACCCAATTGGGACATATAACTGTATTACTTTTTGTATTGATAATTTCAAGCAAGACCCAATTAAGGACCTGGTGGTTAACTTTAGGATACCTTCGAATATATTTTATGAACGGCATCAAAATGTAGCCAACCTGAGTTATTTTCGGTTCAAGGAAACAATAATGGCGACCTCTAACAGTATTACTTTCCTTGGAAGTGCCAATGGTGACAGTGATATTGTATTTGAACATTTTCTGGAACTAAGTAAGTGGGATAAAAACAGAGTTCTTTATGTAACTATTTCCGGAAACAATATAAGACCTACAACGTATCGACTAAAGCATAGTCAATTAGACACATTGAAAAAATCAAAAACTGATGACCCAATAGAGTTGCATGAGTAATTTCGAATTCCTTCAACAAGACTGGTCTTCACTCTACAGGAAGATGCAAAAGGCAGAAGAACGTGTCAATACGGAACCTGTGTCCACTGCTCTATCTTGTCGTTTGGTATTAGAGGAGTGCATCCATAAGGTCTACGAACTGGAATACATTGAGAAGCCCTTCAATAAGGAGCTCATTAACCTCATGTCCTCTGAGGAGGTTAAAGCCATTATTCCATTCCAACTAATAGAAGGAATTCATATTGTTCGCAAAACGGGAAATAATGCGGCTCACTACGGTAGAAGGGTTTCTAACAAGGATGCCCTAATCAGCATCAAATACTTGTATAGTTTCCTAAAATGGTTTGCTCAAACATACAGTGAAACTGTTCCTGAAATTCCGGGATCATTCAACGAAGGAGCAATTCCTAAAGTAGGTGAACAACAACGTAAACTAAAAGAGCTTCAATCTGAGCAGGAAAAAGCACAACAGGAACTTCTTGAACGAATCAAAAAACTCGAAGAGGAAAGAGAATCAATTCTTGAACGTGCTAAAGCAAGTGAAGAATCACTCCTTGAGTTCAAGCAGAAAGAAGAAGAAGCGAAGAAAGCCATTGTTCAGCAACGTAAAGAGAGAAAGGCTGAGGTTAGTCTCGAATACACTGAAGCTGAAACAAGAAAACATATTATTGATGTCGACCTGAAAGAAGCAGGTTGGCACGAGCTCCGAGAAGGAAGAGAGCTTGAGTATCCTGTTAAAGGAATGCCTCGAACGAAGGATAATCCTAACGGTAATGGATACGTTGATTATGTTCTTTGGGATGATAAAGGAAAACCTATTGCACTGATCGAAGCCAAAAGAGCCTCAAAGGATCTGGAAAACGGAAAACATCAGGCTTGGCTCTATGCTAACTGTCTGGAAGGGATGCACGGTCAAAGACCTGTGATCTTCTACACCAATGGCTATGAGATCAAACTCTGGGATGACACATTCTACAGCACCCCAAGACAGGTGTATGGTTACTACACGAAAGATGAATTGCAATGGCAGATCCAAAAGAGAAAAACGCTAAAGGATATTCGTAATGCATCCATCAACTATGATATTGCAGGTAAAGGAAGACCTTATCAGGTTCAAGCCATAAAGAGTGTCTGTGAGGATTTTGTCACTGATAGCTCAGAAGGTCTCAAAGGAAACAAACGAAGAGCCTTGCTTGTTATGGCTACAGGATCTGGTAAAACAAGAACTGCAGCAGCTTTAGTTGATGTTCTTTTGAAAAACAACTGGGTGAAGAGAGCTTTGTTCCTTGCTGATAGGAATGCATTGGTCACACAGGCTCAAAGAAATTTTGGAGAATATCTTCCGAATGTATCTTCCATTGACTTGACTAAAGAGAAAGAGAACGATACTACTCGATTAGTATTCAGTACCTATCAGACCATAATGCACCGTATAGATGCTGTCGATGAATCCGAAGGACGTTTCTACGGTGTAGGGCACTTTGACCTAATCATAGTAGATGAAGCTCACAGATCAATCTACAATCGTTACAAAGCCATCTTTGAATACTTCGATGCAATGATCGTTGGATTAACTGCTACTCCTAAGGATGGAATTGACCACAATACATTTGAACTATTCGGTTGCAGTAATGATGATCCAACATTCATGTTCCCTTTGGAAGATGCTGTTCCTGATTTCCTGTGTCCGTATCAAAACATCGACATCTCTACAGACTTCCTGAGAGAAGGAATAAAATACAGTCAGCTCTCCGAAAAGGACAAAGCAAGATACGAGGACACTTTCCAGGACAAGACCACAGGACTATTTCCAGATGAGATCCGTGCCAATGCCATGAACAAATGGCTATTTAACAAGGACACCGTTAACAAGGTGCTGGATGAGTTCATGTCCAAAGGATTGAAAATTGAAGGTGGAGATAAAATAGGTCGTACTATCATCTTTGCAGTGAATCAGAAACATGCCAAGTTCATTGTTGATTGTTTCACGGAGAGATACCCTCATTATCCTTCAGGGTTTATTGCCATGATCCACAATGAAGTATCGCATGCTCAGAGCCTAATTGATGCCTTCTGTGATCAACACAAGGAGAATCTTCCTCAAATAGCAGTTTCTGTAGACATGATGGATACAGGAATTGATGCACCACGAGTATTGAATCTTGTATTCTTTAAGGTGGTAAGGTCTTATGCTAAGTTCTGGCAGATGATCGGTAGAGGAACTCGTTTATGTCCTGATGTATATGGTCCGGGGCAACCCAAAGAAAGCTTCCTGATCTTCGATGTCTGTGGAAACTTTGACTTCTTCGAAACAAAGAAGAAAGGAGCAGAAACAAAAGCCATTAAGCCAATTACACAACAGATATTTGAATCAAGAGTTCACTTGAGCAGATTATTGGCTGAAACAGGAGAAATTGAAGACCTTGAATTGTCCAAAGACCTTAGAGATCTATTACATCATGCTGTAGAACAACTTGCTAAAGAGAAAGATCGATATCAGGTTCGTATGAAGCTCAAGTATGTTGATGAGTTTTCTGCAAGAGAACGTTGGAACAACATTTCTAACGATGATGTCCACATCTTGGAAGAACACATTTCTGAACTTCCAATCCCGGAAACCATAAATGAAATGGCCAGAAGGTTTGATCTATTGATGTTAAAGCTTCAAATTGCGTCACTAATGATGTCGGGTAAAACCAAACAATATGAGGAAAACCTCATCCAGATTGCTGAAGGATTGAGTCAGAAATACACCATTCCTCAAGTTGCACGATCAAAGGGACTAATTGAAGGAATGAGGGATCCAGAATTCTACAAAGGGATATCTCAAAAGAAATTGGAAGAGATCCGTGAGGAAATAAGAGAATTGGTTCAATATCTGGAAGTACAAGGAAGAGAAACGGTTTATACTGACATCAAGGACTCGGATATTATCTCTACGGTAAGAGAACCAGATTTAAATACTTCCTACGGAACCATATACAAGAAACGTGTTGAGAAGTACATTCGTGAACACAAGAATCATCTAACGATCTCAAAACTTAATTCCAACCAAGCTATCACGAAGGATGAGGTAAGTGCTTTAGAGGAAATTCTTTTCGATGGTACTGAAAGAGGCACAAGAGAAGACTTCCAAAAAGAATATGGTGGTGAACCATTAGGAGTATTTATCAGAAGTATTGTTGGTCTGGATACTAAGGCTGCACAAGTAGCCTTCTCTGAGTTTATTGATGCCGGAAACCTCAGCTCAGCTCAGATGGTATTCATCCAAAACATTATTGATCACTTAACCATTAACGGAACTATTGATCCTGCGATGTTATTTGAACCACCTTTCACAGATCTCAGTCAAGATGGTGTTTATGGATTGTTTGATGATGGTCAGGCTCAGAGAATCGTTACTATTATTGAGGGGATTAATGACAATGCTGTAGGAGCTTAAAATGAAGTATACTAACATTCATACCGTTGAGGAAGGATCAAAAAGAGATCTTCAGTTGAAAGCTGAAGCACAGCAAAGTGAATTAAAGTGGTTGGACAAACTGAAGACTAACCCTGAAGATCACAAAGTTCACTTCAATATTGGAGAAGCAAGATACCTTCAAGGCAAGATGAATGAGGCATTGGAGAGTTTCAGTTTTGCTACATTATTAAATCCAGAAGATTATGATTCAATTCATTATCGAGGTTTGATACTCTTTGGAAAAGGAGAATACGAAAAGGCAATACGTGAATTTCAAAATGTCATTCAGTTTGCTCCAAATCATACTGATGCTCATAGCTACTATGGAAGTTCTCTCATGGAGTTAGGAAGATTTGATGAGGCAATTGTTCAATTTGAACGAGCAGTACATCATATTAACCACCCCGTTCTAAAATCGGAACAATTCGTGTATTTGGCTCAAGCCAATCTGGCAAGTGGTTTTAGCAATGAGGCTAAAGCTAATTGCATTACTGCGATAGAATTGGATCCCACAAACAAGGAAGCTCAACAACTACTTAAATCATTGGATAATTAGTTATTGATTGTGTTTTTCTTGAGGATGGGGATCTCTGAACCCTGAATTCTTTTAAAGATTAAATCAAGGGTAGTTTTCACTTCCTATATAATATATAGCTAAACTTTACGGGAAACACATTTCAAATATGTCTCTTCTTAGAGAGACTCCTTTATTACAACACCCCCGGTACTTGATCAAAATGTGGGTACCCCCCTATTGTTTTGCTGGTGGAAAATGAACTAAATCTTGACTTAAACATTTTTTATTTACTGCTTAGAACACTTCGTGTTTCCTCCGGCTTATTTCCTTGCTATCACTGAAAACTAAATCAATTCAGTATGGAGAGAAACACACAGAATTTACAAGTCAAAGAGATAGAACTATCATACAGACAGGATAAGGCAGTCTATAAAGGTTTAAAGATTTCTTCATCAGAGGATGCTTTCAATTACTTCAACCAAAGCTTTAATCAAAAGCTTCTTAGTATTCAAGAACAGTTTTTAGTTATATTCTTAAACAGGTCAAACAAACCCATTGGAGTTCTTAAACTTAGTACAGGGGGAATTAACAGTACTGTAGCAGATATAAGATTGATCATGGCAACAGCTCTCAAATCTCTTTCAAGTGCTATCATCATTGCTCACAATCATCCTTCTGGAGAACTCAAACCATCACAGTCTGATATTCAACTGACCAAGCAAATAAAGGATGCATGTAAGTTCTTCGATCTCCAACTCTTAGATCATCTAATACTAAATCCTGTAGGAGAATACAGCAGTTTTGCAGATGAAGGAATTCTGTAGCTTGAACGATGATTTTTACCGACTTTTCTCTATGAAAAGTGTGCACATTTTAGGTGGAAAAGTATTGAATAGCCCACTGTCTCTACGGCTCAGTTGGTTAGAGCATCTGACTGTTAATCAGAGGGTCCCTGGTTCGAGCCCAGGAAGGAGCGCTAGAATTACTTTCAGTAATGAACGAAAGCCCTTGTTTCGAGAGAAACAGGGGCTTTTTGGTTTTATCAACTTTCGTTAAACACCGCTATCCGACGTTTGAAGTTCCTTTCGTTTTTCAGCAAAACAAAATAGTTTTCAGCAAAAATTAGGAACATGAAAAAAATCCAAATTAAGTTTTATCCCAACCTGGATAGAATATCAAAAAGAACGGGCAATGCACCAGTTTTAATGCGCATCACAAAGGATGGTAAGAAAGCGGAAAGTAAATTACTTTTCGAGCTCGAACCCAAACAAATAGCATTGTGGAATTACGACCTTGAGAGGGTGAACATTCGAGGAGCAGCCCTCAACGCTCACATTGATAAGATAGAAACCAAGTTTAATAAATTGATCGCCGTAGACTACGAGCGAGTTTATTCACTCAGCGTAAAAGAACTCCGTGATGAGATTGTTCTAGGCGATAAAAGAAAGAACTCTTTATTTACGGTATTCCTTTCTGATTATATCACCCAAGAAGTTCACGAGAATAATCAACTGAAACCAGCGACCAAAAAGAACTACGATAAAGCTGCAAACATATGTATGCATTTCTTAAAATGCATCCAAATATTCGAACAAATCAAATAGACCTCGATTTTGCCAACGGATTCAGAAACTATTTAATGTCCGATAAACCTGACGGAAGAAAAGGAATGACTGAGGTTTCTGCCTGCGGAATTATCAAGAAATTGCGAAAGATCATGAATTACGCAATTCAAAAAGATCTTCATACGAAAAACGCCTTTAAAGAGGTAAAACTATCCTATGATTCTCCGGAGAAGAAAAATTTCCCATTTGATGAAATACCCAAACTATTTGAACTTGGAGGCCTTAACCATTCAGAAAAAAAACATCTGAGAATATTCCAATTTATGATGCTCACAGGTGCAGCCTACAAAGACTGTCAAGACCTAACCTCGAAGCACTTACAAGCTTCTTCTGAGGGAGTCGTGTTAACATATCGTCGCAATAAAACTCAACATATTTCTGAACAGTACCTTACCTTGCAAGCACAAACAATTCTTAGCCTAATACAGGAAGAATATGACTCCAACCTGGTGCCCAAAGCAGCCAATCAATATTTCAATCGATTATTAAAAATAATCCAACTTAAAAACGGAATAACGCATGAGCTTAATACGCATCTAGCTCGCGGAATCTATCGACAACTGTTGAACGAAGCTCAAATCAATATGCCGTTAACAATTGATCGACTAATGGGCTGGTCCAGTAAGGGCAAAATCGACAACAAATACATGAAGGTCTCCAAGTCGAATCTAATTGACGCTAAAAACAAATTAGAGTTATTACTAAATTCAATTATTAACTAAACATCCTCATTATGAATTACGAACGTATTATAAATGATCAATTAAGCAGAGGTTACTCCTTTGTGGCACTTTTTCGTATGCTGAATGGTGGTTTTTTGGTTGATGAAGAGAAGCACCTTGGAACCAGTCATCGACTCGAAATCAAAAAAGAGGCGTTCGAATGTCTTTACAATACATTGACTGTATCACAGGACAATCAGAACGAAGATCACCACCCGCTAGTTGAACGCTATGACTTGATATTATTGTTCTTCTCTAAATCTGCCGAGTCTATTCGCATTGGAGAAAAATTCGGGGTTTCCAGAAATCATCTTAATCTTCGGTATTCTTTTAATGACTTTTGCAATGTTATTGACAAGATCTTCGCAGATTACCCTGAACTTGAAGAGTACGCTGATAATTTTATGTATCACCTATTCTTAAACACTTATTGCTATTATGAGCTGCTGATGCTCGAGGATACGCACCAGGTAACTGTGGACACTAAATATGGCCCGAAAGAAATGGACTACATAACATATACGAAATGGAGAATCAAAAACTTCATTAAAAATCAAAATTCAGAGGCATCAATTGAAACCAAGGATCTTCGAAGAGTTGAAATGGAAGAAGAATTCTGGTTTTCTGAAGGTGATTTGGATTTTGAAGAACAGCTAAACTACTTAGAACAAATAACTGAACGGTCTAATCAGAATACTTACGTTCTTAGATTTCTTCGTCAACCAATTATTGATATGATTAAAGAACTTGAGGGCGGGAGTTACACCAAACGTGAGATCTACACAGACTTTTATGAGTTGATTCCGTTTCTAGATCCTAAGAAAGCTCTGTTGTCTGAGGAACAAATAAAAGCGTCAGATGATAAGTACAATGGAAATTATGACGAATATAAATATCGAATAGCCAAGAGCTTTTTTAAAAGTAGATAACCTAATATAGGTTACTTATCAAATCTTATTTTCGTCTGTTTTTGAATCGATAATTTCTGCTCTTCCATTTTGGACAACTCACCGATTACCGAAGAGCTGTTTTGCTTGAGGAATTCACGCATGATGTAGTCAGAAAGTGCTTGCTTGTCTTCCAATAAGTTGGAAAGAGAAAAGTCAGTGTCGTCCTTATTTTGGATGATCAGATTTACAAAGTCTTCGGCAACAGCAAGACGCATTGACACTAGAAGTATATCATTGTACTTCTCCAATAATTCATTGACTTTCAATTGCTGTTCTTCTGTCATCGATTACAATTTCAGCATTAATGTTGCAAAAAGCAAATGAACAATATGGAGAGGCCGAATGCCAGAAATACACCTGATAAAATCTGGGTGATCAGAATCACTTGATTCGCATGTAATTACGATTGGTTGTTCGGCTCGGGGGAGGGACTACATGTAATACAAGAGATACAAAGAATTTTGTAGCTTTAATCGATTAATTACTACTATGAAAAACTTCGCTATTGCACTATTGCTTATTTCTCAAACAATTGTTTCTTGCTCGAGCCCTGAAGAAACTGAGTCAAATCAATCACCTCAAAAAGCTAGTCCAGCTGATATTCGATTACATCAAAACAATGAACTATTCATAACCACCGAAAAAAGTAGGGGTGACCTGTACATGGCTGAAATGAAGGAAATAGTGTACTGTTCATTCGAAAGTAAAGCGAAAGAAGATAAGGCCAAGCACCTTTTGAATACGATGGACAAAATAGACAAAGAGATAATGCGCCATATCGACCTAGTTTCGGAACAGAGGAAGGAAGTTTTAAGAAAAATCAATTGCTCTGAATGCGTTAAAAACACAGGCAGCTATTCTCATTCGACAAGTGTTGACATTTCAAAGATTCCAAATATTAACGTTACTGTTCAAAGCCTGCACAATTTCGAAGAAGATCTTTTTGATTTAGCCTCTGAAATATCTTCTTTGGTGGCAAACTCGCATGTTTCAGTAGATCAAGATGGCAATATAAACCCCTTAGATAAGTATGCTTTTAAACTCTCTGAAATTAATAGTGGTGAATTAAAACCTCAAATCCGAAATCAGATTCAAGACAGTAATATTCATCCAGATGACAGCGAAGTAATTAGTTATATGTTGACCGGCCTGCTCCAAAAAGAATCCCTTGGGAAAGACATGCGAGCAATGGATGTAGTCCACTATCTATCAATTATTGAGAGAAGAATATTAACCTCCAGAGCCATAGCACTCTCCGCAATTAGATTGCGAATTGCGGGATGCAGGTAAAATAGTTTTATAAATATTATTGAGAGTTATGTTAAGGAAACTTCTTCCCCTGATAATTGTTTTTCAATTTGTTTTTTCTATTCCTGAAGTAATTTTTTAGAATTTTATTACTTTTTAGAACTAAAACTTAGCCATGTCGGAAATATCCATTATTGGAAATACAGGAGTTCAATTTTTTTCTTTTAGATGTCGAATTGATAAGACTCTTCTGCGCTCTCAAAAACTCGTATATTTTGAGGATGTAGATCTTAATCGCAAACGTTTTTGGCTCGAGCAGCTTGTGTTAATTCCAGATGAGGATACTTTTGTTAGGAAATCAGAAATCAAAGATGCTCTGGGTTTAGATCAAAATGAAAAGTTAATTAAAAACTTCGATCATTCCAGTATTCGTAAATATACGGACAACCAACCTCAAGTGTTTGAAGTTGGCAACGTAAACCAAGTTCTCAAGGCATTCGAAAACAAGTGGATTCCATTGCCTTTTTTCAAAGATAATGGCATAAACAAGGACATATATGGACCAACGGATTGGGTGAGAGCTTACATCAAGAGAACTGACGAAACTCACCTAGATATAATTTTGGCCATTGATACAAGCCTCGCAGATGATGTCGATACATTGCATACTCCTTACCTTCATGACAACCCTCATGAAAACAAATTTCAGCTTTGCCCCAACGAAGATCTTATCTTGTCATACGTAGGTGATACGAATTGTGAATGGCTCGAAGAGTTTCTCCGACGACAGGTAAAATTAGAAGAAGGTGAGTCACAAACTAAACACATAGCATTCTATCTCTTTTTGAATAGAATATTAAAGTCTACCGAAAAATTA
This sequence comes from Fluviicola sp. XM-24bin1, assembly GCA_003149635.1. Taxonomy (GTDB): domain Bacteria; phylum Bacteroidota; class Bacteroidia; order Flavobacteriales_D; family Crocinitomicaceae; genus UBA4466. The sequence goes on from QCWI01000002.1 coordinate 341,445, forward strand.
CCCCGGATTCAATTATTATCTGATAAAGCCGGGGTGATTGACGTAGATTTAGTACTTGATATTGGAAATTCGAGAACATGCGGTTTACTTTTTGAAAATCCGAATAACTTAAAGTTTAACCTGAATAAAGTGAAACAGCTTGAACTTGTTGATCTTTCTGAACCTTTCAAAACCTATTCTGAATCTTTTTCTACAAGACTAGTCTTCAAGGAAGCACAGTTTGGGGATATCAATCCAGAAATTAACCAAAACAACAAGTTTCAATGGAAAAGCTTTGTAAGAGTTGGTGATGAGGCAGAAAAAATAATTAACTATTCTGATGTTGACTTTCGAATAAAATCAGAGTCAAGGTCCTTTAATTCAAGTCCAAAAAGATACTTGTGGGATAGCAAACACGTCGAACAAGAGTGGAATTTTCATGACGCAAATGCAGAAGTACCGAGGGCAGTGTATAAAAGTGGTATATCTGAACAATTGAAAAGCGATGGTTCACTCTGCGATGACGGTGTTTTTGGCACTAGAGCTGCGTTCTCAAGAAGATCATTAATGACATTTGTTTATCTAGAAATAGTAGCTCAAGCAATGCGTCAGATTAATTCTTACGAGTTTCGTACAACTCATGGTGATCTAACCAGTAAAAGAAGACTAAAAAGAATTATAATCAGCTGCCCAACAGCAATGATTAAGACGGAGCAAGTTGCGCTTAGGAAATGTGCGAAAGAAGCTGTTCAAATCTACGAGTCATATGATAAGGTCATTAATGGGAATATGGACTTTAATGTCGACAACTCAAGTTCGATTGAAATAATACCTAGCGTAAAAGATTTAGAAAAAACACTTGATAATTTAGACACCAAAAAAGACTGGAATTATGACGAGGCCTCGGTTTCGCAGTTACTATTCCTTTACGGTGCGATTCAACATAAGTTTGACGGAAATCCCGACCTTTTCTTCCGTCTATATGGAAAGAATAATTTTGCAACTGAAGAAAGTCAAAACGAGCTTGTCATTGGATCTTTAGATATTGGAGCCGGAACATCAGATTTGATGATTAGCAAATACAGCTACAAATACACTGATTCTACTGAAATAATTCCTGACCCCCTTTATTGGGAAAGTTTCAATCTGGCAGGGGATGAGCTTCTAAAAAATTTGGTACAAGAGATTATAATCGAAGGAAATATTTCTGCTGAAAAAGACAAAGGCTGCACAGGTGTTATTTTGAATCATGGTATTGAGAGCGGGGTTGAAGACATCCACTTGAAAATAAATGGATTTTTCGGGAGAGACAACGCAAACATTGGTTTCAAGGAAAAATTAATGCGTATTGGCTTCAACAATCAAATAGGAGTTCCAATTGCTCTCAAATACATGGAGATTGCAAACAAAAAAGATTTTAAGTCTGCTGAGTTAACCTTCGAAGATCTTTTTCCGAACGAAAAACCGAGTCAGGAGCTATTGAAATACTTTGAGAAGCATTTCGAATTTAAGTTCGAAGATATCAAGTGGAAACTTTCTCAAGAAAAAGTAAACGATATTATCAAAAATACTTTTGCAAAGTTATTGGATCAAATAGCGAAGATTATGCATGTATATAAATGTGATATTATAATCTTATCTGGAAGACCCTGTTCCTTCTCAGCTCTTGAAGAAGAATTTTTGCGCAGTCAACCAACACCGCCCAATAGATTGATTAACATGAATAATTATTGGATAGGAAAATGGTACCCCTTCGCGGATGACCACGGGTTTATCCGGGATGCAAAAACAGTAATTACTGTTGGTAGTCTGATCTCCTTGATGGGAGGTAAACTTTTTAAACTGGATAAATTCAGAATAAACACAAAATATCTGCGATCAAAACTTGTTTCAACAGCCAATTACTTGGGTGTCATTGAGAACAACGTTATTAAGAAATCGTCAATGAGACCGGAAGATGAAGAGGCGTCTTTAATGATCTATGACATACCTTTTGAAATAGGATTTAAAAATTTAGACTCTTCTAACTACCCATCAAGAAACCTCTATTCATTTCAATTCAACACAAAAAATATAGCGGACCAATTAGGAAGGTCTTTATTCTTAGACTCTAATGAGACTATGAATGAAGTCGAGAATAGGAAAACAAAATTATTGTCAAAGCTCCCTTATAAGCTTACAATAACACGTGACTTCGAAAAGGATAAAGAAAAGGTCAAAATAGAGTATATCTCCGATAAAGATTCTGATGATATTTCAAAAATGAATTTTGAATTGAAGCTTCAGACTATAGACCAAGAAGATGGATACTGGCTCGACTCGGGAGGTTTCACCTTAACCATAGCATAGAATGACAAATTTTGACAATAATACCCTAGAGAAGCTTTCATCCAACTCAAAAGAGTTATATGAAACTCTCTCAAATGCAGATTCATGGGTTGAGAGCAACCTAAAATATGAAGATAAAGAGTCTGTTTTAACTAAAATAAAAAAGACCAAATCTGAAGTTGCTAAAATCCAAAGAACCATAAACTCTAAACCGGTGTTTGCGCTTTTTGGAATAAGCCAAGTAGGAAAGTCATACCTAGCCCAAAGTCTCCTCAGTTCGAATGGAAAACCACTTCGCATTAAGTGTGGAAGCGAAAATATCGACTTTTTAAAGGAGATTAACCCACAGGGAAGCGGAGCCGAAAGTACTGGAGTCGTGACTCGTTTTTCTATTGAGGATGCGGGGTTTTCAGAAGAATACCCCATCCAAGTTAAACTGCTTTCACCCAAAGATCTTATTTTAATAATTGCCGATTCCTTTTTTTCAGATATCAGCAGGCTAGAGACATATAGCTCAAAAGAAGATTTTAAACTTAGAATTAAAGAAATTCAAAATGAATATAGCGGTAAGCCGAAAGTTCAAAACTTTTTAAACGAAGACGATCTTTGGGACATTAATAAATATTTTAAGGAGAACTTTAACAAGTTCTCATATTATGTCTCAGAAATCGAGAGCTCAGGCTTTTGGGGTGAAGTTGGTAAAATAATTGAGCAAATACCACCAAATGATTGGTGCAAAGTGTTCGAACTAGTTTGGTACAGGAACGATAAACTGTCTAGTGTTTTCAACAAGCTCACACAAACCCTAGAGTTATTGAGTTTTTCCAAAAAGTGTTTCGTAGCTAAGGAAGCTGTCTTGAGGTCTGAAGGAGCTATTTTAGATGTTCAAAGATTAAATGATATTCTAGGCTCTTCCAAAGAACTTAGCGTATGTTTCGGGAATAATCAAAAGCAAGCCATTGAATCCGCCTTATTTTGTGCTCTCGTTTCTGAGCTAACACTCACAATTGATAAAAGCTTAGCTGAGAACAAAGAGTTTTTGCAAAACACTGACCTATTAGATTTTCCAGGAGCAAGAAGTAGGGAAAGTTTCTTAGTTGAGAAAATCAATGACGAGGCTGTCGTTAAAATGTTTTTGCGTGGTAAAATATCCTACCTCTTCAATAAGTACAGCATGGATTTTGAAATCAACAACTTGCTGTTTTGCATGAAGGATGAAAAAATAGAGGTGAATGAATTGGCCGGAATCGTAAACGATTGGATAGAAAAAAATATTGGGCCAGATCCTGAAACGAGAGAAAAGTCGATTGGAGAATTGGGAACCTCACCTTTATTTGTCGTGCTAACTTTCTTTAATCGGCAATTAGATTTTGACCCGATAAATGACAATTCTGATGTAAGTTATAAATGGGATAATCGATTTCGAAGGTTTTTCGAAGAACAGATAACATTCAAGTATGGTTGGCACACTCACTGGACATCATCCAACCCAAATTTTTCAAACTTTTTCCTACTCAGGGATTTTAAGTTTTCAAATGACACGTTTATTAGTAAAGACAATATTGAAACAGAAGTTCGGGAAGAACGAAAAAACCACTTAAAGAACCTAGAGGAATCGTTTTTGAAATACCCTTTTGTTCAAAAACATTTTACAAATCCCGAAAGTGCCTTTAAACAAGCTGCACGGATTAACCAGGATGGAAGCGAGCTCATTATAGACAGTTTACTACCAGCTGCAAATAATTTCGTTAAAGTAAAAAACTCTGCCGATCGTCTGAATAATAATAGAGTTCAGGTTTTGACTGAACTTAGTAAGTATTTAGTTTCAGATAACTTAAAAGAAAAAAGAGATACTGCATTTAGGAAGGCTAATGACATTCAATTTTCATTGTTAAACCTTTTTTCTAGACCAGAGTTTCGTTTTTCTGATTATCTAAAGGGTTATTTCCTTTCAGATACTGAGGTATATAATTTAGTGCATGAGAACTTCCTTAAGTCTTCCAGAAAAGATGAACCCGAGAGATATACGATATTTAAATCGATGTTCAAGGGCATATCAGCATCAAAAACAAGATTGGAAAATCTCCAGGTTATCGCTGATAAACTAAAATTGGACACACCTGAAGCAGCAGAGGACTATTTGGATAAAAATGATTTTGACCTAGATGAAGTTCTCGAGAACAGAGTCTATACTAGTGCCACAAAGTTGGTTGATTCACTAATTGACTTATGGAAATCAAAAATGGCAGCCGACAATTTTGAAGAATTCACGTTGCTAGGGATGGAAAAACGACGCATAACGGAATTTGGCGATTACTTGGTGGAAACATTTGAATCACTTCATATTCGTGATGAGTTGGTGGAAATTTACGAGCAAAAAACCCGACTAATAAATTCTCCAGCTTCTACACAAGAATACCTATCCGCAATTAGCACAAATTACTTTAATGATTTCGTGTCGAATTTCGGTTTCAATTTTATGAGCAAAAATAGACTAGATGAATTGTTTGATCTCTGCAAAGAATACGACGAAGATGTTGATCTTCTCAAATATCCAGGCAGAACGGTTGACCAAAATGAATTGCTTAGTATTTATGATACAGGGGAAACTCGCAAGGAAGACAGTGTTAATCCGCTTGTTGACAACTTCAGATTGTACTTGTTAAAAATGAAACTAGCTATGATTTCTAATTGTGGGTTCTCTAATTACAACGTGGAGGAGAATGAAAAATTAAGCACAATCGTAAATGGGCTAGATCAAATTAGTTTTGAACTGACAAAATAGGATGAATAAAGTTTTTGTTACAAGTACTGAGGAATACCAGCCAATATCACATGGCGATAGTTATCTCTATGAAAACTATTTGCGCATTACTACATTCTTAAAAAATAGAATCGACGAATCTACAGTAAACAGAGTTGCTAAGCCAAACCTTATCTCAGGAAATGTAGAGTGGTACTGCAAATTTAGTGCCCCGATGTTACAAATAACTAATTACGATGAAGGTCATCAACAATTAGTTGAAAGCGAGTACGTGCAATTTCTAGCTAAGATAGATAGATTCATTAAGGAGTTACAATCTACGGGAGATGAAGATAAGGTGCAATGGGCTCGTTTATTATCCGTCACCTTTTCTCCTGAGGATAATATTCTAATTTCCAACGGTAATGAATGGGCGATTATTTGGGGATGGAAGTTTCTGAATAAATTGAAATTCATTTCCCCAGTATTTACCGATATACAATCAAATTCGGAGGGCTCTGAGCTAGAATTAGAAATGAACGAAACCGTTCAAGAGGCTGTTCAAGAATCACCCAAAGAAAGCAATGAGCCTGAAAAAATTGAACATGATAAGGGAAAAGAAATTGTAAATAGTCCGCCACAAAGACAACTTAAGAATGTTGGATTTTTTCAGAAAATCATTCGATTCTTTCGCTATTTATCATATCGATTTTGGGGGTTAATGTTGTTGATTATACTATTCCTAATTGTGCTTTGCATTTGTAAAAAGTGTTGCTCTAATAACTCAGGGTGCTCAGAATTAGGTGAAATTGAGAATAAAATAAATGACATCGAAAAAAGGGTTGAAGAACGTTGTAAAAATGACACAATAACTTTCGTTAAATGAGCACTACTTCAGAACATACGAAACGTAAATGGTGGTATCGATGGATACGATCAACTAGTTGGTTCTCTTATCGCTACTGGTGGTTTGTTTGGCTTATATTTAGTTGCGCAATAGCTCTTTCTATGTACTTCTGCATGACAGCTAAGAGTAATGAAATTTGTGACACCGAGCGCACTCAAGAACGACTTAATAAAATACACAGGAGTTTATTAGACTGCTGTGATTGTGAAAATGAATTTTCATCTGTCCCTGATGAAACCATTCAAGATAGTGTGTCGAACACATTTGGTTGTGATTCTGAATCCCGTTCAGGAGGCGCTGGAGTAACTACAAATAGACATGATCTCGGGAATGATCCTGGCTTAGTACACGTCCATTATGACATGAAAAATGTTATCGATAAAATGGAAATATTTCATAATGGTGCACTTGTGGCTTCAACATTCGATATTCCAAATAATCAAAATGGTTTCGTTGGAGAAAATATTGCTTCAGGTTGCTGTGGAACAGTTAGTTTCAATTATTCAGCATCGGGAGATAAATTTTGCGTTGTTAGGATAACTGGATTGAATAGAACAAGCTGGTCTTACTCATTAGGTTGCCCGAAATGAATGGAGATTTACAAAATGTGAAGAAAATTACTAATGAAAACACACTATACACTTAAGTTCTCAGAATATTCACCCGTTTCCCACAAGTCTTCTTATCTCCATACTAAGTTTGATCAGATTAACAGCTTTATTGATAAGAAGTTTCGACGTGAACTCTCCGGAATTCTATTGAAACCGTACAAAAAGTTAGATGAGGTAACATTTCGATCCGAAGAAAGTCAAGAATATAAATTACTTGAAGAGTTTGATGAGGAAACGAAAAAACACTTGCTAGTTCAGTATAATGCAATTGTTGAGTATGTAGGCAGAAAGTGTAAAAGCCTTCAGAGCAGTGAAGACCCTGACCATCAAGAATGGGCAGCAATACTCCAACGAACATTTGACATGAATCATAATATTATCTTGTCAGATGGAAAGAATCTGCGCCTCGTATGGGGGTGGGTTTTTGACTTGAAGGAGTCTTACATTCTGCCCTTTGAAGCCTTTTCAGGAAGTCTAATTGACTTGGAAACAACTATAGAAGAAAACTCAGATACGGTTGTCAACGGTAATCAGGAAATAAAAGGCTTGCATAAAGAAAGTCTAGAAGAAGATTTTACCGCCGATTTATCAGTAGAGCAGGCAGATCAGTCAGAAAGCGACGAGGAAGTTGAAAAGGATGCTCATCATGCTAATCAAGTGTCTTCAAACAATGTTAAGCCACCCAATAAAAAGAACTGGTTTCTTTCAGCCCTTGAATGGGTAGAAAGATTCTTTAAGAAGTTTTGGTGGTTGATTATCCTGCTGTTAGGCTTAGTTTTCTTGTTATTGGCTTTGAATGATTGCGAAGGCTCAACCGTTCAAGCCAAAGACATGAAAGATTCTGAATTAAAAAGGGTATACCAGGAGATAATCCCTCCTACTCCAAGAAAAAGAACAAAACCAGTAAAACCGGAAGACATAATAGACGATGAAGACTCCTACTCAAAGGTAGTTGGAAATGTAGTCAACATAGCTCTCAAAAAGAAAAGCGATAATTTTAAATTATTCGCTGTTGATCTAAAAAGTCAGTTCAAGGATGATGAATACAGCATCGTATATTATGATGATGAAACAAGAAGATTACAACTTCAGTTTCCAATTGAACAAAGAAAAAAAATTAAGAACGCGATTCGTAAAAAATTAAGTTCTTACGAACTGTTAATTTGGGATGAATCTATATTTAACTATGAAAGAACTATGAATGATCCTTCGTTCCATAGCCCGGACAAATCATGGCACTTTGACAAGATAGGAGCTGAAGAGGCATGGAATATAACGATCGGAGATCCCTCAGTTGTAATTGCTGTTATCGATGATGGCTTTGATTTGAATCATGTTGAGTTAAAGGGTAAAATTCACAAACCCTACAACGTTATTAATCACGATACAATCATAACATATAATGGAAAATTAATTCATGGCACTCATGTTGCGGGATTAGCATTGGCAAATGGTAACAATGGAACGGGAATTTCTGGAATTGCACCAGGATGCAGATTAATGCCCATTCAAGCCGGATCAGAGATAGGTTTTACGTCGACGGATGTAATTGACGGCATTCTTTACGCCATAAAAAATGATGCTGATATTATAAACATGTCCTTAGGTAAATCATTCCGTGCTATCGGTGGCTACAATGCCGAAGACCTGAGAAAGCTTCTGCCCAAAATAGGTCAAGATGAAGCTCTTTTCTGGGAAGAAATATTTAAAATGGCCAACGATAACAACGTCACTATAGTCTTGGCTGGAGGTAATGATAATGTTTTAATTGGGCTGGATCCTTTAACTCGCAGTGATAATGTTATTCGGGTAATGGCGATGGAACGAAATGATAAAAAGTCACATTTCAGCAACTATTTCTACTCTGTTCCAAATAATGGCTCTGGCGTTAGTGCTCCGGGAGTAAATTTATACAGTTGCGTTCCATCAAATAACTATTCCTTTATGAGTGGGACGAGCATGGCATGTCCTATTGTAGCGGGTTGTATTGGTCTCATTAAATCCGTTGACCCCGAAATTTCAAATAAAGAAATAATGCGTTTACTCAATACCACATCAAAAGAAACAGGTAAAACGGGCGAAGCGCCGATAATACAAATTGATCAAATACTCAATGAAATGGTGAAATAAATAATTATTTTGTCATTCGTTCACTAATTACATTCGTTCGTATGAAAACTGCTACTGAAAAAAGAGCGAGAGCAACAATTCAATTAACACAGATGGTTTCTCTGTTTGTTCTGCTAATCGGATTATTTCTAGGATCCTTTTATTGGTTCGAAGGAAACTTATTTATTGCCGGCCCCATAAGCTTTCTCATCATTATTGCAATTTACTATGTAATACAACACTTAATTGGGAGTAGAATGGAAACGAAGAGAAGTGGTTTACAAATAAAAAAAGTACTACTCTGGCCAATATACTTCATTATTACTGCACCTGCAATGTTCTTGGTACTGCATATGTTCAATGTAGAATTGAAAGAAAAAGAAGAGGTGATTAAACTTGGCAAAGCTAAGATAGAATGTATTAGTGGTATCAAGGTGGATTTTAAAAAATCTTATCTGGCATACTTATCAGCAAGAGAAGTTGAAATCAATGATGCGTTTACTAATAGAGTAAATGGTACGCTTTCTAAAGATTCTGATATGCTCCAAGCACCCTACCTTATACCGCAAAGTGCAATCGATCAGTGGAGAAGCGGGGTCCCACAGAATGATATTGTTAACTCGTGGTTTACATTAAAAAGAGATTTCTTTTCTAAAATTGAAAACGATGTCTTACAGAATTCCAAAGAATACCTCGTCAAAATGGAAAGTACCTTTGATAATTGGGATCGATTTGAGCTCAATCAATCACTTGTGCAGCTGGACGATGATATATTAAGAGTATTTAGCGAATATGATGCCGCCCTCAATGAACACGCTAACGGCAGACGAATGTTACCCGTTGAAGACAAGTATAAAAAGAGGTCATTATTGGATGATCCTTTTACTCTTATGGTTAAGCACTTTGGGTTAAGCACAGTTCTCATCGCCTTAGTCGTACAATTCTTAATCTTGCTGCCTTATTTTTTAGCTCCTAAACGCCAGTATAATCGTGATAAAAGTAAGGGTAGAAGCGATGACTCGGTGGTAATAGATATAACAGATTAATAAAACGAGAGATGGAAGGAAGAGATAACGTAGAGGAGGTTCTAATTGCACATATTCTTAAAAACATTAGAACGAAGACAGCCTATGAGCTTTTGGATATACATCAGAAAATGGATGTCTCACTCACTGAAATGATCTCAGCAAAACTAAGACCTGAACAATTGGATGGGCTGGCCCTAGATTGCCCAGAGTTTTTAATAAAAGAGCTTGATAATCATAATATTTCCAAAGAAGAACTGTTGGACGCTGGTATAAATGAACGATTGCTAAGTAGTCTTCTGGGAGCGTCCGATAATATCCTGCCTGAAGAACCACCAACTATTGAACATGAAAATGATCTATCTACTCAGGGTCTATCAGTTGTCGAGAAAGAAGAGTTGAAAAATAAAATCCAACAAGGCAAGGGCTCTGCTGCCATTATTAAAAATTATCTTGATCGAGAACTTATAACCCAAGCCGAACTCGAGTCTTGGGGGGTTGACTTGAATACAATAGAACGCTTAAAGAATTTTTACGAAGTTTACTTCGAGCCACCTGAAGTAAATGCATTACCTCCACTTAGAAGTAACGCTTCCGATGTTTATTTTTTAGGCATGCCTTCCTCAGGTAAATCGACCATGTTAGCAAGCCTTCTTGCCTATTCTGACAGAAAGTCTTTGATAAAGCCAAGTCAGGACAATTCATTTGGAACAGCGTACAGAAAATCAATTGTCAAAGGTATCCTTACCGGGTATTTACCTTCTGCGACCCCAGGAGGCTTTGTTAATTATATTCCTATTGATTTTAGAAATGACAAAAATAAGTGGCAAAAAATGAACTTTTTGGACATGGCGGGAGAAAGGTTCCGAATTGTCGCTTCAGAGGGGATGGAAGAATTTGGGAAATATCGGGATTATCTCTCGAATAACAACCGAAAAGCACTCGTCTTTATCTTAGACTATTTTGAAAACCCGGATAATTCGTATGGTGAAATAATTGATCAAAACCAGAACCTACAAGAGGTGATGATGTTCTTAGAAAATGCCGGCATTTGCGAGAAAACGGACGCTATTTATATGGTAGTAACCAAAGCAGATTTGTTTCCTGAAGGAGATAAAAGTGCTTTTGTAAAAGCATACGTAGAAGAGCACTACGCAAATTTTTTAACTCTATGTAAAGATATGAGAGATAAATACGGCACTAAATTGAAAATGTTTCCTTACTCAATTGGCCCAACAAGTTTTGGTTTTATCATGGATGAATTCAGACCAAAGCTGAATCCAAACCTGGATACATATCCTTCAATTTTAGTAGAACAATTAAAAGAAGACCTTGCTATTCAGAAGAAGGGCTGGTGGTAATTAAATAACGGTACAAATGAGCGTAAATATTTTTATCTGGGGTGTCCGTAAAGGCTTTATGCCAAAGGGCATGTATAATTCATATACAGATAATCCTCAGGGTATAGAATCGGTACCTCGCGATATTCTTGAAATAGAGTTAATTCAATTTGACGCTTTCAGGCCAGCATTTATCACAAAAACTGCTGGTACACAGTCATTTATGATACATCGTACAGGTCAGCACACCGTTGTTTCCTTGATTTATACTAATATCAAAGAGTTTGCAACTGGGGACAGAGATGGGTATGTGGTGTTTTCTCTTATTATACCTAAAAATTATTCTTTTGAGAATAGCCCTCGAGGAGTATTAAGTGAATTGGCTAGCTTCTATAAAAGTCGAGCAGAAAAATCAGCACAAAACAACTTCAGTAAGGATGAAATAAATAGCTTTCTGCAGAGGATTAGTATAAAAACAACCTCAACAAGTCCGACGAGAGGCAGTTACTCGTATAATTACAAAAGCGCATCAGAACTAGATAACATTCTGAAATGTGACATACCTTATTTGAACTTCAACGAACTCATCCTGGTCGATGAGAAAATAGACTTCGCTTCTTTGGGGCTCGAAAGAAAAGTAAGGGCAGAGTTAGGTATTCAAGAATATGCAATTAGGTCAATTAACTTCGCTCAATTACAATCAGAGCACGCACTTGCTGAGCAGAAAAAACTGGACGCATTAAACGCTTCTAAAGGCATTTTAAGCCTTATTCAAAGGAATGAGATTGATAAGGCTCTGAAAGAATACGATGGATATAGAAATAAAGATCTACTCAGTAATGAAGTAAAACGAAGTGTTGCTAAAATAAAGGACGAGAGAAATGCGGCCCTCCAAAAGTCTAAAATCAAAGAAAAGGATCTGGAGCTTAAATCAAGTATAATCATAGCAATTGAAAACAACGACTTAAAGCTTGCAAACAGTTATTTTAAAAAACTTAATGACCGCAACATATTAGAAGATAAATATCGCCTATCAATATCTGGGTATCTGGAAGATATGAGGCGCAATGAGGCACTAGAAAGAGAGGCGCACAGCAGAAGGAAAAGAAAGCTCTTTGTTCTTGTTTCGTTACTAACTGTGTTCCTTGTGGCTTCAATTACACTGCTATACATCTTTGTTTTTAGCGCAGAAAATGATGAAAACAAAAGCTCGGTAGCACGACAAACCATTGAACCTGATAGCAAAGTGAAGAATGATGAAACGATTAATAATGCAATGACAAAGTCCGATTCTCTCAGAAAAGGATTGGAAGTATTTACAGGAAGCATTCCTGAAAATGAAAAACTCGATAGTACAATGGTTAGATATAAAGAAAATCGTTGGGAGTATCTTGATCAAGGTTCAAACAATTGGAAGACCGTGAATGCAGAAGTATCGTTGAAAACATTAGAACAACTGTTCCCAGGAGTAATCGAGAGAACCATCGACTCTCAAGTTCCTCAGAAGGATCCAGAAACTGAAGAGCCCCAACCACAACATGAACCTAAACCTCCTGCAAATCTACCTGAGAAAGATCCTTGTGATGGATACAAAGAATGCAAGAACCTTCAGAATGACTTAATAAATAATTCAGCTTTGCAAGAAGGAAAGAAAAATAGCTACATGGCTAAATTCAAAACTTTAAAAAACGCTAATTGCCCTAAAGTTAATGAAGCGTCCTTTAAGCTAAATCACAATAAGGTTTTAAAAAAATATAACAAGCTAGATACTGGTCAATAATGCTATTCTTTAAATAATTCAAAATGATTGGAGTAAAACAGTTATTAATAATATTGGTTGGAGCCACTATGTTTGTTCTTGGGTTGTGGTATTTTACCAGAGAAAGCAAAGATGACATCGATGTCAATAATTCACAAGAAACCACTTCATTCCGTGAATTGAATAATCGGATTGTCGAATTTGGTACAACGGAATATAGCGAAGATGATTTGTCCGAAATTAAGGCTGACATTACAGCCGCTGAGATGGCTGATCAACTTGACGCTAATGAGACAAAATCCTTAAACCGAAACCTAAGTAATTCGCTCGTAAAATCCTTGAATTTGTCATTTAAGAATTTGTACAATGCGCACTGTTTTGAGACAGAAAAATACCGACACATTGTTGGTCTTTTAGAAAATCAAAATACTAACAACAAAGAGGCTCTCGACAATATTCAGAAATACTACAATGTCAAAAAGTTCAAAGCCTTAGAGTCAACTTTAGATGTGTGGATGCAAAGTGAGTATTCGGTTTCTTTTGAAGATCAAATGGAACGGTTATTCACCCTTAGCGGTGTTTCAGAGTGTGACGACTGTGGCCGATTAAAAGTTCGTCTCAAAAGTTCTTTGTCAAACTTAAAGAAAATGGATTTACGATATAAGGACCAGTTAAGAACTGGACGATATCGATGTGCGGCATTCGAACAAGATAGTTACTATTACAGAGAGCTTCAGAAAGAGGCACACTGTCCAAATTAAATTTATAATATGAAAGTTGGTTTACTTATAATATGTCTTAATGTGTTTGTCAGTATTTCCTTGAGCCAAGAGCATAACATTGATTCTACCGATCAAAGAATAAACCTATCGCAAAATGACAAATCAGCTGATCAACAGCTACAGGTAATAATTGATCTTTTGAATAATCAAGTGATCCCAGCCTTGACCCCACAGGCAGAAAACAACAGTTTAGAATGCGAAAGCGCTATAGATAGTTTGCAGACTGAACTAGTGAACATAAAGAACGAAAGAGACGAACTCGAAAACCAAATTGCTGAAGAAAAAAATCTGGCTTCTGAATTAGACAATAAACTTAAACAACTTCAAGCAGAATGTTATAACACAATTGAGAGTCTAAAGTCACAAGGATCCAAAATATCCTCTGAGCTGATCATTTCATTAGAGAGTAATGTTAATACCCTTCGTGAAATGGGGTATCCTGTCAAAAATGCCTCAATATTTGATGAATATAAAGTGCTTTCTGCCACGGTTTTGAAATCAAACAATTTCATCAGTGCGGAATTGAAAAGCCTAAATTCCATCGCAACACAAATCAATGCATTAAATCAAGCATTCGGAGACAATTCTGAATTCGAGGAACTCGAGAGTGAAAAAGAATACTTAACAGATATTCTTTCTGTTTATCAAGATCTTACCTGTGAGCTAAAATCTAAAATTGAGGAGGTTCGTGTTCTAGAATATAATGGAATTACCAGTCTTCTTGAGTTACAAGCTAGATTAGAAAATTACAATCTAATGGTAAAGTTTCCTTTTCTCTTAGATTGTATCGAGTCTTTTGGCAACAACCCTGTTAAAAACCCTTTGGCTTCAGTTAAAGGAGTTTGTGAATAATATGAGACTAGACAAACTATTTGAATCTACTGAATTTGAGCAATATTCTGACGCGTTTGCAGCCAAAGGCATTCAGACACTTGACGCTTTAAGAAAGCTTCAAAAAGACCCGGATAAATACGTACAGGTATTAAATGAGATTGAGCCTGACGACATCAAAATGCTAGACCTTTTTGCTTTTCTTAAAAATGCATCGCCGGATGAGCCAAAGAAGAAAAAGGGCATTTATTGGTTCTTTGTGTTAATAATTAGCCTAGCGATTTTTCTAATTGCGTTTTACAATAACTCAAATGAAAATGAAAGCTCTAGCCCAGAAAGTAATAGAGAAGTCCCTAATAACTATTCATCTAGTTTGGAAGAAAATGATGATCTAGATACTGATGAAGATGGCGTCATTGATTCAAATGATGAATGTGTATATGAACCCGGACCTTCTGAAAACAATGGATGTCCCTGGCCTGATACAGATTTCGATGGAGTTCCAGATAAAGATGATGAATGTATTTCAGATTATGGTCCTGTGGACAATAACGGTTGTCCACTATTGGATTCAGATAACGACGGCATTCTGGATATAGACGACGATTGTGTTTCTGAATATGGTCCAGAGGAAAACAACGGATGCCCCTGGCCTGATTACGACAACGACGGTGTAATAGACAAAGATGATGAATGCAAATACAAATATGGTCCAGCCGCAAATAATGGCTGTCCTTGGCCCGATTACGATAATGATGGAGTTCTGGACAAGGATGATAAATGTCCATATCAATATGGTTCCCGATATAACAATGGGTGTCCAAGAGAAACTAAGAACTATAGTTTTGAAATTACTATCGATACAGGTAGGGATATTTCTTTCTACTTGAGCAGTGATGGCTCTAACTGGGAAAGAAAGGAAGTCAGAGATGGATATAAATACACTTACAAGTACAATAAATCAACTATTAAATGGAAGTGCACTACATCAGGAAGTTCTCCCGTGGTCTATAATATTGTTTCATCAGAACAATACGTAATGAAGTGGAATAGTACAGACCAGGTGTGGGATTTATATCGCAAATAGACTCTCACTATGAACTAGAAAGTCCCTAATAATTTAATCGCAAAATAGGTAGCTTAAAATACAGGGCTATAC
>QCWI01000003.1 GCA_003149635.1 Fluviicola sp. XM-24bin1
GGAATCATTGGTAAAAACATTTTTCTGTTAAACGAGAAAACTGGTTTAGTTGACATTTTTAATCTCGATGGGGCCGGAAAGATTAAACAAGGTTTAAATGATAATATTCAGTTCTTTATTAATGGTAATGGACAACAAGAGGCAATAGTGCATGATTCCCAAAAACACTATCGCTTCAACTCTCGAGAGGGGCTTTCGGTAGAATCGAACAGAAAGAGTTTCGAGAATTTTGAGGGAGCGCAGGAAGGGTATCTTAAGCAACTTACTGCGACAAAAATGTACAAAAACGGCACGGTTTACAATATGAATGATGAATCGTCAAAGCAAGAGGTGCTTTTTCAATACACTGATCCAACAAATAAATTCAACTCCAAGAATTATCCGATCGTATCATACTATTCTGGGGAAGAAAGTCTTCTTGATGACCAACTCAAAAAAATTGAACTTCCGATTCCTGATGCCAGCTATGAGCACTTGAGCGGACCATACTACCTCTCACGAAAAAATAACAAAGAGCCTAAATGGAATAGGGATTATTATACATTCAATATCATTAAAGTTGAATGATCAAATTCATACGACTAGATAAAACCACTAATTAAAAATTCCGTGTTTTCTTTCTCAAATCGCGTTTTCTCAAATAATTCGTGAAATTCGAATCCCTTCCAACACGTTTTTAGTTTACGCTCAAAATCATCCATTCAAAGACCCTATTAACAGGACTTAAAACCCCATAAACAGGGGCTTTCTTCTCGTAAGAATAGTTTTTCGTCAGAAATCATCAAGATCGAACCCCGTTTTACGTGTCTACCTTCCCATAAAATCATTGAATTATGGGAAAAACAAGTATCAAGATTTACCCGAACGACTACAAAAGATCCAAAAAGACAAAAAGAACTCCTCTTTATTTGGATACCATGCAGTCGGGGATCAAAGTTTCCAAAAGATTGGACTGGGAACTAACGCCAAGTGAGCGGCAAAACTGGAATGATACGCTGCAACGTGTTGAAGAAATGGACATCCACATATTTTTAAGTTGGGTAATTCCTCCAACTGAATATATTGACCGCAAAATTATCCGGCGACTTTCTCGTGTATTTTTTAGCTAATTCTGGATGATCTTCCTCAAATCGCTTTTTGTCGAACGAGGCTTTATGCTTCAATTCTCGTTTCCACCCACAAAGCCCATCGATTCCATCCGAATCTGCGGTCAGTATCTTTAGTCGAGCTTCCAAGCCGGTATAATGCCAATCTTTGATATAAGCCTCTCTTTGGATATTAATGTAGTCTGCATGAAGGGCTTTGATTTGTTCAGTAGGTTCGACCGATTTCTCAAAGTCAATATCCGAAACATCCAAATCTATCTTTTCCAATGACTTCACTTCATTGCTGAGTTCAGGATTCTCTTTCTTGAGCGCTTTTTTCCCTTTTACGGTAAATGGACCAGTTACTGAGGACGTTTCCTTGGTAGAATACTCTTCGTGAAGTTCCGGATGATCTTCCAGGAGTAATTTATCATCAAATCGTATACCCCCTTCTTTGAAAGATACACTTAACACCCCTTCAATACCGCCGGCGTTTCCTAATGCCTTGCGTAGCTTGTGATCAATTATCTTCTTTCGCGCAGCTAAGGCGTCCATCTCCACTTTTGCTTGGGTCAACTCTTCCCACACCTTCTGAGCGTCTTCCGATGCCTCAATTGTTTCGCCAGTCGACTCCACCGATCCCAATTCATAACTTCTCTCAATGGTGTCTTTGCTGTCTTGTTGCTCCCGAATGATTTTCTCTGCGATTTCAATGGCATCATCTATTTCCTCTTCATTCATATTGAACCATTCACCTGTGATCCATTTTGGTGCGAACCAATAATGCATTAAAGTTTCCACATGTTCAACGAAAGGAGAACCTATGGAACGATAGTCGTAAATCTCTCGTGGGTTTCCTGTTTGATGCTCCGCAATTCGCTTTGCGGTCTCTTTCTCATCACGCACCAACCCTATTTTGACATATCGAGAAATCTCTCCTGTCAGAAAGTCTCGTTCTCTTAAAAAATATAGTTGGCCTGGAGTTAATTTAATTTTTGCCATGTATACGCGAACTTAACAAACCTAATCGTAATCTATTTACGTTTTAAATTTCAACCGCGTTTGTTTCTGAATCGATAATTTGTGCTCTTCCATTTTGGACAACTCACTAACTACCGATGAGCTATTTTGTTTGAGAAACTCACGCATGATATAATCAGAAAGCGCCTGTTTATCTTCCAGCAAATTGGAAAGAGAAAAGTCGGTGTCGTCCTTATTTTGAATGATCAAGTTTACAAAATCTTCGGCCACAGCAAGACGCATTGATACGAGAAGAATATCATTGTACTTCTCCAGTAATTCTTTGACTTTCAACTGCTGTTCTTCTGTCATCGATCACAATTTCAGCATTTCCCAAGCAAAAAACAAATGGATCAAACCAGCAAGCGTGCTAATTTAAGTCATCATTACTTTGCTCTCAATTTCACGGTATAACGCAATGTTGTCAACGCCGCTCCAGGTGATTTATCATAACGAATCTGATGCTTAACTTCCATAATAACTTTGTTTATCAATCGCTGATCACTGATTGTTGTTCTCGACGCTACATTTCTAACATCCACAGCGATTCCCTTTGAATCTATAGTGAGCATTAGTTCTATCTGTGCGTCAATATCGCTTCTAATATTAGACAGATCTGGTGTTCGAACAATTTTCCTACTTCCGTAATCACCCCCAACACCGTTGCCTTGCCCCCCACTTCCGGAACCATCATTGCCGAACCCTCCTTCTCCAGAACCACCAGCAAATGGATTGTCAGAATACTCAGGCGAGCTAATTTCAACATAGTCTGAGGAAGGTCTGCTATCATTTACTGAAGACCCAAAAGGGTTAGAAACTTCGGTTTCTTTCTCTTCAAAAGGATTCTTTGAAGCATAATCAGAGCTCGGTTTCCTTTTCGATGAAGTACTTTTATTGTTTGAAGCTTCCAAATCAAATGTTCCTTCCAATTTGAATACGCCATGGATATACCCTTCTCCCTCTAGATGATTTTTGTTAATGATTTCCATTGACATCATTCCTAGTTCACCTCCCGTTGTGATATAGACATAGTTCTCATCAATCTCAAACTTTCCGCTCATTGGAGTGCCTAAATATTTAAAATGACAATGTTCTCCTTTGAATTCGATTTCACGTATAATGGTTATGAACTTCTCTGTACCGGCTCTGCCATTATCATCTACTCTTATGTACTTACCTCGAAGGGAAGTCACTTCTTTTGGAACATCTTCGCCTTTTTCTTTATCGCCGTTGGTTTGACAAGAACTAAGAAGTGCAACAAACATCAAGAAAGAAAGGAATGTATATCTCATATTGAACAATTAATATGCACAAGTCCAATATAATGAACAAATGCCAATATCACTCCTGCCCTATTTTGAGATTGGATAAAGGGCACACAATGAAACTGCTAGAAAAACTCGTTCGGCTCGGGAGGGGAGCGCTAAAAAAGGTTCATCGAAAGATGAGCCTTTTTTTATGCTCACTACTAGATAAGAATTTTAGTCTGAACTCTAACTTCAGAAGGCACCATGAGGTATTCCATTACCATTTAAAAAGCCACATTTAAACATAGAATTATCCATAGCCATTCTAACTCCTTGATATTAAGCAGTATCTTACCACACATGAAAAACATCACGGTATTCTGTGGATCACAAAAAGGAACGAATACGACTTTTGAAGAACAGGCGTCGTTATTGGGGAAATCACTTGCCGAACGAAACATTGGACTCGTGTACGGAGGTGCAGACATCGGCCTCATGGGAGCTGTGGCCAATGGAGCTTTACTTGCTGGTGGAAACGTGATTGGGGTACTTCCTGAATTTTTGCAAACGCGCGAAATTGCGCAGCAAAACCTAACCGAGTTAATCGTCGTTCGATCCATGCACGAACGCAAAATGAAAATGAACGAATTGAGCGACGGTATCATTGCACTGCCGGGCGGCTTCGGTACTTTGGAAGAGCTTTTCGAAATCCTCACGTGGGTACAACTCGGACTACAAAACAAACCGATTGGCATCCTCAATGTTGACGGATACTATGATTTGTTGATCGGTTTCGTTGATTCCATGGTGTCCAACGGATTTTTACGTGCCGAAGATCAAAAATTGTTGATTGTAAGAAATACCATTGAAGAACTCTTACAGGCAATGGATGATTATTCCCTACCGGATATTAAGAATAAGGTGGAGGAGTTGGGGTGAAATGAGATTTCGACGAAATATTCATCCACAAAAAAAGATCCCATCTTCTACCCTGTTGTTTTATTACTTTCAATTGCGATAGATGAGGAGATCTTGTAAGATCTTTACAAATTTCAGGCCAAAAACCCTATTCGTCTACGAATAAGACGTATGCGTTGGAGAAAAGGTTGGTAAAAAGTTGATTTTTTTCAACAAACGTCTTCCATCGTCCTGTTGATTACCTTTGTAATACATGAAATCAGAATCATCCATCATCATCGGTTGCATGTCCTGGGGGGCATGGGGGAAGCAATTTTCAACTTCAGAACAAGCCGATTTAATGCAGTTTTGCGTTGACAACGGTAACACCATTTTTGATCACGCGGATATCTATGGCGATTACACCACGGAGGCAGAATTTGGAGAGGCATTTAACGAAAGTGGAATCGATCGTGAGGCCATTCAGTTGATTTCCAAATGCGGGATTCAATACATTGGGAAAACGCGGAACAATCGGGTGAAGCATTATGATTATTCGAAGGAATATATCATTTGGAGTGCAGAGCAATCGCTACAACATTTACAAACGGATTACTTGGACACCTTCCTTTTGCACCGACCAAGTCCGTTGATGCATCCGGATGAAATTGCCAAGGCATTTCAATCGCTGAAAGAAAGTGGTAAAGTCCGACGATTTGGGGTTTCCAACTTTACGCCATCTCAAGTGGAACTGATTTCAAGCACTTGTGACATCTCGGTGAATCAAATTGAATTTTCATTGACCCAGCACTCTGCTATGCACGATGGAACTTTAGATCAAATGCTTCTGAAGAACATCCAACCGATGTTTTGGAGTCCTTTGGGAAGCTACTTTAAAGAGGAAAACGAACAAACCTTAAGAACTCGCACTGAGTTGGATGCACTTGCTGAGAAATACAGCGCGAGTCCTGATACACTTTTATTGGCCTGGGGATTGAAACATCCTGCGAAAGGATCGCCGGTAATTGGAACTACGAACAAGGATCGAATTCTTGCCGCCAATAAAGCCTTGGAAATTGAACTAGAATTGGAAGATTGGTTCGGGCTCTTAGTCGCGAGTCAAGGGCATAAAGTGCCTTAACGCATCAACTCCAAAAAACCATGCCCTTCGATGATATCGCCTTCCGATCCCGTAACAAGATATTTATAGAAATACGTTCCTTCGTTTGCCTCTGCTCCGCTTAGATCCGTTCCGTCCCATTTCGGGTTGGTTCCTGTTGCTTCGTACATCACATTCCCCCAACGATTGACGATGATCAAATTCACACTCTCGGCGTGCATGACATCCAGCTCATAGAAATCATTCGATTGATCTCCGTTTGGCGTAAATACATTGGGCGCCACCACAGTTGGAATGGGATACTGGCATGTACCGTCATCTGTTGTAGCAGACGGATTATAATTTACCGCAAGTGGATCTGTACATCCACAATCTAGAATAAAGATTTCTGCCTGTGTGGTATCAAAACAAACGTCATTGTTAGAAGCAATCAACGTAACTACGGTATTCTGATCCATTACCGAGACTTGAGTCGAAAGGTCATTGACCGTCGCCGTACTTCCATTTCCGAAATCCCAGTAGAAAGTCGTTGCGTTGGTAGAATTATTCTCGAAATTCATATCGAACGGTGCGCAGACGAAATTCGCCGTGAGAAAAATGGACGCTTCCGGAATTTCATAAACGTTCACTTCGATGCTGTCGGTTCCTGTACAACCTGAGTTTACATCAGTAATCGAAACGTAGTACGTTGTACTGGACGATGGACTTGCCACTGGATCGGTAATCGTAGTTTGATTCAAAGTTCCCGCTGGACTCCATGAATAAGTATAGGTTGATGGAACGCCGGGTTGTACTAACAATTGCGCCGATTCGCCCACACAAAGGTCTTGCGGAGTAGCACTGACGCTCATCGGTGGTGTCCCTATCGTAACCGGAACGACATACGAATCCGTACAACCCAATCCGTCGGTAATGGTCAGGGTAACATCAAACGTTCCCAGATTATTAAAGGTATGCGACACGTTTGCTCCGGTGGCTGTATTTCCATCTCCAAAATCCCAATCCCAATTTGTGATGACACCGAACGATTCCGATGTATCTGCAAATGAAATCACATCTCCCGGACAACCGATCGGACTAGATGGAATAAAATCAGCCTCCAACTTCGTACAAAAATTGTGATGGTTATCCAGTCCACCCGTAGCAGATGTGAATCCCCAATACACGTTCGGGTTCCCTCCAAAAATGGTATTAATAATGTCTCCTACATACGTTATATATAAGGCACCATCCATGTACACCTGAAAAGTCGTCGTCGCTGGATCCCAAACCACTTGCAAATCGTGCCAGTTGCAATCTTCTATATTGGGCAAAACTACAGGGCCCGCCAAATCATTGGGGCCACCATCATGATTTACATTTCCATTGGAGTTGATCGAAACGTGATCGGCAAACGGGTCATTATCCGGAGTAACATTTTGAAAGGTATCAAAGAATACCCCGAAAGAAGGCGATACTCCTCCCAGTCCCATTCCGTTTCCGTTGGTTCCCACGCCTACCCCAACACTCTGCAAAGCGAAGACCATTCCGTCGGCTCCACCATCATCACAACCCAAAAACATTTCGAAGTTGAAATCAAACGGCTGGTTGAGGTCGATAAGATTTACATTCCAAACCGATCCAGCCTGCCAGGTAATATCGGGTGTGAGTTGGTAACAATTGCAACTTGTTTGGGAAGCACTTCCGTTCATCTGAAACTGAGAAATACTCAAAAATGGCATTCCGATGAAGAAAAGCACAAATATTATCGATGGCAAAAAAGCACTGTTTCTGTAGTAGTGAAGCATGTTTTCACAGCATTGGTTGACATTCTTATTTGGAAAAAAGAAAAAAATATATTTACTTTAATGTCATATCGACACTAAGTTATTAATTTTTTAGAATACGCTTATGAAAAAATTGACTACATTATTATTTGCATCTGCAAGCTTTTTTACTTTCTCTCAAGTAGATATCACGTACCAAGTAGATATCACTGACTACCTTGCAGCAGGAAATGTATTGGACCCGAACGGAATTCGTGTGGGTGGTGATTTCACTACTCAAGGAGCTACAGTAGCAGATTGGACACCATCTGATCCGACTTGTGCGATGACAGATATGGGGAACAACATCTGGTCTATTACAGTAACGTACCCAGCTTCTTCAATCGGAAACACACAATCATACAAGTTTGTGAACGGAGATTGGGGAATGAACGAAGGAACTGATCCAAACGGAACAATTGCTTTGGACGGATGTGGAATCGACGATGGTTCAGGAAACATCAACCGTCAGTTGGAAATTCCAGCAACAGCGTTGACGTTGACATACTGTTGGGATGCTTGTACTCAGTGTGATGGATCACCTGCGACAGCTTCTTTGAACGATGCCGTATTTAACGCAATGACTGTGGCTCCAAACCCAGCAAACGATATCCTTACCGTAAACTTCGGTGATGCTGCTTTGGATAACGTAACAATCCAGTTGTTCGATATCTCTGGTAAAGTGGTTTTGTCTATGACAACATCTTCTAACGAGATCGATTTGAACATCGCTGAATTGCAAACAGGAAGCTACATCTACACAGTAACTTCTTCGGAAGGAGCTCGTGCTTCTGGTAAAGTAATTAAACTGTAGTTCTTTAGAGAGAATTCAACGTAGAAAAGTCCGTTCACGCGGACTTTTCTTGGCTTTAAACTAAACAACTACTAATTATGAATCGTCTGTTCTTATTTCTAGCGACATTCGGTACTGGAACGCTTGGGTTCAGTCAGGTCCTCGACGTTACACCAGCTTTCCCTACTATTAATGACAACGTGACCATTATTTATAATGCTCAGGAAGGAAACGGAGCTTTGCCCGGAGTTACCCCTGTATATGCACATACAGGCGTTATTACCGATCAAAGTACTTCTCCTACCAACTGGTTATTTACTCAGGGAACTTGGGGAACGGCAGATGCTTCAGTTCTAATGACCGATCTCGGTTCTGATTTGCACTCCATTACCATCGACTTGGATCAATTCTACGGATTTCCCGGAACAACGGTGGTGGAGCAAATGGCATTTGTTTTCAGAAATGCTGACGGATCCATCGTGGGACGTGCTTCAGACGGTTCGGATATTTATTATCCCGTTTATCCAACAAACGCAGGATTTCTTGCCCGTTTCTTCACTCCAGAAGATGTGGAATTAGTCAACGTCGGAGGACAATTGGACATCGTTGCCAAATCGAATGAACTGGCGACACTATCTATTTACGACAACGGAATTTTAGAAGCCTCCGTTTCGAATCAAGACATTATCAATCATACGTTAACCGCGACGACTCCAGGTGAGCACGAATTGGTTTTGGTAGCCGACAATGGAACCACTACCGTAAACGATACCGTAACGTATATTGTAAACCCTCCGATCAATGTAATCGATCCACCGGCTGGAACATTGGGCGGATTGAATCACGTGGATCCAACGACCGTGCGCTTGCAATTGTACGCTCCAGATAAAGAAAATATCTACGTAATCGGAGACTTCAACAACTGGACTCCAGGAATTGCATATCACATGAATCGTGGAACGGACAACGCTACATGGTGGATCGACATTCTGGGATTGACACCTGGAACGCGTTACGGATACCAATACTATATTGACGGAGAGCTGAAATTGGCCGATCCATTAAGTGAATTAATCGCCGATCCGAACAACGATAATTCTATTTCAGCAGAAACGTATCCAAATCCATACCCGTACCCAGCGGAAGCAGGTGGATTTGTTACCCTTTTCGAAACCGATCCAACGCCATTCAACTGGCAACACGATGCAGTTGCGATGCCGGCTCAGGAAGATCTAATTATTTACGAATTGTTGGTGCGCGATTTCGTGGCAAAACGTAATTACTTGACCATCATCGACTCCTTGGATTATCTAGAGAACTTGGGAATCAATGCGATTGAATTGATGCCTGTAAACGAATTCGAAAACAACGACAGCTGGGGATACAACCCAAGCTTCCACATGGCATTGGATAAATACTATGGAACGCCGGAGCATTTCAAAATGTTTGTAGATGCGTGTCACGAACGCGGCATTGCGGTCATCATGGACATCGCTTTGAACCACACTTTTGGTCAGGCTGCACTATTAAATATGTACTGGGACCCTGTGAATCAGCAACCTGCTGCGAACAACCCTTGGTACAATGCTGTTTGTCCCCACCCGCCTTTCTGTTGGGGATACGATCTGGATCACACGGCGCAAGCGACGCAAGATTACATCGATCGCGTAAACAAGTATTGGATTGAGGAATTCCACATCGATGGATACCGATTCGATTACACCAAAGGATTCATCAACAACTCCAATGGATTTGATCAAAACCGTATTGATTTGTTGAAGCGTATGGCCGATACCATTTGGACTGTCGATCCTGATTCCTATATCATTTTAGAACACTGGGCAGATAACAACGAGGAAATCCAATTGTCTGATTACGGAATGATGCTTTGGGGGAACGTAACGCACGACTACGCAGAAGCTGTAAAAGGATATTCTTCGAACCTCAACAACGCGATGCACGATTACCGAGGATGGAACGATCCGCATTTGGTAACGTATGTTGAAAGTCACGATGAAGAGCGTGTGATGTATGGATCATTGACCTTCGGGAATCAATCGAATCCAGCGCACAATCCAAGAGATTATCATATTGCCATGCAACGAAGCGAAGCGGCAGCGGTTACCATGTTGACCATGCCCGGGCCAAAGATGATCTGGCAATTTGGAGAATACGGCTACGATATTTCTATCGATTACATCTGTCGTGTATGTCCGAAACCAGTGTTATGGAACTACCTTCAGGAGGCCAACCGACAACACATGTATGAAGTGTACAGCGCGACGTTGTTCTTGAGAAATAACTATCCAACGTTTACGTCTCAGAACTTCTCGTATTCATTGACTTCATCGTTCAAGAAAATGACCTTGTTAGATCCGTCGATGGATGCGGTGGTATTCTCACACTTCGGATTGGATTCTGCGAGCGCCATTGCTGGATTCCCAAATACAGGAACTTGGTATGAGTACTTCACAGGGGATTCCATTGAAGTAACAAACGTGAATATGCAACTTCCATTCGCACCGGGTGGATACGTGATTTACACGAGTGAGCCTTTGCCTACTCCAAACATTATCAGTACTTTAGACATAGAGGAGATTGAAGAACAATCGACTTCATTCAACGTTTACCCGAACCCTACAGTAGATGCCATTCAACTGCCGAATGAAATGCATGAAAGTCCATTGCATTACATGGTCGTGGATGCGAGTGGCAGAACTATAATGTCGAACTTGTTCGATGCGAGGCCTTCCATACATACCTCCATCGACGTAAGCACATTGACTACGGGAACGTACCAACTTTTCGTAGAAATTGACGGCCATATTTCGAGTTCCACATTTATAAAGAAATGATATGAAACGTCTTGCTTTACTGTTCTCGTTTTGCCTGAGTCTTGCTCCATTTGCGTGGAGTCAGAACTTTGGTGAGTTTGCCTCGGCCATATACGTAACAGATTGTAGTGGATCTTCATTCTACAACACAACAGGTTCTGGCCCGAACTGCATTAATACCAATTGCGCCACGGTTTTCAATGGAGCCAACTTTGGGCCTTTTGGTCAGGGAACGGGTGAGCTATTACTAGCGGGAGCAGAAATCAAGACATGGAAAAATGCAGGAGGAAATGCCTGCGGAGCGACTTTGCATTATCGCGTTTATCCGGCTGGATCACCATCCGGAGGCTTTTCGACATTAAACATCCCGTTCAACGCCAATTGCTGCGCTGGAACTTTTTGCGATGGTCTAGGCCCGTGTGGTGGAAACGATCAAAAGTGGACGGAAACTACGGCAAGTATTGACCTTACTTCTAATGCTCCAGGGTTCTACGAGATTGAAGCGTACATCTCTTATTTCGGAGATGATTTCTCAAGTTCCGGATGTGGGATCACGAAGTTTGTAAACAACGGTGGAGCGAATTTCATTGCCTCTTTTGAAATTGCAGCGACAGGAAGTTGTGCTGTGCTCGCAGCCGATTTGCACCACATGAATACGACGTGTATTGGAGATGAAACAACGGTAATGGCAGAGTTGACGCCAGATCAAGGAACGGAACGCATTGCCATTGAGAGAAAAGACGGAATGTCCTGGACAGAAGTTTATACAACAGAAACACTTGCTGGCTATGGCTCACCGATCACGCTTCAATACTCGGAAACAAATTTAGGTGTGGCTTACTACCGATTGGTGGAATACGAATATGACGGCGATCGCATTGTGTTGCAAACGATCGCAGCCGAATGCCAGCCGGAAGATGATTTCTTCATTTCTCAAGGCCCAACGGGTGAGTTCTACCTCACCGTAAACGGATTGGAAAAAGACACCCAATTGGACTTAGCCATTTACGATGCCCAAGGGAAACTCATCGGCGTGAATAGCATTCAGCATTATGCGTCTAGTTCTGCGTTGCATGAGGTGAATACCGACGGTTGTGCCACTGGTTTCTATCTAGTATCGGTTATGCAAGACAACGAGATCGTGAAGAATTTGCGGTTTATTCATCCCTAAGAAATTATTTTAGACTCAACTCTAAAAAGAAAGCGCCTATCCCAACGGATAAGCGCTTTTTCTTTTCGTTCTTTGGTCGCAAAACTACCTAAAGTCGATACAAACGTAAAGCTAGTTCTACCAGCTTGTTCGAATACCCCCATTCGTTGTCGTACCAAGCGACCAATTTGAAGAACGTATCACTCAGCCCTATACCAGCTTTCGCATCGTAAATGGATGTTCGGCTGTCTGAGATGAAATCCGAGGAAACGACATCACTGCTTTCGTATCCTAATATTCCTTTTAATTCATTTTCTGAAGCGTTTTTCATCGCCTCGTTAATTGCTTCATAGCTCGTGGATTTTGACAATCGCACGGTTAAATCTACTACCGAAACGTTTGATACCGGAACGCGGAATGCCATCCCTGTCAATTTCCCTTCAATGGACGGAATTACTTTAGCTACTGCTTTCGCAGCTCCCGTTGTTGATGGAATGATGTTGTCATAGCCTGCACGACCCAATCGCCAGTTTTTAGAAGATGTCGCATCCACCGTATTTTGATTGGCCGTTACCGCGTGGATGGTGCTCATTAATCCTTCTTCAATTCCGAAATTATCGTTCAAAACCTTCACCATCGGCGCCAAACAATTCGTAGTACACGAAGCGTTCGAAACCACATCGTATTCCGCTTTTAACTCGTCGTCGTTTACGCCTATTACAAACGTAGGTGTATCGTCTTTTGCCGGAGCCGAAAGCACCACTTTCTTAGCGCCCGCCGCGATATGTTTCGAAGCAGATTCCTTTGTCAGGAACACACCTGTACACTCCAAAATCACATCCGCTCCAATAGCATCCCAGTTCAATTGCTCGGGATCGCGTTCATTCGTTACACGAATGCGTTGTCCATTTACTACCAGATGATCACCGTCTACTTCAACAGTGCCATCAAATCTTCCATGCGTAGAATCGTGCTTCAATAAGTACGCAATGTAATCTATATCGATAAGGTCGTTGATCCCCACAACTTCTACTGCAGGGTTGCTCATCGCCACGCGACAAGCCAGTCGACCAATTCTTCCAAATCCGTTAATTCCTATCTTCATCATAGTTTAAATATAAAAAAAGGCTAAGTGTCAAGCAAACACTTAGCCTAAATATAACCAAACTTATTGTATTTTTAACAATAACTTAATTCACGTTATTGTTTTACCACACTTTGGCGGATACTTTCGTCTCCATTGTTGATTTCAATAATGTACGTTCCAGCCTTCAATGCTTCCATTGAAATGGTCGCTGTGCTTCCCTGAATGGACTCTGTTAAAACGATTCTTCCATCCAAACTAAACAAGGTAATTTCTGATTGACCTGTAAGTTCAGAACTCAAGGTAACGTTCAATAAATCACTTGTTGGATTCGGGTAGATGTCTACTTTGTCCTCTGTCAATTCACCCACATTCAAATTGGCTGTTTGATCACACGCACAACGATTTTTCACACCGCCTGTTGTAACGACTTCTGGTGCCTGGTAATTTACCTTCACCCAGCATTTCTGTCCGTTTTGCGTATCCGTAGCATTTTTGATTTTGACCGTATGCCATCCCGAATACATTGGTGTGTAAGAGAAGTTGATCACCCCTGTTTGTGTAATCGAATCCAAAGGATCACAGTTCTCATCTACGATGTATAAAGTAATTCCAGCTGTTGAATCTTCTGGGTACAATTCAATATCGATTGATTCTCCAGACTGCGGATAAACCTTTCCAACTACACGGCAATCAAGACTGTTGTCAGGCAACGCTCCACCTTGTTTCAATGATCCAATTTGGTAATCACCCAAATCATTCGCCATTTCCCATTCCTGCGTCACGCGCAAAGTAGGTCGAACGTAGTTGTCTGTAATTCCTTGTGGCCCCCAAATTGAGTACCCGCGACGTCCTTCCAACGCTGTTCCGTTACACGGTGGAATATCGATATCAACCAATCCCCCTCCGTACACGGTGCGTTGCGCTGTTCCATTGGCTCCGGAGTAGTCCACCAATACAGTTCCATCAGGGAATGTTGTTTGAACTCCTGTCAAATTTTGCCACTGATCCCAGCTATCGTTCACAGCCACCAAAGCTCTCCCCTGGCGCTCAATAACTAGGGCATCTTGTGCTTGCCAAGGCACAAGGTAATCTCCGTCTTTGAAACGAAGGTTTTGGTGACACCAAAGGATATTTTCAATATCATTGTACACTGGCAATTCATTCGTATTTGTCGGATCGTGATCGTAACGATTTCCTTGCGTTCCGATATTGAAGATGTCCTCGAAGAAAATCAACGGAGCACCATCCACCGCCATAGTAATGGCATATACCAAGGATTTACGCGGATCGTTTGGATCAATTTGCTGTCCTAGCTGACTTCCAGAATCGTAACCTATGATGTTTCCGTTCGCGTCAAAAATCGGTCGGAAGGTATCGTGATTGTTCACGAACGGAACCGTTTTGTATCGATTCTGCTGCTGGTAATTTGGAACGGATCCCAAATCAAATCCTCCTAAGCCATTTACAATTCCTGTAAATGCATTTCGAAGGGCGAAATCGAATGTTCCGGCGCGATCCTGGACTGCAGCAGCCCAACCATCAAGCTCGGCCATGCCTCCAACCCATTCTCCAACGGCGTACATATCTGCACCTCCACTTGCCCATACGGCGTTGTACTGAAGGTTCCACATGAAATCCTCACAAACGTATGCAGGGAAGTGTTTCACGGCATCGATTCGAACTCCATCCCAGCCCATTTGCTTCTTGTACCAAATCAACCACTCGCGCATTCCTGTGCGCATGTAATCTGCTGATTGTGCCGGATTGTACAGTGCGTTACTGCTCAATCCGAAAGCATCTGATTCGTACGAAATGTCTGGTCCCCAGTACGGAGAATTGATTTCATTTGTACAACACGGGTTGTTTGGATTCGGATAGAAATTCTGCCAGTTTTTCGGAAAGCGCCCTTGCAAGGACAAATAGTAGTTGGCGCTATTACTCGTGATCGGAGTTGCATAACACGCGTAGCGGAAATTCTTGAATTTACTTGTTGAAAAATCGTCCATGGCCGCTGGATCTTCTCCACCTTGACCAGAACCAGAACCCGCTCCTGTAATGTGATTCAAAACAATGTCTTGAATTACATCAATTCCATTGGCTTTCAAGACGGCCACCATGCGCAACAATTCGTCTTTGTCACCCATTTTAGTTTTCAAGCCGTTCTTTTGGAATTTATCTCCTAAATCGTAATGATCGAAAGGTGCGTATCCCACACTTCCAGAATGCGTATTCTTTACATTCGGCGGAATCCAAACAGCGTCGATTCCCATCGCTTTCAAACGTGGGGCTAACTCGGTAAGGTAATTGGCCCATCCAAGATTGAAATTGGAGTTGTAATAATCCCACCAAAACCCTTGTAAAACTACTTGTCGCCTTGTGTTATTCACCTGACCGTATGAAGTAGTCATGGTAAACAATCCGAGCAACAACAGTATTAAGTTTAATGATCTTTTCATCGTTTTCTACTTAAGCAGTTAATACTCTTGTGCTTGTTGATACGGCACCTCCTTCCAGCTCAATCTCTTTTCCAAACACACTCATTTTTACAGGTGCGGTGCCTTCATTCTTTATTGAAACTTCATTTTCCGCGATGGAAAGCTGAAGCAAATTGTTTCTAAAATACATGTGGAAATTCAACGCTTTCCATTGGTCTGGTAATAATGGATCAATGGTCAATCCATCTTCCAAAACGCGGATTCCCGCCATTCCTTCCACGATACTCATCCATGTTCCGGCCATACTTGTGATGTGCAATCCTTCTGCGACTTCGCTGTTGTAATCGTCGAGATCCAATCGGGAAGTGCGCAAGTAGTGACTGTAGGCCTGATCCTTGTCGCCTAATTTCGCCGCGATGATGGAGTGCAGACAAGGAGACAACGAAGATTCGTGAACAGTAAATGGCTCATAGAATTCATAATTCTCACGAATTTCTTCCTCGGTAAAGTGATTCTCGAAGAAGTAAATTCCTTGCAAAACATCGGCCTGTTTGATGTACACCGAGCGCAAGATGCGATCCCATGACCAGTACTGATTCAACGGTCGTTCGTCTGCTGAAAGCTCAGAGACCGGAATCAACTCTTTGTCCATGAATCCTTCCTGCTGGAGGAATACGTTGGTGTTGTCCAATTTCGGGAGGTACACGTTGTCGACAACATGCTTGAATTTCTCTACTTCAGCATCCGTGAGCAGACTTCCATCTTCTGCAAACTTCGCTTCTGTTTCCAATGCGTATTCGATACACCACTTTGCAGCGTAATTCGTGTACCAGTTATTGTTGACGTTGTTTTCGTATTCGTTCGGGCCGGTTACTCCGAGCATTACATACGCTTCTTTGGCACCTGACCAGTTAAAACGTTGTGCCCAGAAACGTGCGATTCCATTGATCACATGACGACCGTACATGCGCACGTATTCGAAATCCTGCGTGTGCAAGGTGTAATTGTGAATGGCGTATGCGATGGCTGCATTTCGGTGAATTTCTTCGAAGGTAATTTCCCACTCGTTGTGGCATTCTTCTCCATTCATAGTTACCATTGGGTATAATGCTGCACCGTCAGTAAATCCTAATTTTCCGGCATTTTCAATGGCACGATCCAATTGGTTGAATCGGTACATCAACAATTGTCGCGCAACCTTAGAATCGGCTGTTTTGAGAAAGAACGGAATGCAATACGCCTCAGTATCCCAGTAGGTCGCTCCACCGTATTTTTCTCCGGTAAATCCTTTCGGGCCAATGTTCAATTTTGCATTCTTACCTGTGTAGGTCTGGTACAAATGGAAGATGTTGAATCGGATGGCTTGTTGTGCCGATGCGTCACCATCGATTTGAATATCAGCGCTCGACCAGATGTTTTCCCAAGCTTTTAGATGTGCATCGTACAAAGCGTCGTATCCGCCCAAATAGGCTTCCGTCACATTGTTGATCGCCGCATTCGTGGTGCTGAAATCCGAGTGATTGATCGTTGACGCTACCGAAACGTATTTTTTCAATGTGTATTCAGTTCCTTGTTCCAAGCGATATTCTAAGGTGTTTTCTACATACAATTCGCTGTCTTTAAAAGAAGGGTGAATCTCAAGTTGTTCTTCGTCACCTGACTTCCAGAATGAATAGCGCATTGCCGTTGAAACTAGGAATTCCGTTTTCTTCGTTTTCGCGCTGATGACACCTTTTTTTACACCCACTTTTCGGCTGTCTTCCGTCCAGAAGAACTCCTCGTAGTTACTGTCCTGATTGGTCACGTTGTTATCCAAATAGACCTTAAATCGGAAGTTTCCGGAGAAGTTAATCGGAGTGATTTTGTAGGAAATCGCAGCGATCTCTTCGTTGTCCATGGAGCAGAATCGCGTGGAGTGAATTTCCACTTCTCTATCATTGTCCAAAAGCACTCGGAATCGACGTTCCAAAACGCCCCGTTTCATGTCCAATTCACGGTAGAACGATTTCACCGTTACTTTTGCCAGGTCAATTTCCTGACCTTCACATTTAACTTTAATGCCAATCCAATTGCACGAGTTCAATACTTTCGCGAAGTACTCTGGATATCCATTTTTCCACCAACCAACACGTGTTTTGTCGGGGTAGTACACACCTCCCACATAGCTTCCTTGCAACGATTCTCCGCTGTATTGTTCTTCGAAGTTGGCACGTTGCCCAAAGCTTCCGTTTCCAATAGCAAAGATGCTTTCCGCTGCTTCTTGCTTCTCGGGATCAAAATTGTTTTGGATGATCTTCCACTCGTCTATTTCAAACAGATTCTGCATGTTATAAGCTAAATTCTTCTAATGTATTCAAGTATTCATCCGCCATTTCGCGAATGTTTTCGTTTCCTACTGCGATGGCTTTGAATCCCCCTTTTTTGGCTGCTTCGATGCCACTTGCTGCATCTTCAAATACCACGCAATCAACAGGATTCAACCCAGCGGCTTTGGCTCCTTTCAAAAATACCTCAGGATCTGGTTTTGCATTGGCTACATCATTTCCATCTACGATATGATCGAAGGTCTCCAACAATCCAAGTTTGTCTAGAATGAATCGCGCATTTCGACTGGAAGATCCAATCATTACTTTCACGCCTTCGTTCTTAGCATCCTTCAGCACTTTTTCAACTCCCGGAAGGATGTTCGCTCCCGATAATGCACCTAAAGATTCGCGGTAGAATTCGTTCTTTTTGACCAACAATTCCTCAAAGCGATCTTCTTCAATCGTTGTACCGCTGTTCTTCAAAATGAAACGCAACGAATCCGCACGACTCACGCCCTTCAAATTCTCGTTCACCTCTTCATCAAAGTGCAGATTGAGCATCGCAGCAATTTGCTTCCACGATTCAAAATGGTTTCTTTCGGTAGATACCACTACTCCATCCAAATCAAATATGAGTCCTTTGATAGCTCCCATTTAAGATATTGCTTTTTTGTCGGTTATTAAAAGGTTGGAAAGTCCTGCAAGCAAGAGCGAGATTCCCGCCACAATCATTGCATTAATTGCTTCTTCACCAAACAGGTTTGAAACGAAAACGATTCCACCCAGCGAGGCCACAATTTGCGGCAATACGATAAACATATTGAAGATCCCCATGTACAAGCCCATCTTCTTTTCGTCGATGGAGCTTGAAAGCATTGCATACGGCATCGAAAGGATACTTCCCCATGCGAAACCAATCAGAATGAAGCTGAGAATAAGAATGTCTTCCGATCCAATGAAGTACATCAGCAAGAAGCCAATTCCTCCAGCAATTAATGATACCAGATGTACCCACTTACGATTGATTCGGCGCTTGGCAGAATAAAATGTCAACAGCAAGGCGAAAGCCATGGAAGACAATCCGTAAATCCCCATTTTGGAACCTACGCTATCGGCCGCTGATTGGTATTTCGCAGATGCTTTATCAAAGGCTTTTGATTCTTCTTTGTTGTCCAGATCGTAATCGGATGCAACCGGCGCTGGTGCGTTGTACACGAATTCCGTTAAAGCCGGCATGGACAAGCTCCACATAGTGAAAAAGGCAAACCAACTGAAAAATTGGATCAATCCTAGCTTGCGCATAATCTTGGGCATGCGGAAAATGGCACCTCCCACTTCTTTCAAGAATCCTTCAGATTTCTCCTCCTCTTCCTCTTCTTCTGGCGGGTATTCACTCGTGGTGAAAATGGTGTATAGGATGGATGCGATAAAGACGAACGCTCCTACCGCAAAGGCTATTTTTACCGAATCTGGAACCACTCCTGGGCCGGCCTGATTGCTGAATCCCATTTTGGTCATCAGCCATGGAAGGTTACTCGCCAACCAAGTTCCTATTCCGATGATGAGCGTTTGAACTACAAATCCGTAAGAACGCTGCTCGTCGTTTAATTTGTCGGCCACCAAAGCACGGAATGGCTCCATACTAATGTTGATGGAAGCATCTAAAATCCAAAGGAATCCAGCGGCCATCCATAATGCGGATGAGTAAGGCATAAAGAACAAAGCGATGGAACTCAAAATTGCTCCCAATAGGAAATACGGTCGACGCCTTCCAAGCTTTGGATGCCATGTTCTGTCACTAAAATACCCGATAATCGGCTGTACAATCAATCCCGTAAGAGGCGCTGCAATCCACATTAATGGAATGTCATCTTTGTCGGCTTCCAGCGTTTGGAAAATTCGCGACATGAATCCTCCTTGCAACGCAAAACCGAACTGAATTCCCAGAAATCCGAAACTCATGTTCCAGATCTGGAAGAAACTTAAATTGGGCTTTCTTGTACTCATGCTTCTTATTTATACCAAACGGAATAGTGCCAAGGCTCCAGATTGTATTCTGTTTTCTCGCATTTCAACTTTCCGGCCTTTCCGAACAATGCTTGATATTCACCAGTGACATTGATCCAGGAAACATTAACTTTTTGTTTCTCGTTGGAAAGATTCAAAAGACATACAACCACATTCCCTCCTTTTCTTCGCACATACGCCAAAACGTTCGGATTGTCCGTCTCGAAGAATTCAGGATAAGCCCCAAAATCTCCGTTCCACAATGCTGGATTGGCGTCTTTGAAGTTGAGAAGTTGCGTATAGAACTCTTCCTTGTCCATTTCCTCTGTCCACTGAATGGCATCCTTCTCGAAGAATTCCAAACGCTTTTTCAAGGACATCTCCTGACCGTTGTACACCAATGGCATTCCGTGGATCGTTGCGGACAGAACAGCGAATGCTTCTACACCGTCACCCATGCGCTCGTATTCCGTTCCGTTCCATGAATTCTCATCGTGGTTGGAAGTGAAATGCAATCGGTAGGCATTCGATTCAAACTTTTCCGCTTCGCGTCCGAAATATGCAACAATGGAATCCGCATTCCTATGTCCTTTTGCCACTTCGTTCAGCACGTGGTGGAACTCCCATCCGTAGGTCATATCGAAGGCATTTTCATGCAATCCAGCACCTTCATCCTCGGCCAACATAAATACAGGCTTGATTTTGTCCAATGCCGCTCGTGCATCGTTCCAAAAATCGGTTGGAACCCATCCCGCAACGTCACAGCGGTATCCGTCAATATCGAAATCGGCCACCCAATATTCCATCGCGTCGATCATTGCGGCGCGCATGTCTTGGTTATCGTAATTCAAGTCGGAAACATCCGTCCAATCCGTTCCCGGAGGCGGCTGTACATTCCCTGTGCTGTCCAAATTGTACCAATCCATGTTTCCTGCTTCTACCCAAACATTGTCTGGAGAGGTATGATTCCCCACCCAGTCGATGATGATTTTCATATCGTTCTCGTGCACGATTTCGACCAATTTTTTGAAACTGGCTTCATCCCCAAATTTTGGATTGATGGCTTTGTAATCTTTTACCGCGTAGTAGCTTCCTTCTGGCCCTTTACGGTTCTTTTCACCAATTGGATGGATGGGCATCAACCAAAGAATATCGATTCCCATTGCTTTCAAGCGGGGAATATCATCATAGATGGCCTCAAACGTACCTTCTTCAGAAAATTGACGCACGTTCAATTCATACATAGCGGCGTCTTTACTCCACGCCGGCACCTGTTTTTCCTGCTGCCCAAAAGTCATCCCCGTTACGGCCAAGTAAGCCGCAAATAGTGCAATTTTCTTCATTAAACTACTTGTTTATTGGTACTTGAAAGGTGGAAATCCACCAATTTCTCTAAAGGTCTTCTTACGATTGCTCCCACGTTAATCTCCTGCTCTTTACAAACCTCCATTAGTTCTTCCGACAACAGATGCGCCACTGATCCCACAAAATTCACCTCTACATCTTTGTAGTTTGCGAAACACTTAACGTGAATCTCAATGAATTTCTCCAATCCTTCGCGAATCAACTGTTGACAATACGGAAGTGATTTATGTTTGATTAAGATAGGCATAAACGACGCGATATACACGTTCGCATTCGATTTAATGTACACGTTGTCAACGATGCTTGCTTTGTCCAGCTTGAGTGCAACCAATTCGTCGTGCAATTCCAGTGGCAAGCGTTTGTACAGGAAGTCGGCGAGCATTTGTTTTCCGAAATACGTTCCTCCGCCCTCGTTTCCGAGCACGTAATCCAAGGCTGGAATTTCTTCGAACATCTCTTCTCCATCGAAATAACAGGAGTTGGAACCGGTTCCGAGAATACACGCGATTTCAGGCCTTCCATTGTATGTAGCGTACGCGCATGCGTTCAGATCATGATCCACAGAAACTTCAGCATTCGTAAAGATGCGCTTCAATCCACGTTCAATCTTGGCATTCAATTCCGGAATGGAACATCCCGCTCCGTAAAAGAAAATATCCGTTACTTCTGAGGCGATTTCCACCAATGCGCAATTCTTGCGAAGTTCTTCTTCGACATCATCTTCATTATGGAAATAGGGATTGAACCCAATGGTGGAAACCTGATTTCTGGAATTACCCTGAACGAGCATCCAGTCTGATTTCGTTGATCCGCTCTCAACAACAATTAACATTCGTAACGTGTATATTTAATATGGAATTATAATCTTTGTGTCATTTTAACACTTTGCTAATATAAGCAATTTTCTTTTTATCTTTGATTATGCCTGCAAACAATCAGAACAACCTCAACAATGGTATCTCTGTCGACTGCGTTATTTTCGGATTTGATTTCGAAAAATTGCAGATTCTGCTAATTGAGAGAGAGCCTGGTAAGAAGGACAACCCGTTGGACTATGCACTCCCCGGAGACTTGATCTACAATGATGAAAATCTGGATCAAGCAGCGAACCGCGTATTGAAGGAATTAACGGGATTAGAGAACATTTATCTAGAGCAATCCGCTGCTTTCGGATCTTTGGATCGTACTCAACGAGAATCGGATAGAGCGTGGTTGGAATCTGTTCGTGACCAACCGGATTTACGTGTAATCACGATTTCCTATTATTCTTTGGTGAACATTAATGCGTTTGATCCAAAACCGTCAAGTTTTGCATCAAAATTGGTGTGGAAACCGGTTGCGGAAATTGAGGATTTGGCATTCGATCACTTTGATATCTTGAATCAGGCATTGGATAATCTGAGAAACCGATTGAAAATCCGCCCAATTGGATTTAATCTCCTACCGGAGAAGTTCACATTGTCTCAATTGCACAAGTTGTATGAAGCGATTTTAGGTCGCGAGTTGGACAAGCGAAACTTCCGTCGTAAGATGGCCAAATTGGATCTCGTTGTGCGCTTGGATGAAAAGCAGCAAGGCGTTCCGCACAAGCCGTCAAACTTCTACAAATTCAACACCGAGAACTACCAAAAACTGATTGAGGAAGGTTACGATAACTTTGGCTTTTAGTTAAGTTTTTAAGAATCTTAGTGTAAATTTGACACATAGGTCTTATATTTGTTATGCGCACCAATTAATTTGCGCATGACCATATGGATAAAAAAGAACCTAAAATCCTTCCGTTCAATGCCGTGATCTTCGGCGGAGACGGTGACCTCTCAAAACGAAAAATAATCCCAGCTTTCTTCCACCGTTGGATAGACAAGCAATTGAATATGCCGTTCAAGGTGGCTTGTGTTTCGCGCAAGCTTTCGGATCAGGATGCTTTTCATAAAGAACTCGCTAAATTCATTCAGCAATCGTCTGATGAAACCGTTCCGGCCAAGGTGATCAAAGATTTTCTAAAGCAAGTTGAGCTGGTGAATATTCCCAAAATCACTGAAGAAAATCTTGGCGGATTAAGAGATCTGATTGAAGCGAATAGCGATTGGCAGCGGATCTACTATTTGTCCGTGCCGTCTGCAGCATTTAGCGATATCTGTTCGGCATTGAAGGGATCGAATTTGATCAATGATACTTCGAAAGTAGTATTGGAGAAGCCGCTAGGACACGATTTGAAATCAAGTCGTGAAATCAACGATACCATTAGCGAAGCATTCTCGGAGAAGCAAATCTTCCGTATCGATCATTATCTCGGAAAAGAAACTGTTCAGAATTTGATGGTGTTGCGATTTGCCAATCACCTTTTCGAGCGCGCCTGGAATGCGGAGAACATAGATAACATTCAGATCACTGTAGCGGAATCGCTTGGAGTGGAAAAACGAGCAGGATACTACGATCATACCGGGGCGTTGCTTGACATGGTGCAGAATCACCTATTGCAACTGCTTTGTTTGGTGGCCATGGAAGCTCCGTCCCGACTTGATCCCGATACAGTGCGGAATGAAAAGTTGAAGGTGCTGGAAAGCCTACGATTCTTTAAAAAAGATACAATCGCCGACAACATCGTACGTGGACAATATACCCGAGGAAAAAGTTTGGGTGAAAAGGTGAATTCGTATCTGGAGGACATCGAACAATACGATTCGGAAACAGAGACTTTCGTAGCGATCAAAACGTATATCGATAACTGGCGCTGGAAAGGGACTCCGTTCTACCTTAGAACCGGAAAACGAATGAAGAAGCGCTACTCAGAAATTGTGATCAACTTCAAGCCGGTACAGCACAACATCTTCCCGGAATCGAAACACAGCATGTCGAACAAATTGATCATTCGATTGCAGCCAGAAGAGCGTATCAAACTCGTTCAAATGAGCAAAATCCCTGGACCAGGTGGATATCGTTTCCAGCCCGTTGCCTTGAAGCTTGACATCTTCGATTCTTTTGAAAAACGCATGCCAGATGCCTACGAGCGATTGATCATTGATGTCCTTCGTGGGAACCAGACTTTGTTCATGCGTTACGATGAATTAGAAGCTGCTTGGAAATGGATTGAATCCATCAATAAGAACTGGAAAAGCAAAGCGAAGCTTGTTTTGTATGAATCTGGTTCGTGGGGTCCAGGAAATGAGATTATGGAAGAAGGAACGCAGTGGGAAACAAATGCATTAGAAAAATGAAAGTAACAACATTTGAAAACGAAAAGGAGCTCGTCGCGTCGGTAACGAAAAGTGCCGCGAAAATCATCAAAGCGAGTATTAAATCGAATGGAGATGCCCGAATTTTGCTTTCTGGAGGATCGACTCCCGGGCCAATTTACGAGGCATTGTCCAATCAAAATTTATCCTGGAAAGATGTAAAAGTAGGATTGGCAGATGAGCGTTTCGTTCGAACGACAAACGCTTACAGCAACGAGAATTTGATCCAACAAACCTTAGTCCAGAACAAGGCGAAAGACGCGCAGGTAAAAGGAATGATTTTCAATCCGCTGAACGAGGAGGAAAATGTAAAAACAGTCGCTTCAGCGTACACGCCTTTCACAGAACGCACAGATTTCTTATTATTAGGGATGGGAACGGACGGGCACACCGCCTCGTTATTTCCGAATGATCCTTCCTCCGAAGACGATTTAAACAAACAAACGATAGGTGCGGTAAACACGGTAGCCCCGAACGAACCGAAACACCGAATCAGCTGCACCAAAGGAACCTTAACTCAAGCAAGTAACATCTTCCTCGTAATCAAAGGGGAAAACAAACTTGACGTTTTGAACAACGGCGACGAGAAATTGCCGATTCACCGCATGCTCAAGGAACGTAGCGACATTGAAATATATTATTGTAAATCATGAACACTACAGTAGAGAGAATTACAGAAAGAATTAAAGAGAGAAGCGCTACCACGCGTAAGGCATATTTGGAGCAAATTGCCCGTAACTACGAAAACGCACCGAATCGAAACAAATTAAGTTGTGGGAATTTGGCACATGGATTTGCGGCGTGTAATGCACATGACAAAGAGCAATTGGCGGGAGAAATCACTCCGAATATTGGAATCAATACCGCATACAATGACATGCTTTCAGCACACAAACCGTATGAGGATTATCCAAAAGCGATTCGCGAATACGCCAACGAATTCAAAGCGACAGCGCAAGTTGCAGGTGGAGTTCCAGCCATGTGTGATGGCGTAACCCAAGGTCAGCCGGGAATGGATTTGTCCCTGTTCAGCCGGGATGTGATCGCCTTATCGGCGGCCGTTGGATTGTCGCACGACATGTTCGACGGAGCGGTAAATCTTGGAATTTGTGATAAGATTGTTCCTGGATTGTTGATCGGAAGTTTGAAATTCGGTCAATTGCCTTTCGTATTTATGCCGGGTGGCCCGATGCCAAGTGGAATCACCAATGAAAAGAAGGCTTTCATCCGACAGCAATTTGCCGAGGGGAAGATCGGCCGCGATGAATTGTTGAAAGGAGAATCGGATTCGTATCATTCGCCAGGAACTTGTACGTTCTACGGAACTGCGAACAGCAATCAAATGTTGATGGAGATGATGGGTATGCAATTGCCGGGATCCAGTTTCGTGAATCCGGGAACGGAAATGCGCGACGCATTGAATCGCGAAGCCATCAAGCAATTGGTGAAGAACATTCATTCGAAGGATTTGTCATATAGCATTGGGACGATTCTGGACGAGAAGGTAATCGTTAATGGAATCGTAGGACTTTTGGCAACAGGAGGATCGACCAACCATACGATTCACTTGATCGCTATCGCTCGCGCTGCTGGATTGAACATCAACTGGGATGATTTCTCAGAGTTATCTGACGTGGTTCCATTGATCACGCGTATTTATCCGAATGGGCCGGCCGATGTCAATCACTTCCATGCATCTGGTGGAATGGCATTCGTAATCCATACACTTTTAGAAGCTGGATTGCTCCACGAAG
This sequence comes from Fluviicola sp. XM-24bin1, assembly GCA_003149635.1. Lineage (GTDB taxonomy): Bacteria > Bacteroidota > Bacteroidia > Flavobacteriales_D > Crocinitomicaceae > UBA4466. The sequence goes on from QCWI01000003.1 coordinate 26,142, forward strand.
ATGTAAACACAATTCGCGGAAAGGGGCTTTCCAACTATACGATGGAGCCGAAATTGAAAGATGGAGAAATCGTTTACGAAGAAGGGCCAAAAGCCACCTTGAACGACAAAATCATCCGTCCGGTTTCCGATCCGTTCCAGGATCAAGGAGGGTTGAAAGTGTTGAAAGGAAATCTCGGAACTGCCGTGATTAAAGTTTCAGCAGTCGATCCAGATTACTACGTAACGGAGGGTGAAGCCATTGTCTTCGACGAGCAAGATCATTTGATCGAAGCTTACAAGCGAGGTGAATTAGACAAAGATTTCATCGCTGTCTTCCCATTCCAGGGGCCGAAGCACAAAGGAATGCCAGAGTTGCATAAGCTCACGCCTACTTTGACGGTTTTGCAAAAGAAAGGTCATAAAGTAGCATTAGTTACCGATGGACGAATGTCGGGAGCTTCGGGAAAAATTCCATCCGCGATTCATTTAGCACCAGAAGCTTGCGAAGGCGGGTTGATCAATAAGATCCAAACGGGAGATCGTTTGCGCGTAGATGCCGTAACGGGAACTGTGGAATGCTTGACGGAAGGCGTCGAAGAACGAGAATTAAGAACGTACGAATACCACGATTTGACAACAGGTCGTGAACTATTCAGAAACATGCGTCAATGGGTTTCTTCCAGCGAGGACGGCGCAAGTTTCCTTTATTAAAATTGATATGCAAAACGGAATTGAATCCATCTTAAAAAAGAACCCGCTCATCCCTGTGGTAACCATCAACGAGATGAGTGAAATTGACACAATTGCAGACAAATTGACTTCACAAGGAGTGAACTGCATCGAAATTACCTTGCGGACGCCCATCGCATGGGATGCCATTCGTGAATTTCAACAACGATACGGCTCCAGCTTTGATGTTGGCGTAGGAACAATTGTGAGTGTGGAAGACATCGAAAAAGCGGTAGAAGCGCAAGTTGATTTTATCGTAAGTCCGGGATGTTCGCCGGGCATGGTAAGTGCTTTGAATGGATGCGGAATTCCATTTCTACCGGGCATCGTAACTCCAAGCGAAATAATTACTGGATTGGAAGCCGGATGGCGCTTCTTCAAGTTCTTCCCAGCAAACCTGTACGGTGGTATTGATACCCTCAAAGCCTACGGACAATTGTTCTCCGAAGCGAAATTCTGTCCTACTGGAGGCATTACAAACGATAACAAGGAATCGTTCCTAGCATTGGATAATGTAGTGTCGGTTGGCGGTTCTTGGATGACGAAGTAGATTAAGAATTTATCTTATTAGACCCGTACATCAATAATGCACGGGTCTTTTGTTAGGCGATCGCACTGGGGGACTTGCGATAGTCACCCCTCTTTAGTTCTCCCCTCAAGGGGAGAGGGTAGTGTTCCCTCCTCCCTTTGAGGGAGGTGCCGTAGGCGGAGGGTGATGAACTGAGCATCAATACCTTAGTTTACCCAACAAAAAAAGCCCCTGATCTCAACACTGAGATCCAAGGGCTTTTTACCTTAAATTATAATCTACGAATTAATATCCTGGGTTTTGAGCCAAGTTTGGATTCAAGATGATATCCGATGTTGGGATTGGATACAGGTTCAAGTGCGATGAAGCCGCAACTCCATTCACGTCTCCACCTTTAAATGGCCAAACGTATGATCCTTCCGTGTAACGACCGAAACGAATCAAATCGGTACGGCGTGTACATTCCCAACTCAATTCACGCGCTCGTTCGTCTAATACATCATCCAACGTTACACCCGTGATGTTAAACGATGAATTTCCGTAAGCACGCTCTCTCAATTGATTAAACAAAGTCTCTCCCGTTCCTGTGTTTCCAGCTCCGCGCAATGCTGCCTCCATGTACATCAAGTACACGTCTGCCAATCGCATCATTGGGAAATCAACATCTGAGAATCCTGCGTTTGCGTTCGATCCCAGGTTTCCTGTCGAAGTGATGTTTCTGAATTTCGGGAAGGCGTATCCTTCTGTGAATGTTCCCAAGTTGGTGATGTCCAAAGTTTGTCCATCACGGTAGAACAAGAAACGTGAGTCTTGCGTTGTGTCCGGGAATTTCTCCACGAACGGACGCGTTGTGCGCAATCCTTGCCATCCACCATTAGTTCCGTATTGAGAAGCAATCATTGATCCTCCGATAGAAGCGTTGATCAAGAAAGTCGTTCCTCCATACGTTTGTGTAAACATGCCATCGAATGTCACTGGGAAGATGATTTCAGGAGAGGTTTCGTTATCCGCTAGGAAGATGTCTTGATAGTTGTCATCCAATTGGTAGTATCCCCAATCCATTACCTTCTGACAGTACGTCAAACAGTTGGATGCACGTGATAATCCTGTGTACACCTCAGCGTTCAAGTAGTTTTTCGCCATCAAGAATTGAGCTGCTGCTTTGCTTGCTCGTCCGTAAGGACATTGAGCTGGATCCAACAACAAGTTCTCCAAATCCAACAACTCTCCTTCGATGTACTCGAACAAAGCTGCACGCTGAATTTGCTCTGGAACACCTCCTCCAACAAGATCGGCTTCTGTTACAAATGGAACGTTTCCAAACAAGTCCATAGCGTGTGTGTATGCCAATGCGCGTAAGAAGCGTGCTTCGTTTCTGAAGGTGCGAATTTCTTCCTGCTGCGCATCGGTAAATCCACGCTCCGTCATTTTCTCGTCAGAGCTTTCACGGATGAACTCGTTACACAAGGTAATTTGATAGAAGATACGCGCATACATTGCTTTCACAAATGCGTTATCCGCTGACCACTGCATGCGGTTCATTTCCGGAATTCCTGGATCGTTCCAACCACAAACTGACTCGTCTGTTGGAAGTTCTTGCAAATTGTACAATACACGTACATATGCTGAGAATCCTTCATCGATTCCAGAGATGTCTCCATTACCCGCTGGCCCTTGAATTCCTGTTACAGAAAGCCCTGAGTAAATCTTCGCCAATACGTTAATGTAGTTCGCAGGATCGCTGTAAACCACTTCTGAATTCAGCCCATATTTCGGCGTTTGGTTCAGTTGCTTCTTACAAGAACTCATTCCTACAAGAAGTACCGCTGCTAAAAGAACTGAAGTATATTTAATCGTTTTCATAATGCTCTTTTTTATAGTCTGAATGATAGGTTAATACTGTAGAGACGTGGACGAGGGTAGACGTTCAAATCAATTCCTCCGTTAATCTCTGGATCAATTCCTGAGTAGTTCGAGAAGATGAATGCGTTGTTCACGGTGAACGATGCCGTCAAATACTTCTTGAATTTATATCCTACTGTGATGTAATCGATTTTGATGAAATCTGCTTTCTCCAAGTAATGATCACTCAACAATTGCTTATCTGTTAATGTCTGAATTTCGTTTTCGAAGTAGAATGAGCTCAAGTTCGACAGGAATCCTGATGTTCCTACTCCCTGGAATGTTCCTCCTACTGAGTGAATGTTGTTGTAGTTGTATCCTCCAACTTCTCCTCGCATTGAGAATCCAGCGAACCAACGTTTGTATTCGAAGTTCATGTTCAACCCGAAGAACCAATCCGGAATGGATTGCCCGAAACGGTAACGATCTTCTTCGTTGATCACACCATCTTCATTACGATCAACGAATGCATCCAATTCTGTGTATGTCGATCCGTTAGGAGCTGTTTGCCCCACTTCGATTGGCTGTCCTGCCGCGTCGTATTGCTGTTCGAATACGAAGTATGTGAATGTCGGGAATCCAACTGAGTGAATCTGAACGTTGTTTCCAATACCTCCAGCGATTCCTCCAACTGGAATACCCGGCGAATCTGGATCTGGAACTTGCGTTAAGTTCAAAACTTCGTTACGGTTATACGTTGCGTTCACACCGATATCCCAACGGAAGTTCTTGCGCGCCATTGCCGTTCCATTCACAGCGATCTCAATTCCTCGGTTGTCCATGCTTCCTACGTTTGTAAGAATCTGGTTCGTGAAGTTGGTTCCTGCCATTACTGGAACTACTGCCAATAGATCGTCTGTGCGTTTGTAGTACAAGTCAATGGTACCGCTGATGCGATCTTTGAACATTCCGAAGTCCAATCCGATATTGTAACTCTGCGTTTCTTCCCACTTGATACTCGCGTCGTATCCATCCGGACGCAATACAGTGTAGTATGTTCCTCCAAAGTAGTACTGCGCTGTAAGTGTTCCTTGCTGATAGTTCGGAATGTACGGGTAATCTGCCCCGATATCCTGCTGACCAGTAACCCCGAATCCTCCGCGTAATTTCAACAAGTTTACTTTCTTGAGTTTCTTCATGAACTTCTCTTCGGTAATCATCCATGCTCCTGAAACAGATGGGAACCATCCCCAACGTGTTGCAGGCGAAAAGCGAGAAGATCCATCACGACGCAATGTTGCAGTCAAAACGTAACGATCTTTATAAGTCGCGATACCACGTCCGTAGAATGAAAGCAATGCGTTAGCTGTGAAGAATGGATTTGGATTCTCTGGGAAGATGATGGAATCCTGATCGTAGTTGTACGTTGCGAAACTTGGAGTGCTTGTTTGCCAATCTTGCCATGCGTAACCAGCAGTTGCATCCAACAACCAGTTTTTGAATGTGGAATCACTGTTGTAGTTTACATATGCTTCCAACAACTTGTTGCGTTTGTTACTTGTGTACTGAGAATAGCTTCCATCTGAGAAGAATCCAGCTGCTGAAGTTGGCAATACGCTTGTTTCTCCGCGTCCGGTAGAAATATCCGTACCTCCGTTTACAACTGCTTTGATTCTTGGTGCAAACGGCAGCTTGTACGTCATTCGAACGTTTCCGATCAAACGATCTACAATTCCGTAATCTTCGCGCTGATTCAACAATCCAACTGGGTTTTTCGGTGCTAACGTTTGTGGGTCTCCTCCAGAATTCAACCATTCGAAATATCCTCCGTACGCATCGTTTCCAGATTGTACTGGTTGCGTTGGATCGAACAAAATTGCCGAACCAATCGCTCCACGATCTGCGAAGAAGGTATTCGTACGTGCGTACTTCACTGAAACGTCTACGCGCAATGTGTTGTCAAAGAAACGCGGATTCAAGTTCAATCCTACGTTGTAACGATTCATTTGATCGCGCTTCAAAATTCCATCTTCAATACGCGCACCCAATGAAAGGCGGTACGGTAAGGGTTTGAATCCACCTCCAACAGAAACGTTGTAGTTTTGGATCAATCCTGTGCGGTAAATTTCACGCTGCCAATCTGTGTTCGCATCTCCTAACAAAGCTGCTTGTGAAGCCAGTCCGTTGGTGTTTACCAAATCGCGGAATTGATCTCCTGTTAATACGTTCACAAACTCTACGTTTTGAGAAACCGTCGTCCCGATTGTAGCGCGTACATTGAATGCTTCCTTGTATCCGTTTTTTGTTGTAATCAAGATAACCCCGTTGGCTCCACGTGAACCGTAAATCGCCGCTGCGGATGCATCTTTAAGGATTACGAATGACTCAATATCTGCTGGGTTGATCAAGGACAATGGGCTCGGTGCTCCGGCAATTCCTCCGTTATCCAAAGGAACTCCGTCCACAACGATAAGTGGATCGTTACTGGCGTTGATGGATGTTCCACCACGCAAACGAATTGTACTTCCTGATCCAGGTGCTCCACCATTCGTATTGATTTTCACTCCGGCCACTTTACCTTGAATCAATTGTTCTGGTGATGCCGCTGGCGTATCGTTAAAGTCCTCTTCGGTAATTTTCGTAGCTGCACCCGTCAAATCCTTCGTACGCGTAGTACCATAACCGATAACTACTACGTCATCCAAGTTTAAGGCATTTCCTGTACTAAAGTTTCGGGTTACTGTTTCTCCGGGTTTGAACTCTACGTTAAATGATTTTTGGTCAACACCAATTCCGCGGATCACAATCTCCTTCACTTCGCTTTCTCCGCTAACGGGAATGCCAGTGAGCTCAAATTTTCCGTCGAAATCCGTTTTGGTACCGATTTGTGTTCCGGCAACGATTACTGTCGCATCGTATAATGGTTCCCCATTATCGTCGGTTACTACACCGGTAAGGGTCGCTGTTTCCTGAGCTGAAGACGAGAATCCCGCAGCTATGAATACCAGAGAGACAACGATTCTGGATAGAATATTCGATTTCATAAAATAGCTTCGTTTCAGCAAATGTAGAGAAAAATTGAATAAATGTCAATATGACACATAGGTTTTATTTTCGACCCGAATTTCGCTACACAACTGATTCATAAGTGCATTATAAGATAATGTAAATAAAAAAAGAGCCCTAATTCAAGGGCTCTTTTATTTCGACTAACACGTACCCACTTGACAGGGTACACCTAACATACTTGAGAAATCGTTTTGGTATTGGAAAGGTGCCCCTAAAGCACCTTATCCATTACCTAATTGGCTGTGTTTCTACTAAAATTTATGGACGTAAGCATGCCACAGCCAACACGCATTTCTTCTAAAACATTTCTTAAACTAACCAGGGTCTGATCTATCAGACGGTACAAATATATACAAAAATATATTATGTGTCACAATGACACTAACTTTTTTGTATAAATTACAATAAGTTTACTTGATTTCGATAGTTGCCCGACCGTCAGTGAGTTGGATATCATTCAATGGACACTCCTTACTTTTCTTATTGAACTTGATCTTTTTTCCGTTGACTCTGATCTTACGAACCTTACCGTCCCAGAGGTGGAGTAGAAAATCGACGGTATTGATTTCTTCCATGGAATTGTGGATCTTAATCAACGTTCTTTTTGAATCCGTTACGTAGGAGAAGCGAAAGGCATTGAAATCGGGTGGCCCCTGCTTTTTCATCAAATTGATGCCGCCTTTGGAGCTTTCATCGATGACCACGGTGTCCGAACCAACACGCTTTGCGTGATAGAAATGAATGGTTACATCGTTCGGATCGTAAGCATCGGTATTTTGAAGTCCTTCTACCATTGGAACGAAGGCGTTGGCGCGGACAAAAACCGGAATGTGCTTCATTGTTAAAGCAACGGTATCCCACTGATGTCCCTCGTGTAACTCGCCGGAATAGAAATCATACCAACAGCCGGATGGGAAATACACCGCTTTCTTTTCTTGCGATTTGTGGAGCACCGGAGCCACCAAAAAATCTTTCCCCCAGAAATAAATGGAATCGTTTTCGTAAATCTCTGTTCCATCCCATCGGTCTGCATAATAAAAAAGCGGGCGCATTAACGGCGTTCCGTTACGATGATTCATTCGCGTCGTTTGGATGTTGTAGGGCAATAAGCGGTATCGTAATTCGATGGTTTCTTTCGCCAGTTGTTTCGTTTCGGCATCCCAAAAAATGGGTTCGGCAGGCACTTCTTCTTGTGCATGCGGTCGGAAAATGGGTTGAAAAACGCCGTATTGCAACCAACGCGTGTACAATTCGGAATCTTCATAATCGCCCGCGAATCCTCCGAGATCTGAGTGCATATATGCCAATCCTTGCATGCCCATTTGCAACGCAATTCCCGGTTGTGATTGCAATCCTCCCCAAGAACGATTGACATCGCCCGACCATGGAATCAAGCCGAAGCGTTGTGCCCCAGAATATCCCGCACGCATTAAAATGAAAGGTTGATCGCTGTAGTTTCCATTTTCAGCTTCTTCCTTTTGCCATTCTTCCTGGATCATTTGCGCCCATCTATTCCCATAGATGTTGTGCACTTCATTGGCCGTTCCTGTGGCGTGCATCATTTCCGCCGGATGGACTTCGGGCTCACCCAAATCACCCCAAAAACCAGCAATGCCCATCGCCTTGAGATCCGAGTATTTCTCCCAAAACCACTTTCTTGCTTGTGGCGAAAACACGTCCACCAAACCGGTATTTCCAAAGTAGAATTCATATGTCAGCGGATTGCCGGCTGTGTCCTTTGCGATGGCATCGTTTTCCAAGGCTTCCTCCCAACGATTGGAGGTCGTTAAAATGAACGGTTCTGTAACCAATACAGTTTTGATTCCCTGATCTTTCAGTCCTTGAATCATTCCTTCTGGATCGGGAAAAGAATCTTTGTGAAACTCAAGATTTCCCATAGTGCCTTTGATGGAATCACCGAACCAATACAAATCCAGAATGATGGCGTCCAATGGGATTTCATCCTCTTTGAATTGCTGAACGACGCTTTCCACTTCTTCCTGAGAATGGTATCCAAATCGACTGGCGAAATTCCCGAGTGCCCAAACTGGAGGAGGCATCTGACGGCCTGTCAATCCTGTCCAATTGGAAAGTAACTGTTCCCAAGTTTTTCCGGCAATTACTTGATAGGTTCTACGCTCACTAACCGTGCTAAATTCAACAATGTTTTTGTTCTTGCTGTCTAGATCCAGATAGCCCGTTCCGGGAGCATCGAAGTGCACCGCGTAGCGTTTCGATGACAAGAACATTGGAATACAAAAGTTCATCAATGGCGCCTCTGTTTCGTATCCGTAATGCGCTCGGTTGTACAATTCCAACTTCTTCCCTCTTCGATTCATTGGCAAGGCACGTGCGCCTCCTCCGTAGAGCACTTCATTATCTGAGATGTTCATTTGCAGATCGTATCCAATTGAGTCAGATCCAAATCCAACTTGCGTACACAGTAAAGAATCATCGTACCAATAACTGAGTTCGAAGGGATCAAACTGGACTCTGATTTCGATGCTTCCATTGGGAGAAAAATCCGGTGCAACAATGATCATGTCTTCCTTCTCCTCCATCTTGAGGTCGATGTCCGCATAATCATCAATTACCGCATGAGAGGTGCTTTCGGTTTTTTGCCATTCAGGGTAATAATTCGTTTCCACCACTCCTTCGCGGTAGTAGAAGATCTCGTACACTCCGCTAAATGTTTCAATGCGTAGTTTTCCCTTTTTCTCAATGGAATAGAAATTAACGGCATCCTGACCTGTGGCAAGGAAACTCAGCGCTATCAATCCAAACGAAAGGAAAAATTTCATCTTACTTCAATTCAATGATCATGGCTTGTTTTGCAGAAACCTTCAATGGAGCGTACAAATCGACAGCGTATCCTTCGATTACTTCCATTCCGACATTGTAATCGCCTACGCTTTCCTCAAATCGGCTCCAGTCCAGTTCCTGATCTTCAGTCGAATTGTTCAACACCACCATGACCGTTTCGTTATCTGTGTATCTAAAATAGACATACACATTGTTTTGAGGCAAATACTGCGTTGTTTTTCCCGAGTGAATCACTTCGGCGGTTTTGCGCCAGTTCAACACTTTTTTCGTGAATTCGAAGTATTCGTTTTGTACATCGGTTCTTCCTTCTGCCGTGAAGGCATTGTTGGGATCCCCTTTCCAGCCTCCGGGGAAATCCTGTCGAATGGCTCCATCGCCTTTTCCTTTGTCCCCGGCCATTCCCACTTCAGTTCCGTAGTAAATTTGGGGGATCCCGCGAACGGTTGCAATAAGCGTCAAGCCCAGTTGGTAATCTTTGAAATCCGAATAGATTTGATTGAAACGTTGCGTGTCATGATTCTCCAAAAAGACCAATAAGTTCTTCGGGTTCGGATAGAGAAAATCGTTCACGAAATTCTCGTACACCTTGATCATTCCATCCGACCAATTCGGATTTTCTTCGTGGAATACGGTTCCGACAGCATCATGCAAAGTGAAATCCATTACAGACGGACAATATGTATTGTAGCTTTGAATTGCTCCGATTGGGCTGTCCTCCTGCCAATACGAGATTTGCGCTTGATCGTGCAGCCAAACCTCACCGACAATGTTAAAGTTAGGATATTCATCCATGATCGCCTTCGTCCAAGTGGCAATTCCCTCTTTGTTGTTGTAGGAATAAGTGTCAACGCGCAGACCATCCAAACCTGAAGATTCAATCCACCAAATGGCATTTTGAATGAGGTAGTTGAGCACCAAATCGTTGCTTTGATTCAAATCCGGCATCGTCGGAACGAACCATCCCTCCTCACAATATTTTTGATCAATGTCGGAGGTGTTCGGATCGTATTGCGTCGTCATGCGGTAGTTGCTTTGCGCGTATCCCGGAAATTGATGGAACCAATCATAAGTTGGCATGTCGTTCATCATCCAATGGCTTATTCCCCAGTGGTTGGTCACGTAATCCATGATCAACTTCATATCGCGCTGGTGCATTTCTTCCGCCAGTTGCTTGTACAAAGCGTTCGTTCCATATCGCGGATCGACTCGATAGACATCTCCCTGACCGTAGGTATGGTAAGAATACGTAGTGTCGTCATCCAGAAGCAATGGTGTCGTCCACAATGCCGTTACGCCCAACTCATTGAGGTAATCCAGATTGTTAATGATTCCTTGAATGTCTCCTCCGTGGCGACCACCTTGCTTGGATCGATTGGCTTTTTCCACAGTTGCAGGGTGACTATCGTTCGAAGGATCTCCATTCGCAAATCGATCGGGCATGAGCAGGTAAATGACATCGGAAGCATCAAAACCTTGTCGCGATTGCGAGCCTTGATCACGACTTTTCAACTCGTACGAATATTGAATTGTTTTTCGCTTTGATTTCTTGAATTCGATGGTATAGGAACCGGCAACCAATCCTTTCGTCTCAAGGGTCACAAACAGGAAATTCGGATTCTCTGTTTTTCGAACGTTCGAAATGGGAATCTCACTTTTTAAGATTTCCATATCACCCGCTCCCGGAGCGTGAAACATCACTTGTACTTCGGATCGATGCATGCCAGACCACCAGTTTCCGGGTTCTACATGCGTGAAATCCTGCCCGTAAACCAAAGCGGTTACGAGTACTAAGAGTATTGAGAGTGCATTTTTGATCATTCGCTGAAATTAATAAATTTTAGTGTCATTATGACACTTTGACTGCTGCTGACTGCGTTCAGCTTGTCAATAATAGGTATAAATACGGTGCAAGATTGCGTATAAATCGGAAGTGTTATATTTGCCGCGACTTACTAACAAACACCTGATAATTAGAGGCGTAACCGGTGCTATGGCGCTACATTACAAACCTTTAATTAATTTTTTACTTATGAAAAAGTTCTTTTTCACCCTAGCACTTGTGTTGATGGCGAGTGCATCATTTGCGGCTGTAACTTCAGGAGGAAACGGCGAAGAGCCTAAAGAAGAAGCAACAAGCAACTATCCAACAGATCAAGCATTGGCAGGATTGGCTGTTGCAGCCCTTCAACAACAATGTGGTAATCAGCACACAGGTTGGCAGTGGCAAACGAATGTTACTACAATTTCTGCTTGTTTCGCTGGTGGTTTTATCAAGCAAGTATTTGTTTACGCTACACCTAACTGTCCACCAAACCAGCCTTGTATTCAAGTGATCCAATTGGTAGGAACGGTTCAGTTCGGATGTGACGGAGATGTTCTTTCTGTAAACTGTGGTTTCACTGAAATCTAAGAACAGATTAAATTTGATTTGAGAGCGGAGGTCGAAAGGCTTCCGTTTTTTGTTCCAAAATGATTTTATTTTTCCGTACCTTCGCGTTGTAACTAACTACATGAGGAACATACTATTACTGCTCATCTTGTGTGCAGCATCGGGTGCTAACGCGCAATTATTTCAAGAAGATTTCGGAACTGCTTTCGCATCTATCGATGGAACGCGTTGGCCAACCACCTGTCGTAATGCTGCATCCAGTTTCAATAATTCCGTGGGGCCGTGCTCTGCAGCGGGCGATTACAGCTACGCTACTTCAGGATTTGGAACGTACATTACTTCACAAGGCATTGCCATTCCCGCTTCTGGCTACGAACTCACCTTTGACTTTTCCTACAGCAATACCTTCAGTTTTCCGGCTGTTGAAATTCGAACCGGAGGGCCTTGTGGAACAACACTAGCACAAACAGAAACACTTTCCAACACGAGTGGAACTTGTACGCCGCATACCGTAGATTTATCCGCGTACTCAGGGCAAACGATCTATATCCGATTCCGATCCAACACTTCTTCCACGACAACGTACTGGGACAATATTATTGTTGATCTTGGTTCTGGAGGAGGGACGAGCTGCTTGCTTCAGGATGATTTCGGAACGGCATTCGCATCTATCGACGCTACGAATTGGCCGGGAGCATGTATCGGTGGATCTCCAAGTTCATTCAACACCTCCGTTGGATCGTGTAGCGGTACCGGAGATTACGGCTACGGACTGAGTGGTTTTGGAAGCTACATCACCTCAATGGCACTAGCAATTCCATCGACTGGGTACAACTTGACATTTGAGTATTCGTTCAACAACACATTTGGTTTCCCAGCAGTAGAAATTCGTACGGGAGGCCCTTGTGGAACAACCTTAGCAGCAACGAATACCTTGACCAATACCTCGGGTGTTTGTACCCCAGAGACCATCAACTTAGATGCGTACGCAGGACAGACCATTTACCTTCGTTTCCGATCGAATACTTCTTCCGTTACAACCTATTGGGATGATATTGAAGTTTGTGGAGGTGGTGGCCCTACGGGTGATTTCAAATGGGCGGATAATTTCAATGACAACGATCTTGACTTGGATTATACGGGAAATGACGGTGATGAAGATTGCGCTGGATGTGGTCAATGGACGTTGAATGGTGGCGCGAGTTTGGTCTTGGCACCGAGCGGCGGATGGAACGGAAATACGAACGAAACAGAAGCCTTTCCCGACAACATGCCGAATGTTTATTACGTACGATTGGATCGAAACGAATGGATCGAATCTCCTACGATTGACATGAGCGCGATGGAATCTTTGAAGATCAGCTTTTATGCCAAATCTTCATCTGCAGGGACTGGTGGTGGAGACAGCTGGAGTTTTAGCGATCGCTTGCGACTGCAAATTTGGGACGGAAGCGCATGGATCAATGTGAAAGACATTAGAGAGGGTGGAACCGTCGCTGAGGATGAAATTTCTGCCGCATTGCCCTTGAATTATTTCTGTTTCACAGCTTACAACAGTACTTCTAGCCCCGGAAATTATTACTACAGTGCCGCTCCAAATGTGAATTCAGCATATTTCCATTCCGACTTTAAGTTCCGCGTACTTTTCGAAGGCGGATTCTCTGGATCACCCTTTGCCTGGGTCGATGATTTTACTTTCCGTGCCGATGCCGACGGTTACTCTACCATGATTCCTTGCGGGATTTCGTTTTGGAATCAGCCGGCAGCGACAGGATACGGTCAAGACGCCGGAACAACTGGAAACAATAACGCTGAGAAAGGCGTGGAATTGGAACTGGACAATTCGATCAGTTTTCCACCTGTTTGGGCCTCGGAAGCTGACGATGGCGATACCGTAACTCAGGTTTTTGGTGTGAATGAATCCGAACGCGTGGTGTTTGCGGTGCTGTCGGAACAGGAAATTAATTTTACCTTCCCTAGGGTACATTTCTACGCCCCCGATATTGGATGGAACTCTTCGACCATGTCCATCGATAACAATTATTCCGGGCCGGGATGGCTGTATTATGCTGTTGAATACATCAGCTGTGACCTCGCTGGAGGAACCATTGCCGAGCCTACAGATGATTATCAGTATTACTACAGTTTCGAGTACGGAAACGAGTTCATTCCGGTGTTCTATCACCTCAACACTTCTGGTATTGAAACAGACGGAGGCGCCACTTCCTTGGCAGAGGTATTCAATGCGCCAGACGTCGTGTCAACCGACAATTGTGGTGCCGCATTGGGAGTAGAATTGATCCAGTTTAATGCAGCGTACGAAGACCGATCAGTTCTTCTAAACTGGACGACGAGTACCGAATGGAACAACGATTATTTCGATGTACAGCGATCCAATGATGCACAGTATTTTGAAACTATTGGTCAGGTGCAAGGTCAAGGAACCACCGATGCACTCTCGGAATATGAGTTCATCAATGAGGGTGTGGTTTCCGGTACACATTACTATCGCCTCAAACAGGTCGATTTTGATGGAACCGTAAGCTATTCAGAGATCCGAACCGTTGTTATAGAATCGCCTGAGATGCTATATCCCAATCCAGCGACAGATATCTTGATTTTAAAATCTACCGATACCTTTACAGTAACAGATATGAACGGACGCATTATAGCGGTTAGTTCCATCGCAACGGATCAGTTGACGCAGATCGATGTGCGCCATCTAGAGCCGGGGATGTATTGTGTGATTTGTGATGGAGTTGTGTATCGTTTTGTGAAACAATAAATCCCTCCAATACTTTTTGGCAAGCGTCAAAAAGTATTCAAAAACCGCTTTTTTCGTCTTCCAAGCCGTTCAGGAAAAATCGGCGCAACTGAGTTTTCAGCAAAAAGGGTCTAACCGGTTAGAAACATTACGCTCTCCTGCCGTTAAGCTATCTGCTTTTTGGAAAACTCAAGCCACGCCTTTTTTCTAATCCTCACTTGGGGAAGACGAAATTCCTCTGAACAATAAAAGGTTTCCCATCAACAATAGAAATTTCAATCAACCCGAGGATTATCAATTTCGAAATAGTGAGTGTTTCCCGAAGTGAGGATCAAAGCAGCACTTTTGAGATTAGTAAAACACGGAGGCGCTCGTCGTTTGGATACTAATCCACTCGTCCGTTATTTTTACTTCTCAAAATGCTGCACCGAACGGCTTGAAACACTCTTGATTTTTTCATCCTTTTTTATCAAGAAAAAAGGATTGGAGGATCACTAAATCACATACCCCAATTTCACCCCATAAAAAGGAGCAATACGCTCATTTCTATATTCCCCTCCAAAGCGGAAATTGATGTCAATTCCGATGGGAATGTAGATCCCCAAACCTCCGGAAAGTGCGCGAGCTACTTCAAAGGAAGAAGCCCGATCATCTATGGATTTGATAAAATTCGCTCCGCCCATCACTTCGGTGTAGATCCCTCCAGAGCAACTTTGCGCTCCGAGTAAATAGTAACGGTATTGCAGGTTGGCTGGGATCATCAAGCTTTGATTTCCTGCGTCGGATCGAAAGGAGATTCCTGTATTAATTCCGGGCAACGAATACGAATTGAATCTGAAGAGATATTGGGCGTTTAGGCCGATGGTTCGGACATCTATTTTCTTCGATTTTGTGTGATCGACGTTTAGACTGAATTGTGCATAGCTCGGTATGGCGCACATGAGCAGTGCACCTAACAATAGTTTTCGCATGTTTTTGAAATAAGGGTTTATACTTTTATAACTGTTATGCGCGCACATTATTGTAGTTTTGCAGTATGGAAGAATTGACACTCACCACTCCAGCCTTATTGTTCTCGGCGATCTCGTTGATTATGCTCGCTTACACGAACCGTTTTCTAGCGTACGCCGCAGTGATCCGCGCACTTCACGCGAAATACAAGGAGTCGCCTGATAATGCGACCTTGCGCCAAATCAAAAATTTGAAATCGCGCCTGCAACTCACCAAGTGGATGCAAATTTTCGGCATAACGAGTTTGTTTCTGTGCGTGATGACCATGTTAATGATCTACATAGATTACCACGTAATCGCCGTTTGGGCCTTCGGAGCTGGACTGACTTTGTTGTTGCTTTCGTTAGCGCTACTAATCAAGGAGATTCAGATTTCGACACGGGCGTTGCAATATCATATTGAGGATATTGAGGAGGATTTGAAGGGGAGGAAGGTGAAGAAGTGAAGTTACGTAACACTCTTTTCTTTCAATGCACCACGTATGTGCCAAATCAATCGTTCTTTTGAGCCAAGATCTAAGGCTCTTTGACCCGAAAGCATTGAAGTAGGTTACCCCACCTCCCCTATCACCCGTTCATAAAACGCCTCATAACTCCCACACGCAATCGGTCTCGGTTCCACATTAAACGCCTCCAGCACCTCGCCAATTCCTTTTTCTTTATCGCTAGCGTTGCGCTCCTTGATGATGTCTTCGAGCTTGTCCCCTTCTGTGAGTTCTTTTTCTGGGAAAAGCGGAAAATAAAAATGGATTTCGTTGTTGATTTTAAATTCGGAAGCTTCGGTTTGTACGCGCATGAGGTTGGCACGTTGGTTCAGGAGCCACCACAAATGATTTTCGCTGAAATCAAGTCCTTGACCGATGATATCGACGTGGTGGGTGAAGAAGATATCCGTCCAGTACAAAGGTGGGTGATTTTGCTTGATGCGGGTTAACAAACCTTGATGTTCGAAACGACGCGAATTGCGTTTTCCGTTGTAGTTGTCCTGAATTTTTTCGAGGTAAGATGCGTAGTGCTCGTACCCAATCATGATCGATTCCTGGTGGTAGTAACGCTCGGTGTCTTTGAGGTTTCTGGAATCGTACAATTCGCCGTGGATGTGCCAAACCCGCATGTCTATTTCGGGGAGTTCGTAGGCGCGTTTCAAGCTGAATTTCGTTTCCTGTTTGTTCAGCGCCAAGCGTGATTTCTGGTTTGAGAAATCGGACATAACGCTTTTCTGAAGCGCGTAATCGTAATTGGTCGTCAGGACATCCGAATAGCCCAATCGCATGATCCTTTCGTGGTACTCATTGTATCCGGTTTTACCTCTTAGTTGTCTTTGGATATCGTCTTGAATGGCCTGTTTGAGGTTTCGAAGTTCTCTTTGAAATTCAACGTTACTATTCTTGCGGTGGAGCATTTCCTCAAATCCGAGTGGGAAGGGTTTGAATGGATTGTTCAGATCGACTTTAATGCCAAATCTGCGTTTTAGCCCGTCCAATAAATCGCCCCAGGAAACAGATTGTGCTTGATCCAGCTGATTGATGCCGTTCCCAATTAATAGTGCGCGCTTTCCTTTATAGCTTGAGGTCATGTAGTTCAAATCTACCTTTCTTTTTTCCATTACCGAAAAAAGAAACAAAAAAGTCTAGCACTGCATAACATCATCGCCCACTTCGGCTAGAATATCTAGAAACATCCGCTCCGCTTCGTTACTGCCCTTCTAACCAGTGGGGCCCGATGATAACATGCTAGGCGCGAAGGCTCTCCAATTTTCCGAATAGTGACAATCTTCCCGAGATCTCTCGGAATACTTCAGAAGTCAAGGATAATGCAACCTTAATGTCATCCAATAAAAAAGGAGCCATCGCGATGATAACTCCTTCTTTGTCTGTCTATTTTAAACTTAATCGTTCACAACCGTCTCCTGTGCATTAATTACGCGCACTTGCGGAACTGTTGGAATATTGTCGTGGAATTTCGCTACGAATCCATCAATTTTCGTTTCATCTATTGTACATCCGGAAATTACTTTTCCATCATAAAGTTGGCGAACCAACCCTTTGCGCGTGAACGTGGAAGATTGATTGGTAATCACCTTTCCTTGTTGTACGAATACGATTTTCGTGTAAGCCGTTGAACATCGGTTTTATCATAGTATTGCATGTACACGATTTCTTCGCCGTTGGCATCGTAAAATGAAATACCCGCAAGGCTTTGATCTACGGTAAGGCATTCACTACCGTTAATGTACACTGTGTTCTTTTTGATTTTCACGTCTGACTTCTGCGCGAATGCATTGCCAGAAATTCCGATGATTGCTAGAAAGCAAAAGGTAAGGATAGTTCTCATAATTTAAAGGTTTTAGTTCTATCCTCCTGATATCCAATAACTATGCCATAAAATAGTCTGGTGTAACGATCCATGTTCCCTTGACTCTCGTAAATCAAACATTCGAAGTTTATGTGTTCAATCTTTAACGAAACGTCTATTTTTGGGGCTTTTATGCTGTTTTTTTCCCGATTTATTAGTAAATTCTCGCCGTGAAAGCTCAAAATGTACATCTCATCTTTTCGTACTTCCTGAATGAAATGTAGCTATTCCGCTATTCACATAGCGCACTTTCATCCCCCATTACTACTCCTAAACTTTATTTCTTACCAATATCGAAAATTATGATTCGAAAACTATTACTATTAGTACTCCTGTGTTGCAGTGGCTTCCTCTCCAACGCACAAACGGTCTACGAATGGTACCAAGACGGTATCGTTGTATTCCAAATGAAAACCGATGCCTATTACAACTTTCCGGTGCGTGAAAAAGCCGTGGATTTTGACCAAATCCCGTTTATCGCTCAACTGAAGGATGAATACGACATCACCAGCATGATTCAAATGCACCCGAATGATCCAGACGAACTATTACGTCACACATTCCAAATCAATTTTGATATGTGGGCGCAAGTGGACAATTTGATCGCAGCCATTCGTCAAAATCCGGATGTTGAATATGCTGAGAAGAAAGAATTACACCGTCACTTCCTCACACCAAACGATCTTGGTGCGAACAGCGCCAGCGGAACCGGAATGTGGCACTTATATACCATGCAGGCACAACAAGCATGGGATTTATCTACGGGAGATCCAAACATCGTAGTGGCGGTTACAGACAATGCCATTTTAACGACCCACCAAGATCTTCAAAACAAATTGGTACAAGGGTACGATGCCCCAACGGGTGGTACCGATCCTAACCCTTGTGGTTCCAACGATGGAAATCACGGAACACACGTTTCTGGAACGGTGGGAGCGCAAACGGATAACAATATCGGGGTGTCTTCTATCGGATTCAACGTAAGTGTGATGCCGGTAAAAATCGGAAACTGTAACGGTGCTTTGACGCATGGATACGAAGGAATTAACTACGCTGCTAACAACGGAGCAGACGTAATCAATATGTCTTGGGGAGGCGGTGGTTTCTCCAACTACGGACAAAATATTTGTAATGCAGCATGGAACGCTGGATCAATTTTGGTGGCCGCAGCTGGAAACGATGGTGTGAGCACGGTGTTTTACCCTGCAGGATACAACAACGTAATTTCAGTAGCGTCGACTACAACGAACGATTCAAAGTCTGGATTCTCGCAATTCGGAACATGGATTGATATCGCGGCTCCAGGATCAGCGATTCGTAGTACCTATGCAAACTCGAACTCAAGTTACGCTCGAATTCAAGGAACTTCCATGGCATCTCCAAACGTAGCCGGATTGGTCGGATTGATCAAGTCGTACGTGCCAGGGGCAACCAACCAAGATATCATCAATTGTTTGTACAGTTCAGCGGATAACATCGATGCTGCCAATCCAAACTACATTGGTCAGTTGGGAGCAGGACGAATCAACGCTTTTGCAGCACTACAATGTATTGGTGTATTTAACGTGGCATTGGATGCCGGAATCACAGATATTTTGGATCCGGGAGCGACCGTTTGTGGTAACTCATTCACTCCTCAAGTACAATTGAGAAACTTCGGAACCGATCCTTTGACTTCCGTTGACATCAATTACGAGTGGAACGGAACGCCATTTGTCTTCGCATGGACGGGGAACTTGACGCAAGGTCAAACGGAATTGGTGAACCTACCAACGCAGACGGCACCGAACGGAAGTTATACGTTTACAGCATCGACATCCAATCCAAATGCAGGAACGGATTTGACGCCTGGAAATGATCAATTTCAAACGAACTTTATAGTAGACGTAAATGGACAAGTAGTCAACTTGGATCTCTTGTTGGACTGTTATGGAAGTGAAATTTCATGGTCAATTATCGACGATCAGGGAGCGACATTATTCTCGGGTGGAGGATATCCTGATATCAATGCAGGACAGCTCGTTCAGGAGTCTTTCTGTTTGCCTGTAGGATGTTACGAATTCCGAATTAATGATACATACGGAGATGGATTGAACGGAAGTTCTTTCAGCGGATGTAACGTGGACGGAGATTACCTCATCACGGATGGAAATGGCGATACTTTGGTAATCATGACCGCTCCAAACGGAGACTTCGGATTTGGAACGACGGACTTGTTCTGTGTGGTATCTCCAAACGTCTTGAACGATGCCGGAATTTCTTCCATTGTTGCTCCAACAGGAGTGAATTGTTCAAACTCAATTACGCCAACCGTTGAAATCAGAAACTATGGTAACGATCCATTGACGTCGGCAACCATTAACTACCAAACAACAGGCGGGGTTCAGAGCTACGCTTGGACAGGAAACCTTTTGACAGGGCAATCTGAAAACGTAGTGCTTCCAGCGATCACAAGCACGGGAGGTATCGTAACATTGACGGTTTACACTTCTGCTCCGAACGGAGTGCAGGACGACGATCTTTCTAACGATCAAAACAGCACGCAATTGACAGTGTACGCCGCTCCGGCGACACTTCCATTTGTAGAAGATTTCGAAACGAATGTCTTCACTAACGGCGATTGGACACTTGAAAACCCAGATAGCGACGTAACATGGGCCTTGGAAACTGTGGGAGGAATTACTCCAGGATCACAGGCCGCAAAATTGGATTTCTTCAACTACTCAGCAGCTGCTCAACGAGATGGTTTGGTTTCTCCGAGAATCAGCTTAGTAGGATATACATCGGCACAATTGGATTTCGATCATGCCTACCGTCGTTTCAATCAAACGGCTGCGGATTCATTGATTATCTATGTGTCAACAGATTGTGGATCAACTTGGGATCGCGTGTTCCAAGTAGCCGAAGACGGAACAGGATCTTTCGCTACACAAACAACAAACACTGCTGCATTTACACCGAGCATCGCGGATGACTGGTGTTTTGCAGGTGGTGTGGGAGCTTCATGCTTCTCTGTTGATTTAACGCCTTTCGTAGGTCAGGAAATCTTGGTGAAATTCGAGTCGTACAACGCAGGAACGATCGGAAACAACTTGTTTATCGATAACATCAATATCGATGGAACACCGGGGAACTTCCCTCCTGCTCCGAACTTCTCTTCGAATACCACGGCCGTTTGTGAAGGAGGCTCTGTTGACTTTACGGATCTTTCCACGGCCAACATTACGGCTTGGAACTGGACATTCCCAGGAGGAACGCCAGCGACTTCAACACAGCAGAATCCAACGGTTACTTACAACACGTCTGGAACGTATGATGTAACGCTTGAGGTAACGAATAGCTTCGGAACAACAACTACAACCACTACAAGTGCTGTCGTTGTAAACACAACGCCGACAGTGACGGTTTCCGGTGCCACACAGATTTGTGAGGGTGGAACAACACAGTTGACTGCTTCTGGAGCAACATCGTACACGTGGGATAACGGATTGGGAACTGGAGCATCGCAAATTTTGTCGCCTTCAGTGACTACAACATACACGGTGACGGGATCAAACGGTCTGTCTTGTGACGCCACTGAGACGGTAACGGTAACAGTGAATCCGGTTCCAACGGTAACAGCAACTGTGAACAACAATACAGTTTGTGCAGGAGATGCGGTTCAATTGGATGCATCCGGAGCATCAACCTACTCATGGGATAACGGTTTGGGAACTGGAGCCACACAAACGGCGAATCCAACGCAAACTACGATCTATACGGTAACGGGCACGGATGCCAATAGCTGTTCGAACACGGCTACGGTAACCGTATCAATTACGCCGCCACCAACAGTAACAGTGAACACGACTTCAGTGGATATTTGTGAAGGAGAATCAGCAAACTTGGCAGCATCCGGCGCGAATTCATACACGTGGACGCCAAATGGAACTTTGAACACAGGAACAGGAGCAGCGGTAATCGCCACTCCAACTGCAACCACCACATACACCGTAGAAGGAGCGAATACCTGTGGAACAGATTCAGAGGACATCACAGTGAATGTATTCCCGATTCCGGCGACGCCTACCATTACGCAAAGTGGTAATACCTTGTCGGTAACATTGCAAGCGGGTGAAACAGCAACGTGGACATTCAACGGATTCCCGGCTGGAACAGGAGCAACGATCAATATGGTCGGAAGCGGAATTTACCTAGTAACGATTTCCAATCAGGCGGGGTGTGAATCTCAGTCGAGTGGAACGTTTGAGGAAGACGATGCTTCGGTAACGCAGCTTTTCGCGGAGGCTTCTTTATTGATCTTCCCGAATCCAACGAACGGATCGATTTCTGTGAACTTCCATACAGATGAAGAAATTCAAATGTGGTTAACAGACGCTCTTGGAAGAAGAATTACAGAGATGCGCACGTACAAAGTAGGAACCCACTCAGATGTAGTGGATCTTACGGAGTACCGACCGGGCATTTACATGATGGTTTTCGAATCATCGAACGGAACGTTTATGCGCAGAGTCACAAAACGCTAGTTGTTTCTTAACAACGTTTAAAAGGGGGTCGCGAAAGTGACCCCCTTTTTTATTGTGACAAACAGAGCATTGAGCGTAGTCGAAATGCGGAATAAACGGGAGAATTATGCACATTTCGGCTACGTTCAATGTGCAGACGGATTTAAACCCCTCCAAAGGGGAGTTGTTTTTTCCGCTTAATATCATTTTATGGTAAGTTGGCTCCCCCTTTGGAGGAGAACAAGCGCTGCTTCTGCAGACCGAAGGGACGATGGGGGGAGGACAAAAGCGAGTCTCCTTATTCTTTCCGGACGAACCAATTACCACTCATCCACAAACGTAATATCCTCCACATTCGGCTCAAAGTAGCCTTCCTGCCACTCCAATACCAACATATCTTTGCGAGATTGATACCAGTTGTATTCATCGTTCATTGGTTCCCCGATTTCTCGCTCGTAATCAATGTGGGTGCCCCAACCTCTTTCGTCCGGGAAGATGAGTTTCTCGGAGAACCAGTATCCACCATCTCCAACGCTTGTGCAGTGAATCGCATTGATCAATCGCTCTCCGTCATTGAAGATGTAAGTATATCCTCCATCGACTCCACACGCTTCCGCAAACAGGTCAATTACCAGCATACTTTCGATGCCCTCCACCCCACGGTTGTCGTGAACGCGAAGTACGAATGAATAGGTGTTCAGATCACCTTCTTTGCCGAAAAATTCTCCGTCTTTCAGATAGCGCGCGCGGAATTTAAATTGTTCGTTCACTTGGGCGGTGATAACCATATAAATCCCTCCATTGATTTCGCGAGAATCTAACGCGATGAGTCCTCCGGCAATGTATCCAGTTCCTTTTTTGGTTTTCACCTTGTACCAGTACGAATCGTTGCCGTGCACCTGAACGATAATTTTAGTGTTCTCCAAAATCTTCACCCTGGAACCAATAGGCAAGGTGTCAATTGCAGAAGCTTCCGTTGACGGATTTTTTCGCAGGACGACCTGATCTCCGTAGAGACGTTCGGTACTTCCTTCTTCGAATTCATACGAGGGTGATACGACACGCACATCGGCGTATTCGTGTTGAGAAAAGCTGAGATTTGCTACGAAGGCAAATACGAATAGAATTAGATGTTTCATCGGGCTTGTTTTAAACGAATGTACGCCAAAACCGCGCCGGAAAACAGCCAAAATCAGGCTCACTTATTATTCGTAGTAAAGCAATTATAATTCGTAGTATAAACCAAAAAACCTCCTACCAGAGAGAGAAGCAGGAGGTTCCAAACTACGCACTATTCATATCAGAAACGCTCTGATCCACCAATAGTATTTTTGAAGACGTTGTAACTTAGATCTATGAAATTATGCCTGCGAGCTGTGAAGTATTCGTAGACGGAATTCCATCAATAACCATAGTTGGGAGGCCACAGCTTCAGAAACGGCAATTTTTCCGGCTTCACCCTGAGACTCCAATCGGCTGGAAAGGTTTACGGTATCGCCCCAAAGATCGTAGGTATAACGACGCGTTCCAATGACACCAGCGACAACAGGGCCAACGTGAATTCCAATGCGGATTTTCAATCCCAGTTTTTTAATCTCCGGATCGTTGTCCATGAAGTTGATCATGTCCAATGCCAAAAGTGGCCTACGAAACGATGTCAAAATACCGCCACAATTGGAATGACGAGCCGATGTTTGAACCTCAAGACACACCTGATTTTTTAACTGAACCCTTTAACGCTGAGAAATATGTCTAATGAAATCCCTACTTCTGGAATCTTAAAACGAAGTGCACAAGTATTGGTCACTTGTACCGAACAGGACGCTTTCGATTACATTTCAAGCAGTACCAAACTTCCCGAATGGTCAAAAAAAGTCGGGGCCATTCCCGGTGTGGAAAAAGTGGAATTGTTGGATGAGTCCTACGACAAAGTTGGACAGCGCCGCATCATTACATTTCAAGGTGGTGATACCGCCGAGGAACAATTATTAACCTACAACCCTCCCGTGAATTATTCGTATCGCATTAGTAAATTCAGCAACTTTTTGAAAAAACTTTCCGATGCGGCCTATGGTCAATTGTGGTTCGATTTGGTCGATGGAAAAACCAGAATCACGTGGGAATACTCCTTCTCCTACAAGAACATTTTTGCCCGTATGGTTTTGTCCCTTTTCCTGACGTTTGTGTACAAAAAGTTCATGCGTGTATCCCTTGAAAATGCGCAGAAAGAGCTGGAGAAGTAATTTTGTTTCCTGTAAGACGTACTTTGATAATCCACGGCAATTCAACCGGAATTACTGAATCGATTTAGCTAATTTACTAGTCGATAGGAATCGAAGCATTGCAAAATGTTGAAATAGAACTTGTTACAGAAGGCTCGATTTTTATTTAACATTGCTACAACCTTTTTGTTAGAAAATACGTCTTACCCACATGAAAGCTACAATACTCGTACTCGCACTGTTCGGCGCTGCCCTCTCCTTTGGGCAAATCGGAACGCTGGATTTCGTTGAAAACCAAGGTCAATTCCCTGATCAGGTGAACTTTAAAGCCAATCTATACAACGGTAACGTTTACCTAGAGGATAACTGTTTTACGTTTGTATTCCATAATCGTGAAGATCTAAATCATCAGCACGATCATACAATTGGAATGAACGAAGAAGAGCACTATGAAGAGCCGGAGTTTGTCCGTTCGCACGCGTTCAAAACACACTTTTTGGGAAGCAACAAAGGGTTGACAACTTCTCAAGACATACAACGCGCTGGAATGTACAACTACTTCATTGGTAACGATGAAAGTAAGTGGGCATCAAACGTGCGTCGTTTCGGAATCATTACGCAACATAACGTTTACGACGGCATTGATTTGAAAGTGTACAGTAAAGAAGTACACCTCAAATACGATTTTGTAATTCAGCCAAAAGCAGATGTAACTCAAATTCAATTACAGCACGAAGGTGTAGATGCAGTATTTCAAAAAGATGGTGCTTTAACGCTTCGTACTTCTATCGGAGAGATTATAGAGAACAAGCCCTACGCATACCAGATCATGAAAAATGGATCGATGAAAGAAGTAGTATGTGAATACGCTTTGAATGATGGTGTCGTAACTTTCGTTTTCCCGAATGGATACGATCAAAAAAGAGAATTGATTATCGACCCAGTTTTGGTAGCAGCGACGCTTTCAGGTTCTACCGCAGAAAACTACGGTCACTCTGCAGCATTTGACAATGACGGTAATATTTACACTGGAGCACGTTGTTTTAATACAGGATACCCAACAACGGTTGGAGCCTTCCAAACAACATTCGGTGGCGGTGGTGTTGACATCGCAGTGAGTAAACTGAATCCGGATGGATCGAACCTTATTTACGCGACTTACCTCGGTGGATCAAGCACAGAATATCCGCACAGTATGATTACAGATGATGCCGGTGACCTTTGGGTTCTAGGATCTACAAGTTCTACCGACTTCCCAACGAGTGCTGGTGCCTACCAAAGTACTTTCGGAGGAGGATCACAAGATCACGTAATGGTGCATTTGAGTGCTGACGGATCAACAATGATCGGAGGAACATATCTCGGAGGAAACCAGGCAGATGCTTCAAACTTCATCACATTTAATTACGGTGATAACTTCCGAGGAGAAATCGTGGTGGACGATCAAGGAAACTGTTATGTAGCCTCATGTACGCAATCACAGGATTTCCCAGTAACTGCGGGAGCATATCAAGGAACGTATGGAGGAGGAACTTCAGACGGTGTGGTTTTCTCATTGAATGCTGATATGACGGCCTTGAACTGGAGTACATACTTAGGAGCTGGTGCTGATGATGCAAGCTTCGGTCTACGTCAGGATGGCAACGGCGACGTTTTCGTATGTGGTGTGACAACGGGAACTTTCGTTCCGGTAACTGGATACATGACAGCCAATCAGGGAGGTAATGATGCTTACGTTGTAAAACTAAGCAGCGACGGAACTACACTTTTGGCAGGAACGTACTACGGAACCTCAGGAAGCGACAATGCATTCTTCCTAGACCTTGGAGGTACAGGAGGTGTATTTATTTACGGTCAAGCAGGACCAGGAATTCCAGTAACTCCTGGAATCTATACAGACGCAGGAAGTGGACAGTACGTTACAAGTTTCACAGACGATTTGGCCTCGGTAAACTACAGCACCGTTGTCGGTGGAACGAGCATCGTACCTATTGCCTTTATGGTAGATCAGTGTGATCGAATTTATTACTCTGGACACAGCGCGACTTCAAGTGGTGGGCCGGTAACGCCGGACAATATTCAAGCAACAGGAGGATTCTACATTGGCGTGTTGGAGCAAGGCGCTACCGGATTGTACTTCGGAACTTATTACGGTGGAGATCACGTAGATGGAGGAACCAGCCGTTTCGATCCAAGTGGAATCGTATATCAAGGAGTTTGTACAATTAGTGGGTTCAACACGACGCCAACAGCGTGGTCAAGTACACAAAGCGGATGGGACATCGGAGTATTTAAAATTGACTTCGAAGTACCAAACGGATCATTGGACATTCAAGTAGACGATCAAATCGCGTGTGGAACGCCTCCATACGATGTACCTTTCAACAGTACTGCCGGGCCGAACGCAACCTTTACATGGGATTTTGGTGACGGAAACGGATCAACGCAACAAAACCCATTGCACCAGTACCAGTCTTCAGGAACGTATAACGTTGTTCTAATTGCAGAAGATTCAACTGGATGTGTAGCGTCTGATACAGCATATGCAACAGTTCAGATTACAGAGCCGGAACCATTTACTGCGAACTGGAACTTTACTCCGCCACCGCCATGTTCAAATACCGTGACACTGGACATCTCATTTACAGGAACGGGGGCTGATTCATTGGTTTGGGTATTGCCAAATCAAACATTGACGAACGTAACGCAAATTAATGAGACCTATAGCACCCCGGGTACTTACGACGTAACATTAATGGCTTACGATTTAGACTGTTCTTACAGGGACACCATCACTCAATCATTCTCGGTGTCTGAGTTCACCAAGGTAGGCAACATCGTGATGCCAAACGTATTCACTCCGAATGATGACGGCGTAAACGAATTGTACAAGCCACGTTACGAATCAAGTCCGCAAGACGATGCTTTCGAATCACTCGAATACTACCACGTTGTGATCATCAACCGATGGGGAGAAACTGTATTTGAGAGTGGAGAAACGCCTGCAGAATGGGCTTGGGATGGAACTATCGACGGAGCATACATTGCTCAAGATGGAGTGTACTTCTACAAAGCTGAATACCGTCAATACTGTACTACGGATAATACGCAATTGCAGGAAAAGCATGGCTTCATTCATGTTGAACAGGTAAACGATTAATTCTCGGCAGGAATCTATCAGAGCGAGACGGTTTATTTTAATGAAAGCCGTACCTTGCGCCCATGTTACTGGGGATTAATTTCGTAAAGGATATCAAAAACGATTTGGAGGCATCGCGTGTGCCGCAAATTGAAGCGTATAACGTTCCTTCATTCGGTGAAGGAGAAGTAGGAACTTTGCATGGTGGAAGATCGGATTCCAACGGGTATAAATTCTTTACCATTCACTTATTTGGAAGTCCGAAAATAAAAGTGGTGAAGGGTTGTACTGTTACTTTCAACGGCCCAGACGGAAGTTTTACCATCAAGTCGGATACAAAAGACATCGAATCGTACTACTCCAGTAAATTGCAGAAAGGTGTTACAGAATTTGAATTGTTCTTGGACAAAGACAATCTGACGCAACTCAAAAAGCCAATCGATGAGATGACCTTGGACTTTGGAAAATCCGGGTTGTTCAAGAAACATCAATATTCTTTCAAAGTAGACTCGAAGAAGTTCAAGAAGTTTTTGTTGGAGAAGAGAGGGTGATTTAGTTAGACTCTAGACTAGCAGACGTCAGACACTAGACTTTTCGTTTCTAATTTATCATTGTAACAAACGTTTATTTTTATCTTATAAATTTGTAGCTCAACTTCATTACAAATGAAGAAAGCCTTATTTCTACTCCTTTTTAGTATGTCGTCGTTATTTTCCAAAGCGTGTGATTTATCGTATGTCTGGAGACTCCGCGTTGAGGATCAAGATGGAATTCCATATGAGCACTAAGGGCATTTGAATTTATTACGATGATTTGATGATGCCCACGGTGCTTTTTGAACCGTAAAGACGCAAAGGGCGCAAAGTTCTATTTGTTGAGATACTTTTTAAGTATTTCGCCTTACAAGTACAATCGATTGTCTATTAATACGCCCAATTTTCATTTCTTGTGAGAATCCAACGATACCGACGATTTCACCGTTAAAATACTACGGAAATAGCTTCTTTTCGTATTTTGGGAAACAGACTAAAACTATAACCTTATGAAAAAATCGGTACTCTCCCTTGCCATGCTCCTTGTGGCAATGTTCTCTTTTGCCCAAATTACCGACATGGGCGGCCCAATCGGATGGAAAGACAAACTCGCTCCGAACAAGGATACACCGGTACATGCTATGCCCGATTTTGACTTGGCGGCCATTCAAGCGGAAGATGTCATCAACGACGCCGCAAAGGATGCACCATGGCGATTCGGATATTCGCACGAAACAGATATCAAATTTGAAGATGGAATTTGGATGGATCTTCCAGGAGGAAATCGTCTTTGGCGCGCAGAAATTACGTCTGAAGGTGCGATGACCATGAACCTTTTGCTGGAAGATGTCTACTTCCCTGAAGGAGCTCATTTTTATATGTACGACATCGACCAAACCAATCGCGTTGGTGCATACACCTCTCGAAATCATCGTCCTGACGGATTGCTAGGAACAGAATTGGTGCATGGAGATCACATCGTGGTTGAGTACTTCGAGCCTGCAGCCGTAAGCGGTCAAGGTCGATTTACCATCGAAACGGTTGTACACGGTTACCGCAGTTTGGATCGCGTTCAAGAAGATCTATTGAAAGGTTTGAACGATTCTGGAGACTGTAATATTGATGTTGAGTGTCCTCTCGGAGTTGGATGGGAAAACGAAATTCGCTCGGTAGCCATGATCGTAATTAACGGAAGTGGAATTTGTACCGGAGCTTTGATCAACAATACGTGTGAGGACGGGCGACCTTTGTTCTTAACAGCAAATCACTGTTTGGGAGGAAGTACAGGAAACTGGGCATTCCGATTCAACTGGAAAAGTCCTGCGACATCGGCATCTTGTGCTACAACAGCGCCAAGCGCCAATCCTGGGCCTCCATACGATGAAACGGCAAACGGGGCGACAGTTTTAGTAAGCGGTGGTCAAGCAGATCACGCACTATTGGAAATGACAGGGATGACTGTCAACGATGCCCAATCATGGAGTTTGTACTACGCAGGATGGAACCACGACGATACGGAAAGTTCTGCGAACGTTGCCAATGCCATGGGAATTCACCACCCAAGTGGAGATGTAATGAAAATTTGTCGTGAGGGCGATGCACCCTACCATGATAACACAGGTGGGGCTGCCGTTTGGTGGATCGACCAGTGGGAAGAAGGGGTAACAGAACCTGGTTCTTCAGGATCACCTTTGTTCGATCAAAACCATAGAATCATTGGACAGTTGTACGGTGGTGGAGCCGCTTGTTCTGGAACGCAAAACAACGGAAGTTTCGATTACTACGGTCGTTTGGGTGTTTCTTGGGACTTAGGAATTGGAGATCACTTGGCTCCGAACAACTGTGGGACGGCACCAATGGTATTGGATGGATGGGATCCTAATGGGCCTACTCCTGCTGATGATGCAAGTATTCAAAGCATTTCAGCGCCGAACGGTTTGATTTGTGGAGAATCCTTTGATCCTGTGATTGTTTTGAGAAATGCTGGTAGCAACAACTTGACAAGCGTAACTATCAGTTATGATGTAGATGGATCTGGAACACAAACGTTAAACTGGACAGGAAACCTTCCGCAAAACGGAACGGAAACGATTTATTTACCGTCAACTACAGCTTCGGCGGGAGTACATACCTACAATGCATCGACATCGAATCCGAATGGAACAACGGATTCGAATCCTGCGAACGATGCAGCGTCTTCTAGCTTCACGCTAGACCCGACAGGTATCGAAACCAACATCAATATCACAACAGATTGTTATGGTTATGAGATCTCTTGGGAGCTGCGTGATCTTAGCACTAACCTTATCGCTGAAGGAGGAAACCTTGGGGTGCCTCCAGGTGGTGGGCAGAATGCCAATCAAGGTGATCCGGGAGCATATGGAAACGAGGTAACTATAGTTGAGACTTTATGTTTGGCTGCTCAATGTTATGATTTCACCATCTTCGATGATTGGGGCGATGGACTGGAAGGCTCGTCAGCATTTGGTTGTAGCGTTGACGGAACGTATAACATCACCAATGGTTCCCAAACGGTGCTTGGTTCGATGCAAAACGTGAACTTCGGAAACTCTGAAACGATCGAAATTTGTGTGGTGGATGATAACAGCATTGATGAAATCAATCTTTTGAATCTTTCTGTATATCCAAATCCGAGCAATGGAACGTTCACGATTTCTTTGGACAACACGGCGAATGTGACGTACGAAGTAACACTAACGGATCTTGCGGGTCGCGTAGTGTACAAGTCATCACTTTCAGAAGGAATGCACATTGTGAATAGCGAGAATCTTGCTGATGGTTCATACTTACTAAACCTGAACGGAAACGAAATCTCTGTAAGTAAGAAGATTGTAATTCGCGACTAAGGTCGTTGCAAACATATTTAAAGCCGGACACTAAGCGTAGTCGAAGTGCCGGCTTTTTTACGTCCAAAACATCGATTACTGACGGTACAAAATTTGTACATTCGGCTGCAAATTCTAATTCATATGAAATCGTTTCTTCTCCTTTTCTTTATTGCTTTTACCAGATTTTCTTATGCTCAGTCAGATAGCATCGCAGTTATGGAAGATACTGCCGACATCTATGTCATCAACAATACCAATCGCTTAATTCAAGTTGGCGATGACTACTCAATAGAATTTCGAGATTTAAAACGATTGACCGAGGTACACTACATTCGATTTGATTCCGAAGGTGCCGTTCGAAAGTTCTTTTCGGATTGTTTCAAAGTTTTGGATCAAAACACGACCATCGCCACTCCATTATATATTGTCAATAGAAACGTACTGAGCAGAAATGTGGCTCGCATTGAGCACGACGATCTCGCTTACTTTTTACTTTCGTATAATACGCTTGAAAAAATGGAAAAGGCGTTCGATCGATATACAAACGAAGAGTGAGTTTCAATTATACTCAATCTTAACTTGCTTATTATCTTGTTTTTACATTTTTGGCACGGGGTTTGATTTAAACCTATCAAACAACTTTAAAACTCAGAGCCATGAAAAAAGAAATGAACAAAAAAACAGCGGTAGATTTGATGTTGTCAGGATCATTAGAGGCATACATCGCATACCTTAAGACATTGTCTTTAAAATAAAATTGGATATACTTTCATCATTTACTTATAGCAGTTAAGAGGGAGCCTTTCGGGGCTCCCTTTTTTTATGCATTACGCCAAATAACTATATAACCATTTGGTTATTTAGCGAATTGGGTTTTCCTCGGAATCCTCATCATTTTTCCGTATCTTCTATAATCACGCCCTCCCCCAACTTTTCCGTAAATTAGCCGCCAATGCGGTCGTTCTTCCAAACCAACCCTCTTACCAAATGGTCAGTCATTCTGATCCTTACCGTGCTTTGCATCACCGTGAACGACAAAGAACATTGGAAGAATCCCAACAAAGTCATCAGCAGCGATGTTAAAGGGTATTACGGATACCTTCCCGCTTTATTCATCAATAAGGATCTTAAAATCGATGATGTAAAACCCTACGTTTATGAAGGAGACTTAAAAATCTGGTTTCAAAAAGACGAACAAGGTAGAAAATACATCAAGTTTCCAGCAGGAATGGCCGTTATGTACAGTCCGTTTTTCGGGATCGCACATATGACTTCCGGTTTCTGGAATGCTCCGTCAAACGGGTACAGCGAACCCTATCGTTTTTGGCTAATCATGGGCTCCTTATTCTATACCTTGCTCGGACTGATTTTCTTCTCGAAATTGCTCCTGCGGC
Organism: Fluviicola sp. XM-24bin1; assembly: GCA_003149635.1. Taxonomy (GTDB): domain Bacteria; phylum Bacteroidota; class Bacteroidia; order Flavobacteriales_D; family Crocinitomicaceae; genus UBA4466. The sequence goes on from QCWI01000003.1 coordinate 58,275, forward strand.
ACTTCAATGATCGCGTCACAGCTACCACCGTTTTGACCTTGTATCTCGGAACCAACTTGTTTTATTACGCGGCATTCGATTCCACATTTACGCATTCGCACACCTTCTTTTTATTTAGCGCATTCATGTATGGATCCGTGCGATGGATCGATACGCAACAATGGAAATATGTTTTCCTACTCGGAATTTCCGGAGGGCTGATGGTTGCAATCCGGCACATTGATATCTGGTTCTTGCTGTTCATCCTGTTGTATGGAGTCCTCTCTTGGAAAGATTTAAAAGATCGATTCGTATTGTTTTGGGAGCACAAATGGAAGGTGCTGGCGGGAGGAGCATTACTGGCGTTGATGATGGCTCCGCAGATCGCTTATTATTTGTACATCTTCGGAAAACCTTGGCACTACGCTTATAATGACGAGACTTTCTTCTTTACGGCCCCTCACTTGTTAGACGCTTTATTTAGCTATCGAAACGGATGGCTTTTATACACACCGATTATGATTTTCGCCGTAATCGGGATGTTCTTCCTACGCAAACGAGCACCGCAATTTTTCACTATTTCCATTATCGGATTGCCGGTATATTATTACGTACTCGCTTCTTGGTGGTGCTGGTGGTTCGTCGGATTTGGCAATCGAGCATACATCAACATGTATCCGCTATTAGCACTATCCTTCGCGGCCCTTGTTAGCTTCTTGTATGATAAGTATCGAAATGCCTGGCGCGGATTGAACTTGCTCATCATCGGTGCAATCGTCTTAAATGCTTTTCAGTCGGAGCAATTCAACCTCGGTATTTTACACTGGGATTCGGAAACCGAAGCGCATTATTGGCATGTTTTCGGTAAATCCGAGCGAACGCAAACGCAAGATTATTTGCTTGTAACACCCCACAATCCCTCCGCAAAACAAGATCTGGACTCGGTCATTGTTCCCATTTATTACACGCTTTCCAAACAACACTTTGATTTCGATAACGATCTCAGCGAATTGAATGTTGCAGAAGATTTCAGAGGAGAACGTTCCAAGCGACATGCGTTCCAATCCGACTACGGTTTGTTCGTTCCGGTGAACTACGAATTCGCAGCGCAGATTCCTTTCGAAGTAGCACCCGGAACAACGCATCTTTACATTTCCGCTTGGATTAAGGGCGATGACGAATATCGATTGGTGGCTGATGCAACAACACAGCCCTTCCCTTTTAATGCGATATCAGCGGAAGTAAAAGAAGTGCGAGGAGAATGGAGAAAGATTCACATGCTCACACCCATCCCCACGGAGGCCAATTACTCTCACTTACTTTTCTACATCTGGAATCAGAATAAGAAGCCGTATGCGTTGGATAATCTAGAGGTTGAGTGTCGATTCCAGACTGTTAAGATGGTTCATGAAAGTGAGATTTGAGCTTTTCCTTGGGCACAACATGTTCGTTTCGAAATCAATTGGCTTAACTATAAAATAACCAATTCTAACGGCAAAAACTAAATTTTGCTTTATAGCAATATCGGAATATTCCGATATTGCTATATTCTGTTTTTACAATTATCTGATAATTTAATCGTTAACTTTCTCTCCTCCAGAAACTTTAACATTTAGTCATCCGCAAAGTCAAGAAGTTCCCCTGCACCTCCTCACTTGCCTTCCACCCCAAAAATCTCCTTCACATTCGATCGAATCTTCACGCACAATTCATCCGTCGGCAAATCAGAGCCGTCTTTCCCAAAAGGATCTTCAATCTCTTCGGCAAGAATTTCCATCGACACCAAAACGTAGAACAGAAACATTGCGATCAAGATGGTTCCATATCCAAACAGTGGAATGAAACCAAGCGGAATGGTGGTTACGAAAACGAAGATGAATTTCTTAATGAACAAGCTGTATGAGAAAGGAATCGGAGTGTTTTTAATCCGTTCGCAAGCACCCAAACTATCCAACAGTGCGTTGATGTTGTGATCGATTGTGATGAACTCCTCTTGTGTGATTTCTCCCGACGATTTCAATTCGTGCAAACGTGCGTACATCTCTTGACTAATGGCATTGGGAACGTGTTCCTTGCTTTTCAACCGTTCAATTTCTTCTTCAGAACCTTCCAACTCTTCAAAAAGAACGCCTTCACGCAAATGTTCTTTCGTAGCAAAAACGAAATTCGGAATGGCATGGGAAAAGTAATGATGTGCACTTTTTTCCTTCACCATCGTGCTGACTTTAATCGCCAGGTTTCGGGTATCATTTACTAGAGCACCCCATTTTTTGCGTCCTTCCCACCAGCGATCATATGCCGTATTGGTTCGGAAAACCAACAAAAGGGAGATCACAAACCCGATAAGTGAATACACACTCAGTAGTGATTCGAAATACTTCAGGTTGTGCACGTGTTCAATAATGACATAGGAAAGCGCTGCCGAAAATGCCCCGATGTACAAAATCTCCTTCCAGAGAATACGTAAGGTGTCCGATCTACGAAAAGCGAATATGAGTCCGAACCAGTTTTTAGGGTTGTATTTGATCATGAGGAAAAGTCTTTAAGAAACTCAAGCATATTTGGATAATTCTTCGTGGCGATGGCCAGACGTTCGTCGGGATGATGGGTTTTTTCAGGAATACACACCACTTTCATTTGAGCTGCCAAACCAGCAACGACGCCGTTAAACGAATCTTCGATCACCAGACATTTCTGAGGCGCCACATTTAATCGCGCGGCAACAGTCAAATACACGGCAGGATGCGGTTTCCCCATAATTTCGTCTTCAGCAGAATGGGTAAAATCGAAAGAGGTTGTGAGTTGCAAGGTTTCCAATACCGCATCAATCAACACACGATAGGAAGAAGTTCCCAATCCAATTTTGAATCCGTTTTGACGCAGATAATCGATCGTTTCCAAAACACCCGGAAGCGGCTCGCCGTTCGCTTGAATTAATGCCACCATCTTCTGCATAATCACATCCTCCAGCTGCTCTGGTGTAAGTCCTTCCCAACCACGCTCCTTGTACCAAAAACGCACCACCTCATCAATTCGAAGTCCGACGGTTTTCTGAAAATCTTTTCGGGTAATATTGCATCCCACGGATTGGAACGCCTCTTCCATGGCGATTTTCCAAAGGGGTTCTGAGTCGATTAAAACTCCGTCCATGTCAAAAATGACAGCATCAAACTGCGATCGATCCATTACGGCAGGGATATTTTATATAAGCGAACGTCTCCCGCGATGGGACTTTGTTCATCGGCTACAAAAATAGTTTGCTTGTTCAAGACGACAATGGATTCTCGCTGCGCCATTCTGTCCAATTCGTGTTCCGAGATCATTTTCAATGCATCGTTGGCCAATTCAAAAACGATGTAGCGATTGTAGGTAAGCACATAAAACTTTCCATCGAAGAAATCGGCTGCGGTAACGCTATCCGACCACCATCCGCCTTTGCCTAGATTGATGCGATACGATGCCGAAATTTTATACTTGCCTGGTTCCAAAGGAAGTTTGTACACCAAACTCAAGCCTTGATAAGGAATGGATCGATCTTTCGTGAAGATCCAAATGGAATCGTTGTGAACGACCATGGCTTCAGCATCAAAAAACAAGGAGGCTTGATCCGGAGGGAAGGTACTTTGCTCTTGATAACTGAACTTAATCTTTTCTCCTTCCACGGCGTCTTTGGTCAGAATCTCGTTCTTCCCAAGCTTAATAATTGCGAGATTCTCCCGATCGTTGTTATTGTTTCCAATGTCGCCGAGATACACAAATTCATCATCGATTGTTATGTCCTCCCAATCCCGATTCTTAATGTCGATTAACGCTACCTCTTTTTGAATCTCACCCTCTAAATTGAGCAGGTACAAAATGGCTTCGTTCCCTCCATCGTTGAAAGCGATTAAGGTGCTGTCGTTCAGCAATTCCAATCCGGAAATTTCGTTGAGTTTTGGATCCAAGGGATACTCCTGAATCTCTTGTGCAACTGACGCTACGCTACCCGATATAATCTGAGACAGAGAAATGAAAACACCCAACAAGAAATCCATAATTGCGTCGATTTGAATTCAGTCGGAGTAAAGTACAAAAATTGGATGGAATGGACGGATTGGATGCAATAGATACAATAGACGTGTTGGATGAATTGGACAGATTGGATTGTCTAATTACTCTAATCTGTCCAATCTAATCTGGCTTTTTTACTTCCCCTGAGCCGCGCGCTGCAAACGATCATTGATGCTGACTCCCAATCCAGTTTCCGGCATGCGTTCAATTAGAATTACGTCCAACCCCGCTTGATCCATATCGTGCATGGTAGCATATAATTTCTGAGCCGCTTCTTTCAAATCTCCATCGGGAGAAAGCACCGCTTGAACCACATCTTGATTTTGAATCTCGTTCTGTAAAACGATCGCTCCAATTTTAGCTTCTGTGCGATTTTCCAATTCATCCGCGATATTTTCACACAAAACAGTGGGCGTTTTTGGCGAATAATGACGTGACAGCATTCCGGGAGCGTCTGGCGCTACTTCCTTTTTATTGCGAAGCTGTACTTTTCCCACTTTCACTTCAATTTCATCTAATGATAAAGACCCCAATCGATATACAATCGGTTCTTCTCCATCAAATCCGATAATGGTCGATTCAATTCCAGATCGGCACGGCCCGCCATCCAAAACCATGGTCAATTCTGGAAAGTACTTGTCTACGTGTTCCGCAGTTGTTGGGCTAATACGTCCAAAAGGATTCGCGCTAGGGGCTGCAATCGGGACACCGGCGTTCGCAATCAATTCTCGGGTCAATCCCAGTCCGGGCATGCGAATCGCAACATTCGGTTTTCCTGCGGTAACCAATCCGGGCACATTGATACTTTTTGGAAGTAATAACGTTAATGGCCCTGGCCAAAAAGCACCCGCCAATTTGTACGCCTTCTCTGGGACGTCTTTCGTCAAACCTTCCATTTGATCAATGGACGCGACATGTACAATCAAAGGATTGTCTAACGGACGCTGCTTGATTTCAAATACCTTGCGAATGGCCTTCTCCGAATAAATATTCGCCGCCAATCCATACACGGTTTCCGTTGGAATTCCCACTACCTCGCCGCTCTTTAACAAATCGGCTGCTTGATATACGTCTGTGCTAATCATAATTTACGGATTGCAAAAATCGCAATACATTGGGTCTTCTTGCTCTTTTCCGCGAGGAAATTTTCGGATTTCTTCAAAATCGCAGTGCTGACAGCGATAAAGATCCTGCAAAGTTGATTTCGTTGGCATGGAACATTGTGCACAAGGGAGTCCAGATTGATGCTCTACGACATCGAACCCAGGCATGCTACAATTCGGGCATTCCAAAGCTATTTTTCGCGTCAATTCTTTCGTTGCTTTTGCAATCGCTTCCATCCGAAGAGGATTCACCATGGCGCGCATGTCGGTTTCCACAAATACAGATCCATGTGCTTGTATGCATTCCTCGAATGACTCCTTCAATTCTTTTTCATCTTGAATCCCCTTGTTCAAATACGACCAGTCTTTTTCCTGATTCTTGATGATAAGTCCATGCTCGGGAAACTTAGATTTTTCTGCGAAGGCCTTCAATTGCTCCCAAGACGAAACGGACTCGCCACCAAAATTGGTTTCCGTACTCAAGTATCTGGCAATGATTTCGAGATTGTTCTTCGCATCCATCAAGAGGATAAATTCTTCGTCTGCCGGAACAAAAAATAAGGTGGGATGACTTCCAAAGGATCCTTCACTGGCCACTGCTAGATCACAGCCGGTCGCCTCCATCGCCATTCGGCATTTTTTGCGTGCGGTTTCAATAGGTGAATCTTTTCGTTCAATTTCTCCTGAAAAAGTTCCTAGAATGTCTGTGTCGAAAGCATCAGGCACGAAGCAATTTACATCCAAAGCATTCTCTAAGATCGGAGCAATAACCGATTCTTTTTCGTGCTTGGTTGCAATGCACAATTTGCGTCCTGAGAATAATGAAGGGCTCATTGACTAAAATTACTGTTTTTGTTCCGACGATCTATGCTCTGCCATGAGGCCAAGTCCTACCAATAAACCAAGTCCCGAAAGCGTTTTTCCGGTCAACACGTCCACTTCGCCAAAACACGAATAACCGATCATTACTATGAATGCGGCTACGCCAAATACAAATTTGATTTCCCTCCAATTCATAACAGCCTCAATTCGTTTAAATTTTGGTGGTATTCTCTAGAATGAACTGATGAAAGCGCTGGTCGGTTTGAGCAATGGGAGTGGTGTAAATTGGAACTTTTTCCCGACAGAAATCCTCTACGAACTGCTCGATTTCTGAAAACAACATCGCTTTCGACTGAAGCGTAATGACGGTTTGCACCGTTTTTATCACTTCATCTACCTCTTTCACAAAATGATAATTATCTACATCAATCGATGCACTCGCAACAAGACCCGACGCCACCAATTGTTTGGCGAGAGGTTCTGCAAACCCATTCTTTTTGAGATAAATAACTACGCTTACCACTGTTGTTGCATTCGATTTACAACAAAGGTGCGGTCTTTTTTGTATTAATTTTTATTTATATAGGCATTATAAAGTATAACAAGTCGTTATGTCTAAACGAGGTTTTAAGGCAAAAACTACCACAGTGGAATCGAAATATTAGGCTTAAAATTTAAACGGATGCTCTAGATCTTAGCATTCAAGACCCAAGCGAAATGTTCCTCCTCAATACGTCCTTTTTCTTCTTCGATGAAATCCACTAACGCCTGTTGCGCAGGTGTCAATTTCTTTCCTTTACTGTAAACAAGATTCCAATGCGTTACAATTGGCAAGTCTTCCATTGGGAAAATGCGAATGTCTTCACTGATCAGTGCTGATCGCAACCCAATGAGCGGGACAATGGAGAATCCAATTCCTGCATTAATCGCTTGCTTCACCGCCTCATTGGAAACAAGATCCATATTTTTCTTAGGAACAATATTGTGCTCTTTCAACCAGTTCTCCATGGCGGCACGGGTAGCGGATCCTTCCTCACGATACAGCATGGTTGCACCTTTAAGATCTGCTGGTTTTTTAATGTCTTCTTTGAAGATCTTACTTCCTGCTAGATACAAGCGGTTCTCCATGAGCTGCACCGCATTCACAGCAATTCCATCTGGAACAACGGATACCAATGAGAAGTCACTTTCGTTTTTAATCAAGCCTTGAACTACTCGGTTTTTGTTCGATACATCCAAAGAAATATCAACTCCTGGATACTTGTCCATGAAGGGTTTCAAGATGTACGGCATCACATACTTTCCTGTGGAAACCACCGAAATTTTGATCTTACCGGAAACCAACCCCTTGTAGCGATCAGCGGTGTATTTAATTGCATCTGCCTCCTCCAAAATACGACGGCTTCTTTCGGCAATCTCGTGCCCGAAATCAGTCACATACAGCTGTCTACCAACGATTTCAGTAAGCGGTAAATCGAACTGATCTTGAAGCTTTTTTAACTGAATAGAAACCGCAGGTTGAGTGAGGTATAACTCTTCTGCAGCCTTTGTGACACTTTGAAATTCTGCCACTTTTAAGAAGACCCGAAGTTGATGCAAAGTATAATTCATATCGATATGCTTATGTTTTTAATTAAAAGATTAAATAAAAACTTATGAAAACAAAAGTGCAAATTTGTATTGTAATTACAAAGGAATTAAAAGAGCTACTTTCTTGTAGTTTGAGTTAAGTAGGGTCGAAAGACCTGTTTGTTTCGTTTGAGAGCCGTCCGGAGGGATGGCTCTTATTTTTTGAGGTTAAACCGCAAAGTACGCAAGGGCCTAGTGTCTCTGTTTCTAGAGTTTAAGAGCGAAGCGGTCGTCATTCTCCTACTTCACTCGAACGCGAATCACATCAATACGGTGTTCGTACACGGCTTCCACTTCCAATGAATAATCTTCTAGATCGATGCGATCTCCAGCATCTGGAATGGAGTGTGTTTTACTGATCACTAATCCTCCCAGGGTTTCATAATCTTCATCCTCTTCGAAACCGAAACCATAGGTGTCGTTCAAATAGTCGACTTCCAAACGTGCAGAGAAACGGTATTCATTTTCGGAAACTTGCTCTTCCAATAAGTCTTCGGAATCGTGTTCGTCTTCAATCTCTCCAAAAATCTCTTCGATCACATCTTCTATGGTCACAATTCCTGCCGTTCCACCGTATTCGTCAACAACAACGGCCATGGTTCCATTTACTTTCGCAAACATCTCCAACAATTCCTTTCCCGGTTTGGCTTCGGGAACGAATTGAATGGGCAGGAGAATCTGCTTCACAGCTTCGGGCGCTTTGAACATTTCAAACGAATGGACATAGCCAATAATGTTATCTATGCTTTCGCGGTACACGATGATTTTTGACTTTCCGGTGTCGATGAAAAGATGCTTCAACTTATCGATAGGATCTTCCAATTCCACCCCAATAATATCGGTTCGTGGAACCATGCAATCACGCGCTTTTACGGAATCGAAGTCCAGTGCATTTTTCAAAATCTGCATTTCGTTCCCAAGGTCTTCCTCCTCGTTGATGCGGTCGTTTAGATCGGCCACGTAATGCTCCAAATCGACTTTTGAAAAGACTTTCTCGCTTTTCTCGTTATCCACCTTAAGCAACCTTAGAGCAACGTTACTGATCATCAAGATGACGTGCGTTGGTAAATACAGAATCCCGAAAATGATCATCATCGGATAGGCCGAATATTTCAAATATCCGTTCGGGTTGATTTGGACGAACGCTTTTGGTAAAAACTCGGCGGTAATCAATACCAACGCTGTGGAAAGCAAGGTTTGAATCAACAAGATCAAAGCTTCGCTGGTAATGCCCCAGCTTACAATGATCGGGTCGAGAAGAATGGCCGAAAAGAGTCCGAAGAATACCAATGAAATGTTGTTCCCAAGAAGCAACATCGCAATGAAGAAGGATTCATTTTTGTAGAAACTGGCGAGCAATCGCGCATTGAAGGTTCCTTTCGATTTATCCAGCTCAATCTTTAACCGGTTCGAAGAAATATAGGCGATTTCGAGCCCGGAAAAAAAGGCGGAAAAGATGAGGGTTACTACAATACCAATTATCGGAACTTCCATTCACTGCGGTTACAAGGGAAAGATACGAAATCTCTTGAATTAGAGGACGTCGTGACCTATATCGCTACGATAGAATGATTTTTCGAATTCGATTTTATCCAAGGATTCGTACGAACGCTTCAAGGCTGATGCAACGTCCTTTCCGAAGGAAGTTGCCGCTAAAACACGCCCACCATTCGTTGTAACAACCGGCCCGTCAGCTTTCGTTCCCGCATGGAATACAATGCTATCCGTCACTACGTTCAATCCGTAGATTTGCTTTCCTTTTTCATAGGCTTCAGGATACCCTCCTGAAACCATCATTACGGTTGCAGCACTGCGTTCGTCGAATTGTACATCGCGCTCCGACAAAGTGTTTGTCGCTACGCCTTCGAACAAATCCAAAATATCTGATTTCAAACGAGGGATCACAACTTCCGTTTCAGGATCACCCATTCGACAATTGTACTCAATTACATACGGCTCGTTGCGCACGTTGATCAACCCGAAGAAGATGAATCCTTTGTACGGAATTCCGTCGGCTTTCAATCCTTTCACGGTCGGGATGATCACTTGGTTTTTCACCTTATCCATAAACGTTGGATTGGCAAATGGAACAGGCGACAAAGCTCCCATTCCTCCGGTATTCAAACCTGTATCTCCTTCTCCGATGCGCTTGTAATCCTTCGCTTCTGGTAATATTTTGTAGGCGTCACCATCTGTGATCACGAAGCAGGACAGCTCCACTCCGCTCAAAAATTCTTCAATGACTACGCGCGAGCTTGCCTCTCCAAACTTGGCATCTGCCAACATGTTCTTGAGTTCGGCTTTCGCTTCCTTCAAATCGTCGATGATCAATACCCCTTTTCCAGCTGCCAGTCCATCCGCTTTCAAAACGTACGGCGCTTTCATCTTTTCTAGAAAGGCTTGACCTTCTTTCAAGGTATCTTTTGTGAACGTTGCGTATTTCGCTGTTGGGATGTTATGGCGCTTCATGAATTCCTTCGCGAAGTCCTTGCTTCCTTCCAACTGAGCCGCCACCTTATTCGGCCCAATCACTGCAACATTTACAGAATCGTCGTCATCAAAATAATCTGCAATTCCGTTCACCAATGGATCTTCTGGCCCAACAACAATCGTGTCGACGTTGTTCTCAACCACAAACTTTTTGATTCCATCGAAATCGTTTACGGACAAATCTACATTCGTTCCGTGTTGACGTGTTCCGGCATTCCCCGGAGCAATAAATAGGGCTTCTAGAATTGAACTTTGTGCGATTTTCCACGCCAAGGCGTGCTCGCGACCTCCAGAACCTAACAGTAAAACTCGCATATTAACAGTGGGCTAGAATGGATTCGAACATGGCTTTACCATCAAGGTTAGCCAACTCAGCATCGGCTGCACGCTCAGGGTGCGGCATCATTCCAAAAACATTGCGTTTTTCGTTACAAATTCCGGCGATATTGTCGATTGATCCGTTCGGATTCACGCTTTCATCTACCTCTCCTTCTGCCGTACAGTACTGGAACAATACTTGTCCATTGTCATGCAATTTTTGGATGGTAGCGTCATCAGCGTAGTAGCGTCCTTCGCCGTGTGCAATTGGAATTTTGTATGCTTTGGTTGCGTCCAAATCTTTCGTGATAGCAGCATTATCTGAAGCTGGTTTCAAGTACACGTTCTTACAAATGAAACGTTGGTTGTTGTTGTGCAATAATGCTCCGTCCAACAATCCTGATTCCGTCAAAATCTGGAACCCGTTACAAACACCCAAAACGTATCCTCCGTTATTTGCGTGTTTGATTACTTCGCTCATAATCGGCGACAGTTTTGCAATGGCCCCAGAACGAAGGTAATCTCCGTACGAAAATCCACCAGGAAGGACAACAAAATCAACTCCTTTCAGATCAGTGTCTTTGTGCCACAAACGCTCTACTTCTTGCCCCATTAGGGTCTCAAGAACGTACACCATGTCTTCATCACAATTGGATCCGGGAAAAGTTACTACTCCAAACTTCATGCTTGCTAAATAAATTGATTGCCGCAAAGTTACCATTATTCAACCGTTGGGCACAGCGATTCCTAAAAAATTACCCACAGATAATGAACAGTGTTTTTAAGAGTGTAAACTCAAAAAAGAGTTCGAGAAATACTTGGAAGCGAAAGAAGAAGCTCTTTCAAAAGAAAGTCCTTGGGCCGGAGAGTTTATTAAGTTCGGTGTGTTTATGGCGAATCTTGTCGAGGCAAATTCAGCTGAAGAAGTTCAAGCTGTTATTGAATCTGCTGCGCTACCCGTTGGAAGCTCTGCGTTGAGAAAAAACTCCGTATTGTCAGTGAATGTTACGAGTTATTTGGGTGCTTCGATGGCATTCGAGAAAAACATGCCTTTCAATGTTACCGCTCCTATTGGTGTTGATGTTGCAACAGGCTTCGGAAGAGGTGGCTCGTTGGCGCTGAACGTTTCACCTTTGGATGTAGGTGCAATTGTGGATTACAGACTTTCTGAAAATCAAATGGAAATTGAAAGTGTCATCACCCTCGGGAATATCTTTTCCCCTGGCTTCCACTTAGTTTACGGTGGTCCGTTCCAAGTGCCGCTTTCTATAGGTGGAGGTGTTCAATATGGCCCCGGACTGACTAATGTAAGTGCGGAAGGCATAGAGGTGAATAATGCTCCTGGATGGAGTATTAATGCATTCTTGGCCGTAGACATGCCATTGTTCAACTTTTACAATCGTCAGCGGGCGAAACTCTAATTGAGAATTATAGATTCTCCAACCCCTCAGCCCAGCTCGAGGGGTTTTTTCTTATCCAAACTCCAAAAATTGCAACGGGAAAATGAAACGCCCCAAAGAGAAGAGCAAGAGGAAATAAAATGCGATCGTGGTCACGTCACGAAGCTTTTTGAATCCGAAGGCGTATGGTAGCACAAACATTAATGGAATGAACACCATCGCAAGCGCTTCTTTTTTATGGAAGAAAAAGTATTCGAGAATGGTCAGTAGCAGGGTGGTGTTGATCAAGATCAAGATGATTCGGAACAACTTTTTCAATCGGATGGACGACTGCTGGAATTTGCGGGTAATGGTACCCAGACTCAAAAGGATAAACAGAAAGGTCAATCCGCCTATGACGATTACATCTTCAATGTTTAATTCCAACGAACTGGCAGTAATTTGTTCGTTTTGGATCTTAATTCCCGCCCATGCGGAGTAGAAACCACCGTACATTAACGGAATTAAGAACCCTACGACCATTAAAATCGACTCGCGCATCACAAACGGGCGAATGACCCAGACCAACCAGAAGGCAACCACCAGAAGTAAGACCAAAACCGGGTGAAAGGTACAGGCTACTCCCAGCCAAAATCCGATGTTAAAGACTTGCCTTCGGCCATCTTCGTTTTGGTACAATTGATACAGCTGATGTAAGGCCATAATCACGCAAAACTGCGCCACTGCAAACCCGTCCAAAAAGTAGAAGCAATGGAAGCCGCTCATTAGCGTGAAATACAGTAATGCCGGGGTAAAGGTGTTTCTATCTAAAAAATCGTTTCGGTTAAAAAGCGAGTTGATCAGGAGCGCTTCACCAAAGACAAAAGCCGGTGCTAAAATCTGAGAAATCCAACTGGTTTGAGGTAAAAAATCGCCCCAGAAGCCAAAATGTGCCTCATCCTCAGGAAGATGATATGGAAAGTAGAAATTGAGCCCTACATACACAGCCGCCATTAAGGGTAAAATCAACAGCGCGAAAGACCTATTTCCAAAGAATAACCGTACCACTAAAGCGAAGATACATTTTTTATTTCCCGTTTATTGCGTAGTATTTGCCAGAATTTTATATTTAGGCTTCTTAACTCCGAGCGCACAAGATGCGACTTGGACCAACAACAGAGACACATGGGCAAAACAAGATATTCAGATAGCGAATTACAGGAATTCAAAGATTTAATCAATGGTAAGCTGAAAGAGGCGCAAGAAGACCTTGATCTACTTCGTGGTTCCCTTTCGCATAGCGACGATCATGGAACGGATGATACAGGGCGTTCATTCAACATGATGGAGGACGGGTCAGACACATTGTCTCGTGAGGAAGTAGCGCAACTGGCTTCTCGTCAGGAGAAATTCATCGCAAACTTGCAAAACGCACTTATTCGTATTGAAAACAAAACATACGGTGTTTGCCGTGTTACTGGAAAGTTGATCCAGAAAGAACGTTTACGTTTGGTGCCGCACGCAACATTAAGCATCGAGGCGAAGAACGCGCAAAGCTAGATACATTGAAGAAAAAACTCATCATTGCGCTGGCCGTTGTTGTGGCCATTCTCGTCATTGATCAAATCGTTAAGATTTACGTAAAAACAAATTATTCACCATTCTACAATGGGGTTTTTGACTCGAGTGTAAAAATGGAAAAACCCTTATTGGGTGATTGGTTTTTGTTGAGCTATACCGAAAATCAAGGGATGGCCTTCGGAACCACTTTCGGTGCGTCCATTTGGGCCAAACTGTTCCTTAGTATCTTTCGCATTATTGCCATCATTGCCATCAGTATTTATTTGGTCAGACAGGCGCGCAAGAACATGAAGCTAGAGTTTCTGATTGCGATCGCGCTCATCTTAGCCGGTGCCGCTGGGAACCTGATCGATTCCATGTTCTACGACTATATTTTCCCAATGGATAAATACATGGATCCAACCATGCAATTCAACTTGCTCTCCGGATCTGGAAACATGCATGAATTTACGCTGGATGGATACAAAGTGACCGAAGAGATTCGTCACACTGGATTCCTTTTCGGGAACGTAGTCGATATGTTCCAATTCCAAGGAACGTGGCCGAGTTGGATGCCCTGGGTCGGAGGAAAAGAGTTTTTCCCAGCAATTTGGAACATCGCAGATGCATCTATTACAATTGGCGTTGTGATGGTATTCATACGTCAGCGTTCGTACTTCCCAAAAGAAAAGGACCCGAACAAGAAACCTTTGTTGAAGCGATTGTTGAGGAGAGCATAGTCCTCCCCCTCCTCAAAGCTCTTAAATCGCTTTTCTTCCCTCCAAAGGGGGAAGTTGATTCATCCCTTCATATAGTCTAAACACCTTTTCGTAACTTTAGTCTCCTATAACTGTGCTTTTATGCGAAAACGTTTCTCAATCTCTCCCATTTTCGGGATTCTAAGCATGCTGCTTTTATTTTCTTGTGCGCCCAAAGTTTCGGTCGTATCTTGTACCAGTCAAGAATATTATCCAGGAAGGCAAGAAGAGAAACCTTTTCAGGAAATAATCATTGAAATCAACGAATTGGAGGAATCCGTGCAATTGGACAGCCTTCAATACGGAAACCAAACGCTCATCCTACGGGGAAAAGAAACAACCTACCGCGCTAAAGCGGAGGGCACTTCATTTTCCAATAATGCTACGCTACACTTTAGTAAGAAGAACAAGCAACACAGTGTTCAAATTGATTCCATTTCGAAGCTAGAAGCACTGTATTTGCCGTAACGATGATACTATGAAAAAGAACGTTCTATTCGCAGCCTTCCTTATGGGCGCTTTATCCGTAAATGCACAGGATCCGATAACTATCGGATGGAAAGCCATGATGCACGATCCGAATTACAATTTCTACGAGGTTTGCGAAGCCGCTGACAAGTATTTCGAAACCCACGATAAAGATACGGAAGGTTCCGGTTGGAAAGGTTACCAACGCTGGAAAAGTGCCAATGAAGGACGCTATTATCCTTCAGGAGATCGCGCGAATGTGAATCCATATTTGGTTTCTGAAGCCTATCAAACCTTTCTTCAAAACAATCCAACGCCAAAAGATTTGTTCCCAAATGGATGGGAAGAGTTGGGGCCGGTAACAGTTGATAGCTTAACGGATGGCTATTCCGTTGGATTGGGTCGCATTGAAGATTTGTACGTGAACCCGAACGACGCCAATTTGATGTATTTCGGAACGCGTAGTGGCGGCTTCTGGAAAACGACTGATGGAGGAACTACTTGGCAAGGAGGTTCAACCGATTTCCTTCCAGCCACAGGAGTGAATACCCTGTCTGTTTCACCTACCAACCCAGATTCAATCCTCATTAACTTGCAGAATTCGCGAAATCAGTATTCGCATGGAGTTTATCGCTCCGTTGATGGTGGTGACACTTGGACAGAATCCAATTTCAATCCTACGAATGTCGGCTTGGGAGGATTAGGAGACAATTTCAGAATTTATCATGTCGCTTATCATCCAACGGTACCGAATTTGGTTTTCATAGCCACAGGAGAAGGAATTTTCCGTTCCGATGACAACCTTACCACATGGACGCACATGTTGACAAATGCTGAAGTGCGCGACATCGCTTTTCATCCTACCAATCCGGATATCATTTACATTACCGATAACCGAAATTCTAACGGAAATCGAAACTACGTGTATCGCTCTACTGATGGTGGAGTGTCATGGAGTTTGTCCAACGAAGCATCAGGAAACGGCAACGTCCGAGCGCACATCGATGTGTCGGCAAGTTGCCCCAATTGTCTGTTCTTTGGATCATCCAACGGTGTGTGGAAATCTACGGATGATGGGGTGAATTTCACCTTTATCTCTAATCCAGGCGAAGGGGCAGCATTCTTCGGTGTCAACGATCAAGATGAAGATGAAATCTACATTGGAAGCATCGATATTTTTACCTCAACAAACGGTGCCTCTTCTTTCCAACAAAGAACGTGGTGGTGGCTCGGTGCGGCCGAAAACGGATCGGGAACCCTGCAACAAAACTTCCTAAACTCTCCAAGCTACGTACACGCCGATCCACGAGTAATGATTTCTGTAAACGGAGTTGTTTATGTAGGAACTGACGGGTACATGGTACGTACTTCCGATCAAGGACAAACATGGGATATTTTGAATGATAATACAGGAATTCGCGAATACTACAATCTTGGCGTGAGTCAATCCAATCATTACCAAACGATGGTCGGTTCGCAGGATAACGGAACGAGCTTTACCCATGAAAACGGATGGGTAGAATACTACGGAGCCGACGGCATGGAAGCTGTTATTCACCCGTTGAACAAAGATTATATGATTGGTAGCGTGCAGTACGGAATCCGTCGTCAAACCACCAACCGCGGATTGAGCACGAATAATGTCAGTCCGGCAAACGAAAGCGGTTCTGGTAATGCCGATTGGATCGCACCGTTGCTTTTGGACCCAAACAATCAATTCCGCGTATTCCATTTCAGTGATGAAGCATGGCGTTCCGATGATTTTGGAGACAATTGGTTCCAACTCGGTGGATTTACCACGTTTACGAACAACCAGCAGGCGGATCAAGCAGCGATCGCCAATAATAATTCTGAAATCATTGTCGTTTCCCGCGCCTCCGCGATTGAAAAATCGATAGATGGTGGGTTGTCCTTTACGGACATTAAAAATGGTCTCCCGAACAGCAGTATTCAGGATATTGCCTTCGATCCAAACAACGATGACATGATGATTGTGGTGTACAATTCCTACCAGAACAACGGACAAAAAGTCTACCTCACCGAAGATGGCGGAACTTCCTGGACGAACATCACCAACAACCTTGGCGACATGCCAGTAAGATCTGTAGTCATCGATCATTCTTCGGCATCCAACATCTACATCGGTGCTGAAATCGGTGTTTATACCATGCCAATGGGCGGAAACACATGGAGTTTATACAACACGGATCTTCCGAATGTTGCCGTTTCCGAATTGGACATTTGTTGGGGAAGCAATACACTTCGTGCCTCTACTTGGGGGCGTGGTTTGTGGGAATATGCCTTGAAAGATCGCGTGGATTACCCGGCCATTTTAACAACGGAAATTACCAATCCTCCTACTTTCAGTTTGCCAATGGAAGACGTAGATCAATACGTTACCAGCACCATCGATTACGACAATACGCTCACTAGCGTTTATGTGGAATGCTCGGAGAACACTCCAACCTTTGGAAACGTGATTCCGATGAGCAACTCAGTAGGAAACGAATGGGTGTCTGATCAACCGTTGCCTAACCCAGTAGAAGGAACGCAAATGTACTTCCGTGTGTTGGTAGTCGGTTCGAATGGCGACACGACAGAAACGTACAAGTTCCATTATACGGTTCGCAACAATCCGTTCTTAAGCTTGAATGAGCTAGAGCAATCCAATGTGATTTTATATCCGAACCCGAACTCGGGAGCGTTCCAAATTGAGCTTCCAGACGAGATCGATCGTATGGATGTTCAAGTGATTTCTATGGACGGACGCGTTGTGTTTGAAGATCAATTCGAAGACTTACAAATCGTGAATTTGGACTTGAATCTGGCAAATGGAAATTATGCTGTGGTACTTTCTTCCAAGACTTTGAATGGAAGTTATCCGTTGGTGATTCAGCGGGATTGAATTGAGAACAAAGAATTTTTTACCACGAAGGCATAAGGGCGCTGTGTGGGTTTGGTGTGTTAAGTGCACAAGCATCGAACAAGTTCGATTCAAGGAGGAAAGGTTTTTCAGCCGAAAACAAGTCTTTCCTCTTTGAGCAAGTGCAACGAGCGGTCTTTCCTCTAATTAAAACTTAAACGTCAACCCTCCCATTACCTGGAACTGCTGCACCGGAGCTTCCACCCATCTTTGATACTGCTGTGCCGCAAGGTTATTGAACTGCAAGAATGCAGAGATTCGGTTGTTATAACGGTACTCTACTCCGAGGTTCGCATCAGCAATGAATCCAAGATCAACCACATACTGACCGTTCTCTAAAGTGGCCCCCAGTATGTCCGAATACACCAAACCTTTTCGTCCTCCCTCTAAGTCCAAATCTAAGTTGATCAAGAACTTGTCGTATAGGTTGTACGATCCACGTAAAATCACCTGCAATTGTGGTAAGTTCCACGCGTAGCTGTTATTCAACAATGAATACGAGTTAAAGCGACCAATCGCATCAATTTTCAATTTCTCTGATTGCTGGTATGAAAGCGATCCTTCGATCGTTGTCACGTTCATTGTGTCGTAAATCGGTCGGAACGCATTTCCAATTGAGTATGTCGTATCCGTTACGAAAAGGGCAGCATTTCGAACATTCGAGAAACTTGCTCCAGCGTTAAATCCGATGCGCTTTGAAAGCGACCCTTTGATTCCAAAGAAGAAATCAATTGCCGTGCTTTCGTTTCGAAGCTCCAAGTTCGGAATAATGAACTCGTTCTCACGCGTCAAGCTCTTGAATGTTGTTTGCTCCAATCCACCGGTAAGTCCCACATAAGGAATGAAGATATCGTTGAACATGCTGTATTTCAATTCCAAATCTGGATAGATGCGCGCCTTGACACCGTTGTTGGCATCAAAGGCAATTTTCGCCCCAAATTTTCCTTTGAATCGATCGTTTTGCAATCGCGTTACTACGTTCGGACTCAACATCACAATCGTATTGTTGTTGATCAACCCGCTATCAAGAGCGAATGCATTTGTATCTCCCACAACACCGTATTTATAACCGTTGTACAAGATGTCAAAGTCTAGATTATACGTCTCTGCCTTGTGACGATACAACCAGTTCGTGTTGATTCCAAAGAAATTCTCACGGGCTCTCCAATCGCTGAGTTCGGCAACAGAAGGTTTCTTCGAAAGGAAGTTGTTATAAGCCATACCAATGGTATAGTTCAACTTCGCGCTGTCCTTAATATGCGAACTGAAAGATCCCGACATTCCGAAATCGCTGTAGCGTTGCGAAATGCTGTCTCGAACCAACGTATCAATTGGAATTGCGTAATAATGCAAACCTTGATTGCGGTAGTGCATATCCCCACGTAAACTGTATCTGCGCTCGTTCAATCCTCCGTACAAATTCACTCCAGTACGATCGAATTGCGCAGGTGCGTATCCCGAAATATTACCAAAGGAACTCAGGTGCTTCACGTGCGCTCCGTACATCAATCGACGGGAACGATCTGAGTCGTAGTAAATCTCACCCAACGGCATCAATTCCGTTCCCAATCCAATTTTTACGTACGTGTTGTACAGTGGATTTAAAACATCCTTGATATTAACAGCCGCCGGATTGATCAATCCTACTTCCGTGTCCGTTTCGTGTTTCAAATTCAACAGTGGATAATCCACTACGTTCGTATTGATATTCGTATCAATAATCTTCGGTGAAATCGCGATTCGATAGGCCTTCTCAATCGGTCGGCTACCCGTACCCGTGATCGTCGTCCCATTTCCGGTTTCTTCTTGTGCCATTGCAGTTCCGAAAAGCAATAGCGCTAATACTGTGTATATGCTCTTTTTAATTTCCATTGCCTCCATCTATTTCAATTACACGTTCTCCTTCTTCCTCAATGTCTTTCGGTGCGTCTTTCAACTGCATGAGCTCGTCCCAAAGGGCATTAGCTTCATCGAGGATTCCATCCGTAGTATTCTTGTAGTGCTGTCTGATCGATTTCAGATCCTGCTCAGCCTGGAACAAGTTGTCTTGTGCCATATACACTCTCGCTCGAAGCATGATCCCTTTCGCGATCCAGTAGTTGTATGCAGGGCGCATCTTCAGAAGATTTTCAATCTCCGTCAATGTTCCTTCCAAATCTCCATCTCTGAACTTGATCTCCGCAAGTAAGAATCGTGCCTCTGCACCACGTTCACTTGTCAGATTATCACGCAACCAGAAGAGCGATGCCGCAGCATCCATGTAGTACTCCTGATTGTAATTCGACTTCGCTCGGATGTAGTGTGCTTCTTCGATAACATTACTTGGATAGGTATCGTCTTGAATTACTTTTCCGGCATACAGTGCTGCATTTTGCCAATTCTCAAGGTTATAATGACAGACCATCAAGCGGAGTCTCGAATTGGAGAGCTTCTCCGGATCTTTGGAAATCTGTTCGATCCTCTTGTAATACGGAATCGCATTTATGAAGTCGTCATTGTTGAAGTGGTAACTTGCTACGCGTGCCGCAGAGTACTCTGTGTAGATATTATTCGGTCCAGAGAGGAGCTCCTCGTACACGGCAATTCCCTGCTCTTCATTTCCAAGTCCGTAATGCGCTTCTGCAAGGTAGAATCGAATTTCATCCTTGTATTTTCCATTCGGATACTTGTTCAAATACTCCTCCAATTTCGGAATTGCGGTGGTGTATCGCGCCTGAACCGAAAGGGTTGAATCGAAGTACGCCTGAACTGCAGGAATGTAATACAAGTTTTGCTTCTCTTCATCAGTAATATCGAAACATGGGTACTGCGCAAGACCGTCAATTTTATCCAACTGATTCGTTTGCGTGTACATGTCTTTCAATGCGTTTGCGATGGCCGTACAAATGCGATTGTCTGAACCGTACTCATCCATTACTGCAAGGTATTCTTGCTCCGCCTGAGCTGGTTTCCCCTGCTTGAAGTGAATATCCGCAATGTTGATACGTGCGTTCGGCACTTCGATCGATGTCGGGTAGTCAATCACAATCTTGTTGAAGTACGTAAGCGCCTTGTCGTATTCTTCGTCTGCTTTGTACGTCTGTGCAACCTGGAATACAGCGTCTCGAACATATTTGGACTGCGGGAAGTTGTTGATGATGCTCAATAAGTTGCTCACCTTCTCTTTCGATTTCCCTTGCATGTAACCATAAGTCAATGCCATGTAGTACAAGGCCTGATCTTCGTATTGCGCGTGAAGTGCGATAACGTTCTTGTAGTATTTCACCGCATTTACGTTGTCTCTCAAAACGAAGTGACCGTCAGCGATTCTCATATTGGCATCTGCCTTCTTTTGATCGCCGCCCGGGTTCGTTTGTAAGAACAAGTTAAACTGTGTAATCGCACTGCGAATTGCCGATTCACGTTTTTTGTTCCATGCTTTGAAGGAAGAAGAACCTGGCTCGTGCTTTTGCATTTCCTCAAAAGCTCTTTCACTTTTCTTCCAATAGCTGTAGCCCATGTTGTATTTCGCTTCCGACTTAAGTCCTGCCGGCACAGCTTGCATGGTTCCTACTTTATTGTAGTTCTCAATCGCTTTATCGAAGTTATTCGCTCGATAGTAAGAATCGGCGATCCAGTATTTTGCCTGAGCAGAAATTTCAGGATCTACTGGGTACTTGTCCACTTTCTCAAACGATCGAATCGCATCGCCAAATGCATTTCGCTGGTACATGCTTACTCCTTGATTGAAACAAATCAACTGGTAGGCCTGACGCAATTTGATGTCTTTATTCGGCAATTTATCCAACGATGCCAATGCTTTCGAATAATTGTTCGTGCTCAAGTACACATTCACGAGGTACTGGTAGATATCGTCCTTGCGAAGTGAATTCGGATATCGATCCAGATACAATTCAAATGCTTCTACTGCCTCATCGTATGGGTTAATGTCCAACTCATAGGATAGAATCGCGTAGTTGAACAAAGCATCTTCCTGAACTACAGGATCAGCTTCAATGAACGCCGCTCCTTCGAACGCCGAACGCGCCGACACTTTGTTGTCCAACTTCAACATACACTGACCAATATGGTAGTAGGCCACCTGACCCAAGCTATCTTCTACACCTTTTACACGGTCGAACATGGTTACAGCATTATCGTAATTCCCACTTCGGAAGTACGCGTACCCCAATCGGTAATCCTCGTCGCGTGTTGTTTTTGTCGAAGCGTTGTATTTCTCTAGATATGGAACCGCCTCATCGAATCGATCGGTGCGGTAATAAGCATCACCGATCAATTGGTTGATTTCCTTATCGTCCATGATTCCGTCCGATCCTGAAATTTTCTTGGCATACTGCGTTACCAAAGCGTATTTCCCCTGGAGGTAATAAATCTGAGCGATGTAGTACGGCACCAATTTTCCAAAGCTTTCATGCTCTTCCAGCTTTAGGAACCCTTCCAATGCCAACTGGTAATTTTTATTCTGATATGCGATGTGTGAGAAATAATACAAGGCTGGTGCTGCATATTTCGAATCACCATCTTTGATTTCCTTGAAAGCGCTTCTCGCCTCACCCATGTTATCTTCCTTGAAGTTGGCATATCCCACTTTGAAAAAGAATTCATCGCGGTTTTCTTCTGGGATATCCTGAATGCTCAACTTATTGAACCAAGCCAACGCATCGTCCCATTTCTTGCGATAGTAATAATGCTTTCCAAGGCGGAAGTAGATATCCGTTCGGTAAATACTTTCCGGATAATTCTTCAAAAACGTAAGCAGCAAGCGCTCTGCATCGTTGTTGTACAAGTTCAACGCAGAAATCGCTTCGTAGTACGATGCCTTGATGTAAAACGGGTCGTTAACTTCTGGAAAACCGTCCATAAAGATTCGGAATTCCTTGCGCGCAGCTCCGTATTGCTCTTTCTCAAAGAGCTCTTCTGCACGATAAAAATTGGCGTATTCGCTGTTGTATTTTTCCGAGGTCTGAGCGTAGGTCTGACAGGATAAAAACAGGATAGCGATAAAAAGCAATTTGTTCATAGGCTGCTGCTTTTTTAATCAAGTAAAAGTAACCTTACTTGATTCGGTGTTTGGAGAGACTGTTTAAAAGTTTTAAACGGAAATCTGTTAAGATTATTTCTGTGTTTAAAGGCAAACTACGTGCCTAAATTCTGACTTTTACATACAAATCCATTTTGCGTGAGTAATGTCATTGAAATAAAAAACGGTGTAATCCAACAGAACAATGTGACGGTTTTGTCGGATATAAACGTCGAAATCAAGGACAACCAATTCGTGTACTTAATTGGTAAGACAGGAAGCGGAAAAAGCAGTCTGCTAAAGACTTTGTATGGGGAATTACGACTCTCAGACGGAACGGGAAATGTTGCCGATTTTGACCTCAACGCACTTCGCAAAAAAGACATCCCGAACTTACGTCGATCACTCGGTATTGTTTTCCAGGATTTCCAACTTTTGACAGACCGAACCGTATTCGAAAATCTTCGATTTGTGATGGGTGCTTCCGGCTGGAAAGACAAAAAAGCGATGGAAAAACGCGCCAAGGAGGTACTGCAATTGGTCGGTGTGGAGGAGAAAATGAATTCGATGCCATTCGCACTTTCTGGAGGGGAACAACAACGTGTTGCCATTGCTCGTTCTTTGATCAATGATCCAAAATTGATTTTAGCCGATGAGCCTACCGGAAATTTGGATCCCGAAACCTCGGAAGAAATCATGCGTTTGCTTCTCGCTATTTTGAAGGAAAAAAATACGGCTATTCTCATGGCTACACACGATATGGGAATGGTAGAAAAATATCCAGGTCGCATCCTTCGCGTCGGTGATGGAACGGTGAAAGAGGTGAATACCATGCAGCAATTCGATCCGTTTACACCGTTTACGACGGAGTGATACATCGTGTTTCATTGGGTCACCCTCCGCCTTCGGTTATCGAAAACTCCTGAGTCGTTTCCTCTTCTCTAGGGAGGAGGAAAAGTCCCTCTCCCCTTGAGGGGAGAATTAAAGAGGGGTGACAGCCAGAAAGCTTTGAGTAATTAGACTTTCATTAACTCATTACTTTTTTTAATGCCATTCTCTAGGTAATTACCTTACAAAATGGGGAGAATAAAAACGAGCTAAATCAATCTCAAACAAAAAAAGGCAGCTGGACATCTACCCCCAACTGCCTCGTTGCTTTGAGACCTAAATTGTAACTAATCAAGCATAAATGCTCATTAAGATGGAAGCAGCTTCGTCCACATATCCATCGTTGAAGGCAATCACGAGAATCATGTTGGTACTGCTTTCCGTATCGAGCAAGGCGGCAATAAATGTGTTCGTTCCGTCTTTTACCCCTTGAACATAGTAGCCTTCGAAGTAATCCAAAAACATTTCATCGGCATCTGTAAGTTCATCATAGTTCATTTCCAATGTAATCTCGAGTAGAGCGCTCGCAAGATGATCATGATCAATATATTCATCTTGCCATGGAATTATCGACAGATATACATTGTCGTTATGCGCTGAAAACTCCTCATAGTTATTGGTTTCTTCCTTGAAATCATCAGGAGCCATTAAACCAATTCCATGTTGATCCCAATGATAGTCGACCTGCGAAAACCCGACGGGTACGAATAGAAATGTAAAGGCTACAATTCCGGTAATTTTGTGTAATGCATTCATACTTGTAAGGTTTAGTGTTTATTTATTTCAACGATTTTGTAATTTGCCCCAAAATCGAATTATGCAACGACCTGACCCATCGTTAACTCCTTTTGCCTGTCAATACACTTCTCAGGTTCCCGAATTGTTATTGAAACTTGGATGTACATTGGCAATTACTACATACCAGGCGGGCAAACTTGTGTTTATTTCACCCAAAGATGAACACAGTCTCATTCAACTGCCAAGAACATTTGATAAGCCAATGGGCGTTGCCGAAGATATTGCTTCAGACAAGCTGGCGCTCGCTTGTCGTGATTACGTACAGATTTTTTCCAATTCAAAAGACCTTGCGGGATTCTACCCTCCGGCGCCTCAAAAATATGACGCGTTATATATGCCACGCTTGACATATCATACTGGTCAGCTGGACATCCACGACCTCAATTTCGGTAAAGATGGAAAGCTCTACGCAGTAAACACCTTGTTCTCATGTTTGGTGACATTGGATGATAACTACAATTTCACTCCGTATTGGCAACCTTGGTTTGTAGATAAAATTGTTTCTGAAGACCGATGTCATTTGAATGGAATGGCGATGCAAGACGGATTGCCGAAATATGCCACTGCCTTCAATACCGGAAATACCACACAAAGTTGGCGCGAGAACATTACGCAAACAGGCGTGATCATGGACGTAACGACCAATGAAATTGTCGTTGACGGATTGGCTATGCCGCATTCACCACGTATTTACAACGGAGAATTGTATTGTTTACTTTCTGCTACTGGAGAGTTAATTAAGGTCGATCCAGAAGCAGGAACTTATGACGTCGTGGTAAAATTGGATGGATTCGTGCGAGGTATGGATTTGTACCAGGGTTACCTGTTTATCGGACTTTCGAAACTTCGAAAAAACTCGTCAACATTCGCAAAACTAGACTTCGCAGATGATTCGAACGAAGCTGGCATAATGATTGTGCATTTGCCGACCGCAAGCATGGCTGGAAAGATAACATATCAAACTTCTTTGGACGAAATTTATGACGTTCATGTATTGGCTGATAAACGTAGACCTAACATTTTAAATACCTTGAAACCAGAACATAAAATGGGAATTTCTATCCCAAATTCAACGTTTTGGGCAAAACAATCGTAAATTAGCAACAAACCCTAACTAAATATGAAACATAACTACCACTCAAGAAAAGTCCGTCAATTAGACCGTCTGGTCAAAGAGATGAAGCAAGCTATGACGGCACGCCAACCCAAGGCGTTCGTGGATCGCATTCGACAGAAAATTGCATTGTTGATCAAAGACTTGCGAGGGATCTTGTCTGCGCGTCAGTTAGCTCACAAACTCGGAGCTTTGGCCATCGTTTTTGGATTTGCCAATGGCGCCAACGCACAACAGTTTGCTACGCCAGTAGAAAACCCCTTCGGTTTTGTTGTTGACTCCACTTCTTATATCGGAGGCTTTGGAGTTGCAGATTTAGACGGAGATGGAGACTACGATTTGTTAATGGGCGGATATTACGGTGCAATCCAGTATGTTGAAAATACTGGTACTGCGAGCAGTCCTGCTTTTGGGCCTACTCAAACCAACCCATTTGGGCTTTCAAGTACCTATTATTACGCATTTATCACTACGGCCGATTTGGATGACGATGGAGACATTGATGTTCTGGTTGGTGAGTATTACGGTGATTTGGTGTACTTTGAAAACACCGGAACCGCCACAAACCCTTCATTTGCAGCCGCTCAGGCGAATCCGTTTGGCTTGAATTCGAACTCTTCGATTCTAGACATGCCAAGCTTTGTTGACTTGGACGATGACGGTGATTTTGATATCATTTCCGGCTCTATTGCATACGGTGTAGGACCATCGATAGTTTATTACGAAAACACCGGAACAGCGCAAAATCCAGCGTTCGCCGCTCAGGTGACAAGTCCTTTTGGTATTGCGGCGAACGCTGCTTATTTTCAAAACCCGACAGTTGCAGACATTGATGGAGATGGAGACTATGACGTACTTACTGCTGAAAACTATGGAACTTTTGCCTTTTATAAAAATACTGGAACTGCACAAAATCCAGCGTTCGCAGCTCCACAGGTGAACCCTTTTGGACTCATCGATAATGTATCAGACTTCATTTTTCCTGAATTCGTTGACATTGATGACGACGGTGATTTTGATGTATTAGGATCAGGATATTACGGAAGCCTTTGGTTCTTTGAAAACACACAGTTCAATGTTGGAATTGATGAATTGGCTAACAACGTTGCTATTGGACCGAACCCATTCACGTCAGAGGTTAACTTCACCGCGGATGTAGATCTTGATTTGGTGGAAGTGTACGATATGATGGGGAAACTGATTTACTCTGAAGTTAGTCCAGACGGAAACGTAAATCTTGAAAGCCTCAACAAGGGTGTTTATATGATTCAAGTGGTCGATACAGATGGAAACGTAAGCCGTAAGAAGCTCGAAAAACTGTAAAAATTAGTGTATAATTATACATCCTCCTCATGGTTTTATGGGGAGGATTTTTTGTGTCCGATGGTGCCGTTGATCTGTGTAAAATGATAAAAAATGTGTTCGATCCTCTTTTTATCGCCCTTCCTTCTCCTTAAATTGTGTTAGAATTATGCCGTCAACGCCCTTTTCAAGAAAGATTCGCCAACTCAATCTCCGGATTGCAGAGTGGCAACGTCTTGAGCAATCTGAGGGATCAAAAGAGCAACTACGTAGACTCGCAGTTCGGATCAAAGAACTCGCCGCATCCATTCCTGAAGTATTCACACGTCATCTGCAGTCGCGTTTTGCAGCAATACTTGTTGCGATGGGACTTTCGTCAACAGGAATCGCACAAAATTTTACTCAGCCCGTTGAGAATCCATTTGGATTTACCGTCGATACCACGAATTATGTAGGTGGATTGTGTCCGGCAGATCTGGATGGCGACGGAGATTTAGATCTCATCATCGGTGGTTTCTTTGGTACTCTAGATTACATTGAAAACGTCGGAACGGCGCAAAGTCCGGCTTTCGCTCCGCCTCAAACAAATCCTTTCGGATTGACCAGTGTATATGTCTACGCTTTTATCACTGCTTCTGATTTGGATGATGATGGGGATTTGGACATTCTGGCCGGAGAATATGGCGGCAATCATGTGTATTATCAAAACATCGGAACGGCTACCAATCCATTTTTTAGTGTTCCCGTAGTGAACGGTCTGGGATTGAGTGCTGGGTCGTACATTTCGATGCCGGAATTCGCTGATTTGGACAACGATGGAGACTTTGACGCCATCAGCGGTGAAGCTGGAGGATTGCTCTATTTTGAGAATCAAGGAACCACTAATTTGCCTGGATTTTCGGCGCCATTGAGCAACCCTTTTGGTTTGATTCCCAACCCCGTGTACTTCTCGCATCCAACCGTTGGGGATTTGGATTTGGACGGCGACCTTGATATGTTGGTAGGAGAAACGGGCGGTAACCTTCGATACATCCAAAATCTGGCAAATGCCAATGCGCCTTTATTCGACGGCGGTCAATTGAACCCGTTCGGAATTACCGGAGGTGTCGCTACTGTCGTGCTCCCAGAATTCGTAGACATTGACGCGGATGGAGATTTGGATATTCTCGCAACCAGCGATGGCGGATCGCTGTGGTTTTATGAGAACACGCAATTCAATCTTGGGTTGGAAGAAAGCTCGGAGAATTTTACTCTTGGGCCGAATCCATTTATGGACGCGTTAACTATTGAAGCTTCTTTTACTCTTGAAGAAATTGCTGTTTATGATGTCAACGGGCGGTTGATTTTCCAACAAATCCAAGGAAATGCTGTAATTGATTTAAGTCATCTTACTTCTGGAGTTTATACGTTGGTTGCTCGGGATGCGAGCGGTATGTTGCATCGACGGAAATTGGAAAAGTTGTAACGTAGGATAATTCGATTTTTGCAATGTTCGAATGTCGGAACTTCCCGACGTAAATAATCGTTTTTTCTAGCATTTCTCCATCCAAATCCGTATCTTCTATAATTCATTAGCATCGCAAAAACTCCCAAGCCACCCTACTTTGCCGTCATTTTCCCAGCAATTGCCACCGAAACGCAAAAAGGTTATGCCGATACGGTTCAAAGAATGCATGAACTGGCACAAGAAGCTCCCGGTTTTTTAGGAATGGAATCCGCCGGTGATGACTTTGAAATAACAGTTTCCTATTGGCAAGACGAAGAAAGTATTCTCCACTGGAAACAAAACGCTTCGCATCAGGTTGCTCAGGAATTAGGCAAAACGAACTGGTACAAGGCTTATCAAGTGCGCGTTTCGAGAGTTGAGCGGGAATACGGATTTAAGACAGGGTGAGTTCGAGTGTGAGTCTTAAAGTCCCACTCAAAACTCGCACTCAAATCTGAGATTACGGATTCGGAGCAGAAACGAAGCGTACCTCAAACATCGACGGCCATTTCTTTCCTGTCATGTAGATTTTCCCCGTTTTATCGTCTCTCGCAATTCCGTTCAATTCAGCACCTGCTCCTCTTCCTCGCAGCGCCAACTCATTGCAATCGATCAATTCCAATACTTTTCCAGTAGCTGGATCGATCGCTGCAACAGCATTTGTTTGATAGATGTTCGCGTAGATTTTTCCGTCCATGTATTCCAATTCATTCAATTGTGGAATTGGGCCGACATCGCTAAATACTTGTATGGTGCGTTTCACCTCAAACGATTCTGGATCGATGAACTGAATTACTTCGCTTCCATTTGAAAGAATTAACTCCGTTCCGTTGTTGCACAATCCCCAACCTTCACCTGTGTACGATTTCTCATCCAACAAAGAGAAGCTACCAGAATCTGACGTGTAATCGTAAATCAAACATTGTCCTTTTTGCCACGTCAGTTGGTATAGTTTATCACCCATGATTGTGATTCCTTCTCCAAAACGACTCGGATCTAAGCTCAACTTTCGAAGGATATCTCCAGTCTGTACATCTACCTCCATCACTTTGGATTCACCGTAAATTCCCACACCTTCATACAAACGTCCGTCTTTAAATTCCAATCCCTGCGTGAAGCTCGTTGGGTCGTGCGGTAATGGATTTCCAATGATTTCAGCTTTCAAAGAAGTTGGGGTAATGTCGGACACTACGCGCACTGCACGTTCATCAATTCTTTGCGTTCCGTCTTGAAGGGTTGAGATAAGGCGGATTGAATAGTTTCCTAACGTAGTCGTAGTAAAAGGAAAAGTTACGTTTCCATTGGGGTTGTCCCATTTCTGAATGAAAGTTCCGTCATACTCAACCACCATTTCAGTGATGTTGTTTTGATTTACCTGAATTTGCACGTTTTGTGGTATTCCGGTAATCGTTGCAAGTCCTTCCTTGAAAGCAAATGCTGCTGGTAATGGTGCCTGAGTAATTGGAGCGTCATGTCCTCCACCACGTGTTGGAATTACAGGATCTTCTCGCAGCATGGGACCAATCAACAAAGCTCCTCCAACCAAAACGATCAAGGCGATTACTACGTATTTCTTTACGTTCGGATTCATTTCAATAATTTTTCAATAGCCCGCGCATCAATGCTTGAATGCGACGAGTGGTACATGACATCAGACCCGTCAAACAAAATAGCCTGAGGAGATTGATGCACGACGTTGGTTTCTGATGCGATTGCATTCGAAACGTCACGATGTCTTAGTAAGTCTACAAAGTAAAGGTCACAAAGTTCATTTTCCGTGCCCCATTCGTTCTCGAAAGAATTCAAGGCCATGGATGAAATGCTGCATCGCGTGCTGTGTTTGAATAACAATGCTGGTTTGCTTTTCGCTGATTCTAAAACTTCATGCAATTGATCCACGGATGTGATATTTGTCCATGGCAATCGTTGTTTGTTCGAGGTGGTAAAAAGTCCCATAGTATCTTTTACATTCCTGACGTAAACTGCTTCAAGAATCTTACATCATTCTCAGAATACAAACGCAAATCATTTACACGGTATTTCAATTGAGCGATGCGCTCTACCCCCATTCCGAAGGCGAAACCAGAATATTTTTCTGGGTCAATATTACTTGCTTCCAACACATTCGGGTCTACCATTCCACAACCGAGAATTTCGAGCCAGCCTGTGTACTTACAGACATTACAACCTTTCCCGCTACAAATAGTACAGGAAACATCTACCTCAGCGCTAGGCTCGGTGAATGGGAAGTACGACGGGCGCAAACGAATTTGTGCTTTATCCCCAAACATTTCCTGTGCGAAGTATAAAAGCGTTTGTTTCAAATCGGCGAAAGAAACGTCTGTATCGATGTACAATCCTTCCACCTGATGGAAGAAACAATGCGCTCGCGCCGAAATGGCCTCGTTTCGATATACACGTCCCGGAGAAATGGTACGAATCGGTGGTTCTGATGTTTCCATGACACGTGCCTGAACAGACGAAGTGTGCGTTCGCAATGCCATTTCAGATTCTGGAGTATCGCCTTTCTCAATGAAAAACGTGTCTTGCATATCTCTTGCCGGGTGCTCCGGTGGGAAGTTCAACGCAGAGAAGTTGTGCCAATCGTCTTCGATTTCCGGCCCTTCTGATACCGTAAATCCAACACGAGAGAATATTTCGATGATTTCTGATCGTACCAACGAAAGCGGGTGACGACTTCCAACCAAGATTCCATCGCCGGGTCGTGTTACGTCGATTCCCTGAGCACTTTCTTGTGCACTCGAAAGCGCATCTTTCTGAGTGTCCAACTTTTCCTGGGCAAACTGACGCAATCCGTTCACCAACTGTCCGGCCTCACGCTTTTCTTCGTTGGGCACTTGCTTCAAATCGGCGAACAAATCCTTAATTGCTCCCTTTGATCCCAAAAAGGCAATACGAAACTTCTCCATTGCTTCGGCTGAGTCGATTTTGAACTGTTCGATCTCGGCCTTTAGTTGTTCCACTTTCTCTTTCATCAGTACTTTATCCAACCTTTTCTAAGAACCTACGTTTCAGTACTTAGAACGGGGGTTGTAACTTTTTAATAGGTAAACTTGTTATAAATTGAAACAAAACCGTTCAATAAGGCGTACGAAGTTAAGAATTAAAGGGCGATTGTTCTCTTTTTAATCTAAATAGATTATCTTTGAACGGCTCTGTTTATGAGGATTAGCGCAAGATTGATATGAAAAAAATACTAAGTATAGGATTGCTTTTCGTTTCACTCGGTCTTTTCACCGCGTGTAAAAACGACAATCCATCAGTGATAAAAGTATTCGTTCGTTCTGCCAGCAACGAGTTGGTTGAAGGAGCAAAGGTGATTATTATTGGTGATGTGAACTCTAACCCTGAGACAATGTCATGGGTAGATACTATCGTTACCAACAACTCTGGATTTGCATACTTCAACATGAAAGAATTCTACGAAGCTGCAGGTGCCGAAGAAAATCCAGTAGCTTATTTTGACATTATTGCAAAAACAGCTACGAAGGAGGCTACGGGATATATTAGAAGTCGTGTGCACACCACGGCAGTAGAAACCGTATTCCTACCAAACTAAAATTAAAGCTATGAAAGGAAGATATATAGTATTTGCATTGTTGCTTTTGTTCGTTGGAACAATCTCAGTATCGTGTAGAAAGAAGCAAGATACCATCGCAAAAATTGTTGTGCGTGATGCCAACAACGCACCGGTGTACAATGCGCGTGTAATTGTTTACGGACAATCCACAACAAATCAAGCATCCAGCGTCGTGTTGTACGATACGGCTATGACAAGCTCTGCTGGAGAGGCCATCTTTAACTTTAACGAGACGTATCAATTGGGTCAGGCGGGTGTTGCCGTTTTGAACATTGACGTCCAAAAAGGTGGACTTGTAGGACAAGGAATTATTAAGGTTGAACAGGAGACCACTACAGAAGAAGTAGTCTTCATCAACTAGATTGTTGTATATTCAGAAAAGGCGGTGCATTTGGGTGTACCGCCTTTTTTGATGCGCTTTGTTTTGAAGGATTACTACAAAATATTGGAGGTTGAAAGATCCGCGGGGATTCGTGAGATCCGTAAAGCGTATCGAAAACTGGCCAAGGAAAAACACCCAGATTCTAACCCTGATGCTGATCCTGAATTATTCATTGAACTAAATGAAGCTTACACGGTAATTGGCGATCCCGTTAGCAAAACGAAATACGACAAATTATACGACCATTATATTCTCGGGAAACCAATTTCAAATGAACGAAGATTCCATCGACGTGAAGACAGAAGAAGAAGTTCCGTTCATCGAAAATCAGCGCAAGGGAAAGCAAGAGGCGAAAAACGATCTCACCAAAGCAAGGAAACATTCGAAAAAGAAACCAATCGCTGGGCATTTTTCGATTTTATTCTTGTCATTTTCCAAGGAGCTCTTGACTTTCTCGGTGCATTGAGTTAGTATTGAAGAACCCAATCCATCCGATGAAAATACTCACGGCTCAACAAATCAGAGATTGCGACGCACATACCATCGCGATCGAACCGATTCCTTCCATTGATTTGATGGAACGGGCAAGTTCCCGTTTTGTAAAGGCCTTTGAACAAGTTGTTTCCTCTCAAAGTAAAAGCGTCAGCATTTTTTGCGGCACTGGAAATAACGGTGGGGATGGATTGGTTATCGCTCGGTTACTGCATCATAAAAGCTGGGCCGTCGATTGCTATCTTGTTCAGTTTTCGGAAAAAATGAGCCCGGATAACGTTGCCAATCAAGAGCGATTAAAAGATTCGGGCGTATCACCGAAAATCATTACTTCCATTTCTGATTTTCCTTCCGAAGTTCACCCTTTAATTATAGACGCATTAGTCGGAACCGGAATTACTCGTCCGTTGGAAGGCTTGTTGGGAGAAGTCGTTCAGGAAATTAATAAATGTTCCGGCTCTGTCTTCGCTGTTGATCTTCCCTCTGGCTTGTTCGATCGCGACGATTGTTCTGAATATTTGGATCGAATTGTTCATGCACATTCAACATTCACTTTTCAAAATCCGAAACGAAATTTCTTGTTGCCAGAATATGCGAATATCGTTGGAGCTTGGCAGGTTTTGGATATTGGGTTGGATCACGGTTTCATTGATCAACTTTCGTGTGATGAATTCTTACTTCAAGCTTCGGACATCCAATCGTTAATTCAACCCCGACTTGCTCACAGTCATAAAGGAACATTTGGTCATGCCGGATTGATTTGCGGATCACAAGGAATGGTGGGCGCAGCGGTTTTATCGACAAGTGCATGCCTTCGATCCGGCGCAGGGCTAACCACAATCATGGTTCCGGAGGTTGGGTACGACATTCTTCAAACTTCTTGTCCGGAAGCTATGTGCCTTACAAGCGGTCAAAATTACATCGCTGCTGTTCCGAACCTTGAGAAGTACAACGCAATTGGTATCGGCCCGGGGCTCGGTCAAAACAAAGCAACGAAAGATGTTTTGTTGGATGTGATTCGCAACTCACACGTTCCATTGGTAATCGATGCGGATGGACTCAACTTGTTAGACGAAACGGATCTTTCTAATCTTCCGGTAAATTCCATCATCACTCCACATCCGAAAGAGTTCGAGCGATTATTCGGAAAAACGGAAAATAGTCACGCGCGTATTTCGTTGCTTCAGAAAAAGGCGGCACCCTTAAACATCATCATTCTTTTGAAAGGACATCATTCTGCAATCGCTTTTCCGAATGGTCAATTGTATTTCAACAGTACTGGAAATCCGGGAATGGCCAAAGGCGGAAGTGGTGATGTTTTGACAGGTTTGATTACTGGACTCGTTGCTCGCGGATATACCTCGGAAAACGCCGCCGTCATCGGTTGCTATCTTCATGGGTTGGCTGGAGATATTTGTGCCGATGCCATTGGCATGGAAGGAATGACAGCTTTGGACTTAGTGCATCATCTACCCGAAGCATGGCAAATCTTAGAAAATTTATAGAACCAATATGACGTATTTCACTTTTACGCTCCTTCTTGGTTTACTACTTTTTAGTTGTTCTGAACCCTCTCCGGCAAAGGAGAAGCCTGCTAATACCAAAGCTCCTTCAGAGCAATCTGCAGCACCGAAATATTCTTCCGTTACAGATTCTATCTTCGCCGTTTCTGGACATGAAAACCGAGACGCCTGCGTGGAATTTCTCTATACTTTTTCTGAAACTCAAAACACACTCTACTTGGATTCCGCAGTTGCTGAGTTCGAGTTACTCATTACAAAGAACAGAACCGCCTTCAACTATCTTCAGATGGGTGCTTCTTGCGAAGCTCTGGAACAATACGATTTGGCGAAACGATTTTATCTAGAGGGACGCAAAGTGAACAACGAAGAGCAGGATCTTCCAGACGAATCAGACAATCATTATGTTATCAACTATAGAAAGCTCCAAAAAGTGTACGATGCCTACTTTGCTATTTTGCTAAATGAGCCGTATGATAGAGAATGCCGAACCAGAATTGCTCAGTCATCCTTTTTTTAGTGATTTTTTAAGTGCGGAAGGACATTCCAGAGATGGTTTGCTCGAACATTATTGCTAATAAGGCTCAAAAGCTTTTTTTCATAACCACAGAATCCTGTTAATAACTGGCACGCTGATTGTTTCTTTTCTAGCATGAACAATAACTAATTTTGTTGAGCGTTTGAAGTAATAGACACCCGCTCCTTATCGGGTTTCTCTCCTTAAAACTCTTATCTCAACAACCAAAAACTAGAAAATGAAAAAAGTTGTCATTATCTCCCTCGCTCTCGTTACTTCGTTCGCTTTTGTTAGCTGCGGCGCTTCCAATGCTGCTGGAAACGGATATCATGGTGTTTCAAACGCAAAGATGAAGAAGCAACAACAGAAAGAATTCCAAAAGCCGAAGCACAAAATCAAGAAGAGCAAAAAGATCAAGCGCGGAAATTAATCTTCTTCATTGAGGTAGCTGTTCCAACCAAATTTGAAGTCAGGCTTCTCAAGCTGACCTTTATTAATGTATCCAGAATATTCATTGGAGACCAATGTCGTTCCATTCGTTTGGAGGCGCACGCGTAGTTTGGTTTTGAAATTACCTTGATACTTATTCACTCCGAACATCATTACGTGATGTGGTGGAACCAGGTGACGCCAAAAGCTGTTGCCACAGCCACTAAAACTAAAGTATTCAATGCCTACCCAATTCCCTTGTTCATCCTGTGCTTCTTGAATTGCAACTAGTATTCCGTCGTGTACTTCGATCACTTGAGCGCTGTCCAATTCGTTGATTAAAACACAGGGCGTTTTATTACTTGATCGTACGGAGGAATAAAAGGTTTTCTTGGTATTTCGTTTCCGTTGCTATCCAGTTGGGTGTAAATAAAATCAAGTGGTGTTTTGTAAAAATACGAGGATGAAAATTGTTGGTCGCTATCCACCAACAATTGAAACTTGTTTGATTTCGAAACCTTGATATTCTTCTGTCTACGTTGAATCGTTTTAGGACTATTTGGCCCAGAGTATTTCAGAGAATCCAAAGCAGCGATAATCAATGGAAATTGTAAGGACTCCATTTGGGTATTGGTATCAATTACAACTCCGTTGTTCGGGAAGTCAATTAATTTCGGAAATTGAACAGCTTTTAGCGCATTGGTAGAATCATTCTTATGAGAACAACCGGCGACACCAATTACCAAAAGTATCCAAAAAAAACACCTTCCGATTGACATGTTACTCCTTCACAAATTTCGTCTGCTGCACTCTACCATCCACCACCAAGCGGATGATGTACACACCTGATTCCAACATCGAAACATCGATTGTTGAAAGCGCAGTATTTCGATACACAGACGCACCAGTCATGGAAATGATTTGAACATCTTCTACCGTTCCTTTCACTCCATTTATTGTGATTGATGCGGATGCTGGGTTCGGTGCTACCGTCCATGTGTTTTCTATTTCCAGTTCGTTTTGTCCAACAATGTCCAACGCTGCCAAAACCGCTTGATAGGCATTGGTTTTTCCCCAACCCCATTTCACACTGTGCGGAGGAGTCGGCCCGGTGTGGTTATCCGTTCGAGCCGTTTGAATGATGACATCTTTGACTTGTTGCGCCGATAAAAATGGATTCGCCTCCAAAATAATGGCTGCAATTCCTGCGACCGCCGGGCTTGACATGGACGTTCCGCTATATCGACCAAAAGGATAGGTTCTTCCGTTGAAATCTACTTCGTCTACTTGTTGGAATGTAGCGTCGGTGTAGGAAGAAATGGAAGACGCCACTTGAACACCTGGCGCTGCGATGTCTGGTTTTAAGGTTCCGTCCATCAAAGGACCGTAGCTTGAGAAAGTAGCTTCAGCCCCACCTACCAACGTTCCTGTGATGGTATAAAATTCCGACGAATATGCCGCTACAGAAATAGTACTGGTCGCACAAGCTGGAATTCCAATTCCGTATTGATTGTCGCCTGTGGTAGATCCCGTTCCGATGCTCCCGAACGACATTCCCCAGTTCCCAACATCCGTTGTTAATTCTGTTAAGTTCCAATAATGAACCGTTCCATCCGTAGCGGTGCAAAGGAATCCTGCGCGATAACTGTTGGTAGGTTCGGTCACTCTCAAACGCATTTGAGGTCGACCATTACTTGGGTAGGCAGCGTCCGTCGCTAAATTGAAGAAAACGGTATCGCTTACCCCAGCCACCAAAAACGAATCGACGTAATTTGCCGTTGATGCCGTTGGGTACCAAGGAGTTGATGCGACAATATTATTCGAAACATCCGCTACGACCAATTGCGTAGAAAACTCATTTCCGATTTCGCCCCACATATGAATGCTTTGTCCCCACAAAGTGCTCAACCCAGGATTGTTGTAGAAATTGATTTTCGTTTTGAGCGTATCACTTGCGAAGTCTTTTTGAATGTGAAAGTTCACATCTCCATTGTTTCCTGCAGACGTCACGAAAACCACACCCAAGTTGGAGTAGCTTTCCATCGCTTGCGCGAGAATGTCGGTGTTATCCAAGGCACTGGAATGATAAATTCCCCAGCTTCCGTTAATCACTAATCGTTTTCCTTCTGCTTGTGCTTTGTCGTACATCCATTCCCAAGCATCCAAAATTGCTGCTTCGTGAATTTGAAACGTCACGAAAAGAAATTGCGCCTCGAAAGCCATTCCGCGGTATTCCAATCCAGCGCCGCTTCCTCCAGTAATTCCAGCTACGTGCGTTCCATGAGTCGCGTAGGAATAGAAATTTGCTGTGTCCGAACCTACATTCACCATGTCGGTTGGCGTAGTGTATTCTGTTCCATATCCATAAGGTTGCGGAGCGGGCCCGGACAATTTGAACTGATCCCATGCGGCTAAAATTCTCGTGTCTTGAAGCAAGGTGTCGTAGAACATCGGTGAGGAATAATCAAACCCCCAATCGGTAATTCCAATGATGACGTCTTTCCCTGTATAGCTTTGAGGCAAGTTGATTCCCTGCCAAACACTATCGACATTCGTTCCGATTTTCACTTTGTCCAAGAGCGGTTTTGCCATCCCGGCTACTTTTAAATAATCTATCGAAGTTTCATTGTAGATTTTACTCAAATCTTGCAAAGGATAACGCAAACTCACTACGTTTCCAATCTTCGATCCAACAATGATTCCTCTGCTTCCTAATTCTTCTTTGTCGAAAGAT
Organism: Fluviicola sp. XM-24bin1; assembly: GCA_003149635.1. Lineage (GTDB taxonomy): Bacteria > Bacteroidota > Bacteroidia > Flavobacteriales_D > Crocinitomicaceae > UBA4466. Next base: position 96,037 of record QCWI01000003.1, read on the forward strand.
GCGTTCACGGTACAAACGAAACCAACGTATTCTTTCCCTTGAATTCGATCAATGGGGAACTGATTGCGCATCGATTCTGAAACGCGTTCATTGTGCTTTTGAAACTCCTTATTGATGACGGCAATGTCTGCAACGGTATTGTTGGAGATTTGAATTTGCGCCGAGCCAACAAATGCAAGGAATAGAAATGCGATAGTAAGTCTCATGATGAGTGTTTATGTATGACAAATTTAGCGCTCTTTTGATTCAACCGCAAAGAGTGAGAATTTCCTAGTAGAAGTCAGAAACCCAAGGTGCTTTTTTCACCACAAAGGCACCATAACATGTTGTGTTTCTATAGTGCACTAGAATAGAACAAGTTCGATTCGTTTTTATCCTCCCCCTAGCACCCTCCTAAGGGGGAACAGTTTATACCTAAAAACGAGTCTAAAATCTTTAAGCGCAGCGGTCTTTCATCTTTTTTCTTTCACGAGCTGTAATAAATCTCTCCTTCATCCACCAAAGCATCTCCTTTCATGCGAAGGAATAATTGCATCAGCGCAACAACGTCTTTTTCACAATACACCTTAATGCGTTCAAGATCTTTCTCTTCGTAATATACACGTGCTACGTCAGCGCCGGAGATGTCATCCTTTGGGGTGGGAATTTGGAAAGCATGACACAAAAGAGCCAAGGAAGTGTAGGCTTTGAAATCACCGAATTTCCAGAGTTCCATCGTGTCCAAATGGCTGATTTCCCATGGTTTTTTGCCAGCGATATCCAAGACGTGAGGCAATCGTAAACCGTTAATGAGCATTCTTCGACATATGTACGGGAAGTCGAATTCCTTTGCGTTGTGTCCGCACAAAATATGGTATGGCGTATTGTAATGTTCATCCAACAAACTCTTGAATTGCTTGAGTAAGGTTTCTTCATCGTCGTGGTAAAACGACTTCAAGCGAATTTGTTTTCCGGTACTTGTGTTATTGATGTATCCTACCGAAATACAAACGATCTTCCCGAACTCGGCAAAGATGCCCGCGCGTTCTTCGTATAAATCGTAATAGGTCTTGTCATCCTTGAGTTGCCAACGGGTTTTCGCTTCAAACAACTCCTTGGCTTTTTCATCAACATCTTCATAATCATACACTTGAGGCACTGTTTCAATATCCAAAAACAACACCTTCTCCAACGGCACTTTTTCTAACATAATTTTTCGGTTTGTGTAGCGTTTATTGCTAGGTAATTAATAGGTTACTCTATTCAAGTTAGTCAAAAATTGCAGATTCACCATAAAAAAAGCACTTTTGTATAAAACCCAGATATGGCGGAGGATTTAGTACTAATCGAAGGCGATAAAAGCACCAAATACGAGGGGTTGATACCTCAGATTAAGGCCCTGATCGGCGACGAAAAAGACATGGTAGCCAACCAGGCAAATGTGGCTGCAGCTCTGAAGGAAACCTTTGGCTTTCTTTGGGTGGGATTCTATAATGTTAAAGAAGACGAATTGGTGCTTGGGCCGTTTCAAGGGCCTATTGCGTGTACGCGGATCCAATTAGGCAAGGGCGTGTGCGGAACGGCATGGGAGCGAAAAGACACCGTGATCGTTGAGGATGTGGAGCAATTTCCTGGACACATTTTCTGTAGTACGCAATCCAAAAGTGAGATAGTAGTACCCTTGGTTAAAGAGTGTCAAGTTGTTGGTGTTCTGGATGTCGATAGCGATCAATTGGGAAATTTTGATGGCGTGGATTCCATTTATCTGAATCAAATTTGCGAATGGCTGGTAAGTATTATGTAATCTTCTTACTGGCGCTCTTTAGCAGTTGCGCGCAGGTGGGAACCATCACAGGTGGACCGAGGGACGAAACCGCCCCGAAGCCGCTTGAGGATGAGATGGAACCTCGCAATGCAACAACCAATTATACGGGAAACACTTTCGTGATTCCATTCGACGAGTACTTCCAGCTCAACAATCCCGCACAAACAGTTCGAATGGTGCCTCCGCATGCTACCGTGAATGCAGAGATGAAGAAAAAAACATTGTGCCTTTCTTGGGAAGATACGCTGGAGACGAATACCACGTATGCTATTTATCTCAATGGTACCGTCAAAGATTTGACCGAAGGAAATGACACGACACTTCAATTGGTTTTTTCTACCGGGCCCGTTCTTGATACCACCTCATATACCCTCGCCGTGGTCGATGCATTTACGGGCGAGCCTTTATCAGATATTACAGTCGCTCTATTCGATCCCGAAAATGACAAATTGAAAAGTTTGGCGCGCTCCAGCAATGGCGTCGCAAATTTGAATTATCTCACGCCGGGTGAATATAAAATCCTTGCGTTCGAAGATAAAAACCTCAACCTCGAAGTCGAGGATGATGAGCGTGTTGGATTTACAGAAAGTGGAACCATTACCGTTGATACCAACTATTTTGATTCCATTCCCATTCGCACCTATGCTCCGTTTCCGAAACAGCGCTACAAGGTAAAATCCTTCATTCCGCCAGCGACCTTTGAATTGGAATCTACTTCTGATATTCGCTATTATGGGTTGAAATCTGCGAAAGTAAATGGAAAGTCGGCCCATTTCTTCACCAACAAAGCGAACGATACTTACTATGTGGTAAGTCCGGATACGATGATAAACAACATTGCGCAAGTCGCAATTACGCACATTACAGATTCCACAGATGTGTTGGACACCTTGTCCTATCGATTCCGAAATAGAGAGCGCGAAGCGGCAGTTAAAATTGCACCCGTCCAACAAACGTATATTGCTCCGGGCGACACTTTGATTTACGAGTTATACGGACGTCCGACAGGTTGGCAAGACACCCTCATCGAGGTAATGCGCATGGAAGATTCAACGCTTCTTTCCAGTTATGACATCCTTCTAAATGACCATCAATTGCTTTTAGTTATGGATGGCAATGTGAGGGGAAAAGTGCAATTGACATTTAAAAAAGGAGCGATCCAAACACCTTTCGGAAGCACCAATACTTTCAAGGAAACGATCAATATGAATTCTGATGACGATTACGGAATTGTGAATATTGATATTTCTGGATATTCTTCGCCCATCATTCTGGAAATGATCAAGGGAACGAAAGTGGAGAACACGTTCCGCATAGATGACCCTTCTGAGATTTTGCGCTTGGAATTATTGAACCCTGGATCGTACACATTTAGAATCATTCGCGATGATAACGGAAACGGCCTTTGGGATCTCGGAGATTTGGAAACACTTACGCAACCTGAACAAGTCGATCTCTACTCGAAAGAATTAAAAGTACGAGCCAATTGGGAGGTTGAAGTCACATTAAATCCGTCGGAGAATGAGTAACCCGATTGGCAAACTTTTTAGTGGATGGCGCTTATTTGCCGCTATCGCTATTGGTTTGTTGATTTCAGGTTGGATGGTCTATCGAAGCGTTTCTGAAACGCAATTCATTAAAGTAAAAGAAGGCACGGGTACACACGAATGGGTGGATAATAATACCGATGGAAAAGTCGATTATCAAAATCCGAGAGAATTCAAAAAGACAGCGAACGGATCCTACAGTGAGCAAACTTTTGGGACTGTTCTTGGAGCTATTGATTGGAATTGGGGCGTGATCGCCTGGCTTTTGGGCGCTGTATTATTCACAGCAGGACGCGATTTCTTCTACATGCTCCGAATTCGCATTCTAACCAAAAACAAACTCAGTTGGAAAGCTGCTTTTTATGTCATCATGATCTGGGAATTTGCTTCAGCGCTTTCTCCCGGCGTTGTAGGTGGAGCGGCCGTCGCAATGTTTATATTGAATCGGGAAACCATTCCATTTGGTAAAGCCACCGCGATTGTCATCATCACCGCCTTTATGGACAACCTCTTCTTTGTGGTAATGATTCCCCTGGTGTTTCTCTTCGTTCGAAATGCCGATTTATTTCCGGAAGGCGTGGACAGTTCCTTACCCTTGATGTGGTGGTTCTGGATCGGTTGTGGTGTTATTTTTTCCGTTTGCCTCCTACTCTACCTTACCATCTTCTGGTATCCCATACTAGCCACCCGATTCTTACTTGCCATTTTCAGTTTGCCATTTATCCGCAGGTGGAAATTCATCGCTAAGGAATGGGGAAAAGACATTGAAACGGCAGCTCACGAATTCAAAAAAGAATCGCGCTCTTTCTGGCTGAAAGTATTCTTCAGTACGTTCGGCAGTTGGATGTCTCGCTATTTGGTTATTAATGCTGTTTTAAATGCCTTCCTCTACCTCGGATTCCTTGACAACATCAAAGTGCTGGGACAGCAATTGGTCTTGTGGTTGTTTATGCTTGTGAGCCCAACTCCTGGAGGAAGTGGTGTTGCTGAATTTGCATTCGGAGAGTTGCTATCCACCTTCACTACCTCTACCCTTTTGCTTGGAGTTCTCGCATTAATCTGGCGACTGATTTCGTACTTCCCTTATCTCATTTTGGGCTCTATTTTGTTACCTTCTTGGATCAAAAGAACTCAGCGTTACAAGAAGTAAATATTGTTCAATCTACGCCTTTCAAAATCAAATGCCTCAAAACAAATCGTTGATTTTGTGAACGTTGTCCAAATTATGATGTTCTAAATACTCTTTTTCCCTCATTTCGGAAAAATCTGAATTACAGCGTCTTTACTGTTCGTGAGGTTTTTCGAGTGTTTGTTATATTTTTAACTTATTTATATTGCTAAAAGGTTTATTTGCATGTACTTTTGCCCCGAAACTAACACGACTAATGAACAAACTACTTAGCTACTTGACACTGTTGGTGCTACCCGTACCTTCAGCTTTCGCGCAAACCCTCACCACGGTTGAGCTGACAGAACAGCGCGATATGTATTCGAAAACGTACCTGTTACCCGACGGACAAAAACAAGCATTAATCCACGGAGGCCCGGTTCATTATCGAAACGGTGAGAATTGGGAAGAAATCGATCCAACCCTTTCTTCGAACAACTCTACGATTTACAATTCGACGAACGTTTTTACTTCGATATTTCCGAAGAAGCCAAGCGAAAATTCAATCATTCAATACACATACGAAGGTGAATTGATTGAGCTTTCTCTGACCAAGGAATTGGTGCAATTTTCTTCTGGAATCAATGTGTTGGAAACTTTCGACGGTTGGGGGGATGCCATCTTTGATAACACGAGCATTCTTTATTCTGATATCAACGCGGGTGTAGAAGATGTGTACGAAATTTCCAACGGAGAAGTGAAAAACGATCTTTTGCTTCATTATGCACCTGGAGGTCTAACAGGAAGCAATATTTATTATGGTTTCCGAGAAAAAATCACTTTGCCTTCGGGGTGGAAACTGCAGGCAGCGACGCAAGAAAACGATCCTAAGACAAATCATGGAATCTTTATTTTGGATGCTTCCAACACACCTCGTCTTTTGATTCCCGCTCCTATCGTACATGACGCAAATGGACTTGAAAACAACGGTTCTATTGCCAATGACGCTGCATTTGTTGTTGAAGAAGAAAACGGTAGCTGGTACATTTCTACACTCGTTTCCTCAGAGTGGATCCACCATCCGGAACGTGCCTTCCCAATCACTTTCGATCCAACAATTACAATCGCTGGGAACACCGGTGGGTGGCAATCTCAAAACAATTTCGTAGATAATCCTAATTATGTATTTATTGGCGTTTGTTGCGGAAACCTTGAACACAGGGCCTGGTTAAAATGGAGTGTTTCGTCCATTCCTACCAACGCTTGTGTAAATCTTTTGGAGATGGAATTGTACGTTAATTTTGTTGGGAATGCAGCCGCTGAATTGGTTCATGCGTTCGATATGATGACAACCACTGGAACCAACCTTTGGGGGCCTTACGGCGCGATCATGACCAATGTGTACAACGATCAAGCAACGGGTTGGTACACCTCCTTCACTATGACTTCGGCAGGAACCTACGGTTGGTATGATTTGGGGCCAAACGCCTATAATGATTTAATGACGATGGTGAATTCCTACGGCTGGTACCAAGTGGGAATTATATTCGATAACGAGCCTTCAACGAATTGGAAGCGAATGACAGCTTCGCTTTGTAATCTTCGCGTTACCTATGAAGATCCGCCGTGTACAATTCTTCCTATTGAGCTTTCTTCATTTGATGCAAGCTGTAAAGATGGACAGGCAGAAATCGCATGGACGACTGCATCAGAATTCCATAATGACTTCTTCACTATTTCAAAGTCCGTTGATGGAAAACAATTCCAAGAAATTGCGCAGATCTCAGGTGCCGGTAATTCCAACCAAACTATTGAATACACATATAATGATGACGCGCGTCACAACGAATCGGTGTATTATCGATTGAGTCAGACGGACTATGACGGAGCAACTGAAATATTCCTTCCAACACTGTTTAACGGATGTGGTCAAAATGAGATTTCAATCAGTTCCGAAGAAGGAAACAAAGTTCGGGTACGCGGTGAATCTATCGCTTCCGTTGAAATTCTGGATGCCATGGGACGATCTCTCGTAAACCACACGAATACATCCAAAGCGAGCAGTATTCTAATTGACTCCGAAGCGCGGAAAGGAATTTATTTGGTGCGTGTCATTGACAATCTTGGCGTAACGACTACAGAACAAGTGTATTTGGATTAAGATAAATTGTAAAAAGTAGAAGGTGGAAAGGAGTTGATCCTTGTACCTTCTATTTTTCACCTATTACCTGTCACTTCTCCTTCTTCTCAAATAAAAAACTATACCCCAAATTGAAGTTCAACGCACGATTCTTTGATGCGTTCCAAGCTTCGGCGTCCATCAATCCAAAGTAGTAGCTAGATTGAGCAAAAACCCCATGCTTTCCAAACTGCCAACCGAGTTTCAGACTGCCATGAAAACCATGATCCCAACGTGATAAATTGGTTCCTTCTCCAATTCCCATATCCCGCGTCATAACCACTTCTTCCGTTTCCAGATTTACTACCTCTTCCCGGCCCTGAACCATAACAGACCATCCATATCCAAGCGCTGGTTGAATTATAAATCGTTCCTGGAACAAACTGAAATTTCCTTGAATCATTATGGGCGCCTCCACGTAATCCAGTAGAAATCGTGAATCACCCGGAAAAACTGGATTGGGATTAATATCTCCATTCCAACCCGGTACACATGCAGCACCACGACGTGTAAACGCTGGTTCTACTCCCAGTGAAAGAAACCGGTTGAGTTTGTAATAAACTTGTAGTTCGGCATTGTATCCGTGAATGTGAGTGACAGCATTTTCTGGGAGAACCACGTCTCCATAATGTTGCCATGCGCGTGTGTATCCTGCACTCGCTCCAACGCTCAATTGGGCCGAAACGGATGCAGAAGCCAATAGTGAAATTGCAAAAACTAAGTGCTTCATCTTTTTTATTTAGACAATGCTTGCGAAAGCACTTTAGTTGCATAGCAGCGCTTGCTTTTCAACGATTAATTTCCATCATCGTGCTCACTTGAGAAGTTGAACGGTTCGTACCCTTCGTACATCGACGTAAGCGTTCCGCCAATCAACCCACTTAATGCACCAACAGCACCTACGGCCAAAGCAGTTCAACCAATTGGCCCTGAGGCTAAAGCGGCGGTAACGCCGGCACCTGTGACACCCGTAATTCCGGCATTGGTTGCTGCATTGGAATCGTTTGCTGCTCCTACGTCAGCTCGAACAATTTCCTGTTCAGTGCTTTCTTCCATAGCACCACCATTCATTCGATATGCAGTTGCATCACAGGTAAAATCTGAAGGACACGCGTTGTTGATCCAATTTATAAAGTTTCCTCTGTCGGCAGCGGCTACTTCATTCCTTCGGTTCCACATATAAGCAGGAGGGTTATTAAAATGCGGTGTCACTGTGTAGTCCACTGTTGCTCCCGTATTAATGACATCTTGAATCGGTTTTTCTACTTCCCGATAATGTGAGTTGGTATGAAAATTATTACTGTATGCCGTTCCCAGAAACATGTTTTCAGGAATGGATTGTCCCAAAAACCTTCCACGGATCATGTGCATCCGGGTTAGCGTTTGTCGATCGTTTTTGCTTGGGTCCCGAAGCAAATTTATATTTTCTCCTGTTCCAGGATGATTATAATTTTTCCAGTTGTCCATTCCGGTTAAATTAACCGGAGGTGTGGTTCTTCGTTTGATTCTATTCAATACAACATTTCCCCAATTTGAACTGTCTGTGTGGGGTCGGTTCGGACCATTAACAGGAAGTGGGGTAAGAGCCGGAGGGCCAGCGCTGGCTGCCCAATTTGTAAATCCCATTCTCCGTTGAACAACCTGATCTTTCACACGTAGCATGTTGAGTCCATTTGAGGTCTTTTCTTGATTCTCCAATTTTGATTTCGATTGGTACATGGCTCTGAAGATTTACCACGGAAAAATGCGAACAAATTAGGAGCAAGGCTTTATACTATGTTCGGAAGCCTTGAACTTATGTTCATTCGGCCCTATTTTCTTCTTCCTTGGTTGTGGTTCTTTCGTGTTTAAGAAAACAAATTGGAAATCAAGCCCTGCCGGGAAAAGATGAAATAGTCAAATCTTCTCAAGAAAGAAGCTGTAAGCTCCGGCTCCAACAACGATGGCGCACACAGTGATTTCATCGGGAAGCACTACAAACGTTCCGATCATTGCCGCTAAAATGGCTCCCGCACCAATAAGTCCAAGCGCGATAAAATGTTGTTTCCAGAGGGAGTCCATGAGCACATTTCTCGCCTTCCCAGGTATTAAAAATGACATGCGATATTGCGCATATGCTGCATAGGTAATCAATGGAAGAAGGATGTATCCTTGCTGAATTCCCAACTCTTCGTATTTCAAAAAAGAAACAATCTCATTCGGAAAATGGATGTCCCGGTTCATCCACAAAACAGCTGCGTGAATAATGGCGACTACGGTTACAAAAAGGACTCCGCTAAGTAGACCTTTGCGTTGCCATTTCTGGGTGTTCTTTAGTCCTTGAGCACGATAGATTTCGCGTGTTTTGAAATGGGTGAGCACTTCTCGCGCGGTAAGATCCAACAAGTAAAACAAGAGGATAAAATACAAGCTCCAATTCCAAACGAAAAGTCCTAACAAAGGAATAATCGCATCGGATACTAACAATATATATTTGGGTTTAACTCGCATGAACGGAACTCTCCGTTATTCCTGAGTTTGCTTCGGACGTCTGTCGTTTGCCGGTAACAATCGGATACTATCGGCATACTCTTGCGAAAGTGTAAATTCCGGATTGTATTTTACGGCTTTCGCAAACGATTGCAATGCTTTCGTTTTGTTTCCAATGAAATCGTAACACGTTCCTAAGTTGTGCCAAGATTCAACATGACGCGGCTCCACCTGAAGCGCTTTGTTGTAATAGTGAATCGCGCTATCCACATCAGCATTTACAAATTGGTGGATGTGACCCTGATGGAAATACCCTCGGTTTGAGTAAAAATCCATCGTGTCTTTTGCTAATACACGGTAGTTAGAAAGTGCGTCCTCAATTTTATCAAACATTTGTTGCGCGTACGCCAATTTGTATCGAATTTCTTGAGAGTGCGGTCGTAATTCCAATGCATTTTGATAGTACTGAACACATTGTGGGTTCCCTTCTGCCTCGTAAATATTCGCTAGGAAGAAATATCCCTCGTAGAAGTTAGGATCCTGTTGAACCGCCGTTTCGTAGGATGATTTCGCATCATCCATGCGCCCCATAGCCATGTAATTGGTTCCTTTTAAAACGTACGCATACTTGTAATGGCGATCAATCCTCAATGCTCGGTTCAAGTAATCAAAAGACTTCTCGAAATCTTGCTGAAATGTATAAGTAGCCGCGACTCCAACAAGCGCTCGAAGGTTCTTTTTGTCCTTCTTCAAAACGTCCATGAAAATGTATTGGGCGTTCGACACGTCCTGTGGAGATCTTTCTGCTCGGTTGATTAAAACATCCGCAAACAACACCTTCGCTTTTAAGTTTGATTTGTCCATACGATATGCTTTTGCCGCATCCTGCATGGCCAAGTTGTGCTGATATTCTTTCAAACGATACTCGCCGCGCCAAATCAATAAAGGAACGCTGTCCGGATGTGCTGCGATCAAGCTGTCGATGTTAGATGCCGTGATTTTTGTTTCCGTAACTTCTTTCTCTTCTTCACACGATGTGATACCGGCGAAAACCAGTGAGAAAAATACAATTGCAAAGAACCATTTCATATAAACAAATGTAGCCAAAATGAATCGATCGACCCGACTACCAGATTGCTCAGAATAACGCCTGAATCCATAATTCATACGTATGACGTAAAATCCGTATTTTTGTACTATGAAACCTTGGTTGAAAATAGCATTGGTACTCGTTGTTCTTCTGGTCGTTGATCAGGCCTTCGGACAAGGGTGTTCGCAATGTAAAATGCTGGCTGAGCAAGGTTCTGGTCACGGTGGAATGGACGACGCAAGTTTTGGTTCCAATATCAATCTGGGGATTCTTTACCTCATGGCAATTCCATACATCTTGTTGATCTTCTTTTTCCGCAAGAAAATCATTTCTGGATTTCGCAATTTGATTGGGAAGTAACTCTTTATTGGCTGAAATGAAGCAATGGCTCAAGATATCGCTTCTCCTATTTTCCTTACTTAGTATTTCTGAATCGTACAGTCAAGGTTGTGCTCAATGCAAGCCCCAAACGGAACAGTCAAACGAAGATGTCGACTTTGAAGTTGCGGAAAATCATGAGCTTAAAAACAAGCTCATCCTCAACTATGTTATTCTTCCAATAGTCGTACTAACAGCTATTGTTTTGATGATCGTTTTTCGGAAAAGAATCGCTTCTTTGTTCCAATCCAAACGGAGCTAGACCTTAAAATCTACGTCGCTTCACCTTAAATAAAGCATCATTCAGATTTCGGTAGGAAAGAGAGAATTCTAAAGATCCCGTATTCACGTTTCGCAATTTCGAAATTGTAGCATCGTATGAAATTCCAAATTGGAACCCGCGCCAATCGATTGCTACGGTAGGAATAATCGCGTCACGAACACGGAAATACGTTCCGAAAGACAAATACGCATTGTGCGCCAATCCTGTGACTTTCGTTCCGTTTTCAAAGCGCCAACGCGCCAATCCTCCGAGGATGGTTTCGTAATGTCCGCCTTGAATAAACTGAGCCGCGGATGCATCAATTGACCATCGCGATCCAGCAACTTCAGCGATCACGCGCGTGTGTCCCACCCACTTACGAGCTAGGCGTTCCGTGCTTACTCCAGAGTTGAATTTCAATTCCGGTGCGTTCAAATGATATCCAGAAAATCCGAGTTGGAACTTGAAGTCATTGTTACGAGCGAAGGTGTTTTTTCCTCCGTCGTATTGATACATCAAACCTCCAGAAGCGTCTATGTAGGCAAATGAATTTCCAATGTTTCCTTCACCGCTTGGAAGGGTGTTGTCGAAGCCGTTTCCATTCCACTGACTGTTAAAAGTAAGTGCTGAAACGTTAACGCTTCGCTGGCCGTATCCTCCTTGAATTCCGGCCGAAAGTGTGCTTCCATAACCCAACGGAAGAATCCCGCTTACCGTCGCCGATCCTTGTTGGTTTCCAAAACTTCCATCACCACCAACATCGGTGTAGAACATCAATCCGAACCCGATATAGGCTTTGTCGCCGAAATCCGATTTGCCAAAATTGGCGTCTGCTGCAATTGCGGTGGACATAAACTGCGTGGACGATCCCAACCATTGATTTCTATGGTTGACCGAAACGCGTTCCCATCCATCAAAAACTCCTGCCGCTGCGGGATTGATAAGTAATGGTGTTTGTATCGTTTGAGAGAAATGCAGGTCCTGCGCAACCACTCCTCCGTGTAACGCAAAACCGCATAGTGCTGTTAAGAGTAGTTTTTTCATCGTTATCGTAATAGTGTGATGTTACCTTCGCGCAATTCTGCCGAACCGTTATCAAATAGTACCTCAAGCATGTACGCATATACTCCTGAGTTACACTGAATATCATTGTGCGTTCCGTCCCATGCGAAGTTGTGATCACTCGACTCAACGATCAAGTTACCCCAACGATCATAGATGCGAATCGTGTAGTTCACTACGTCTTTCCCAACGATTACCATCAACTGGTCATTCGTCATGTCTCCATTTGGAGAGAATGCTGAAGGAACGTGAATTCCAGTTGCACACTCAATTCCTAGTGGATTTGGATCACACGCGTCGAATGGATTTGTTCCACCGCCAACTTCTGTTGCATCGTCAATTCCATCGCCATCGCAATCCGCTCCAGACGTAATCGGGAGTGTAATTGCTGCAACATTGTAATCACAAGGATCGTTTGGATCGGTATTGCCAGCGGCTTCTGCTAAATCGGAAACTCCATCGCCATCGGTATCGATCTGACATTGCGGATCGGAATCGTCCGGATCACAAGGATCAAATGGATTCGATCCATTGGTAATTTCGTCAGCATCTGTAAATCCATCACCGTCACAATCTGCCCCGGAAGTAACTGCAATTGAAACCGAAGCCACTAAGTAATCACAAGGATCGTTTGGGTCGGTTCCATCAATCAATTCTTGATCGTTTGGAACTCCGTCGCCATCATCATCGTCCACAGAAGGAACGAAAACTGCGATGATCGTATCATTTCCTGTCAACATTACCCCATTTGTATCTTCGGTAATTGCATTGTTCATTGGCCCGATGGTGTACTCCCAATGGTCGAACATAAATCCGGGTTCTGGATTCGCAATGGTTATCGTGTTGATCGCTCCGTAGTATTGTGTCGTCCACGGGTAGTTTGGAGGAAATACAGAATTTACTTTCAATGTTCCCGAGTTTACTGGATCTACATCAAATGTTACATCGTATGGCCCGGTCAAACTGTAGCAGTCAATCAATCCTTGCTCCATCGCAATACATCGTGCATTGATAAAGTCCCGCATTTGCTGAACATTCGCTTGCCATCCTGCAACCGATCCTCCCCAACGCGCTGTGTGCGCTACCATTTCAGGAGCAATTTCGTTGATCATACTATCTAACAACTGGTTCATGTAGGTACATGAGAAACTTGTATTGATTAAGTCGATGTAACGCGTAATGTAGTATTGCTCCACATCTGGGTTTTCATTGATCAATTTCTCCAAGATATCCGTATGTCCTTGCCCACCTGGGTTTGGAAGGTTCTCTACGTTACATGGATCGGCATTTGCCGTTGGATCTGGAATTCCCGTAAAGTTGATGTAGTGACCGAAGCTGGCATCCATATCCCAAAGGACGTAGCGCCATTTTTTCTTAGATCCAAGTGGATCCATTCCACGCCACCAAGCCGTGTTCCAATTCAACCAGTCTTGATTTACTACGTAAGAGTTGAACATGAAGTAATCACACAAGGACGCCCATTTCAATTGTGATTTCACGTAATCAAAGTTTGGCCCTGGTGCCATGTTATTCGTAAGAATGTAGTTCACCAAATCATCCCAATCTTGTTGTGCATTTGGCGCACCGTATTCTTGCCACGTCGCACCCCAAGTTTTTAAATACTGAAGATTGAACTTGTCTTGATCGTAGTAATAATCGGTGTAATCGTGATCATCCGCTTTTTCACGGATTTCATAAACTCCCCAGTACTGACCATTCAAGTACACTACACAAGGGCGCCATGTACGCTCGTCCAACAACATGTCGGCACGAATGGAAAGTGTGTGAATAAAGGCATCGCGAATGTGTGCTCCTCCTGTTTCAAAAGGATAGTTGTCACTGGCTCCTGGCTTCAAAATCAAACGCTGGAAGTTCGTTCGGTCGTTATCGTTCGGGAATAACAGGTGGTCTACATCATCGTTGTATCCAAACTGATCGCGACAGATTAAGTCGAAACCACGTTGCGGGTAGGCCCATGAATCGTTTCCGTGTTTATTGAAGTGACCTTGGCCCTCGTCGATGAAAGTTCCGTCTTGTTCGAAAAGCTCAAACGCTCCCACATCGTTCGGCCCTTGATTTCCATTCGCTACGAGATCAAAAAGATCAGCACTACAAACAGAAATTACCGGTACACCATGTGTTTCATCGATCAGATAGGTATTCGTTTCTACAAAACTCGGCGGATTGGCATCTATTGCGATGGCCCTGACGACCATCGTGTTTGGAACGTTTATCGGCCCGGAATATATGGCTGATGCCGCGGTTGGGTCAGTCCCGTCCGTTGTGTAATGAATCGTTGCAGTTGGGTTGGCACAAGTAATGCTTACCGTTTGTGCACCTGTGTAGAAACCTGGTGCTAAACTCATCACTGGCGTCGGTTCGTAAAATTCTTGCGCTCCGACATTTGAATTCCCTGGTGTTGGGTTGGTAAACAACTTGAAGTCTGAAGCTCCATCTGTTGATCTTCCCACGGAATGATCCATTTGTGTCATGTGTACAATTCGGAATGAATCGATCACCACTCCACCTGGATTCGTCAGGATGATCCACTCATTCTGCGTTTGCTTCAAGTTAAAGTTCGGGTGCAATTCTCCCCCGTTTACCGTGTTTCGTCCTGAACAGTAAATAACCATGTGGCCATTCGCTGGTACCGATCCACTTGGGATTTGCCACTTCAATAAGTTTCCTGATTTATCCGAAAGGTAATATCCCGTTAAATCGAAAGGTGTTCCTGAGCTGTTGTAGAGTTCGACCCAGTCTTCGTTGTCGCCATAACTGTCCAGTGGACCGTTCATATTGGAACAAGAATATTCGTTGATAACAACCTGACCAAAGGAGAAAGATGCAAGACAAGCGAACACCAGTAGGGAGGCTAACCTTGTGGAGATGTTAGTTCGTTTCATGAGTTCTGATAGTATCAATGGGGCTTTAGCCCTGGTATAGTATTTCCTAATAATACGAAATTTGTTAACATTTAGCTAACAATCCGTACTTTCAAGACGTATCAAAAGACCTAAAGGTTGAAAAGCTACCGCCCATTTTCAAGGATTCAGGGAATCCTAACTTTATCGGAATGTGAACAATTCTTTAAGGGAATGCTAACTATTTGTATCTTGGGCTCGTTATAACTTATGAAAACTGCATGACGAAATAGATCGGTTTTCATTTCGTCATAAATTGAAACTATACCAGAATGAAACGAATTTCAACATTGTTTGTATTGGGCCTATTGTTCACTGTAATGGCCACTAGTGGATGTACAAAAATTGAAGGACCGGGTGGGGCTGCAACCATTCAGGGAAAACTTTATGTTCGCGAGTATGACAGCGGCGGAAACTTGATCAAAGAGTATGATGGCGCAGACAAGGATGTGTACATTATTTATGGTAACGATCCAAGTGAAACATACCACCACGATGATATCAAAACTTCGTACGACGGTACTTTTAAATTCCGTTTCATGGAACCGGGGAACTACCGTATTTTCTATTACGAAGACGTAACATACCAAGAGTTGATCTCTAACCCGAACGGGCCGAATCAGAAGGTAATTATTCAAGAAGTAACGATTACTGACAAGAAAGAGGTGAAAGATTTGGGTACGATGGTAGTCTACGAAAGATTCTAATCCTATGCGCTGGAAAATAATCCTTTTTGCATTGCTCTTTGGAGGGGCTTCGTTCGCGCAGCAGAACGATACCTACATGCTCTGGACAAATGTTGGAGTGAAGGGCGATTTGGTCAAAAAAATGGACTGGTTCGCGGAAATCAATACGCGATTGGATATGAACGGTGTGGAAACGTTCTTCCCTGAGATTGGCGTTGATTACAAAGTAACAAAGTGGTTCAAACCTTCGATTGAGTATCGTTTTGTTACAGATAAGAACCAGTACGGTAATTATAAGATTGCTAACCGCTTGAATTTCAATGCTAAATTCAAAGAAGATTTCGATCGACTAGGACTTGGATTGCGTGTTCGTTATCAATACGCTTTTGATAATCGCGGGAGCTTCGACTACGATGCTGATTTCGATCAAGCCTTTCGTTTTAAACCGGAAATCACTTACGACATCAAGAATTTTATCCTAACACCTAAGATTAGTTCAGAGTTCTTTTACAACCCTGCGTTAGGAGAAAACGGAAGACGTTTCGATAAAATGCGATTGGGAATTGGGGCTTCGTTAGACCTCAACAATAATCACGATATTTCGTTTAAATATCAGTTAGACAAACGTTTCTTTGCTTTTGATCGCGGCGTGCGTCATGTATTGGCGCTTTCGTATCAGTATAAGTTGTAGGATACTATTTTTTCTATTTTGTCACCCTCCGCCTTTGGCACCTCCCTCAAGGGAGGAGAAGAGTTATACCCTCTCCCTTGAGGGGAGAATTAAAGAGGGGTGATCTCTGGATCTTTGACAATCCAAGAGAAGTTCATCAATCCTATTTCGCGTAATCCACGCGGAGAATTAAGTCAAGAATATCGGTGACTTTTGAGTCGGTTATTCCTTGCTCTAGAAAGAAGGTGTACTTCCCTTTTTTAGGAAACTTTCCTTGGGAAAGCAGTCTGGACGTTTCAACGGTTGATCCGGATTTTGTTCCTACCCAACTTCCATCAGGGTTTGTAATTATCATTTCAAAAGGGTTGCGCGTTGTGGAGCCATCTGGACCGATGGATTTTATAAACATCCAGAGGTTATTATACGGATAATCGGTTGTTGTACGCACCAAAACTGTGAAGTCATAAACTTTAGAAGTATCCTGGATGTCTACCACGAACTTCATTTTCTCGTTTTGCTTCCATTCTTGATTATCGAAAGAATACACCTTTTCATAAAAAGGCGCTTCCGAACATGCCACCAGCAAAGGAATCAAGAACAAGCTCAACCAGATCTTATGACTTCTTTTCATTGTTATTGCTGTTATTATTTGGTTTCTTTCTTCGGTTGTTATTGGATCGACGTTTGTTTTGTCCGCCGCCTTTATTATTCGGGTTCCCTCCACCTTGATTCTTAGCTTGAGGCCCTTTTTGATTGTTTTGTTTCTGTTGGCTTCCTTGCTTTTGCTGATTGCCCTTCTGTTGTTTGGTTCCTTGTTGCTTATTTCCTTGAGCGTTTGCTCCTTGTCCACCTTTCTTGCGACGGTTTCCAGAACGTTTTTTCTTCTTGAAAATATGCTCGAAACGATTCAGGCTGTCCTGACCGACAACATTTGTATAATCCGGTTCTTCTACAACCGTTACATCCATGTAATCGTTCAAATCGGCTGGTTTTTTACCGTTGCGATTCATTTTAATGATCTCGCGAACACGGTCTGGATGCAAGGGAATCAATCCCGATCCAATTCCAGCTTCGCCATCATAACCGTACCACATCTGTTTTTTGAAAACATCCGTTTTAATGTGCGACGCCGTTCCTTTCTCCGTGCGCAATTTCAAATCGCCCTTCGGGAACGCTTTTACCGCGTCTAGGTACATGTCTAATTCGTAGTTCAAACAACATTTGAGCTTTCCACATTGTCCGGCTAATTTCTGCGGATTCAAGGAAAGTTGCTGATAACGCGCCGCTGCAGTGGATACCGATCGGAAATCCGTCAGCCACGTAGAACAACACAATTCACGACCACAAGACCCAATTCCTCCCAACCGTGAAGCTTCCTGACGGGCCCCAATCTGGCGCATTTCGATTCGAATACGGAATTCCTCCGCCATATCTTTAATCAACTGACGGAAATCCACGCGACCTTCTGCAGTATAATAGAATGTTGCTTTCGTTAAATCGGCTTGATACTCCACATCGGAAATCTTCATTTCCAAACCGAGGTTTACGGCTAAAGTGCGAGACTTGTACATCACTTCACGCTCCAGCGAACGCGCTTTGATCCACTTATCAATATCCTCTTGTTCGGCAATACGTATGATTTTCCGCGCTTCAGCATGTTTGAAGTTCGGACTTTTCTTATTAACCTGAATTCTGGCGAGTTCTCCAACAATTGATACGACACCTACGTCGATACCCGGACTGCTTTCAACGACCACGACATCTCCTACTTGGAGCGTCAGTGATTTGGTGTTCCGGTAAAATCCTTTCCGGCTGTTTTTAAACCGGATTTCCAATATATCGTAAGGTGATTGACCTCCTGGCAATTCCATGTTTGCCAACCAATCATACACCTCTAATTTGTTGCAACCTCCAGAACTACAGGTACCGTGATTTTTACATCCCCCGGGAGTTCCATTACTCCCACAACTGGCACAACCCATAGTAAATCTGTTTGTAGGATAAAAGTACGAAGAATATCGGTGGAATGATTCTGACGGAGTTGAAAGATTGCGCAATTAAATGTTGATAAACCAAGGATGATCGTTTGCACAAGGCTGAAAGTGAAAAGTAGAAGGATAAACCTCCTCTACAACCTTTAGCTTTCTACTTTCTACCAACTCCGGGCATCCAAATCACTACGCCGCATGAATATACCGCATCACGTTGAAGCACAAATTCATGAAAAGAATCTTCGGGTTGGCATTTCGTTCGATGTGGTAGTGCGCTTCGTTGAAGGATTTCATGAAATCGAAAACGTTGTTTCCAGAGATAAATCGTGCGAATTTTTCAAGGAAGTTGTCTTCTTCTTCGGATACACGCGTTAAATGATCTTCTGTGTAATTACGCAACATGCTCTGGCGGAACATGTGTAAGCAGTACTTGAGGAATATTTTCTGTTGTTCACGGCTTGATCCTGCAATTTCTTCCGACCACGCCATCATATCCAAAACCTTCTTCTGATAACAAACACGCATTAACTGAATGAATTGTTCTCTGTTGGCATCTTGCTCGACATGATCGCCTAAAAACTCCAAGGCTTCGAGATAATCTCCCTCAACTCGGGCCGCAACGCTATCCGCCTGATTGGAATTCATCGACTTGTGCTCACGCAAATAAAGCGACATGTCATCCAATGTGATTCTAGGGACATTTATAATCTGACAGCGCGATAAAATTGTCGCCAGCATGCTTTCTTGTGATTCCGCGCACAGGATGAACAACGTATTGCTTGGTGGCTCCTCAATGATTTTGAGCAACTTATTCGCCGTTGCAATGTTCATTTGATCCGCCATCCAGATGATCATTACTTTATACCCTCCTTCATAAGATCGAAGACTGAGTTTCTTGATGATCTCTTCACTTTCCTGAACACCAATAATTGGTTTGCGTTCACGAACGTCCGTTTTTCGAATCCATCCGTTTAAATCAAAATACGGTTGTTCACCAATTTGCTCACGCCACTCCTTCAGGTTTCCGTCCGAAGTTTTTGAAATCGCTTGGATTGTTGGGAAGGAAAAATGTAAGTCGGGATGTTGCAATTGGGCCACCTTTTTACACGATGGACAAGTACCGCAACTATCATTATCCGATTTGTTTTCGCAAAACAAATATTGAACGAAACTGAGCGCCATCGGTAGTACTCCATAGCCAGGCTTTCCAAGAAATAATTGGGCATGACTGATTTTCTCGCTTTTCACCTCGTCGATCAGGTGAGATTTGAGTGAATTATGTCCAATTACCTCGGAAAATTGCATGAATCAAAAGTACTGGAAAAAATGGAATTATTTTTGATCTGTTGGGGGAGTCCAACAGGATTTCATATATTTAAATTCCTTTCGTGAACCGCGCAAGGACTACTAAAAAACCAAAACAATGAAAAACATTTACATTGCTGCTACATTGATCTTGTGCTCATTTGGAGTGCAGGCAGCAGAAGCTGATAAATCCCCGATTACGTCTGTTGAAATTCAGGAAGGTGTTTCTGTTACGATTAACGTAAAAAGCGAAGGGCAACCCGTGGCTGGCGCGTTGATTAAAATTGTGCACAACCGAATAACCGTTGGTTCTAGAACTACGGATGCTTCTGGAAATGCCACAGTAAGCGTGAAAAATTATACCGGACAAGTCGTATCGATAGAGGTGTTCCATAAGCTTTATGCTTCTGAAAAGTTGCACGATCGCACTTTAAAGGAAGGGGCGAACTTCAACGTAATCATGCGTTCTAAGAAGAAATCTGCTGAAGAAATCGCAGCAGCATCTGAGGAAAAAACGGAAAAGATCGAAGGTCAAATTGCCAATGAACAAAAGTCTGCTGAAGAAGCGGCGGCTGAGAAAGAGGCTTCATTGAAACGTCAAGAAGAATTGCGTAAAGAGCAAGAAGAAATTGCTGCTAAAACGGAAAAGGCGAAGAAAGAAATTGAAGAGGCAGCGGCTGAAACAGAAGCGATTCGTAAAGAGGCCGAAGAGTTGAAAAACGGCGGTGAAGAAATGACGGAAGAGCGTCGTGCTGAGATGGAGAAAGAAATTGCAGCGCGTGAAGCGGCGGCAAAGCAACGTCAGGAAGAAGCAGAAGCGCGTCGTAAAGAACTTGAAGAAAAAGCGGCAGCTACAGCAGCATTGGAACGTGATCGTAAAGCTGAAGAAGCAGCGAAGAAAGAAGCGGAACGCGTTCAGAAAGAACAAGACAAAGAGCGTAAAGAAGCCGAGTCAACAGCGAAGGAGAAGGAAAAAGAAATGAAGAAAGAGCGCGAAGCGGCTGAAGAAGCGGCTAAAGCGGCGGAGAAAGAAGCGAAAGAAAAAGCGGAGAAAGAAAAAGAAGCTGAAAAAGCAAAGAAAGAGGCTGAGAAAGAGCAGAAAGAGACAGAAAAACAGCAAAAGGAAGCGGAGAAAGAAGCCGCAGCTGCTGAAAAAGAAAAAGAAGAAGCTGCAAAACTTGAGGAAAAACGCACTAAACTTCAAGATAAGTTGGATAAATTGGACGGAGATCAAAAGAAGATCGATGAGGATCGTAAATCTTTAGAAGACGACCAAAAGAAGCTGGATAAGAAAGTGTCCAAAGGAAAGAACCTTGAAAAGCTTCAAGAAGAGCAAGTAAAGTTGGATGAAAAGAACTTGAAGCTTGACGAAAAACAAAAAGATCTTGACGATGAGCGCAAGAAAATTTTGGACAAAATGAAGAAATTGAAATAGTCTAAAACCTAATGATTAGTTTTGACGGGTGTATCGAAAGATGCGCCCGTTACTTTTTGGATTATGTTCGAGACGTATAAAAATCATGTCCTGCTTCATTTCATCATTCTCCTTTTCGGATTCACTGGAATCCTAGGGAAATTGATTGATCTAGATGCCGTTTCCATGGTGTTCCATCGTGTATTGATTGCCAGTGTCTCACTCTTCCTTTTCATGGTGATTCTAAAACGTCCGCTGAAAGTTCAGAATCGGGCGCGTTTTATCGGAATCTGTCTCACCGGATTGGTCGTTGGCGCCCATTGGATCACTTTCTTCGAAGCCGTGCAATTATCCACGGCGTCATTCGGTGTTCTTTGTCTATCAACTACAACGTTGCACGTTTCCTGGTTAGAGCCATTAGTGATGAAGCGTAAATTCTCTTGGTTGGAATTCGGATTGAGTTTGATTGTCGTCCTTGGGATTTTCCTTGTCACAGAAGAGTTTTCTGGGAATCAATTAAAGGCATTATTCTACGGACTTACTTCTGCCCTACTTGCTGCAACATTTTCCGTTTGTAATGCCAAATTCGCTCAAACAGAAAAGCCGTCTACCATCACTTTGTATGAAATGATCATGGCCACAATTGCCATTGGAGTGCTGCTCTTGAGCACAGGAAATTTCAATGCAGAACTTTGGCAAATCAGTGGGGAAGATATAGGCTGGTTGCTATTCCTTGGAGTGGTTTGTACCTCGTTCGCATTTTTGGTAATTGTGGAGCTCGTAAAACATCTTGGCGCCTTCACCGTTTCCTTAAGTATCAACCTGGAACCCGTTTACGCTATTGTTCTGGGAATCTTGATTTTACATGAAAACCAAAAGTTGGGTCTGCAATTCTACTTTGGGTCGGTAATTATAGTCCTGGTAATATTTGCCAATGCTATTTTAAAGTCCTATCTTAAGAGAAAAAAAAACAGTTCAAATATGGCTCCGGATCAAAGTCTAGATGCTTGATTATTTGTACTTTTGCACAAACCAAATTAACTTGAAAACCAAATATTATGCGAACCAAGAATTTCATTGTTCCGCACGACTTCACTGAGGTTGCGGATATCGCATTAGACCACGCAATTGCCACTGCAAAGCCATTGGGTGCTGAAATCTACCTTTTGCACGTTGTTGCGAAACAAAAAGACATTGATAGCGCTGAAAAGAAACTAAACGCTATCATCGATAAATTGGACACCACTGTTAAAGTTCATCCTTCTGTACGCCGCGGAAGTATCTTTGAAGACATCGGAGATTTTGCTTCTGAACATCACTCTGAGCTGATCTTTATGGGTACGCACGGTGCCCACGGATGGCAGCACTTGACAGGAATGAATGCATTGAAAGTAATCACAAATTCAAGCGTTCCTTTCGTTATCGTTCAAGAGAAAACACCAAAGGAAACAGGATACGATGATATCGTTGTTCCATTGGATTTGAATAAAGAAACAAAGCAGAAATTGGCTATTGTTTCCAACATCGCGAAATACTTCAATTCTCGTGTGCACGTAGTTACACCAGACGAGTCGGATGAGTTCTTGAAGAAGCAGGTAAAAGCAAACATCGCTTTTGCGAAGAAATACTTCCAAGAGCGCGACATCGCTGTGACTGCCACAATGATTGAAGGTTCATTCAATAAAGCCGTTGTAGATCACGCTAAAGAAATGAAGGCGGATTTGATCGCGATCATGAATAGCAACAAAAACAGCTTACTAGGAACTCTAGCTGGAGGAAACGAGGAAATCGTAATTATGAACGACGCTCGAATCCCAACTTTGATTATGAACCCAATCGAAGGTTCGTTCTCATTCGCTGCGGATTTTAATTAGAAGTTAAGACTATGGAAATAGTAAGGGATGCTCATTGAGTGTCCCTTTTTTGTTTTTCTGCCGTTGCACTTCCTGCCTGCGGCAGGAACGGCGAGAGCCTCAGTGTCCCGGGAAAACTGCTCTCCTCCCTTGAGGGAGGTGCCGAAGGCGGAGGGTGACAAATAATTAGCGTATTACCGGTCTATTTCCGCTTAAATTTTGTTTTGATTCTGTTCGGACACTCAGATAGATACTTCGCAGTGTTGGCTACCTGACCGTCACCCTCCCGAGACCTCCCTCAAGGGAGGAGAAAGTATTTCCTGTAAATAAAATGATTGACGTTTTTTTAAACCTGGCTTCTAGTGTCTAAAGTCTCACTATCTAGCGTCTGTTTACTAATCCTCATACTCATCACGCTCCAAGCGCTCCTGAACTTCCTTGAGGTGCTTCATTTTCTTCTCACGACGCGTTTCGATGGCTGTTTTCGTGAAGTACTTATGCATTTTCAGGAAGCCTACTTGAATCTCATCCCATTGGCGATCGCTTTGGATTTTCCCGTGCTCTTTGAGTTCTCTTCGCAGATTGTCGGCAATTTCATGGAAATCATCACGGCCGAGATAGTCTAGGTCGGCATCACAGAGGATTTCTTGCAAATGGTTCTGAGGGTCGTGCGGAATGCGCGTCGCGTAAATGAGCTCCTGAATCACATTGATATCGGCTTGTGTGTATCCGAAACGGGGTAGAATTTCTCCGGCCAAGCGCGCTCCTACTGGTTCATTAGCATCGTATTGTTCAATGAAGCCGGCATCGTGATAGTTCGCAGCAGATTTCAATAAAAACAAGGCTTCATCGGTTACGTTTTCCAAGAGTGCAATTCGTTCCACTGCATTTACGACGTCCTTTGAATGACCGACACTGTGATAATGCAGTTTCGGAGAAAGCTGTTGATCCAATAGCTTCATGATGTAGCGCTCCGCCTTGTAGTAGTTAATCGAACTATATAAGTGCAGGTTGACAATCTCCTTGAAGCGTTTGTTCGGATAGATCCCTTCGCCGTTTTCAGAAAGTTCCGGCTTAATGCGATTGACTTCATACATGTCAATCAATCCGCGGCTTTTCGTTTGCGCCTTTCCTTTAAACGTGCAATCGAAATACGGTTCTATCAATTCGAAGGTCGCGCCTGAAATCGTCACTTTGCCCGGTGCTCCTAACATCTCCATGCGCTGTGCTTGATTCACTGTGGCTCCCCAAACATCGTATGCCAATCGTTCACTTCCGATTACACCGGCCGTTACTTCTCCCGTATTAATTCCGAGTCGTAATTCCCAGTATTCACTGCCATTTGCAATCGCGTCGTTTTTACGTTGCGTCATGTAATGTTGAATCTGAACCGCTGCTAAACAGGTGTCAATCGGATTGGTATTATTTCGAACCGGAACGCCTCCCGCACACATGTACGCATCTCCAATTGTTTTGATTTTCTCAAGGTTATTCTTCACGATGATCTCATCGAACTTGGTAAAGTAGACGTCAAGTTTCTTTACCAATTCTGTTGGCTGTGTTTTATCGGAAATCTTGGTAAATCCAACGAAATCGGTAAACAATACGGACACTGTTTTGTAGGCACGCGCTCGTGCTTTTCCTCGTTTCTTCAACTCTTCTGCGGTGGACGCCGGGATCACGTTCTTGAGGAGTTTCTCCGTCTTGTCTTTCTCAATTTGCAACAACTTCTGTTGCTTGACTACCTTGTTACGCTCCTCCTCAATTTTCAGTTTTTGCGCGGCAATCTTCTGATTTTGTTGCTGGATCTCGCGGGTTCTGTTCTTTACCTTAATCTCCAATCGGATTTGCTCTCTTCGGGCAGCATCTACACGGCGTCGGATGAAGATTCGAACTCCGAGCAAGGCCAAAACGCCGATGATCGTCCAGAACCACCAAGTTCTCCAGAACGGCGAAGCGATGTGAATTTTCATTCTAGCTGGAACTTCACTCCATTCACCATTACCGCGTCGCGCGTAAATTAAGAGTTCGTAATCTCCGGAAGCTAAAGCGTTGAAGTGAATTTCATTACTGGATCCGTGATAGATTTCCCCTTCGTCGGAACCCAATAAGTGATATTTATAATTCACGGTTTCTCCATCACCGATATCCGATGGCTGGAAGCGTAGCGTGAAACTGTTTTGGCGGTAATCAAGGAAGAGTTCTTTGGTTTTAAAAATGGGCGCTCGTAACGGAACCTCTTCTTTTCCTGGTGTGAGCCATTCATTCTCTAATTTGAATTTCGTGAACGTGATGCTGAGATCTTTCTTGCGTCGGGATAGGCTGGCTGGTTGGAAATAATTGTATCCGTAAATTCCTCCGAAGTACAAGTAGCCATCCTTGCCTTTCATGTAAGCTCCAAGATTGAACTCGTTGCTCATCAGTCCTTCTTGCTCAGTGAATACCTTTACTTTTCCTGTTGATGGCGAGAACGAACACAACCCTTTATTTGTGCTCAACCAAAGATTGCCTTCACTGCCTTCTAATACGCTATAGATGACACCGTTTGGCAGCCCATCCTTCTCGTTATATACTTTTGATTTCTTCGTTTTCTCGTTCCATTTGATCAGTCCGGCACCTAATGTCGACAACCAATAATTGCCTTTTTTATCTACAAAAATGGACGTGATATAATCCGTACTTGCCTTTCGAAGTTGCTTATTGTAACGATACGGAATAATGGTGATTTCTCCGTTTTGTTCTTTCAATTGACTCAGCCCACCAACGCTAGTCGCGAACCAAACATTTCCATAACGATCCTTGTAGGAAACACGACAAATTCCATCAGTTAATGAAGCTCCCGGGTTGTTTGGATCGTGCGTGAAAATCGATAATTCCTTCGTTTGAACATCGTACATCAACACTCCCCCACGGGTTGCGAAAAAATATTTTGATCCTTTCCAATGCAAAATGCTGTAGGTCTTGAAGAACTCGGCGCTCATTTCGGGATCTTGAATCTGCTTGAATTCATATCCGTCGGCACGTATTATCAATTCATAGGCTCCGTCAGCACAAGCAATGAGTAATTTATTGTCAGAAATCACGTGCATGTTGAGCACGTCCATCTCTCCTGTTCCAAGGGTAGATTGTTCCTTGCTTCGGTAAAATTGTTTGAATGCGCCCGTTCTTCTATCCCATCGAGAAACAGCACGGTCGGTTCCAATGAACGTATATCTTCCCGATTTCGATTCAGCAAAGCTCCACACATTCGACGTCGGAATTCCTTTTTGATCGTTGCCGCTAGGGCCATATCCCAAAATGCCACTATCATCGATGTTGAATACTGAAATTCCCCTTTGCGATCCAATCCAAACGTTTCCAGAATTATCGCTGTAGATAGAATTCAATTCATTGATTAAAAGGGCATTTTTTTGGAAAATATCTTCGGTGTACTGCTTCGTAAAGTCGCCTTCCACTACAATCAAACCTTCGCTTTTCGTCGCGATGATCCATTCTTTATTCTGAGTACAATAGACATCCGTGGCATTCACATTAAACGACTCCAGCTCGTCGCTAATGCGCTCTTTTCGCATGTCGTGCTTCTCTATGTCGTAGATATAAACTCCTTTTCCTGTCGCGAGCAGCACTTTTTTATCGTTCCAAGGACGAATATTGTTGATGATGACATCATTCCTTTTAACTGTGGCGCTGTACAAATGTGTTTGTCGTCCCCCTTCCATCACAAAGAGGCCCTTCCCTTCTGCCGAGACAATAACGTGCTTTCCAACGGCTAAAACTTGTGTCGTTTTTTTGGACGGAATTTCGCTGAGATAGGACTTTAATTTACTGTTAGACGGGTTGAAGGTATACAATCCTTTGTCCACGGTGGCAATCCAAACAACCCCACTTCGATCTACAGATAAATCGATAATGTCCAGCGCATTGGTACCAGAATCGTGATACGTTTTGAAAGATTCGGATCGAATATCGAAGCTTGTTAGGCCGCTGTTGGTTCCAAACCAAAGCACGCCATCTTTACCTCGAACTGCCGCTCGAACATAGTCACTAGAAAGTCCCTTCGTGTCGTTAGAACTGTAGGTTTGAAAGGCATGACCGTCGTATCGGTTCAGTCCATCCTGCGTCCCAATCCACAAAGAATTGACCTCATCCTGCACCATGCAAAGTGCCGAACTCTGGGATAATCCATCGTTGATAGTGAAATTTCTAAAACATAATTCGCTCTGTCCCCAGGAGGGGCTAAAGAAAAGTAGGGAGAAAAACGTTCTTACTATCCAGCGTGACATTCGATGGAAAAGTTACCAAAAAATATTGGTAATTAAGCGTTTCCTCCTGCGTCACTTACGGTTGCACCTTGAATTGCGGAGTTTTCAAGATCGCGATCGAACATGTACAATCCGGCTTTGTCTTCACCGATCATACTTACTTTATCCAAGATAGTACGAGCCAATGCTTCCTCTTCCAATTGCTCGGAGACGTACCATTGAACAAAGTTATGCGTCGTATAATCTTTCTCCTGCAAACAAACGTCTACAAGGTTGTTGATGCTGTCTGTTACTTGCAGTTCGTGCTCCAAAAGCAAGGAAAATACATTCTGTAATGAATCGAATTCTGCCGGTGGATTCTCCAATCCTGGAATTACCGCGGTCCCTCCTCTCTCGTTCACAAACTTCACCAACTTCAACATATGGAAACGCTCCTCGTCTGAGTGCATGTACATAAACTGCGCTGTTCCACTTAGTCCTTGCGTCTCTGCCCAAGAGGCCATAGCAAGATAGAACTGCGAAGACGATGCTTCCAATTTAATTTGATCGTTTAGTGCTTTTTCTACGCGTGCATTCATGT
The DNA here is from genome assembly GCA_003149635.1 of Fluviicola sp. XM-24bin1. Taxonomy (GTDB): domain Bacteria; phylum Bacteroidota; class Bacteroidia; order Flavobacteriales_D; family Crocinitomicaceae; genus UBA4466. Next base: position 123,618 of record QCWI01000003.1, read on the forward strand.
TATCGTGTTTTACACAAAATTAATGAACTAGGTAGTAATTGTTTCGATCAGCACGCTTAGATTTGTTCTAAATTAAACAGTACTTTCGTGTATGTCGAAACGCAAAAAGTCGCCGAATAAAAAGCTGAAACAGAGCTTAACACAAACCCTTCGAAAAGTTTTTACGCAAAATCCCGAGTCGAATTTAACGCATAAACAAGTGTGTCATTTGATCGATGTTCGTGATTCCGCATTGCGTAAACTCGTGTTTAATGTGTTGGAAGATTTGGTCAAACAAGGCTTTTTGATGAAATCGGGGCATAGCATTTACGGACTGAATACCGAATCGAATGCACTTATAGGAACCTTGCAAATTACTCCTCGCGGTGCAGGATTTGTGGTGTTGGATGATCCCTCCTATTTGGATGTTTTTATTCATCCGAAGAACTTGAATCAGGCTTTGGGTGGCGACCGGGTTATCGTTCAAATCACTAAGAAAGGAAGCTCCCGAAATGAAGGAGTGATTGTAAGTGTCGAAGAGCGTGAACGAACTCAGTTTGTCGGAACAATTCAAGAAGAAGATAAGTTCGCCTTTTTGGTTCCCGATAACTCGAAAGTGGGTACCGATATTTTCATTCCGAAAGGAAAATTGAACGGTGCGAAGAACGGCGATAAGGCGTTGGTTCGAATTACGGCTTGGCCACAATCGGCGGATAACCCGTACGGAGAAGTTGTTGAGAACCTTGGAAACAGCGGCGGAAATGATGTGGAAATGATCAGCATTTTGGTCAACAATGGTATTGATTACGCCTTCCCTGATTCCGTAATGTCCGAAGCTGAACAAGTAGGAATGGAATTGGATCCAAACGAAGTGTTAAAACGCCGTGACTTCAGAGATGTCGATACCTTTACCATTGACCCGCACGATGCCCGCGATTTTGACGATGCGCTTTCGTTCAAGCGTTTGGAAAATGGAAACATCGAAGTGGGAGTTCACATTGCCGATGTAAGTCATTACGTTCGACCGGGGTCTGCGATGGATGCCGAAGCGTTGAAACGATCGAATTCGGTTTACTTGGTGGATCGCGTTATTCCTATGTTGCCGGAGCAACTTTCTAACATGGCGTGTTCCCTTCGACCGAACGAAGACAAATTCAGTTTTTCAGCTGTTTTTGAAATGGACGAAAGCGGGAAAGTGTACAAGGAATGGTACGGGAAAACTGTCATTCATTCCAACCGTCGATTTACCTATGAAGAAGCCCAAGAAATCATCGAAGGGACTGATGGCGATTATCGTGATGAGATCGTTATTTTAGATAAAATCGCTAAAATTTTGCGGAAAAGACGTCTAAAATCCGGTGCAATGAACATTGAGTCGGAGGAAGTTCGCTTCCGTTTGGACGATGAAGGGATGCCGGAAAAAGTAGTGATCAAAACCTCAAAAGACGCGAATAAATTGATTGAGGAATTCATGCTTTTGGCCAACAGAAGCGTCGCTACTTTCATCTCTCAACCCGATAAAAAAGACGCTCCGAAAATTCCATTTATTTACCGTTGTCACGACAGGCCAAGTCCTGAGAAAATTCAATTATTCGACCTCTTCGTTCAGAAGTTTGGATACGATATTGACCTATCGGATGAGCGCACGATTTCCAAAAAAATCAACGCTTTATTGCAGGATATTAAATTGAAAAACGAGTACTCTATTATTCAATCGATGGCCATTCGATCGATGGCAAAAGCAAGTTACGAAACACAAAATATTGGTCACTATGGATTGGCATTTGAGCATTACGCACACTTTACCTCTCCTATTCGACGTTACGCCGATTTGATCGTACACCGCGTTCTTTTTGAAGTGATTCACAACAAGAAATTGAGCTACGGAAACGAATTGAATGATGTTGCCAAGCGCATCTCGCGCATGGAACGCAAAGCGATTGAAGCAGAGCGCGAAAGCACAAAATACTTCCAGACCTTGTTTGTGATGGATAAGATTGGTGAGATTTTCGAAGGAACCGTTGCGGGAATTGCCGAGTTCGGAATGTTCGTGAAAATGACCGAAAATCACTGCGAAGGAATGATTCCAATGGCGCAAATTCCAGGCGATCGTTTCTATTTCGATGCGGATTCATTCACGATTATTGGAGCAAAAACCAAGAAAACGTACAATATTGGCGATCCGGTGAAGGTGCAGATTTATGAGGTTTCTGTTCGCAAACGCCAGATTGATTTGGAGTTGATTAAAGAGGAGTAAAAAAGCGAAAGGCTAAAAGCCAGAAAGTAAAAGGATCTTTAAGCCTTCAGCTTTCAACTTTTTACCCATTAAAACTCTCTTTCTTACTTACACCGTACGAATACGCTTGTTCATCTCATCGCGGTAAGATCCTCCGATTGGAATGATTTTCTTGATGTTCTCCAAAGTCAGGTTTGGATATTCAATCGTTGCGATTTTATCGATTCGAACGATGTACGAGCGGTGAACGCGAATGAATTCTTCCTCCCCCATTTTCGCTTCGATATCCTTCATGGTAGAGTGAATCGTGTAGCGTGTTCCTGGAGTGTGAATGACTACATAATCTTTCAATGCTTCGATGTAGTAGATTTCATCGTTGCGTAATTTCACCAACTTACTGTTCGACTTCACGAAAATGAAATCGCTTGAGCTGCTTTCTTTGTTCTCCACTATAGAGAAAAGCAAATCGCGCTCTTTCACCACCTCCAACTCCTTTCCATGCTTGTAAATCGCCATTTCGATGGTCGTATGCAAATCAATCTCCTTGAATGGCTTGAGAATGTAACCGTATGGTTGAGTAATTTTCGCTTTGGAAAGCGTCGACTCGTCCGCGTAAGCTGTTAAGAAAATTACTGGAATGGAATACTGTGTCTTGATGGCTTCAGCCGCTTCGATACCATTCATATCTCCTTTGAGCATGATATCCATCAAAACGATGTCCGGTTGTTCGCTTCCAGCTAACTCAATTGCTTTCTCACCTGTTGCAGATGCACCAACAACGTTGTAGCCCAACTTCTTCAAACTGTGCTGAATATCTTTCGAGACGATAGACTCATCTTCTACAACCAATACATTTACTTTGGACATAAGGATCTTACAGTGTACTTCAAATGTAATTAAAAATTCGCTTCTTTCCGCACCCTTCTTTTCGTTAGGAAATCATGATTCCGTTCCCGGGTGAATTGTCACTCGTTTCACGTTTTCGAAAGTAAGCTGAAACTCTGTACCTTGGTTCGAGTTCACTTTCAACTCAGCATCCAACTGTTCGGCGAGCGTAGTTACCAATTGCAACCCTAAGGTATCCGACTGCATGTCTTTAAACTCCTGTGGAAGCCCAATACCATTATCGGCAATGGTAAGTTTGATCATGTCTCCCTCCTGCTCTAATCGCAATCGAATGGTTGAAACGCCTTCCTGCCCTTCCCAAGCGTACTTCAATGCGTTTGTGATCAATTCGTTCGTCAACAATCCGCAAGGGATGGCTTGATCCAACACCAAATCCACTTCTTGTAAGTCGGCATCGAAATCAATTTTACGATCGACGCTGTACGAAGCGATCAAATTCGCGGATAGGTTTCGTAGGTAATTATCAAACTTGATGCTCGCAAAATCTTCGGTTCGATACAGGTTCTCGTGGATGATCGCCATAGATCGAATTCGGTTTCGACTTTCCTGAAGGATTCCAAGCGTGTTTTCATCGCTCACAAAAGAGCTTTGAAGGTTCAGGATACTGGAGATTACCTGCAAGTTGTTTTTCACCCTGTGGTGAATCTCTTTCAAAAGCACATCTTTCTCCTTCAATGATTCTTCAATTCCAATACTGGAGCGTTTTTTCTCGGTGATATCATGCGCGACCATGGAGATCTCCACCACCTCTCCTTCCGTATCAAAAATTGGGTTAATGAACAGCTCCAACCAAAAATCAACGCCGTCTCTAGTCAATCGAACTTCGTACTGACGTGATTCTCCTTTTCGAACGCTCACAAAGACAATTCGGAGCATTCGACGACGACGCACAGAAACAATTCCTTCTAGGTAGTTGAAGAAGTTGCGATCTTTCACCACAAGCAGGTTAAATCGCTTCTGGAAGTAATTATGACAGTGTGAATTGAAGAAGGTGATTTCTCCAGTTGGCGTCGATGTAATCAAAAGCGTGTTGGACGAACTTTCGAAGATGGCGCGTGTTCTCAAGAACTGTTCCTGCAATTTCGTCTCCGCTTTGATTCGCTCTTCGATTTCGGCGGCCAGTTTCACATTCGTTTCCTCGGCTAACTCAGCACGCAATTGCTCCTTTGCCAATTTATTCTGTTCGGTGGTATCGTGAATTACACACTGATAGAAAAGCTTGTTTCCAATCATTACTTCCACCAACGATACTTCGGATTCAATAACACTTTCCGCGCCATCAAACAGCCAATTGAAACGAATGCTTCGGGAAGATGATAAGCGTGCTTTTTCGCGTTGGTATTTCTTCTCTAAATTGACATCTGAATCGAAGGATAAATCGAAGAGGTTTTTCGTCAATAATTCTTTTCGATTCAATCCAAACATCTCTTCGGTTTGCTTGTTCGCATCCACAATTCGATCGCCGTCCAAAAGCAAAATAGCATCATTCGATTCCTCGTAAATCAAACGATACTTTTCCTCACTTTCTTTCAATGCCTGGTTCGCTTTTTCAATGCTCGTCAGGTCAATTACCGATCCTTCAATGTACCCCGTTTGCTCGTCAATGTACCAGCTGAAGACAAACGTTTTTTGATTTCCAGAATCCAGTAAATATTGCGTTTGATAACTCTGCGCTTTCTCAGAAGAATTCAACGATTCCATGATGAACGACCAGTCGGTATAGTTCTCATCCTTGAATAATCGATCTCCTTTTTTCAATGAATTCTCGAACATCTTGAAGAAGGTATCATTTGCCTCAATTACCTGTGTTCTGTTATTCAAAGTGAATACCCCTGCTTTATTACGGAAGTACAGATTTCTGTATCGTTTTTCCTTCAATTGAAGCTCTTCCCGCTTCAAAACTTCATCCGTTACGTTGGTAATGGAAGCGATCAAAAAAGGATCGTTCTTCAACATCACAGTCGTGATCCGAACCTCGGCGTAATTCCGAGCATTGTGACGCGAAAGACTGATTTGCTTCTTGAATCTGTGTCCGAGTTTTAAACCCAACAAGGTTTTTCGCTCTTCCTCATTGAAGAAGGTTGTGAAAGTGTCGGCGAGATCCTCTTCTTCGATATCGAAGACACGTAATACTTCATCGTTATTATCGGTGATGGCTAAGTTCGATTGCTTCAACAACACATAACCCGTCCCGGGATTGTTGACGATTCGCTTCAAGTAAGAAATATAATCCTTGAAGGAATACAGCAATTGTCGTCGCAAATACACGACGGTACAAATCGATAATCCAACGATCAGAAAAACTCCTACAACTAGGAACGGCGTATTCGCACTTGCCTCCAAAGCTTGATTATCCGCTAGGAACGCAAGAAGAATTCCGACCTGGAATAAGATGGCCATGTATAAGCGTTGAATTGCAATACTGGCCATGAGATAAAACAGGAAGAAAAATACCAATTCATCTTGCTGAAATCCGGAGCCTCTGAGATTCGCATACGCTATGAATGTGAGAATGAAAAATTCAACCATGAAGGCATAAATCAGCCACGTTCGAAGTGCTTTTATCCAATAAAAAATGGAGCAAATGATTGGGAAGGAAATCGCGTAAATAATTCCGTTCCAAACATAAATTTCAGGAGCCTGAGTACGATACATTATGTAAACGTACAAGGGTGCCACAATTAAGGTAGCAAAAGCCTGTCCTGATGCTATGCGCAGAAAGCTATTTTCAGGATTATGGAACAGACGAAACCGTGGAGAATCGTACTCGAGAAGCGCCAATAATTTCTTAATCATTCGTTGGTTATTAGAAACCACGCAGTTACAAAGATGCGTTAATTTTGGAAACAGCCCAGCCGCGCCGACCGCAACAAAATTATTTTATTGATTTTTAAATAGTTACGTAGTCGACTTATAGAAGATAGAAATTTGATTGAAAAAATCCAATTGCTGTTTTCGTTGTTCACAATTCAAATGAATAGATATATACTTTTTTTAAAAAGAAGATTTATTCATTCTTATTAGAGCTGTTAATATGTTTGGAAATTGTGAACGAATTGTTTGCTAATAACGTTATCAAAAACAAACATGCATTTATCCACATGGTTTTCCATATTGATTCTTCAATTGAATAGATAATTGCGTGGAGTTATTCACAATTTCATATTCGGTTAACATGTGAATAGAATTTCTGTTTTTGAAGCTCAGTTGTGTGTTCATTATGTAAGGATAAGTCGGGAAAAATACGCGTGAAATTTTCTTTGAAATTCAATTTACACTGTGCTTATAGTTTTCTGGCAGACTTCCAAGAAAAAGATTTGGAGACTTATCCACCGTTATGAACAACATTGTGTAAAACAAGGTTGAAAATTCAGAATTCTTCCTTCCCTATTTACGGGCTGTATGGGATGTGTTGATTTCTTCAATGTGTAAAACTTGATGGAGATGTGAATATGCTATAGTTTTGTTTCAAATTCCATTTCTCATGAGCAAATACTTACCCATCGGAGCAGATCACGCAGGTTTTCAATTGAAAGCGACTCTTATCGAACATTTACAATTCAAAGGATACGAGGTTGAAGACTTCGGATGTTATTCAGAGGACAGCATTGATTACCCGGATTTCGGTCATCCAGTGGCTTCAAAAGTAGAAGAGAATCCAGGTACGCTTGGGATCTTGATTTGTGGTTCAGGGAATGGAATCAACATGACGGCGAATAAACATCAGGGCGTTCGCAGTGCATTGTGTTGGCAAAAGGAAATTGCACAGCTGGCACGTGAGCATAATAACGCTAATATCATTGCTTTACCGGCACGCTTTGTAAGCACAGAAGAAGCTCTTGAAATGGTGGACGTATTCCTTTCAACGGAATTTGAAGGCGGACGTCATGAACGTCGCGTGAATAAAATTGCTTGTGGCTAATTCTTACTGAGCAAGAAGGAATTCGATCAATGCGTTGGTTTCTTCAACGTATTGCAAGTAGATGTCTCCTGTTCCTGGCCCATTGAATCCTGTGTGAACGCGTTTTACTTCCCCATCACGACCTATGAAAATGGAAGTCGGGAAGGAGATTACCTCGTTCAACATATTAAAGTGACTTGAGGCTAAAGATTTATTCGCGCTTCCACCAACAACAAAAGTGAAATCCAATCCCAATCGATCACGGAGGCGCTCAATATTTTCTTTGTGCTCTTCAAAAGAATCTCCGACTTCGTAACACACAGAGATAATTTCCAATCCTTGGTCTTGGTATCGTTCCTTTAATTTCTTGTAGTACATCGTTTCATCCAAGCAATTTGGGCACCAGGTTCCCATGATTTGAATGATCACTACTTTTCCTTCCGTAGTGCTGTTCGGAAATAGGACAGACTTCCCATCCAAATTGGACAAATTAAAGCTTACGGTACTATCACCTTCGATGTAAGTCAGTTTCTCAGGACTTCCAATTTCGAATTGCTCATTCGGTTTTCCCATCCATTTGGTCGACCAGTGCTTTCCACTGAAGAACCTTCCTTCTAAGTTTGAACCATCCTTACGTGCTTTAAACAAGAAGGCATGCGATCCATCAAAACAAGAAAGATACAAGCTGTCTTCTGTTACGTTTCCAGCTAAGAATCGATAGTCGCCTGTTTCCGTTAAAAAGGTTCCGGTAACTACTTCATCTTCTTGGTTGAAAATTCCAACTGCAGGATATTCGGATTCAGATCCATAACTGAAAGCTACTTCCCATTTACCATTTACCTGAGCCAACATATCCGCCTTCTTCTTTGTTTCAGAGAAACGCGCATTCTTTTTGGATCGTTCTGCAGTAAATGGAATCGTGTAATTCTTCTTATTGAAATTTTGCCAGTATCCGCTGATGGCTTTTTTACCATCGGCTACAAAAACCAATTCAGAATTGAAATAAGGGAAGCGAAGATGAATACTGTCATTCTCCACTTTAGGCGATTGCATTTCAATCATTTCATCCCCATTTACTACGTAAAATTGGTAACCACCGTCGACTTTTTGCACTTCCATTTCAAACGGAAGTACGTTTTTATCATTCAATTGTAGGCCAGCTACCCAACGTCCTTTTTTGAGTTTGGGTAATGTTGTTTCCTGCGCAAATCCAATTGAAGTTAGAAAGGTGAGCAATAGGATCGCCTGATATTTCATGTACAGTTTTTGGAGTCACGAAAATACGATAATTGACCCATTTTCCGACATATTTTAAGGACGATGCAACCTTTTTTACCATTTTTAGGTCTTCAAGAATAAGCGCTGTTTATGGATGATTCGGCTTTGGTGAAAAAGTGTTTGAAAGGTGATGCCAGAGCGCAGCGTGCGTTGTTTGATAAGTTTGCTCCAAAAATGCTAGGTGTATGCATGAGATATGCGAAAAATACCGAGCAAGCGGAGGATGTACTGCAAGATGGATTTGTGAAAGTATTTACGAAACTTTCTAATTATTCTGGAAATGGATCATTGGAAGGTTGGATTCGGAGAATCATTGTAAATACGGCATTGGATGAAATTAGACGGAATGTCAAGTTTAAAGACAATGTGAATGTTGATGATGTAGATTACAAATTAGAACTGGATAGCCATATTGTGGAAGGCTTGGCTGCAGATGATCTCATGAAGATTGTGAATGATTTGCCGGACGGATACAGGGTCGTTTTTAACATGTTTGCAATCGAAGGATATTCACATAAAGAGATCGCCATGCAACTAAACATATCAGAAAATACGTCTAAGAGTCAGTACTCTCGTGCAAGGAGTTACTTAAAAGTGAAATTAGAAGAGCTAGGAATTGAGCGATAAAGACCAAATAAAAGACCTGTTCTCCGAGAAATTGGGGAATTTTGAAGCAAAGGTAAACCCAGATTTATGGGCTAACGTTGCTTCTCAAGTGGGTGCATCTGCCGGTGCAGCCGCTACAGGTGGTATGTCTTTATTGACCAAAGCAATTATCGGTGTTTCAGGCGCTGCAGTCATTACAACTGGAGTAGTTCTGTACACAAATTCCGATTCAGAAAATCCACAAACGAAGAAGGATACTACCACAACGGTATCTGAAACTTCGAACGATCAGCAGCAAGTTGAAACTCCAAAAACAGATGATAAAACGTTTGTTGTAGATAATGGTTTGCCAGCAGTAAATGACGTGAATCGAAACAATAAATCGCAAGAACTTCAATCCGAACCAACAGGTAACCCAGATGTCAATACTGCATCTACAAACGTTCCGGGCGAGAACGTAAATGATCCGAAAGGTGGAAATAAAACGAATGTTCCTGCGGATCCTTCAACGGCACCAGTAGTTACTAATCCAAATGAATCCAAAACGATCATGCCGATTCTTCCAGATGAAAAAGTGACATCTGAAGATGAACCAGTGAAAGCAACTGTGGTTGATATCGTTGAAACACCAGAAGTTCGTGAGGAGATTCGTGTCATCATGCCGAACGTGTTTACACCGGATGGAGACCGTCGAAATGATGAGTATTTCATGAAGGATCGCAATGTAGAGTTTGACTCATTCGAATTCGTTGTGTACAACAATAGAGGAGAAGAGGTCTACAGAACAAATGATCCAGATTTCCGATGGGATGGACGCGATCAACGATCTGGAGAGTACGTAGAATTACAGAATCGTAGAGGAGTATTTGCTTACTTCATCACTGCAACAACGGAAGATGGTCGCGGGTTCACAACCTCTAATACCATTACGATTCAGCAGTAATCACTTCTTTCGTATCGCGATAATATCCCTTGATCGCGAAATAATACAAGAACAATGAGATAACGATCAATAAATGACCCGCGTCATTACGATCAAACCATGGATGAAAGTTGATTTTCATGATCTGGAAAATCCCCGCTGGAACCAAGACAAGTACACTGATAGGTAATAGATATAATGCTCTGGATTTCGTTCTACCATACTTAATCCCCAGAAAGAATTGCGTTGCAAAATAACCGATTGTGGTATTTAAACTAGGCACCAAAAGCAATTTCGGAAGGTTGTTTTCGACATCCATGGTAAACATCATCGTTGTTAAGATGCTCAAGGTAATTCCTGCTTTTACTTTCGATAACGTTAGGAAGATCTTTCGCTTGCTTTCTGGAATTAACGTCAACATGGAGTGCTCCACCATCATTACAAAACCCGTTGCAAAAATCATCGGTACAAACTTTCCCCAAACACCTGTGTAATTATAAAGAACATGTCCAAATCCCCCTAAGAAGAACGAAGCTCCCTGAAGGATGAATAACCACTTCCATCGGTTATAAAAAGGCTGTCTGGGAAAGTTTTTTGCTACAAGAATAGCGAAGGTAAAAGCGAAGATGGAAATAAGTGTATCAGTAAGGAGCGCATTCGGTTCTAAAAGATCCAATCCGAACCATGAAAACTCCATTTTATCAAAATCACTACCTATTCTCATATTCGTCTTAAAAAAGAAACCCCCTGATCGAAATCAGAGGGAATTTTTGAGGTCCCGAGCGGATTCGAACCGCTGTAACTGGTTTTGCAGACCAGTGCCTAAGCCCCTCGGCCACAGGACCATTTTTTTATGTCGGTCGCCAAAGATACGTAATCCCTTGGATAGACAAAGGAAAGATAGGAAAAAATTCGTATTTCTCCTCCCTTTAGGGAGGTCTCGGGAGGGTGATGGAAATATGTTAATCTTTGGATGTCACCCCTCTTTAATTCTCCCCTCAAGGGGAGGGGGGAAGACGATTATCCTCAATCAAATCTTGCGTCTTTTATCTTTTTATCCTTCAATAATAATCGCAACATCATTCACATCACCATTAATTGGCGGTGTAAGTTTTGTCACCTTGACTTTCAAAGAATCAATTCCGGAAACTTCTGATTTCAGTGCTTGTACGATACGATATCCTACGTGTTCGATCAATTTGGAACGAATAGCCATTTCTCGCGAAACAATTCGGTTGACATCGACATAATCTACCGTCTTGTTAAGATAGTCGTTCTGCATCGCCTCTGTGAAGTCTGTTGTAATGGCTACATCAACGATATAGTGTCCACCAATAGCTTCTTCTTCAGGAAGACATCCATGGTGCGCATAGAGCTTGATTCCATTGACTTCAATGGTATGCTTCATCTTTTTAGGCTTGCTGTACTTGTGCGATTGCGTCGATTCCCGCTTTCATGCGGTTCAACGTTTCTTCTTTTCCTAGGAACTCAGCAATTTCGAACATGCTTGGGCCCATTCCTTTTCCTGTCAATAGCAAACGGAACAAAGGAAGAACGCGTCCAATTCCTAGCTCTTTTGCTTCCAACATCGCTTTGAATTCTGTTTCGATAGTCGCGGCGTCAAACGAAGAAAGACCTTCTAAAACAGATGCCCATTCAGACATCAAACCCGGAGCTTCTTCTTTCCATTTTTTACGTACCGTTTTCTCATCGTAAGAAGTTGGAGTACCAAATAAGAAATCACCTTCGGTTTGGATGTCTTGAATAAACGTCGCACGCTCTTTCATTAAACCGCTAATCGTTGCCAAAGCGTCTTCAGAAAGATCTGTATCTACTGCAGATTTCAATTCAGCTGCCAAAGTTTGATCATCACGCATACGCAAGTGCTGCTGTTGGAACCATTTTGTTTTGTCAGGATCGAACTTAGCTCCCGCTTTAGAAACGCGCTCCAGAGAGAAGGCTTCGCACAACTCTTCCAATGAGAAAATCTCTTGCGGAGTTCCAGGGTTCCATCCCAAGAATGCTAACATGTTTACGAAGGCTTCGGAGTAATATCCTTGCTCGCGGTATCCAGGGAACGTTTCTCCTTCCGAAGTTTTCCAGTTGGTAGGGAATACCGGGAAACCACCTTTATCACCATCACGCTTGGAAAGTTTTCCGTTTCCGTTTGGCTTCAAAATCAATGGCAAGTGAGCGAATTTTGGACAATCCCATTCGAAGGCTCTATACAACAAAACGTGCAGTGGAGCAGAGGGCAACCATTCTTCACCACGAATAACATGAGAGATGGCCATCGTATGATCATCTACAATATTCGCTAAGTGATAAGTCGGCATTCCATCCGATTTAAACAAGATTTTATCATCCAAGTTATTGGTGTTCACAACCACCCATCCACGGATTTCATCCTCGAAACGAACATCTTCATTTCGTGGCATTTTGAATCGGATGGTATAAGGATCTCCTGAATCCAATCGTTTTTGAACTTCATCCGAAGACAAAGTCAAAGAGTTTTTCATATTGCTACGCGTCACACTGTTGTATTGCCAGTTCGGCATTCCCATTTGTTTCGCTTGCTCGCGCATGGCGTCTAATTCCTCAGACGTATCGAACGCGTAGTATGCCTTATCTGCCTTAACCAATTGTTCAGCATACGGACGGTACATCTCTCTGCGTTCAGATTGCACATATGGTCCATAATCACCACCAATTCCTGGCCCTTCGGCTGGCATAATCCCACACCAATCCAATGCGTCAAGAATGTAATCCTGAGCACCTTCAACGAAACGTGTTTGATCCGTATCTTCAATACGAATAACAAATGTTCCACTGTGCTTTTTAGCGAACAAATAATTGTAAAGTGCCGTTCGAACTCCACCCATGTGAAGAGGTCCTGTTGGAGACGGTGCAAAACGTACGCGAACCGGTTGTGACATAACTCTATCTTTAATTTGAGGGCAAAGATACGTAATGAATAGTAATACAGCGCGTTTTTGATTAAACGAACCGTTCATACGATTGTACTGTTAATTAACGTTTATTGTATAGTAAACAATGGTGTATTGTTATATCTTAGTTAGTTCGAGTATTCGCTATGAGTAGTTTTGATCGTTTATTAAACCAAATTGATGCTTTCATTCGAAAGTATTACAAGAACCAAATGGTGAAGGGAGTGATCCTTTTCATCGGTGTTTTGTTGTTCACTTATTTGTCGGTAATCACCCTGGAATACATAGGTCGATTTAACTCGGCTGTGCGTGCTACATTGTTCTTCGGGTTCATTTTCGTGAATGCGTTAATCATGATTCGCTTCGTGATTATTCCGCTTCTAAAACTGAAATCATTTGGGAAACGCATCAATCGTTATCAAGCCTCAAGCATTATTGGAAGGTTTTTTCCGAACATATCAGATCGATTATTAAATACACTTCAATTGAGCGATCGCATGGATCCAAACTCTCGCGATTACGAGTTAATTCAAGCGAGTGTTCAGCAACGCAGCTCGAAATTGAATGCTGTCCCGTTCACTGAGGCGATTAATCTAGGAGATAATAAACGCTATGCAGTTTGGGTAATGCCCATCGTTGTGGTGATGTTTAGCCTCGGAATTTTCAAGCCCGATCTATACACGGCAGGAACGGATCGCGTTGTGAATTTCTCGAAAGAATTTAAAGAAAAAGCACCTTTCGAATACAAACTAACGACCGATTTGGAGGCAGTAGAGGAGGGGGAAGACGTTCCTTTTGAGGTCACTCTATCAGGGAAAGTAATTCCAAAGAAAGTCTATGTTAAATCGAAGCAAGGAACCTTCCTATTGGAAAAGGTGGCGAAGAATCGATTTGCAGGGAAGCTAGTACAGGTACGAGAGGATATGGACTTTCAGTTCGTTGCTTCTCACGAAAATGAGAAGTACTCCAGTAAAGATTATCACGTTGATGTAATCGCGAAAACGGCTATTGGTAAGCTGCAAGCGACCTTGAACTATCCGAAGTATTTAGGAAAGGAAAATGAAGTAGTAGAGAACGCCGGTGATTTGATTATTCCGGAAGGAACAACTGTTAATTGGAGTATCCTTACAAAGAACAGTGATGAAGTCCAGTTTTGGATCAATGATAAATCGCAAGTGTTTAAAAAACAGGGGTTTAATATAAATAGACGCTTTTTAAATGATGCGAATGCTCGAATCGTATTGAAGAATAGAACTTCTGGAAAGTTGGATTCTACAGCACTTTCAATTGATGTCATTAAGGATGAATATCCACGTATTGAAGTGGAGGAAGTGCAGGATTCAATCAAAGATGGAATTCGTTATTTCTCCGGAGTTGTTGGAGATGATTACGGCTTGAACGGATTACGTTTTGTTTACACGATTACTTCAGAAGATGGGTCGTCGCGCGAAGAATCGATGAATGTTGGTAATGTTCTTGGAACTGAATCTCCATTCAATTTTGCAGTGGATTTCCGAAGAGAAAACGTGAAGTTGAATGATCGTATTGAGTATCGTTTTGTAGTATATGATAACGACGGTGTGAATGGTAGTAAGGCTACGAGCAGTCGTTCATTCGTTTACAAATTACCGAACCTGGAAGAGCTCAACGAGAAACGAGAGGAAGAGCAGGAGAAAGCAAAAGAAGATCTCTCTAATGTGATGGATAAAGCTGCAAAGTTTAAGGAGGATTTAGAGAAGCTTCGTAAAGAATCTATGAACTCGAAACGCTCTAACTGGAATCAAGAGAACCAAGTAAATCAGCTTCAGGAAGATCATAAATCTTTGATTGAAGACATTCAGAGGCTTCAGGAGGAAATGAAAAATAGTCTAGAGGAGAAGAACCAGCTTTCTGAGATGGATGAGGAATTGCTCGAAAAACAAGAAGCAATTGAAGATCTCTTGGAAGAGTTAATGGATGATGAATTGCGTGATTTATTGGAGCAACTGGAAGAGCTCATGAAGGAGCAGAATAAGGAAATGCTTGACGACAACATGGAGCAATTGGAGATGAGCACGGAAGACTTGAATAAGCAGTTGGATCGTACTATGGAAATGCTTAAAAAGATGCAGGTGGATGAGAAAATTGATGCCATCGAAGAGCAATTGAAAGAGTTAGCAGAGGAACAAGAAAAGCTCGCAGAAGAAGTTAAAGATTCTAAGAAAGTTACCGAAGAGCAGAAGCAGGCTCAGAAGGAAATAGACGAGAAGTTCGAAAAAATCAAGGAAGATATCCAGGAAATGGATAGTCTAAATAATGAATTATCGCGCCCAATGGATATGGGAGACCAAGAGCAAAATGCTGAAGAGGTTCAGAAGGATTTGAATGATGCTGAGCAGAATTTGGATAAGAACAAGTCGGGTAAAGCGGGAGAAAGTCAACAGAATGCATCCGATAAGATGGAGCAAATGACCGAGCAGTTGGACATGATGCAGCAGCAATCTAATCAGCAGCAACAGCAAGAAGATATGACCATGCTCCGCAATATTCTTGAAAGCTTGGTAACCTTAAGTTTCGATCAGGAAGAAACCATGTTCAATTTGGAGCGTGTTGCAGAGACGGATCCGGCGTTTAAAACACATTCTCGCAGACAGCGACGAATCATTGATGACACAAAAATTGTATCAGATAGTCTGTATGAATTAGCGAAACGTCAACCAAAAATTGCCAAGTTTATTGACGGTGAGTTAAATCAAATTCGAGCGAATCATGAGTTATCGTTGGAGGATATTGATGAGCGGAGACGCCGTGATTTGACCATCCACCAACAGTACGTAATGACGAGTTACAACAATTTAGCTTTGATGTTGAATGAAAGTTTACAGCAAATGCAAAATGCCATGCGTAACCAAATGCCGGGTAGTGGAAGTTGTAATAAGCCTGGAGGTAAGGGAATGCCAAAACCCGGTGAAGGAATGGACGGCGAGTCGATGAAGAGGGCTTTGCAAAAGCAGTTAGACGCCTTAAAGAAAGGACAGAAAGAAGGTGGGAACAAACAAGGAGATAAGCCAGGAAATAAACCGGGACAAAAATCTGGTCAAGGTGGAATGGGCCAGTTCGGAATGGGAAGTAAACAAATGGCAAAGATGGCGGCAGAACAAGGAGCAATTCGACGTCGTTTGGAGCAGATGCGAAAAGAGCTTAATAAGGACGGTTCAGGGAATGGGAACAAACTGAACGAGCTCATTAAGGAACTAGAAGAACAGGAAAAAGACATCGTTAATAAGCGCCTAGATAATAATACGATCAAGCGCCAAAAGGAAATTCTAACACGCCTTTTAGAGAGTGAGAAAGCGCTTATGGAAAGAGGTTTTGACGAAAAAAGAGAGTCGAAAACACCAAAAAATGAAAATTATAGTAACCAAATTCGATTTGACGAGTATAACAAGGAAAAACTAAGGCAAATTGAATTATTACGCGCTGTAGATCCGGCTTATAGTAAGTATTATAAGGACAGAGCAAATGAATACTTCAATAGTGTCTTTTAAGAAGTAAAAGATAGTATGAAGGATGGTTATGTAGTAGTAGAGAAGATTTCGATTCCATCAGATTTTGGGTCTATTAATAAAGTGGAATCGTTGATTGACTCTATCTGCTCTAAGTTAAGTATCAAAGAAGATTATTACGGAAATGTTTTGATTGCTGTGACAGAAGCAGTGAACAATGCAATACAGCATGGAAACAATCAAGATGCGAGTGTCGATGTGGAGATTGCAGTTGGAGATAAAGAAACTGATTTCTGTTTTAGCATTCAAGACCAAGGTAAAGGATTTGATTTTGATAATTTACCAGACCCAACGGCTCCTGATAATATTGAGAAGGAACATGGCCGTGGAATCTTTCTGATGCGATCTTTAGCTGAGGAAGTTGAGTTTCAGGATAACGGTAGAAACGTCACGATTTACTTTAGTAAGTAATGATTAGCATACAATATGAGGATACAGAAATTCTGGATGTAAATCCGGAATTTTTTGTTTCATGGATTTCCGATGTATGTATAAGGGAGGGTTGTGAACTTGGTGAATTAGGAATCGTTTTTTGTTCTGATGCGTATATCCTTGAAGCAAATAATCAGTATTTGAACCATGATTATTATACAGATATAATCACTTTCGATTATCGTGAAGGCGATGTGATCAGTGGTGATTTGTTAATCAGTGTAGATCGTGTAAAAGATAATGCTGGTAATTTGCAAGTTGACTGGAACCATGAGTTAAGGAGGGTTGTAGTCCATGGTGTTTTACATATAATAGGTTATAAGGACAAGTCGGTATCAGAGGGAATATTAATGCGTGAAAAAGAAGATTTTTATCTAGGTTTCACGTGAAACATTCGCAGTAAATAATTTCTGTTGTAATTTTGTGGTGTGGTTGAGCGTCGATTGTGAAATCGACGTGGTTCAAAATTTTGTTCCACGTGAAACATTTGAATTATGTTGAAGGAGTATGATGTGATTGTAGTGGGTGCGGGTCACGCTGGGTGTGAGGCTGCAAATGCTGCTGCGAAGTTGGGGAGTTCTGTGTTGTTGATCACGATGAATATGAATACGATTGCTCAAATGAGCTGCAACCCTGCAATGGGAGGGGTGGCGAAGGGACAAATCGTTCGCGAAATTGATGCTCTAGGAGGTGGCTCTGGAATTGTTTCCGATTTGAGTGCGATTCAATTTCGAATGTTGAATCGTTCAAAGGGCCCAGCTATGTGGTCTCCGAGAACCCAGAACGATCGGATGCGATTTGCGGAGGAATGGCGCTTGTTGTTGGAGCGAAACCCGAAAGTTGATTTTTGGCAGGACATGTGCACCGGTCTTTTGATTGACGGAGATAAAGTAGTGGGTGTGAAAACTTCCATCGGAATGGAGGTGAATGCTAAAAGCGTGGTGCTGACCAATGGAACGTTCTTGAATGGATTGATTCATTTAGGAGAAAAACAATTTGGTGGAGGTCGTGCTGGTGAACGTGCTGCAACAGGAATAACTGAGGAGTTAATTCAGTTGGGGTTCGAATCTGGGCGAATGAAGACGGGAACACCACCACGTGTGGATGGTCGTTCTTTAGACTATTCGAAAATGGAAGAGCAGTTTGGTGACGAAAATCCATCAAAGTTTAGTTATACAAGTACTTCGGCGTTGAAAGACCAACGTTCATGTCATATTACATACACGAATACCGAAACACATGAATTGTTGCGTTCTGGATTTGATCGTTCACCGATGTTTAATGGAGCTATTAAAAGTTCTGGACCGAGATACTGTCCAAGCATAGAAGATAAAATCAATCGTTTTGCGGATCGTGATCGACACCAGATTTTCGTGGAACCGGAAGGATGGAATACGGTTGAGATTTATGTAAACGGATTCAGTACTTCGTTACCTGAAGAAATTCAGTATGCTGCGATGCAAACAATCCCAGGTTTTGAGAATGTTAAAATGTTCCGACCGGGTTATGCTATTGAATACGATTACTTCCCACCAACACAATTAAAACACACACTTGAGACAAAGCGTATAGAAAACTTGTACTTCGCTGGACAAATTAATGGTACTACGGGCTACGAAGAAGCGGCTTGTCAAGGATTGATGGCTGGTATCAATGCGCACCGTAAAGTTCAAGAGCAAGGGGAATTTATTCTAAGTAGAAGTGACGCGTATATCGGTGTATTGATTGATGACCTTATCACCAAGGGAACAAAAGAACCGTATCGTATGTTTACCAGTCGTGCGGAGTATCGAATCTTGTTACGTCAGGATAACGCCGATATTCGATTGACACCAATTGGTCACGCACTTGGTTTAGCCGATGATGAATCCATGGATCGCGTCAATAAGAAAGTGCAAGGTACCGAGCAGCTGAAGAAATCACTTCGCAAGGAAGGAGTAGCTCCGGCAATTGCAAACAAGATTTTGGAAAGTAAGTCAAGTTCTCCTATTAGCCAACAGGTGAAATTGAGTTCATTGATTACGCGTCCAAATATTGTTATTGAAGATGTTCTGGATATGAGCACGGACTCAAAGAAAGTTGCAGATGAACTTCAGGCAGAACATTCTGATATCGTTTCGCAAACGGAGATCCAATTGAAGTACGATGGATATATATCCCGGGAACAAGATGTTGCTCAAAAAATGAATCGACTGGAGGAAGTAAAAATTCCTGTGGATATGGATTACACGAAACTTGGAAGTGTGAGTACAGAGGCGCGTGAAAAGCTGAATGAAATTCGACCTGCAACTATCGGACAAGCATCAAGAATTAGTGGAGTGTCTCCAAGTGACGTTTCTGTTCTTTTGGTGTATCTCGGAAGATAATTGATATAAATCGCGGGCTGAGGCTCTCGAAGCCCAAAACTCTCTTGATTTCTCGATTAAAAACGCATTTTAATGCGATTTAAGACGTTTTTAGGGTTTCTCTGGTAGAATGACCTTATCTATACGCCGATCGTTAAATAGAGAAGACGTCTTTTTTAAGGGTTTACTGAATAACATTTAATTGAAAATCAATTAGTTACAACATTTCACGTGAAAAAATGGGTATAAATGGACTTCGAGAGCCTCAGCCCGCAACATTTGTTCCCCGATGTTCTCGAAGGGTACAAGCGCTCACTCAAATCTACTACTCAATTCTGAACAACCGGTTCTGTCCAATCTCCATGTTCGCGAATCAAATCGATGAGGGCATCAACAGCTTCGTCTTCCGGAATGTTTTTTCGAACAACTTCTTTCTCCTTGTATAAGTGAATTTTTCCAGGGCCAGTTCCAACGTATCCGTAATCGGCATCAGCCATTTCTCCTGGGCCATTTACGATACATCCCATAATTCCGATTTTTACTCCTTTCAAATGGGAAGTTTTTGCTCGGATTTTAGCCGTTGTTTCTTGTAAATCAAACAAGGTTCTTCCACAAGATGGACAGCTAATATATTCTGTTTTGGAGATGCGAGTTCTCGTTGCTTGGAGGACTCCAAAACTGGTAGCGTTGATAATTTGAGAACTGACATTTCCCTTCAACCAAACTCCATCGCCAAAGCCATCAATGAGGTTGACACCGAGGTCTGAAGAAGTCCATAATTGGAAAGTTTCTACGTCTTCTGTTTCTTGACGACTCGTAAGAATTATTGGGTTTTTGATGTTGTTTTCCGCAAATTTTAAATAGATGTTACGATAAAGCTGCGCTTTATTGGCGTATTCGCTTTCCAAAACTACCACGCAATTGGGGTGTTTATTTAGGAAATTTACTTCACTGTTAATGGCATCATGACGCAAGAAAAACACTTGATCTGCTTCCATTTTTTCCAAATCGGACGCATCGATAATTGGGTAGAATCCGTCTCGTTCACTATACGTGGAAAGCCATAAATCGTAATCACAAAGCACCTGCAACGTTCCGGGAACTTCGAAGTTCAAAGCTTTGTTTCCTATGTACACAAAATCTGCTGCAGAATCCGATAAATTCCATTTGTCTAGTGGCACCGAATACATATATCCATAGCCAAATAAATGCGACGGTTTCACTTCATCGATTTCACTCACGTCGGCAATCACCACAGGTACATTTCCAAATCCAACCTTACCCACATTATTCGATTCGTAGCGATGATACGCATATGGATCGTATGGTAAATTAGTGGTACCTACGTCTAAGACAAAGTTATTCGCGTTGCGGAATTTATTTACAAGCTTTTGAGCCACAGGGATTTCCGCCTCAGGCGCTTCCGTTAGCGACACTCGAACCGTGTCTCCGATACCATCCTCAAGCAAGGCTCCAATTCCAACTGCCGACTTAATTCTTCCATCTTCTCCGTCTCCTGCCTCGGTTACGCCAAGGTGAATAGGGTAATTCATGTCGTGTTTGGCCATGGTTGCCATCAAAAGACGGTACGCTTGTACCATAACGAGCGTATTACTGGCCTTCATCGACAGAACGATGTCATGGAAGTCATTTTTACGACAGATGTTCAAGAATTCCATGGCAGATTGCACCATTCCCTCCGGAGTATCGCCGTAACGACTTAAAATACGATCTGAAAGCGAGCCATGATTGGTACCAATACGCATCGCGGTACCTTCTTCTTTGCATAACAGTACCAAAGGCGTGAATTTAGCTTCAATGCGATCCAGTTCAGCTTGATAGCTTTCAGCGGTGTAGTCGATCTCTTCAAAACGCTTCTTGTCCGCGTAATTACCAGGATTGACACGAACTTTCTCCACAATTTTTGCAGCGATTTCGGCCGCATTAGGAGTAAAATGGATATCGGCAACAAGTGGCGTTTCGTAACCCCTTGCTACTAAAGCCTCTTTAATATTCAATAGGTTTTCCGCATCTTTCTTACTTGGCGCGGTCAATCGAACCAATTCACAACCAGCGTCAATCATACGAATGGATTGTTCCACGGAAGCTTCCGTGTCCATCGTATCCGTCGTTGTCATGGATTGTATTCTAATTGGATTGGATCCGCCAAACCCCACATTTCCTATCTTCACTTCTCTTGTCGCAAACCTTGAACGATTCAAATAATCATTGCAATACGGCGGCATCTTCTCTGACATAATCCTGCTTTGGTATATAAGCAAAGGTAACAGGAAATTACGAATTCAAAACCTTGAAATTAAGTCGTAAACGTGCTAATAATTGGTAACTAGGAGTCCAATACCAGTAAAAAGGTATTTTTCAGTCAAAAATAGGGGTAGAAAAAGAGCTAACATTTTCAAAAGTAAAGGGTTAACGATGTATTAAGAACATCATAATACCTGTTAAATAAAAGATGAATCCTCGGGAGAGGCCTAATTTCCCGTATCTTTGCAACTTACGTTATATGTAAATTCATGCAAACTAAAGCTGTTAGATTCTCCAAGAGTACTGATGATTTCGCGAAAGAACTGCGAAAAAGAGTCAATCAGTACTTCAAAGACAATAATATTTCCCGATACGCGAATACGAATATGGTACTCAAAACCATCTTCATGATTTCGTTGTACCTAGTTCCATTTATTTTGATTCTTACTTTGTTTGAAAATACGTGGTTGACACTACTAATGTGGGTACTAATGGGATTCGGTATGTCAGGTATCGGGTTGTCAATCATGCACGATGCCAACCATCATGCATACTCTAAAAACGCAAAAATCAATGTAATTCTAGGAAAACTATTGGTTTTCGTAGGAGGCAGCGATATCAACTGGCGTATTCAACATAATGTATTACACCATACTTATACGAATGTTACGGGTATGGATGAAGACATCGATTCTGGAATTTTGATGCGTTTTTCACCAGACCAGAAGAAGTTGAAAGGACACAGATACCAGCACATTTACGCGTGGTTCTTGTACGGTTTCATGACGATCATGTGGGTGTTCAGTAAGGACTATGCGCAGTACGCTCGTTACAAAAAGCGTGGTCTTTTGGAAACACAAGGAATTGCATCTCGACGTTTCTTGACTTCTTTAATCGTAAGTAAAACATTGTATATCGGAACCTTTTTCGTTCTACCTATCATTTTCTCAGTGGCACCATGGTGGGCAACGGTGTTAGGATTCTTCCTAATGCACTTTGTTGCAGGATTAACCTTGGCGTGTATCTTCCAGCCGGCACACGTAGTTCCAACTTCAGATTTCCAAACGCCAGACCTTGCTGGAAATATTGAGAAAGATTGGGCAGCGAATCAAATGCTAAACACGGCAAATTTCGCGCACAAATCACGTTTGTTCTCTTGGTATGTCGGAGGTTTGAACTATCAGATTGAGCATCATCTGTTCCCGAATATTTGTCACGTACATTACCGCAAGATCTCGCACATCGTTCGTGAGACAGCGTTCGAGTACAACTTGCCGTACCATTCGTATGCTACTTTCCTAGGAGCATTGCGCGGACACGCACAGATGCTGAAGAACCTTGGAAGAAACGAAGAGGCGCCAGCAATTCATTAATCATGAACATTGAGGAGTACCGCGATTATTGCATTACGAAGAAGGCTGTAACCGAGTCTTTTCCATTCAATGAAACTACGCTGGTATTCAAAGTGGCCAATAAGATGTTCGCTCTTGCGGATGTAGACTCCTTTAATTATATCAACCTGAAATGCGATCCTGAGCGCGCGATTGAATTGCGTGAAACATACAACGGTGTGCGCCCCGGTTATCATATGAACAAGAAGCTTTGGAACTCGGTGTATCTGCAAGAAGATGTTCCCGATGCCTTGATCTATGAACTCATCGATCATTCTTACGAGCTTATTGTAGCTTCATTGACTAAAAAAGTACGTAATGAGTACGCGCTTGGATAAATATGTTTGGAGCGTTCGATTGACCAAAACACGTTCCCAGGCTGCCGATGCGATCTCAAAAGGGAAAGTAAAGCTCAACGGAGAAAATGTAAAGCCTGCCAAAGACGTTAAAATCGGCGACGAAATCAACATCATCAAACACACAGCCACCTTTACGTATAAAGTGCTCAAAATCCTTGATAGAAGAGTAGGAGCGAAGTTGGTTCCGGACTATTTATTAGACATCACTCCAGAGGAAGAGATAGAAAAATTAAAATTATTTCAAGTTTCTCAAAAGTCCTACAGAGCCCATGGTACGGGAAAACCATCAAAAAAAGACCGTCGAGATTTAGACGATTTTCTAGAAAATTGGTAACCCGCTGTAACTTTTTGTAGCCCGTTCAGTCTTACAGATAAACAAACAAGAAAATATACAGTGTTATGAATAAATGGAATACATTACTAGCAGCATTACTTTTTGCAGTGCCCGTGTTTGCACAGGAGGAAGTAGAGACAGAAACTAAGGGGAATGAGCCTGTAGTTTTTGAAGAAGAAGGGTCTGGAAAAGCGGACACTACTCGCATGAATGTCGGAAACAGCGAATTCATCATTATTACAAAAAGCGATCAGGATTCAGATGACATGGACCTGGATTTTGGAGATGATGGCGAAGAGCCAAAGCGCAAGAGAAAGAGTGAAGCGCACTGGGCAGGAGTTGACTTCGGAGTAACGATGTTGATGAATGAAAACTTCGAGTACAACAATTTCGCAAACAACCCTTACTGGAACAACGATGCGGCACGATCTCAAGTGTGGAATTTGAACCTTTTGGAGCACAAATTCAACTTTGGAACGCCATATGTAGGTTTAACAACAGGACTTGGATTCAGCTTCACATCAGTAGCATTACGTAACAACTATTTGGTTCAGTCTTCAGCAGATACAACGTTTGCGATTGCAGATACGATCAACACGTACACGAAGAATAAAATGAAATCTACATACCTGACTGTTCCATTGATGTTGGAATTCAACACGAATGCAAACTCAGGAAAGAGCTTCTATCTAGCAGCAGGAGTTGTAGGAGGTGTGCGATTGACATCACGTTTGAAGCGTAACGGAGAGTTCGCAGGAACAGAGTTTAAAGAGCGTATCAAAGCAGATTACAACTTGAACTCTTTCAAATTGGATGCAGCAGCACGATTGGGATACGGAAACTGGGGAGTATTTGCTAACTACAGCTTACTACCACTCTTCGACAACGGAGCAACGGTACCGGTTTACCCACTAACATTCGGACTTTCATTGAACTTTTAGTAGTATAAATAACAGAAGCAAGTAAAAGGGGGAGCACAAAAGTGTTCCCTTTTTTGTTGAATTTAATACCCTCTTCGTGCAATCTTCAACTCGAGATAAACAAGGCTAAGAATCACCAGGATCTCACCAATGAAGTACAGCTTTCCCCACAGGGTAATCCCGGTCAGTTGAAAAACGACATAGGCTGTTATTACGCAATAAAGAATGTTGAAGACAGCAATGAATGTGAGAGAGTGCTCAAAATTTACGCGTCGAAGTCTAACAGCGAGAACATGACCCACAAACGAATAGATAGCAAATAGGATAGCGACACCTGCGAATAAATCAACAATAAAATCCACCACACCAAAAAAGGAAGGAAGTGGTCTTATCAGAAAAAATAGGAGTGAAGCGGTGATTAACGCTCCAAAGCCATCAATGAGAAATATATTGTGCCCGTTTATTTTTCGCATTCATATGAGTATTGACGTACGATTCCATTCCCTCTAAAATCGAATTCCTTCTCGAAGGTAAGGTCTAGTTTTTCAATGACATTTATAGAGCCGGTGTTTTCCTCGTAGGAGATACACACGATCCGCGGAAATTGGAATTTCTCCCTCCCTAAGCGAAATACTTCTTTCGTAGCCTCTGTCGCATATCCATTACCCCAAAACTCTTGACCAAGGCGCCAACCGAAATCCAATTCACCGTTGTAATGATCGAATCCGCAGAAGCCCATAAGTTGCCCCGTCTTCTTTAATTCCAAAGCGAATCGTGCCCACCCCTGGGTTTTAATTTGTCCGTTGTATTTCCCAACCGCCCGAACAGCCTCCTCGTAAGGCCTTGGAGTACCTTCACCAATGTAGCGCATCACATCGGGGTCGGAAATAATCGCAACATAAGGATTGACGTCTTCTTCTATCCTATTTCGAATGATGAGTCGTTGAGTTTCGGAAATAATTGTTTCACGCTGAATATTTATGGCTGGATTGGTCAAAATTAAGCGATTTAAGGCGTTTTGATAATTCTTGAGTGGAATTCTTACAAAGATCCCTATTCTCACTTATAAGCCAAAAAAAGGGAGTACCTAAGTACCCCCTTTACAGAAAATCTATATTAGATCTTATTTTTTCACTACGTTGAATGTAGAAGTAGCTCCAGACTCAAATGCCACGTTGAACGTGTAAACACCAGAAGCCAAAGAAGAGATATCTACAGTAGTTGCTCCGTTCACCAAAGTCACTGGCAATACGAATGCTACTTTTCCTGTTACATCAGCCACAGTCAATACAGCATCTCCCTCAGCGTTCAAACTAACTTTTACTTTGTCGTTAGCTGGGTTAGGGAATGCAGTTCCACCCAATGTGTTCTCTTCCAAACCAAGCTCAGCTGGATCGAAGATGTTCAACGCCATTGATGGAGCAGATACTCCAGCCCATCCAGCAGCGTACCACTCACCGTCTACGTGTACTGGTGAAGGTGGCTGACGGAAGATTCCTTGGTTACCGTCGTAGTTAATTGTGTTATCGTATCCGAATGAAACAGTAGTAGACTCAAACGTTTGGATACAGAACAAGTAACGTACAGCATCTTGCAATTGGAATTGTGTCTGGAAAGGAACGAATACTGGCTGCTCAACTTCGTTATCAGAAGCTGGGTAGTGAGTTCCGAAAGACAACAAGTTCAAGTTCTGGAATGCATCGTTAGTCGTTGGATCGAATGTGTAGTTTGGATCATCCAAATCTACCCAACCGTCATCCCACTGGTATGCATTAACGAAGATCTCAGCACCGGCCAAAACTTCACCTGCAGCAGTGTCAACGTGAGGAACAATCCACATACCGTCAGTTGCCATAGTCGAAGCGTTGTCTTCTTGAACCATGAAACAAGACTGGTACTCAGTAGTTGAGTTACTTGGGTATGAGTTAGCCAATGGCTCTCCAGCAACGGTCAAGTTAGACAATGACAATACGTTGTCTTGAATAGAGAATGTAGAAGACAATACGTTATCGAAGTCAGAATCATCTGTTCCTCCGAAATCCATTGTGTATGTCAATGTGTACAATCCGTTATCGTACATTCCAACACCACCTTCAGTCCAAGCTGGGAATTCAAGTGGGTTACCTGCGAAGATAGAAGCCGTATCTCCAGCCAACATGTTCTGGATGTTTACAGTCTCTGTGTAGTAGTTTCCGTTTGGTCCGTCGATAGTTGCGATCACGTTAACAGAAGCCTGATCGTTAGTACCGAAGTTGTACATCTGGATACCTGGAGTGAATCCATCAAACTGACGGGAGTTAGCACCACCGTAAGGAGAAACAATCATTTCACCGTTGTTAGCACCGATATCGTTAGCAAATGCACCTACTTTGTTTCCTAAGAACATTACAACTGGCCCGTTAGCCATTTCTTGTACCAACAACTGTCCAGTAACGCTAGAAACGAATACACAAGGGATAGTTACGTTTACACCTTCAGCACCACCACCCATGTTGATTACTTCATCTTCACGGTTAACGATGATTGCAGCAACTGCTCCAGCGTTTTGCGCTTGCAATGCTTTGTATCCGAACTCACAAGTGTTACGGTAGATTACCGCGATTTTACCTGTAAGGTCATTGTAAACACCTGGTCCCGGAGGTCCTGTTGGTGAGCCAGCACATGCTTCAGCTCCAAGTGGGTTACCTTGTGGGTTTGTTCCTGGTGTACCATCGTCGATGATCATCAACGTGTCCTCAACGAAAGTTCCGGCAACGTTGAAATCTGGTGTAGACCAGTCAGTTCCGGGCTCCGCCCATGAGAATTCGTAGTTTCCTTGAATCGCAGCTGGAGAGACACCTGCACACACAACCTGTGCGTTAACAGCGTACCCACTCGCAATTACTGCGATCGAGAGTAAGAGTTTTTTCATAAGATTAAAATTTTAGACGTCGCTAATTTAACGTAAAAATATTGTTAACACAAAAAAAGGAGACCCTCAAGCCCCCTTATTTATAGATATTTCCGTGGATTTTTACTTCTTCACAATACTGAACTGTGCAGAATGTCCATTTTCATCTGTCAAATTAAGTACGTAAGCACCTGCTGCGAAATTAGAAATATTCAAGTCAACTTGACCGTTAACTACTACAACTGCTTCGTTGAAAATCACTTTTCCAGTGATGTCTGTTACTTGCAATTGCGCGTCTCCTGAAGTGTTCACAGAAATCGTTACGCGATCCTCTGCTGGGTTCGGGAAGGCATTTCCTTGAAGCGCATTCTCTTCACCCAATCCAACGTTTGTTTGGTGCAATACCATTGAAGCAGCAGAAACGCCTGCCCATCCCGCTGTGTACCATTCACCGTCAACGTGTACCGGAGAAACTGGCTGTGCAAGAATGCTATAGTTCGCTCCGTAATCCAATGAGTTGTCATATCCGAATGAAATTGTTGCGGATTCAAACGTTTGAATACAGAACAAGTAACGTACGTTCGCTTGCAATGTCACTGGAGTTTGGAAAGGAACCCATGCCGGCTGATCTACATCATTGTCAGATGCTGGGTAGTGCGTTCCAAATGACAACAAGTTCAAGTTTTGGTATGCGTCATTCGTTGTAGGATCGAACGTGTAGTTTGGATCGTTCAAATCAACCCATCCATCGTCCCACTGGTAGGCGTTTACGAAGATTTCCGCTCCTGCCAATTGGTTGACAGAAGTATCGGTGTGCGGTGTGATGTACACTCCGTCGATCAATCCGTTCGCGTTTGCTTCTTGCAACATCATACACGATTGGTATTCTGTAGTTGAATTGCTCGGGTAGCTGTTAGAGATTCCTTGGTTGTTTGCTCCTGCGCGTGCCAAAGAGATCCACTGATCTGTGATTTTGAATTCAGCTGTGTAAACGTTATCAAAAGGGAAGTCATCTGTACCACCTGTTGAAACGGTGTATGTCAATGTGTAGTCTCCTAAATCGTAAGCTGTTTCTGACCAAGCCGAGAACTCAGTAGTATTTCCAGCGAATACAAATCCAGTGTCTCCTGAGTTCAAAGGCAATGGAATTGTTTCATCGTAGTAGTTCCCGTTCGGCCCATCGATTGTAGCCTGAACAGAAGCGTTAGGCAAATCGTTAACACCGTAGTTGTACACTTGAATTCCTGGTGTAAATCCATCGTACATAGATGCAATGGCAGTCGCGAATGGAGAAATCATGAACTCTCCTTTTACCGCTCCAGCATCGTTGTTGAAGGCTCCCAATTTGTTTCCGATGAACATGGTAACAGGCCCGTTGGCCATCTCAGCAACCAACAATGAACCGTCCAAATCAGACACCATTACCGCTGGGATGTTACAATCAACTCCCAATGGCCCGTTAAGTGGGTCTGTATTTCCCAACATTCCGATTGCCCCTGGCTCACGGTTTACGATGATCACACCGATTGCTCCCGCTTGTTGCGCATGGTACACTTTTGCTGAGAACCAACACGTGTTACGGTAAACAACCGCGATTTTCCCAGTAAGGTCGTTGATTACGGAATCACATGCTTCTTGAGACATTGGGTTCCCTTGTGGGTTGGTTCCTGGGGTTCCGTCTTCTGCCAACATCAATTCTCCTTGAATGAAGTCTCCGGCATTGTTGAAGTTCAAACCTCCGTTCCATGTTCCCCATGTTCCGTCGTCGGTTTCACCCGGCCATTGACCACAATTGGCCTGAACCGTGTACTCGTAATTTCCCTGGATAGCTGCTGGGGAAATTCCCGAAACAACAACCTGAGCATTTACGGCAAATCCAACCGCAAGTGCGGCCAGTGATAGTATAAGTTTTTTCATAATGCGTAATTATGGTTTCGGCTAATGTATGAAATGTAGCGGAAACAAAAAAGGGAGAACCGAAGCCCTCCCTTTGAATACCAAGTTGTTATCGTTATTTCTTCACCACGCTGAAAGTTCCAGTTTGACCTTCTGCTGTAGTAACGTTGATTACGTAAACTCCTGCATCGAATCCTGCGATGTTTACAGTAGCGTGTCCACTCTCCAAAGTAACTGGAGCGTTGAATACTACTTTTCCTGTAACGTCAACGATT
Source organism: Fluviicola sp. XM-24bin1 (assembly GCA_003149635.1). Lineage (GTDB taxonomy): Bacteria > Bacteroidota > Bacteroidia > Flavobacteriales_D > Crocinitomicaceae > UBA4466. The sequence continues at coordinate 153,046 of QCWI01000003.1, forward strand.
TCAATGTTTGCATCTCCTGAAGCGTTCACAGAAACAGTTACCTGCTCTGTAGCTGGGTTAGGGTATGCAGTTCCTTGCAACGAGTTTGGATCATCCAATCCAGCGTACGTTTGTGTCAATGCCATTGAAGGAGCCGAAGAACCGTTCCATCCTGCTACGTACCAAGTTCCGTCAGTGTTTACTGGTGAAACTGGCTGAGCAAAGATGCTGTAGTTCGCTCCGTAATCCAATGCGTTGTCGTATCCGAAAGATACTACGTCCGGAGAGAATGTCTGAGCACAGAACAAGTAACGTACGTTGTCCTGAAGTGTAATTGCTGTTTGGAATTGAACCCATGATGGCTGATCAACATCGTTGTCAGATGCTGGGTAGTAAGTTCCGAAAGTCAACAAGTTCAAGTTGTTGAACGCGTTTGTTGTAGTTGCTGCGAAATCGTAGTTTGGATCGTTCAAATCAACCCAGCCATCGTCCCACTGGTAAGCGTTCACGAAGATTTCTTGTCCTGCGTAAACGTTCACTGAAGTATCAGCGTGACCTACGATCCACATACCGTTAACAAGCATTGCGCCCATGTTTGGCTCCTGAACCATCCAACAAGATTGGTATTCAGTAGTTGCATTACTTGGGTAGTTGCTGTACACTGGTGTTTGCTGACCTGGAGACACTGGCCCTTCGATACGTGAAGCAGACAATACGTCATCGTAGATAGAGAATTCTGCCACGTACGTGTTATCGAATGGGAAGTCGTCTGGCCCTCCAGCGTCCAGTGTGTATGTCAATGTGTAATCACCATTGTCGTACGCTGTTTCTGTCCAAGCTGGGAAATCCGTCGTATTCCCTGGGAAGTAGAATGCTGTATCTCCAGAGTTAATATTTGTTGGAATTGTTTCCGAGTAGTAATTTCCGTTCGGCCCGTCGATTGACGCAGTAATAGATGCGTTTGGCAAATCCTGAGTACCGTAGTTGTACGCTTGGATTCCAGGCGTAAATCCGTCGAATACCTGAGAGTTGTTTCCTCCGTAAGGTGAAATAAGGAATTCTCCTTTTACAGCACCGAAATCTGTTGGGAACGCCCCAATTTTGTTTCCGATGAACATTTCAACTGGTCCGTTTGCCATTTCAGCGATCAAGTTTCCACCGTCAATGTTAGAGATGAATACCGCTGGAATTGTTACTTGGATTCCTTCAACGTTGTCACCCAACATCCCTAGCAATGCATCCTCACGGTTTACGATAATTGCTGCAACCGCACCAGCATTCTGAGCGTTCAACAATTTTGTAGTAAAGTTACATGAGTTACGGTAGATTACCGCGATGAAGCTCGTTAGGTCGTTGATGATAGAATCACACCCTTCCTGAGAAATTGGGTTCCCTTGTGGGTTTGTTCCTGGTGTTCCATCTTCAACCAATCTCAATGTATCCTGAATAAATGTTCCGGCTACGTTGAAATCAAGGTTGTTGATTACACCCCATGTTCCATCGTCAGTTTCTCCTGGCCACGCACCACAGTTGGCTTGTGTCGAATAATCATAATTTCCCTGAATAGCCGCTGGGCTAACTCCAGCAACAACCACTTGGCCGTAAACCGTAAAACCAGCAACTACCGTTACAAGCGAGAGTAGAAGTTTTTTCATAAGTACTAATTTTTAGATGTTCTGTACCGTAAAAGTACGAAGGTTTGCACTATAAGGTTGGGCTTGCGGGCATTTTATTAACGTTTTGAATGTTAATTATTGGTTGATTTTGGTGAACCGTTCCATGATTCCTTCGAACTGAATGAGATACTGCCCCTGTGAAAGCTTACTGACTTCGAGCACCATTTCGTGTTTATGAGACGAAGCTTCTACCAAATTCGTTACATCACTACCCATCATGTCGAATACTTTGAACTCCCCGTTATTGTTGAGGTGCAATTCATTTTGACAAGGGTTGGGATACAGGTTTAAGTTACTGCCGATGGTGGCACTTTTGATGTCTGAGTAATGACGTGTTCCATCAACATCGACTTGACAAAGGCGGTAATAATTCCATCCTCTAACAGGTGATGCGTCCGTGAAAGAATAATATAGCAAGTACTCAGAATTCATTTGCCCCGGAATTTGTGTCAAGGTTTTCCAGTTATCAAGATCTGTAGAGCGTTGCAACAGAAAATAATCGTTTCGATATTCAGAGGCCGTGGCCCAAGAAATATCAACGGTGCTTCCGTTTGGTTGTACGTCGAACGTTATTAGTGTGATGGGAAGCGGAATCAAATTACAAGGGGCTCCTGTTTCATCTCCCCAAATCAAATTAACGAAGTTCGGTACATCGATATAAGGATTTCGGTTGCCCTGAATGGCATGTACGGCGTTGTTTCGATCGATTTCTTTTTGACTCACAGGATCATTTGCGTGCCATTGCAACAACACGTCAATCAACCATGTTTCATATCCTAAGAACGGATCTCCACTCATAGCGCAATCGCCGCGAGCGTTGATGGTTTCCCAGGCGGCCATCTGATGCTGATAGCGCGTAGCAATGTAGAACATGGCGCGTGCATAATCGCCTTTGTATTCGTCGATGGGTTCAAAGTAGCTCATGGAAGCACAAGGGTAGGCTCCGTTCGTACCGATGAGGAATCCGTTGGATCCTGTAGTGGACGCTGTAGTTACCTCACCCGGAGGATAATTGCTTTTTGCTGAGTTTAACGATCGATCTGAAGGGAACAAGTGATGGAGATCCACATTGATGGTGTCAGATAATGCTGTGCCACCGCCCCACCAAGAACGCGGGAATGTGTGTTCTCGGTTGTAGCATTGTCCTTCGCCTCCTGGGCACGAACCGTTATCGCGATTGTTGCAATGATCAAACTCAAACTCTCCGGTAGCATTCGGAATATCGGTGAACATATCCCAGACTATGGTTTGTGTTCCGGCGTCATTTAAGCGGGTGTCTGTATGATGATACGCGTCCCATACATCGTAAAGCGAAGAGCTTGTATATCGGATGAGGTCGGGCGTGTCTTTAATTCGCTGATACAATTCCGTTTTTAATGCGGCACAGTTCAATGAACCAGTTCCGGTATAGTATTCCGCTTCGATATGGACATTATCGATGGTGTAATCCTTCGATGTTCCAGACAAACCGGTATATTTGAAAGCGAAATAGACATTCGTTCCTAAAATAGCGCTTACATCAATGGCTGGGTGTCGTTGAAGAATGCTTGGGTGACAAGAAATGTTGTCGATATCAAGAATGACCAAGGGTAAACTCGTCCATGTGGCAGCGTTAACGTCTCCTACCGTTCCTCCACCGGTATAGTCGGTAGAGTAGAGCAATTCCATGAGTGCGCCGGAGAAATTATCCAGATAATCGAAAAAGAAATATTCACCGCTCTGCGCGTCCATGTTAATGGCTGGAGAAATGAGCCAGTCCAAATCATCCGTTCCACCGAAGCCGTTGATTTCCATGGCGCCTCCGACGTTGGCCCAAACATCTGTAGCGTCGGTAACGTCTACGGCCGTCCATCCGCCGAAACCGGCGTTGAAATCTTCACTATAGACAGTGGTTTGAGCGTTACTGAAAAGCGCACAGAATAACAGCGTGCAAAGCACGAGTGCGCAGTGGATTTTGGAGAGCATATAGTTTGGTTTGATTACTCAATAATAACCAAAACTGAGATCAATTCCAAGAAGTTAGATGCTCGGAGGTGCCTGTAAACACTGGGTTTTTAGCGATAAAACGGTTTAGATTTAGTGTTGCGCGAAACTGAGAAAAATGAAAAAGGAAAGGTCTGGAAACAAGAAGAGCCCCCTCGCGGGAGCTCATCCTGACTATTTCGGTACTTTCAATTATTCTCCAGTAACCGATGCCTTTAAATATTCTCTGTTCATGCGAGCGATATTCTCCAAAGAGATTTCTTTTGGACATTCCACCGAACATGCACCAGTGTTTGTACAGTTTCCGAATCCTTCTTTGTCCATTTGCTCCACCATGTTTAATACACGTCGTTTCGCTTCTACTTTACCTTGTGGTAATAGAGCGAACTGAGATACCTTAGCTGATACGAAAAGCATCGCAGAGGCATTTTTACAAGCCGCTACACACGCTCCACAACCAATACATGTTGCTGCATCAAATGCTTTGTCGGCGTCTGCCTTTGGAATTGGAATTGCGTTTGCATCTTGCGTATTTCCGGATGTCCCTACAGAAACGAATCCACCAGCGTGCTGGATGCGATCAAAAGCAGAACGATCTACCACCAAATCCTTGATTACCGGGAATCCTTTTGCTCTCCATGGCTCAATGTAGATAGTATCTCCATCGTTGAAGCTACGCATGTGCAACTGACATGTGGTAATTGCGCGGTCTGGTCCATGCGGCTGACCGTTGATGTGCATAGAACACATTCCACAAATTCCCTCGCGACAATCGTGATCAAATGCGATCGGCTCCTCTTTTCCTTCTGCAATGATTTGCTCATTCAAAACGTCCATCATCTCCAAGAAGGACATGTGTTCCGAAACATTATCCAAGGAATATGTTTTGATTCCTCCTTTATCGTTAGCGTTCTTTTGACGCCAGATTTTCAATGTTAATTTCATCTCGTTCTTATTTGTATGAGCGTTGTTTCAACTCAATATCGTTAAACGTTAATTCTTCTTTGTGGAGTTTCGCTGCTCCTGGATCTCCTGTCCATTCCCAAGCTGCTACGTACGCGAAGTTTTTGTCATCACGTTTCGCTTCTCCTTTCTGTGGCCCGTCTTCCTCAGCAGATTCTTCACGGAAGTGACCTCCGCAAGACTCTGTTCTGTGCAAAGCATCGTTTGCGAACAACTCACCCAATTCGATGAAGTCTGCCACACGACACGCTTTTTCCAGCTCTGGGTTCAACTCGTCCATTCCTCCTGGAACGAATACGTCTTTGTAGAACTCCTCACGAATTTGCTTGATTTCAGCGATTGCTTCTTTCAATCCAGTTTCGTTACGCGACATTCCAACTTTGTCCCACATCACCTTTCCAAGACGACGGTGGAAGTGATCTACTGATTTCGATCCTTTGTTGTTGATAAAGCTTTCCAGACGTTGTTTTACGTCGTTTTCAGCCTCTTCGAATTCAGATGTTTCTGTAGAAATCGGCCCAGTACGGATGTCATCCGATAAGTAATCACCGATTGTGTACGGAAGTACGAAGTATCCGTCCGCCAATCCTTGCATCAATGCCGAAGCTCCCAAACGGTTAGCACCGTGATCTGAGAAGTTCGCCTCACCAGCTGCGTAACATCCAGGGATGGTTGTCATCAAGTTGTAATCAACCCAAACACCACCCATTGTGTAGTGAACCGCTGGATAAATTTTCATTGGCGTTTTATACGGATTGTCATCTGTAATCTTCTGATACATCTGGAACAAGTTTCCGTATTTCGCTTCAATAACTCCTTCTCCTAGCTCACGGATACGATCTTCAGAAGCATTGTACTCTCCTTCCACAGTAGCCTTCTCTTTCCCGTAACGCATAATTGCAGATGCGAAATCTAGATAAACAGCTTCACCGGTATCGTTTACACCGAACCCAGCATCACAACGCTCTTTCGCAGCACGTGAAGCGACGTCACGAGGCACAAGGTTACCGAATGCAGGGTAACGACGTTCCAAGTAGTAATCACGCTCGTCTTCGGAAAGATCGGTTGGCTTCTTCGTTCCTTTGCGAATTGCTTCTACATCTTCCATGTTCTTCGGAACCCAAATTCGACCATCATTACGTAATGACTCTGACATCAACGTCAATTTCGATTGGTAATCTCCTGAACGTGGAATACATGTTGGGTGAATTTGCGTGTAACAAGGGTTTGCGAAGTATGCTCCTTTTTTGTGTACACGCCATGCAGCTGTCACATTGGATCCCATCGCGTTGGTAGAAAGGAAGAAAACGTTTCCGTATCCTCCGGAAGCGATAACAACAGCGTGCGCTGAATGACGCTCCAACTCTCCCGTAACCAAATTACGAGCGATGATACCACGTGCTTTACCGTCCACTTTTACTAATTCAAGCATTTCGTGGCGGTTGTACATCTTGATCTTTCCTTTACCGATCTGGCGGTTCATTGCAGAGTACGCACCTAGTAACAATTGTTGTCCGGTTTGACCTTTTGCATAGAACGTACGAGAGACCAATACTCCACCAAAGGAACGGTTGTCCAAAAGTCCACCGTATTCACGAGCGAATGGAACTCCTTGAGCCACACATTGGTCGATAATGTTTGCGGAAACTTCTGCCAAACGATATACGTTCGCTTCACGAGATCGGTAATCTCCACCTTTTACGGTATCGTAGAACAAACGGTAAATCGAGTCACCGTCGTTCTGATAATTCTTTGCTGCGTTGATCCCCCCTTGTGCTGCAATGGAGTGCGCACGACGTGGTGAATCCTGAAAACAAAATGCTTTTACGTTGTATCCCATTTCGGCAAGAGAAGCGGAAGCAGAACCTCCGGCCAATCCTGTACCAACTACGATCACGTCGATCAAACGTTTGTTGGCTGGGTTTACCAGGTTGATTTTGTTTTTATGATTTGTCCATTTGTCCTTAATTGGACCTTCTGGAATTTTTGCATCTAATACTGACATATTCTCGAGTATTTCTAAGTTCTATTTCGTTAGGAAAAGGATAATTGGAATGATGGCGAATCCAAGAGGGACTAACACCGAGAATACTTTACCGAAACCGTCAAGAAGCTTCGTGTATTTCTCGTTTTTAAATCCAAGTGTTTGGAATGCTGAAGCGAATCCGTGCCACAAGTGGAATGCAAGCACAACCATCGCAAGTACGTAAAGTAAAACTGCCACTATAGCGTACTCGTTTGCTGGTAACCCAGCTTTATCTTCTTTGTCGTGACCAAAGAAAGCCAATGTGATGGAATGCAAATCTTTATACCCTTCTGCAATTTTCTTCTTTTGACCATCAACGTAGAATTCCGTCTGATTCTTTATCACAACGTCAGATTTTCCTGTAAGCGAATCTTTCTCAACAGCGCTCACCGGGACATGATTTCTAAAGTTGTTTATCGTTACACCATTGTTGTGTGTAGTGTAATAGTCGAAATCAACCGATTCTCCTGATGGCGATTCAAAGACGTACGTCATTTTTTCCAAAGGAATGTCTTCTTGGAAGTGCATTACTGCCCAGAAGTTAGCCATGTGCATGATAATGAATATCAAAATGGCAGAACCTAAAATTGCCATGTATCTCGAAGGCAACTTTGAATTACGCTCTGGCTTGTTGTAAGCATATTTGATTGGACGTGCCTTCTTGTTTTGGATAGTTAACACCAATCCATCCACTGCGTGGAATAAGATAGAGAAGTACGTTAAGTACGAAAGAATCTTGATGAATGGATTGTGGGTCATGAAGTACGCATACTCGTTAAACGCACGTTGTCCATCATCGCCCGGAATTAACAGCTGTAAGTTTCCGAGAAGGTGCCCAACAAGAAAGAGGCATAAGAACAGTCCCGTAAGGGCCATCCACCACTTTTTTGCTATGGAAGATTTGAGAATCGCTGATTTGCTCATTTTACCGATTTATTCTTAAAAAATTGTGTCGCCTACAAATTTAACAGTTCGTTGACTTTGTTTGGAAATAAGCCCTTATTTAGATTCTGTTTAAATAAGAAGGTCAAACGTGTAACAAAACCTCTGAGAAAACGTTATGCGTGCAGAACTGTTTTAAATCTCCTGTTATGAATCATTTGTTGTTCTTGGCGCTTTTCGGTGCAGCTTTCTCCAGCTACGCACAATCTTCTGACAATGAAATACTTCGGGTTGCTGAGGTTCGCGCAGATTGCGTGGAAAGATCCCTTTGTAAGGTCGAAGTTTACCCCAATCCTTCCAAAGGCCCTGTGCATGTAGACGCACCAAAAGGAGCCACTTGTATGGTGTATTCCACTGCTGGAACCTACGTAGGAACGTGGGAAGTTGGTGAAGGTGGCCTTGATTTGGTAGACCTTTCGACTGGAATTTTTATCGCCGCCGTAAGTTATAATGGTATCAAACGCACTTCGCGTATTGTCATTCTTGATTAGAAATTGAGAAAAATCATTTTTTACTGATTGATAGCGTCGTACATTCGATGTATGACGAAAACTGTTACCGTTATTGGATTGGGAAATGTAGGCCGGGTGCTCGTGCACTTGCTGTTAGGCTCCAATCATTCCCTGCGTTTGAATATTTTGGATCCGGCCGACTGGCTTTCGGGAGCTTTTCTGGATATTGAACATGCGCTTGGAATGCAACCAAACAAACGCGTTCATTTTAATGATCAGCAGCTTTTTGAGGCGTCAGACTTTGTCTTTTTCACGGCCGGATTTCCAAGTAAACATGGAGCATCACGACTCACGACGGTTCGTGATAATACCCAACTAGTGAAAGAGATCTTCTTCGAAAAGGAACTCAATCCGAAGATGCATATTGTGGCCATCACGAACCCTGTAGATGTTATTACGGCGGCACTTTTGAAGTATTCGGGATTGCCTTCAAATCAGGTGATTGGTACGGGAACGTATTTGGATTCACAGCGATTTTCCTATCATTTGGCGCAATTGGCCCAGGTCGATTATCGGGAGGTGAAAGCTCTAATCCTTGGCGAACATGGGGAATCATGTGCACCGATTTTATCGAAGAGTTTGTATCAACACCAACCGATCTTAGAATCGAAGTTATTTACTCCGGAACTTACAGACAAAGCTTTGTATCAAACGCATCATGCCGCTTTCGAGATTCGAAAAACCGAACCCGGAACCTCAACGGCCGTTTCACATTGTGCGATGCGGATCATGGAATTTTTGATGGATGAAGAGGAAAATCAACTTCCGGTATCCGTATTGTTGACGGATGCTTGGAAGAATCAACTGGAACTGAAACATCCCATTTGTATGAGTATTCCTGCGGTGCTTTCTTCGAAAGGATTGCAAATTCCAGAGCCTATTCAGCTAAAAAATGGAGAGTTGAGCGCTTTGAAACGATCGGCGCAAATGTTGTTGGAGTATCAAGGGTTTCTAGAGGGATAGTTTTACCGCAAAGGCGCAAGGGGCGCAAAGAAAGCTTGATTTGGTATTGACTACTCGCGGCACGCGTAGTATGTAAGACAAAATGTTTCTAGAATTTTAATACAGTCCCATGAGAGTGAATGGAGAGCTTAACGGTTGCTCCGAAAACCAAAGCGCGATTATCATCAATGTGCCCCGCTGGGAAATCAAAGGTAACGGGAATATTGAGGTCTTTTGTGTGCGTCAGGATGATTTCCTCAAGCGTTGATCCGTAGGGAATTTCTGAATCTTTCATCGATGTCATTCCACCTACAACAAGCCCTTTGATTTGATTTAGAATTCCGGCCTTTTTCAAACTATAGAACATGCGATCGATGCTATATAGCGGTTCTCCAATTTCTTCGATAAACAAAATACTATTTGAAAAGTCCGGTTGGTCATTGGTTCCAATAAGACTGGCAATAATAGCGAGGTTGCCACCCATTAAAATACCTTCCGAACTTCCCGAAATGTTTTGCGCCGAGCCCGGAGCTTGAATGGAGTAGGGTTTACCTTCCAGGGCAGACAGTAACGTAGTAAAAGCGGCTTCGGAATGATCGCCGAAGTTCAAAGGCATTGTGCCGTGAATACTGGCAATTCCCTTGTTTTGAAGATGCTGATGGAGCACCGTTACATCACTGAATCCGATGATCCACTTCGGCTTTTCGTTAAAGGCTGACCAATCGATTAAATCGACCAACTGCACACATCCATAGCCACCGCGAGCGCACAAAATTGCATCTACTTCAGGATTATCCAATGCGGATTGCAGATCCTTTAAGCGTTCGTCCAAAGTACCCGAAAAGTAATGGTGGCCTCCCAAGCAATGTTCGCTGATACTTATCTCAAACCCTTCATTTTCTAGAATTTCCTTCGTTTGATGCACGTGCGAAGCATCGATTCGTTTTGCCGGAGCCACGATTTGAATATGATCGCCTTTTTGAAGTGGGGTGGGAACACGCATCATGGAAGCAAATGTAGTAGAATTGACTAATTTCGGAACAAATCCGCATTATGATCGATCCGTTTGACGACAACTATTTCATGAAGCAAGCCTATCTAGAGGCAGAAAAAGCCTATGAACTGGGAGAGGTTCCAGTAGGTGCGGTTGTTGTGGCGAATCAACGGGTAATTGCCAGAGCGCACAATTTAACCGAGCAATTGAATGACGTTACTGCACATGCGGAAATGCAAGCAATTACTGCTGCTGCAGGATTTTTAGGAGGAAAGTACCTGAAAGGATGTACACTTTATGTGACCTTGGAGCCCTGCGTTATGTGCGGCGGAGCCTTGTATTGGTCGCAATTGGATAAAATCGTATTTGGAGCCAGCGATGAGAAGCGTGGAGCGAGCAGTGTTGGTGATCTCTACCATCCTAAAACAGAGATTGTCCAAGGCATTATGGAGAATGAATGTCAGGCAATTATGCAAGAGTTTTTCAGATCGAAAAGGTAAATTTCACACTTAGTTAATTTTTGGAAATACGCTTAAAACGTTCTACATTAGAGAACACCAAAAATGAAACTATGACAAAACTACTACTACGACATTCTTCAACCGCGCTTGTGCCACTTACTAACTAAGCGCAGCCAAATACTAAACAAATTCTTTCTATCGGATATCTCGCCTGTACTTTCATAGGCTAGGAAAGAACTATTTAAGAACTTCTAAACTGCAACGATTTGAAAAAAATTACGATACTACTTGCTGGACTCCTTCTGGGATCCTTCAGCTTTTCTCAAATCACTCTTTTCTCTGATGACTTTGAATCTGGGAGTGGACAGTGGACACTGAATTCGTCGGGATCGGGTGCAAATAACTGGGTAGTGAACAACAATTACCTCGGTTTCGCAGGTTTGATTCCAGATACACCGCCTCAACCGGGAGGAATTACCAACTCGCCACAGTCGTTCTACATGCACATCACAAACACTACAGTTTGTGGTGGTCTTGCTACGTGTAATGCGAACTATGAAGCGGGAGCAACATCGGATTGGTACACGCAAATTACAACACCCATTGATGCGTCAACGGCAACCAACGTTACGCTTTCATTCTGGTACTTATGTCAAGGGTTAACGAACGTGGCCTTCGGAACCTTGGAGTATTCCGTAAACGGAGGTACTTCATGGACACCGACAGGAACCGTATATCAAAACACAGGTGCCTGGACGCAAGAAACAGTTTCCTTACCAGCTTGGGATAACGTTGCAGCTTTGTCTTTCCGATTCCGTTGGGAAAATACTTCTTCTGGTGCGGGAACGGACCCATCTTTTTCTATTGATCAAATCCTAATACAAGGAACAACTGGTGGAGGAGGATCTAACTCTATCACGACAGGAACGTCTTTAACGCCGGCAGCTTGGTGTGAAGGAAGTACAACGACAATTAATGTTGATTTCACTTCTACAGGAACCTTCAATGGAGGAAATATCTATTCTGCTGAACTTTCAGATGCAACGGGATCTTTTGCAGCACCTACGGTTGTAGGAACATTGGCTTCTACGGCAAACTCAGGAACAATCACTGCAATTATTCCGGGAGCAACGCCAGCAGGAACAGGATATCGAATTCGCGTAGTATCGGATAATCCAGCAACTGTTGGATCAGATAACGGATCAGATCTTACCATTGAAACATTGCCAACGGTTACAATGCAACAGTTTTCAGATGTTTGTGTTTCTTCAGCTTCGTTTGCATTGACAGGAGGAAGTCCATCTGGAGGTACTTATTCTGGAACCGGAGTATCAGGAGGAAACTTTGACCCGGCTGCAGCTGGAGTTGGAACGCACACGATCACGTACACATACACTACAGGTACAGGGTGTACAAACATAGCAACAGAGACTATTACTGTTACCTCCGGAATTACGGTGACGCAAGCTCCATTCTCAAATGTATGTTCTACAGGGGGAGTTGTGACACTTGTAGGAGGTTCACCAGCAGGAGGAACGTATTCAGGAACCGGTGTGACAGGAATTCAGTTTGATCCATCTGTTTCAGGATTGGGATCGTTCCCATTGACTTACACGTACACGGATGTAAATGGATGTTCTGGTTCTGCAACTGAAACGATTACAGTTATTGAAGGGCCAGGAGTTACCTTAGACCTGTTCAGCAATGTTTGTGATACGGATCCATTCTTTACACTTACAGGAGGAACTCCATCGAACGGAACATACAGTGGGCCGGGCGTTACAGGAGGTGTGTTTGACCCAGCAACAGCAGGGGTTGGAACGCATACCATTACATACACATTCACTGATGGTAACGGATGTGACGGAACCGCAAACCAAACGATTACCGTAGACGATTGTGCTAGTTTGGACGAAGAAAACTTGATCGCATTCACGATATCTCCGAACCCAACGAATAACACGTTCCAAATCGTGAGTCAAGTGACAATCGATCACGTGATGCTTTTAGATATGAGCGGACGCGTAATCAAAGAATTTAATGGAAGCACTACTAACTATTCCATTCAGGAGCTACCTTCAGGCGTGTACATGGTGCGCGTTGAAGCCGAAGGATTGATGCAAGATCAGCGCTTGATCAAGCAATAATCACTGTAGCGTATAAAACTAAGAGGCCGTCCAGTTTGGGCGGTCTTTTTTGTTTCCTAATTTTGCGTCATGATCAACGACACAATATGTGCTTTAGCGACGCCCAATGGTATTGGAGCGATTGGTGTAATTCGTGTATCAGGAGTTGATGCAAAAGCGATTACATCTAAAGTGTTTTCCAAATCATTGGAGGGTAAGGTTTCGCATACGTCTCATTTCGGAACGATCAAAAATGAGGAAGGTGCTATTGTGGATGAGGTGTTGGTTACGGTTTTTGACACTGGAAAAAGCTTTACAGGCGAAGAAAGCGTTGAGATTGGTTGTCACGGATCGCCTTACATCCAACAGCAAATTATTCAACTGCTATTGAGTGCGGGTTGCCGAATAGCGCAACCGGGGGAATTCACACAGCGTGCCTTTCTAAATGGTCAGATGGATCTCTCTCAGGCGGAAGCTGTGGCCGATTTGATTGCTGCTCAATCGCGTGGAGCACACAATATTGCCATTAAACAACTGCGCGGTAACTTCTCCAACAAACTCAAAGAGTTGCGCGAAAAACTGATTCATTTTGCATCCCTAGTTGAACTCGAGCTAGATTTTGCAGAAGAAGACGTCGAATTCGCAGACCGTACGGAATTGAAAGCCTTGGTAGCAGATGTCTTGGCGTACATCAAACGATTGGCACAATCCTTCGAACTAGGAAATGCCATCAAAAATGGAGTTCCCGTGGCTATTGTCGGAGCGCCGAACACCGGAAAAAGTACCTTGCTGAATCAATTGCTGGAGGATGACCGTGCCATTGTATCGAACATTGCCGGAACTACTCGGGACGTCATCGAGGAAACCTTGAACATCGAAGGAATGCTTTTCCGATTGATAGATACGGCAGGAATTCGTGAAAATGCCGAGGAAATCGAAGCGCTGGGAATTGAGCGGTCTAAGGAGAAAATCAAACAAGCGACCGTCGTATTGTGCATGGCCGATGCAACCGTGGATGGGGAAGTAGAACGTGTTTCGGATTGGGTAAAAGAGCTAGAAGAGAGCTATCCTGATAAGAAAATCTTACCGATAATCAATAAAGTAGATGTCGCTTCAAACAAACGAAAATGGTTGCAAATTTCAGCCATGGAAGGAACGGGAATTGAAGCGCTCAAAAAAGAATTGGTGAATGCCGTTCAAGGTGACTTTGATTTGGCAGAAGAAACCATCGTATCCAACGCGCGCCACTACGACGCTTTAATGCGTACCTCCGAAGAACTAGAAAAAGCCCTAGAAGGATTAGAAACTGGCATAACAGGAGATTTCGTTGCCATGGACATCCGTCAAGCGATGTACGAATTGGGGCAAATTACGGGTGACATCTCTACCGACGATTTGTTGGGGAATATCTTTGCGAAGTTTTGTATCGGCAAATAGCTCAAAACCCTTGTAAGAAAAGGTGTTTGGAGGCCTTTATCTATTAAGAAGAATTCGTGTCGAGTACTTTATTTCCTCCAGTACAATCTGGCTTTCAATATCACTAATGTTATGAATCGAAGAAAGTTCGTTTACCAGAAAATTCCTAAACTCCTGAATATTGGAAAATCGAACTTTTGCCAGAAAGTCAAAACTTCCCGAAGTATGATAGAACTCCATGACTGCGCTTAGTTTCTCCATTTGTTGTACAAACTCATCGCGCTTTTCTGAATGATGGTCCTTAATCGTGATATTGATGAAAACCGTGATACTTTTCCCTATCAAATCGGCATCCAACAGCGCAACATACTGTTTAATGATCCCTGAATTTTGAAGCTTTTTGATTCGCTCGTAGATCGGTGTGGTCGTCAACGATAAATCTGAAGCCAACTCCTTGGCTGTGACCATAGCATTCTCTTGGAGTTTTTCAAGGATTTGAACATCAATAGCATCTAGTTTCATTCAAAATCAATTTAATACAACCTAATAATAGTAAATATTACTTAAATGATCACTATTTATAGCTATTATCACTTTTAAAGATGAAATTTGAATTAAAAATGTATTCATGAAGAAAGTCATTAAAGCCTTTAAGAAGCTGAGTAAGAGTGATCAAAGTGAACTATACATGGATTACTCTGAAGGTGAATTGGAGCGCACCGTTTTTCCCTATAACGGAGACCTGGAAGAAGGTGTGATCTACAAAACGGAAGAGTGTATTTATCTGGTTCCCATTTCTTCAATTATTGAAGTAAAATCCTCTGTGGGTGAGGATTTGGAAGAAGATGAAGATGCAAGTGTTGACGTCGGTGAAGAAGAAATCTCAGATGAAGAATAAGTACCTCGACCTGATAGACCAAACCTTTGATTTTCCGCAACCGGAATTTCAACTGAATGACGGTGGTCTGAAGTTTCATGGAATTGACTTGAATAAGTTGGTTCAGAAGTACGGAACACCTTTAAAGTTCTCATTCCTTCCTGCTATTGGTGATAAGATCGATTTATGCAGAGATTGGTTCGCCAATGCGTTCGAGGAAAACAACTACGATGGGAACTACCATTACAGCTATTGTACAAAGAGTTCGCATTTCGATTTCGTTCTGAAAGAATGCCTGAAAAGAAAGGTGAACATAGAAACCTCATCGGCTATCGATCTGGACATTATCATTTCACTATTCAATAAAGGGCTGTTAGAGGATGATATTTATGTTCTGTGTAATGGCTACAAAACCGAAGAATACATTTCAAAAATGGCTCAGCTGATTGAGTTAGGATTTAACCGGATCATTCCGATCATTGATAGCATTCACGAATTTGAAATGTTGGACGAAATGATCAATACCGAGTTGCAAATTGGAATTCGGATTGCATCCGAGGAAGATCCAAAATTCGAGTTCTATACTTCACGCCTCGGAATCGGATATAAAGACATTGTTCCATTCTATAACTGGAAAATAAAGGGACATAAGAAATTCAAAGTCACTCTACTTCACTTCTTTGTAAACACTGGTATTCGTGATAACGCTTATTACTGGAACGAGTTAAGAAAGTTCATCAATGTTTACACAGACCTGATTAAAGCAGATGCTCCTATCAAGCATTTAGATATTGGTGGTGGTTTCCCAATCAAAAACTCATTAGCGTTCAACTTTGATTATCAATACATGATCACTGAGATTATTGCACAGATTAAATCTGGAGCGGTAAGCGTTGGTGCAGATCATCCGAACATATTTACAGAATTTGGATCGTTCACTGTTGCCGAATCGGGCGGTACGATTTTCTCTATCCTCAACCAGAAAAAGCAGAACGATAAAGAACGTTGGAACATGATCGATGGTTCGTTCATGACCACGCTCCCTGATACCTGGGCGATCAATAAGCGTTTTATCATGCTTCCAATCAACAGATGGAACGATAAATACGAGCGTGTTTTCTTAGGAGGAATGACCTGTGATAGCGATGATTACTATAACTCCGAACAACATATTAACGCCATTTATTTACCTGAATTCAAACCAGAAAAGCCCCTGCACATTGGATTTTTCAATACTGGGGCTTATCAGGAATCTATTTCGGGGTATGGTGGCTTAAAACATTGCCTCATACCGGCACCGAAACATATCATTATTGATCGCGATGAAAATGGAGAACTGACTGATTCCGTTTATCGTCAGGAACAAACCAGTCAGGAAATGTTACAAATTCTAGGATACGCATGAGAACATTTGCAGGAATACCAGAGGAATACGGACAATACGAAGATGCCAGCGTTGTCATAATCCCCGTTCCATACGATGGAACCAGTACGTATGGCAAAGGTGCTGACAAAGGACCGGAAGCGATTTTCGACGCGGCTGAGAATATGGAGTTGTACGACATCGAAACGAATAACGAAGTCTACAAGAATGGAATTTTCATAGCACCTACTTTGTTCGGTCACACATCTCCTGAAACGATGGTAAAGGAAGTCGATCACGAAGTTTCAAAGTACATCGAAACAGGAAAGTTTGTAACCCTACTTGGTGGAGAGCATTCAGTCAGTATAGGATCTATTAGAGCGTTTGCAAAGAAGTATAACGATCTCACTGTTCTTCAGTTGGATGCACATTCGGATCTTCGACCCGAATACGAAGGATCCAAGTGTAATCATGCTTGTGCCATGCATGAAGCTTCATATACTACCAATCTTGTTCAGGTGGGAATACGTAGTATGGATGCCAGTGAAGTTGAATTTTTAAGACCGGAAAACCTTTTTACTTCCTATGACATTCGCGCCAATGAATATTGGAAAGAAGATGTGATAAACGCACTCGGAGAGAATGTATACATCACGATTGACCTTGATGCTTTTGATCCATCCATAATGCCGTCAACCGGAACACCAGAACCAGGAGGATTGCTGTGGAATGAAACGCTTGACCTTTTGAAAATGGTATTCAGAAATGCGAATGTTGTTGGATTCGACATTGTTGAATTAGCACCGATAGAAGGTAATCACGCTCCGGACTTCATGGCGGCTAAACTTTACTACAAATTACTTTCATACAAATACCATTTATAAACATGGGAAAGGAAATCAGAGATTTTATTGAGAAACACTATTTGCATTTCAATGCAGCTTCTTTAGTCGATGCGGCTAAAGCTTATGAAACACATATCAACCAGGGAAAGAAAATGCTAATCTCACTTGCCGGGGCAATGAGCACTGCTGAACTCGGAATTTCACTGGCTGAAATGATTCGACAGGATAAAGTGCATATCATTTCATGTACCGGAGCCAATCTGGAAGAGGACATAATGAATCTTGTGGCACATAACAGTTATAAAAGAGTGCCAAATTATCGTGATTTAACCCCTAAAGAGGAGTGGGCGCTGCTCGAAAAGGGGTTGAATCGCGTAACCGATACGTGCATACCTGAAGAAGAAGCATTCCGAAGATTGCAAAGCCACATATTCAACATCTGGAAAGAAGCTGAACGCGATGGAAAACGTTATTTCCCACATGAATTTATGTATCAGCTTTTATTGTCAGGCGTTTTGGAACAGTATTATGAAATTGATCCAACGAACTCATGGATGCTGGAAGCGGCAAAAAAGAATCTCCCAATCGTTGTGCCTGGTTGGGAAGATTCTACCATGGGGAACATCTTTGCTTCGTACTGCCTGAAAGGTGAACTCGATCCATCCACCATGAAATCAGGAATTGAGTACATGATGTGGTTGGCGGATTATTACACTGAAACCGCTAGCGAAGTAGGAATTGGATTCTTTCAAATCGGTGGAGGAATCGCAGGAGATTTTCCTATTTGCGTAGTACCAATGTTGTATCAGGATATGGAACGTACGGACACTCCATTTTGGAGTTACTTCTGTCAGATTTCAGATTCAACAACAAGCTACGGTTCGTATTCCGGAGCCGTACCGAACGAAAAAATCACATGGGGTAAACTCGATATAGATACGCCAAAGTTCATCATAGAATCCGATGCTACTATCGTCGCTCCATTGATCTTTCAATACTTACTCGAATAACCAAAATCAACGACTATGAGTACATCTTTTCACTTAGCATTTCCAATCAAAGATTTGGAAGAAACAAAGAAGTTTTATTGTGATGTTCTAGGTTGCACCATTGGGCGCAGTGCTTCCAACTGGATCGATCTTGACTTGTACGGAAATCAAATCACCGCACATGTGAATCAAGAAGCCGTTTGTTCATTGCCTTATTACAGAAGCGATGCAAACCCGTTTCCGCTATATCATTTTGGTGTGGTACTACAATGGAACGATTGGCATCGGTTGATGTACCGATTACAAGAAGAAAAAGTCAAATTTCTCATTGAACCCAAAACAGTTTTTGAAGGAGAGATTGGCGAACAAAAAACATTCTTCCTAGAAGATCCCAACGGATATGCTATCGAGTTCAAGTCATTTCAGAACGAGGAGAATCTGTTCAAGTCAAATTGATTATTTGTGGCAAAGAAGAAGAAAGACATAACAGCATGGTTGGGATTAGTAATTCTCCTGTTCGTTTTCATGTTCCTTCTCCTGGCACTTAGTCAGCTAACAAACTAATTCAACATGATTAAGGCAGAGCTCGAATACCTTGGATATGTGAATAACCACTATTGCTTCAAGAATGAAGAAGGAAGGGTTTTCAAATTTGCCCGTATCCGAACGGATTTGATTTTTGAACATCAACTGTATAAAGATAAAACTAAAGGACAGTTGTTTACTGTACATTATTTCATTACAGCACATGAAGAGGTTGACGTTCCTATTGTTTCTGACTTGGAGGTCTCTAGATAAGATTCTATGAGTCCTATTTGTGTTTTTTAGGCTGGAAGCCGGTCATGACGGGGTATTTTAATTTCTGTATCGGGAAATAAGGTTCTAATCGCAACACCGAGATAAACTATACTGCAATAACCAACGAACTTTCGATGAAATCCGTAATAAGGAATATGCGAAGCCTGACTATTCTATCATTAAGTGTCTTTATAATTTTTGGATGTAAGAAAGACAATCCTGCCGAGCCTCAAAACGGCTGCAATGAGTACGAAAAAACGAACGAGAACTTTGAGTTTGTTGTGATTACGCCGGATTTAAATACTTCTATGTACGAGAAGTTGCTTCCGGGGGGATCGCACATTGATCGGGAAATAGATATTAACTGCGACGGAGTTGCTGATTTTAAGATAAAAGCCATTTCAGATGTATTTTACGGTGATCCTCAAGTTCGTCGGGCAAGGGTTATATTTAAATGTTTAAGACCAAATTTGTACGTTTTAACCCATCAGCACAATGATTCGGTATACATTTCAAACACATTGGACACTTTAGGTATGTCCATCTATTCGAATACGACGGTTTCTAGTAATTACCTTGCGGGATCAACGCTAGATCAAGTAAATTCTCGGACTTATGTTCAAGGTGTAAATTTGGGTGACACAGTATTTGCCAACTCTCCGGGTTGGCAGATTGGTGAATTTAAAATGATTGAACACTACAACGAACAGACATCAGGAGATCAAACTGACGGAAATGGATACACGATGTATTATGAATACCAACGCGATGCGTACTATGGGACTATTCAAAATAATCAGTACATCGCCATAAAATATGTGAGTGGCTCCGTTGTCAAGCTAGGGTACATCGCTTTTAGCGCAACGGCATATTCCGGTTTTGTAGGGTTTGGATATGACTTTATTCGTATGCACAGATAAATTAAGGCCACACATCTTTCTGAGAATAACCCACAAAAAAAGCGGATGCTTTCACACCCGCTTTCTTACCTTAAATTATAGATCTTATCGTGCAATCATAAATTTCGATTCGTGAATTCCTTCTTCGGATCGAATAACTACTACGTAGAATCCATTTTCTAATGACGAAACATCAATTGCTTCGTTCAATTTCGCTGCTGCACTTGAAGTACTTAGTACTGTCTGCCCTAGCGCTCCAATGATTTCAATCGATACGTTTGTCAATCCGTTTGCGTCAGCAGCAATCGTAATTTGATCTTGTGCTGGGTTCGGGTAGATGGATACGTTTCCGAATACATCCAACTCACCAACATTCATCGTTGTATCAACACATGCGACACAAGAATCCCAGCAAACTACAGCGAACGTAGTGTCGCTTGTAATTACCGCAAATCGATTGGTAAATCCACCGTTCGTTGCTGTACAAGACAATCCTGGAGTCAAGTTTTCCTGACCAGTCCAGTTATCGTAAGCGTATTTGAATTCGATAGTATCTGCTGTGATTGGCAATGTAGCTTCCCAGATTCCGTCAGCGTTTGCATCTGTCATTGGGTTACAGTTACCACACCATCCGTTAAACGTTCCGTTTACCTCCGGAGTAGTGAATGTTCCACCGTATTGGTTCATATCTACTTGGAAAGTTACGTAGTTCGTATCTACTGGCGGTGGAGGTGTTGTTGAACACGCTACACAAGAATCCCAACATACTACCGGTAGTGTTGTATCCGCAGTGATGATTAGGAAACGGTTCGTGAATCCAGATGTTGTTTTAGTACAAGATGATCCTGGTGTCAAGTTCTCTTGTCCTGTCCATGCATCGTAAGCGTACTTGAATTCGATTGAATCTTGAGTGAAAGGAAGTGTTACATCCCAAATTCCATCTGCGTTTGCATCTGACATCGGGTTACATCCTCCACACCATCCGTTGAAATCACCGTTGATTTCTGGAGTAGTGAACGTACCACCGTACTGTGTCATGTCTACTTGGAAAGTAACGTAGTTCGTGTCAACTGTTGTTCCACAAGCCACACATTCTTCCCAACAAACAGCAGGTAAAATAGTATCTGCTTGAATGTCTAAGAAACGATTGGTAAATCCTCCGTTTGTCACAGTACAAGAAGATCCTGGTGTTAAATTCTCCTGACCTGTCCAGCTGTCGTGCGCGTATTTGTATTCAATACTTCCTGCAGGAAGGTTCACTGTAATATCCCAGATACCGTCAGCGTTTGCATCCGACATCGCGTTACAGTTTCCACACCATCCGTTGAACGTTCCGTTTACTTCTGGAGTTGTGAAAGTACCACCGTACTGGTTCATGTCCACTTGGAAAGTCACGTTGTAGTTCATCGGTGGAGTTCCACATGCAGCACATGATTCCCAACAAACAACGTCAAGAACCGTATCTGCAACAACGTTCAAAGAACGGTTAGTAAACCCTCCGTTTGTAACTGTACAAGGCTCACCACCGGCAAAGTTTTCTTGACCTGTCCATGCATCGTGAGCAAATTTGAATTCGTGGGTACCT
Organism: Fluviicola sp. XM-24bin1; assembly: GCA_003149635.1. GTDB lineage: Bacteria > Bacteroidota > Bacteroidia > Flavobacteriales_D > Crocinitomicaceae > UBA4466. The sequence continues at coordinate 174,422 of QCWI01000003.1, forward strand.
GCTGGAATGTTTACCGTGACGTCCCAAATTCCATCTGCGTTCGCATCGGACATTGCATTACAGTTACCACACCAACCATTAAAAGTACCATTCACTTCTGGTGTAGTAAACGTTCCCCCATATTGGTTCATATCCACTTGGAAAGTCACGTTGTACGATTGGGCAAAGCTTGCGGCTCCGGCCAAAACACCAACCATCATAAGTAGTAATTTCTTCATAATTTCATTCTTTAGTTCTATAAAAGTAATAGAAATTGTATACTTAACCATAAGTATTTGAAAAACAAATTTATTGAATGGCAGGATTTTACCCTTAAACTTGTTACTTAATTCGGCGTATGAATTACGCAGATATGAAAGTGTTTCTTCCCTTAATTCTTCTCTTGCTTGTTGGTTGTGCCTCTCAAAATGATGAGGTTGAAAACCTACGGAAACGAGTAAATAACTTGGAAAAACGACTGAACGAGAAGCAAACGGATGTCAATAAGCAATGCATGATCAAGACATGCCACAGGGTTAAAGGGGATCAAAACGAATTGCTGCAACAAACCATGACCAGCAACCTTCCGAAAATGTTGTTGTTTCTGGGTTCTAATCTTGTAAATTACGATGACGTGACCGGAAAGCAGTTCCTTCAATGCGTTGCGGATGGAATGCAATCGGGAGATGTTTTATTACTCGGTTTAGACATCGTGAAAGATCCGAAGCGCATTTTGGATGCTTACAACGATGCGACGGGTATTACAAAGGCATTCAACATGAACCGAGAGTTGGACGCCAATTTCGATATTGAAAAGTTTGATCACGCCCCTGTATATGAGAACAATCAGGCGGTAAGCTATATCGTTTCCAAAGAGGATCAAACGATTCATTTTGCCGCCACCGAGGAGTCAATTACTTTCCGAAAAGGAGAGAAAATTCTAACGGAAATCTCCAGAAAATATACCACAGAATCGTTGCGGAACTTGCTCCCTGATGATGTTCAAATCGAACAAGAATTTCAAGACAGCAACAAAGACTTTTCCGATTATCTTTTACGGAAAATCAACTAAGATCACCCGATATTTTTCTGAAATCCTTGTTCTTCGTATTTTAGGCGTATGAAAAAACTAGGATTATTTATAGCAGCGATTGCATTGAGTTTGAGCGCAACGGCTCAGAACTCTTTGTACGAATTGTCCTTTACGGACATTGAGGGGAATGAAATCTCTATGGAGCAATTTAAAGGAAAAAAAATCTTATTTGTAAACACCGCTTCGGAATGTGGTTTTACACCGCAATACGAGGAATTGCAGGCACTTCACGAAAAGTTCGGAGACAAAATTGCCATTATCGGCTTTCCATGCGATCAATTTGGTGGACAAGAGCCGGGATCGGAAGAGGAAATTCAGTCATTCTGTAAAAAGAATTACGGAGTAACGTTTTTGATGGCGTCTAAAATTGAAGTGAAAGGCGAAGGACAGCACGAAATTTACCAGTGGCTGACACAGCAAGCTGGAGATGTAAAAGTGAAATGGAACTTCGAGAAGTTTATCGTGGATGAAGAAGGGAACCTCGTTGAGCACTACCGTTCTATGACCAAACCAATGGATCAAAAAATTACAGACCTACTATGAGAATATTTGGATTATTAGTGATTGCGACTTCCTTGCTATTTCTGGCAGGATGTAAAAAGCACGATGCAGAGGAGCAAGCAGCAATAGACGATCAATTGATACAGGATTACTTAATCGCTAACAATCTGGTTGCTGATAAGGATCCATCAGGTGTTTACGTGATCATCGATCAACAAGGAGCGGGGCCAGAATGCAATTCCACTTCTGATGTTCGTGTTGCGTACACAGGATATTTCCTTGATGGAGAGATCTTCGATGGAAGCAATTCGCAAGGAATCACTTTTAATCTGGGAGGTGTTATCGAAGGATGGCGCATCGGAATCCCATACTTCCGCGAGGGAGGATCAGGAAAACTGTTAATTCCATCGGGTCTGGCTTACGGGCCAAACGGTCAAGGGTCGATTCCCGGAAATGCCGTACTCATCTTCGATATTGATCTTGTAGAAGTGCTCTAAAAGAAAACTTAAAGACAAAAAAAACCGGCACATCGAGAACCTCAGTGACCGGGTTTTTTGTTTAAAAATTTCTGAGCGCTGAGGCTCTCGAAGCGCTTCTACAAGAGTCTAAAACAACTCGTCGTAAGCTCCTTTCAAGTTCTCTGCAATCATTTCTGCAGTTCCTCCCTCAATGTGGTGACGCTCTAAGAAGTGCGCCAATTTTCCATCTTTGAAAAGAGCGATAGAAGGCGAAGACGGAGGGTAAGGCAAGAAGTACTTACGAGCCTGTGCTGTCGCTTCTCCATCAACTCCAGCAAATACCGTTGCCAATGTTGTTGGAAGCTTCGCGTTTTCAAGAGATAATTTAACTCCCGGACGCATATTTCCTGCCGCACATCCGCATACAGAATTCACAACCAATAGCAAGCTCTCTCCGCTACTCTCAATCATTTCATCTACTTCGTCTGCCGTTGTCAACTGATTGAAGCCTACTGTTGTAAGGTCTTCTTTCATCGGCGCTACTAATTCTGGTGGATACATATCTGAATGTGTTTTTTGCTGTTATTTGTAATGATTCTAGACAAAGTTACGAATTATCTCCCATGGTAACTGCTTTGAATTCACTTTCCGTAATGTTTCTTCGTAAATCGGGAAATGTCTACTTCAGAATTCAATTCTGATCCATCGATGAGGTAATCTACAAACTCGCGACTGAGCAAGGGAGCAATTAAATACCCTTTTGTTCCTAAGGCGTTAAAAATGAACAAGTTTTTGTGCTCGGGGTGTTGCCCCATCATACCTCTTCTGTCGGGAGATGTCGGCCGAATTCCCGCTTCTTGATCTACCACTTCTACGGGATCGGAAGTGAGATAAGCGACTTTTTCCAAAATGGCAGCGCGCCCCTCTTCGGTAATAGATAGACTGGTTGAATCCCAATTGTAGGTGGACCCTACTTTAAAATGCTGATTGCCCATTGGTAAAATGAAACATTTACGATTCACCGATTCATTTTCTGGGATAGTAGCACTTTTGATGACCAACGTTTCGCCTTGGGTTTGTTGCAAGGGTAAATAATTGAAGAACGGATTGTCCAACCCCATATATCCTTCGCTGAAAATGATTCGCCCGAAGGCTTCACCGTTGTATGTTTCGCCATCAATTTTAGCATAATTAAAGGCCTCGTTTTTGATTTCTCCATGTTCAGCCACCCAAGCTTTCACCTGTTCGAGGAAGACAGTCGTTTTCACATATGAAGCATTTTTAACGCGTCCCGAACCGAAATTGTTGATGGCTCCTTGAAAGTTGTCGTCTGCTTCTGTAGTCTTAGTCATGTAGGCCTCGTATTCTTCCAGATGTTGTTTCTCCAACCATAATTCGCGCTCGTGTTCGTTCGAGAACATTCGGCGGATCACAATTGGATGGAAAAAAGTCGAATTCGTTTTTTGTTCCAGTCCAGGATAGAATTCATTCAACGCTTCAATACAATCATCGATGCGCCAAGCTCGGTTCATACGACGAAAAACGAGTGGATTAATCATTCCAGCTGCCACGCGAGAACTGTGATTTACACCGTTATCATACACAACCACCGGCTGATTTTTTTCAATCAGTCGAACGGCTACAGAAAGTCCGGCCAATCCAGCTCCAACGATGATATTCGGACGGTTATTTTTTATCTAATTTCTTCGGTTTATTTCCAAAGGCTACACGCTGTGCCCCCTTAATGGACGGTAGTTCTATCAGTCGGTAGAAAAGGTAAGAGATCCCAATGGAGAAGAGGATGGCCCCGACAATTGCGACATACTTCACAGGTGTGGAGAGTTCATTTTTCGCGAGAAAGTAAAGTAACGATCCACCTGCCGCCCCGTGAATGAGATAAAGCGAATATCCCATGCGCCCAATGAGTGCAAATACGTTCTTTTTGGACATCGCGAATGGAATAACGATAAGCGATATTGTGATGTAAACGGCCGCCATGATATCGAAAGCGTAGCCGATCTGAACAATACATAAAGCGATCAATCCATAGGCAAATGGATGTGTTTTCGTAGCTGAAAAATGATGGAAGTACAAGATAATTCCGACTACGAACATGGGCGCGTATTGCATCACGATGCGGTTGTCATCTATGAACAAGCCGATGGCGGAAAATAGTGCCAGTGAGCCATATCGAACCTTCCAATTATTCGAATTGAACAATGGAAACACCAAAGCGATGATGATATAAAACTGAAACTCCAGCGCAAGCGTCCAGTAGATTTCATTGTACCAGGCGTAATCCGTAAACGGAATGGTGTAGAAGATATGGTGGAACAAACGAGCCAAATCGATTGAAATGCCCGAACCGTCCTTCAACGACCACGCGATGATGATTGCCAAATAGACCAAAATGGACGCGAGATACGGAATCTCAATACGCACCCAACGTCTCCCAAGGAAGCCACCAATGCTTTTCAATTGAAACTGGTTCCGATGCATTGACATTGCAATCACAAATCCCGACAAGCTGAAAAACACGAATACAATCGGAGGGAGCACTTGCGAGGCAGATCGCACAGCGCCTGAAGCTGGAAGCAAGTAACCATTTGCGTCCTCGTGATTCAAAAAGTGATATACCACCACACCAAGAGCCGTGAATCCTCTCAGAAAATCAATAGAATGCAGGTATTTGCTCGAACTGTTGCTCAAATCGAGACAAAATTACGGATTATTAGAAGCTAGACCGCTTCGCTTAAAGATGAAAGACAAAAGACCCGTTTCTAAAGATCCTTTAAAGAATACCTCCGAATCGAACTTGTTCGATTACCTTCGGTGCTGCTTCGCGGTCTAGTGCACTTAACAAACACAAGTCTTCATAGTGCCTTCCTGCCTTTGTGGTAAAACTAAACCTTGGGCATCTGAATGGAGTAAAAGAAGTTATAAATGGCAAAAGGTGGAAAGCTGAAAGCAGAAGGTAAAGAGTTAGAATTTTTAGGAAGAATCATCCTTCCACTTTCTACCTTCTACCAGCTCTTTTGCTATCCTTTCCACTTAATGCTATTCACAAATTCAGCCACTTTACCTTCGCTCAGAACAACTTTATTGTTGGCGTAAATATGAATAATGTGATCGTACGATTTACTTGTTTTTCCTCTGGCCGAGGTGATTTTATATCCCGGGAGACTTTCCCCATCGCTTGTAACATACGAGCCTTTGGCAGCGTGCATTTTAACGCCGTCGATTACCAATACTTCCGGGCCGGTAGAATCTGAAACGAATTCGTAATCCCAAACGAAGTTATGCCCCTCGTGAACTGCATAATCTTTTGAAATGGGGTAAATGGCAATCCAGAGGCTTTTACGTTCATTGCGTTCATCAAGGATGATAATTCCCGGACAATCGCAAACGCTGCTCGTGGTAAACGGATCGCTAATCCAGTCTTTTTGAAGTTTGAATTTGACTCCGTCGATTTCCTCGAACTGCGAGAATCCGACATTAGAGAATAAGAACAGAAATAAGAACAAAGAGAAATGCTGCATGGTTAAAGAGTTTTGAATTTGGTTTAACGGGCTGGTATAGGGCCTTAACATATACAACAGATTTTTTAGTGAGATTATTGTTTGAGGGAGGAGGAAGAGCAGATTTGGTAGAAGGTTAAAGGCAGTAAGTTGAAGGATAATTGTCCTTCAGCCTTCTACTTTCTGCCTTACACCAACGCTGCGCTACGCGATGGCCATCGTCAGCACACTAATATCAACCTCCGGATGCACTGCTCGAATCGCATGAACCAAGGCCTCAATGGTAGAGCCCGTTGTAACCACATCATCGACAATTGCTACATGTTTGTAGTGTTTGATTTCCTGGGAAACAGCAAAAATGGAGGATACATTCTCCCACCGATCGAAGCGATCCTTTTTGGTTTGAGTGGTATTGTTGTGTTTTCGTTTCAACGCATTTTCAGCTATGGTAATCTTTGATGTTTTTGAAATCCCTTGCGCTAATGCCAAACTTTGATTGTATCCTCGAACGAATTCTTTCTTCGGGTGTAGTGGAACGGGAAGTAAGACTTCGATGCCGTCGTATTTTGAAACGGATGAAATTCGGGTTCCGATACGCTCCCCAAACAAGTTTCCAATGGTTTGAGTATGATGGTATTTGAACTGAAACAATAGGCGTTGCAAAACGGATCCTTTTGTGAAGGAATACAAAGCAAACGTGGAGTTTAATTTTATCCTCCCCCAGAACAATTTATCGAAAGGGCTTTCCTCTTCATACAGGTGGTATGAAGTCTCCGTTAAATCAGCGTCACAAATCGAACAAATATGTGCTTCATTTCCAGTTAATTCGTTTTCACACGAGACGCAAGTTGCAGGATAAATGAGGTGCAAAAAGTCATTGATAAGCGACGTACTTTTTTCGTATGGTTTTGACAATGAGGCCACGAGCAATGCGGGGTTTCAGGAATAACGGTTTAGCTAATGAACAATCGGGTGTTTAAAATAACAATATTGTCGTATTGACAAAGGGGAAAATGACCACTAAATTTATAGAACCTTCTTGATTCAGCCATGAGCATTGGACTTAGACGAATTGAGAATATTTATCGACAGAGTTAGCGCATAACACTGTGAATATCTTTTTAAGTTGGTGTTGAAAAAGTGCTAAGGTCTGTCACAGAAGGGATTCGCAGAACCAATGTTAATAACGTTAAGCAATTGTGAATTTCTTTAGTTGGTTGAAGGAAGATTTTTGACAAAATTTGTTAGCCTCTAGTAAGCGAATCACCTGCATACGAAGCGTCCGATTTAACATAGAGGAAACATAGAATTTATTGACGAAAAAAATCGAAAAACACAGGTTTTTCGACAGGGAATATTTACGTTAAAATTTAAGTAAAATGGCACAATTAGAACCGATCTTGGAGGAGAACAAAAACCGCTTTGTTCTATTCCCAATTCAACACGACGACATTTGGTCTTTCTATAAAAAGTCGGAAGCAAGCTTCTGGACAGCCGAAGAAATCGACCTTCAACCAGACCTTATCGACTGGGAAACAAAACTAAATGACGACGAGCGCCATTTTGTGAAGCACGTATTGGCTTTCTTCGCTGCGTCTGACGGAATTGTAAACGAAAATTTAGCTGAAAACTTCCTTGCTGAAGTGCAGTACACAGAAGCTAAGTTCTTCTACGGGTTTCAAATTGCCATTGAAAACATTCACTCTGAGACGTACTCATTGTTGATTGATACTTATATCAAAGATTCCAAAGAGAAAGATTACTTGTTCAACGCGATCGAAACATTGGATTGTGTTCGTAAGAAAGCAGATTGGGCATTGCGTTGGATCGAAGAAGGATCGTTCGCTGAGCGCTTGATCGCATTCGCTGCAGTAGAAGGAATCTTCTTCTCAGGATCATTCTGTTCTATCTTCTGGTTGAAGAAGCGCGGATTGATGCCAGGATTGTCATTCTCTAACGAGTTGATTTCTCGTGACGAAGGATTGCATTGTGACTTCGCTTGTTTGTTGTACAACAACCACGTAGTAAACAAATTGCCAAAAGGACAAATCGAAGAAATCATCTTGGATGCTGTTGAAATCGAAAAAGAATTCATCCTTGAAGCACTTCCAGTTCGTTTGATCGGAATGAACAGCGAGCTAATGTCTCAGTACATTGAGTTCGTAGCAGATCGCTTGCTTACAGAGCTTGGATGCGAGAAGCAATTCAACGTTTCCAACCCATTCGATTTCATGGAAATGATTTCGATTCAAGGAAAAACAAACTTCTTCGAGAAGCGCGTTGGTGAATACCAGAAAGCTGGAGTATTGAACAACGATGCAGACCAGACATTTAGCCTAGACGAAGACTTTTAATTAGAAATACTTACCTAGTCAGTACACTGAGCAAGAGAAAGCACTGCTTTCGATCTCCCGAAGTGTGCTGATTTATACAAAATATATTAACCCACAATAACCCCTTGCGCCCATGTATGTAGTAAAAAGAGACGGTAGAAAAGAAGCTGTAAAATTCGACAAAATTACAGCCCGCATCGTAAAGATGTGTTACGGATTGGATCCTTTGGTATCCCCGGAAGCAGTGGCAATGAAAGTGATTGAAGGATTGTTCGACGGTGTAACTACAACACAGTTGGATAACCTTGCAGCAGAAGTAGCCGCAGCCAAAACAATTGACCATCCAGATTACGCTTTGTTGGCATCACGCATCGCCGTGTCCAACTTGCACAAAGAAACCAAAAAGACGTTCTCAGACGTGATGAGCGACTTGTACACGTATATTGATCCAAAGACAGGGGAAAATGCAGCGCTATTGGCCGATGACGTTTACGATATTATTGAGAAGAATAAAGATCGGTTGGATTCAAGCATCATCTACGATCGTGATTTCCGCTACGACTACTTCGGATTTAAAACATTGACACGTTCATACCTTTTGAAATTGGACGGACAAATTGCAGAGCGTCCACAGCAGATGTTGATGCGTGTAGCAGTTGGAATCCACAAAGAGGATATCGATTCAGCTATCGAAACATACAACTTGATGTCTGAAGGATGGTTCACTCACGCAACGCCAACCCTTTTTAACTCAGGTACGCCAAAACCTCAAATGTCATCTTGTTTCCTATTGACAATGAAAGAAGATAGCATTGAAGGAATTTACGATACGTTGAAAAACTGTGCGCAGATTTCGCAATCAGCGGGAGGTATCGGATTGGCTATCCATGATATCCGTGCAACTGGTTCTTACATCAAAGGAACCAACGGAACTTCTAACGGAATTGTACCAATGTTGCGTGTATTCAACGATACAGCACGTTACGTTGATCAAGGTGGAGGAAAACGTAAAGGATCGTTCGCGATGTACATCGAACCATGGCACGCAGACGTATTCGACTTCTTGGATTTGAAGAAAAACCACGGGAAAGAAGAGCAACGTGCACGCGACTTGTTCTACGCACTTTGGATTCCAGATTTGTTCATGAAGCGCGTAAGAGAAAACGGAGATTGGACATTGATGTGTCCGCACGAGTGTCCAGGTCTTTCTGAAACGCACAGTGAAGAGTTCGAAGCATTGTACACAAAGTACGAAGCGGAAGGAAAAGGTCGTAAGACAATCAAAGCACAAGATCTTTGGTTTAAGATTTTGGAATCTCAAATCGAAACAGGAACACCGTACATGTTGTACAAGGATGCTGCAAACGCAAAATCCAACCAACAGAACTTGGGAACAATCAAGTCTTCGAACTTGTGTACAGAGATCATTGAGTACACTGCTCCAGATGAGGTAGCGGTATGTAACTTGGCATCAATCGCATTGCCGAAGTACATTACTGAAGAAGGAGTTTTCGATCACGAGAAACTATTCAAAGTGACGTACCAAGCGACGTTGAACTTGAACAAAATCATCGATGGAAACTTCTACCCTGTAGATGAAGCACGTAACTCTAACTTGCGCCACCGTCCAATCGGATTGGGTGTTCAAGGGTTGGCAGATGCATTTATCATGCTTGGATATCCGTTCGAGTCTGAAGAAGCACGCGCATTGAACCGCGAAGTATTCGAAACGATTTACTACGCAGCAATGACGGCATCGAAAGATTTGGCGAAAGAAGACGGAGCTTACGAAACATTCGAAGGATCACCAACATCGAAAGGAATTTTCCAGTTCGACATGTGGGGTGTAACTCCAACAGATCGTTGGGAGTGGGACGTATTGAAAGAAGAAGTAAAAGAGCACGGTGTACGTAACTCATTGTTGCTAGCTCCAATGCCAACGGCTTCTACAGCTCAAATCCTTGGAAACAACGAGTGTTTCGAGCCATACACATCAAACGTTTACACACGTCGTGTACTTTCAGGAGAGTTCATCATCGTGAACAAGCACTTATTGAAAGACTTGGTAAGTGAAGGACTTTGGAACCAAGAGATGCGCCAGAAAATTATGGCAGCGAACGGATCGATCCAGAACATTCAGGAAGTGCCACAGCGCTTGAAAGATTTGTACAAAACAGCTTGGGAGATTTCTCAGAAAGCAATCATTGATCAGGCAGCTGATCGTGGAGCGTACATCTGTCAGTCTCAGTCATTGAACATCTTCATGGAGAACGCAAACTTCGGAAAGTTGACGTCTATGCACTTCTACGGATGGGAGAAAGGATTGAAAACCGGAATGTACTACTTGAGAACGAAAGCAGCGACGGACGCTATCAAGTTTACAATTGACAAAAATGTTGTTGAAGAGCCAAAAGCTGAAGAAACTCCAGAAACGGAAGTAACTTCAGATGAGGAAAAAAACGACTAATGATTTGAATATCTTGTATTGATTAATAATTGTGCCGAATAATTAAACTTACAAGAAGTAGAACCCTGACCTTAGCGTTAGGGTTTTTTTATGTATTTCAAACTCAAATAAATACCAAACATTATGAAACAATCTATCTACTTACTACTTGCAGTTGGCTTCGTGCTTTTCTCATGTACTTCCGAAGAAGAGGCGCAAGAAAAAGCTTGGGATGACGCAGAAAAATCCTTTACATCTAGTTGCGAGAAATCCTACGTCGATGGCTTTAAAAGCTCATTAACTCCTGAAATTTTACAAATGGTGGACATGGATGAGTTGGACAAACTTGCGGACAGTCAATGCGGGTGTATGTTCGATAAAATCAAGGAGAAGTACGAGACCCCGGAAGAAGCGTTCTTGAACAACTACTCGAAGCTTATGGAAGAGGTTGAGGGATGTGAACCAACAGAAGCCGAATTGGACAAATTAATGAAGTAACAAAAGTCGGTTGGAAGAAATATTCGATGCTTAAAGGTTAACTTTTTTTGGGTCTAGAAATGGTCCTGATTTGGGTTGCGAAATGGTATAGAATTGATTAGATTCACGACACAAATAAAATAACACGACCTGATGAAAAAAGGATTATTACTATTGGTAGCAGCAGCCACGACTACTATTATGGTGTCTTGTGGTGGAGGAAACGAAGCAGAAGCAGCAAAAGAATACTGTGAGTGTTTCTCAGACATCGCAAAAGCTAAAGAAGATATGGCGAACGCTGAAAGTGCAACTGAAATGCTAGGAATGGCAGCAGAAGCTGAAAAATTGGCTGGAGAAGCTGAAAAATGTGAGAAAGAATGGAGAGCTAAATACGATGGAAAAATTGACATCGAAAAGTTCAAAGAAGAATTGAAGAAAGCTGACGAGAGTGTTTACAACATGGCTGAAGAGCTAGGCGCATTCTAATCATCTCCTAAACGACTTGAAAAGCGAATCCATTGGGTTTGCTTTTTTTTGTGTCAAGAAATTACAAAGGGCAATACTTAACAAAGGTTGTACGGGTAAAGGTACGCTTCGAGAGCCTCAGCGTACGAGAAGAATCTTCTATTTGTTGTTGGCCATATTACTATATAACCACCGTGCCTGCGGCAGGCAGGAGTGATTATAAAGCGATTTTACTAAGACACCAGAACATAACTATTCCTACAAAGAACCTCAAATCACCTAGAACGAGGAAGTATACGCTGAGGCTCATGAAGCGCACACAAGACGACCGACGCAATGTTAATCCATAAAAAACCCTGACAATCCTTTCGGATGTCAGGGTCTCCTTTTTCAATGTAGGTTGAGTTTATTTCTTAATCAATCTGAATTGAGCAGATTGTCCAATTGTATTGTTGATTTCAACTACGTAAACTCCCGCGCTCAAAGCACTGATGTCTAATGTAGAAATCGCCTCTGTAAGCGTGTGAGATTGCACCTGACGACCTTTCGCATCGTACAATACCGCAGTACCTTCAGAAATGTAATCCTGAAGTGATACTGTAACCTCAGAGGAAGCCGGGTTTGGATACACACTTACACCTTCTAGAGTAGCTTCCCCAATCGATGCACAATCTTGCACATAGAAAATAACAGAAGCCGATTCATAACAAGGCCCGTTGGTAATTTCGTAAAGGACGATATTCCCTCCAAGACTTGCTGAAGACGGATCGAACATGTCTCCGTTCACACCTGTTCCTGAGTACGTGCCTCCAGCTGGCGACCCGTTCATGCTAAATGGATCTTCCTGCGCACAAATAGTATCTCCTGGGTTCGTAAATGAGATGTTCGGAGGAGAAGTGATATCCAAGAATGTTACAATTGTACTATCACATCCCAATACAGTTTGAAGGCTGTCCGTGTAGAAACCTGCAGTCGTTTGGTAAGCTCCTCCCAATAGGATACTATCTCCCAAACAAATGTTTTCAGTTGCTTGGATGAAGTAAGACTGATCTGTAGACAAAGTAGTTGTTACTACACTATCACATCCACCGAAAGAAAGCAAAGAGTCAACGTAAACACCCGCGGTCGTTTGGTAAGCTCCTCCTAAGAAGATGCTATCTCCATCACAAATAGTTGCGTTAGCAGCTGTCGTTTGTGGGTAAGGAACAGTAACATTTACTGGCGTTGCAGCACCTAATTGTGGGTTCACATCGTAGAAGAACTCAACACGTGAGATACTTCCTGAAGCTTCTTGGAAGATGTTTTGCATTTGGTTCGTTTGAAGTGACAATTGCATCCCTGAACGTGTGAAAGTAACTGTGTTTCCATCAATTGTTGACGAGTAAGGAGAAGTACCGTATGAATTTTGAGAACCACGCTGACCATAGATTCCGATAACATCTCCAGCTGAAACCTGGATACAAGCATCAATGGTATCGTTCGCAGGGTAGTTATTCCAGTAACCTTGAGAAACGAACGCATTCGTTGTACTAGACCATAATGGCGGAGGTGTTTGGTTATCAAAAATCACACATTCCACATTTTGGTTGGCAGTACTTCCTTCTGTTGGAATCCAGAATCCTGTGATGATCATATCTACTGGGGAAGTGAACCAGTATCCACGAACGTTTCCAGAGAAGTTCGAATTATGGCTAGGAAGTGGAGCTGAGTTCGCCTGAGATCCAGTCAATCCCACCAAGTATAGTGTAGTGTCGGCCGTAATCGGACCGAAAACCAAAGTATCATTTGGCGAAAGGATGTTAGTTCCAAGGCTATCGCTGGCCCAAACCGCACCACAAGATCCGTTGTTGATTAGTGTATCTGTTCCACCACCACAAGGGAAAATAGTTCCAGCAATTGAAGCTTGAGGCATCACAGGAGCCGAAGGCACTTGAATGGTCGATTTAGAAACAGATTGATTTTGTACTGTCGGGTCGTCCGATGAAACCTGGGCAAAAGAACCGAGGCTTAATCCGAAAACACACAGTAACGTAGCGCAGAATGTTTTCATACTAATTAGTTAAGGTTGTCAATTACAGGGGTAAAGATAGCGCGATAGTATGCACACGTGCAAGGAAAAGGCGGGCAAAATGATTAAATCGGCCGTTTAATCGTTTTTTTTGAGTTCTCCGTCGATAGTTTCGAGTTCTTTATAGAAGCCTTCTCCAAAGGCACGAACCAATGGTTCTTTCAAGAATCGAAAAACAGGCACGTTTAAGCTGTCTCCGCAGGCACATGCGGGCTCACAGATCGACCATTTATCGTAGTTAAGCGCTTTGTAATCGTTGAATTTCTTCACTCGAATGGGGTACAAATGACAAGAAATCGGCTTTTTGAATTCGGTTTTACCATCTAGATAAGCAGCTTCTACGGCACATTTCGTAATTCCCTTCTCATCGAAAAAGACAAAAGCACATTCGTCTCCATTGACAAGCGCAGTAACCGGTTCGTTTTCTTCGTCCAGATACGAAACGCCGTTAGCTTCTACCTCCTTAATGCCTTCTTTGCGCATATACGGCTTGATTTTCTCAAGGTCTTTCTCAAGGATTGCCACTTCTTCACTCGTGAGCGGCGCTCCGGCATCTCCTTCAATACAACACGCACCCTTGCAGGCATTCAAGTCGCACACAAATTTCTTCTCGAAAATCTGGGTCGAAACTATTTTATCGTCGATTTCAACTAGCATGCTGCAAATTTCTGAAAAATACTAACAGACAGCGCAGTCATTTCGAGATTTGATCCAACACATTGTGATTGAATATTATTAACTTATGGCAACCAAAAACAACATAACATGAAAATTACACTAATCATGGGTGCTGCCCTTTCAGCAGCGGTACTAACGTTCTCGGCTTGTTCAGGTGGAGCGGAAGAAGAAGGAGAAGAGGCAAAGGATGGAGCGGCATTAGCAAAAGAAGTTTGTGAATGTACCTCAAAAGCGAATGCTTTACCAGCGGATGATCCGAATCGAAGAGCCGAACAAGACAAGTGCTCTAAACTTCAAAAAGACAACTGGGACAAGATTAAAGGGGATTCAGAACAAGAAAAAGCCTTTAACGATCAATTCCCTTGTGGAATGTAGTAGGGCAAAAAACGCGCAGATATTGTCATTTTAAATATTTGAGTATATTTGTGGCGTACAAAATATAGACACACACGAACGAGGGGACGCAAGTCCCCTCTTTTTATCTCCCATGATAGACAAAAAGTTAGTAAGGAAATTAGTTGAAGAACGAATGGCAGAGCTGGATAACGGACTGTTTATCGTTGAATTGAATGTTTCCAGCAACAACGTCATTCAAGTCGAATTGGATAAACACGAAGGGGGCGTAAGTGTAGATGATTGTATTCGAGTTTCACGTAACGTTGAGCACAATTTAGATCGTGAAGAGCAAGATTTTGAATTGCAAGTATCTTCTGCCGGATTGGATAAAGGACTTCGAGTTTTTGCCCAGTACAAAAAGAATATCGGAAGAAACGTAAAAGTGAAATTTGTAGAAAGTGGCTCCATCGAAGGTGAATTGGTCGCGGCTACAGAAGAGGAAATTACGGTACGCACCTCTCGAAAAGAGCGCATCGAAGGAAGAAAGAAAAAGGAAACAATCATTGAGGACCACGTGGTTCCAATGGAGAAAATAAAAGAGACAAAAATTATCATCTCATTTAAGTAAATAGCAAGACTATGGATAGTTTGGAATTAATAGATTCGTTTTCGGAGTTTAAAGAACTGAAAAACATTGACAAGCAAACGATGCAGCACGTGTTGGAAGACGTGTTCCGTGCCATGTTGAAGAAAAAGTTCAATACCGATGAGCATATTGATGTCATTGTAAACATTGATAAAGGTGACGTTCAGATTTTCTTGAACAAGGAAATCGTTGATGACGGAGAGGTAGAAGATCCGAACACTGAAATGGCACTGTCCGATGCACAGAAAATCGAAGAAGATTTCGAAATCGGGGAGGAAGTAACAGAGGAATTCAAGTTCGTAGATTTCGGACGTCGAAACATCCTTTCATTGCGCCAGAATTTGATTTCCAGAATTTTGGAATTGGAAAAAGATCACCTTTACAAATTGTACAAAGAGCGTATTGGAGATATTATCACAGGAGAAGTTTACCAGGTTTGGAAGAAAGAAATCATGGTAATCGACGATGAAGGTAACGAGTTGATCCTACCGAAATCAGAGCAAATTCCTTCAGATTACTTTAAGAAGGGCGAGTCCATTCGTGCCGTTGTAGCCAAAGTGGACATGCGTAACAGCAGCCCGGTAATTATCCTTTCACGTACAGCACCAGAATTCTTGGAGCGCTTGTTCGAATTGGAAGTACCAGAAGTATTCGACGGATTGATCACAATCAAACGCATCGTTCGTGAGCCAGGTGAGCGCGCGAAAGTAGCAGTAGAATCGTACGATGATCGTGTAGATCCGGTAGGAGCCTGTGTAGGTATGAAAGGATCGCGTATTCACGGAATCGTTCGTGAGTTGCGTAACGAAAATATTGACGTAATCAACTTCACAAATAACCCACAATTGTTCATCCAACGTGCATTGTCACCAGCGAAGATCACAAGTATTGAGATCGACGAGGAAGAAGGAAGAGCAAAAGTATTCTTGAAACCAGATCAGGTATCACTGGCAATTGGTAAAGGTGGACACAACATTAAATTGGGTGGACGCTTAACAGGATACGAGTTGGACGTTTACCGTGAAGGAGAAGTAGATATCGAAGATGTTGATTTGGAAGAGTTTGCAGATGAAATCGACTCTTGGATTCTAGATGAGTTGAAGGCAATTGGTTGCGATACAGCGAAAGCAGTATTGGCAATCAGCGCTGAAGACCTCGTGAAACGTACTGATTTGGAGCAAGAGACGATCGAAGAAGTGTTCAAAATACTGAACGCTGAGTTCGAGTAAATCATTGCAAAAACAGTATATTTAACGCATTTATAAAGAAAACAAAGGACGCATAATTTTATGGCGAGACCAATAAGACTAGGAAAAGCAGCAGGGGAATTGAACGTAGGTATGTCTACCATCGTTGATTTTCTTGAGAGCAACGGTGTGAGCATTGATGCCAGTCCCAACACTAAGTTGACGCCTGAGCAATACGATATGCTTCGCACTGAGTTTGCTGCGGACCAAGATCTGAAAGAACAAACAAAGCGAGTGACTCCAGCCCGTGAAAAGCGCGAAACGATTTCTATCCGAGACAAAAAGGATGAAGGAGAAGAAGCGCCTACACCAGAGCCGGAACCAGCTCCAAGGCCAGTAGCTGAAACTCCAGCACCGGAACCAGAGGTTGAAAAACCAGCTGAGGAGCCGGCGGCCGCAGAGGAAGATGGCAAGCCTGGCGTGAAGATGGTTGGAAAGATTGATCTCGAATCTATCAACCAAAAAACACGTCCTGAGAAAAAGGCGAAAGAGGAAGCTCCAGCGAAGGAAGAACCAGCTCCAGAAAAAGAGGAGGTAAAACCAGCAGCAGAAGCACAGAAAGAAGAGGCGAAACCGGAAGAGAAGAAGGAGGAAACTCCGGCAGAAAATCCTGCAGCTCCGAAAGAAACGGAAACTATCCGCGCCGAATCAAAGAAACTTACTGGGCCGAACGTTGTCGGTAAAATTGAACTCCCTGTGGAAAAACCGCGTTCGAGTGGTGGAGCAGGCGAGCGCCGTAAACGTAAGCGTGTTCGAAAAGTTGACGTAAACAAACAAGCTCAGCAACAAGCGAAAAGTAAAGGTAAAAAGAAGGTGGATAAGCCGGAAATTACCGAACAGGATATCCAACGCGAGATCAAGGAAACACTTGCACGCCTTTCGAGCAAAGGAGGAAAGTCCAAAGCTTCGAAAAACCGTCGTGCGAAACGTGACAGTGTAGCTGCACGTCGTCAAGAGGAAGAGTTGCAAGCAGAATTGGAAGAGAAAGTACTCAAGTTAACAGAGTTCGTTTCTGTATCCGAGTTGGCAACCATGATGAACGTAGGTTCTACGGATGTTATCTCTGCATGTATGTCCCTTGGAATCTTTGTGTCGATCAACCAGCGTTTGGATGCTGAAACGATTCAAATTGTAGCGGAAGAATTCGGTTACGAAACAGAATTCGTTACGGCAGAAGTTCAGGAAGCAATTCCAGTTGTTGAGGACAAAGAAGAAGACTTGATCACGCGTCCACCGATCATTACGGTAATGGGGCACGTTGACCACGGTAAAACATCCCTTTTGGATAGAATTCGTGATGCGGATGTAATCGCTGGCGAGGCCGGAGGAATTACCCAGCACATTGGTGCATATAGCGTTACTTTGGAAGACGGTCGTAAAATGACCTTCCTTGATACACCGGGTCACGAAGCCTTTACGGCGATGCGTGCTCGTGGTGCACAGGTAACAGACGTTGCGGTAATTATCATTGCAGCAGATGACGATGTGATGCCTCAAACGAAAGAGGCGATTGCTCACGCGCAAGCAGCAGAAGTACCGATGGTATTTGCAATCAACAAAATTGATACTCCAGGTGCGAACCCTGATAAGATTCGTGAGCAATTGTCCACGATGAACATCCTTGTTGAGGATTGGGGAGGTAAGTTCCAGTGTCAAGAAATCTCAGCGAAGAAAAACTTGAACATCGACGAGTTGTTGGAGAAAATCTTGTTGGAAGCGGAATTATTGGAATTGCGCGCGAATCCAAACAAGAACGCTCTCGGAACAGTTATCGAATCGTCTTTGGATAAAGGAAAAGGATACGTAACCAACATGCTCGTTGAAGCAGGAACGTTACGTGTTGGAGATGTAGTCCTCGTGGGACGTCATAACGGTAAAGTGCGTGCGATGCACGACGAGCACGGAAAACCACTCAAAGAAGTGGGGCCAGCACAACCGGTTTCTATTTTAGGAATCAATGGCGCACCTTCTGCGGGAGACAAATTCCACGTAATGGACGATGAGCGTGAAGCGAAGTCGATTTCAACGAAACGTGAGCAATTGTACCGTGAGCAAGGATTGCGTACAACGAAGCATATTACTTTGGACGAAATCGGTCGTCGTTTGGCGATTGGAGACTTCAAGGAGTTGAACTTGATCATCAAAGGGGATGTGGATGGATCTATCGAGGCCCTTTCCGATTCCATGTTGAAACTTTCAACGGAAGAGATTCAAGTGAATATCGTACACAAAGGCGTTGGGGCAATTTCAGAGGCAGATGTCAACTTGGCGTCAGCATCAGATGCAATCATCCTAGGATTCCAGGTACGTCCATCAATGCAAGCGCGTAAGTTGGCGGAGAACGAACAAATCGATATCCGATTGTACTCTGTCATCTACAAGGCGATCGAAGAAATCAAATCTGCAATGGAGGGAATGTTGTCTCCAGATGTAGTAGAAGAGATTACTGGATCGGCAGAAATCCGCGAAACGTTCAATATTTCGAAAGTTGGAACCATTGCAGGATGTTTCGTATTGGATGGAATCATCAAGCGTTCGTCTCAGATTCGAGTGATTCGCGACGGAATTGTAGTTCACACAGGAACACTAGGTTCTTTGAAACGTTTCAAAGACGATGTGAAAGAAGTTAAAAACAACTACGAATGTGGATTGAACATTGAGAAATACAACGACATCAAAGTAGGTGACATTATCGAAGCCTTCGAAGAAGTAGAAGTAGCAAGAAAGCTATAGTACTTCCCGCAGATAAATTTAAAACCCCGCACACTGAGGATCTCGAAGTGGCGGGGTTTTTTCTTTGGTGTCAGTTAGTATTATCGTACTATAAACCGTTCGGTGAGTGTTCCTTTTTCGCTTTGAACAAGAACCATATAAACGCCAGGAGTTAAGGAAACATCTGCTGTAAACAAATTGGTTCCTTTTTGAACCGGTACATGCGAATGCTGTTCAATGATCTTCCCAGAGAAATCGGTGAGAGGACTGTTACAATCTCTGGTAGATCCGTCATTATCGCGTAGTTCACTGGCCTTGTAGTTGGGTTAGGATAAACAGCCAGATCAAATTCTTCATCTGAATTACAGCGTACATAAATAGTAGCCAATGTTTCGATATCACCGTCCATGTTGCGTTCCTTCAAGCGATAGTAAGCCCCCGTTATCAATATCCCATTGCCAAGCAATATCACAAACTCCAGAAAGAATGCCTGTACAGTTGGTATAAACACCGTTATCGGTAGTACTCAAATCGTTTAGTAATATCACATCTCCCTTACATGCTGTAGGTTGGCTGATAGAAAAGTCGACGGCTGGAACCTCACAAGATGAAATCATGATGTTGTCAACGTTGAAACTTGCTCCTAATGCATAATCTCCTGTGTTATCAATATCACCATCGTCGTACCAACGCATGGCGATTCGTAAATCATTTTGATTGTTCGCGTTGGTAGGAAAAGCAAAGGAACGTCTGAACCAGTTGTTACATGTTCCAGCGAGAAAAGGGGAACACGAACTTAGGTTGTCCTCCAAAATTTCCCATGTTACTCCGGTATCAACACTATATAAAATGGTTCCATGCGATTTAATTCCATCTGAATCTCCTCCTAAATAGAAATCGGCTGTGAGAATGAGATTACAGTGTCCGGTAGCGTCAATGTTTTGGTTAAGGAAGGCAATTTGCTCTGTTTGCGTTTGCACATCTCCGTTATCAGGGTCAGAAATACAGTTCCAAGCGTTGGATTGCGGAGTTCCTGCGTAAAGTAACGTCGCACAACAGGCGTAAGCCGTAATATGCAAACTTTGATTGGGCCCTGGTTGCACACCGTTGATGAATGGGTTCGGCAAGTTACTAGGCGCTACACAATCGTAATGACGTCCACGAACCAATTGCCCTTGATTTTGAAGTGACTGACCAATTACGATGTCAGCATCCAACTCCGGAGTATTTTGATCGTTGATAATAAAATTATCGTGTGCAACGGGATCGTTCACTCCATAGGTAAGGCCAGTGATTCCGGCAGGTGTAGGATTCGTCAATGAACCCAGGGCATTCTCAATCGTCCAACGACCGCCACCGCCATCATCAAAATCCTCGTACCAAAAGACTTGGGAATACGTATTTAGTGTGCATAACATGCACAATGCCATTAGAGTAGTTCGCATAGTTTAGTATTGACCTTCAGTAATATACTGAAATCTAATCCGTCTTAAAAACTTAGTTAGTATTTGGCAGTATTTACCGTTTATTCGGTGATTTGACAGACTTTTGAGCCAAGAAAAGCCCCCATATCATCAAATGCGGTTGAGATATGGGGGGCATAAACTAGCTTTCAATAGTGGCTAGATGTTGTACCTTACAATTAATTAACTCTCTTTCTCTCTTACTATGATAATTGGTTCGGTACGGGAAATACGATTATTGAACTACTAAGCTTTTAGCCACTTTGCTATGCGGTGATTGTACGATCACCTGATATATTCCTGCAGGGAGATCTAAATGGATTTTATTGATCTCAACTGAAGAAATTTCTGAATAAACCGACCTTCCTGAAACATCCCGCACTTCAATAATTACCGGATCGGTGCTATTGGTAATTTGAACAGTGATGTCGCCATAGGAAGGGTTGGGAAAAACATTGAATTCTACAGGAGTGATTTCAGGAGTAAATGCTGTGAAATTCCCACAAGGGAAATCTGAACTGTTATCATAGAGAATTTGCAATGCACCAGCGATGTTTCTAACGTTCAGTACATTTTGATAGGGGTCGTTCGCTGCGTCACCGTTGAAAACAAAGGCAAAGTCGGCGCATATAGAGGTTCCGGCTGGTAAATCTCCCCGGGAAATGGACATTACACCTCTTCTATCATGCGGTGGATTAGGAGAACCTCCGTTGGCATTGTATTCACCCCAGTCGTCGTTAATTATTGCGCCATTTGTTGCTAATCCAAGGGGGTCGGAGTCGCCGGGAAACAAGATTTTAGTTTCGGTTGTAGTTACCCCTGCATTGTATCCATTACCTCCATAAAACATGGGAGAGTCATCGGCCCATAAACCACGCATAATGTTGTATTTCTCAGCAACAGTAATTGGAGCGGCCGTTGGAAATACATTCCCGTTGTTGAACGTAACCGAAGCGTGCAAATCGTGATTCAACGCCATGATACCTTGGCAAGGAGGGTTGGCTGCATATCCTGGAGAAATACTATTGGTATCATCAAATGCATCTCCGTTGTAACCGTATATCATGTTGTTGGTGACATCACTCCCGAAATAATCATCTTCGTAATAACCAATATCAAAATCTGCGTAAATGGACATTCTGAAATCCATGTAACTGATTGTAGAACGGTTGAAAACACGAGCATTTAAGAAGGTTGTTTCACCCATATAACCATTATCGTTGAACTGATAAAACATCATGTGTAATTCTACCCCGAGATTACCCGGCTGTGGTAAGTACGATTCATCGTTTTGAATTACATACACTACTTGGTCTCCAGGAAAATCAGGATAGTCTCCATCCAAAGGTTCGTAAACTCCGTCGCCGTCTTGATCAACGAAGGGAGCAAACTGGTCTGCAACACCAAGGCTAACATCACCATTTCCTGGCTAATCAGCGATTGCTGCGACAGGGATATATCCTCCCTGCAGATATTGAGCAATGTGGTCATCAACTTCTTGCCGCGTCACTTTCCAAATCGATTGGCCAGAAGCCGTTTGATACGCCACTGTGCCGCATGAATTCATATCGGCAATGGGGCTAGATCGCCACCCGAGACTTGAATTCGAAGGAGCCGTTACGTGTACTTGTCCATTTGCGTCAAGACCTCCCGCCCAGAGACTTGCAGCATAAAAAGTTCCTACGCCAGATCCTGCGGGAATTGTATATCCATGCACCGTGGATTGAAAATCATTAAAAAAGAATCCTTCGTCGGAAATAATCGCACTCGCGTCGTTCGCATTGAGAATTTCCGTGTCAGCCAATTGTGCGAATGTGGGAGTCGCAGCCAACGCCGTAAGAAGCAGCAGTGTCTTTTCCATAAGCGTGAGTTTGATACCAAGGTAGTTCGATGTCGCTGCGAAAATGACCCGATTTGGAACAAGAGTGTCACACCTTATACACTTCTAGGAAGGTAGAAAAAGGGGGCGATTTACGCTTCAAATTGGAAAAAATGGAGTTCAATCAATGAGAACTACCTGTGAAGTGAACAAAAATGTAAGGTATTCTATCATTCAAAACACTCATTTTTGACCGCTTTTTGTCATACAACTGTCACAAAGTTTCCAATTAAAGGAATGTTGCGAAAAATTAACAGAATCCCCCACAGTCACAGGCGCCTTTCATCAATAATACGTACCTTTGAAGTTCATTAAAACCTATTGAAATGATTTTAGGAGTTTTCGGTCCTTGGCAGGTTATTGCAATTTTGGTAGTTGCGCTTTTGTTGTTCGGTGGTAGAAAAATCCCTGAACTAATGAAAGGACTTGGTAAAGGAGTTAAGGAATTCAAAGATGCTTCCAAAGCGGATGACGCTGAAGCTTCGATTGAATCTACAGACGAAAAGAAATAAATTCTCGCATGCTGCGCACCTACGCTGAAGTTCAAAACGCTATTACTTCGGGTACTACAGTAGTGTCCATTTTGGAAGACTATTTGACCCGAATTCAGGAGAATCAGCACCTCAACGCTTTTTTGGAAGTTTTTGAATCGTCTGCCCGCGAACAAGCGGAAAAAGTAGATGAGAAAATCAAAAATGGAAATGCCGGAAGACTGGCAGGAATGGTTATTGGCCTTAAGGACAACTTGTGTTACGAAGGTCATAAGGTATCTGCTGCGTCAAAAATTCTGGAAGGATTTGAATCCTTGTACACGGCAACAGCTGTGCAACGCTTGATTGACGAAGATGCTGTGATCATCGGTCGTTTGAATTGTGATGAATTCGCCATGGGGAGTTCCAACGAGAACTCTGCATTTGGCCCAGTGAAAAACGCTTTGGATCCGAATAAAGTTCCAGGAGGATCTTCTGGAGGTTCAGCAACTGCGGTAGCAGCAGGCTTGTGTACAGCAACCTTGGGCAGTGACACGGGTGGATCGATTCGCCAACCTGCGAGCTTCACAGGAACGTATGGTGTGAAACCGACATACGGACGCATTAGTCGTTATGGTTTGATTGCCTACGCATCGTCATTCGATCAAATTGGGCCGTTTACCAATTCACTGGAAGATGCCGCTCTTTTGATAGAAGTAATGGCGGGTCCTGATGAGTTTGACGCAACGGCATCTACGGAAAATGTAGACGATTATTCATCAGTGGAAACACCAGGTTCCAAGAAAATTGCGGTGATTAAGGAGTGTTTGGACTCCGCAGGAATTGATCCGGAAATCAAAGCGGCAGTGGAACAACAAATCGAAGCGTTGAAAAATGATGGACATACTATTGAGTATGTTTCGTTCCCGTACCTTGATTACATGGTTCCGACGTATTACGTTTTGACGACGGCAGAAGCATCTTCCAACTTATCTCGTTTTGACGGTGTACACTATGGGTACCGTAGCGATGCCGCGAAAGGAGTGGAAGAAACTTATAAAAAATCGCGCTCGGAAGGGTTTGGCCCCGAAGTACAGCGCCGGATCATGGCAGGAACCTTTGTGTTGTCTGCTGGATACTACGATGCGTATTACACGAAAGGACAAAAAGTACGTCGTGTACTGCAGGATAAGACGAATGAAATTTTCAAGGATCATGATTTCGTTCTTATGCCAACAACGCCAACAACAGCATTTGATTTGGATGCCGTAACGGATCCGATCTCAATGTATTTGCAAGATATTTATACCGTGCACGCCAACCTTACGGGGAATCCGGCGATTTCATTGCCACTTGGGAAGCACTCGAATGGTTTGCCTTTTGGAATTCAATTGATGGCGCCACATTTTAAGGAAAAAGCCTTGTTCAACTTCGCACGGTTGATGGAAAATAAAGCTGTAACATCTGCATGATCAAACAATTCTACATAGCATTTGCAATCTTCTTCGTTTCTGGAGCAACATTCGGACAGGATAGCCTTATGAATGCGCGTATGGTAGAAACGATCGACCAAAGTTTGTTGATGTTCTACACGGAAGCTGCATCTAGCACCGGAAACATTGACTCGGCAGCTCAAGCATTGAACTTCGAAAGCTCAGATGTTCCGACATATTCTGACGCAGTTTATTGTGACCGCTTGGACAAACTCAATGAAATGAGTCCGTTCCACTTGGATTGCAACGAAGCCACCTTGAAAACAATCAAATTCTTCGCTGAAAAACGCCGCGGATTTATCAAAGTCTGCATGGGACGATCAGAGTTATACTTTGATATGTTCGAGGAAAAATTGGACGATTATGGCTTGCCGATCGAATTGAAGTATCTCGCAGTCATTGAAAGCGGATTGCGTCCACAAGTGAAGTCCAGAGCGGGCGCATGTGGTTTGTGGCAGTTCATGTATCGCACGGGTCGAATGTTCGGATTGGAGCAAAATTCCTACGTGGATGAGCGTATGGATCCCGTGAAAGCTACCGAGGCAGCATGTCAATACCTGAAGAAGTTGTATGGAATGTACAACGACTGGAATTTAGCATTGGCGGCTTATAACGCGGGCCCAGGGAATGTCAACAAAGCGATCCGTCGTTCAGGTAACAAGAAAACGTACTGGGAAGTACGTCCTTTCCTTCCACGTGAAACACAAGGATATGTACCCAACTTCATAGCCGCAGCCTACATGATCAACTACCACAAGGAGCACAATATTGTGCCTGAGGAAGCCATGATCAAGTACTACGAATTGGACACGATGTGCTTGCAAAAAGGGGTGCACATGGAAACCATTTCGGATTTGTTGGAGGTTCCTTTGGAGGATATCCAGCGATTGAATCCGATTTACAAACGCAACTTCATTCCAAAAGGAGTAGACGGAGATCTGTATTGTGTTGCACTTCCTTTGGATGAGATCGGAAAATTGGTGAGTCTGGAAGACAGTTTGTACGCTCTTGAGATCGAAAAGTATGAAGCGCCGGAAGTTGAGGTAGAAGAGCCAACGGCGAACAATACAGCGCAAAGCACGAAGACCTATGCTTACCACAAAGTGAAGTCGGGGGAAACCTTGGGCACGATCGCTTCGAAGTACAAAACAACGGTGAGTGAAATCCAGCGTTTAAATAGTTTGAGTTCTTCGCGTATATACGTAGGTCAGCGCCTGAAAGTGAAAGCCACAGCAAAACCTGTCGCGAATAACACGAGCAACAATACGAACTCAGGTAGTCGTCAATATTACACCGTTCGATCCGGAGATACTTTCGGTCGAATAGCGCAACGTCATGGTACGTCCATCTCACAGTTGCGACGCCTAAATCCAGGGATCAACATCGATCGCTTGAGCATTGGGCAGAAAATACGCGTGAAATAGAATTTCTGCACAATTTTTGCAGGAGTTCATCAAAATGATTGCATTATGAAATTACTTTTTGCGAGCTCGGTGCTACTCCTACTTTTTATCTTCTCAAGTTGTGATGGATACAAAAGCAAAAGCGGTTTCAATACCGTCACCGGAAAAGTTGGCGAAATTTTAGTGGTAACCGAGAAAGGCGTTTGGGAATCTGATTTGAAAGAATGCTTGGATTCCAACCTCACACAGTGGATCATGCCTTATTTTCCTGATGTAGCAACATTTGAATTGATTCACAAGACTCCTGCCCATTTCGAGAAAGGAGTGAAGCGATACCGTAACATCCTCTTCCTTAAAATCGATCCGAAGTTCAAAGGAAAGAAGGGAAAGATTATAAAACACAAAGATGTTTGGGGAAAAGGCCAGATAGTCATTGACATCACAGCTCGCGACTACGCAATGCTAGAAAAAACGTGTAAATCCGGATTGGATGAGGTACACGACATCTACGACCGAGCATCTTGGACACGACTCATCGATCATTTCAATGCATACGATAACGGAAAGGTGAAATCAGCCATTCAAAAGCAGTTTGGAATCGATATCGCATTGCCGGCACGAACCAAAATGGTCACCAAGCAAAAGAACTTCTATCGATTGGAATTCCCGGCTGCGTCACGTCCTATGGAATATGCCTCGTCGGGAGGAAATTCTGAAGATGTCGGGTTGATCTACTCCGGCTTGATGATCTACGAATACGATTTCAAAGATTCAACACAGTTTGAGTTTGATAAATTGCTGCGCGATCGCGACACGATGTTAAAGGCATACATGCCGCATGAAACTCCGGGGATGTACATGGGAACGCAGTACGAGAAGATCGTTTACCCAGAAGGAAATGTGGCGTATAGTCAGGATGGAAAGGTCAAAGGATACGATATCCGCGGGATGTTTATGTTCAAAGGACGACCAATTTATAGCACGGGAGGAGCATTTTGGGAATTCCATTTCGTACATCCGAACCGAAAGAAAATCATTTGTCTGAGTGGGTATGTGGACGCCGATCCTACCACCAGTTGGACACATCCGCTGCGAGAAGTTCAGGCCGTTCTGAGGAGCGTCAAGCTAAAATAAGTGAAGATATCCGCCACCATAATTACGCTGAATGAAGAGCGCAACATTGGACGTTGCATAGAATCATTGGTGGGTGTAGCGGATGAAATCATTGTTCTGGATTCCTTTTCTGAAGACCGTACGAAAGAGATTTGCGAGAAAGCAGGCGTTCGATTCGAACAGCGCAAATGGGAGGGATATTCTGCCAGTAAAAACTATCTAAACAGCCTTGCTCAATACGAATACATCTTGTCGCTTGATGCGGATGAGGCCTTGGATGCAGATCTTCGTGAGGCTTTATTAGCCTGTAAGAATGACGACGAACCGGGAATTTACTCTGTGAACCGAATCACAAACTATTGCGGTAAGTGGATCAAGCACGGAGGGTGGTATCCGGATGTAAAAATTCGATTGTTTCCTAAGGCCGGAAGTCAATGGGTGGGCGCGCATGTACACGAAGAACTTGAATATCCTGCCGGATTGAAAGAACGCCAATTACCCGGACACTTGGAGCACTATTCGTACTATTCCTTCAAAGAACACCGCGAACGTGCTGATAAATACTCAGCCCTAACGGCAGCGAAATTTTATGAGCAAGGGAAACGTGTTGGGGCGATGAAGCCGTACGTGAGTGCGATTGGACGATTTATTGGAATGTATTTCGTTAAGAAAGGCATCCTTGATGGGCGCATGGGCTTCAAAATAGCGTGGATCAGTGCGCAATCGAATGTGTTCAAATACAAAGAATTGCTACGTTTGCAACGAGAGAATGCCGCATGAATTTAGACGGAAAACGCATCATTGTAAGCAGAACGGATAGCATTGGCGATGTCATGCTCACCCTTCCTATTTGCCATTGGATCAAAGAAATGGCGCCCTCATCTCATCTCATTTTTCTTGGAAAAGGGTACACGAAATCAGTAGTGGAAGCCTACCAAAAAGTGGATCAATTTGAAGATTGGGGAGCTTGTGCGGAGTCGGATGCGCAAACGCAATTAAACTGGTTCAAAGCTTTGAACGCCGACATTATCATCCACGTATTTCCGAGTAAGAATCTTGCATCGTTGGCGAAAAAGGCGGGAATTTCCATGCGGATAGGAACCTCTCATCGATTGTATCATCTGCTAACATGTACGCATCGTGTGAATTTCACTCGAAAAAAGTCCGATTTACACGAATCGCAATTAAACTTCGAATTGTTGCGTCCGATGGGACTTTCCGAGATTCCCGAGTTGGAGGAAGTATCGAAAGCAACGGAAGCGTTTCAACCAAAGAAAGAGACACTCACGGAACCCTTTCAATCTTTGAAAGATTATGTGATTTTGCATCCGAAATCGCGGGGAAGTGCAAGAGAGTGGCCGATGGAGAAGTATGTGGCGTTGGCAAAAAAATTGACCGAATCGGGTAAAAACGTCGTGTTTACAGGGACTGAAAATGAAGGAAAGTTATTCCGAGACCAGTTGCCGTCTCATGATAAAATTTACGATTCCACCGGGCAATTATCGCTGGAACAACTCATCACATTGATCGGAAAATCACAAGGGTTGATTGCATGTTCAACGGGGCCTTTGCACATCGCAGGATACTCGGGAATTCGCGCGGTAGGGTTATTTTCTCCTCAACGACCGATTCACCCAGGAAGATGGAAAGCCTTGGGGCCCGACGTGCGCATTTTGGTTTGCCCAGGAAAGAGTTCGGAAGATGCGGATTACAATTGCTTGCAGGACATCACAGTAGAGAGCGCTTTCGATGCGTTGACTACGTGAATTGCGTATTTTTACAGAAAAGAAGAACGATCCAATCCTTTCTCCGATATATCATTTACCTAAACGTCGTGGTTTCATTGGCGGCCGGAATTCTTTGCGCTGGATTTGCTAAAATGATAGGTTGGAGTCCAGTCTATATTTTGCTTTTCGGAGGGTTTGCATTTTTCGGAACCTTGGCGGTTTATAACGGTCAACGGCTGTTCAAAGTATCCGATGTAAAAACACCTTGGCTGGATTGGGTACAAAAACGCACCGATGCCATCCGAATTCTGACCATTGTAGCGTCAATTCTTTCTTTAGCCTTGAGTATTGTTGCTGTATGGGGGCATGACATCCTGAGGATCGCAATTTGGATGAGTCCGGCGGTCGTAGTTTCGTTTCTGTACGTGTTCCGTATGAAAGGAAAGAACTTGCGAGACATTCCGAACCTTAAAATCCATTTGATTGCATTTTCATGGGTGTTTATTTTGATATTATTCCCGTTTCTGACCCGCTTCTATGTTGAACCTGTTTTCGTCCGACCATTTATTGCGCTAATACTGGGACATTATTTCTACGTGGTCGCAGTGACGATCCCTTTTGATATTCGAGATCTTAAGTACGATAAGGAAAACCAAAAAACGATACCACAGCGTGTTGGCGTTCACGGATCTAAGCTCATTTCTGTTGGATTGCTTCTCGTTTCAGCGGCTTTTCTTACAGGATTAACACCGATTCGCATTGATAATTATTGGTTCTGGGGCGCGATTCTCGTTCAGGTAGCATTGGTACTTGGAATGAATACGAAACGTTCGGATTTCTATTGCGCCGGTTGGATTGACGCATCGATCGCCTTGTTGGGGTTGGCGTATTTTATGAATTAATAAAGAATCTAGACCACTCGGCTTCGAGAGCCTCAGCCTTCGTTCAAGAAGCTAAACACTAGACTTAGTTATTCGATGTTATCCAGTCTAGTTTCTAGTGTCTGAAAGTCTAGTGTCTTTTCTCTTTGCTCTTTCTGTCTTTTTTCTAACTTAGGAATATGAAATATCTATTTACCCTACTCACAATCATTTGTTTTCAAGACGTTTACGCGCAATCTGTTTACACGGTTAAATACGAAAGTCAGGCCGATGTAAAGGTCTACGTAGTTGACTATGAAAGCCAGGCCGATCTATTGGTGTTCAAACAGAAATACGAGTCCAATGCGGATGGAAACGAAGGCAATTGGTACTTCAGTGATTACGAATCGCAAGCGGACAAGACGATCTTCTTCGTGGATTATGAATCACAAGCGGATCTTAAAATCTACTTTGTGGACTACGAATCACGCGCAGGCTGGAAAAATAGCGGGAAGAAGCATTTGATGTATTAGAGGAAGTGCTGCGTTGGCAGAATGCTAAAAGTTGAAAGTAGAAAGTCTTTTTTCCTTCTGCTTTCCACCTTCTACCGAATTACGCAAACAACGCCTTTACCACCTCTACAATCGTTCCGCAGGGAACCAATTCTATTTTGTAGTCTTTTTGCGAGATGCCTTTGTTGTATTTCGAAAGGATGATTTTCTCGAATCCGAGTTTTTCCGCCTCGTGGATCCGCTGATCAATACGATTGACAGGTCGAACCTCACCCGATAGTCCAACTTCTGCACACAGCGCGATGTTATTGGATACCGGCATATCGGCATTGGAGGAAAGTACGGAGGCCACAACGGCCAAATCAATAGCTGGATCGTCCACTTTAATGCCTCCTGCGATGTTCAGGAATACGTCTTTTGCGCCCAATTTGAATCCACATCGTTTTTCCATGACGGCCAAGAGCATATTCAACCGTTTACTATCGAAACCAGTAGACGATCGTTGCGGAGTTCCGTACGCTGCCGTACTCACTAAGGCCTGAACTTCAATCATCATGGGGCGCATTCCTTCCAAAGTGGCTGCAATGGCAATTCCACTCAAAGAACTATCCGTATTTGTAATCAGAATTTCGGAAGGATTTTCTACCTGTCGTAGACCTGAGCCTAACATCTCGTAAATCCCCAATTCATTAGTGCTTCCAAAGCGATTTTTGATAGAACGAAGCAATCGATATACGTGATTGCGATCGCCTTCAAACTGCAATACCGCATCTACCATGTGTTCTAAAACCTTTGGCCCAGCGAGCGATCCTTCTTTTGTAATATGACCAATCAAAAAGACAGGAACGTTACTTTGCTTGGCATATCGAAGTAGTTGCGCTGTAGATTCTCTCACTTGAGAAATACTTCCCGGCGAGCTTTCGATATGCGATGAGTATAAGGTTTGAATGGAATCGATGACCAATAAATCCGGTTGGGTTTGCTCGGCTTGTTTGAAGATGTTTTGAACGTTGGTCTCCGTCAGAATGAAACAATTCTCGTTCTGGATTCCGATGCGTTCGGCTCGCATTTTAATTTGCTGATCGCTTTCCTCCCCAGAGACATAGAGCACTTTCAGTCCTTTGGTGGAAACAGCCAACTGCAACAACAGTGTCGACTTCCCAATTCCGGGTTCACCACCAAATAAAATCAAGGATCCAGGCACCAAGCCGCCTCCCAATACGCGGGTCAATTCGGCATCATTCAATACGATTCTAGGATGCTCTCTCTGATCGATTTGATCCAAAGATTGTGGCTGTGCACTTTCCTTAGAACGCGAAAACGCGACTACTTGTGGCACTTGTTTTTGGATCAACTCTTCTACGAAAGTGTTCCATTCATTACACGACGGACATTTCCCAAGCCACTTGGGTGTCTCGTAGCCACAATTCTGACAAAAAAACGCTGATTTTACCTTAGCCATTTCGGACTTAAAGGTAATACAAACTGCTTTACGGTACGTTGATGTACCATATTAAAACCCGATATGTCGATTGGATTTATCCTGCGAAAGACTTACGTCCCCATTTTTGGCACTTGCGCTTGCGCTTTTTGTTGATGCGCTTGTTTTTGCGGGCACCTTTTCCAGGGCCAGGATATACGCTTGAAATCGTTTGAGTTGCTTCTTTGGAAGCAGTTGTGGTGGTCATTTCAGCAGCTGACGCGGAGAACATCAACATAAGAAACGCCGAAGAAATAAGGAATTTCATACTTCGAGTATTTTGAGTGTTGTTACACCACAGTAACGGAGAGATTACTATGATATTGCCAAAAGTAACATTTTCAGGTAGTTAAATATTGCAGATTGGTAAATTTTGTCAATTCGCTGCACAATTTGTCCGTTTTGGCCTCGTTCTTGTAAAAATCTACCCGGGTTTCTATTACCTTTATTACATCATTAAAAACTTAGAAAATTGAAAAAGATTATTGCTGCTGCGTTGTTCATGCTTCCAATGATGGGGATGACGCAAGATTTACAAATAAACACAGACAAAGCTACGGTTACCTTCAACTTCGTGGCAGAAAACGTAGAAGGAACCGTGAGTGGTATTGACGCAACCATGTCGTTGAACCTTTCCGACTTGGGAAGCTCTGTCATTAAAGGAACAGCCGATGTTTCTACACTCTCAACAGGCACGAAAATGCGCGATAAGCATTTGAAATCGAAGGAGTTTTTCCATGCTGAGCAGTATCCTAAAATGACATTTACTGGATCCTCTGTGGAGCAAAAAGGCGATCAGTACTTTGCGCACGGAACGCTTACCATTAAAGGAATTACAAAAGATGTTTCTTTCTTGATGGTGATGAAAGACGGCATGTTGACTATGACTGCAACCATTAATGCAGCGGATTTTGAAGTATCACCAAAGAAGTGGGAAAAAAGTCAAGTGGACGTTACGGTAAAAGTGCCGTTTAGCAGCTAAGAAGACCAAAGAATATGAAAAAGGGGCGATTATTAGATCGCCCCTTTTTTGTTTTACTTCTGAATAATTAGTTTTTCCCGGTAGAGTTTCCCTTCACTTTCGATCTCTACAAGGTAGACACCTGAGGAAAGGTGTTCGAATCGAACGAGTGCATCTCCGGTTATTTTCTCTTCCAAAACAATGGCTCCTGCAGGATTCAAAAAGCGGAGGATTCCATTTTGTTTTCCCTTCACAACCAAATGATCTTTCGCCGGGTTTGGATACATTACCAATGGACTATCCTTCAATTCATCCAAACTAACATCCGACTCCAGCGTTAATGATAAAATAGCTGTACTGTCGCACCCATCAGGTTGCGGGAATGTCTGAACATATACACCGGAACTCGTATAAGTCTGTCCGTTCCAATCGTACGAGGAAATTTCGTTAACGAACAAGGTATCCCCAACCGGCGCATGACTTCCATCGGTAACGGTATTCAATACTTGGTTGGTAGTGATTGGTGGATTGTAATCAAAGTAAATGTCCACTTGATTTGTAAATGCCGTTCCGTGCGGCAATCCTTGCGCCTGTTCAATTTCAAAGACGATGTAGCCCATACTTTCAAAGTCTCCCTGCGACTGCGGCGGTAGTTGGATGTCATCGAACTTGAAATCCAATGTTGTAGGCGTTACCCAATCAAGGTAAAAGTTGTCGGAAGATGCCACGACGCGAAGTGTACTAGGATCAAGATTCGGATCAATTTCATCACGAAGCCGCACATTGATAGCATTGGCTGTTCCTGTATTTTGGAAACGAATGGTGTAGGTCATCAACTGATCGTTCGGCACATATCCGATATCGCAATCTCCCACAGGATATACCCTTTTGTCATTGGGGTCGTAGCTGGCTAAGACTGGGAATATGTAGTTTTTGGTGTTGTCCAATGGATTGGCGTCTCCCGTAATTGGAGTAATGTATGCATCAACGTGAGTCAGATCACCTGTCACTGCACTTTGACTCGTAAGCACATTCATGTTGATGATAAAATGTGGTCCGTTTTCGTACAAACTACTGTAATTGTACACAATGGAGTCGCTTGTAACTGATGCGGGCACGGGATTTGATGAAACGAACGAGAGGAGCGAATCCAATTTTATAACGATTTCTCCTGATTGATCTGGACACCCCATATTATAGGCATCAAAGAGAATGGCTCCGAGCTGCCCTTGTTGTACAATCGTCTGCGATACAGCCTGAATTCCGAGGTCGAAAGAAGCTGACGACATTTCGAGGT
Source organism: Fluviicola sp. XM-24bin1 (assembly GCA_003149635.1). GTDB lineage: Bacteria > Bacteroidota > Bacteroidia > Flavobacteriales_D > Crocinitomicaceae > UBA4466. The sequence continues at coordinate 208,037 of QCWI01000003.1, forward strand.
ACACAGAGTCAGTACAAAGCAAGGTATTGGTAGAATCATACACCTCAACAGTGTACAAACTGTCTACGGTTCCGGCTACAGTCAAATCCAATGTGGTGTCACCAGTATTCCAGAGGTACGTCATGCCGGGCATAGCGCTGTAGACATTGATATTGTCTACACCCCAGTTATCACAACAGGTACCGCTTGAGTTTTGTTGAATCCAACGCAAGCTCGTATTGCTTGTTACAGCACTTTGAGGAATTGGAATTGTCTGCGTATTCCAAGATATATGGAGTAAAACCTGTGGCAACAGAACCAGAAGTTCCAGGGTTTTGTGGCAATTGAAAGCCTCCAGGAGAAAAGTACACAATTGGAATCCACGTAAGTCCCCCGTCTACACTGAATTGCAATTCAATTCCTTCATGAGCCAAGTCGGGCCCTTCGCAAGGGGCTGCACCACCTTGAACGGCATAAACGAAATCGAAGGTTAGGTAGCCACCTTGGGTAAAATCGAAGTCGCTGGTTTGAATGTACGGAGTGCTCGTACCTGAAGTCGATGCCTAGAAGTAAGGCGTGTTATCAATACCAGAACCACATGGTTGAGCAAAAGCGGTTCCTCCAGAAGTTGACCAACCCGTAGGTAGCGTTCCGGAATTGAAATCTCCTAGCGTCTGACCATAGGAAATGCCAATTGATGGGACACCAAAAAATGTTGTTGGAAGCCCTGGACATGCCGTGAGTGTATCATTAAAGAAGTCGATGCACTGTCAAAACTAATTGTGGACAAGGCGCTGAATAGAATGAATAGCGATTTTTTCATTGCAGTAAGTTCATGTACAACCGTAATAGTGACGCTGTGCGGATAGAATTCGTTGCGTAGGTATGGATTAATACGTCATCATTTCCGAATCCACTTTCACCGCCCAAGCGTGTATTCCTCCTTCTAGGTTACTCAAATTATCGTATCCGTGTTGTTCTAGAAACCCGATAACATTCGAACTTCGCATTCCATGATGACAGACCACAATTACTGGGCTATTTGTTGGGATTTCATCCAATCTTGAGGCGATTTGACGCATGGGAATGTGCAGGGCATTGTCGAAGGAACAAATCTCCAATTCGAAGTCTTCGCGGACGTCTAAAAGGGTGAATTCAGTATTGTTATCGAAAAGTGATTTTAGTTCGGGTGCTGAAATACGCGGCTCCAAAGTCTTTATAGTAGAACAAACATTCTCGTAAGTAAGCTCCAATTGTTTTCGCTCGAAATTCGATTCGACACGAGGCACTTGCATGGGAATGTTTCGGTTTTGAAGCAAGTCTGTGATTTCTATTACACCACTCAGGACATTTCCGATCCCCAAGATCATTTTAAGGCATTCCGTTGCCATTTTTGATCCGACGACACCAGGAAGAACGCCCAAAACGCCAACTTCTGAGCAGTTGGGTGCTCCCTCCGCAGACGGAGCCTTTGGATACAAACATCGATACGACGGCCCATTTTGATAATTGAACACGGATACCTGTCCCTGAAACTTGAAAATCGATCCGTGAACGAATGGCTTCTTGAGAATCACGCAGGCGTCATTTACCAAATATCGCGTTGGAAAATTATCGGTTCCATCAATGATGATGTCATATTCCTGAAGCGTTTCCAATGCATTTTCGGTGCTCAAGGTTGTTGCATGCGAAATAAAATTCACGTGCGGATTTAGTTGTCCTAGACGTGAGATCGCGACTTCAACTTTTGCTTGACCAATGTCGTTAGTTCCGTAAAGAACCTGACGTTGCAAGTTGCTTTCGTCAACAACATCGCCATCCATGACGCCAATGGTGCCTACTCCAGCTGCGGTTAGGTATTGAAGTACGGGAACACCCAATCCGCCGGCGCCGACAACGAGCACTTTGGCTGATTTTAGCTTTTCCTGACCTTCCAATCCTACATTTTCCAATGAAAGATGACGGGCGTATCTTTTTATTTCGTCCTGATTGAGCATAATTTTAGGTTGTCCAAAAATACGTGTTTTAAACTATTGGGGTTCGAGAAGGTTGATAGTAATTCGGTAGGGTATTTTCGTAATTCGACATTTAGCTTCGCTGCTGCCTGCGGCGGTCTATAATTAGAGAATTGTACAATTAGGTAATTAGGTAAATGTTTAATTACCAAGTGTTAAAACACTAGGAGTCGTCAATCGAAACTCGTATTTTATAGAGTCAATGATGTGCATAATTCCTCAACACAAACCTTCCTCTGGAGTAAAACCCAACCCATCTCAATTCCTTTCTATTACCTTTGCCTCCAGTGGAAGAAGTGGGATTCTTTGAAACATTTTGGAATGGAGTACTGGCGACTTCACCGTTGGAGTGGACTGCAGTGCTGACCGGAATCGCATACGTCGTTCTGGCCTCTTATCGATCCATTTGGTGTTGGGTGTTCGCTTTTGTGTCATCTAGCATTTACGTGTTCATCTGTTTCAACTATGGTCTTTTCATTGAATCCGTGTTGCAATTGTTCTATGTGGCGATGGCCATTGTTGGTTGGGTTAGCTGGAACAAATCCGAGAACAAAGTAAAACCCGTCGGGGAGGATTTATTGGATAGTGCGATGGATCAGAAGAAGATTTTGATTCACACCTGGGGCTGGGAAATGCACGTGATGAATGTTATTGCAAGCGGATTACTCGCGTTCGCAGTAGGTTGGATTTTTAACAATTTCACGAATCAAGCGAACCCGTACATGGATGCCTTTACCACCGTTTTCAGTCTCGTGGCCACGTTCATGGTTACCTTGCGCGTATTGGAAAACTGGATTTATTGGGTGATGATTGACCTCGTATCTATCTTTCTCTATTCGAGCCGAGAATTGTATTTGTCCTCCGTATTGTATTTGTTGTTCACCATTCTTGCAGTCGTCGGCTTTGTCGCTTGGCTGAAAGAATACAAAGCGCAACGAGCATGATTCGGATTGCATTTACAGGCCCAGAATCCTCTGGAAAATCAACATTAGCGCAAGCTGTTTCTGAAACGCTCGGAGGAACTTATGTAGAAGAATACGCCCGCGTATATCTAGAAACAAATGGCCCTGATTACGATGTGGATGATTTAGAAACCATAGTTCAAGGGCATTCTGAGGCGATCGTTAATTCTACGAATTCGCTCCAATTAATAGATACCGATTTCATTGTTTTCAAAATTTGGTCGGAGTATAAGTACGATGCTGCATCTCCATTGATTCATCGCTTGGTGAGTGAAAATTGGTTCGATTTACACATCTTGTGTGCTCCGGATATTCCTTGGGAACCCGATGAATTGCGTGAGAACCCCGATGATCGCGATGAGCTCTTTCTTCAGTACGTTGAGACACTGGAGAAATTCAAAAAGCCGTATCTCATTGTGGAGGGGGCCCACCAGAAGCGATTGAAAAAGGTAACCGAAGCCATAAAGCAATTGCAAAGAAACTCGTAATTTTGTCCCGTCTCTAAGGGGTGCTATGTCGAAAGACAGGCTGAGATTATACCCATTGACCTGATCTGGATAATGCCAGCGCAGGGATTTGACTTAAAAGCTAATTATTAATTACACAGAGAATTAGCCCCTTGTTCTTGTTAACACATTTTCTATGAAAACAAGAATAGTAACTATGATCTGTGGCCTATTTCTAGTGCCGCTGGTCTCTTTTTCACAAACCATTAAAGGACAAATTACCGACGAAGAAGGAGCCCCTTTGTACGGTGTGAAGGTCGCAGTTGAAAACACCTTCCTTGGAACCTACAGTGATCCGGACGGAAAGTTTGCCATCACCAATGTTCCAGCTGGAGAAGTCAATGTTTGGTTCACCATGGACGGATACGAAACGTTCTACGTAGCCATGGATGTCAAGGCTGACGTAGTGTACGAGGGGAATTACACGATGAAATATTCGGTGCAGAATCTCAAGGAAATTGCTGTCATTCAAGTGAAGGCTGATGAGAAAACGCCAACGACCTATCAAAACTTGGACGCGAAGGAAATCAACAAGCGTAATTTCGGGCAGGACTTACCGATGTTACTTCGCTTTACGCCATCCACAGTTTCTACCTCCGATGCAGGAGCAGGAGTAGGATACACTGGAATTCGAATTCGTGGGGTGGATCCAACCAGAACCAATGTGACCATCAACGGAATTCCATTGAACGATTCAGAATCCCATGGGGTTTTCTGGGTAAACATGCCAGATTTTGCATCATCGGCTCAGTCGATTCAGGTACAGCGAGGAGTAGGAACATCTGCGAATGGAGCGGCTGCGTTTGGAGCCAGCATCAACATCAACACCAATAAATCGCGACCGAAAGCGTACGGTGAAATTGATAACGGATACGGATCTTTCAACACTTGGAGACACACCGTAAAAGCGGGGACGGGATTGATCAACAATAAGTTCTCCATGAATGCGCGCCTTTCCAAAATCACTTCGGACGGGTATATTGACCGTGCATCGTCTGACTTGAAATCGTTCTATTTGGATGGTACATGGCAAGGAAAGAAAAGCTCTTTGACAGCGAACATTTTCAGTGGTATGGAGCGCACGTATCAGTCTTGGTACGGAACACCGCAAGCCGTAATTGATGGAAACGAAGCAGATATCATCGCCTACGCGGATCGAAATGGAATCTTCGGGCCGGATCGCGACAACTTGTTGAACTCAGGTCGCACGTACAATTTCTACACGTATGAAAATGAAGTGGACAACTACCAACAAGATCACTACCAGTTGCACTTTACACATCGTTTCAATTCATCACTGAAGTTGAACCTGAAAGGGCATTACACACGCGGTCGCGGATACTTTGAGCAATTCCGCGAGGATGATGATTTGGCCGACTACGGATTGCAACCTGTGATCTTTACCAATGATACAGTAACTTCCGGTGATATGATTCGCCGCCGTTGGTTGGACAACCATTTCTACGGAGGAATCTTCTCATTGAATTACGAGCGTGGCAACTTTGATTTGGTTGCTGGTGGAGGAGCCAACCAATACTTGGGAGGTCACTTTGGAGAGGTAATTTGGGCTGAGTTTGCATCGAATGGTGCCCTTGGACACGAATACTACAACAACGACGGAAACAAATTCGAAGCGCAATCTTACGTGAAAGGAACGTACCGATTGAACCGCACGACTTTCTTCGCCGATCTTCAATTCCGCCACATCGCATACGATTTCCTTGGAATCGATGAGGTGAACGGATCGTTGCAAGAAGTGACGCAACAAGTAGATTTCAACTTCATCAATCCGAAGGCTGGTTTCATGATTGACTTCAACAGTTCTAACAACGCTTACCTTTCAGTAGCGATGGCAAATAGAGAGCCTGTTCGTGCCGATTTCCGCGAAAACACTCCAGCGAATCGTCCACAACACGAGCAATTGATCAACCTAGAAACAGGGTACCGTTACAAGTCACGCAAATTCATCGCGAATGCGAATTTCTACTACATGATGTACAACAATCAGTTGGTATTGACGGGTCAGATCAACGATGTGGGAGGATACACAAGAACCAACGTTGATGATAGCTACCGCGCCGGAATCGAGTTGGACGCTGGATACAAATTGTTGAAGAATCTAAGCGTTGCAGGTAACTTGACATTGAGCCAGAACAGAATTGCGACGTTCACGGAATACGTAGATTCATACGATGCAAGTTTCAATTACTTGGGACAAGCGGAAATTGTACATACAAATACAGATTTGGCATTTTCACCGAACGTGATTAGCGCATTAGCATTGGATTATCAGCCAGTAAAAGGTTTGGAAATTGGAATCACATCAAAATTTGTAGGGCAACAATTCCTAGATAATACGTCTTCAGAAGATAGTAAAATTGATGCTTACAATTTCTCCAATTTGCGTTTGACTTACACGTTGAAAGACGTTGTATTCCAAGAGATCACAATTGGTGTACAAGTGAACAACGTATTTGATCAGTTGTTTGAAAACAACGGATACACTTGGGGGTACGATGTTGCCGGAGACAGAACGATAGAGAACTTCTATTATCCGCAGGCAGGTCGCAACTTCATGACGCGCTTGACGATTAAATTGTAAAACGGAACACAACTATAAACTCAAACCACACGCTAGACCCTGATGTCCTTTTGGATGTCGGGGTTTTTTTGGAATTTCTCAAATCACCCCTCTTTGATTCTCCCCTCAAGGGGAGAGGGGACTTTTCCTCCTCCCTTGAGAAGAGGAAACGACTCAGGAGTTTTCGATAACCGCAGGCGGAGGGTGATAAGATTTATTTTTCTCTCTTCACCCGATTCAACTTACACGGCATCTCGAAAAACTCCAATTCTTTATCCACGTGCATATCGTTTTTCTCGGTCACGCGTTGCGATGCGACATTGTTTATGTGAACGAATGAAACCACACTTTCCACTCTGGAATTCGCAAAAGCCCAATCACGGAAGTAACGAGCTAGTTCCGTCGCGTAACCAAATCCTCGGGCTTCCGGAAGTAGAGAATATGCGACTTCCCATTCGCCATAAGCTTCCGGCTCTTCGCGGTAGATAATTCCTCCCAAACCGAGAAATAATCCCGTTTCTTTTTCGGTGACGGCAAGCTGTCCAAACATACCATTTTTCCTGCGATTTATCGACTTTGTGATCCAAGCTTTAGCACGCTCGGGATTGCTTAGACCTTTGAATGGGCCAGAGAGCATTCCCACATACGCCAAGGCTTCCTCATCTTTAAAAAATGGAATCCAGCGGTCGATATCAGCTTCTTCCAAATTGCGGAAGATCAACCGTTCACTTTCATGTGTTCGGTAATAACGTTCTAATTCTTCTTTGTTTGGTTTCATCGTATTTCATTCATTACAAACGAGCTGCGCACGTTGACAATGCTCGGAATCGTGGTGAGTTTATGACGTAAAAACTGTTCGTAGGTTTCCATGTCTTGGATATCGATCATTAACGCGTAATCATGATCTCCGGCGATATGAAAGCAAGATACAACTTCGGGTAAGGCGATAACTTGTTTCTCGAAGCGCTGAAGCAATTCCAAGTTGTGTTCCTTCAGTGAAACATAGCAAAACACCTTCAGTCCCTTGCCGATTTTCTTCTTGTCCAACTCAACGGTGTACCGTCGGATAACGCCTTCGCGTTCCAGTTTTTTGATGCGCTCATAGGTCGGCGTTACGCTAAGCCCCACCTGTTGTGCAATCTCCTTTGTTCCCAGTTTTGCATTCTCTTCTAGTATTTCCAGAATCGCTCGGTCAATAGCATCCATGCAGATAATTTTTCTAAAACGTTATATCGAATACTTGAAAATTAGAAAAAAGGGATTAAAAATCAGATTAAAACAGTAAAATATTCTACAATATTGATTTGTATCAGACTAATTAATAGGTTTGATTTAAAATCAAAGAATTATGGATTATTCAAAAATGCGCCCGGAAAGTTTGATGATGAGTTATGGATATAAACCTTCTTTGTCGGAAGGAGCGATTAAGTGTCCCATTTTCCAAACATCGACCTTTGTGTTTAACAATGCCATGGAAGGCAAACGATTCTTCGAGGTAGCTTATGGATTGCGTGAGAAGGATCCGAGCGAGGAGTTAGGACTTATCTACAGCCGTTTGAATAACCCAGATTTGGAGATTTTGGAAAACCGCTTGTGTCTTTGGGATGAAGCAGAAGATGCGGCCGTTTTTGAAAGTGGGATGTCGGCCATTTCAACAGCAATGCTAGAGTTTATGGAACCAGGAGATTTGTTGTTGTACAGCAAGCCTGTTTATGGCGGGACCGACCATTTCATCAATCACTTTTTGAAGAAACTAAACATTGAAGCCGTGGGATTCCTGGCTTCGGATACGAAAGAGGAGATTATCGATAGAATCATCGCTACAGGCAAGGGAAATAAATTGGCGATGATTCATATCGAAACGCCTGCCAATCCAACGAACGCCGTAATCGATATTGAAATGTGTGCGGAGATCAAGAACCACTTTGCCACGGAAGAAAAACAAGTGATTCTTTCGGTAGATAACACGTATATGGGGCCGCTTTGGCAACATCCGTTGAAACACGGTGCCGATTTGGTTTTGTACTCAGCAACGAAGTATATCGGAGGTCATTCGGACGTAATTGCAGGTGCTTGTCTCGGATCTTCAGAGCTCATGGCCCGCGTAAAAGGATTGCGTACCTTCATGGGGAACATGGCCGGGCCATGGACAGGTTGGTTGTTGATGCGAAGCTTGGAAACTCTCAAAGTGCGAATGGATCAGCAGGCGACGAACGCAAGACATATCGCGAAATTCTTGAATGCGCACCCAATGGTAGAAAAGGTGTACTATTTAGGAGAAATGGCAGAGAATGGATCCTCTGCATTGAAAGCGATCATCGATAAACAATACGAGTCGCATGGTGCGATGATTTCCTTCGACATTAAAGGAGGAGAAAAAGAAGCATTTGCCTTTTTGGACAATCTGAAATTGATGCGTTTGGCGGTTTCTCTTGGTGGTACCGAAAGCTTAGCCGAGCATCCACAAACGATGACACACGCCGATGTAAGTCCGGAGGATAAAATCGCGATGAACATTACTGAAAAATTGGTTCGATTGTCCATCGGAGTGGAGAACTACGAGGATTTGATTTCAGATGTAAGTCAAGCATTGGATTGCGCGGAGGATGTTTTGTCGATTGATGAGAAACTGCTTGTAAACGGATAAATCGAAAAATTAAACTTCTTTTTTCACCCCTGACACATTCTGACAGTGGGCCCAATTAGATTTGCTTCAACGTTAAACAAATCTGATTTATATGAAAAATCCAACAAGCTGGTTTGATATCCCAGCAACAGACTTTGAAAGAGCAAAGAAGTTTTACGCGACAATTCTTGAAGTAGAATTAGAAGATTACCCAATGCCTGATGGCAAGTATGCCTTGTTCCCGCATCTTACAGAAAAACATGGAGCAATTATGCAAATGGAAGGAGCGAACCCTTCTATGGATGGCGTAACCATTTATCTTGACGGTGGAGACGACTTGAACACACCGCTAGGCAAAGTAGAAGCCGCTGGAGGGAAGCATGCCCAAGACGCAAATCGGAGAGAATGGGTTCATGGCGCTTTTCGCTGATACGGAAGGAAACAAATTGGCCTTCCATTCTATGAACTAATTACGATGGTAAAGTTTTAAACCGCAAAGGCCCCGGAAAGAACTGAGATTCCACGTTCGAGCCCGGTATATTCTGTATGCGGGGTGAAATACAAGACCAAACCGAAGAGCAACAGCACGAACGACATGAAAATGAAGAACCATTTCATGGTGAACAACTCGCGGCCATAACCGAGGGAAACGCTCATTGACCAAGCCAGTAAATAGATATTCATCCCGGTATTCGTGAGGTCTAGAACGACTAAAGTGAATCCTAGAAAGAGACCAAAAAGAGCTATTCCGTAGGCGATCCATTTTTGCCATTGCGTGGTTGTGATCAGTAAGCTTAGAAGTGCAATCGCTGAAACACTGACAAGGAAAATTTGATGCAGTTCTCCCGTTTCATGAAGAAACATGACTGGCACCAACGCGGCCGACACCTGAATCAACAAGGAAATTGCTACCCATATTTTGTATTTCGTATGGGAATTAGCAGGGGCAAATATTTCGATGAGGTAGCGCTTCAAATCAAAGGCTTTCAGGTAAATAATTCATTCAGCAGCGCCAAAATACGAAAAGAATCAGGGAATTTCATTTAACGCAAAACAACAAACATTCGGCGGGCTGTTCTTCCGTCTTCGAAGTTAGTTTGTGCCCAGTACGTGCCTTCAGAAAGGGATAGAAGATTCATCCGCAACGGGTTGTTTTTATCTTCCAAAACGACGTTACCTCTCAGATCAAAGATGGATACCGAGTAACTGTTCGCATCGGTCTTAATTTCGATAAAATCTTGCGCCGGATTTGGCAGAATGTCAATTTGAGTTTCTGTTTCTTCGAGCGATGCATTGCAATCTGGAGCGCTCCCCGGAGCTTCCATAAATACACCGTTGTCTACCGACCAGTCCTGCCATTCTCCTCCAGAACCCGTCATCCAATCCGATAGATCGAAGGTGTTGGTTCCGGCCAGCGTTCCTTTTACCGCGTATGCTTTCACTGCCATACCGTTATGATCCCATGTAAGAGGAACTGAAGAAATCACTTCGGGATATGGATTGCTCAATTCGCAATTTATCTGAAGAAAATAGGCATTGTCGTCATACGTTGGGTATTGGCCAAAAACGCGTGCCAAGCTATTTTCATCGATGCAAACCGCAGTGTATTCGTCGCAGGCAATACCTTTTACATCCATGTTCGTGAAGTCCAACGATCTCGCCATGAATACCATGTGTCGACCTTTACGATCTGGATTATCGTAGTGTGTGTCGGTAATCGTGTATTCTAAGGCGTTTTGAGTCACGATAAAAGGTGCCCAATTCAAGGTAACATTGGCATCGTATGGGTTGGATAGAGCAGTCGCCGAAGTAACTGTTCCGTTTTCGGCGGTAAATCGGAATCCTCCTAAAATGGCCATTCCGGCGCTGGTTCCACCGACAACTGCACCGTTGGCAATTGCTTGATTGATCTCCGTTTGGATGGGCGTGTTATACCAATACGAATGGTAGTCCCACTGATCACCTCCGGCAAACCAAATGGCTTCGGCTTGAGATATTTTCTGTTGAATGTAGGCCTCGTTACTCGCAGAAGCATCATTAAAAACGATGGTCTCCACGGAATTCACCGTAACTCCAAGTTGATTGTAGAAATAATCGTTGTACCCGTCCGAGCCGCTCGCCCGAAGCACCAAAACATCGCCTCCATCTGCTCTGTTCAGAAACCATTTTATGGCTTCATCCTCTTCGGTAGCGCCTCCCATCAAGCAAATGCCTCCTTGTGGAATGGTCGAAACATCTGAAGTATTTCCCGTAAAATAAGAGGTGTAGTTCTGGGCATAGCTCATCGTAGCCCCTAGAATAAGAGCAGACAGTATTACTTTTCTCATGAATGATTTGAAGTTTTTAGCTGAACATGTGTGTTCCATGGGCAGCACCAAGGAAGAACATAATCACTCCGAGACCCACACCAATCCATGCAATTTTTTGCTTTTTGATCGCAGGAACAATACTCAATAAGAAGGCCAAGAGTCCTGCTCCCATAACGATTACTCCGAAATCAGTTGCCGCACTCATGGTTGACATATCTAATTGATGCTCAAGACTTCCAAAGTAAGCGTCGCTCGTGGCCATTCTCCATCGAGATTCTGCAATATCAGCTGCAGGTACTAATACAAATTGTAAATAACCACCTAAGATTCCGGCGATCGCGCCGACGATGGTTCCAATAATTCCTAGAATTTTCATAACGTAGTAGTTTTGATCAAGATAGCAATAATTACTTAATCAACTTACCAATGTCGCGAACTACGACAACTCCTGATCGACGGCCGGTTTTCTGAGTTAAATCTTCCGCGGTTCCTGAATCAAAAGTCTTTTCGCGGTATTCCGTTTTGTCTTTGTTGTCGCCAGTAATTATTTGACCCGCACTGCGCGAACTTGTGGTCGATTCACTTTTGTCTTTGTAAGCAGTCCAACTACGAGTCGAGCCATCAGAAACACGTTGTACTTTTCCAGACGCAACAAAGTTGAGTGTTGTCAATTCAAACTCCTTCCCATGATCATCGGAATCTGTATCGTTGATCGTTTCGATTTTAGTAGATTCCTTCACTTCCACCTGATCGAATGTGATTAGGAATTCGCCGCCACTTTCCACGATAATCACGTTTTCCGTGCCTCCCAATTCGCTCTTGAGACCTTTAATGTACGCTTCAACGTATTGCTCTTGGGTCATGTACGTGGTGAAATTGGAATTTCCAGTATTAGAAATTACAACGGGTACGTTTCCTGAGATTTCCACTTTCACTTCGCGATCAATTTTCGATTGCAGGTTGACATAACAGCCAGATAATAATAGAGAAATTGGTAGAACGAGCGTAAGAAGTTTAAGACGTGTTTTCATGAGTAAATGGTTTGTTATCACGAAGATAAAAGATTTGGAAATGCGCACGACGCCTAGCGGTCGGAATTCCTTTGTACATTTGGTGCTATGACCGAACGCCATCCGCATCAGCAAAATCTTCTGGAATGCATCGCATTAGAAATGCAAGAGCAAGAAGCCCGTTTTCAATTGGAAGATGGAATGGGACTCAAAAAGCTAAAATCGAAAGGTTTGGCCTTGCATCCGATTAAAGTGACGCGGAAATATTTTGGTTATGCGGAGTACCCCGAGCTGGAATTTCATTTGCCCTTTGCTTCTGAAACAGAGGCTTTCAAGCCCAATGCTGCCGTTGAATTTTTGATCGAAGGAGAAGAAGCGGTTAAGGGAATTTACCTAGGAGGAGCAGGTCGAAAAGGAGCGGTTCGTTTGTATGCACCGGAATTTCCAGATTGGGTGGAGGATAATGATACCGTCATTAAGTTAGCACCCGATCATCATACGGAAGGCATCATGAAAGAGGCGGTAAAAGTGATTGCTGAGATTCCGGAAATGAAGTCTTTGTTCCACCAAATTCATGGAGATGGGTATTTCGGTAATAAAGTTGCCATAGAAAATCCGATTTCAATTGAACACCTAAATGAAAGTCAACGTGTTGCCGTTACGGCGATGGAACAAAACGAGCATTTGATGTTGGTGCATGGGCCTCCTGGAACGGGTAAAACAACAACCTTGGTAGCAGGAATCCAGAGATTGATTGAGTCAGAGAAAAGCGTTCTGGTTACTGCTCCAAGTAATGCAGCGGTCGATCATATTGCAAAGGAACTTTTGAAGGCAGGCGTGAAGATTTTGCGCGTTGGAAATACCTTGAAGGTCGATGAAGTAATTTACCCGCATACTTCTGAGGGCGGCATGCAAGGTTCGAAAGAACAAAAGCAGATCAAGAAATTGAAAATTCAGGCTGAAGAACTTCGAAAAATGGCACTGCAATACAAGCGCAATTTCGGAAGAGAAGAACGGGCACAACGATCTCTTTTGCTCAAAGAAGTAAAACACATTCGAAAAGAAATTAAGGACATCCGTGCATATTTCGATGAGAAATTAATGGCTTCTGCCCAGGTAATTCTCGGCACTCCAGTTGGGTTGAAAAACACATTGGAGGAAGATGCACAATTCGATGTGCTGGTGATGGACGAAGCAGGACAATCATTGGAGCCTTTGGCATGGGCCGTTTTTCCCATGGCGAAATCGTGGGTGCTGGCTGGAGACCCCTTCCAATTACCGCCAACGGTTTTATCACGAAAAGCGATAAATAAAGCGTTCAATAAGTCCATTTTAGAGCAATGTTTTCGCAATGCGCAGAACGTTTTCTTGTTGGACACGCAATACCGCATGCGCGCCTCTATTTCGCAATATTCAAACGAATACTTCTATAATGGTGAGTTAAAAACACCAGAACACCTCAAAGATTCAAACCTGCATGTGGCCTATTACGACACCGCTGGAACGGGTTTCGAGGAGAAGGCAGGCGAAGATGGAAACAGTCGCATGAATGAAGGTGAACTCGACATGATAGTCAAACTGATGGAAGCTGAAGGGATCTCCCCGACAAAATCGGCGTTCATTTCACCTTATTCCGGTCAGGTGGCTTTGGCAAAAGACCGACTGGACGAAAAAATGCGCGTGAGTACCATTGATAGTTTTCAAGGACAAGAATGCGAGACGGTCATCATCTCTTTGGTTCGATCCAACGCCGAGGCAGAAATTGGCTTTTTGAAAGATTACAGACGTATGAACGTGGCCATTACCCGAGCCAAAGAAAACTTGATCATCATCGGCGATAGTGCTACTATTGGTCAAGATGCTTTTTACGCGAAATTCCTTGAATACGTTGAAGGCATCAACGGGTACAAAAGCGCCTGGGAGTTGATGTGAGAAAAGTAAGTGAATAGTGAAAAGCAAGAAGCGAAAAGTAATTTACTCACTTCTCACTTCTGCCCTTTTTACTTCTTACTATTCATTGTTGCTTCGCAAACTGAACGTCAGCTGAAAGCTTTACTTTGTCTGAAACCACTACATTTCCAGCTTCTGTAACGGCGCTCCAAGTCAAACCGAAGTCCTTGCGATTGATTTCTCCAGAGATTTCGAATCCAACTTTTGTTTGTCCGTAAGGATCTACCGCTACACCGCTCATGTCAGCATCCAAGGTAACTTCTTTGGTTACATCACGAATGGTAAGATTTCCCGTGATAGAATCTCCATTGAAAGAAGTCGACTCGAAAGTCATTTTTGGATAATCCGCTGCATTAAAGAAATCATCCGACTTCAGGTGATTGTCGCGATCTTCGTTGTTCGTGCTAATCGATACGATGTCTGCTGAGAACGAGAAGGTTGCATCCTGAAGATTCTCTTCAGCCGATTCCAAAGTGGCATTGAAATCCTTAAACGATCCGCGAACTGTCGAAATCATCATGTGTTTTACTTTGAATGAAATTTCAGAGTGTGTTGGGTCTACTGCCCATGCTGTTTTTGCTAATGTTTCCATGACTTTTCTTATTTACTTGATTATGATTAGATGCTCATTGGTACTTCCATGAGCAGTAGTTTTGATCCTGCTTTTCCGTTTACAGTGACTTTATCTGTATCCCAAACACCGTAGCCATCGCGCTTCGAAAGTTCTTGATCGTCAACGTTTAAATCTCCTTCCAAAACGAAGGCGTAAACTCCGTTTCCTTCCGCATGTAAATCGTATTGAAGTTCTTTGTCTTCCGTGAAATTTGCCATGCTGAACCATGCATCTTGATGAATCCAGACTCCTTGATCGTCTTCGTTAGGTGACAAGATTTGATAAATTTCGTTGTCCTGTACGAGATCGTTAATTGCTACTTGATCGTAACGTGGCTCAACATGCTTCTTGTTTGGGAACACCCAGATTTGTAAGAATTGAACTTCTTCGTCCTCGTTCTTGTTGTATTCACTGTGGAATATTCCTGTTCCGGCACTCAAAACTTGAACATCACCTTCTTTAATTACGGCAACGTTACCCATGCTGTCTTTGTGCTCAAGGTCTCCCGCTAACGGTATAGAGATAATCTCCATGTTATCGTGTGGGTGCGTTCCGAAGCCTTTTCCTCCGTCCACTTTATCGTCGTTCAATACGCGCAATGCACCAAAATGAACGCGCTCTGGGTTGTAATAATTCGCAAAACTAAAAGTGTGATTGCTCTTTAACCATCCGTGATCTGCAAACCCTCGTGTGTCTGCTTTGTGTAATACCGTATTCATAGTCTTTTTCTCTTTATTTGGTAAATGATTGAATCCAACTTGCGCTGCGAGTTTGTCGTAGTCGGATGTACGATTGGCCATCGCTTCTGAAATCAGAGCGGGGGCTGCTGCTCCTAACGCGCCTAGCGCAATTGACTTCTTTAAAAATTGTTTTCTGTCCATAACCTGAAGGTTTATACTACAAATGTGCAAATACCTACCCGGGTAGATAACACAAAAAACCGTGCAGGTCTTATGAAAATCCGACATTGGGTGAGAAAACTCCTGTTTTAGGGGAAAACTTTAGTTCTTGGGTTGGAAATTTGACGGACTGGAGCCCGTTTGCTTTTTAAAGAAGGCGCTAAAATTCGCCGGCTCTGAAAATCCGAGGAGGTATCCGATTTCCTTACTTGACATGTCCGAAAAGTAGAGCAAGCGCTTCGCCTCCACGACAATTTTACTTTGGATGTGCTCTTTTGCCGTTTTTCCCGTTTGCGCTTTTACAACGCGATTGAGGTGATCGGTGGAGATGTTTAGATTTTCCGCGTAGTCTTGAACTCCGTGCCAATCTTGGTAATTGGATTCAATGAGCTCTTTGAAATTTCGTATCAGAGAACTCTTTCCATTTTCGGATTGTAAAAAGAGATCATTGGGAAGTGTGCAGGCTTGGTGGCACTCGATTAGGATGAGTTTGAGTAATGCACCGAGCGCTTCGCTTGAGAATGTTTTCGGGTTGTTCTGAATGGTGAACATATCTGAGCCATACGAACAAATCTTCTGCATGCTTTCATCGGATAATTCTACTGGCGGGGCATAGCCAAAGTCGTGGAAGAGGTTCAAGTCGTGAATGAAATGCTCCGAGATATTATTGCGTAATAAGAAGGATTGTGAAAACAAAACAGCGAATCCCTTTGGCGGAATTTCATCTACCACCTGATGCACCTGTCCGGGAGCAACAAAGAACACTTGTTTTTCTCCGAAGGGATATTCGTTGAAATCGATGAGGTGCTTGCCTTGAGACTTTTCAACAAGGAGGACGGTGTAGAAATCATGACGGTGCGGCTCATCGGGTTGACCTTGACTTTTTTCGTACGCCGTGATCAATTCATCTATGCGAATTTCCAAAGAAACAGGATCTCCATTCACTTTATCGTAGTTTTTCACCGTATCCATGCAACTAAAGGTACAAACAAAAAGCCTGTCATCACTTAATGACAGGCTTTCTGATACAAACTATATGATGAGTAGTTGGTTTGCTATTTAATTAACCACTGGTTCAACAACTGGAGTTGTCACCACAGGCTGCTCTGGTGTACTCGTCGGAGTCTCATAACCAGTTACTGCACTTGGCGGTGTAGCATTTCCAGGAGTTACTCCGTTGTCTACATTTTCATTGTAGTACATTCCAGCATTCGCTGGTTGTCCGTAGTATTCAGGGTTCAAGTATTTTCCTTGACGCTCTCCTGTTTTCTCAACCGACTCTAGTGCTTTATCCGGGTTGTTTTGGATGTATTTATCGTTACGATCTGCATATACAGTCCAAGATACTTTTGTATTTGGTGCTCCCGCCACTACGAATTGGTTTCCGTTGATTTCCTGCAATACGTATGGTTGCTGAGGTGTTCCAATAGCCGTCAATTGGTAGCTAGGGTTGATGTTGATAGCATCAAAGTACGTTGGCAATTCAACCACAGCCTGACCGTTCGCATCCAATTCTATCACTCCGCGGTACATGTTCAATACCTCATTTGATTCCACTGAAAAGTGCTTAAGCATTTTGTTGGCTGGATCTTCCGGGTGATCGATCACGAACGTTTTCACACCTGTCGCTCCCATGTCTCCATTTGAAAATACACCATAGAAACCTCCAGTTCCTAAGACACCAACACCCCATCCTGCTAGTGGTGAGGAGAATGCTTCCAATCCGATGTGATCGGCCACATCTGTTCCTGTGTATGAGAAGTCGGCAACCGTCATGGTTCCAGCAATGGTATTGCTCTGATTTTGTCCAATGATTACACTTCCCTGTCCATTGTGTACAGCGAAAAAGTTAGGATCTGTATTGTTTACACCGTTTAGGTTTACTTCCAATCCGCGTCCTGATGTTCCGTTGTGTGTCAAGATCCCCGCATGTCCGATACCCCACTGAGTACCTGCGATAATACCACCACTTACAATTCCACCTCCGGAAGTTTGTGTGTTTACCACCCCGTCAAAGGCGAATCCATCACCACCCGTAGTAGGCGCTGTAAAGTTGTCTACGTTCGTGAATATAAATCCGTCCGCGTCGTTTCCTCCACCTACAAAAGTGTACGAACCTGTACCACCAGCATTGGAAATGTCATTGACATGACTGATAGTATTCGTTGAAACGATATTCCACACACCAAACCCTGTTCCCTGCTGATCGATTAAGATTCCGGCTCCAGTTCCCGTATGGTTCACGCGGTAACCGTTTCCTGCTCCTGAATGGAACACCCAGCTTCCGTTACCTGGACCAACATGGTTGATTTGCTGTCCTGAAAGAGCATTAGTGTTCAAGGAAATATCGATGAACTGACCCACTCCATCATTTGAGTGGAAAATGGATTGTCCACCACCTGTTCCGTCTTGCGTAATTTGAATCCCGTATGCAGTTGATGCTGTATTGTTCATGTTCAGGTTCATCCCGATACCTGCACTGGCATTTGGAATGAAAATAGAAGATGATGCATTTGCTGCGTTCGACGGGAAAATCAAGAGTCCATTTCCAGCTGTACCGGATACATCCGAGCGAATACCTGTATTATTGGCTGTTTGATTTACGTGTAGCTTCGTAGCGGGTGTGTTCAATCCAACACCAACGTTTTGAGCCAAGGCTGCTGGAGCCATAAGAAAGCTCAAAGCAGGAACTGCGAGTAGTTTTGTGTTAATTTTCATGGGGAGTAATTTGTTAGTTCTTAATTAGTCGTTTTGTTATAGTCTTCCCGGACAGTTCATCGCGCAATTCAACGAGGTAGACGCCGTTGGCCCACTGGTTCGAAGCGAGATTAACTATGGTGTTTCCGGAATTTAGGAGAAGCTTTTGTTCGTGTACCAACTGTCCAGATGCTGTCATTACAGTCATAGAAATGGACATTTGCTGATCGGCGTGAATTGCCACGGCAGTGTTGGAGTTTGTTGGGTTCGGATAAAGAGAAATAGCATTTTCGTTAAATCCTTCTCCGTAACCGTCAATACTTGCTACTACGATCGGTGTGTATTCGTACGTCCCATCCAAATTTACACTGCGAACGCGGTAATAGTACTGCTGGAATCCACGAACGTCGTAATCGTCGCGTTGGTAGCTTAAAGTGTTTGTGGTGTTTCCTTCTGCATCCAACGTTGCTACGTATTCGAAATCAGTTCCGTTCTCGGAGCGTTCCAATTCGTAGTGACTCAAGTTCAACTCAGAAGCTACGTTCCATACTACACGGATGTAGTTGTTCATGCCCATGGCACTGATGTCAATCAATTCGATTGGAAGTGCAGAAGTTGGCGCAGCTACACCGAACTCACTAAAACCGCTGAATCCACTGCGGGACAATCCCACTGGAGATGGCCCACAATCGTTTGCTGTTCCCTGGAACAAATCGTCTTTTGTGATGATCCACACTGGAGCAGTGATTAGATTGTCATCTTGTGGCCATACTTGAACGGTGTAGGTTCCTGTTCCCGTTCCTGCGATGTCATTAAACACCCATTCTCCGTGATCGGTTCCTCCGAAGTAATCGATCAGCTCTCCAGAACATTCCAATCCAGCTGTTCCTGCATTGGAACTTGAAGTTTCGAAGTACCCGGTAATTACATCGTAGTTGTTGGCATTCAAATCCAAAAGCACGTATTGCATTCCGCGCTGCGCTCCAGCACCTGCGGGTTCCAATCCAAGTACGTAATTGTATTGCCCTCCAAGCGCATTGATTGCTCTTCGTAGGTTTCCTTGAACATATCCGGCATCAATATTGGACATATTTCCATTCATCGTTACCGTATTGTTGGACATTGGCGTCATCCCCGTTGCCGGATTCATAATTCCGAAAACTGCAGTATAAGCAGATCCGTTCGCCGGATATACAATGGCACCGGTAGCACCAATATCGTGGGTTACAATTCGGTTGTATGTCGTTCCAGCATTGAAATCGACATTGTTTCGTACATCAGCAATGTTTCCTGTTCCAACAAGGTAAACGATTCCTTGATCGTTCGCCAGTTCCAAGTTGTAGAATGAACCGTCATTAACGCCAATTGCCGCTTGTCCACCACGCACTGCGTAGCTTCCTTGGATTAACTGGCGTTCACCGGTATTCACATCCGAGTTTTCTACTCGATAGGTTCCAGTTCCGCTTTGTTGAAAGAGATTGTCTGAGTACGAATGACCTTGTACTTTAATGAGTCCGTTGTTTTGCAAATTTCCAGTGGCTTCACGCATGTGAACATCGCCCCAAACGTGAACTTCAGCTCCCGCTTGAACGTGGATCAAAGCGCCGTCGTTGTATAGTTCATTATCGTGCTGAGCACAAAGGTTACCTGCAAAGGCAAAAGACGCAAGAAGGTAGACAGACTTTCGCATCATATAGTTAGTTATCAGTTGTATTACGGCGCAAAAATACGGACTTAAACAGGTAAAAACCAAACCACTAAACGGTTTAGCACCGAATAACCCAGTGAATCTGTAGACTAATTATATCCGAAACCCTTTATTCATCAGGGGTTCAGGCGATTATATAAAATTCAAATGACACCTATTAATTACACAAAATTAACGTTGAATGTTGGTATTTGAACGATTAATCAAGCTATTTAAACGATTAACGGTCAGTTTGACACACCGTTATTTTGGTGTTGCTGCCTCTCGAACATCTTTAATGTTCAATTGAAGTCGTTCCTGATTGTTCCAGCGGTTAATTTCTAGTGTGTAAACCACATCAAATGGAACACCGGAAGCAACTAAGTCAACTTTCTGTGCCATGTTGAACCCGATGCCCTCCATAATTACATCAGAATTGGGTTGTGTCATCGACATTTTCAGGTGTGCTTCTTTTAAAACTCGCATCTCTGTGCTAAATACGTTCTTTGTAAGGAAGACAGGCTTCATGTTACCGGGTCCGTGTGGTTCAAATTGACGCAGGATGCGTTTCAAGCGTGGAATCTTCAGACGGTTTTCTTCCGGGGTAAAAATTTGATCGAACTCCAATTCCAAATCAACGACTTGTTCTTCAACGAGCATCTCTGGAGTTAATGTTTTAGCTGCGATTTTCTCAAATTTTAGAGCAAATGCATCCAAGTTTTCTTCTTTTAATGTTAATCCAGCCGCATGGAAGTGCCCACCAAACTGTTCTAAAAATTCGGAGCATTGTTCCAGAGCATCGTGTAAATTGAATGACGCGACGGATCGCGCCGAGCCCGTAATTAATCCATTGGACTTGGTAAGAACGATGGTTGGTTTGTAATGTGTTTCTATGACGCGGGATGCAACGATTCCAACGACGCCTTTGTGCCAATTGTCTTGATACACAATATTGGAATGACGACCCGGAGCAGCAGTTTCCAATTGAGCCAATGCTTCCTCAGTGATGATTTTGTCTAGTTCTCGGCGTTCGATGTTATCTGCGTTAATTTCCGCTGCGATTTGCTGAATTTCATCCTGTTTGTCGGAGATCATCAATTGAACGGCATGCCGCCCAGAGCGCAATCTTCCCGCAGCATTGATTCTTGGTGCGATATTGAAAATCACATCTGTTAAACTCACCGGCATCTGTTTCTTAGCGAGATCTAATAACGCTTTGAATGCAGGTCTAGGATGCGCATTCAATCGTTCCATCCCATGAAAACATAGCGTTCGATTTTCTCCCGTGATAGGCACAATATCGGCGCCGATACTAACCGCCAAAAGATCCAGTTGATCGAAAAGCACATCTTGATTCCAATTGTTGACTTCGCTCAGTCCTTGCAAAAGTTTGAATCCCACTCCACAACCAGAAAGCTCTTTGTACGGATAGTCACAATCGGTTCTTTTTGGGTCTAGCACGATAGCATCGGGCAGTTCAGCACCCGGCTCATGGTGATCGCACACGATGAAGTCAATTCCCTTGGATTTCGCATAAGCTACTTCTTCAACCGACTTGATGCCACAGTCCAATGAAATAATCAAAGAAACCTCATGTTCATCCGCAACATCGATCCCTTTTTTACTCACGCCGTATCCTTCCGCATAACGATCTGGAATGTAAAAATCGACGGGCAAAGTGTCCTTTAGAAATGTATGGAGCAATGCTACAGCGGTAGTACCATCAACGTCGTAATCACCAAAAAGAAGTACCTTCTCTTGTTGCTCAATAGCTTCTTGCAAACGATCAACAGCTGCACTCATATCCTGCATCAAGAAAGGGTCGTGCAGAGTGCTCAGATCCGGTCTGAAAAACGCATGCGCTGTATCATAAGTATCAATTTCGCGTTGTAAGAGAAGTTCGGCAACAACAGGATCGACTTTCAACTTTGAACGAAACGTTTCGACGTTTGTACGATCTTGTGGTGACTTCACCAGCCATTTTTTTTGCATCAAGTTGGTTTCAGGGTGCATTTGTAGTTGTAAATTTAAGGATCAGGTATAATATAAGTTATGAAAATAGTTGCTTTCATCGTTGCACTTCTCTTCGTTTTTTCGTCCAATGCTCAATATTCTTACTATTTCGCTGAGCCCCTGCCTTCGGCAGGATATGAAGTGGATTTTGTGAAAGAAAAATATTTTGGCAGCTACGCCACGAAAGATGGAACAATCACCTATAAATTCGATGCGGATGGAATTACCTTGATCTCCACAACGTTTTCAGCGATTAGCAAAGAAACGGTGCGTGAGTCCGCAGAATATACAGTTCGAAATGGATATCTTTTTGGAGTTGAGAAAGGTGATTCCGTGCCTTGCGTTTTGGAAGATGACTTCTATTATTTCGCCGTTCGAAACTTCGATCAATTTGTGGGAGGCGCCTCAAAGAATGTGCTAACTAGTACCTCCACCCCGGGCGTTTATGTGCTCAATATCTACGATAACGGGAATTACATTCCACAGCTTTTGCGTCTCAATGGCAAGAAGCTTGAGATCGCGCATTTTGACTACGAGGGCGAAGATTCGGGTGAATTTGACTACATCACTGAGAAGGACGAACTTCCTCTGGATGGCCTTAAATTGGTGATCTTGAAGCCAGAGGCGACCGACTTCGATAGAATTACTTCTCAGGCCCTCATTGAGGACATGACTCTTAAAAAGTAACGACGGTTAACACATTGTTAACCCCTTAAACCCTGAATTTGGAGGCATTTTTTAGTGATTCAGGTACAGCTTTCGTATTTTAGCGTTCCTTGACTAACGCACTACGTAGAACTATTTAATTAGATTATGAAAGCAAACTTCCTAGTTGCGGCACTAGCTCTTTTCTGCGCTACGAGCACATTCGCACAACAACCCGGAGACACGATTACAGTGGACTCTTGGAATTGGTCTCAAACAAATTTTGGTTCAGGTATTCGAGATACCATGGTTACGTTCCCGGATGATCCGACCGTTACCTACGAGAAAGTACTCATGAGCTACAACATGCGCTGTAAAGGCGGAGGTGTAAACACAGGTGGAGGAAACAATGTCGCGTGTGGTGAGTGGGATTACAGCTGTAACACCTATGTTCACGATTCTTCTCGTGTTGATTCATTGGTAAGTACACATCCAGATTACATCATCTCTGATTTCTCAGGAACAACATACAGCTACACAACACAACCGCTATTCGATTTCTATCAGTACACGCAGCAAAATGTTGTCGTGAACAATATCGTAAGCGAAAGCCAATATGCCTTAGCATCCGGGACAGTTCCCGTGCCGAACGCATTGGCAGGAGCCAACAATTCTGGAAAAGCGCAGTTCATGTACACTGCTGCAGAATTGACTGGAGCTGGATTTGCTGCCGGTAACATCGACGGCTTCTTGGTAAACGCGGTGAATGGAGGTCAAGTGAACTTCATGCGAGTGAACATCAAAGAAACGGCAGCGGCCAACTTGGACCCCGCGAATCCAGAAACAACAGGATTTACCGAAGTATTCTTCAGCGATTTTGCGTTTGTTGGAGGGCAGAACCGAATTCAATTCCACACGCCATTCACATGGAACGGAACGGATAATATCATCATCGAAATGTCTTTCACGAACACAGTGGGTGCGACGGACATCGTTCTTGATGGATCTGCGGCGTCAGGGATGGCCATTCACGGAAACAATGGATATAATGTAGATCTTACCGGTAACGGACACTTCGATATTCCAGTGAGTGCGATGGCGAGTATTTCTGATGAAATCACAGTGTCATTCTGGGCTTACGGAAACGAAAACATTCTTCCGGTAAACACCTCTATCGTTGAAGCGACAGGTGCTGGAGGCGAGCGTGACGTCAATATCCACTTACCTTGGAGTAACGGTCAATTGTACTGGGACTGTGGTGGAGATGGCGGTTACGATCGTGTAAACCAACCGATGACTGCAAATGAAATGGCAGGTGAGTGGAACCACTGGGCATTCACAAAAAACGCAACAACAGGAGTGATGGAAGTGTATCACAACGGAACTTTGTGGCTCTCAGGAACAGGTAAGACACGTCCAATTGACATCGCGCAGATGGTGCTTGGTAAAAACTGGAATTATGGAAATAACTGGAAAGGAAAAGTAGATGAATTCCGCGTTTGGAATAAAGCGTTAACTGGAACTGACATCCAAAACTGGATGAATATTCCTTTGGACAACACACATCCGGAATACGGAAGCTTGGTGGCGTACTATAACATGGATGAAGGTACAGGAACTTCCATCAACGACAACTCAGTGAACGCTTTAACAGCGGACGGAAACAGTTCGGTGGTTTGGAACTTCGAAAGAGGAAAAGACCTAGACAAGTTCTTCGTTGCTGATGGAGAGCGTCCAGCGGTGACCTTAGTTCAAGGTACTTATAATACAACAGTAACCCCAACGGATGTTTTGGATTCCATCTTATTGATTCCGAACTCGGTGACAAAATACACGGTAGTTTCAAATGCTGGAACGGTGATGGACGATGATATCAACCCTGTTTCAACGGTAAGTTACTGGGAAGCGGTTCCAGAAAACATTTACGATGGTGTTACGGGAACATTGCTTTCAACGATTCCAGTTACGGCAGAAGGATTAATTACTCCAGTGGATATGGATTACTGGCGTCGTTGGCCAATGAAATTCGAAATTATGTCGTTCGTAACACCTTACGGAATCGGACTGAACCTAGGGCCAGATGGAAAAACATGGATCTTCGACGTAACGGATTTCTTGCCGATTCTTACCGGGCCGAAGCGTATGACGATGGAGCGTGGAGGACAGCATCAGGAAGATATGGACATCAAGTTCCATTTCATTGTAGGTACTCCAGCACGCGATGTGGTAGATATTCAGTCATTGTGGAGAACGGAATCTCGTCCTTACACGACTATCGTGAGTGACCAGTACTTCCCGCCACGTGATGTGGTTATGAACCTTGACGCGACGGCATACAAAGTAAGAACAGCAATTACGGGGCACGGACAAGAAGGAGAATTTATTCCACGTGAGCACTTTGTAGATATCGATGGGGGAGCGAATGAGTTCCAATGGCAAGTTTGGACGGAATGTGCTGAAAACCCAATCTATCCGCAAGGGGGAACATGGATTTACGATCGCGCAGGATGGTGTCCGGGAGCTCCAACGGATTTGAACGAGTTCGACATTACAAGCATGGTGACACCAGGTGCCACACACAATTTCGATTACGGAATGACTGGGGCATCAGGAACATCGAACTACATCGTGAACAACCAGTTGGTATCGTACGGTGATCCAAATCATACGTTGGATGCGTCGGTAGTCGATATTATCAACCCAACGAACTACGTGGAATACGAGCGCACCAATGCGATTTGTAACACGCCAATCATTGAGATTCAAAACACAGGAAGTACTACTTTGACTTCAGCAACTATTGAGTATTGGATCAATGGAAGTTCATCTCCACAAACTTATACTTGGAACGGAAGTTTGGAATTCTTGGAGAAAGCAATGGTTGAGTTGCCAACGCCGGCGGCACTTTGGAATGATTTGACCGGAACTGGAACCAGCACGTTCTACGCAAGCGTTTCTGCCCCTAATGGCGGAACCGATGAGTACGTTCACAACAATACATACAAAACAGACTTTGTGGTTCCGGATGTTGTGCCTTCGCACTTCTGGATTGAATTCCGAACGAATAGCGCAGCAAGCGAAAGCAGCTACGAGTTATTGGACGATGCAGGAAATCAATTGTTGTTCCGTAACGGTATGACAAACAATACAACGTACCGCGATACTTTCCAATTGGGGTACGGATGTTACCAATTCAACATCTACGATGGTGGAGATGATGGTATCGATTTCTGGGCAAACAACGATGGAACTGGATTTGCACGTTTCCGACAAGTAGGCGCTGGAGTAGTGAAGACATTCGAGGGAGACTTCGGTGGATCACTTCAGTACAACTTCACGATTGATTTCCCATTGTCTTACGAAGAGTTGTACGATACATACGTTGTTGAATTGTATCCAAACCCAGCGAGTGATAAGTTTGTATTGGCAGCGGGAAGTATTTCGGAAGCAAAGATCGAATTGATCAATCAATTGGGTCAAGCAGTTGAAGTGCCAATGAACACGACGTTGGACGAAATCACGTTTGACACCTCTCAATTGCCTTCAGGAATCTACTTGGTTAAAATCAGTTACCGAGGAAAGCTGATTACGAAGAAGGTCATAGTAGAGTAAAGACGAAAAGAAAAAAGACTATAAGGGAGCATGAAAGTGTTCCCTTTTTTGGTGGTCAATATTCAAGTCCTCCCCTCAGAACCCTCCAAAGGGGGAGAATAACAACGAGAGATAGTTTATTAAACCAACAAGCTAGCCTGATACAACTTCAATTCGTCCCAAGTGAATTCGTCACCGACATGATCTTTAAGCGGAGTAAGTGATCCTCCTTCATAATGATCCTCGAATAAATCGTAGAGCGCATTGCGCTTTTCTTTGTCCATAATGTCGCGGAGTTCAATTTTTTCCTGTTGCAACAGGCGTGCACAATGCGTACTGATGGTTCCGACCGATAATTGACGTTCACGCGCAATTTGTTCAATGGTATTCCCTGCTTTCACAAGCTCTAGGGTTGTTTCGTAGGTCGATTTCTTCTTTTTCTTCTCCGGTTTTTTCTGATCCTTCGTTTGAAGGTCAATGGTAATCGTATCGAAGTCAAGCGTTGTTTTGTTCGCCATTAATTCACTCTTCACCAACTCAATTTTTGTGACCTTGTAGTTTTTAATTTCAGGTGTTTGCGTTACAGAATGATCCAAAGATTTTCCATCGCGAACAGCTTGAATGAGCGCTAGACTTTTCTTTAAACGCAAGATGGTTTCGGTGAGCATCAAATCAAGGTCCAACAACTCCTCAGCGTAATTCTTTGTATTGCTTTTTTGCTGCAACTCGGCGATTTTCTTCAAGTTCGAGTACAGAACGCCATCCAAGGTTTTGTAGAAGTAATTGTAAGCCGCATTAACACGATCAAAAGTGTGTTCGTAGTCAATTGGGAGTTTTGAGAACAAGCTGGACAATTGATTGCGGAACTTTCGGGAAGCATCTAGGGTAGTTGATAGCACTTGTACTTGCTGCGTAACCCAAGATCGATTCTTTCCCTTCATCGATTTCGATCCGTGCTCCTTGTATGATTTTTCGTGGCTTTGCCAGGCATTGACCATATCCAACCAGTCGAAAGTTTGTACCAATTGCTCGTACAGGTAAACAGCGGTGGATTGCTCCAATTGCTGATCTAAAATATCTGTAGATACTTTGGTGGATGCATAGTCTTTGATTTGCGCATCGGTGGTAAGCCCGTTCTTTCGCATCGGTTGTAATAACACCAATCCGCCTAAGGAACGCAATCGCGACAGCGCCACATATGCCTGTCCCGGAGCAAATACGTTGGAGATGTCCAAAACAGCTTTGTCAAAGGTCAATCCTTGGCTTTTGTGGACGGTGATCGCCCAGGCTAAACGCAAGGGATATTGAACGAAAGTTCCGAGCGTTTCCGCTTCCATTTCCGCGTTGGAATCGTTGTAGGTGTACTTTATGTTTTCCCATTCGTAAGGTTCTACTTTGATCGTTTTCTTTTCTTCAGGAAACAACACTTTTATTTCATCGTGATCCAATGCTACCACGCGTCCCATTTTTCCATTATAGAAGAGCTTTTCAGGGGATAAATCATTCTTCACGAACATGACTTGCGCGCCTATTTTCAATTCTAATTTCTCATCAATTGGGTAGAGATATTCGGGGAATTTACCTGTTACTTCCGCATCGAAAGTGCGTGCATTGGCATCCAATGCGTCCAAAGCCCGTTGATTGATACTGTCGGCCTCACGATTGTGGGTGGTAAGCGTTATGTATCCTTCTTCCTCCTCTGGTTTAAAGTTTGTTTTTACGTGTTGGTTGAGGACTTCAATATCTTGATCCGTAATCTCATTGTTCCGCAAGTTATTTAGGATGTGTAGAAACTCAGGGTCTTCCTGACGGTAGACTTTTTCCAACTCTACGTACAAAGGCGGCATTTCAGCGATCACTTTTGCATGGAAGAAATACATGCCGTTGTAATACTTGCTCAAATGCGACCACTCCTGTTGCTTCACCACGGGCGGTAACTGCAGTAAATCTCCGATAAACAAGACTTGCACACCACCAAATGGAGCATTATTCTTGCGAACGTTTCGAAGCGTCCAATCCATGGCGTCCAAAAGATCGGCGCGGAGCATGGAGACCTCATCAATGACTAACAACTCAAGATTGCGGAACATCGAACGACGTGCGTTGTTCATCTTGAAATGGTGCATTAAGGTGGATTTACTCTCAATTTTCAATGAATCGGTGGCGGTTCCTGCTCCAAATTCTGGAATAAATGCACCGAAAGGCAATTGAAAAAATGAATGGATGGTAACCCCTCCGGCATTCAATGCTGCAATTCCTGTAGGCGCGACAATCACCGTTTGCTTGTGCGTGGTTTTAACCAGATGACGTAAGAATGTGGTCTTCCCTGTACCGGCCTTTCCCGTTAAGAAAATAGAACGGTTGGTTTGGTTGATAAAGCGCTCGGTAAAGTCGGCTATTTGGTTAAATTGGGTGTGTGTAGGTTTGCTCATCCTACATTAAGTTAGAAAAAAAGGTAACATCGACGACAAACATAATTCATTTTGTCAGTAAACCACCAATCGCTGCTTTTTCCACTTCTGAGAACTGTCTTTGTAAAGAATGAAAACCAAACCTTTAAGGGGACAAGAAATTTTTTCGGATGTTCCTGAATAGTGTAATTGCCCAGTGGCATCGTATAGTTTTACTTCGGATAATTGATCTCCTCTGAATTGCAGTATGTCATCCAAAACGAACCAATCTTCTTGAAGATGACACGACCACGAACTTATCGTTTGTAATGACTGAAACCTCCCGTCGAAATCCGTTTGGGAGATCCGATATAAAGGATAGGACGTTTCTAAGTCGTAGTGATAATCAGTTGATAGCGTCGTTGTTCCGGAACCATCAATTTTTGCGATCTCTTCGAATTCGATTCCATCGAAAGAACCCTCAATGGTAAAGAAGTCGTTGTTGAGTTCGGTGATGGTCGTCCATTCCAGAGATTTCTTTCCATCCACACATTGAAAAGAGCCGCCGCCATATTCTACTGGTAACGAATTGCAAGCAAAAACCAAGGTGTTGGATGTGTCCACACAGGTTCCAGTACCGGCCGTGACGAAGTAACTGCCTTCAGCATTGGCCAAAGTAGTTTGATTCGTTTCTCCCGCCATGATTGATCCATCGAAATACCACTGCATATTGTCGGCGGTATTGATTAGTGTGAGCGTTGTCGAAACACAGTTTTCGTCCGACACAATTTCAGGGTT
Source organism: Fluviicola sp. XM-24bin1 (assembly GCA_003149635.1). Taxonomy (GTDB): domain Bacteria; phylum Bacteroidota; class Bacteroidia; order Flavobacteriales_D; family Crocinitomicaceae; genus UBA4466. The sequence goes on from QCWI01000003.1 coordinate 237,308, forward strand.
GGGGCGCTCTGAAAAACCGGAGAAATAGCCGGCAAATCCAGCATCTCCACTCGCGCCAAACATTCCTGCAGCCATCGGTTCGTTCGATACAATTGCCACGTCTCCAGACAACCCCGTTTCTCGGTAGGTAACCCAATCGGAGGTGCCCGTTACAGCCTGTGGGCTAGCGCTTGGTGCAGACCCGTTGATGGTTACGGTGGCTCCTGTCCGTGTGAGGATCGTTACGCCTCCTGTGTAGCTGTTGCTTCGAATCATGTCGATACTCGAAATATTGTCAACAGCGAGCGGAAGCAGGCAGTTGAGCGGGGGGATAAAATTCAAACCGATGGTGCGCTCATTTGTACTTCCAGCCAAAACCTGATAAACATACGCGGGCTCACTCGTTTCCACAAACATATTGTCCTGAGGGGAATAATTAGTACCGTCGAAAATTTGATATTCTCCCTCGTTCAGAGTGACTGTGGGGGCGGAACCATTAATGCTTATGTCCGTTCCGTTTTGCGTCGCAACGACGATCACCAATTCCGTCGCATCGATTCCGTTGCCCTTCAGAACAATGTGTTCATTTCCCAATCGTGAAGTAGGAAGCGTTTGATCGAAACAAATGTCTCTGGCTCCACTGCCTGAAATCACACCTCCCATAAGATTTCCGTTGCTCACTACGATGTTTCTGTCAGCATTAATAACAGCTCCGATCCAGCCATCTTTATTTTCGGCAACGACTAAGTTTACCGCCTCAAGTACGTAGGTTTCACCTGCATCCAAATTCACTGTAATAGAGTTCAACGTGATTCCACTCGCGTTACTTCCTTGCCGAAACACGCAATTGTTATGGTATCCGCTAATTGTCACGGTGGTATTGTCTTCCATAGCCATAAACCCAACAACTCCATTTAAAGCGCTGTTATTTCCAATCATCGGAATTCCACCCCAATAGAAGTGAGTACCACGTGCAATGCGCCCTTTCGCAGTTAGAGATCCTCCTTGAGCGTTTGATCGCACTCGGTAATTCACATAAAAGTTCTGACTTGCTGTAAAAATGAGGCCGTCGTCGCGTTGCACAGAACCCACTGAATCCGCGTCCATGCATAGATAGTTGTAACCGTTGGCCAAATCCAGACGATACGGACTGGTGGCAGAAATCGAATAGGTGCCGATGGGAGTTCCGGTTCCAGTGGTAATAGTGACATCGAACGCCGCGGTTTCAGGTGTTGAGAGATAAACGCTGTGTTCGTATGCTCCAGCATTTGAAGCCACATTTCCTGCTGTGATAGGGGGAAGCCAATGGATACTGTCCAATTGCGCGTGGAGGCCGGGTGAAAAGAGCATCAGACAACTTACAACGAGCCATCGAATGCTTTGAATACTGAAGAGAATGTGCCGTAACATACCTGTCCATAGTTAGGGATGGAGAAGTAAATTAGTAAGGTTTTGAGTTGGGATAAAGCGGCATCTTCCGAACGCTCAGAGAGCCTTTCCGAAAGTGAGAAGAAAAAGGAAAATTGTAAATCGAAGTCTTAAGATCACATGCTTTGCGCAATGACCAATCCCAAAGAGAAAGAAATAACGAAAAGGAATACGATGAATCCTCTGTAATGCTTTTGTGCCATGAATGGTTGTTTAACATTCCCGAAGGAACGGGTCGAAGATACAACTTATTTAGATTAATTCTTAATTAGCATAATTTTTCTTCCTAAAAAGCATGGGACACACTACTTTTTGACCGTGGTTGTATTGAACGGATTGGATCCGGGATAGTCTTTCTGAAATACAAATCTTCCAGTTAATTCAATCAAATCAAGAATCACGTAGTTCTTATCGGGCTTTGCTGTAGAAGCATAATTCACCTTGTATTCCGTTCTGTCAACTTGTGTACTAAAATCAAGAATTACGGTTGAATCTGTATCGATGACTGTGGCCGTCCAGACTTCCTAATTGCACTTGCCGCGCATACATAATTGTCCTTCAATTTTCCATTCATTGTTTTCCATCAATGTCATGGATTCGGCTTTGAACGTTGCTCCTGGATACTTCGATACGTGGAAGAAATCTTTGCTCTTCAAGTGTTCAATGAGCGCTGGAATTTCGTGAGACATACTGTCCATGTTGATGCTTACGTTGAGATCCGAGAGAATGCCATCGTTGTATGCAATTTTACCGTTGAATTCGTTCAAGGTGCCGGTTAAAGCGTAGTCGCCATCACCCTTTCCAGTCCACTTAATATTGGAGTCATCAGCAAGCATGGGCATCACCTGAGTTCCGTCTTCTAAAGTTCCTGCAGTGTACAAAATATCGTATCCCATTAAAGTATCTCCTTGAGGATTCACCGCTTTCACATACCAGAAATTCCAGCCTGATCGCGTCCATGGTTCCACACGCCAATTTTTCTCATAAACGATAGAATCACCCGGGGCTAATTCAAGTGATTTGGTGTCGAATATGTCCATGGTTTGCTCTTCATTGAATGCCGCGCGTTTCCACCAACTTCCATAGTACAATAAATAGGCGCCCGTTTCTACCACTCGAATTGATTGTTCCGCTTTGATTGTTGTGGAGTGTTTCCAAGCGACCTTTTCTCCTTTCTCAATGTATTCAGGAAAATTGGGGTTCGGGGTGCTGAAGATGGTGAGTTCGTTCGGTAAGCCTGCCAACTCTGCCGGGAGCGGAATGGCTTCAACTTCTTCCTGCTGTGCAAGAACGGTTCCTGAGCCGCCCGAGATAAGTAACAAAAGGGCAAAAATTTTGTTTCGCAATGGTGTTGATTTACAAAGTAATGTGGAGGGCGCAGCTAGAGCAAATGTATGGAAAACAATTGATTCGGAGGTTTGCGTAAGAAGTAAGCAGAATTACGGATTGATTGTATCTTTAAGGGAAAAAGAACATGGCATTAACTGAATCCAACGTATTTCCCATTGGGACAAAGGCTCCCGACTTTCAACTTCTCGATACCAAGTCTGATGAGATGCTAAATCTTTCTGAGCTAAAAGGAGAGAAGGGTACGGCGATTTTCTTTATTTGCAATCACTGTCCGTTTGTAATTCATGTGAATGATGAATTGGTTCGAATGGCAAATGCTTATGCAGAGAGAGGAATTGGGTTTATTGCCATTAGCAGTAATAATGTGGAAACGCATCCGCAAGACGGCCCGGAATTCATGAAAACGCACGCTGCAAAACAAAGATATCCGTTTCCATATCTCTATGATGAAACGCAAGAAGTTGCGAAGGCCTATGACGCCACTTGTACGCCGGACTTATACCTTTTTGACGCGGAATTGAATGCTGTGTATCACGGACAATTGGACGATTCGCGTCCAGAGAATGAGATTCCTGTTTCCGGAAACTACTTCAGAAATGCCATGGATGAGTTGCTCGCTGGAAATGAAGCTTTGGCCGATCAAAAACCGAGTATTGGTTGTGGTATTAAGTGGAAGTGATCGGTTACCTCATTCAATGGTGATCAATTCCAGTGCACGATAGGTGATCTCCTTACGCATGATAAATAAATCGTCTGCATTTGTTGTTGGGCCCGGTTCAATGTTCGTGGCGAAGTAGTATTGTCCCTTATTAGTTTCTACCCAGCCAACGAACCAGCAGTTGTCTTGATCCTTTGTGACCGACCATCCCGTTTTACCGCGCAGAACGAAATTTTCATTCTCCTCAATAATCATCATGCGTCGCATCGTTTCGTAGGTTTTGTCGGAAATAAGCAATCGCTTTTCATTGAATGCTCGTAAGAAATCAATTTGTTCGAACTGAGAAATTCTTGATTTTCCTTCCAGCCAGAACATATCAATATTGGAGCTGTCGATGTCCATTTGTCCGTAATTGAATTTATAAACGAAGTCCTTCATTCTTCGAACGCCAACTTCTCTTGCAATTTCTTGATAGCAAGGCACACAGGACTGATGAAAGGCGTCGCGGAAGTACATATCGCGTTCCCAGCGTTTCATGTAGCGAGGCTCACCGTCCCATTCGCTGATGGTACTGTCATTTTCCATAATTCCCAGTTCCAATGCAATCAATGAGTTGGGAATTTTGTAGGTAGATGCGGGAAGATGTCCCTTATGGGCCCATTTGAAATCGTTTGAGTAGAAGTTGGTTCCGTCGAAGATGAGCAATGATCCTTTCAATCCGGAAGACTCAATTAACTCTTTGAAATCTGGAACTTCGACATGGTTGTCCTTTTTCTCTGGCTTGAACGTTGATTTTTGCTCTTTTTCAGGCCCGCAGGCGGAAATAAGGAGAGTCAGAATTAGGATGATAGGTGCAAATCTCATTTTGATGGGACGTAATTTTTGACTTGTTGCAATGTCGGAATATTCCGACGAAGAAACATTCGAATATTTCGGAATTCAGGATTATAATCCGTATTTTATATAATGGCACATTTCAATCCAATCGTGCCCGAATCGTTTCAATCAACCCATCGCGATCTTCATGTGCGCGCTTGATGAAGTAATCCGAAACCGCTAAATCACCCTGATACTTATTCGACCAAACGATTAAATCAACAAGTAGGGGGATGAGATCCTTTCCTTTCTCGGTAAGTGTATATTCTTTCTTAGTTCGAAGTTTTTCGTACACCCTCCATTCAATGATGCCGATTTTTTCCAGCTTTTTAAGGCGGTCGGAGAGAATGTTTGTGGCAATCCCTTCTTTGGAACTTTGGAAGTCTTTGTAGAATTTTTTGCCTTGCACCATATCTCGGATAATTAGAAACGTCCATTTATCACCAAAGAAATCGAGGGCATAGCTAACTGGGCAGTCTGATCTCATGAAATAAAAATAAAATGCACTTGCAATTACTTGTTATATGCAAGTTAATGGTTTTACACCGATTAAACACGAAATTATTCCGATCTTATATAGTTACAAGAACAAAAAAGTCCGGTCACTGATGTTCTCGAAGTGACCGGACTTTTTCTTATATCTTTTTGATAAATTAACTCTTCACCAATCCGATTTTTGCGTCATCCGCATCCACCAAATCAGTGACCAAAGCATCATCTCCTAAGGATTCGAACACGACATCATTGGCAAGTACCTCGCTACAAACGTATTCCTTGTTGGAGGTAATCGCATTCTGAATCAACTCGTTCGTATCTACTTTCAGCAGAATTCGATCGGTTACTTCCAATCCTGAATCTTTACGAAGATTTTGCACTCGGTTGACCAACTCGCGGGCAATTCCTTCCGATTTCAATTCATCCGAAAGTGTAACATCCAAAGCAACGGTTAGACTTCCATCAGAACTTACCAACCATCCTGGAATATCCTGTGCAGCGATATCAAAATCACCCAATTCAAGGGTAATTTCCTCACCATTTACTTCGCCTTTCCAGCCGTTGTTCGCTTCGATTTGAGCAATATCATCCCCAGACATTTGGTTCACCATAGCAGCGATCGCCTTCATGTACTTTCCGTACTTTGGCCCAATGGTTTTAAAGTTCGGCTTGATGCTTTTAACCAATACATCGTTATCCTCAGCCAGTAATTCCAATTCCTTCACGTTTACTTCCGAAAGGATTAAATCTTGTACGTGACGGATGTTCGCCGCAAAGGACTCATTCAAGGCTGGAACCATGATTTTCTGCAATGGCTGACGAACACGCAAACGTTCCTTCTTGCGCAATCCGAGTACAAGAGATGACGTACGTTGCGCCAAATCCATTTGAGTTTCCAATTCCGCATTGATCACTGCTTCGTCGGCTTTAGGGAAGTCTGCCAAATGCACAGATTCACAATCGTGTTTCCCACTCACTGCGTTCAAATCCTGGAACAATTGATCCATATAGAACGGCGCGATCGGCGATCCTAAAATGGCAACAGTTTCCAAACACGTATATAACGTTTGATATGCCGAAAGTTTGTCTTTTGCTCCAGCGGCGTCATCCGCAGATTGTTTCCAGAAACGGCGTCGACCCAAACGTACATACCAGTTCGAAAGTTGGTCTCCTACAAAATCTTGAATCAAACGACCGGCTTTCGTTGGTTCGTAAGAATCGTATGCCGCATCCACTTCTTTGATCAAAGTATTCAACTTGGAAAGTACCCAGCGATCGATTTCTGGACGCTCCTCCAAGGCCAAATCAGCCTCTGAATAGTCAAATCCATCGATATTCGCATACAATGCAAAGAAGGAATACGTATTGTACAAAGTTCCGAAGAACTTACGTTGCACTTCCGTAATTCCGTCTACATCGAATTTCAGGTTGTCCCAGGGTTGCGCATTGGTAATCATGTACCATCGCGTCGCATCCGGGCCAAATTTGTCCATCGTTTCGAACGGATCTACCGCGTTGCCACGACTTTTTGACATTTTGAATCCATCCTTGTCCAAAACAAGTCCGTTGGAAACCACCGCTTTGTAGGCAACAGAATCGAATACCATCGTCGCAATGGCGTGCAATGTATAGAACCAACCACGCGTTTGATCTACTCCCTCGGCGATGAAATCTGCCGGGTAACCCGTGCGGTTGTCAATTAACTCTTTGTTCTCAAATGGATAGTGCCACTGTGCATAAGGCATCGATCCTGAATCGAACCAAACGTCGATCAAATCTGCCTCGCGTTGCATCGGTTTTCCAGAAGGAGAAACCAGCGTGATGGCATCCATATAATGTTTGTGAAGATCAACCTTTTCGTAGTTCTCTTTCGACATATTACCTACTTCGAAATCTGCTAATGGATTCGAATCCATCATACCGGCTGCAACCGACTTATCGATTTCAGCTTTCAATTGCTCCACTGAAGAAATGCATACGCGCTCCTCATCATCCTCTGTTGACCAGATTGGGATTGGAATTCCCCAATAACGCGAACGCGAAAGGTTCCAATCGTTCAAGTTTTCCAACCATTTTCCGAAGCGTCCAGTTCCTGTTGAAGCTGGTTTCCAGTTGATGGTATTGTTCAGTTCTGACATGCGCTCTTTCTTCTCGGTCGCTTTCACAAACCAAGAATCAAGCGGGTAATACAAAACAGGCTTGTCTGTTCTCCAACAATGCGGGTAACTGTGGACGTATTTCTCCACTTTGAAAGCGCGATTCTCCGTCTTCAACTTGATCGCTAACTCAACATCCACGCTTTTCTCTGGAGCTTCTCCATCAGCGTAGTATTCGTTTTTCACATATTTGCCGGCGAACTCTCCCATTTCCGGGCGGAATCTTCCCTGAAGATCTACCAATGGAACAGGATCATCATTTTCATTCAACACCAACAGTCCTGGTACTCCAGCATCTGCGGCTACTTTGGCATCATCCGCACCAAATGTAGGAGCTGTATGAACGATTCCGGTACCGTCTTCCGTTGTAACGAAATCTCCCGGAATAACACGGAAAGCCTCTTCGGCATTTTCGTACGGAAGCGCGAATGGCAACAGTTGCTCGTATTTCAATCCAACCAAATCCTTGCCGAGGCATTCGCCTGCCACGTAGTATGGGATCTTCTTGTCCTCTGAAGTGAACGCCGCAAGTTCCTCCGCTGACTCTGCCGCGAAATAGTTCTTGCTGAATTGATACCCTACCAAGTTCTTCGCAAGAATCACTTGCATCGCTTCTTTGGTGTACTGGTTGTACGTCTGCACCAATACATATTTAATTTTCGGCCCAACGGTCAATGCAGTATTCGAAGGAAGCGTCCACGGTGTGGTCGTCCAGGCAAGGAAGAATGTTTCTCCATTACCAGAACCTTGAGCGGCGTCGAAAGGTGAAGGTAATGTCTCCCCATCACGCAATTTAAACTGCGCCACGACCGTAGTATCTGTGACATCGCGGTAGCAACCTGGCATGTTCAACTCATGTGTTGAAAGTCCAGTTCCAGCCTTTGGCGAGTACGGTTGGATTGTGTATCCTTTGTAGATCAACTCTTTTTCGTACAATTGACCCAACAACCACCAAACCGATTCCATGTACTTCGAATCGTAAGTGATGTAAGGATTTTCCATATCCACCCAGTATCCCATTTGGCGGGTAAGATTGTTCCATATGTCGGTGTAACGCATTACCGCTTCACGACACGCTTTGTTGTATTCGTCAACGGAGATCTTCGTACCGATATCCTCCTTGGTGATGCCGAGTTCTTTCTCAACACCCAATTCCACAGGCAATCCGTGCGTGTCCCATCCGGCCTTACGCTTTACCTGAAATCCTTTCAGTGTTTTATAACGACAGAAAATATCTTTAATCGAACGACCCATGGCATGGTGGATCCCAGGAAGACCGTTTGCAGACGGTGGCCCTTCGAAGAAAATGAAAGGTGTGTTGCCCTCACGAGTATCAATCGATTTTTCGAAGATCTTCTCTGATTCCCACTGAGCTAACACGCGACTCGCGACATTTGGCAAGTTCAAACCTTTGTACGTTGGATATTTCTGACTCATTTTATGCGTTTTTGCAAGGTGCAAAGTTAGTGAATTGTAAGCATATAAAACAGCGATTTAGACTGAGCTTGAAGGGGAATTTTCTGTTGATCTTAGCTGCTGGATTCTGAAGAAAGAAGTCCGTGAAATTTCATGACATAAAATTCGGCCTTGCTCCAGTACAATCTGGGTTGCGTTTTTTATTGCTTCAATCCCTCACATTTGCAACTCCAAATGTAAAAGCAATGTTCTCGCAAAGAGCTTGTACGCTTCTGGACTTGGGTGCCCGTCATCGGGGAAGAGGTTGTATTGATCTTTCGTTATGTCCACCTTGAATTGGCAAGTCTGCATTCCTTTCTTTTTCACTTTTTTAAGTACGTCTGTAGTAGAGTCGTCGTCCATTAAACCTACTACGACGAGTTGACTATCATACTTTTTACAAAGTTTCTGGAACGCCTCTAATACGGATACAGCAACGTTACGGTTTTCTACTTCCGAGTTGTTTTTAAGAAAGAGTTTTTCTACTCGGTACCAAAGAGATGAATACTCCGCCATTTTAGATAATTGCCGCTCCGGCTTGATGTATTGGAAATGTATAGGGCCTTTGGTTTTTGATACGTAAGGAATTCGAATATTTTTATCGATGCCGAGAATTTTGTTGGCGAACAATTCCTGCTGCCAAGAAGGGGTACAACGCGTACGCTCGTCTAAAAAAGAAGCATAAGAAATTACAGTTACAGCGGGAACGATTCCGTTTTCGAAATCCTCCTGCATTTTCAGATATGCTTGTGTCAACCCATAGCCGTTACAGCCGGCATTTCGAACTTTCTTCCCGCTCAATTCTCCTACGAAATACGGGTAGGTCTCAGTATCGTCTACGCCATAACCATAGGTAAACGAACAGCCGTAAAAGGAGATGTCGGGATCGGTCATGAAGTTGGGATTTCGAGCCCCAAAATCATCGTGGCGCACGGTAAATTTTCGTCCGGATGGATATTTGAAATCGAAGATTCCAGCGGCATTACGATATCCAAGAATGGGATCAGAAACCACAGCTTTTTTACCATGAATTTCAATGGGTCGTTCCCGATGAACGTTATAGGTAGAATATCCAAATAAGCGAAGCAATACCTCAACGAGAAATAATGCAATCAAGCCGCCAATCAGCCCTCGCTTGAGAATGCTGCCTAATTTGGATCGATTTTTTTTGAGAACGGCCACGTGTATCGCTGCTGGTTGAGCAACGAAGTAAAACAATTATTAACTCAACACAAAACGGTTGGGATTGTTATCCCGTGTACCAGAACGTATTTTTACTGTACTCGTACAATTCCTCTTTTGTAAACGATGGACGCCAGCTCATATCCACTTTAAAGAAATCGTCTTCGTCTTCTTCCAGTTCAAAATAGGTATCGAAGTCCCCAATTTCCTCAAATTCTTCTTCATCAATACAGGCATGCAAGTCCAATTGTTTATGATGAACGTATTCGGTTTCCGTTGCGAATTCTGAAGTCCCAGCTGAAAACGCATCCTCATCGCAAGACAAACAATGATGTTCATATACGGCTATAGATCCGCAAATTTTGCAAGTTGTCCGAATGCGTTTAACCGCTTCAATGTAATCCCGATTGTAATTCTTGAATCGGCGGGGAATCTTGTCCAGAAGGAAGAACCAATTCTCAGCATCGTCGTCAAGTTTGATCGGATCAGCGTTCGTTTTTAATACGAGTCGTTTATTCTCGTTTTCAAAATGGACATCCAGCACATCGTTCCACAAAATGGAGCGTATTTCCCCCTCCGTATCAGTGGTAAATCCACGCGAGGAAATGTCTTCAATGTACACCATTTGAAATGATGAGGGATCCTCTTCCGTTGAAGTATTGAAGAGCTTTTTGATGAACTGGAATGGCATTAATTGAGTTTTCTTTGAAGGTAGGGAAAATTCAATGAAGAGAATGTCAGAATTAACTTAGCACAAAGCGAATAGGAATTCTCATTTTGCAACGAACTTCTTTGTTGCGTTGTTTTCCCGGAGTCCAGTTGGGCATTTTCGACATGATCCGATTGACTTCTGTATCGAACCCAGGCCCTAACGAACGCAAGATGGTTACATCCGCCAAAGAACCGTCCTTTTCTACTACGAATTGCACGTACGTATTCCCTTCGATTCCCTGATCGATGCCACTTTTTGGATAATTGAGATTGTCTGAAATGAATTGCATCATCGCGCTTACTCCTCCGGGAAACTCCGGCATTTCCTCAACGATTTCATAAATCCTGTCGTCTTCTGTATCCTCTTCGATAAATGGCTCCGGTTCATAAATCGGCTCTGGGTCGGGTTCTGGAATCGGCATGATTTCACCCATTTCTATCATTCCAACGGGTGGTGGTGGAGGCGGCGGAATTGGGACAGGTGCCTTCACGATGGTTTCTGTTGTATCTTCGATAGGATCTGAAATGGGATCGACATTTGTGGTATCTATTTTATCTCCTGTGTTGTCATCCACCTGCTGAATAACTGCTGGAGGTGTTTTAATCTCACCCGTAGGTTCCGATGAGCAAGATGCAAGACTCATACTCACTAGTGCAATGATCAGAAATGGGTTGGATGGTCGATGCTTGCGAATCGCCTCTACCAAAACTGGAATGTCCTCGTGTTTGAAATCGAATTGATCACGGCGCATCCGCCCACAGGTACTTTCGCTTGGATTGGACAACAGGTAGGCAATAATTTCTCCGCGATCCATTTGGGTAAAATCCATGACGCTCTTGTCGCATTGCGCACAGTGTCTGGAAATCAAGCCAATTTTCATCTCGTCCCAGTTGGCAGAACAGGGCTCTTTGATCGTTACTTTCATCGTTCAGATTTTGAAGAAAAGCTGCAAATTTTGAGCCAGAAACCTCGCCGACGACATAGGCGAGATGCTGAAATTGGATCGATTCCATAATTGTCGTAGACAAACCTATCTTTCCGTCATGCTAAAGTATTAATGTCTTATGGTTGGGACTTAATAAAGCTCATCACCACTCGGAATCCAATATTTGGATGCCCGTGAGTAATCCCGTCGTACGGATCATCCCCTTCAATTTTTAAAGATTCAGCCGTATCTAACCAGCCTCCGCCCGCTGTTCCCGGTTCTTTCTTAAAGGATATAAGATCAGTTCGAGAAGTGAATTCAGACGTTCCGTACACCATTTCGGCTACATTTCCGGAGATATTGTACAAACCAAATTCATTGGGGAAATACGTTCCTGTTTTTGATGTGTGAAAGGCGCCGTCGGCTTGCAGCCTTGTCGAGTCTGGAGCAAAATTGGCCAAGTAGCTCCCTTGAGCATTTTTTGTAAATGGCCCTCCCCACGGATATACATTTTCACTATTTCCCCCTGATGCAGCATACGTCCATTCGAGACGCTGAGGTAGCCGCAAATCGTTCAGGAACATCACATCGTCTACATATTTCGATTTGCTCGTTTCCAACGTCAACCATGCGCAATACATTTCTGCTGCTTCGCGAGTCACATTTACCACAGGGTAATTATCATAGGCCGGGTGTGTGAAGTAAAGATTTTCCATGACCTCGTGATCGCCCTCCAGTTGATCTGTCCATTGGTGTTCCTGAGGATATGCCTTTTGATATTCCTCGTATCGTTCTTGAATGAGCAAATCATTGAGAAATGTTCGGTATTGTAGGTTGCTTACTTCATTGACTTGCATGTAAAATGCCTGAACGGAATATTCCTCTCCTTTGTACGCTGTTGATCCCGATGGAATGTAGGCGTAATGATCTTTGTGGCGCTTTGCCAGTGCTTTCATCATTTTGCGTTTGTACTTCTCATTTGCGGAAATTTCATCCTCTGTCAAGGTTGGAATTTCCACGGAATCAGCTTGACTCCTTCTGTCAGATGCCAGATCGTAAATGAATGATTCGTGCGAAAGATAATCACCATTGAATTGCACCACCTGCGTAATGTTCGGTTCAAATAGGAATACCGATCGTTTCAGTGGAGACATCGGAATAAAACTATCCAGCAACGCCGGATTCATTGCCTCCAATTGCTCAAAAGTCATTACGTTTTCTGAATCGGATTTGCGAGGTTCTATCTTCTTCTTTTGCCTTGCCTGAGGTGAATTCTCTGTTAAGCTGTTGATGTTTTGATGTGCTTGGGTATCAGTATTCGATCCAAACCATAGGATTCCGGCTACTGCAGCGCTGAAAAGTAAAGTAATCATGATAATCCAGTGTTTACCGCGAAGGATTTTCCACTGACTCGCATTTCTCCGAGCCAATGAAGCGGTAAAAGTTTCCTTCGCCTCATCAAAAGAAGTATGTACAGGAGTACTTGCTGCTTTTTGGAACAACTGCTCGATATTGCGTTTTTCTTTCATATCGCTTTTCCTGTTTTGTGAGAAGATTCGAAGGTGAGGATTTGTGTTAACTTGTCGCGACCTCGTTTCAAACGCTGCTTAACGGCGCTCTCAGATGCATTTTGAATGGCCGCGATTTCTTTCACGCTGAAACCGGAGATTTCAAATAAAATCAAACATTCTCGCTGTGGATCTTTCAGATGTGACAGGCCTTCGTAGAGAAAATGAATATCAGGATCAGACACACCAATGGTGAAGTCCTGCTTGTCTTTTTCCGTTGCCACCGACCATCGTTCTTCTTTCTTCTTCTGATGATTATTAGACAATATGCGAACACTAATTCCAATCAGAAAAGACAAAAACGCCTCTTCCTTTCGCAAAGCTTCCATCTTATCATAAGCAACCAAAAGCGATTCGTTGATTAAGTCACGATAGTCCATATCTCCATACACACGCGCCCTGCAGAAGCGCTCGAACCGTTCATGAACCGGTTCATACAGTGCTAGAAATTGATCTTGTTTGGTATCGCTCATAGTTGCGTTACGAAATTAGGGTTCTAATTGGTTAGTAGGGTGAGGACGGAAAAAGTGACAATCTTTTTAGAAGTATGTACTTTTTTCAGTAGGTTCGAAATTCTTTAAGGACTGTTTTACTTATTGAATCTGATTATAAAAACATTTTTATGACCAAAGAAGGTGCAAAGAAAAAAGGGAATAACGCAGGTATAATTTTTATCTCGGTTCTTGCTTCATTATATGCTGCCTTTTACAATGGGTTTCCACTAGTTTATACTGATACCGGAACTTATTTAAGGTCAGGTTTTGAAGGTGAAATTCCCATTGACCGTCCCATTTTTTATGGTCTTTTCTTGAGGCATATTAGTCTTTCAGAGTCGTTATGGCTAGTGATTTTTGTTCAAGCGTTGATAACGTGCTGGTTATTGCATCTGATTTCCGGGGTTTTCTTCTCAGGCCTTAAGAGGAATATTGTTTTCTTGATTTCAATAGCATTCGTTACATTAACAACAGGTTTCTCTTACAACGTTTCAATACTTATTCCAGACATTTTCGCCACAATTGCGTTCCTTGCCTTTGTTGTTATGATGTTGAGTCAGGAATTAAATACGCTGAAGTGGATTTTAGTTTCTATCATCTTCGTGTTTAGTCTCAGTACGCACTATTCCAACATTCCCATTTTTATTTTGTTGTTTTTGCTGGTCTTTTTCTGGATGTGGCGTAAATACAGAAAGGGAGAAGAAAATTTGGGACTGAAACGAGTGTTGATAGCGGTAGGCTTGTTCATTTTCACCATGGTCATGATTCCAACGGTAAATTATTCCTACAACGGAAAGTTTCGTTATTCAGAAAGCTCTCATGTTTTCCTTTTCAATCACATGATTGAAATTGGCGCTGCACAGCAATACCTTACGGATAATTGCGATGAAAAAAACTATGCAATATGCCAATACCGGGAAGAATTGGAGTGGGATTTTTTGTGGAATTATGATAGTCCGCTCTATAAAACAGGAGGGTGGAAGAAGAACGAAAAAGACTTCAATGAGATCAATAATGGGATCATTTTTACACCGAAGTATTGGCCCCTTTTGATCCATAAAACGACAGAATATACCGCCAAACAGTTGTTTTTATTCGAAACGGAGGTTCAAGGTATCAATTACGAAGGTACACCGTGTGTAGAAATTGAAAAGTATCTGAACAAGTCGTTACGTGAGATTAGAGGTGGCAAGCAAGTCCAAGGCAGGCATAGTGTCGAAATGCTGAATTCGGTTGAGGGCGTAATCGTTTTTTTAAGTACCATTTTTATTCTTTTATTGACGGTGTTAAGTCGTAAACTTGAGGTGCTTTCGAAGAATCAAAAACTACTTCTGAAATTTACCCTGGCTTATGCTATTATAAACGCTCTCGTTTGTGCTAATTTATCTACGGCAATTCCAAGATATCACAACCGATTTGCTTGGGTATTAGTTATCGTTTCGATTTATTTTCTTGTAAGCCTCTATAAAGAAAGAAGCGTGCTGTTAGGCTCAAAAGAAATAGAATAGGTAGGGATTCAAATCGACCCATCTTCATTACAAACGCCAGTAATTATGCAGACCTTGGTTCATCAATAACAAGGATGAATTGTGTTTAGACCTATTGAAATAAGATAGAATATCTATCCTTTATCTGAAGAATTAACTTTTAATTGAGTAATTTTCTTTTGTGTTTTTATTTAACCGAATCAGAATGAAATTTAGAATAACCACTAAAAGCCTGATTCTGATCAGTATGGTCACGATAATGTCAAATTTTTTCCATCTGGAGAGTTTGGCAAATCCTGTAATTTCCTCAGTTATCCATCCAGTATCTATTCAGCGGTACGAGAAGTTTGAAGTTGATTTTGAGATGACGGGTAACTTCACTAACCCATACGATTATAGTGAAATTGACATAAGGGCAGAGTTCATATGTACGAGTCACGGTGTTAGTGATACTATTAATGGCTTCTTCTATCAAGACTTTACTATGAGCTTTGGAGGGCCACCGTATTATTCTGAGGAGTACACGCCCGTAGGAAACGGAATTTGGAAACTAAGATATGCTCCTAGAGAGATTGGTAATTATCAATTTAGGATTTTTGCAGAAGACGCTGATGGCGTGACCTATTCTAGTTGGTACAATTTTAATGTCACTGCTTCCCAATTGGGTGTGAATGGATTTTTACACTTGAATTCAAATGAGGATTACATGACCTTCGACAACAATCAACTCCATGTCCCGATCAATGCCAATATTGTTTGTTCTTTTTATAATCCCGGTGTTCCATATGACAAAACACTAACTGAGTATGAGCTCTGGTTCGACAACTTTTCGGCGAACGGGGGTAACACCGCAAGGGTTTGGATGGACTTGTATTGGGGTTTTAGTCTTGACGCGGACAATACTGCTGGCAATAACACGCACATTCCTGGTCATTATGGGATTCAGCAATACAAGGCTTACCAGTTGGATAAAGTTTTTGAGATGGCAAAAGATCGAGATTTGTTTATTAAACTTTGCCTGAATACCGGATGGTCATGTGATGCCGGCGATTCCGTGAATGGTGTTTTTGTATATCACAACCCTTATGTGTCATCAGGCATGGCAACAGCATCGGTAAATGATTTGTATTTAACTTCAGACCCCATATGGTTTTTACGCGGCAACAAGCAGCGCTATATTAATGCGAGGTGGGGATACTCAAGGAACCTTGAATCTTGGGAGATATTTAATGAGGTAAAAGAAACTAAATGTGGTGGTGGTGAAATGGACGCTGTTCAACAAGCATTAATGACGGATTGGTGCCATGCAATGACAGAATATGTTAAGGCAATTGATATTTATGACCACATAATTACTACGAGTAATATAGTCCCTGATAAATACCAGAACTACGTCCCTGGTGAGATGATGTATGACATCATGTCTGACTCAAATATAGATTATACCGAAACGCATCGATATAATTACAACGTTCCTGAATCGGGGTATGTTTATACCTCTAATCCATTGCCTGGACCAATAAATTCTGATAGATTGCAACAGCTTCATTTTTTCTCAAACACGGAGTTCAAATCACTGTTTGAAAAGCCGACCATGATAAATGAATTTTTGTGGCACGCCATGAGCACAACTACAGGAGATGTTCATTCTGAAGAGTTTGACCCTGAGGGAGTGTTACTTCGACACTGCATATGGACTTCGTATTGTTCGGGCGCAGTTGGGACGTCCTCTCCTTGGAATTGGGGTCAGTACATGGAAGTAAAGGGCAATTGGTGGCATTTAGACGGACTTTCCAAGTTTGTAGATCTCACAAAAGATAAGCTCACCAATGGTATGTCTGCGAAACAATTTGATTCATTTAAAAGAGGAACGTTCTACCGATGGACAGTTCTTAGTGGCTCGGATATCACATTTGGATATATGCAAAGTGAGAAGTTCGATTGGGAAAATTTATGGTTGAATCACAACGACTACCTGTACTCCAAGAATCCAGTGTATTACCCTGGTTTTAATAACACCTCAGCAACGATTGATGCCGTTATTCCTAATTCCGGCTTCGAGCTAAAATGGTATAACACCTCAACAATGGCAGTCATATCTACAACCAATGTAGTGAGTGATAGCCAAGGTGAAGTTACAATTAGCTCTCCGGGAAGTACTTTGCATGGAGACCCAGTATATGGAGATCTTGCGTTTACTCTTGAAAGAACGGGAGCTCTTGGCCGAGATTCAAGGAAATCAAATGAAAATCAAACTATAAGCGAGGTGTTTCCTCAGCCTGCAGGGGATCAATTCACGATTGACTTCAAGGAAACAGGTTCTTTTCAGGTAGTACTAACTGACATTAAGGGAGTTGAGAAATTGGATAAGACGGTTTCTGATACCAGCAAAGCTGATTTTGAAATATCGGGATTACCAAGTGGTGTTTATTTCATTTATATTCTCAAGAATGACGGAAGTACGGATTTTCACCGCCTGATTAAAAAATAAGTTTAGCAAGAATCCTGCTCAAAGGGGAGCCACAGCTACCCTTTGTGGTTTGGATGGTAACATAGCTTAGGACAGAAGACCTCCAAATCCATTTTTTGTTTAACCAACAGACGTTAATTTCTTAATTTTGAACAATAAAATCGGCGACATCCTTGTTAAACAGGCATATTTGATGTAAGTTTGATTTTGTTTAACGTTTGTGATGAAATATTCAACAGGGCCATATTTGGAACAAATCAATGTTCCTTCCGACTTAAGAGAAAAGTTCAGCATTGAAGACTTACCGAATGTAGCGGACGACGTCCGACAGTACATCGTTGATGTCATCTCGGAGATCGGAAACAGTCACTTCGGAGCAAGTCTCGGAGTGGTAGAAATGACGGTAGCATTGCACTATGTGTTCAATACGCCGCACGATCAATTGGTTTGGGACGTTGGTCACCAGGCGTACGGACACAAAATCCTCACAGGCCGAAAAGAAGCCTTCCCGACAAACCGCATCAAAGGCGGAATGTCAGGATTCCCAAAACGATCGGAAAGTGAATACGACACCTTTGGGGTAGGCCACTCATCTACTTCCATTTCTGCAGCGTTGGGGATGGCTGTAGCGAATCATTACAAAGGAGAAAAAGACCGTCAGCACATCGCTGTAATTGGGGATGGCGCAATGACAGCAGGATTGGCATTTGAAGGATTGAACCACGCGGGATTCGAGCCAGATGCGAACCTTTTGGTAGTATTGAACGATAACTGCATGTCGATCGATCCGAACGTTGGAGCATTACGCGAATACTTAACGGATATCACGACATCACACACTTACAATAAAGTAAAAGATGACGTTTGGAACTTACTCGGAAAGATCTCCAAGTTTGGGCCAGACGCACAATCGGTAGCTTCGAAGATCTCAACTGCATTGAAAGGATCTTTGCTGAAGCAGAGCAATATGTTCGAATCGCTGAACTTCCGCTACTTCGGGCCAATTGATGGTCATGATGCGGTAGGAATGGCGAAGATCATGGAAGATTTGAAGGACATCCCAGGGCCGAAGATCTTGCACTGCATCACACGAAAAGGAGCTGGATATAAATTCTCAGAAGAAGGAAATCCAACGAAATGGCACGCACCTGGAGTCTTCAACAAAGAAACGGGTGAGATTGTCAAAGTAGTTCCAAAATCACCGCAGCCCCCTAAATATCAAGATGTTTTCGGACATACAATTGTGGAGCTTGCAGAGAAGAATGATAAAATTATGGGGGTTACCCCAGCCATGCCAACAGGATGTTCATTAACATTCATGATGGAGGCCATGCCGGAACGCTCGTTTGATGTAGGGATTGCTGAACAGCACGCTGTTACGTTCTCTGCCGGATTGGCAACACAAGGAATGGTACCGTTCTGTAATATCTATTCATCTTTCATGCAACGTGCCTACGATCAGGTATTGCACGATGTAGCATTGCAGAATTTGAACGTAGTTTTCTGCTTGGATCGCGCCGGATTGGTAGGTGCTGATGGAGCAACACACCACGGAGCTTATGATTTGGCGTACATGCGATGTGTACCAAATATGATCGTTAGCGCACCGATGGACGAACCAGAATTGCGAAACCTGATGTTTACCGCACAGCAAGAAAACATGGGGCCGTTCTCTATTCGTTACCCAAGAGGAAAAGGTGTAACAACGGAATGGAAAACTTCCATGAAGAAAATCAAGGTGGGTACAGGTCGTAAGTTGACGAGCGGAAATGATATTGCCATTCTAACCGTAGGGCATCCAGGGAACTTCGCGCAACAAGCGATTGAAGAATTGAAAAGTACGGGTGCTTCTGTAGCTCACTACGATATGCGTTTTGTGAAACCGATCGACGAAATGATGTTGCATGAAGTCTTCGGAAAGTTCGACAAGGTAATCACGGTGGAAGATGGATGTCTCATGGGTGGATTTGGTTCTGCTGTGATTGAATTCATGGCCGATCAGAAATACAGCGCTGAGATTGTTCGTTTGGGAATTCCAGATGAGTATATCCAACATGGAACGCAGCAAGAGCTTTGGGAAGAGTGTGGATACGATACGAAAGCGATTGTTGCAACCATCAAAGAAATGCTTAACCTTGAAGTAAAGGAAACGGCGCATACTGCTGAAGCATAATCTGAGCAAATGAGTAAGCAATTCGGGGCGAAAGTCACCGAGGTCGAAAGAGAATTGTACCAACGCTCACCGCAATGGGACGGTACGAAATTCAACAATCTTGAGGAAACGAACATGAATGTGCCGTTTAAGGCGCTTCCAAGACTCATGTTCAATCAACTTTTCGGGCGCGGAAAACTGCAACCGAAAGCGCTCATTCAGCATGTACCTTTTGATAAGGATGCCTTCTTGGCGGAAAGTAATTCGTCTAAGTTTATTTGGTTTGGTCACTCGGCGATTCTGTGCCGAATGAATGGCAAAACGATTTTAATCGACCCCATGCTTGGGCCTGATGCAGCGCCCATTGCTCCATTCAAAATCAAGCGATTCAATTCCATATCGCTAGATCTAATCGATGAATTGCCGCATATTGATTTGCTCATCATGTCGCACGATCACTACGATCATTTGGATCTAAAAAGCATGCAGCAATTGACTCCCAAAGTGGATAAATATTTCACCGCATTAGGCGTTGCACGTCATCTAAAAAGTTGGGGAATCGACGAGGGTAAAATCACCGAATTCGTTTGGTGGGAAGCGCATGAATTTAATGGTGTGAACATAACTTTTACGCCTACGCGTCATTTCTCTGCACGTGGCATGCGAGATCGTTTCCATGGCCTTTGGGGAGGTTGGTCATTGCAAAATGCAAGTGAACATGTTTGGTTCAGTGGCGATGGTGGATATGGAGAACATTTTAAAGAAATTGGAGCGCGTATGGAGCCGTTCGACCTAGCTTTTATGGAGTGCGGTCAGTACAATAAACTCTGGCGACCGATTCATCTATTCCCGGACGAATCTGTCATTGCTTCTAAAGAGGCAGGCGCTTCACTTATTATGCCTGTTCATTGGGCAAGTTTTACGCTCTCGGATCATCCTTGGAGAGAGCCTGTAGAGCAATTTGTTGAAACCGCGAAGAAAGAGGAGGTGCCATATTTCGTTCCAGAGATTGGTCAAATGTTTACGATAGAATCGGCTCGGGAATTGAAGAGAGCCTGGTGGGAGGCTATTAAATAACGGGGCTTTCTAGAAGTTCGGAATAATTTTCTGTCATTCCAAAATATCGCTTCGATTCTTCGTCGCGTTTTTCCGGCGAAGCATTATTCATGGGGTCTTTCAAAACTATTTCTTAGTAGACCACCAACTTCTTCACCACTGAATTCCCGTTCGAAGTTAGCTCAACCAAATACGTTCCTTGTTTCAAAATAAGTGACTGAAACGCTGCTTCAGACCCCATAAAAAGCGTTCCTCCATCAACAGAGAACACCTGAATTTCATCAATTATTCCTTCCGAAGCAACGGATAATTTCTGACCGGATCGTGCTGGATTAGGGTACAAAAGAATGGATTCCGATGTAAGTTCATCAAACGATAAAGGCCCCTGATGCAAGACTGCCACACCGTCCAAATCAAATCCGCTGGATGGAAATGGAGTAGGGAAAGGATCGTTGATATAATTCCCGTTCACATCTTGAGAACCGTAGCTAGGATTCACACTTCCAACCACGTCCACAATGCGGACATGCGTAATTTGATTGATATTGAGTTCCGGAATGGAATCCAGTTCTTCTAAATCGAAAGGAGTTCCGAAATTGGCAACGTATTTACCAGCAAGATTGCGCAATCGTGTCGGATCGCTAATCGGATCAAAAGGGCCAATCTGAGCGGTGTCAGGATAATTTGAAATGGCCGGAAAACGGTAAAAATCAGCACCATTACTGCTTACTTCTACAAATGCAAGTTCCAAGAAGAAATGGGAAAAACTGTTTTCGAACACGGCAAAATCGGGGCCCGGCCCATTTGCAATGGATGGATTGAAGGCTAAAGTGGCAACACCTGAATCTCCCAAACTTACTACCTCTAAGCCATCAGCGTAATCGGCGCCCATGTCATCCGTTCCATGGGAGGCTAATCCTAATGACTTGTCGCTGATGTATAACCAGCCCCTGGAAACTTCGCAAGTAACAGCCCAAGCCAAGATAGCGCTACTATCCTTGTGAATTGCAAGTGAACCAGGACTCAATGCTTGTCCATCAAATTGAGCAAACGATGAAGTTGCTAGGAGTAAAGAAAGCGATACAAGGAAAGTCTTCATTGCTGCAAAGGTACTGAATTCTTATTCCTTCTTTAGGAACGTCGGATGCAGGCTAGAATTATGGGGGTAAAATTTGTGTTTTAATAACGACCGCAAAGGTGCAAGGGGCGCAAACTGTTATGCAGATTTTGTTTTGAGAGTAAGCGAAGGATTATGACATGGTCATAATCTAGCGATCTCAAAATCATTTATCGCGCTGCTTGCGCCTTTGCGGTTAAGCTTTTGCTACTGGGAGTTAGAGAGAATTATATTCGACTCTGATAGGTAAATAACTTGTGATAACGCCCTTCTTGTGCTAAGAGCTCATCATGCTTCCCTTGTTCCGCAATTTTTCCTTCTTCAATTACCAGAATTTGATCGGCCTGACGGATGGTACTCAATCGGTGGGCGATTACGAATGTCGTGCGATCTTTCATCAACTCGTTCAAACTTTTCTGAATGAACGCTTCACTTTCGGTATCAAGATTGGAAGTCGCCTCGTCTAATATGAGAATCTTAGGGTCTGCCAACAATGCGCGGGCAATTGATAGTCGCTGGCGTTGACCGCCTGACAACTTCACGCCACGCTCGCCGATAACGGTATCCAGTCCATCTTCAAAATTATCCGTGAACTCATCAACATAAGCACCTTTGACAGCCGCCATCAACTCTTCTTCTGTCGCATCAGGACGCGGAAATAAGATGTTCTCACGAACGGTTCCTTCGAATAAGAAATCGTCTTGGAGTACTACCCCTAAATGCTGGCGGTAGCTGCGCAAATTCACCTTGGCCAAATCGTGGTTGTCCAATCGTACTTCACCGGAATCAGGATTCAAGAAAGTCGCTGCCAATCCGGCAATTGTCGATTTTCCCGAACCGGATGATCCAACCAATGCGGTAACACTTCCAGCAGGAGCCGTGAACGAAATATTGTGCAACACCTCCTTGCTTTCCTCATAACTGAAGGAAACATCGTCGAATTCAATATCGCCGTGAATGTCTTTGAGATGATTGGTTCTAACCTCTGGATCATCTTCCTCTTCCATGTTCAATAATTCCTGCGTTCGATCCAAGCCGGCCATCGCTTCGGTTAATTGACTTCCGATGTTACTCATTTGAACAATTGGTGCGATCATCAAACCAAGATAGAGCGTGAAGGATACGAAATCTCCATTGGTCATGGATCCTCCCATCATGAAGTAACCTCCAATTCCCATTATTGCTGTAGACGCCAGACCAATGAGGAAAGTAGATGAGCTGGTAATCAGTGCGGTCGCAGTCAAACTCTTCTTAACGTTCTGATACAAGGTGTCGACGCCTTTCTCGAAGTTTTTATTCTCTTGTTCCTCAGCATTAAAGGCTTTAATCACACGGACACCTCCAAGCGTTTCCGTCAATCGACCTTTCACATCCGCATTGATTTTACCACGGTCTCTGAATATTGGACGAACGACTCCAAAGGCTTTGAGCATCACAAATCCAAAAAGAACAATGGGTACCAATACTGAAATGGTCATGATCCAGTTGATTTGCACGAGAATCACGATGGTCGCTGCAGCCGTAATCGTACCTCCGACCAACTGCACGAATCCAGTTCCGACCAAGTTTCGAACCCCTTCAACATCACTCATCACGCGGGAAACCAACCCTCCGGATTTCTGATTATCGAAGAATCCGATGGGTAAACGCATTAGTTTTTTCTGAACCTGCACGCGCATTTGGGAAATCATGTGTTGCGCCTGAACACTCAGCAATCGGGTTAATGAAAACGAAACTAGCGCTTGCACCAGAATGGCAGAAGCCACCACAGCGAGCAAAACCCACATACGACCAATGTCGTTTTGTGGTACAATTTCATCTAACAATACTTTGGTAGCGTAAGGGACTATCAGCCCGGCACCACTGCGAATCAGGATAAGGATCAATCCCAGTCCTAACATCTTTTTACGTGGCCAGATATATTCTTTGAATGCCCATTTGAAGGACACATTCTTTTTCTTTTGACTCATGTGTATTCGGGCGTCGAAAAGTGCGCCAAAGTGAAATTCATGTCATTTCGTCAGGATAATTCAATTAAGGGGCTTATTTTCATCTACAAGAATGGGATCCCATCACTCACATAGAGCCTCAAAAAATCTGAAGACCGCCTTCTTTTTGAATCTGGCGTTTACCATTTTCGAGTTCATTGGAGGGCTGTACACCAATAGTATTGCCCTGACTTCTGACGCATTGCACGATGTCGGTGATACCTTCTCTTTGGGATCGGCGTGGTACCTTGAAAATCTTTCAAAACGAAAGCCTGACAAGAAATTTACGTTTGGCTATGCGCGGTTTTCCTTGCTGGGTGCTTTGATCAACAGCATCATTTTGATTGTTGGTTCCATTTTCGTGATTTACCATGGCATTGAACGATTGATTCACCCCGAAGAAGCAGATGCGGTCGGAATGATCTTCTTTGCCATTGTTGGGGTAGTGGTGAATGCGTATGCCGCCTGGCGATTGATGGGTGGAAAGACACTCAACGAACAGGTGATGTCCTGGCATTTGCTGGAAGACGTTTTGGGTTGGGTGGCTGTGTTGATTGCCGCCATCGTAATGTACTTCGAGGATGTTCCGTTCTTGGATCCGGCGCTTTCTCTTTTCATTGCAGCATTTATCCTGTACGGCGTTTTCAAACGATTGCGCAAAACGCTTTTCGTATTCCTGCAAGGGGTTCCATCGGGCATTGACATGGTGGAATTGGAGATCAAACTCAATGAAGTCGAGCATGTCAAGTCTATCCACGATTGTAGAATTTGGTCACTGGAGGGGGAACAAAACGTGTTTACTGTGCACGTGATGTTAGAGCATATTTCCTCCGTTGCACAAGTGCACGAAGTTCGGATGGCGTTATTGGAACTCCTGAAACCTTACAATTTCAAGCATATCACCATTCAGACGGAATTCGATCCCGAAACCTGTTTTGCCTAGTTGGTAAGATGTTTTGATTACTCGGCAGGAAGCGCAGGCGTGATTGTGTTGAGCACAACGCTGTTGATGCCTTCCAGTTCGCAACAAGAAAAACCTCAAGTAGATCGACAAGAACCTTCCACTGTGATCATTCAGGAAGACGACAAATTCGTTAAAACAACGACTATTGATACTACATAGAAAGTCGAATATGTTGCTGCTAAAGCTCCAAACCAAACGTATGTTGAGGTGGAAGCAAACGAAAATCAATACGTGATGATGCCGATGCGCAGTAACTACGTGCAGCAAGTTCATTTCGATCAATACGCTCATGTTCATGGCACGCACCAATATGATTGGAGAACGAAACCTTCTTTCAATTCTGTCGCAAAAAAGAAAGATGACGACAAGGCTAAAAGCGTGAAAGGAAATGGAGAGGTGACCAATGGAGAGCGATCCATTCAATCCTTCTCAGAGATCAATATCAGTGGTGTTTTTGATGTCATCCTTACCCAAGGAGATAAGGAAGCAGTTTCGGTAGAAACCGATTCGAATTTGCAAGAGTACATTTTGGTAGAGAACGATGGAAGCAGTTTGATTCTGAAGAACAAAAAAGTCAAAATCAAGAAATCTACGAAGATGGTCGTGCATGTCACCGTGAAGGATCTTTCGAAAATTCAAAGCACCGGTGTAGGTGATGTTACCTGCGACAATACGATAAAGTCGAATACGCTTGACCTCGTGATGAACAACGTAGGTGATACCAAGTTGGATTTGGACTGCCAAACCTTGAACGTGACGTATAAGGGGGTTGGCGATTGTATTTTGAGTGGAAAAGCAACTACGTCCAAAATTAAATATGCCGGAGTAGGCGATTTAAAAGCTTTCGACTTGCAGGTGGGCACTATGAATATTACTCACACGGGAGTGGGAGATGCCAATATTCATGTCTTTCAAGATTTAACACTTGATTTCCGAGGAGTGGGCGATGTGAATTTTAAAGGAAATCCTGAGAAAAAAGAAATTAAAAAAGCTGGGGTAGGAGCAGTCAAGAATAAATCCTGATGAATTTAACAGGAATTGGCGATCTAAATCTCTCGGAATCGCACTGAAATAGCCATCTTCACTGCAGTTAGATGGTAGGAAGTGTCGAAGTTAATCAGTAAGGTTGATGCCTTATTGACACATGCGACCACTTAGCACATTTTACAGGGATTTAGAGATAAATGAAAATAAATTTAAATCGTCTGTAACTTTTTAAGGGGGAAGCCCCTCTTACAATTAGACAACGTTAGGTGACTTTGTTTTGAGCGTCTGAGTTTTTTCATAAGTACAGTTTTAGTTAGATAGAGTTTTCGTCTCAGACAGAAGAAACAGTCGAAAAAGGCCGCCCCAGAGGGCGGCCTTCTTTCTTTCCGAATTATGATTAATCGACTATTACCTTTTTTGTAGTTCCATCGCTGAATACGTGCACCTGAACTCCTTTGGTTGCAGGATCAATCAGCTGACCTAATAAGTTGTACACTCCAACCAGCTCTGATCCATTCGAGCGAGTTCGATCCAAGCGCACAATCGTTTCGTGTTGATCCATTGACCCATCCACATCAAATTGGAGCAAACGATAATAATTCATTCCGTATTCTGGTTTTGGGTCTATCAACTGATAAATATTTTCACTCGTAGAATTACCAATCGCGGTAATCGAACCCACGAGCGTCCAATTGTGACCATCTGTACTTCGCTCAATGGTGAAGTGGGATGCATCTCTTTCCGTGATGGTGCTCCACCCTAACAGGTGTTGTCCGTTATCCATCTCAAAGCCTTCAAACGCGCCGAATTCTACCGGTAAAAACACCAAACAATTGGCAAATTCAGAAGTATTATCTCCTAAATCAGTTGCCGTTGCTGTAATATTTCCGGTGAGTGGCCCCACATAACTCCAGTTTCCTGGGCCGGATGTTGAAACCGAAGCGATATACGTTTTCCCTTGACAAGATCCTCCACAAATTGTGTCGTAGAATAATTCAATCGTCGTATTGTTGTTGGCTGTTCCAGAAGCTCCAGTATTACCAATTGTGTTGATAACCGGACTCGGTTCGTTGGTATTTCCTACGCCTGCCAAATCAATGCCTTTCCCTGTATTACAGTAAATACTGTTTCGACTGATTAGTACACCACTACTTCCAGCGTTCAGCACTCCGACTCCGTACCCAGTATTGTAGGCGATCGTATTTCCGTCTCCGGCGCCTGATCCACCAATCGATGAGCCTCCTGCACCGAAATCAAAACGAATTCCACCATCAAAGTTGGCAAGGTCAATGGTTCCAGTTCGGTCTGTACCAACGAAGTTTCCTTCAATTTCCAACCCAGAGGACGAAATCGCGAAAATTCCATATTCGGAAAGGCTTCCAGAAAGTACATTTCCTTCATTGGCGCTACTTCCCCCGATGATCGTTCCCGTTGAATTGATCACAATTACACCTGAATCATCATTTCCAATGGCAACCGTTCCAAGTGCATTGGTTCCGATATTATTCCCTTGAATCGTGACATTGTTCGAGCTATTATTCAATACAATCGCGTGAAAATTGTGATCCGCAATGACATTCATCTCATTAGCTCCTGATCCACCAATAATCGCTGAGGAGGCGCCATTCAAGGAGATACCATTTTCCGCATTTCCGATACCAATGTTTCCCGTGCCATCCAAGCCAATAAGGTTTCCCTGAATAATTACTCCCGAAGAACCATCGATGTTAAGTCCATTACCTGTTACACCTGAGCCATTTCCAGATATATTATTCGCCTGAAACGATGTGGATCCTCCGATGATTGTGCCATTAGACGCAGATGTGACTAAGATTCCTCCAATACTATTCGCAATTGAGGCAGATTCTGTTACGTTCAAGCCTATGATATTACCTCTGATTTGAGTGCTAGTTGATCCTACAATCGTAATTCCGTATCCTAAATTTCCAGAAATTAAATTTCCCTGACAAAGCAAGCTTCCTCCAATCAGGTTGTTATTCGCCCCGGATTCAAGAATGATTCCATTTTGTCCATTGCTCGCAGCCGCAGTTCCGACTGAGTTAGTGCCAATGTAGCAGCCTTGAATGATACAATTGGTTGCAGAAATCAACTGAATTCCATTTGCCGTAAAATCTCGAATATTCAAAGCTAAAATCGACGAACCTGATGCTCCAGCCAGCAATTGAATTCCATTCGAAGTACCGGTTGAAGACCCATCTATACCCACCACTGGATTGCCACAAGTAGACCAACCGGGAGCAGTACTTCCATCGATAACAACTACGTCAGTTAAGGCAGGGAGTGAAGATATTAAGTTGATACCACCGGAGACAGAAAAATGAATATTGTCGGTGCCGGCTGACCCATTTGCATCAATGATCGCTTGGCGGAATGAACCCGCTCCCGCATCGTTCAAGTTTGTCACGGTAAATGTGGCTGAGTAGGCAGTAGTTTGACTGAATAATGCAGCCAATAGGATGATTATTAATCTCATTTTCAATAGTTAAGCATGAATCGAATGATGCAATGTAAATAGATGAAATTGAATTTCAAAGAAGTTATGGTTATTTTTACTATAAGGCAACCTTTTGATATCATTTACTCGTTATACACAATTCGGTGGGGACGGTTTGATGGCTTTTTATCACCAAGAATGATCAATTCTACCTAAATTGCGACATCAAAAAATCGACAATGGACGAAGTAATTGATAATTCTACCAAAAGTAATGTTGCCAATCCTGAGGGAGGAAAGAAGACCAACTACGGCGCATTAATTACGCTTACGACAGTATTCTTTTTCTGGGGATTTGTGGCCGCTTCCAATGATATTCTCATTCCTGTATTCAAGGAAGAATTGAACTTGCAGCAGTGGCAATCACAAATGATTTCGTTCGCATTCTACGTAGCATACACGGTAGGATCGATATTATATCTTATCATTTCTTTGCTTCTAAAGCGCGATATCCTCCTGAAAATCGGCTACAAAAAGGGAATCTCTTTGGGCTTGGCGATTTCAGCACTCGGAACCTTGTTGTTCATTCCGGCCGCTTCTTTGGAATCGTTTGGATTGATGATCAGCGGACTTTTCGTGGTTGGATTGGGCTTCTCATTGCAGCAAACCGCAGCCAATCCATTGGTAATTTCCCTCGGTGATCCAGAAAAAGGATCGCAGCGTCTGAGTCTAGCGGGTGGAGTTAACAATATTGGAACGACGATCGGGCCTGTACTTATCGGACTGGCAATTTTCGGAACCACATCAGGATCTTCAACGAACGTAGGAATCGAAAGTATCATGATTCCTTACCTTCTTTTGGGGCTTTCTTTCTTGATCGTAGCGGGATTGATCATGATCTCTAAAGTTCCAAATCATTTAGAAAGCACAGTAGATAGCTCTGAAAAATCTACAAAATCACTCTTCGATTATCCTCAGCTATACCTGGGAATGATTGCCATTTTTGTGTATGTAGGAGTTGAGGTGGCGACAGCAGGAAACTTGGGCGAGTACCTCAAGGTGGAATTTGATATGGAATCCAGTCAGATCACACCCTATATTTCCTTGTATTGGGCGAGTTTGATGATAGGTCGATGGACGTCTGCTGCAAACGTTTTCAGTTCGAAGAAAATGGCGCAGAACATTTTACGATTCGTACTTCCTTATGCCGCTTTCGGAGTGTTTATGCTCGTAAACGCCATCAACAATCAGGACTTGTCTCAGTTGTATTACTATCCACTTGTTATCGTAGTGTTGATTTTAGCGGAAATCCTGAGTAAAGGAAATCCGGCGAAGCAATTAGCGATTTTCTCAGGGTTGGGAATTCTAGCCTTGTTAGTTGGAATGTTCAGTGACGGACTCACAAGTATTTACGCTTTCATTAGTGTCGGGCTCTTCTGCTCTACGCTGTGGCCATGTGTGTTTACGCTCGGAATTAACGGACTTGGTGGTTATACCAACAAAGGTTCTGGGTTCTTGGTCATGATGATTATGGGAGGTGGATTCATTTCCTTGTTGCAAGGGGTTCTCGTTGACCAAGAATCGATCGGAATTCGATTGAGTTTCTTTGTTGGCGTCGGATGCTTCGTGTACTTGCTCTTTTACGCGTTGAAAATGCTTGGCATGAACAAGGTTCAAGAGGCGGAGTAGTTGGATCTGCAACTGAAATGCCAATCCACATTCTACGGAAAACCCGGTAGTAACTTGCGGAGCAACGCCCTGATGCGTTTGATGATGCATCGTCTGCGTGCTTTCGTCGTACCAACCTTCTACGAAGTGATAAGAGTATTTCTTTCGACCGTAGAACGCTTCAGCGGCCCATCGAAATTTCATTTTACGTCTTTTGCCAATCGCATATTCCGTCCCGAAACCAAGAGAGTACGCCGAGCGCGATGAGTTTCCTACCGGAGGCATTCGTACTCCAAGTGTTGAGGTCAAAGTCAAGCGATCGTTTGCATGATATCTTCCATAAAACCCAGCGTCTGCAGTCACATCAAATCATGGAAGGATGAAGTAGAAGCCTTCGTAAATGAACCCTGCACCTGCGTAGGCACCAGCGCTCCATTTGTTATGAAAACGATATCCAAATTCTAAATCCAATCCTACCGCAACCCCGGCGTTCTCAGGATTTTCGTTATGGTAAAAAGGTCTTCCGTCCAATCCCGTCAAATCGACCTTCAACATTTGAGCTGCATAGATGTACGATACACTATTATTCATCCGAAACTCAAATCCTGTCTTGTTAACCTGATCCTCTTGGGCGAATGCCTGAAGTCCAGCAATGATAAGTAATGTCGCTAGAGTCGTTTTCATATCTTTTTTGTTTACAGTCCAAAGATAAGCGCAATGCATTGGTTTGGATTACTGAATAGTAAGGGGGGTCAATTAGGAGTTGCGGGAATCGCAAAAGAGACACTAGATCCTTTCCCTTTGGTCACTGCTAGATGCTAGACCGTTCGCTTTGCTCTCTTCTAGACTTGTCGTATTTTGTTACTATTTTAAATGTCTAGTGTCTGACAGTCTAGCGTCTAGTGTCTATTCTATCCGGATTAAAAGCGCACCCATCACACGAAGTATCCTTCTTGAAGAATTGTTTGTACGCTTCCCATCCGAGATAGGAAGCGGCCGCTCCGAGGGTCAATATGACGAGTACGGTCTGAATCATGCTAGAATCTGATACGTTATCAATGCTCCAAAATACGCCAGGAATCCCATATATCCAAGTTGAACTAATGGCCACTTCCAACTTTTGGTTTCTCTCTTAACTACTGCCAAGGTCGCCATACACATCATCGCGAAGGCATAAAAGACCATCAAACTTACGCCCGTTGCCAGAGAATAGACCTGACTTCCATCCGAGCGTTTTTCCTTGTGAAGTTTCTCAATTAGCGGGGTTTGCTTCTCACCGTCATCTTCCACGGCATAAATGGTAGCCATCGATCCTACGAATACCTCTCTCGCAGCAAATGAAGTAATGAGTGAAATTCCGATTTTCCAGTCGTAGCCCAAAGGTTCGATCGCCGGCTCTATGGTTTTACCCATTATGCCGATATAAGAGTTCTCCATCTTTGCCGACTCCACCAATTGATCGGTCTCAGCTTTGTCCAATCTCAATTTGCCGGCAGTTACGAGTGCCTGATTTTCTGCTTCTTTTACGCGCTCAGATGGGCCATAACTAGCCAGCGCCCATAAAACGATGGAAATCGCGAGGATGATCCGACCGGCGTCCCAAACAAAGACACGTACTTTCTCCAATACTACGAGTCCAACATTACCCCAGCGTGGCGCTTTATATTCAGGAAGTTCCAACAATAGAAATCCTTTTTCGTCCGTCTTGATTAGCGCCTTCAGAACTAGCGCAACTATCAACGCCATGGCGGTTCCAAGGAAATAAAGTCCAAACAAAACCAATCCTTGCGCATTGATCACGCCCCATACTTTTGTCTCTGGAATGACTAATGAAATAAGCAGCGTGTACACAGGAATTCGTGCGCTACAACTCATTAGCGGCGCAATCAGAATGGTAATCAAACGCTCCTTTCTATCCGAAATCGTTCGAGCCGCCATAACACCGGGAATGGCACAGGCCACACTGGACATCATCGGTACAACACTCTTTCCATTCAAGCCCAGCGGTCGCATTAATCGATCCATGATGAAGACGACGCGAGCGAGGTAACCCGTTTCTTCAAGAATGGCGATGAAAAAGAAGAGCAAGGCGATTTGCGGTATAAAAATCACCACGCCACCAATACCGGGGATAATTCCTTGTGTAAGTAGATCCGTAAAAATTCCTTCCGGAAGCATGCTTGCTGTCGAAGAACTCAAGGACGAAAAGGCTCCATCGATCAAATCCATCGGATAGTTCGCGAAGGCGAAGATGAACTGGAAAATGATCATCAAGATCGCGGCGAAAATGGCATAACCGAAGATGGGATGTGTCAAAATACGATCCCATTTACTCGTAAAATCGTGCTTACTCACTACCGATTCAACGTCGGGGAGCATCTTTTTGATCTCCTTGTAGCGACGTACGGTTTCTTCTTCCTGGCCAAGGAAATCATTCATCTCACACGGTTCAACACGCTGTGAGGTTCGTTCTGGAAGTTGTTGTAATGCCTCTTGAATTGACGATTTTCCAATTCCTGCTCTTGCATTGGCACTTACAATCTCGGCCTCGGGAAAGTGTTTGCCTAGACCTTCTTCATTGACTGAAATTCCGCGGCGTTTCGCCACATCGTTCATGTTCAACACAAACAGCGTCGGCAATCCCAAATCGTAGACTTGACCCGCCAAAAGCAAATTGCGTTGCAAGTTGGAGGCGTCCAAAACCACCATTACGGCATCGGGTTGATCTTCTTTCGTGGTAACGGTTAGTGATTCGTACACGACGCGTTCATCCGCTGATCTGGGATAAATACTGTAGGTTCCTGGCAAATCCACAAGACTGGCAGAAGCTTCTCCCAGTTTCATGCCGCCCGTTTTTACATCAACAGTTACACCCGGAAAGTTCCCAACGTGCTGACGCATTCCAGTAAGCATGTTGAAAATGGAGCTTTTCCCAGTATTTGGATTTCCGACTAACGCGATTTTCATGCTTGCTCCTCGTTTGGTGAAACCGTAACGAGTTTTGCCTCACTCAATCGAAGAGAAAGAACATACCCGTTTACATCAATTGCCATGGGATCTCCAAGGGGAGCGCGGAATAACACGCGAATGGGTTGATCGGCCAAAAGACCCATCTCCAAAAGTTTGACACGAAGTACTGAAGATGCAATCGAAATTACCCTTACCTCCTGTCCGTCTGCTATTTCCGATAGTAATTGCGCCATGCGACGTACAAAAATACGTTTTGTAGGCAGATTATGCAGTAGCTTGAAAGTGGTATTTATTTGGAGACACTAGATCCGTTCCCTTTGGTCACTGCTAGATGCTAGACCGTTCGCTTTGCTCTCTTCTAGACAGTTTTAATTCTCATGATGATTAATAAGTCAAGTGTCTAGCGTTTGAAAGTCTAGTGTCTAAATCATAATCTTCTGCTTCACAATCAAACGGGCGGTTTCACGAGTTTTTTGCTGGAGCAAAACGTCTTTGTCTACAGTAACGCGGTCTATAGTCGCTTGGTCGTAATGACGAATGGTCACCAATTCCAATCCTTCATTAAATTTTACTTGATACGAGTCTTCGAACTCTTCCAAAATTTGAGGGATATTCACCTTTTTAGCGTCCACAAGAATTGAGAAGCTCAAAGCGGAATTCTGCATTAAGTTGATCTTAGCGTTCACCTTTGACAAACGATCGAAAATATCACTCAGATTTTCCTCTACAATGAAGGAGAAGTCCTTGGGAGTGAATGAGAACAATACTTGATCCATCTTAAAAATAAAGGAAGGAATCAAGTGATCGCTTGACATCGATTGCTGGATCACCGTTCCGGCTTCTTCAGGATTCACGAAGGATTTCACATGCAACGGAATGTTCTTGTTTTGCAGTGGCTTCACTGTTTTCGGGTGGATTACCGAAGCTCCGTAGTACGAAAGTTCGATGGCCTCACGGAACGAAATTTGATCCAACTTCACTGTATTATCGAACCATTTTGGATCGGCGTTCAACATGCCGGGTATATCTTTCCAGATCGTCACGCTTTCTGCATCGCAACAGTAGGCGATAATTCCAGCGGTAAAGTCGGAACCTTCGCGTCCAAGTGTTGTAGTGGACTTGTCGTTCGAACCGATGAATCCTTGCGTGATTTGGATGTCCACTTCTTCGTAATTCGGAAGGAATCGTTTTTCAAAATGTGCGGTAGACAATTCCCAGTCGACTTCGGCCTCACGGAATTTGCGATCCGTTGCGATCATCTCGCGAGCATCCGCCCAGCGACATGCCAAGCCTCTGGAGGATAAATACGCTGAGATGATCTTCGTAGAAACGACCTCACCTAACGAAACAATTTGATCGTATTCGAAATCGAAGTTTTCAGAAACCAAATCGTCGTAATGCACTTTGAGTTGATCAAAAACACCGTTGATTTCATTGAAGATAGCATTGTCTTGATTCTCGAAAAGCGTGTTCATGATTTCCAAATGGAAGGCTCGTCGTTCTTCTACGCGCTCTTCAAAAGAGGATTGATCGCGATCCCAAAAATCCTGTGCAATTTGTTCCATTGCATTGGTGGTTTTCCCCATTGCCGAGATGACAATAGCCAATTTCTCCCCGTTGAAGAGTTGTAAAATGTCCGCTACGTTCTGCACAGCTGCAGCGTCTTTCACGGAGGCACCACCAAATTTGAACACTTTCATGCGCGCGATTTTCGGCAAATGTAGGAATTATAGCTTTCCAAATGGAAAACCAATTTAAAAATTTCACAAAAAGTTACTAGCTTAACTTATCTGTTAGAATTCTCATTTCAATAACAGGAGAAATACGCTCGTACAAAATGTTGTGTACGGCTTCCACGATTGGCATATCCACTTGGAATTTCTTCTTGATTTCCATCACGCTTTTCGTTGCGTAATATCCTTCAGCCACCATGTCCATTTCCAATTGAGCCGTTTTTACCGAGTAACCCTTTCCAATCATGAATCCGAAAGAACGGTTTCGCGAGAATTTAGAATAAGCAGTCACCAATAAGTCACCCAGATACGCCGAAGATTTCACATCGCGGTGAATCGGACTCATTTCATCGATAAGGTTTTCGATCTCCTGAACAGCATTCGAAACCAAAACAGACTGAAAGTTATCTCCGTAACCTAATCCGGCACAAATTCCAGAAGCAATGGCGTAGACATTCTTCAATACGGCCGAAATCTCGGTTCCAAATAAATCGTCGGAAACGGTCGCTTTGATGTATCGACATCGTACCAATTCGGCGACTTCCTCACAGATATCTTCATCCTGACAAGCGATTGTCAAGTAGGAGAGTCGTTCCAATGCCACCTCTTCTGCGTGACAAGGCCCGCAAATAATTCCGATGTTGTCGTAAGGCGTACCGAAGGTTTTGTGAATAAATCTCGCCGGGATAGCGTTGTATTCAGGAATGATCCCTTTTACAGCCGAAAAGACGATTTTATCACGCAGTAATTCTTTTGGAAAATCATCGAAAAGATCAACCAAGAATGCAGACGGCGTCGCGATGATGATAATGTCCGCTGGTTCGATGACTTCAATTAAATTGGTGCTGACTTCAATCTTATCTAATTGAAATTCAACCGACTGTAGATAATTGGGATTGTGTTTGAACTTGAGGATGTGCTCCACAGCACCTTCATTTCGCATGTACCATCGCACGGAAGGAAAATTATTTCCCAGAATCTTCACCAAGGCTGTTGCCCAGCTACCACCGCCTATTACAGCTATTTTCTTCTGTGCGTCCATTTACTGTGTTGCAAAGCAAATTTAGGATTTATTCCAACATAGATGGAACGAATTGCCGGATAAGGTTTTATTGACTGGAAATGACGTTTCTAACCTAGCAACCTAATGGGTTATTTCGTAATTTTACGGCAAACCGAAAATTTTAATCTTATGGAAAAACTACTACTCACGCTTGCTTTGGCGCCATTCGTTGGGTTTTCCCAAATGGTAGACACAGGAGCGGACGTGCAATTTGAGCCACGCTCGAATAGCTTAGCTGCTATTGAATCAGGTTCTAAATCGACCACTTGTGGTCCTGATACCGTAGAATACACCTTGGCAAAAGCTACTGGATTGTCTGCTTTGAGTATCAACAACGCCACTTCAGGATACGCGGTATCTCAGTATTTCAACTGTCCACAGCAAATTACCTTGACGGGTGTAGAATTTTACGCATACAAGTTGGATGCAACGGGAGGAACTTCAATCAACGTGAATGTTCAAGTGTTTGCTGCAGGGGCAGATTCATTGCCAACAGGTTTGCCATTAGTAACAGGAACAGTTCCAGTAGATACAAACTTCTACGGAGGTGATCTTGAGCTATTGAGCAAGTTTGGAGGTTTCCCACCAATCAACGTTTCAGTTCCTTACGTAGTAGTTATTGAAAACAACTCGCCTAACGGAATCGGATTGTTGTTCAGCGATTACCAAGCGACG
Organism: Fluviicola sp. XM-24bin1; assembly: GCA_003149635.1. Taxonomy (GTDB): domain Bacteria; phylum Bacteroidota; class Bacteroidia; order Flavobacteriales_D; family Crocinitomicaceae; genus UBA4466. Next base: position 273,370 of record QCWI01000003.1, read on the forward strand.
CCAGCACCAGACGGATTGCAAGAATGGTTGTGTGGAATTAACATCGCTGGATTGTGGTACAATTCGTACAATATTAACGTAGGAGGGGTGCCTCTGGATTGTGACGCCTTGTTCAATCCGCTAGTGTCGTATACCATGGACGCTGGATTTACGGCTTCTGAAAACTGTTTCGGAGGACCAACAATCAACTTCACGAATACATCATCGCCTATCCTTCAGGATCGCATGTACAACCTGGCAGCTTATTTGAACCTTACTTCATTGAGCTATACCTGGGACTTCGGTGACGGAGGTGGAGGAAATGCCATCGATACTTCGAACACGTATGCGAATACTACGATTGATTATACAGTGTACTTAACAGATACGCTTTTCGGATGGACTTCTACGTGTGTGGATGTTGATTCTACTTTCATCGGAAACGATTTGATGCCAATGTTCTCTAACGTTCCAGCAGGAGCAGGAGTTGTGAACTTCACAGATAACTCAACTGCTAGTTCTCCAATCACTTCTTGGTTGTGGGATTTCGGTGATGGTAACACATCAACAATGCAGAACCCTTCGCATACTTATGCAGCATCAGGAAACTACACTGTTTGTTTGACAGCAGTTACTGCTTGTGGCACAGATTCGACCTGTACCTCAATCAACGTAACGGTTTGTAGTAACCCAACTGCGGCGTTCTCAGAAACGAACAACGATCCATCGTTTGATTTTACAGACGGTTCCACAACAACTGGAGTTGTAACATACTCTTGGGATTTCGGTGATGGTAACACATCTACGCAACAGAATCCAACGCACACATACGTTGACAATGGAACGTACACGGTTACATTGACAATTATAGATGATTGTGGAACTTCGACAGTGACTTCTACAATTACGGTAAACAACGGTTGTACGGATCCAGTTGCTGGATTTACGCAAACAGGTACAGAGCCAACGTTTACGTTCACAAATACTTCCACTTCTTCTACGAACACTACGTACAGCTGGGATATGGGAGATGGAACAACATACACGACTCAGGACGTTACGCATACGTACACAGCGAACAACACGTACACAGTTACTTTGACTGTAACGGATGATTGTGGTACAAATACGTTCACGCAAACAGTTACTGTTTCTACTATCGGATTGTTGGATTTGGAAGGAGAAACGTTTGTAGCGTATCCAAACCCAGCGAACGATGTACTGAACATTCAGTCTTCTCTAAACGTTGTTTTGGTGGAGTTGATGGACATGACAGGACGCGTTATTGTAAGTAACGAATACAATGCATCTGAAGTGACTGTAAAAACTTCTCAATTGGCAGAAGGACAGTACACACTTCGTGTAAAACAAGAAAATGGTGAGGTGAAGATTACTTCTATTGAGGTGATTCACTAAGAAAATACACTTTCATAGTTCGAAGGGTCGTCGTGAGGCGACCCTTTTTTGTTTGGGGTGATTTTGGAATGGAAGGAGACTCGTTGTGATCCTCCCCCCAACCCCCTCCACCGTGCCTGCGGTAGGCAGGGGGGAGTAATGAATGTGAATCAATAGTTTGTTTTGATTTTTACACGTTTGGACTGTCACCCCTCTTTTATTCTCCCCTCAAGGGGAGAGGGGCACTATCCCTCCTCCCTTGAGAAGAGGAAACGACTCAGGAGTTTTCGTTAACCTTAGGCGTAGGGTGATCGGTTGCGACCCAATAATTGAGGGCTAGGCGGAGGACTTCAATCTAACTCTTTCGTATATCAAAACTCAAAGCACAAAAAACCCGGACAATTCACTTCGAGAGCCTCAGTGAACATTGTCCGGGTAATCTATTTAATGATTGGGTTTATTCTCCCTTATTCTTCACATATTTCTCCAACCATTCGTGTTGTTCCCATAATACGTGGAGTACACTTTCTTTCGCTCTGTAGCCGTGACTTTCTTTCGGAAGCATGACCAAACGAACGGTCGCTCCGAGTCCTTTCAAGGCGTTGAAATAGCGCTCACTTTGCATAGGATACGTTCCTGAATTGTTATCTGCTTCACCATGAATCAAAAGCAATGGATGCTTCATTTTGTCTGCGTGCATGAACGGTGACATTGTGTAATATACATCGGGTGCATCCCAGTACGAACGCTCTTCACTTTGGAATCCGAAAAGTGTTAACGTTCTGTTGTAAGCACCGCTTCGGGCAATACCAGCTGCGAACAAATCGGAGTGCGATAAAAGATTCGCCACCATAAATGCACCATAACTATGCCCTCCACAAGCGACACGATTTCTATCGATGTATCCCAATTCATCCACCGCATCGATTGCCGCTTTGGCGTTTGCCACTAATTGCGTTCGGAACGAATCGTTCGGTTCTTCGTCTCCTTCACCCACAATTGGGAAAGCAGCGCCATCCAAAACGGCATAACCCTGTGTTACCCAGTAGACCGGAGAACCGTACCACAAGTAGGTAAATTTATTCGGATTGGATGTACTTTGTCCAGCACTTGATTTGTCTTTGTATTCACGTGGATATGCCCAAATGATCAACGGTAATTTTTCCTTGCTCTCCATGTCGTATCCCGGTGGTAGGTACAAAGTTCCAGAAAGATCCAGTCCGTCTTCGCGCTTGTATTTGATCAACTCTTTGTGCATTCCATCCAACGCTTTGAATGGATTTTGGAAGTCGGTGATTTGCTTCAACTTCTTGCTCTTCAAAGAACGCGAGTAATAATTCGGGTATTCCGTTGGTGACTCAATTCGTACTAACAATTGATTCTTCGCACGATCATATTCATAAAGGTTTTCCACCTTATCGGTGTACGTCGAAGTATAGATGCGTGTTGTTTTTTTCGTTTTCGTGTTGTACTTGCTCAAGAATGGGAATTGCCCTTTTTCTGTATATCCGTCTCCAATCATGAAAATGGATTCTTTGTCGATGTCAAGCACGTAACTTCCCCATTCGTTTTTCACCATTACCGGCGATCCAGGATCACTATATCGGTCTTGATAGTTACGATCTTGAATAATCTCAGGCTTTTTCGAAGGATTTGATGGATCGAAAAGATAGGTTTTCGTATTTCTGGTATTCCACCAGTAATCGCTAGCCATGGCCATTCCGTGATTCCCCCACATGATTCCGCTAAAACGGTTGATTGTTTTCATCAAAGAAGTTGGCTCACCGTTAAAAGGCGCTTCCAATTGGAAGACTTCATCTCGGTATTCCACTTCGTTTTCAGGATCACCTCCGTCCAAAGCTTGCGCAAATACTAATGTCGCGGCACGATCGCTTCTCCAACGCATCGATCTTCTTCCAGTTCTTGTTGCCATAAATCCTTTCGGTAGATCTTCAATCAACGGCACTTCCAATACAGTCGAAACTTCTTTACCGTCCTTCGTGTAGATGACTGTTTTGGATGGGAATCGTCCGTAAGGTACAAGGTAAGAGAAGGGTTTTTGAATGGTAGTTACCATCGCATATTCACCATCTGGAGAGAAAGTTATGGAGCGGTACATATCGCTTGGAAGCCAAGATGAACTGTTTCCATTAAGATCTACTTTTACCAATTCGGTAAGCACCAATTGTTCGAAGTTGTGCTCGTCGTTCTTGTTCTTTAGAAGATCCTGATACGTTCTATTTTGTGCCTTTTTTCCATCGCTGGTAGAAATTGTCGGCCCTGTTGGAATGGCACTTTTCGTATCGATAAGCTCCTTACGATCTTTGGAAGTCACTTTAATAATAATGTTTTCGCTATCTTCCAGCCAATTGATTACGTCCCCTGTATTGGCATTCAATGTGGGGCCGTAAATCTTCTTCATGCTGGCGTTGTACACATCTATCAACCATAATTCCACCCCTTCCGAAGTAGTGTTGGTGCATGCCATGTATTTCTCATTTGGCGACCACGAGAAATTAGTTAATTGTGCGTTTTCAGGCGTACCTTTTACTTGCACCAAACCTGTCTTTTTGGACAAATCCTGAATGCTGATCGTGCGGTAGTATCGAACCCGACTTCCGATGTTTCGTACCGGGTCGATTCGCAATCCTCCCAAGCGTAATTCTTCTCTAGACATTGCTTCAATCGTGGCAAATTGATCGGATTGAACAGCAACCAACAGGTCTTTTTTGCTATTGAAAAATGAGGATGGAGCTAATTCAACATCAACAAGATCTAGGATTTCTTGAGGCGGTTTTTGGTAATCGATGTTTTGCTGAGCGAGAGCTGCCGCCGAAATAAATAATGCGGAGAATAGTGCGTGTATTTTCATAGTTCTTTAGTTTGCAGAACCAGAAAGATAGCAAAAGGTAAGATAGAATTAACCGCAAGGTGCGCAAAGGGCGCAAGGACTTATAGACGGAAAAATGAAGTTGCGAAGCTCAGATTGTGACTAAGTCGCAATCCGCTGTGTACATTGAACACTTCTGGCATCACCTTTACATAGAGCCTTTGTGTCTATCTTCGTTTTATTCTGCTACCGCAGAAGTCACTTCGGCTTCAAAAGCTATCGCTTTCTCTTGTGGTGAAAAAAGTTACTTTCTAATCGCTCCCACACCCACTTCCCAAAGCAATTTGTTGAAAGCTGGGATTTCAGTGTTCAACAAAGTCTCCGCCTCCTCTTTCAAAGGCAACCATTGTTTTAAAATTTCCTCAAAGCGCTCTCTTGATGAAGCATTAATTCTTCGCATTTGATTGCGACTTTGAGACAGCACGAACAACATTTCAGCACTCAATTTGTTTTCGAAATTTTCAACGTCGTCATAGGCTTTGTTCATTCGTTGCACCATGGTAGTGTCGAACGAGTTCAATCGTTTTACCAACTCTTGACCGGCCTTGCGCACTTCCGCAAATTCATCGCCTTTCAAATCGCCCATAATGGCATTAATCTGACCTTTGATTTTGTTCAACGAATTGACTTTCGTGTGCATGTCATTCACCGTTGCTTCCATTTCTTTCAAGAAGGCATCGTAAGAAACAAAAGCATCATCAGAAATATCCAGTTTCGGGTTCTTGAGCACTGAAAACTTCTTTTCAAGTGTTTCATTCCCAACTTTTAAGACGGCTGTATATTCACCAGGCATCACAGTTCGGCCGCGATATCCTCCTTCGATGTAAACGCGCGGCGCACCGACCAATCCTTTGTGATTCAAGTCCCAAACAAAACGATTCAATCCTTCTTCCTTGTCAATAGTTGGAGGTGCTGAAGGCCCGCTTGGATACCCCACGTGGGATGGATCTCCGTTCGTTCCAAAAGTTCTGATCGTATTGCCCGAAGCGTCCTTGATAACAAGCTCCACTTTTACGCTGTCGGCTAATTCTGGAAGTGAATAGTAGATTACGGCACCATAAGCTGGATTCACGCCACCACTGCTCATAGCACCCGAGAAGTCAACATCGGTATCATCGAGAGGAGAACCCCAACTTCCCAAAGTGAATGACTCATCAACGTACATGGCCGTTTTTTTCGTTGCATTGTATTCACGCAGCAGGTGCAAATCATCAAAAATCCAAAGTCCTCTTCCTGAAGTTCCTACTTGAATATCGTCATGATCCATGCGGATGTCGTTGATCGGAACATCCGGTAAGTTCAATTGGAAACGTTCCCAGTTGACCCCGTCATTGAAAGAGATGTAGATACCCTTTTCGGTTCCCGCCAAAAGCAATCCTTTTCTATTTGGATCTTCGCGAACCACACGCGTGTAAGCACCATCAGGAATCCCGTTCGAAATCAATTTCCACGTTTTCCCGTAGTTCTCTGTTTTGTACAATCCGGGGGTATGATCATTGAATTTATAGCGCGTCGTAGCGATATACGCCACGCCCTCCTGATGCGCTGAAAGTTCGACAGCATTTACCAAACATTCCTTCAATCCTTTCGGTGTAATGTTCTTCCAAGTAGCTCCGCCATCTTTTGACAATTGCACCAATCCATCGTCGGTTGCCACCCACAATTCGCCTTCGTTTTTAGAAGATTCCACGACGTAAGAAATCGACCCGTATGTTTCAGCCCCGACGGCTTCGTTTGTGAACGGCCCACCTGGTTTTCCTTGTTTGTCTTTTTGATTACGCGTTAAATCTGGAGAGACTTCCGTCCATGTGATTCCTTTGTCAGTGGTCTTAAGAAGGATTTGGGACGCGTGGTAGAACACATTTGGATCATGAACCGAGCAAATAATCGGAGCATTCCAATTGAAACGGTATTTCATATCCTTGGCATCCTTTCCTAAATATTGAATCGGAGCGGCCATGATATCAACGCCCGTTTTGGTATCCATGTCCAGATATTCAATTGTTCCCTGATAACTTCCGCCCATTACGTAACGCGGATTGTCTGGATTGAAAGCAAGAAAAGCACTTTCTCCACCTGCAGCATTCTGAATATTGTTTTCGGTGATTTGCCATCCCGGAATGTTTGCGCTTTTAATTCTAAATGATGGGTAATCCTGCTGCCCGCTGTAGATGCGGTAAGGATCTAAGTTATCGGTGTTGATGCGGTAAATTTGCGCGATAGGGACTCCACTGATATCCGACCAAGACCCGCCATCGTTGAGGCTTACTTGAGCTCCACCGTCGTTAGCAATAGCGAAGTTTTCGCTGTTGTCTGGATTGATCCACATGTCGTGGTAGTCACCGTGATTGGCATACACACCGCCCCATGAACGTCCTCCGTTTTTTGATCGATAGGCCCTTGCGCTTAAAACGTAGACCAAATCTTCGTTATTGGGATCGGCAAAAACTTCAGTGTAGTACCAAGAGCGCTGCGTCAATTTGTGCTCTGAACTTACCATGTCCCAGCTTTTCCCAGCATCGTTAGAAACGTACAAACCGCTTTCTTTTTTCTCACGATCCGCCTCGATCAACGCGTACACTCTATCTGAATTGGCACGACTTACACTAATGGCCGATTTCCCCATTTCTTCTGGAACTCCATCTTCCATCTTATTCCACGTCTCACCGCCGTCTTCTGATTTGTACAATCCACTTCCATCGCCACCACTAACAATTTTCCATGGCAAACGCTGATGTTCCCACATCGATGCGTATATCACTTCGGGATCTTTCATGTCCATGGAAAGTTCGGAGCAACCCGTAAGATTGTTTACGTACAGCACCTTATTCCACGTCTTTCCCCCGTCGATGGACTTGAAAATCCCGCGCTCTTCATTCGGGCCGTACAAATTCCCTTGCGCCGCCACAAAAACGATATCGGGATTGGTAGGATGAATCTGGATGCGCGAAATATGTTGCGTTTCCGTCAAGCCGATGTGTTTCCAAGTCTTTCCGCCATTGGTAGATTTGTACACGCCGTCACCGTAAGACGTCATGACTCCACGCGGAGCATGTTCTCCCATTCCGCAATACACTATATTGGTGTTGCTTTCCGAAACTGCAATAGCGCCGACGGATCCCATTTCAAAATAGCCATCTGAAATGTTCGTCCAATTCAAACCTCCATCGGTTGTCTTCCAAGCGCCACCTCCAGTAGAACCCATATAGTAGGTCAAAGGATCACCCTTCACACCTGAGACTGCCACGGATCGACCGCCTCGAAAAGGGCCAATGCTTCTGAATTTTGTTGTTTGAAAAACAGTATCAAGAGATTGGGAGAAACCGGTTAAACTTCCGAGTGAAAAAAGAAGGAGTAAAATGAATTGGCGCATAATCCTTTGGATTTTGAAAGGAATTCAAAGATAATCTTCTGGAATATCAATCAAAAACCGTCTGAATAGAGAAATCCCCGATGACGGAAATTCGATATGATACTTTTGGCAATTAGTTAACTTAGATAACTATCTAAACTTATCTTATGCTAAGAATTACTAGAATTACGGGATTTCTCCTGATCGCCGTAAGTTTAACTTCTACAAGTTTCGCACAAACGGACAAGAAAGAAGAATCCAAAACCAATTTCGGCGGATTGAAATTCCGAAGTATCGGCCCAGCTCTAATGTCAGGACGTATTTCAGACATCGCGATTCATCCAAAGAATGACAATGTCTGGTACGTGACTGTGGGTTCAGGAGGTGTATGGAAAACGGAAAATTCCGGAACTACGTGGAAATCATTGTTTGATGGACAGAAAAGCTATTCCATCGGATGTATCACTCTTGATCCTCAGAATCCTGAAGTTGTTTGGGTAGGAACTGGAGAAAACAATGGCGGTCGACACATAAGTTATGGTGATGGCATTTACAAAAGTGAAGACGGAGGAAAATCCTGGAAGAATATGGGATTGAAGGCTTCGGAGCACTTATCCAAGATTATCATTCACCCGACGAATTCTGACATTATGTGGGTGGCTTCTCAAGGGCCGCTTTGGAGTAAAGGAGGAGAGCGTGGAGTCTACAAATCTACTGACGGTGGAGAAACTTGGACGCGAACCCTCGGTGACGACGAATGGGTTGGGGCGACAGACATGCTCATCGATCCGCGGAATCCAGATGTTTTGTACGCTGCAACTTGGCAACGCCAAAGAACCGTAGCTGGATATTTGGGCGGAGGGCCAGGAACAGCCATCTATAAATCAACGGATGGTGGAGACAACTGGGACAAACTTACTAATGGACTACCTTCCGGAAATCTTGGTAAAATCGGATTGGCACTTTCCCCTCAGAAGCCGGATGTAGTATATGCGGCGATCGAAATGAATCGTAGAACGGGAGGAGTGTATAAAAGTGAAAACCAAGGTGGTTCTTGGACGAAAATGAGCGATGCCGTTGCCGGAGGAACAGGGCCACATTACTATCAGGAACTTTGGGCATCTCCTCACAATTACGGCGAATTATACCTGGCGAATAATTATATGCTTGTTTCTTACGACGATGGTAAAACATTCGAGTACATGAACGAAAACGAAAAGCACGTCGACAACCACGCCGTGGCATTCAAGCCGAACGATCCGAATTACATTTTGGTAGGTTGTGACGGAGGTTTGTACGAAAGTTTTGACCGAACAAAGAACTGGAAGTTCATTGACAATTTACCGATTACGCAGTTCTACAAAATTGCGGTAGATGATGCCGAGCCGTTCTACTTTGTATATGGCGGAACGCAGGATAACAATACTCAGGGAGCACCCTCAAGAACAGATAATGTACATGGAATTCGTAACTCCGACTGGTTTGTGGTTTTGGGTGGAGATGGCCATCAGCCTGCCACAGAACCCGGAAATCCAAACATTGTTTATGCTCAGTGGCAGCAGGGTAACCTGAATCGACACGATCGGTTGACTGGAGAAAACGTGTACATCCAACCGCAATCAGCGCCGGGTGAAAAGAACGAACGTTTTAACTGGGATGCCCCTATTTTAGTAAGTCCTCACAATCCAAAGCGTATTTATCATGCATCGCAACGCGTTTGGATGTCCAACGACAGAGGAGATTCATGGACAGCCATTTCTGAGGACTTGACCAATAATGTAGAACGCATTCAAACGCCTTTCTTTGGTGAGAAACAGAAGTGGGACAATCCTTGGGACATTTATGCAATGTCAAATTACAGCACAATCACTTCATTGTCTGAATCTCCGGTAAAAGAAGGATTGATCTATGCTGGAACGGACGACGGAATCATTCAGGTGACAGAAGATGGAGGCGCGAACTGGAGAAAGGTAGATTTCTCAAGCATCAAAGGTCTTCCGATAACAGCATTTGTGAATGACATCAAAGCGGATATGTACGATGAGGATGTCGTGTATGCCGTATTCGACAATCACAAGTATGGAGATTACGAACCGTATCTTTTCAAAAGTTCCGACAAAGGAAAAACGTGGGTGAGTATTTCGAACAATCTTCCTGAAAGAACGCTCTTGTGGCGCATCGTTCAGGATCATGAGAAAAGTTCATTGATGTTCCTAGGAACGGAGTTCGGAGTGTATGCGACAATAAACGGAGGCGATTCATGGTCGAAACTAAAAGGTGGAATGCCGAATATTTCTGTTCGTGATTTGGGGATACAGAAACGTGAGAACGATTTGGTCGCTGGAACCTTCGGACGCGGAATTTACATTTTGGATGATTACTCGTCATTACGTTATTTCGATGAAGAAAAAGCTGAAAGCGAAGCTTTATTATTCGAACCGCGCCCTGGTGATTGGTACATGCAAAAAAGAACCTTAGGCGGCGGTCGAAAGGCATCGCAAGGGGATAACTTCTTCGTGGCAGACAATCCTCCGTATGGTGTAGAATTCACGTATTATTTGAAAGAAGGATACAAATCCATGGAGGCGAAGCGTAAGAAGAAGGAGAAGGAAATTGAGAAAGACGGAGGGACTGTTGGTGTTCCGGATTGGTCTGTATTGGAAGAGGAGAAGAAAGAAATCAAGCCGAGCGTTTGGTTGTTTATCTACGACTCTGAAGGCAAAATTTTACGTAAGTTGAAAGCTTCCAACAGTAGTGGTTTCCACCGTGTGAGCTGGGATTTGGAAACAGATGCGAAGTCGACAATTACCGCTGATAACATGAAGCGCGATCGGACAGGGTATCAAGTTGGGCCGGGGAATTACTCTGCGCAATTGCACAAAAGAATCGAAGGGGCATACACGGCCATCGGAGACAAAGTTGATTTTAAAGTAGAGCAATTGGGTCAAGGGGCATTGGAAGGAAGTACTCCTGACGAAGTAGTGGCGCATTGGAAAAATATTCAAGCGGTTCGTAGCGAAATGTATGATATGAACTTGGATATGAGTGAAGCAGAGGACAACATCAGTGCTATGTTGAAGGCATACGAAAGAGCTGATGCCAGCGACCCAGAATTGCACCAACAACTGTTAGATCTTCGCGATCAAATTTTGGATTTGAAACAACAAGCCAGAGGCAGCAGAACGCGCTCGGAAGTTGGAGAGAAAAGCGAATACAAGACGATGGGCGATTACATTTGGCACGCGAGCAACTATGGTTCAACGTACGGGCCAACAGCGTCGCATTTGCAATCATTGGAGCACGCAAAAACCTTGATGGGTCAAGTAGCAGCTAAGTTGCAGGAAATCAAAAATGCCTTGGCACCATTGGATCAAAAACTCGAAGCGATTGGCGCACCGAAGGTGAAGAAATAAAAGCGAGATAGATTTTCCCGCAAAGGCGCAAAGTTCGCAAGACAGTGCTTGTGAGGATGTGTTTTAGAGCGCAAGATTGTGACATTGTCACAATACCCTAGCGCACTAACTCTATGTTTCCAAGAAACATTAAGTTTTGCGTTCCTTGCGCCTTTGCGGTTAATTTTACGACTTGTGTATCTAGCTGTTTATGAGAAAGTCAACCCGATGAAGCGATGCTTTGAACCTTCCGAGCAGTGGCTGGTCGGAGGACTCTTCAGAATCGCATGAATCTTCAACGAAAATTCTACCAACAAAAAAAGCCGCCAATCATAACGATGGCGGCTTTCATATCTTTCGCTTGTGTCTAGCATCTGACGTCTAGAAGCGAAGCCTGCCTTCCGTAGGCAAGCGGTCTATATCTTAGTTCTTAATCACTTGATGTGTTGATGTTCCTTCGCTGCTTGTGACACGAATCATGTACACACCTGAACTCAAACTCTCAAGGTTAATCGCTGTTGTTTTAACATCTGATACTTCGAATGTTTCAATCGTTTTTCCTTGAATATCTACCAACTCAATTGTTTGTACATCTCCAGACCAAAGAACATTTACCATATCGTTTGTCGGGTTCGGATACAATTCCAAATCACCATTTACTACTTCGTCCATTCCTGCGAATGCTTCCAAAATAGTGAAGTTGAAGTTCGACATATCGAAGAAGGTACCCTCCTCACTCATCACCATCACGCGAGCGATGTTAGTGAATTCTGAAGGAACAACGATTTGAGCCGATCCTGTATTTGGAACTCCAGTTGCCAATGTGATTGGGAAGTTGTTTCCACCATCAATCGACAAGAAGATATCTACATTTTGACAGCTCACAGGTGCGTTGTTCGTGTTAGCAACATCCCATGTAACTGTGCGCGTCTGCGTTTCGTACCAAACGATCCCCAAAGTATTCGGTGAAGTTACTTCAAATGGCCCGCTATTCGCATCTACAGTTACCGTTACGTCTGCGTGATCGTTACACCCTCCAGCACCTGAAGCATTGTCACGAACTGTTACGCGGAAGTTCATCGTACGAGAAACACTTGGTAATCGCTCCCATGTGAATGGGCCGTTGTTTTTAATTGCCGAAAGTTTCGGGAAGTAACGCGTTGGACTCGCATCTGAAGGCCAGCTGCGGAAGTTTGGCCCGTTGGTCGACGTCGCTACTGGCGGCTGCATGCTTGACTGGTTATCCATTTGCTCCCAGTTGTAGGTAAGAACGTCAGCAGCATCCGGATCTGTTACCGTCGCTGTCAAAGCGAATGGTGTGCTCGCAGGAACTGTTGCACCTCCGTTCGTTCCTGTAATTGTAGGAGCTGTATTTGACAATGGAGTAATTGTCTCACACTGGTGTCCTGAACTCATGATTTCGAAGTGCATTTCTTCCAAGCTTACTCCGTGGAAGTGATCGTCACTGTTGCTTTGTACGTTCGGTGCACAAATTCCAGCGTATCCCATGATCGTACTTGCACTTCCTGGTTCCATTGCTGTTCCGTTGTTACGGTTACAATCGTTGTTTTGCGTATGGTTCGCACCAAACTGGTGTCCCATTTCGTGTGCTACATAATCTACATCAAATGGATCTCCTACTGGAGCACCACTTCCTGTTACACCACGTGCCTTGCTGCTTGAACAAACAACTCCCAATCCAGCCAATCCGCCGCTATCTGTTCCGAAAACGTGACCGATATCGTAGTTAGATGATCCAATGTTTGAGTTGATGTCCGTCTGAACTTCAGCAATCATTGCACCCGTGTTTCCATTAGAGTATGGATCCGTTGAAGGGTTCGTGTACACCACTTGATCGTTGTTCGCAACGATCTCCATGGTGATTGCCATGTCTTTCTCGTATATTCCGTTTACACGGTTCATCGTTGTTACCTGAGAAGCAAGAGCATCGTTAACAGTTCCTCCGTGGAACTGCGTGTACTCACCCGTTGCAGCGATCGCACAGCGGTAGGTACGCAATTCACACGTTCCGAATTCTTTCATTTCGCCTGTTGTAAGCTCAATGGTCGTATTCAAAGGTTCCAAATCGCTATTGAATTGGCAATCTCTTTCCTTATCCGTGATAAAGTTCTCACGCGTGTACACGATGTAGTAATCGCTATTCCCTTGAATCGCTGGATCGATAAAGATCGTAGAGCCGTCGGGACGGAAGATCATCGCGTGCAATCCTTTGTGGGTGATGTCCCACTTTACAAAGTGCCCTTCCGTGTTGTACGCATCGTACGAGTGGATTTTTGGGAAATTTGCCGCCAATTCGGGGTTCATAGTATGATTCCCTTTTGCATAGTACGTATGAAACGTTCCATCCGGATGCGGGAAATCCAATTCTGCAACAAACCCTTGTCCAACCTCACGGAACATAATTCCATTCAATTGCGCCACCAAAGCTTCTTCATCCATTTCAAAATAGATGGCATCTGTAGCGCGAATTTGCAAATCACCGTGTTGTAATACGGTGGCTTCTGATACGGGTTGAACTGCGTAGTTGACAGATTTTGTGTTCTGAGCGGTAAGGTTTCCGGTAATTAATAGAGAGCCGGACACCGCCAGAGAATACAGTACAGTTTTCATTTTCGCTAGTTTAAATACAATGTTGTTAAAGATAGGGAATTCGAGAGCAAAGCGAAAAATTAAATGTGATAGTCCTTTAATTCCTAAAATAACATGACGAAGATCAGTTTTTTAAAAATATTTGGTCATGGTCTGTCCCTTGGCATTCAACCACCTTTGTACAAGAACGTTACATAAAATTCAATGATATGGATAATATAAAAGAACAAGGGCTGGAATCAGCTGAAGTAATATTTGCAAAGAACACAGAGTTTAACCGATTTGGATTGATTTGCGCAGTGATATTGGTTGTTGGATGTTCCGGAGGACTCGCAGTAGGACTTGGAGGGGTTCAATACGTTGGAACGTTGATCGCAGCGGTGATCCCAACGATGATTACCTTGAGTTTGTTGCTTGCGGTAGCACCGATGAAATACATCATGGCATCTGGATTGACAGCAACAATCATCAACTTTATAATGATCGCGTATTTTTTGATTGCTTAACAAATTTCGACGCGCTATAGGTAAGCCCTGACATCCGAAAGGATCGTCAGGGTTTTTTTGTTTTGAGAAGTGAAACATCTATTGATTTGTAGAGCTCGGACGGTCACCCCTCTTTGATTCTCCCTTCAAGGGGAGAGGAAATTGTCCCTCCTCCCTTGAGAATAGGAAACGACTCTGGAGTTTTCGATAACCAAAGGCGGAGGGTGACAGGTCTCAACGCAAAAAATATTATTGAAAGGTAAGGCCACTCCCATTTGGAGGAGAAGAAGCACTGCTTCTGAAGACCGAAGGGACGATGGGGGGAGGACATGAAAGACTTCCGTAAATCTTTAAACAAAAAAAGCACCGTCTTTCAACGATGCTTTCCTTTGTTTCAACTTTAAATCTAAACCTATTTCGGTAAGTTCTTTCTAATAATGTACATCCCAGCGGTTGCGCTGATCCTTATAGAATCCCATTTCGTCACGGATGTGACGTTTTGCTTTTCCTTCGCCGCTATTTAAAGCAAGATTCGAAAGACCGTCACACTTATTGAAGTCCGCTTTCCACATGTACAATTCGGCAAGATTACACTGAAGCATCGCCGTTACTTTATCATTGATGCGCGACTTCTTATCTCCGATATTGGACTCCGTCAGGATGGTTTCAATAGCGTTAATCGCCGTGTTGATTTGTGTGATGGCTCCTGAACGATCGCGATCAGAACCTACAGCCTGCAATGCCAATGTTGTTTGCGTAAATGCGTTGGTTACATCCGTGTAGTCGTATACTTTGAATGATTTCACTGAGTAAATCTCTGCAGTACGATTGCGCTCAACAAACCCGAAATGGTTGTTCAAATGATCGTTCAATTGGGAAATTGCGCTGTTTCTTCCCGCAGTTTCCATCTGACGGAAGATGGTTTCACGGTTGTCCTTCATGTACAATTGATGATCGTATTTGCTCTTCTGAGATGCCATGTTGTAGGTTCTTTCTCCCTCAAACAACATCGTTTCCATCATAATTCCTTGAGTTGGATTGGATACTCTCAAACCAATTGGCATTACGTATCGCGCAGAGTACTCATATTTCGTAGAAGCTCCAGTTCCTTTTTTCGATTCTACAATGCGGTAGCTGCGAATGGGGTGAATGGTAACCGTGATTTCTACTTCTCCTTCTCCACGGGTATATCCTGCCAAATCAATACGGTCAATCGCAAGATTTTCTTGGAATTCAGAGTGCATCATGGGTGACTCTGTTGGATCCATAACCGGTGCTGGCGGATAGATTGGAGCGGCAGGCTGTGCAAGCTGTGTTCCATCTGGATTGGTTGTTCCGGCATTTACCTTTTGCTCCCAAGAGGACATTTGTGCCAAGTAGATGCGATCCAAAGAATCGCGCTCTCTGTGGTATCGCTCAGATGCCTGCATGAACAGTTCCATGGCCACACTTTGACGTGCATCGAACATAACCGTGCTGTCTTCATTGGCCTGACGGTACGCATGCTCCACTTTTACGATGTAGTTATCGTATTGGGTATCGATTTTCAGCAACGGAAGCTGGATATAATTGAAGGTAATTTTGTGGTCATTGATGTTCTGACCAAACGACACTGACCCTGTAAATAGGAGTGCAGAGGCAAGTAGTATTCGTTTCATAAGTCTTGGTTTTTGTTAAATCTAATGATTTTCGTGTTTTCGCAGCAGCAAAGACAACAGTTGTGCCATAAACAGTTCGTTAAGAAACTTTTAACAAATCAATGGTAGAGGCGGTTCGCGATGCGATGACTCCAATTTTCCTCTTTTTTGAACTCTGCAAAAAGGAAGGTGATAACCACACTAAATTCGATGATGATCCACCAAAGTGGTTCTTTGAAAGTTGCTCCGTAAGCAAGATACGTTCCGAAAATGAGCACTGACCAAATTAATGGATAGATCTTTTTCGAAAGGATAGCTAATGGAATGAGCACCGTCACATACCATGGATGCAAAATCGGGGTAAAGAGGAAATACGTAGTGAAAAGTAAAAGCGCCGTGGTTGCGACGTCTGCCTTTTTGAAGAAAGTAATCCAGATCATGATTCCCGCCGAAATAAAAGGGAAGAACAAACTGATCCAAGCAGAAATGTCAGCTCCTGAAATCAAGAGCACGAGTTCTTTCAAACTGTAATAGATTCCCGTATTAAAGCTGAACCAGGCAAAGAACAACCCAACGCTTGCTTTGAAATTGGCGAAGGTTCCCAAATCCACGTAAATGGCAAAGAGACCAATGCTTGCGGCTACCGCCACGGTACAATGAATCAACCAACGCTTCCAGTCCAGATGTTTGAAAAAGGCTCCGAGCATGAGCAATGGCGTGAGTTTGGTCATGACGCCGAGAGATACGACCAATGCTGCGCCAATCCAATGATTGATATGCGCTAGGTACAAGGCAAGTACTATGAAGGTGATAGCTAAGGCCTCCAAATGCAGGTTTCCGGTGAGTTCGATGATAATCAAGGGATGGAGCCAATACAATGAGAGCCAATTGGATCTATTTTTCGATGTAAGTAGCGCCTTCAGCAAGAAGAACGTGGCAATTTCGGCTATCAAAATCCAAAGGCGGAGAAGATCCAGGTTTGTTCGTTCTGGATTGCCTCCCATAGCGCTCGTTTGAAAGACAAATTGATTCACCGTAGGATAAATGGAATAGTAGTTTTTCGAATTCATTCCATCCGGAAACTCCATCGTTCCTTGGTATTGCAACATCTGCCGGTACTTTTCCTGATGTTCTTCAGAAACATGCTCGTCGTAGTCGTTCGGAACAAAACCAAAAACTTCGTAGCCATCTTTGCTCAGCTCGCCATCCCATAGGAACCGAAAATAATCGTCGGAAAGATGTGGCGTTGCAAAAAGGAAACACAAACGGAAAGCCAGGCCGGCGGCAAAAAGCCACATCCATTTTTTTGGTGCAAAGCGATGCATGATCAGCCAGAGTGCCACCAACGTAGCGAATGAAATGAACAATTCCAGATGTTGCGTGCGTTGGAATTCCTGGGCAAAAAGGAAGTAAAGTAAGGCGGATGCCATTGCGAAAATCCAAAAACCGTATGTTCGGATTAACGCCACTGGAAGGTTTGATTTTTAAAGAACAGTGACAACGAGAATCCTGTTAGAATGATCAATGCGTAGGCGATAATCATGGCGTTCATGGTTTGGAAACCAAGGTAAATCCAATATCCACCATATCCCCAGCAGATGATCTCTAGGAATTTGATGCTGTATTCTTTCTTGTAGTCGTAACCACTTTTGATTTTCTTGGCAACGTTCTCCTCCCCAAATTTTGGTGTTCGCACGAATGGAGATTTCTTCCCCCAATACCCTTCCATCACGCCGAAACTCATGTAGAGCGAAATACCAGTTGTCATGGAGAAGAAGGTGAACAAGGAAGGAATATACCAAAGCAATGCGTTCAACTTATTACGATTGGCAATTAACGATCCCGCTAGGAAAATCAAGAAAAGGGAAGCACTTACAACTGGCCCAATAGGTAAGAAGTATTCGTAGTTAGGAAGCGTTACCAGATTTTCACTCTGTACGTAGTACACAAAAGGACTCAGCAGCAACAACGCAACTACCAATAGATACACCGAGCTGTTCAAAAGATGGAACGACCCCATTACCTTCGATCCAAAATTCACAGACGATTTCCAGAGCATTTTCCAGTTTTTACGGACACATTCAGCAGCCCCTTTCGACCATCGGAATTGTTGAGTTCTGTATGCCTCAAACGTAGATGGAAGTTCTGCTGGTGAACCAACATTGAACAAATATTCAAACTGCCAACCTTTCGCCTGAGCACGGAAACTTAGATCCAAATCTTCCGTTAAGGTATCGGCCTTCCAACCACCGGCAACTTCAATACACGCCTTGCGCCAAACGCCTGCGGTACCGTTAAAATTGATGAATCCTTCCGCGTTGTGTCGACCCAATTGCTCCACACTGAAATGCGTATTCAACATCAATGCTTGCGCACGCGTGAGCAAGGATTGCTTCTCATTGATATGCAGCCATCGCGTTTGAACCACTCCCACTTTCGGGTTTTGAAAATGCGGAATGGTTTCCATCAAAAACTCAGGTGCTGGAACGAAATCCGCATCAAAAATGGCTACAAATTCACCCTTTGCAAATCCCAATCCATAGGCGAGCGCTCCCGCTTTGAATCCAGATCGATCATCACGTCGCACCAAATCAAAATTGCACTGATGCTTTTCAATGTATTCGCGGATGGTTTCTGTGGTTTCATCGGTAGAATCATCCAGAATTTGAACTTCGAGTAGATGCTCTGGATAATCGATGTTTCGAATGGAATCCAGAAGACGCTCAATCACGTACTTTTCATTGTAAAGCGGAAGTTGAATAGTCACCATGGGAAGGTCTTCTACGGAAACCTCAGGCTTCTTTTTCTTTCGCTTTCGTAATGCGTTCATGACTAGAATTCCTTCATGCAGGACGTGCAACATCAATAAAATGTTGATTACTAGCCAAATAATAAAAATCGCATTAGACATTGGCGTCAAAAATACTATTTCGATCTGTGAATAAGGCCAATAAGAAGGCATCAAATACAAAGGCCACGGCGATTCCAATCAAAAAGGCCCAGCCGAAGGGTTGCACCCAATCGTATCCTGAGAACAAAAACGCTCCGAATCCAACCGCCAAAACAACGGAAGTAACAGCAATGGGATACAGCGATCCTTTCGATGCTGCATCTCGGTGCAGTAACAAATAAATGGAATCATCGACGCACAATCCCATGATGACGGTGAAGAAGAAAAGCGAAATCGGATTTAGGTCGCTGCCGAATAAAATCATGATCAACAACGCGACAATCAATGGGAGGGAGTTGGCTAAAAGCGTTGCAAGGAAGATGGTGAAGTTGCGCACAAAAACAAAGGTGATGAGCGCTCCGAAAAGAATGCTAATTAAGATGCCGAGCAATATGTTCTCCGAGAAACGTTGGGTAGTGGTATCGTTGTGATAGGCCACTCCAGATAATGACGCGGTGAGTTCTTTCGGCGGCGGATTCTTCTTGAGGAAAGTTTCCATATTATCCCAACTCACCAGTGCTTCGTCTAGGTCGAAATTCGAGAAACTGAAGCGAATGCGTGCTACACCTTTATCGTGCCGAACGATATTGTCGCCACCCAATAGCTCCATATTGTTGAGAAACAAACTGTCGTATTCAACGGGATACGAAAACGCTCCGGGATGTCCGTTGCGTTGGAATCTATGGTAGCGTTTGGCCAAAATCGTAGGACTGGAAATCACCTTAATTGGAAATTGTTTGTGCATTTCTACTTCCAGTTTTTCGAGATATGCCATCGATTTGGGGTTCCACAAATCCGAGGGTTGATTGTATGTGAAATGGATCGTTCCCGTCTTATCGCCGAAGAAATGATCGCCCATAATATCCACAGCTTCGAAAGCAGGATGATCACCTTCCGTCACGTACGGGACGTTGTTAATTGTGCTTTTGTTCCAAACTAAAATAGCGAGTAGCACTGCGATAACGCCCGATCCAGCCAGCAACCAATATCGTTTGGATCGCCAGCGTTCCACATATTTTGAATGAAAATGATTCCATTTCGAGCCTGTTCCTTCCTTCAAAAGACGCATGTGCGGAGTAAGCAATCGGATGGCAACGAAACGCGATGTCAAAAAAGCAAAAACAACCCCGACAATGGACAACAGTGAAATATCAGTAAGTGTCGGACTGTCGGATAAAATGAGAAAAAGAACGAATCCCACCATGTTCGTGAGCGAGGTCAACATCATAGGTCGATGCAGAGATTTTCCCAGTTGTTTACGCAATTCCGCTGGCGAACTTGCAGTGCTTCGTAATTTGTGATGCGTGTAGGTGAGGTGCATCAAATCCGTGAAGGAGAGCACAATCAACATACACGGAATGGCGACCATATGGAGAGAAAACCACATATCCGTGAAATACACGAACAAGGTCGTTAGCGACAAACTGAAAATGATCATGGAAGCAATGAAGAGCAAACCTCTCAATGACCCGGTAAAGATCAAGAAGAGCAAAAGGATAATGGCAAAACTAATCGCGCTCAGGATCAAGGTTTCTTGCTGATTGTCGGCGCGAAGTTCATTTTCAATGGCGAAATAATCCAAGGGCAAAACGGTTACCTCCTCGTGATGCATTTCCTGATCAAATACCTGAACGTTGGCATCTGAATACTTATCAGACGGAACAAAAAGCAAGGCGTATTTTCGGTTCTTCGAAAGAAATTTTCTTGTAATATCTTGGAAGGCATCCGCTCGTTGATACCATTTTTGAAAGCGCGCTTCCGACTCCAACGGAACGAAATTCTTTTTTCGGATACCAAGGAACGTTTGAACAGGAAAGGGAACGTTGGTGATGCTCAGTGTTTGTAGTGAATCGTTGACGTGCCACCATTTTGTCGCACGATCCATCCATTGAAAATCTTCGTAGCGCTCCCATTTTTTATCGTGCTTGAGCACCAAAATGTTTATGGGATATCCGTTGCTCTCGAAATTGGCCTCAAAAGCTTCTAATTCCAATCGATCTTCTTCGGGAATTAAGGTATAAGCATCCGGATTGCTTTGAAAGGGAATCTCGGGAGCGAACCACATGGCGAGGGCAACACAGAGCACGATAATCGCATACCAAATCCACCGCAGTTTATCCATCGCTCATCAATTTTTCAAGGAATGGAATCACGGATTGCGCAATTTTCTTGTGGCCTTTCGCATTCGGATGACTGTCGTACGGCAAATGTGTGTACTTTTTACTCTTGAATGAGAATCCGACGTTGAGCCAATGGCTCATTTTCAGTTGCTTTTCCAAGGCTTTCGTTTCGTGATTGGAATCCAGACAAATGACTCCAAATGCAACGCCTTTTTTATCACAAAGATCTTGCATTTCCTTGATGAGACTTGCCGTCACCTTGATCGGATCGCAATCCGGTTCCTTGCTTTTGTCGCGGAGGTTTTGTAGCAAATTGATCGAAGCCGACCAGTATCTACCCGGAATTTCCGAGTACAAATCTTCCCATTTCGCGTGCTTAACCTTGCCAGATGTATTATCGAAATAAGGGAATCGTGCCCCATTCATTCTGTCGTCTACATCAGATGACGATCGGCGGTATCCAATGCGCAAATTGGCGCGGTAATTCTGAGATAAAACCGTTCGAATGAAATGTACAGAGGAGAGGCAAAGCACTACGCATTCGGGCGTCTCATTTATAAGTCGTTCTCGCAATTGAAGCAGATGTTGCGCTGTACCGTATCCAACTACAGCTGCATTTTCAACCTTCCAATCGTGATGTTTTTTTTGCGTGATGGCGGTGAAAGATTCATTGTCATTTACCCCATATCCGTAGGTGTAGGAACATCCTAGAAATAAAACTTTATTGATGCATGCTTCAAATTTTTTTGGGATGAATCGTTGTCCGTTTTCTTGATGCGTCGCTTTGAATTTTACTTTTTTGTTGAGTTTCAATCGATATGTTCCGGGGTTGAGTTGAATCCCTAGGTTCGCGTCGGCGACATACGGATTTTTTGGTTTGGAAACGACTTCATAGTCCGTATTTGCGTAAGGACGGTATCCCATGATCCAAAGCAATCCTTCGAGCAATGCGAAGGTAATGACGGAGTAGATCAGTGTATATTTCAGTCCGGAGACGAAGCGCTTTTTCACAATTCAAAGGTAGAGATTGTTGGCAATTACGGAAACATAGTGCTATTATCATCGCTACCGACCTAAATCTAATGTCTAGCATCTAGCGTCTCCTAGTCTATTCTTATTGATCCTGAGAAACATATTTGCAAAATCTTCTTCTGTCACGGAACGTCAAATTTGTTCTGTGATTTCTTGTGAAATATTTGTAACATTACTTGAATACTTTTAATTTGACGACATGGGACTGTCCTCACAGAGTACTTCGAAACCTGGAAGTCAGCAAGGAAAAGCACAAAAACCTTCTGAGAACCGTAAGTAAATTGCGCAACATCCGGATGATAAAATTGCGCGAATTCGAGAAATTTTTGCACAATCAAATGAACGGCAATCCTTTGTGCCGGAAGTGGAAGACTTCAGCACGAATTTCGATGGCAAGAAGCCGGAAAAAGATGGATCAGGAGCCAAACTTGACAGCAAGACGCAGCAAAAGATGGAATCTGGTTTTGGAACCGATTTCAAAGAAGTTTCTCCCAGATACGGTGCCGTAGCTGATATGCTCCTCAGTCTTCGGAATAATTGCTGGGATTTCGAAAAACTGCAGCGATGCACCGCGCTTCCATGCTTGATTTGACTTCCGATTCAGACGGTTTCCGATGGGATCCGAAGTCTCCAGAATTGATTCAGTTCAATGATTGGTTCGAGAATCGCGTGGGAGAATTACTGGTCTAGGACGAATCGCATTTCTCAATGTTAGGTGTTTGTTTCTTTGTAATTTAGCAGCGAAACAATGGCGACCAACGTAAAAGAGAACTACCTCAAGGCAATATTTTACCTCGACAAGGAGGATCCCAACATTTCGTTATCCGATTTGAGTAAGGAAATGGGCGTGAGTATTCCGACTGTGAACAGCATGGTGAAGCGCCTGCAAGAGGAAAAGTGGGTCGTGTATCAGAAGTACAAACCACTCAAACTCACGGCAAAAGGACGCAAGACGGCCGCATTAATCATTCGAAAGCACCGACTTACTGAAATGTTCTTGGAGAAATTCATGGGATTTGGATGGGAAGAAGTACACGATATTGCCGAAGAAATTGAGCACGTACGCATCGAAAAATTTTTCGATCGTATGGATGAGTTGTTGGGCTTCCCAGCAATGGATCCACATGGATCGCCGATCCCGGATAAAGACGGGAACATCAAACCGCGCGATTTCAAAGTCCTATCGGATATAGAAGCAGGGAAGGTAGTTCGAATAAGTGCTTTGAAAGAGAGCTCGCAGGAGTTTTTGCATTATCTCAACCGCCAGCAAATCAAGTTGGGAACAGTCATGGAAGTCATACGCATCGAAGAGTTTGACAAAAGCGTTCAGGTGCAATTGAAAGAGCAACCGAATCCGATGGTGTTAAGCGCGGATGTTTCGAGTCGCTTGTTGGTAGATATTCTTTAAGAGTAAATAATAAATAAGAAATCATGAATGTTGAATAGGGGGGGATTCGTTTAACTTCCTTATTCCTTATTCCTTATTCCTTATTCCTTATTCCTTATTCCTTATTCCTTATTCCTTATTCCTTATTCCTTATTCTCCCTACTTTAACTCCAATCGAATCACCGCATTTGGTGTAATTCCGAGAAAGTATTTATCAATCGCAAAGGCGCGGATTTCAATGTCTCCGTTTTCCTCCACTTCTTCCAATTCGTAGCGTCGACTCAGGATGTTTAGTTTGTTATAGACGTTATAACAAGAGGCTCCCATTTTCAGATTCCAACGTTTATCTGGGTTGTTGAGAATGTTATAAAAGATGGTCACATCTAGCTGGTGAAATGGGCTAAATCGTGAACTATAAGCGGATTGATATTGAATCTCGTACGCGTCAATGCCATCTACTGGATCACCCAATAAGGCTACCTCACCTAATGCAGTGTACGGCATGCCCGTGGCAATTTTTAATGCTGCTGAGAATTCGAAATTGCGCCATTTCAACGAATTCCCCCAACGGAACATATGCGGTTGATTGAATGGTGCCACAAAAGATTCTTCCGAAAAATCCAAGAAGGTATAATCCACCCTGCTATACGAATAGGAAATCCATGAGCGGAAGTTTTTCCAACGCTTCTTCACCAAAACATCAACTCCGAGCGATAAAGCGTCACCTCTAAGAAGTCCAGAGCTGAACGTAGGATTGTCGGAGAAGGAAACAATATTCAACAACTCTTTGGCATATCCTTCCACTTCAACGAGCCACCCTTTCTTGTAAAACACAATTCCGAAATCGCCAATAAATCCGCGAACGACGGGAATTTCAGAAGTATCCGCCATGACCCAGACACGGTTCGCTAATCCCAATTCGATATCGTCCAATTGATCGATTTGAGATACGAATTGATGTTGCATTCCAAACGCCGATTTGATCGTCCACGACTTATTGAGATTGTACTGCGCATGGACACGTGGCTCCAAGTAGAATTGGTCGTCACCGGTAAAAAAAGATCCGCGAACTCCCGCTTTCAACAACCATTTCGACTTGCTCCAGATGTAGTTTCCGTTTACGCTGTGAATGACCGCCGCATTGGAACCAACAGAGCTTACGCTATCCACTTCTTCGTTGAATGAGATTCCGTAATCTACTTGATGTCGTGTCATCTGATACCCAAAATCGAAGGTATTGGAGGAGTCCAATTCGTAGGTTGTGTTAAGTTTTACGTCTATGTGGGAAATGAAGTTGGATTTGGCTTGCTGCTCATCGAAACTGACAGAATCATCGAACAATTCAAAATAGGACAGATCGAAATTGTAATCGTAATTAGTGGCGCTCATTTCTACTAAAGAAGCCCATTTTTCATTCCATGTGTGCTCGTATTTCAGGCCGATACCACGACTCGTTGAACTCACTACATTTGATAAAGATTCCCGATCGTTTCCATCTACAAATTCGGTGAAATAATTCAACTCGTTATTTGCGAAAATCCCACTGATGGAGAGGTAATTGTTCTCGTTCGGCTGATAAATCACTTTCGCGTTGAGGTCTTGATATACAAAATTGTTGACCGTTTGAAATTGTGTGGATGTCTCTCCAGGTTCGCCCTCTACAACTCCTTCATCTGAAAGCCCAATCGCTGTTTCTTGATATACACGATTGGCGTAGCTGTTGTAGGTGGGTGAAGGCCAAATGTTGAGGAAAGATCGTCGGCCCGATACCATCACGCCCAATTTTTCTGTGACTGGAGTTGCCAGATACAAATCGCTTTGCAAGAAGTTAACTCCTGCAGAACCGATCATTTTCGTTGGAACACGTTCTATGGAGTGCAAATCGATCAGTCCGGAGGCGCGACCACCATAATAAGGGTCGTATACACCACGGTACAAATCCGCGCGATCAATGATGTTCGGATTGATGGATGAAATCATCCCATTAAAATGTCCGGGTTGGTACACGGGAATTCCATCCCACAGCAATTGATTTTGATCGGCCGTACCGCCCCGAATTTGAATTTCGTTTACCGTAGCGCTCGCCGAGTTAATCCCTGGAACCGTTTGCACTAATTGGAAAATATCCGATTCTGTAGTTCCCGGAACCGAGCCCAGTTTGTCGGGTTCAATGCTCAGTGCAGAAGCCTCATCTCCTGTAAACATTCCTTCAGTAAGGTATTCAACCACGACTTCCGGATAATCGATTAAATCGATGTCCAATTCGACGTTTGACGATTGCTTCAAACTCACTGCGGAAATGCGCTGCTTTTTATACCCCAAGGCTGAAATCTCTACCGTTGGAGGGTTGTCACTTTTATACTTTAAGGTGTAATTTCCATTGTAATCGCAATAGGCACCTTTCCGAGAATTCAAGATTCGGAGTTTGGCGTAAGGGATGGGATTTCCATCCGCATCACGAATCGTCCCAGAGATTTTCCATTCCACGCTGGAGGGCTGAATGGAGTAGTAATTTCGCTTCACTTTCGCGAAAGTAAGCTCGGTATTCTTGAGGATGATTTTCAGCGCTTCATCGACCGAAACATTCGTGAAATTTGCGGTAATGGTAACGGCTTCCACCAACTTGGGATCGTAGGCAAGTTTGATGCTATGTTCCTTCTCTAGATCATCTAAAACGCTTTCCAATGAGGCATTCGTATAGTTCCCCGAGACCTGTGCAGATCCGAATTTGACAACCAGCATAAGTAGAAGAACAAGAAGATATCGCATATAGTCAGTCTGCACCTTAATCTATAACGACAATAGTACCACTTTCTTTTGTGTATTTAAGTTGCATCGGGCCAAAAATGAGTGCTAATGCCTGATCTAGGTTATCGTGTGGGAACGCGCCATGATAGGTACGTCCGTTAATATCTGCTTTTACTTGAATTTTGATGGCATACTGTGCTTCGAGCTCTTCCAAAACATCTTGTAATGGAACCTCTTCGAAAGTACTGTAGCCCAATTGCCAATCCGGTTTCTCGTTGATTTCAGGTTCCCAGTTGTTCGCTAGGATTCCTTTGTTCATTCGGGCAGCCATTCCTTTGGTTAAAATGGTGCTTGCCCCTTTTGAGTCGGTCACGCGAACCTTACCCGTGTAACAAATGACCTCGGTTCTATCGTTTCGATCCAAAACATTGAATTGCGTTCCTAAAACCTCCACAGTTCCGTGTTGTGTTGTTACGCGGAAGCGTTTTCCTTTTTTGACGGTAAAGAGAGCCTCCCCCTTCAATTCAACATTTCGTTCTTTTTTCCAACTTCCTTTGTTGAAGATAATGGAAGAATTGGCGTTCAAAGCCACGGTGGAATTGTCCGGTAATTTCACTTCTTTGCGCTCGCCATCCGCCACAGAAATGGTGGTGTTTTCAACGGCTGCGTCCCCAATTAAGAACAGGGATCCAATTCCGATCAAAACTAAAATACTGGCGGCAACTGCCAGGAATCGAGAGCGCGGCATTCCGATAATTTTGGCCTTCGGAGGTGCGTTGCGTTTCTCTTTCAATCGCTCATAAGCAGCATCAGTGTCAAACGAACCGACTTCCAGTTGTTCTGAATATTCGGCTATCACCTGATAGGAGCGGTACGCCTCCGATTGCTCGAATTCGATCCGTTCTTCCTCTGTTAGTTCCCCGGCAAGCCAGCGTCCTAATAGTTCGTCAGATATGTCTTTTTCTTCTGCCATTTGCTATTGAAACAGGTTTCTCTCAATAAACCCTACCGTTATTTTAATTCTTTTATCTTCGACCTCAATGTTTTGAGGGCTTTTCCCATTCGTTTTTCTATTGCTTTCACGCTCACACCAAGGGCTTCGGCAATTTCGTTGTATGTCATTTTATCGATGCGATTCATCAAAAACACTTCGCGTTGTGTTTCAGGTAAATCGGCAATTGCGGCTTCCAAACGCGCTTTAAATTCATCCTCTTCCATCTTAAACTCTGGTGTTTCGATGGTGGTATTCGCTGTCGGATTGGCATTCACGAATTTCAATCGCACCTTTAAGTGGGCCATTTCATTCTTGAAAGCATTCGTTGCAATGGTATAGAGGTAACTTTTGGCTTTGGAAGGGATTACTTTTCCGCAATTCTCCCAGAGTTTGATGAAGGCGTCCTGTACCAAATCATCCGCCTGCCCTTCTTCGCTCCCCCGATAAATGAGGTAGTTGCGAAGTGGTTTGGCCAGTTGCGTAAACAACCCGTGATAGGTCTCCTCAGCACATACGTTATTTTCTTCTCGCTCCGTCACGTGTTCAAAAGTACGAACTTTTGAACACGTGTCCGGAAGAGTGAGAGTGTGCGTGTGAGTTATGAGGTGGATTTCCCCCTCGCCCTCACACTCTTTTCTCAAAAAGGGGTAGGGTGAATAGATGTATTCCTGTTACAAAGGAAAGCGACTTACAGAATATACAACAGCAAACAACAATAGCTGGTTACATAGTTCGACAGGACATTCTGGATGTGCTACTGGGTTTTACAGGCGCGTTCGGGTATAGTTTCTTAGTTCGTTACTACCGGATATAATGTTTGGTGTAGCGCATTTGGATTGTCCTTCTCGACTTGTTTACGTGAGGGTTAGTTATCGAAGAACTATGCAGCAATTGAAAAATACGTAAGGTGCGTTATAGAGTGGGGGATGTCATTAATGGAGAAAGGGTGGCATCCCTCTTTTTTAAAGCTGGTCGTCAAGAATATTGTTTTCAATAACTACAGTTCTGTCATGTTTCAAGTAGATGAAGAGATGGAAGAAAATGCTATCCACGAGGAAGTACATGGCAATCAATGTTTCGAATTCATCTGGCAGTAGATCGCCAAAAACGACCATTAGTGCTGAAAAGGTGAGTACAGCACCCAGTAAATGCAGCATAAAGGTGATGAGATGTACGGTCATTTTTTCCGGTTTGGATCGAAGGAATCCCCACATGACACCGCTAAATAATAGGATGAAAGGCAATGAGAAGATCGCAGCAAGAACCGTGTAGGCAAAGGCATCTTCAGTATTTCCTTCTAAAAGAACAATATTGAAAACCATTCCAACAACCAAGGTCAAGAGCCAACTAAGGAGATAGTGATATGCTTTCATTTGCCGTTCTTCTTTTACAGGTCATCGTCCAGAATATCGCTTTCCGGAGCGGCAACACTGTGTTTGATTTTATGTCGTGATTGGATGAAATAGTGGAAAAAGATGCTGTCTACTGCGAAGTAGGCGGCAATTAACCCATAAAATGCCAAGGGAATACTTTCATTAACGAACAAAGTAATGACTACCGCTGTCAATACGCTTCCCGAGAGATGTAATATGAAGGTTCGAGCATGTAAATCTCTGATGCCTGGTTTTTTCTTGAGATACGCGGACATTAGAATGGCAAAGAAGATAATAAGCGGAGCCGAGGCCGCTGCCGAGATTATTGCAAGAGAATTCCGAAGAATAATTCCCCCGTTATTGCTGCAGAGAGGAAAAGTCCTATGAGCAAGGTGAAGAACTAGCTTGCAAAATGTAATGAGGTTTTCATAGGAAGAAAGATAGGCGAAATGGAGGTTGGAGAGTGGTAAGGAATGTTAAAAGGGCAACTATAGAAGATACGAGTAATCTTTAAGAATTACTAGACCGCCGAAGGCAGCAGCGCAGCTAATTGTCGAACCTGCCTGCCGCAGGCACGGTTTGAGCAGTAATTGAGCAAGAAAAGCGCAAAACTAATACCTTCCCCCACCTTTATAACTCACAGCCTCTCCTTTCCCAAAACTGTAACTGAACCC
This sequence comes from Fluviicola sp. XM-24bin1, assembly GCA_003149635.1. Taxonomy (GTDB): domain Bacteria; phylum Bacteroidota; class Bacteroidia; order Flavobacteriales_D; family Crocinitomicaceae; genus UBA4466. The sequence goes on from QCWI01000003.1 coordinate 302,388, forward strand.
AAGCGTGATAAATCGACCGCGGAATGACGAGCTGAACAAATCAAAATCAGGTTGATCCACTTCCCGAATTCGGATCCGCGAGGCAAAGATATCGCGGACAGCAAAGTTCACTACCGCTTTTCCTTTCCATATCTTCTTGCGGATTCCGGCATCGATGTACGTTTGTCCGCGATTCATCCCCTGAACGGTCAAAATGCGCGATTGATGCTGAGGTGTCATCTCCAAACTGAAATCTGCCGGAAGGTCGAACTTCATCGTTATCTGAGTTGACCATTGATCACCTTCAAAATCGAACGATTGCCCCTCAAAACTTCCTCTTCGAACGAAATAGCCGTAATTGACATCTCCCATGGCAGTGAACCATTTCGCAATGCGGTATTTCCAGTTGATTTCCAATCCGGTTTTAGCGCGTGTTCCTAGGTTAAATCGTGTGGTGAATCGGACATCGTCGATAAAGGTGGAAACGCGTTCGAATACATCTTGTTCGTAGAGGTGATAAATGCTCGAATTCAAAGAGAACTTATCAAAAATAAAGATCCCCGTAAGTTCGTATGAATCGGTGTAAACAGGTGTTAGGTTCGGATTCCCCGCGCTGATGTTGAGATTGTCGCGAACGTTAAAGAACGGATTCAAATCCCACAATCTTGGGCGGTAAATTCGTCTTGAATAGCCGGCCTGAATAGAGTATTTCTTCGAAAACTTATACGAAGTATGGAAAGTCGGGAAGAAATTGGTGTAGTTCTGACTGTTGTCCTGATTCGTGGTCTCCAATCGCGTATCAAGATCCGTATTTTCAACACGCGCGCCCAATTTTACACCCCAAGTATCGTTTTCATAAGCCGCAGTGGTGTAGAGGCCCAAAACTTTCTGAACAAAGATGAAATTGTTGGTCAAATCTTCATTGATGTACCAAACGGAATCAAAATTCTCCACCTGAAAATCGTTCCCGACATCATTCATATCGTACTGACTTCCCAACTCCAGCGTAATTTGTTCTGTTAGCGGATTGTTGTAGTCCAATTTGAAGGTGAAATCGGATTGATAAAAATCGGTGCGCGTTCGCTGATCGACCGCTCCAGAAGATCCTACCAAATACTCGTTATCGAAGTCGGCCGTGAGATCTTTTCCGAAGAAGCGTCCAAGAGAGCTGAACTGCAAGGTATGTTCCTTATTATCGCGGAATTCCTTATTGTAATTGAGTTCGTAGCGCCATTTTGGATTTAAAGCACTGGTGATTTCCGTACGTCTGAATTGCGATTCAACGTTCCCTAGACTATCGAAAAACGTGATGTTTGTTTCCGAAGGTTGCTGCTCAATTTCATAAGCGAAATTCCCAGAAAGGGTAATCACGTTGTACTTGTTGAGGTAATAATCCGCACCGAGGGTGATATTGTAAAATTGCTCGTCACGGAAAAAAGTTCCATCGCTTGTAATGCGCGTTCCCGTAACGCGATTGAAGTTGTCACTTTCCTCGAATCGGGGTTGCGAGCGATATCCTCCGCCAAATTGAGTAAAGAAATTGAACTTCTCCGTACGGTAGTTGATGCTGGCTCCAACACTGTGGTTGTGCGGAATTCCAGTATTGGCCGACATCGATCCATTGAATCCTCGGTTCTCTTCTTTTTTCAAGATGATATTGATGATTCCAGATGTTCCTCCGGCTTCGTATTTGGCGGAAGGATTGGTAATGATCTCTATCTTTTCGATCATATCTGCCGTGAGGGAACCCAACGCATTTGCCGGATCGTCTGACATCACCGAAGGTTTTCCATTGATGAGAATTTGCACGCCTGAATTTCCGCGAAGACTTACTTGACCTTCAATATCCACTGTGACAGAGGGCACATTGTTCAGTACTTCCAAAGCGCCCATTCCAGTGCTGCTGATATCTTTTCCGATGTTGTACACGCGTTTGTCTAACTTGAATTCCATCGTCGATTTCTCGGCCTGCACCTCCACTGGGCCAATGTCCTGTACCGAACTCACCATTTCGATTTTCCCCAAATCAACCACACCATTCACAAAATTCAAATTGCGAAAAGTAGTATCCTTGTATCCCATGAAGCGGATAGAGATATAGACGGACGTGTCCTCCGTTTCAATGGAAAATGAACCATCATCAATTGTTGTTACACCGGTAATGATTTGATCGTCTTCTTTGGACTTTAGAAGCACAGTAGCAAACGGAAGTCCGCCTTCGTATTGGCTGTCGACAACCAATCCTTTGATAGTGTAGGAGTTCTGGGATTGAGCTAGTAGTGCGATTGCGGCGAAAAATATCGTCAGGAAAAATCGTTGCATAACTCAAGTTCTTGGGTGGCAAAGGTCGGAAGAATGCAGGGATTTCCATGCAGAGTGCTGTTAAAAAAGTGAAAAGGCGGTGACTCCTAAGAGATCTCAAACGACTTCCGAAACAACTGAAAGTACTTTGGATCGATTTGTTCTTCAAATTCAAAGCGGAAGACACCTTCAAACTTCTTACCCCGTTGGTACTGCTTGTGCAAGCGTTCTTCGTCAATGGGAGTCTCGCTCATAAACTTGACCTCCAGCCATTTTTTCATGGGCTTGATGACCAAGAAAGTCTTGTTGTGAATGAAAACGATGCAATTTTTGGTGGCGCTGTAGGCCGATCCTTCCCATTCTGAGACTTCGCGGAAAATCGTGTCGAAGGCGAGTACCACATTGTCCGGTTTGTCTAGAAAGAGGGAATCAATATCAATTTCCTGACAATAATGCCAAGCATTGGCACGACTTAACGGACGATTGCATTTGGGGCAGTTAGTCTTTTGCATAGACCACCAACTGATGAATTACTGGTTTGGAAGGCACTCAACAAAAATTTCATAGGAAACACCATCGCTTGGCTTTCCGATAGTTTGAGCACTAACACCAAAATTTAATAGTAAAAAGAAAAACAATAGTCGCATAGTATTTTGTTTTAAAAGGTATTATCTGTTTGAAACGTATCCTTCTGAATCAAACTCCAGAGTTTCGAATTTACTGTATTTGACAAACTTTCCCTCCCTAGTTTTGACGGTTAAATCTGCCCCCAGAATGCAACGAACCACTTTTCCGCTTTCGTTGAAAGTAACGTATGGCGGCTCGCCAGCAGGGAAGCCTGTGTAAACAGTTAACCATTGTCCACCTGGGGTTTGGAATGTTTCCCAATTGATCGGGGATCCTTTCATCACCCTACCATTATTATTCAGCCAAACATGTGAATGCTCTCTGAGGGTGACCCATTGTCCAGAACCAATTTGATATTGTTTTCCTTTGTCTAGATACACTATTTATTTCCCAATCTTGAGCTTGAACATGAAGACTCAAGAAGATTAAGGCGATAGATGTGAATAGGGTTCGCATGAGAACAGTTTATACAAACCTAAAAATTATCTACAAGTTTATCAACTGCTTAAAGGACTGTTTTTGAACGGAATAATACTTATTTCTATAAAGCATCAAACTCTCGCTCTTTCTCCTCCATCCACTTTTGAAGCGCTCCGGGTTGTTGCATCATGGCTGCCATTTTCTGCATTGCTTCTGCATGCGCCGCATCTCCATTTTGGAACATTTCCATGCCATGTTGACGACTCAGTGACGCCATTTCATCGAAAGTATCCGCCTGGAATTCCATATCGCAAGCACCGCCTAATTGTTTGCAGGTCATTGTTTTCATAGACTCAATAGTACGAAATTTAATGATTGATCCATCGATTTCGAGAATTGCTCAAGGAGCAGAAATTGTATTTTAGCCCATTGATGAAATTACCTCATTTTACGTTTCTAGTCTTGTTCTTTTAGTTGACGTAGTCACACCACACACATACGGAAATGCGCCAATTTGGTTTTAGTTTAAGGCAATGGAAGTCAATAGGATACTGGATTTTAACGATTATTTGCCATTTGGAATGGGCGGAATGTGCGGCTTACGCGCCAAGTATTACATGAAATATCAGCGCTTCAAGAATCGTTCTACCTTCGTTGTATTCGTAAGCTGAACCTGAACGAAGTAAGCGCCGGAAGTCAACGCTGAAACAGGGATAGTAATAGATTCAGATTGCACCTGCATTGTTAAAACATGCTTTTCTGAGACGTCCATAATATTTACAGATGAAATGATTTCACCTCCTGCCGAAACGGTGATTTCATCCTTAGCGGGGTTCGGGTAAATGGCAATGGAAACATTGGAACTGAGTTCATTAAGGCCGATGTTATTGCTCGAAGTTTCATTGAAATGGTACAATCCGCCGAGGCCTTGTCCAACAAAAATGTTCAGTTGTTGATTGTCGTCGATGTCCTCTACCACCACCGTGCTGTATCCCTCAACGTCAATTTGTCCGTAGAAATCGGTTACAAGATTAAAAGAATCCGTGTTCAACAAATTGTCGTCGATATTATCGAAATAGTGCAAGGTTCCTTCATACGTTCCACATAGCAAGAATGTGGTGTCATTTCTTCTGAAAAAATGCGGTGACGCATATCCGGTAACTTCAGATCCTGATACGTCTACCTGACCGAAGGTAGAATCAACAATTTGGAAGGATGGCGCAGCAGTTGATCCGACATTTTCGTAATAGTATATTTCTCCTGTTCGATTTCCAATCACAAGGTCGATCAAACTGTCTTTGTTGATATCAAAGAGCTGCGGAAAAGAATACTCACCAACATCGATAACATTTCCTTGTGCATCTTGAAATGCCTGCTGGGCGACTCCGAAAACAGCGCCATTTCCAGTTGACGTATTCTCGTAGTAATTCAATTGTCCATTGGTTCTTCCCATAAGCAAATCTTCATCGCCATCGCCATCTAAATCTCCAAAAGTCGGAGCCAAACGTAAGCCAAAAGTTTCTTGTGAGAGGTTGAGGTAATCGAAATCGATAAAGGTGAATTCAGGGTTCGTGGCAGTTCCCGTATTGCGATATACGGCAATCGTGCTTTCGTTTTCTAAATAGGGTTTGTAGCGAAGGAAATTCCCTAAGAGTAAGTCTTTCAATCCATCTTCATTTTCATCGAATAAGACCGGAATACTCCCGCTTCCATGTTCAATCATATCCCCTTGGAACAAATTTTCTTGTTGAAACGAAAAGCTCGGAAGGGCATTTGATCCCATGTTCTTGTACAAATGAATGCTAGATTCGTTTTCTGCCAGATTGTTCACGTTACTTCCTACCACAAGATCTTTGATCCCGTCAAAATCGACATCCACATAAAACGACACTGGGAAGAGATCTAACTCCAACGGAATATCATAGGATGGAAAAGTAACGTCTTGCGAGGTCATGGCTGAGTTAGTGTTCGGTGCCGTTCCTCCGTTAATGAGCGATACCAGACCCGAGTGAAATGCATCACCAAGGATCAAATCCAAAACTCCAGAATTGTCCAAATCAATGGCTAGCAATGAAGATCCAGCGTGCATTTTTCCTACTAATTGAGCCGTTCTGGTTGTATCTCCATATCGCAGTGGATTGGGAATGCTTCCACCGACACACGGCATCCAAGGATCATTCAGCGTGATCGTATTATTGGTGCTTGCTTCGCGAAACAATCCCCAGCATTCGTTCTTTTGTTCGAAAACCAAGGAATCCGGAATTCCGTACAATTCCATACTTTGGTTTTGATGGTATTCTACCACCTCACCGCCGGTGTGAAAGGTTAAAATGTCGATATCTCCATCAAAATCAACGTCAACGATAGCCGGCATATCCGATTGACTTACCAACAATGGAGAATTGGCACCAGTGGCGTAAAGCGTAAAGATTAAATCTTCTTGTAATTGCCATTGAAGTCCGTTGACTTGATCTCCCACGTTGCGATATACTTTCAATCCTCCTAATCCATACGTCCAGAGATCCTTTCTTCCATCATTGTCGTAATCGACCATAATACCTCTGTAAACGACGTCAGTAGGAAACAAAGATTTGGCGTTGTACAGTAAATCGTAGTAAGGTGTTCCGTTATCGTCTTCTTGCACTAAAACGCGAATATTGTTGGCGGTGATGTCAAAAATGAAAAGATCCAAATCACCATCGAAATCGAAATCAAAATCGCTGATCTGCACGTGATTCAAGCCGCCTGCCCACGCTAGCTCCAAGGCGTTTCCATTTCGATACACGGGAATGGATGCATCGTACTCAATTTGAGCAGATGCCGTGTTCAAAATCATCACGACGAGCAGGACATGTATTAGCTTTACAAGCATAGTGCAGTTTTTTGCAAAGTTAGGCGCAATTTTCGAAGATTCGACAACCGTTTTTTTAACAAATTATCGTATCCTTGCACTCCAAATTCACGTGCTACGTGGGTTTTGGACTACTGACTTTATCGATTTGTGCGTGACCTTTTCTGGCGAAAAACGTTACAAATGAATACACTACAATCCCTCTGCGTTGCAGTCGCACTGCTGTTTACGCCCTATTTTTCTAGCTCATGTCACCTTGTTTCGATGACCGAAACAAACGCCGTTGACAATGGTGATGGCACATACACCTATACCTTTAATATTTGTGTTGGAATTGAGAATACTTATGGTTTCTGGTTATCATTTACTGGTGCCAACCTGGTTGGATATCCAGGAAGTGTAACTGGGCCAACAACGGGAAACACCATTAATGCATCAGTTCCGCCTATCTCAGGATCTGGAGATATTGAGTACGGAGATTGGGATAACAACGGTACTCCTTTATTCTCAGGAGTTGGTAATGAGTGTGTTTCCATGTCTTTTACGTTTGACGGTTCTATTTCTCAAACTGAAATTGGCGGAACGCAGCCGGATTACTCTGGTGGACCTTGTGGAGGTATTTTGACAAACACGACTTGTTTCCCTGCCACATCGACGTACACCATTACTATCAACCCAACGAATAATAACAACCAGTCTTACGGATTCTACCTAGATGGAACTTTGATGGCGACGGGCCCTACCAATGGTCAAACAGATGTTTGGTATTACTGTGGTCCTTGTGCAAGCACATTCTCGCTTAGTGCTTCTGGTCCGGCAAACGGAAGTTGGTCAGTTGTACAAACGGCGAACGGAACGACGGATTCTGGGGCAAGCACGGTAACGAATGCTTCGCTTACGCCTTGTGTTCCGCTCCCAGTAGAATTGGCTTCTTTTGAAGGAGAAAGCCAAGGGTGCGTAAACAAATTGACGTGGGTAACGGAATCAGAACGCGATAACGATTACTTCATGGTCGAAAGATCTTATGATGGAAATGATTGGGAAACCATTGGAACGGTGAACGGAGCTGGAAACTCGAACGAACGTATGCATTACGCGCACTACGATCATTCATTTGATGAGAGCAAGTTCGCTTATTACCGCTTATCTCAGCTAGATAATGACGGTAAAAAGGAAGTCTTCAAAATGATTTCAGTAAAGAATGGTTGTATCGAAGAAACTTTGGCGTACTCGTACCCGAACCCTGTGATCAACGAGCTTTCAATTAATGCCTTGGTTGCTGCTGAAGTGAGCATTTCAGATGCTGCGGGCGTTGTACTACACCGAGCTTCATTAGGCAAAGGAACGCACGTAATCAACGTTTCTGATTACACGGCAGGAGCGTACTTCATAACCATCAATTCCGGAGAGGGTGAAATGGTACAGAAGTTCATAAAGAAATAGTTATCAGTTAGATATAGTTTAGAAAGAGGCCGCCTATGGGCGGCTTTTTTTGTGCGATTGTTTTTATTTCAATGGTGCATTGGAACCACAATAACCGAAATTTGCTCATGCAATTGCGTATAATTGATACTTTTATCTTATGCCATATTCATCTTCTCTTTTCTTCCTATTATTTGGTTTGAGCCTATTAGCTCAAGAACCGACTGATACAGCAGATGTAACAACGGAAACCGACTATACTTTGCGTGTTTATATAAGTTCACAAGAATATTCCAACGGTCAGGAAGAAATTCTGGGTGTGTACGCTCGTTCATTTACCAATATTATTTCCAGTCCTTATACGCTTCGATATCTCGTCGGAGACTCTTTAGCGGAAATAGGTTTGAAAAAATACTGGGGATTTAGTATTGGCTCGAATCATTTCAGATTAATTGGCGGACATCCCTATCACATTTACCATGAAGGAAAATTGATTTATTACGAATCTGGGGAAGGGTTATTAAGGAACTTAAGTCGTTTGGATTTTCTTTGCTATTAGCCTCTTTAGCTGGAAGATCTGATTTCTTTTTCTCACCTGAATAAGATCGATTGATTAAGTACCTGACAAGAAGAATTAAAATTCCAAGGATCAGGAATGCTTAAAAATCTCAACGGAAACCGTCTGGATCATCATCGTAATACCTTCCCATTTCAGCTAAAGTGTTAAATCATAGGATAGTAACCAAGAAAGTGTTAAGCAACCTCATGTTTATAAACTTAAATAAATAATTACATGAAAGTAACAATCCGACAAAAGTCTGTTGTGCAATATCTGTATGCCGACATTTCCGTTTCAGGCATCCGTACCAAATGTACATTGGACATTTCCGTTAAGGATGGATAGTTCAACAAAAAACAAAGGGAGTGCAGGGTGTATTAAGTGAAGAAACCAATATTCTCATTCATCAATTCAAGACCGAAATCATAGACATGGTGCGCACTCTACAAGGCAAAGGCGAATTGTCAAGGTCGAGCATTGCGGATAGCGTAAAAGAAATCAAACAACGACTTTCTTGGTTACTGTATGAAAACTCCTAACCTCTCCACCAACCCAATAGCCAGCCGAATCGGTGTATGCGCATATTTTTACTTTTCGATTACTGGAAAATAGAATATTGATGATAGTCAAGGTTGCAAATCTGCTGATTAATCGTATTATAGTTTAGTTTTTTTTCTACTTAATTTTAGGTTGACTTATTGAGCTTCAGGACGAGGCCCGCGCCAAAGTTTAGCTGTGCAAGGGGCGCTGAAGCGTCAATTGACATGCCAAGATACGAGCCTCCAGTACCTATTCCTGCGTGTATTCCACTTCCTGCAAAAATTAGGGGAGCAAAGTACCGAACTCTAATTCGAGCCGAAAGCTTTTCGTTCAATTTAATTAATGTTCCACCTCCAAAATTTAGAGTAAACCTAACAGGGTCATCTGCGTCATCTGCTCGCACATTGAAAATGGAAGTTCCACTACCAATTGATAGGATGGGAGTGAAGACGCTCATATTTTCGAAGTATTGTAGATAGTTTAGGGAGATGCTATGAATGTCAACTGTAGTGTAGAAATCTTCGTGATCAGTAAATGAATAACTCGTAAACTCTAAGGGCGTTTGGTAGTTACCGGAATAGTTAAGCTCAAATCCAAACTTATCGTTCTGAATATATCCAATGGATCCATCAAAACCAAAATTGTTTCCAACATCTACCAACCCTTCTTTAAATTGTACTTTACCATTCAAGAGGTAGGTTCCTGAAACTTCCGAATAAAGATCAAACTGAGCTAAACAATACTGACTAGTGAGAAGAGCTGAGATTACTAAATATTTCATACTTATCATAATTTGATTTTGTCCATTGGGATATCCGTACCATTGAGCAAGTAGAAGTAGGCCTCAAACATGTGGTGATTCCATATCTCATCTGCCGTTTCTGGAAATTTCTTGTAATACTCATCATTAGGACGAAGTATGACCTGACTCCCGGTTCTTACATAATTGTTTGAGTTGTAAAGTTCGGGCATTTCGAACCCAGGAAGTGCTTTCTGAATGTTGTTGCCAATCATATTCCCAAGGTACTTTTGGTACCTTTTGTTCGCCTTCTTTGGTGGATTTTCCAGATTTTTATAAATTGTGGATAGAACAACGCGCTGTTTAAAGGGTAGTTGTTTTAGCCCTCGATCCACTAGTTTAAATGGATTGGAGGCATTGTAGTCTTCGGTTGTTTGAATCGAAAATGGCCCTTCAGGAACCCAATCTGCTGTATTTACAACATTGAAAGCCCATCCATTTTGAGTGAATGCCTCGAAGTCATAGGCGAAGTATAAGTTACCAGGCTTCGGTCCTGCGCTTGAATATGTTTTAAACTTCAGTGACGAGGAAAGGTCTCCATTTCGTTGTAAATGTTCGAGGTAGGCCGCTAGCAATATGGCAACCGAACCACCTTGACTGTGACCGATGATTAGGAAATCTTTAATTCCCTCTGAACGCAGAGAGTCAATTTTGGGAAGCATATCCCTTCCCAAAAATCCGACGGCTGTGAGCCATCCGATATGCACGGCTGCGTCCTTGTCTTCAGCTAACTGATACTTAAAAGTAAAGTCATCGGAAAGTTTAACCTCGCCGGTAGCTGGAACCATGGCACAGAAAAAATTTTCAACCCAACTTATCTGATTGGTAGTAGTTCCTCTTATACTTATAACCCCAATAGAATCTTCTGACAGCCACAATTCCCAACGGTTATCAAGTCCCATAACAGGAGAACGGTATAATCGATTGTGTTTTTTGGGAAAAGGGAGATCTGGGTTATACAGGCTATCTCCTTGTTGAGCAGAGATTTTGAGCAGTTCAAAGTATTCTAAGGAGTCAAATCCAGGATTGAGTTTTTGACCGAGGCAATCATTAATAAACGAAATGTTAAGCAGTATGAACAGAATAAATCTCATTATTTTCTTTTGAATACGGTTTTACCGTTTTTGATTGTTTCTAGTACAACAATATCCTTTATTTCTTCATTTGAGACTTTTAATGGATTTTTGTTGAGAATTACTAAATCAGCGAGCTTACCTCTGGTTAGTGTCCCTTTCGAGTCTTCTTCGAAGTGCTGATAGGCCGACCAATCCGTAATTGCTTTGAGAGCCTCGTAAACAGTTAATCTTTGATCCTCACCAATCACTTTACCTGATCTTGAGGTGCGGTTTGTCGCTGTCCAAACTACTCTCATTAAATTGGGTAGAGCCACTGGAGCGTCGGTGTGTATGGTAATCTTGAGTTCTTTGTCGAGAGCAGCTCGGGTTGGGCTGATAAAGTTCACCAGACTGTCACCAATTAATTGTGCATGCCAATCGCCCCAGTAGTATGTGTGCAAAGGGAATAGAGATGCAATGACATTCAGTCGTTTGAAATCTTCCAATTGATCATCCCGTACGTATTGACCATGAATTAATACATCTCTTCTATTTTTATTCCCATATTCCTCCTGGACCTTCCCCATGGTTCTAATCATTTGATCCATTGCTGCATCTCCATTTGCATGAGTTAAAATCTGCCAGTCATTTTTATAGGCCATTTCGTAGATGTCAATAACGTCTTGGTCATTCGGCATTGCTGGATATCCGCGATAGTTTTTAGATGCTCCATCTGGTGGTATGAGGTATGGTTGAGTTCTCCATGCAG
>QCWI01000004.1:0-6609 GCA_003149635.1 Fluviicola sp. XM-24bin1
AACTGGTGCTTGCGTATCGATTACTGTGATGATTTGATCTACGGTTACTACGTTACCACATGCATCCGTAATGCTGTATGTACGTGTAATCGTTTCTGGACAAGATTGCCCATCCGAGACATCTCCCACGTGTGCTACCGTTGGTACTCCGTTGTTATCCGCTTCATCCGTGATTAACAATGGATCTGCTGCTGGCACATCTCCAATACATTCTACCGTGATTGGCCCTGGAGCGGTTCCAGTTGGAAGAATTGGATCGGTGATCAAAATCAAGTGTGTTACTTGGATTGAGTTACCACAATCGTCCGTGATTTCATAAATACGTGTAATCGTTTCAGGACAAGGGTTGTTGTCTGAAGACTCACTGACAAATGTCACTGTTGGGTTTGCCGTACAGTTATCCGCCTCGTCAAGGACAACATTCACATCTACTGGCGGAGCTGGCCCACCTGGTGCAGTTGTCGTTGCTGGGTTCGAAGCCGTTGGCGGTGTCGTATCATCCACGATGATTGTCTGCGATACCGTCGCTACGTTACCACATGCATCTGTGTACGTCCAAGTACGTGTAATTGTCTCTGGACAAGAAAGTCCATCTGAGACATCTGTACCTGCTACCGTTCCTGTTCCATCACAGTTATCCGTCCAACCAAGGTTGGTCATTGCTGGCACATCGCCGGCACATTCAACCGAAACATTCGCAGGCGGAGCTGCAAAAACTGGTGCTTGTGTATCGTGAACCGTAATTGCTTGTGTTTCCGTTGCCGTATTACCACAAGCATCCATATATGTCCAAGTTCTAGTGATCGTCTCAGGGCATGAAAGTCCATCAGAAACTTCAGTTCCGGCCACAGTTCCTGCACCGTCACAGTTATCTGTCCAACCCAATCCTGCCATTGCCGGCACATCTCCGATACATTGGTACGATGCGTTTCCCGGAGCTGCAGCTAAAACTGGTGCTTGCGTATCTTGAACTGTAATTGTTTGAGTTTCCGTTGCCGTGTTACCACAAGCATCGGTGTATGTCCAAGTGCGCGTGATCGTCTCAGGACATGACAATCCATCTGACACCTCAGTTCCTGTTACCGTTCCTGAACCATCACAGTTATCCGTCCAACCCAATCCGGCCATAGCGGGAACATCTCCGATACATTGGTAAGATGCATTGGCCGGAGCTGCTGCAAATACAGGAGCCTGAGTATCGTGCACCGTTATTGTTTGAGTTTCTGTTGCTACGTTACCACAAGCGTCAGTGTATGTCCAAGTTCGTGTAATCGTTTCTGGGCATGAAAGTCCATCGGACACATCCGTTCCTGCAACGTTTCCTGTTCCATCACAGTTATCCGTCCATCCAAGATTGGTCATTGCCGGTACGTCCGCTGCACATTGTACCGTTACATTTGCTGGCGGCGCATTAAATACTGGTGCTTGCGTATCGTGAATTGTTATCGTTTGCGTAACGAAAATGAAGTTTCCACAATCATCAGTAACGCGGTATGTACGTGTGATTGTCTCAGGACATGAAAGTCCGTCCGATACATCACTTTCAAAAGTAACTACTGGAGGAGCTCCGTTATCCGCTTCGTCCGTAACTACCAATGGATCTGGCGCTGGTACGTCCGCCGCACATTGAACAGCGATCGGTGCCGGGTTACTTGCTGTCGGTGGTACTGCATCCCCTACCGAGATTAATTGCGTCACCAAAATCTGGTTCCCACATTCATCCGTTACGCTATACGTACGTGTAATGATCTCCGGACAGTTTCCGTTATCACTTACATCACTTACCCATGCAACAACTGGGTTCACTGTACAGTTGTCCGCTTCGTCGTTTACTAATAGTGGATCTGGGTTTGGAATTGCTGTTCCTCCAGAAACCGAAATAGGCCCTGGATTGGATGCTGTTGGAGGTGTAGTGTCGTCAACAATAATTGTTTGAGTCACCGTTGCCACGTTACCACATGCATCAGTATAAGTCCAAGTTCGTGTAATTGTCTCAGGACAAGAAAGACCATCGGATACATCGGCACCGATAACTGTTCCTGAACCATCACAGTTATCCGTCCATCCTAAGTTGGTCATAGCAGGTACATCGCCTGAACATTCAACCGTAACATTGGCTGGTGGCGCAGCGAATACTGGTACTTGCGTATCTTGAACCGTAATTGTTTGAGTTTCTGTTCCTGTGTTACCACAAGTATCGGTGTATGTCCAAGTACGCGTAATCGTTTCTGGACATGACAATCCATCTGAAACTTCCGTTCCGGTTACTGTTCCTGATCCATCACAGTTGTCCGTCCATCCAAGACCACCAATTGCAGGAACATCACCCGCACATTGGTACGAAGCGCTTGCTGGCGGAGCTGCAAAAACTGGCGCCTGCGTATCTTGAACTGTAATCGTTTGTGTAGCCGTTGCGGTATTACCACAGGCGTCTGTGTAAGTCCATGTTCTTGTAATCGTCTCAGGACAAGAAAGTCCATCTGAAACTTCAGTTCCTGCCACAGTTCCTGATCCATCACAGTTATCCGTCCATCCGAGACCTGCCATTGCCGTAACATCTCCTGCACATTGGTACGATACATTTGCTGGAGCTGCTGCAAATACAGGAGCTTGCGTATCGTTTACGGTAATTGTTTGCGTTTCTGTTGCTGTATTACCACAAGCATCGGTGTATGTCCAAGTTCTCGTAATCGTTTCTGGACAGGAGAGTCCATCCGACACATCCGTTCCTGTAACGTTTCCAGTTCCATCGCAATTATCCGTCCATCCAAGGTTTGTCATCGCAGGAACGTCTGCGGCACATTGCACTGTTGCATTTGCTGGTGGCGCGTTAAATACTGGCGCTTGCGTATCATTGATAACAATCAATTGCTGAACATCTAGTTGATCTCCACAATCGTTTGTGATTCGGTAGGTACGAGTAATTGTTTCTGGACAGGATAATCCATCGCTGGCATCATTTAAGAAAGTCACCACTGGATTACAAGGCCCAGCTTCGTCAGTAACTACTAATGGATCTGCTGCGGGAACATCCCCCGGACATTGCACATTCACCGTCGCTGGATTGGATGCTGTTAATCCGGTAGTTGTACAACACGTATATGCTGCTGGCTGCACAAATGTACAGTTCGCCGCTGTTGATGTTTGCTCTGTGAAGGTTACATCTAGCGAAACATCAATGGTTGAGGCTGTCCATTCTCCTTCATTCAAAGAAGCACATGGAACTCCAGGGACATAGGTTGCATTGACCGTTGGCCCTGGTGGATTGGTATTAAAGAAGTTTGGATAGATATACACTTCAACGACACTGTTCTCATCGAATCCTCCTGGAATTCCAGCTAGGTTAATGGTTGTGTTAAAGTTTGCAGGTGCAGGAGGCCCGAACATCTGATCGTATATAATTTGACCATCAACGATTATAGTTACCCAGTATTCATCCGTTGAAGTTCCCGGAACATCTGGAAAACAATATCCAGTCATGTCAACATCCAGAGTCAATGCAGTAGCAACACCTCCTTGTCCACTTGGCCCGAGAGTAGTGTATGCAGAGTTATTCGTCCCTCCAAATGGAGAACTTGCAACAGCTGCATCTCCCACATTCGTCGTTTGGTTATAGACAATTGGCCCAAGCGGTCCACCAGTTGAACAACAATCAGGGCCACCTCCTACTCCGATGTAAGAAACGGTGAAATCCTGATTTCCTCCAGCACATGTGTTTGCTGGCCAAGCCGATGGGTCGGGAGAAATCGTGAAAATCGTCCCTATATCCAATGCATCACAATCATTTTGACCAACTATATCCCATTGACATGTTGCGGCATTCCATGAGATATCCACTAGATCAGTAGAAGCTGTTGGAATCTGAGGGAAAATGGTTACTGCGTGCGTACCGCTTGAAATAACAGCACCTGTTTCATCACAAACAATCGACCAAGGGAGGTTTACATTGATCGGTGTGCAGTAATTAGCATTGTCTAATACGAATTGTAGATCGTGATCCGCACAGTTCGCTACCGTACTCGTTACTGGACCTGAAGGTGTGTTGATTGTAATTGTTGAAGTACTGATAGATACATTCGCCCCAAAAATGTTGGCCGCACCTGTACCAAAGTTTCCTGTCACCGGCCCGGAAATGATCGATCCCCCCTGTTCAATCTGGAAGAATCCACCGGTTCCGTTGAACCCATCTCCGAAGCTATCGAATATCTCCATGGTGAAGAAAGTTCCCTCAACGTTAGGATCGACATTTACAATGGCTCCAATCGCACCTCCATCAAAACCGGGGCCGCCGGAAGCTAAGACATTTCCAGTTAGGTTACTGGTAACTTGCCACGTAATTTCGTTGGCCCATTGTGAGCCATAATTCCCTACGACGTCAAATGTTAAAAGCCCGTTACATGCTGTATTTGCGACTTCGAAATCAAACAATTGTCCCCCACACGCTTGACTTGCCGCTGTCGCTGTGTTCGCATAATCCGGACAAGGTAAACTTGCCGAACAATCGATTACCGTTACTGTTGTTGCATCTGAATCATCACAAGGAGCAGCTCCAATCGTATAGTTAATGTTGTATGTTCCTGGTGCTACTGATCCTGGATCAAAGACTCCAGTTGATGAAACTCCAGTTCCAGACCAAGTACCTCCATTATCAACAGCTGTCAATTGTACAGGTGCATCTGTAGTACACAAAGTTGCTTGAGGATTGATTGTAGCATCCGGCGGCCCTGTCTGAGCACTACCCGGAGTTGTTCCTAATTCAATTGTAAATGAGGTCTGTGCATTACTCCAATCCTCCACTAAGATCATAATTACATCACCTGTGTTTACAACAGGAGCGGGAGCCGTAGAAGCACATGGAAATGCCGTTCCAAATTGATTACATCCACTTGCTGCAGTTGCGTAGTTACATCCCAATTCTGTTCCCAAACCAAGGGAGGCACAAGGATCGGCCTGCCCTGTAATATCAAATACTGCAACATCAAGGAATCCCCCAGTTGTATTGGCATCAATAAGTAAGTTCAGATCTCCTCCTTGGGTAATGTAGAGAATGATGTAGGCATAGTTGGGTGCTGCTTGTCCGTTCCAATAATCCAAACAAGAAGATGGATTGGCACTGGCCGGTGCAAACGTAAAAGGCCCGGCTTGACCCGGGGTACAAATGGAAATGTTCGTATTACATTGCGCTTGCACTTCACTCGTACTAAAGAGCAGTACGATAAACGACAATATGTATAGTAGGGTTTTCATAGGTTCGCTTTGAAAAGTAGTAGTTCGTAAAAGGTATCTTAGTTCGTTAGTTGGTATCCCGAGTATCCGAATCTGGCGATCATCTCTTCCAGATCAGCGGTTGTGTGCGTATTGGGCAAAACCAGCTCGATTTGCTGCGTATTCGGATCAATTGAAATGCTCACAAGTTCTGGGTAAACTGATACGAAACGATCTTCCCATCGATCTGCTCTCTCTGCAGACATCACTCTGTTGGATACAAATTGATAGGTATAATTGGATCCGGTTGAAGTTTGGGTAAGATTTGCTTCAGGAATGTTAAGTGCATCTTCTTTAGACGTGGATTGGGTAGGTGTGCTAGTTGTTGTTTTGGATGTATTTTGCGCGTAACACGCAGACGTTAACAACAGCCCTAGTAGCAAGGTAGTAACTTTCATCATTCTCAAGTAGTTTACAGGCCGCGTAAAGGTGGTCGCAAGTAGTACTATAATTACGGATTATTATGTAATTAGTTGCTTCTCTGACAGTTCCGTTTTAACAAATTGTTAAGACTGTCGAACATATTACAGCTACGAATGAAAAAAGGGTACCGTTGAGGTACCCTTTTTAAAGTCTGATTGAATATTATTGGTGATCTATCGAATAAGATTCACATGACCGGTCAAGAACTTGCGTTCGTCGTTCATATTCGTCTTGAACTCTAATTTCCAAACGTACGTTCCGTCTTGAACAAGATCACCGGCAACTCCATACGTTCCATCCCAACCTACAGAGGCATCATAAGATTCCCAAATGATTTCTCCCCAACGGTTAAAAATCAAAAAGTGGAAATCCATTGGATCATATCCTTCCGTAAATACCGGCAAGAATGTTTCGTTGTAATCATCTCCATCCGGAGTGAATGTATTCGGAATGTAGTAAATCAACTCTTCTTGAATCGTGATCGTTGCGAATGCTTGATCCATACATCCGAGATCTGTGTATGCCGTCAACATAACATTATAAGTTCCCGGTTCTTCAGGATATGTATGAGATGGATTCACCTCTGTGCTTGTCGCTCCTGGAGTTCCGAAATCCCATTCGTATGACGTTGCTCCTGTGGTAGTGTTATCGAAGTTCACTTCCGTAAACTGACTTGATAACTCAGTCGATGATGGCGTAAACGATGCGATTGGATCAGCTTCCACGTAGATGTATTGCGCATACGTATCGGTTGCTGTACATCCACTCACTGATGTTGTAGTCAATGTTACATCGTATGTACCCGCACTTGTGAATGTGTAGGCTCCAGATGTACATCCTGGCACCGTTTGTCCGTTGATAGTCCATTGACAATCTGCCAATCCACTTACGGATGATGAAGTATTAGTAAAGTTCACCGTC
>QCWI01000004.1:7260-9641 GCA_003149635.1 Fluviicola sp. XM-24bin1
AATGGCGCACATCCTGACAATACATCTCCAGCGAAGCTCACAATTGGTGGCGCCTCAACTGTCACAGTAATCTGGTCTGAAGAGATACACCCTTCGTTATCTGCTGTCACCGTGTACGTTGTTGTTTGTGTCGGTGAGAATGGCCCTTGTGGTACCTGCGGTGACCATGTCAATTGTGCATTCCATGGATTCGATGCAACAATGGTTACCGTTTCACCCAAACAGATGAGTGTATCGTTCCCAGCATCGATTGGTGCTGGAGTGGCAAGAATCGTGATCTCTTGTGTTACCAATGTTTGGTTACCACAGTCATCGGTGATGCTGTAAGTACGTGTGATGATTTCTCCGTTACAAACGTTTCCGTCACTCACATCACTTACCCAAGCAACAACTGGGTTCGGCGTACAGTTATCCGCTTCATTCGTTACGACTGTTGGATCTGGGTTCGGAACATCATTCGCTCCCGGTACCGAAATCGGTGTTGGGTTCGATGCCGTTGGTGGTGTGGTATCATCAACGATGATCGTTTGAGATACTGTCGATGTGTTACCACAGTTATCTGTGTACGTCCATGTTCTGGTAATCGTCTCTGGACATGATTGACCATCGGATACTTCTGTTCCCATTACCGTTCCTGCTCCATCACAGTTATCTGTCCATCCAACATCAGCGATTGCTGGAACGTCTCCGATACATTGGTACGTCGCATTTGCTGGTGCGGCTGCCATTACTGGTGCTTGGTTATCGTTCACTGTGATTGTTTGGGTCACCGTTGCTGTGTTACCACAAGCATCCGTGTACGTCCAAGTTCGTGTGATTGTACCTCCACATGTTCCACCTACTAGTGGCCCATCAGTCGGAAGTGCCGCTCCTGCTCCATCACAGTTATCTGTCCATACTAATGCGTTACCAGAAAGCAATCCACCGATACAATCAATTGTGATGTCAGCTGGTGGGGCTGCGAATACTGGCGCCTGCGTATCAATCACTGTAATCGTTTGTGAAGTTGATGCTGTGTTACCACAAGCATCTGTATATGTCCATGTTCTAGTGATGATCTCTGGACATGTCTGTCCGTTTGATACATCCGTGCCAATCACTGTCCCTGCTCCGTCACAGTTGTCTGTCCAACCAAGGTTAGTCATTGCTGGAACATCACCGATACATTCTACTGTTACATCTGCCGGTGCTGCTGCCATTACTGGTGCTGTGATATCCTGAACGGTGATGATTTGATCTACCGTGATTTGGTTACCACAAACATCTGTGATGCTATAAGTTCGAGTGATCGTTTCTGGACACGTTTGTCCGTTGGATACATCTCCTACGTGCGCCACTGTTGGCACACCTTGGTTATCTGCTTCATCGGTAATCAACAATGGATCTGCCGCTGGAACATCTCCGATACATTCGACTGTTATTGGCCCTGGTGCAGTACCAGTCGGCATGATTGGATCGGTAATTACGATCAAGTGAGTTACTTGAATCGAGTTACCACAATCGTCCGTTACTTCGTAAATACGTGTGATCGTTTCAGGACAAGGGTTGTTGTCTGAAGACTCACTTACAAATGTTACTGTTGGGTTTGCCGTACAGTTATCCGCTTCATCGTTTACAACCGTCACGTCCACTGGTGGCACTGGCCCTCCAGGCACTATGGTCGTCGCAGGGTTCGATGCTGTTGGTGGCGTTGTATCATCCACGATAATGGTTTGAGATACCGTTGCTACGTTACCACAAGCATCCGTGTATGTCCAAGTACGTGTAATTGTCTCTGGACAAGTAAGTCCGTCGCTTACATCTGTACCTGCTACCGATCCCGCTCCGTCACAGTTGTCTGTCCAACCAAGGTTGGTCATTGCTGGAACATCACCAGCACATTCTACTGTTACGTTTGCTGGTGGTGCCGCGAACACAGGAGCTTGTGTATCAATTACGGTAATTGTTTGCGTTGTAGATGATGTGTTTCCACATCCGTCTGTGTATGTCCATGTACGTGTGATTGTCTCAGGACAAGTCTGTCCGTCAGAAACATCTGATCCAGTTACTGTACCTGATCCATCACAGTTATCCGTCCATCCAAGATCCGTCATTGCTGGAACATCTCCGATACATTCAACTGCTACTGCTGCTGGTGCCGCGTTAAATACAGGTGCTTGTGTGTCGATTACTGTAATAGTTTGAGAAGTTGTTGCTGTGTTTCCACAAGCATCGGTGTATGTCCAAGTTCGTGTGATTGTCTCTGGACATGTTTGTCCATCTGAAACATCCGTTCCTGTTACTGTTCCTGTTCCATCACAGTTATCTGTCCAACCTAAGTTGATCATAGCTGGTACGTCACCAATACATTCAACTGTTACATCCGCTGGCGTTGGATCCAT